>NZ_QHJG01000017.1 GCF_003184185.1 Legionella qingyii | reverse complement strand
TTTTTGTTATTTCGGAGACATTAAGAATTTTGTTATTCCCGGGCAGACATTAGGGATTTTGTTATTCCTGGGCAACGTTAGGGATTTTGTTATTGCCGAGCAGACGTTAGAGATTGTTGTCATTCCCGCGAAGGCGGGAATCTATTCTTAATATTATCTTTATAAAAAGGGGAATTAATTTGTTGGTTGTTGAAAAAATTATTGGGCATCGAGGAGCTTCGGCTTATGCTCCAGAGAATACTTTGGCTTCATTTGAAAAAGCTTTGACTTTAGGATGTCGTTTCATAGAATTTGATGTAATGTGCAGTGCCGATGGTGAGCCTTTTGTCATTCATGACGACAGTTTAAAGAGAACGACCAATGGACGTGGAGATGTTGGTTTGGTTGAAGCCAGTTATTTACAATCTCTGGATGCTGGCTCATGGTTTTCACGGCAATTTAAAGGCGAGCATATTCCTCATTTTAAAGAAGTCTTGAAATGGTTGTCTTTTTCAGGCGTACAGGCAAATGTAGAAATCAAACCGTATCCAGGTGCAGAAGAACAAACTGCTGTAGCGGTGATGAGTCACATTCAACGTTATTGGCCACAGGGAAAAGACTTACCTTTAGTGTCCAGTTTTTCCTGGGATGCTCTAGTGTTATGTCGAAGTATTGCACCAGAAATGCCCTTGGGGTTGCTACTGCACACATGGGATGAGCAATGGTTGCAAAAAGCAAAACAATTGCAATGTTTTTCAATTCATTTTAATCGCAGAGTGCTAACAGAAGAGCGTGCAAAAGCAATTAAAGCTGCAGGTTATATTCTATGTGCTTATACAGTGAATCGCCGGCGTTTGGCTAATAAATTATTTGGCTGGGGTGTTGATGCAGTTTTTAGTGATTATCCTGACTTACTAGCATGAAAAAATTATTTCTTTTTTTATTCATTATCTTTTCTACCTTCTCTGTTCAGGCAAAACGGGTTGAGTTGATATTTTGGCATGGGATGGCTGGGCATTTGGGGGATGAGGTTAGATTACTTGCAGATGACTTTAATCAAAGTCAAAGTGAATACTTTATTAAACCCGTTTATAAGGGAAATTATGTAGAGACATTAACGAGTTTTGCTGCTGCATTTAGAGCACATCATCCGCCTGCAATTGTACAGGTTTTTGAAGTTGGCACGGCCATAATGGAGTCACCTAAAGGGGTAATCAAACCGGTAGACGAGCTGATGTATGAACAAGGAATGAGCTTGCCCAAAGAGGATTTTATTCCATCCGTCCGTGAGTTTTATAGTAAAGATGGGCAATTGATGGCTTTACCTTTTAATCTCTCTGTTGCAACTTTGTATTACAATCTGGATATTCTTGCCAAAGTAGGTTATTCGCAGGCTAATTTTCCGCGCACTTGGGCCGATATGGAAGTGCTGGCAAAAAAGTTAAAAAAAGCCGGTTATGATTGTACTTATACAACAGCCTATCCAGGTTGGGTGCTTTTTGAATCTTTTTTGGCGATTCATGGATTACCGTTAACTCAAGGGAATCCTGCACGTGCTGTTTATGCAACACCACAATTAGTCAGCCATTTTGAACGTTTGAAGCGTTGGCATTCACTGCGTTATTTTAGATATGCAGGTAGAGTCGATGATGCCACCATTTTATTTACCAGTGGTATTTGTCCATTATTTAGCCAGTCTTCTGGGGCTTATAACAGTTTATCCGCTTTAGTACCCTTCCATTTGGGGATAGCCAGTATGCCTTTGGATACCGCAGTGAGTCAGGTACGACATGCTAATGTGGCTGGTGGTGCTGCATTATGGGCAGTAGCTGGGCAATCAAAGAAGCAATATAAGGGAATAGCTCAATTTTTTGCGTTTATCGCAAAGCCTGAAACACAAAAGCGCTGGCATGGGCATACAGGCTATCTTCCAATAGGTTTACAAGGGAGCTATGCTGATATTTTGCAAAGCAGTAACCATCCTGCTTTATTAATGGCACGTACTGATTTAGCCGGTGAGTTACACGAAAAACAGTTACAAGGTTTTGGACCACAAAATCAGATTCGCGGTATCAATGACGAAGTTTTAGAAGCGATGTTTGCAGGTCTTCTGAGCCCAAAGGAGGCGCTGCAGGAATCTGCTGTACGAACTGATCATGTCTTGTTACGCTTTGTGAGAAATACTAGAGGACAATAATGATAAGGAATTAATCATTTACACAGCGATTTTGAATATTTGTGGGATGAGTATAGTGGATTCTTTCGTAAGTCCTGTGAAGATAAAAAAACCTCCGCCGAGGCGGAGGTTTAAACGAAGTAAAAGAACATTTAATCCTTAATTTACAGAGTCATCTCTTGGTGGGTGATGCCAAGGTTCTCTTCCAACTGCTCTTTCGTTTCTTGCATTTTTTTCAGTGCAGAGGTTCCTTCCTTGAACAATTTTTCAAATTTATTTTCCTCAACTTTTAGTTCTTCTATTTCCTTTTCTACTTCTTCTAGGTTTTTTTGTATTTCGTTTAATACGTCTACCCTATTGGTTGCTTTTATTTCCAGTACCTCTCTCAAGAGTGTTTCTCTCACCCACTGGAGATAGAAAAATGGATTTCTAGCAAATTCCTGCGGAAGAGCTTGACCCACTTTTCCTCCTGGGATAAGCGATAACTCCTTCTCAGCCTTAGCTAACTCCTCAAGCTTGTTTTTTATTGTTCCTTCTGTTTCCAGGCTCTTCTTTATATCATCTAATCGTTCCTGGACTAACTTCAAGTCGCCCTGCAGTTTCTCAATATCACGGGGTAACGGTTTATATTGTTGAAACAGTCTAGAGGTTTGATAGCCTTTTACTGCACTTTGTATGCGAATAGCGGCTTGTTCTTCTGCTTGAGCCCGTTTTTCTCTGTTTTCCATAACTGCTCTTGTTTTTGCTGCCGAATCTTTAGGATGAATGATCTCTTCTACCGTGAGAATTAGACCTTTACCTTCATATTGGTTATCAATGTATTGCTGAGCACGAGCTGAAACATCTTTATTTCTGACACAACGACCCGTTGCCTGAGGTCCTGAAAGGATTCCATTAATCACATTGATATCTGATTCAATCACCGGTGAATGAGTATTTATAATTTGCACATTCAGGATGTCTCTAATACTTACTCCTGTTGCAATGACCTGATCGGCTACAATATGCGTCCTAAGTCCTACTTCAATTTGAGCAAGTTGCTCACCAATTATAGATGAATCCGTACTCATATCGATTGCAGTGGCGTAATTCTCGGTTGCTTTTAATGCCTCCAAGTTAACTGGAGTTGCCTTGGCCACAATATCAGATATAGGTTGTGACGCTTTGATGTTCGCCACCATTGCTTCTGCTCTATCCAAAATCAATTTGACTATGGCGTTTCTTTGTTCAGCAGGCAATTTAGAAATGGGGGCTCCCAGCTTTGTCAGCGCTTCATTTAATTTTACTCTGTCTTTTGCTTCACACTCTTTAAGCTTTGATAAAAATAGATCATGTATCTCGTCATTTTTTATCTTATATTTCGAAATATGCTGATCCCACTCTTTCAAATATTCTTCCAATTTATGAGTTCGGTCCTTCTCAGCAAGATCGGTAGGCTTTTCATTAAAGACAAGTGCAAGAGCATAGCTGTTAATTGTTCTTTGAATATCTTTTTGCTGTTCCGTATCGATATCTTTTTTCAAATCCACTGCACGCACAGGGACGTCTTTTTCTATTGTTTCTTTCTCAATTGCACCATTAAATTTCTTAGCCAACTGTAGTTTTGCTTTGATTTCAGAGTTTCTTCTAAATTCAGCGACTTGAGCTTGGTATTGTTCAATGGTAGCTCCATCTCCACGGGCAATTTTTTGATAGATTTCAGCTAATTTCTCACGCGTTGCTTTGTCATCAGAAAAACCCATATTGCGTTGACAACGGATACGGTTTAATTCCAATGCTTGCTCAATGGCTTGTTGTTCAGCCACACTATCTTCAATCTCTATATGTGCTTTCTTGATCTGTTCTTTTAATTCAACAGGATTAGTATAACCATTCATCCCTTCTTCGAGATAATAATCGTCAAAGTAATGGGCTACAGCTTGTGTAACTAAATCTTTCTCAGCTAAATAAGCTACTTCTGGTTGAATTGGACGAATTGTTCCTAACTCAATTGCAGCTCCAAGACTTAAATCATCCAAAGGTTCCCCTGGGAAAAGATCATACAATTTGGAAGTTGGTGTTGCTGTTAATGCCAGGATTGAATTGCGATCCTTTAATCCTTTCAAAATTTGAGCGTCTTCATCATTAAATGTATGACGATGGCTTTCATCAATTAATACCATGGAATTTTTTATTTCATCGGCAATATACTTGAATAAAGGATGTTCAGCTTGTAAAACGATTTGATCAAAATGATCTTCAGAAGTATTTTCGATCACTGAGGCGAAATACTTCTTGATTTCTTCAATATCCAACTCGGTTAACTGATCCCAATCTGCAACGTCAACATTTCGTTTAATGGTTTCCAAAGTGAAAACGCTAGGAGTATGCTTATTACCATTGACAACACCTGCACCAAGCATTTTTTGTGTTTCAAGCGATTGTTGATCAACTAATGTCTTATCGGGAACAATCATGACGGTGCGTCCAACAGCTTGAGCAATACCCGCCATAACAATACTTTTACCTGAACCAGTTCCCATTACTGCAAGCCGTTGTTCTTTCCCTTCTTTCAGACTGTTGTAATATTTTGCTAATATTTCAGTTTGATAAGCATGTGGAATAAAAGATTTGGTTTCTACGGATAACCCTTTCTTGGTTACCGCACGAAGATCGCCTTCTTTGTCATAGATTAATTTAACGGTAGCTGCTTGAGACGGGTCAAAGAATAATTTTCCTCTACTAACTTCTGCATTAAGTTTACTGGTAATATTCACAGTATACTCTTGTTTATCCTCTTGTATTCCATCATAGGTCATATCAACAGTATATACAGCGCCACCAATAGTGATTGCGGCTTCAAGATGTGGCTTGTTATCTTCTTTTTTTACCCATTGACTTTTTTCTTCTCCTGGTTTGCCTGCCTTTGCTAAAATCGCTTTCACGACATTTCCAATTTTAGGATCTTTCTTTGAGTTTTCTAAATCAATCGAATCCTTCGCTGAGCCAACTGTAACTACTGCTCCACCGGAAACTACTTCTTTAAGTAAGTGAACAGCTGCAACGGTATCGGTGTAATCTTTAAGATCGTCAATTTGTTTTTCAACAATTTTACTTTCTGCGCCCATATGATTTTCCCCTTAAGAATACATTTCTAACATTAAAGTTTAAGTTAGGTCATTGTGAGTTGTATTTGATAAGGTGAGTCACAATTTACCTAATAGGTGGGATTATACAAAAAAAATATTAAGTGACTATTAAGTGATTTTGTTGAAAATAAATTGATCATATGAGGGTATAATTAAAAGGAGCAGTGATGGTAAAGAAAAGATGATTTTGTGTTTTTATTATTTATTGTATTTTAAATTTCTTTTCTTTGTTAATATTTGTGGCGAGATGGCTCTTTTTTTGATAAAAATAAAATTTTATTGGTTTTTATTTTTGAAAAAAAGATAAGATGACACAGGATTGTGAGGCGAGGGCGGCAAATGACATATCTAAAGTTCAATCAAAGTGGGATAAAGAATAAAATTAATTCTCGTCTGGTCAGTTTAGGTCTGGAATCTGATGAGCGAATGATACAAACTCTAGAAGAAAACCCTCAATATATTAATCGCCTCACTTCCTTATTCAGTGTATTAAAGAAATATAATGTTGTATTGAATGATCTGCTTCATAAGGCCATCGCAAGTAATGTTGCTCAAGCTGGTGCTGTGGTCGATTTATTAGAATTTATGCACGAAGTAGGGATCGATCCCGAATTTATTTCCCTGGAACGTGTATTCGTGAGCGCAAAATCAGAAACAACTCTGAAACAAGGGATGCAAATACTTAAAACTAATAACTCACTTGATTCAGCGAGCTTGAATCTTATGTTTGCTTATCCTGAGGAATCTTTATTAATTGCTGATTTAATCGTTAATTTTCAAAAACACGCTTATTCCACTGAGAAAATAATTGAAAAGCTCCATCAATTTTCCGAAGGAAAGATGAGTACAGTAATCGAGCTCTTTACGTTGCTCTTAAGTAAGAACCTCTATTATTTTGAATGTTTCGATATTTTTTTAAGACAACAAAAAAATATAGATAAAATTTATGAAGGTGCAAAAAAACTTGTTGCTAAAGATAAACTGGCGCCAAGCTATTTCGAAGTTATTGAAAAAGATCCAATGAATGCCAATATTCTTGCTAATATTATTTTGTTATTAGATCTCGCATCATTAATTGATTATCGGAAAACAGAAGATGTATTAATAGCAAGCAAATTGGGAGTAGGGGCGTTTCATTTTTTGACCCACTTACAGCATGCAGATATGTTAGATGCTGAAAATTATAACAAAGTTTGTCGATATAATAGTCCTATTCTAAACCACCCTGATGTGATTAAATTGTTTAGTAGTTTTCCTTTGTTTGAAGAATTTGACAGAGAAGAATTAGAAAAAATGTTGTCTTTAATTACTAAAAAAACAAGTGCAGATGCTGATTTGGAAGAATTCATTGAAATGATTGAAAAACATCAATTTAGCAGCAAGCAACATCCCTAAGCAATAGAATTTTTTGCTTAATATAATCATTTTGTGTTATATTTTGTCCTTAGAGAGCAATTTAAGGACAGTTATGGTTGATATAACTAATAGCCAAGATCCCGAGCCAGTGGGAAGTAATAATACTCAAAAGAATAGTACTCAAATGATAATGCAAGTATTAACTAATGATGCAAAATCCACAGCACCCATCCCTGATTTTATTAACCGTCTAAAAAGGTTAAATTTGGGAACCGATCAGCACATGATTAGTCTTATTTCAGACCATCCTGATTATGGTAACCGACTAATTTCTTTATTTAAAGTTTTGAAAGAAGCCAAAGTTTTTATAACTAACGATCTTGAATTAATCATTTCCAAAAATATTAACAGTGTCGGTGGAGCTGTCAATTTGTTTGGATTGATTAAAGAATTAGATATTGATCCTCATGTGCTTTCATTGGATCGTTTATTTAAAGCTGCACGATTTGATTCAAACGTAGCACAAAGCGCGCGAGAATTACATCAGCTAGGTGTGCTTGATTTGGACACTTTTGAATTGTTGCTGACTTATCCAGGACAATCTCTTGACATTACACGCTTGATTATTAATCTTCAAGAACATGCCTACAATGCTTCAAGTTTAGTAGAGAAACTTCGTGATAGTTCGATTTCAGCAAATCATATGAGTATAGCGCTGGATCTGCTTAATTTAATGCTTGAAAATAATAGCTATTATTCAAATGCAATTAATATTCTTTTAAGACAAGAACAATATATCAATAAAATTTATGAAGGGGCTAAAAAACTTGTAGCAGAACATTACCCATTGTGTACCTATTTTGAGTTGGTTGAGGAAAACCCCCAAAATGCTAATATTTTCGCGAAAAATATTTTGTTATTAACTAATGCATCACTCATTGATCGTGACAATCTAGATGATTTATTAATGGTAAGCAAATTAGGTGTTGGAGCCTATCATTTCATGAAGCATTTGCAACTGGCAGGTATGTTAAATGCTGGAAATATGCAAAGAATCTGTCAGCCCAATAATATATTGAATCAAAATGAAATTATTGGAAAATTAAGTAATCTTCCTTTGATAGCGAGATTCGAAAGCGAAGAATTGGAGCGGATGTTAGAATTAGTGAGTAAAGCCGCAAGTTCCGGGACGGATATTCAACTCTTCAATGAAATCATAGAGACACATCTTATTCCATGTGCCGGATGTTCACATCCAGGACTACCGTGATAAATGAGTAAGCAGCTTGGCTGTTTGCTCTTTACTCCTCCAAATCAAAATTGAGTTCAAACGACGAAACTTTTTTCTTGTTTGAGGAAAGTTTAACACGTGAGCACTCATTCTATTCTCGAATGTTTCCTGACTCTTTTACTGAATTTTTGGCAGAGCATTTAATTGCAACTGGATTGCTTGCCGTCTTGCAGCTTCATCCTGCTTTTCTTTTATGGCAATGGAATCATTTATGGCATTAATCTTATGTTCCTGTTGGACAACTTCAGCGCTGTCTATAGATGTATTCGCATCCACGGGTACATCTGGATAAGCTACTTGCGGCGGATTATACCCCGGGGCATAAGTATACTGAATTGGTTGATTTGTTGTTCCAACTACATAGGCTGTTGGAGCACAGCCTATGAGAATAAACATCATTCCTAAGAGACTAACAGTGCAGGTTACCTTTATCATGAGACATCGCCTTTAAAGCATAAGGTGTAATAGCTTTTCACCTCAATTGTATAATTATAGATCAAGTATGTAATTATTTTTTATTGATGGTCTGCACGAAGGCGCAGCTGTGATTTGGATTTTCTGATAATGTTCATAACCCAGGTTCCTATTTACTCCACCTGGGCTATGACTCGATTATAATGGTTCCAGGAAATTACCTAGATTAGGTTTTTGGCCTAAGCGATATTGATAAACAATATAGAACGCCATAATATTTTTTAAATAATTACGTGTTTCTTGCCAAGGGAGCGTCTCTATCCACACATCAATCTCTTTAGGTGGGTGAGTTTTTAACCAATAAACTACTTGTTTGGGCCCTGCATTATATGCCGCGGCAATGAGTATTGGGTGATTGCCAAATCGCTTTGCAAGCTGTTTTAAATAGGCTACACCAATATTGATGTTCTTTTGGGATACAAACAACTGCTTTTGATCATTATAAGGAATCTTGTCTGCTTTTGAGACAACTCTCGCTGTATAAGGCATAACTTGCATTAGGCCTCGAGCACCAACTGAAGAAGTAGCATCATCCCTAAACCCACTTTCCTGACGAATAATGGCATAAATAAATTCTGGTGCTACAGCATATTTTTTAGAATAAAGGGAAATACTGTCTTTATAAGCTAATGGAAATCTTAGCGTAAGTTGATTATTTAAGGTTTCGTTATTACTTAAATAGACCGATTTACCATGCCATTGCAGTTTTTGATCGATCCAGTAGACCAGTGCGCTTGCTTCATCTTTAGGTAATTCACTGATGAAATCATTGAGCAAACGTGATGCTTGAAGTGTTTGCTTAGAGATATAGAGTGTTTGGATTTGCTCAATAAATGTTTGATAGGGTTTCAATACATCCAGGTTTGTTGTGGGAATTTCATTGGTAAAGCTGGGCTTTTTATTAAGGCGGAGGCTGGCAAGAAAACCATAATACTGTCTGTTTTTTGCTAAAGGTTCATAGAGGGTCCGTGCTTCTGCCGTTTTTCCTTGTTCCTCTAAAGAGCGTGCTAGCCAGTATTGCCAACAGGGTTCATCTTTACGTTTTGAATCATTAATTAGCTCAGTGACTTGAGTCCAGTTTTTTCTTTTTAAAGCAAAGCGTATTTGCCAATCCAATAATATATCATTGTAGTATTGTGGTTTGACTTTGGTGAACCATTGCAATGCATCTTCATGATTCCGCATGGCTTTATAAAGTGCGACATGAGCTAAAAAGGCCTGTTGTTGGGCTTGATTAAGCATTTTTTGAGTTTTGCTTTGTTGCCATAGCTTAAGCGCTTTATCCATATTAATCGAAACCATACGCTTGAGGCCATAAAGGTAAATGCTGCTATTTAATCCACCTTGGGGCAGCTTAATGATGTACTCCGGATTTTGATAAACGGCATTTAAATTATTTAACTCAGCTGTATGAGGTGTTTTATATTGTTTTAATAAATAACGAGCTAATTGGATATTGCGTTGCTCCAAAGCTAAATCAATTCGTTGAGTAATTAAATTTTGGTCAAAGTTATTATCGTTTAGAAGCAAAGCAAACAAGCTGTTGCAAGAGGGTGGCCTTGAATCACCGCTTAGCCATAATGGAATTGAAGCTTTTAATGCTTCTTGTTCTTTGCCTGTATTGTAGTTTGCAATTTGCTCATAGCAAACGAGATTCAGATCATTAGAGGGTTGATAATATTGGCTAAAGTGAGTCCAGTCCTTATTTTTAGCTAATTCATACAGCCATTTTTCACGCAATTTTGTTGATAAAGGCGTTGTGCCATTAATAAAATCTAAAAAGCTTACACTGGGCGTAGCCGTAGGGAGATTTTGGGTAAAGGATAAATAGGTATTAAAACGTTCCATATAGGCTTCCCCTGAGAGGGCAAGGCAAACCTGAGAACTAATAAATCCACATATGAGTAAAATTACTTTTTTCATAATTTTTCTTAATTAATTTTCTTTGATACATGCTAATTGATTTCGCATGGCATCAATTGTTTCTTTATAATTGTTGCTCTTGAATACAGCAGCGCCGGCTACAAATTGGTTCGCACCCGCGCGTGCCAAAGTAGCAATATTATCTATAGTCACTCCACCATCGACACATAGATCAAGTTGAGGATAGAGTTTGCGGATTTGGGGGATTTTATCAATAATTTCAGTAATCATCTTTTGACCTCCAAAACCGGGATTCACAGTCATTATCAGGATAAAGTCGAGTTTATGGGCACACCATGTCAAGACATCAATGGGTGTTGCCGGGTTTAATACAAGACCCGCTTCACATCCTAAGTCTTTGATGAGTGTTAAACTCCGGTCAAGGTGTATGGTGGCATCAGGGTGAATACTGATTCGTTTTGCTCCGGCTTTTGCGAACGCTTCAATCAGAGCATCAACAGGTTCAACCATGAGATGAACATCGATAGGGAGTTTCGGAAACCGTTTGAGAAAAGCGTCGCAGAATGCCGGTCCAAATGTTAAATTGGGCACATAATGATTATCCATGACATCAAAATGAATAAAATCTGCTCCTGCGTTCATTACGGATTCTACTTCATCGCCCAGACACGTGAGATCAGCAGATAAAATCGAGGGTAAAATATGATAATTCATATGTAATTTTTTAAATTTGGATTGGTACGTATATCATATGCTGTCTTGAGAAAACATTCTACGATGTTCAACAAACTGTAGTATTTTATTGTTCCTGGTTAATTATAGCAACCATTGCAAGCCTCCCTGTGGCTTGAAAATTTGGTCAAAATATGAGACAATATGTATCTATTTCTGCTCTTGCGATTTTTGCAAAGTATCTCAAGATTAAGCGGAATTTCAGAGACCTAATCATGCTTTTTAGGGAGAATAATATGAGTCAGAACTGGCCTACCAGAGACAAAGATTTACAAGCCGCCCGGGTGATTATGGAAGAATACGCCAGTGAGCGCGAAAGTGGCTCTTTAGGTCTTTTTGAAATTGTTGTGGATCAAGCGGAAAAAAAAATGAGTTTCCGTTTATCCGGATGGGTCGTTACCTTAGCAAAACATTATAATTCAATGTATGGCGTGAGTCAGGGTGATTTTGTAACCCGACAAGTCATTACACGGTGCATTACTCAAGGACAAACATTGCATTAATTCGCCATGCGCGCTTAGAATTCAAACAGGTATTTATTGTAATTTAGCTTATAATCCTCAGAATTTTGGAATTGGACGAGGGCTTGGTTGAGTTGTGTTAATAAGTCTGGGTCAGCAGGATTAACAGCTATCCCATAGCCATTACCATACATATAAGGTGGGCCTATTAATTTAAATGAGTCAGATGAATTAGATGCCCAATAAACAGCAGTTGCATTATCCATCAGAATAATATCTACATCTCCTCTAGCCAATGCTGAGAGTTGGTCATCAATATCAGGATACTCCTTAATCTTGGGATTTTTTACTCCCATCTCAGTCAGTTGGTCTAAAAATACAGTTCCAGATTCTATTCCTATCGTTTTAGTATTTAACAGATCCAGGCTAAAATTTTCTTTTGCAATAGTTTTTCTTTCTAAAAAACGCGAATAACTAAGTAGATAAGGTAAGCTGAAATTGATTATTTTTGCGCGGTCGCTAGTAATCGTTATCGAACTGACAGCAACATCCAGTTTTTGATTTGCAACGGCATCAATTAATTGAGCAAAACGCATCACATGGAAGGCACACGTTCTATTCATGATTTTGCATAGGCTGTTCATCATATCAACATCAAAACCATAGGCTTCATTATGAGTTCCTTGCATGACGAATGGGGGATCAAAGCTTTCAATCCCTACATTTAAAGGTTCACCCTGAGCAAAGAGCGAGGAAGTGAAACAAATAAATGCAATCTGGATTATTCGGATCATTTTGAATCTATAGAATTGTTATTGAATTTTATAGGTTATATTATAACGAGAGTACTAATTTTGGGAATGAAAAATAAGAAATTTAT
This sequence comes from Legionella qingyii, assembly GCF_003184185.1. The sequence continues at coordinate 78,361 of NZ_QHJG01000017.1, read as the reverse complement.
GCAAATAGAAATTCCTGAGTTATTGCAATCAAAAGCATGGTTCATTGAAAAGCATCTCTCAGAGATGCATCATCCTTTGCGCGAAATTGCCATCAAATTACTCCTTATTAGTGATTATGCATGTAGACAGATTCATTTATTAAAAGCGTTACTTATGGAGGATGATTGTCGTTCTTTGCTGTCACGTGAGGAATACTTTCATAATTTGAAGAGCCTGTCATTTCATGTGCCTCAAGCGACTTATTTGCGTTCGCTGCGTCAATTTCGTAATACACATTTTTTGCGCTTACTTCTTCTTGAACTATCTGGTATTGCCAATACGGAACAAATTATGCGCGCATGGTCTGATTGTGCTGATGCGCTTATTTTGCATGCAATTGCTTATTGCAAACAAGAATTGTCTTTACGCTATGGTATTCCGCGTGATGAAGCTGGGAATGAAGTTGAGTTATTTACGCTGGCGATGGGGAAGTTGGGAGGCCGGGAGTTAAATTACTCTTCAGATGTTGATCTTATTTTTGCTTATACGGTTGTTGGTGAAACTGATGGCGAAGAGCGCATCGATAATCAGCATTATTTTAGTCGATTAGTTCAACAACTCGTACAGACATTACAAAATGTAACCTCGGATGGATTCGTATTTCGAGTCGATTTAAGATTACGACCTAATGGCGATAGTGGTCCTCTGGTTTCAAGCTTGGCTGCAATGGAAACTTATTACCAAGAACAAGGTCGAGATTGGGAACGATATGCCATGGTTAAGACACGGGTCATTGCTGAGAAGATGGATGAGGTCCAGCTATGGTTTGAGCGTTTAATAGTCCCTTTTGTATATCGACGCTACGTGGATTTTAGCGTAATTGAATCTTTGCGTAGTATGAAGGCTATGATTGAGCGAGAAGTCCAATTAAATCCACGATTGGATGATATAAAACGGGGGCAAGGTGGGATTAGGGAAGTCGAGTTTGTTATTCAGAGTTTTCAGTTAATTCGTGGCGGTCGTTTGCCGCAATTACAAGAACAAAACGCCTTGGCGGCTCTTGCTGTTTTAAAGCATGAGAAACTCCTACCTCATACCGATGCTTTAAAACAAGCATATCTTTTTTTACGTAAACTCGAAAACACACTCCAGAGTTTAAATGATCAGCAGACTCACTCCTTACCTGAAGATCCGGTGAAGCAAAAACAAATTACTTTAGCTATGGGGTATCCTTCCTGGGACGATTTATTAAATAAATTACATCAATATCAGCGGATTATCAGTTATGCATTCCATTCAGTGCTTGGCACTGTTAAAGATTATGAAGATGAGAAAAGATTATTAGCGAATCAATTAGCCAGCCTTTGGCAAGGGCATGTTGAAACCACTATGGCCATTAATTTGTTAACGAGTTTAGGTTTTGCCAATGCAACCCATTGCTACCAAATGATTCATTCCTTCCGTCATAGCCCTCGTTGTCGACGTTTAACCCAAGGTGCTCGAATGCGTCTGGACCGGTTTATGGTGATGTTGCTTGCTGAACTTACTCATGTTGAAAAAACGGATGAAGTTTTATTACAGGTAATGCATTTGCTCGAAAATATTGTGGGGCGTAGTGCGTATCTTGCTTTGTTAACCGAGAATCCGCAAGTTTTAACAGAATTGTTGTTTTGGTTTGCCCAAAGTCCATTTATTACTTCCTTATTAGTGAACCAACCCTTTTTGTTGGAAGTATTGCTGGATCAGGGACAAGAATGGCGGCCTCAATCGTTGCATCAATTACAAAGGCTATTGGTAGAAAAACTAGCCCATCATCCTGATGTTGAAGTACAAGAGGAACTATTGCGTCAATTTAAGCTTACCAATTGGTTAATGGCTGCACGCGCCGAACTTTATGGTTTCTGCAATGCAGTGCGTATTGGCCAATTTTTGTCGGATGTGGCACAAGTGATTGTAAATCAGGTGTTAGTGATCGCAAGCGAGCAATTGTGTTTGCGATATCCGGAAATGGAACAAGCAAAATCACATTTTGTAATTATAGCCTATGGGAAATTGGGCAGTCGCGAAATGAATTATGCCTCTGATTTAGATTTGGTATTTTTACATTCGGCAAAACCTTCCGAAGAAGCATTGATTACTCGGTTAACTCAAAAAATTCTGCACATGTTGACTACTCGTTCCCAGTCGGGGGTGCTTTATACAGTAGATACACGTCTGAGGCCTTCTGGTGCAGCGGGGTTGTTGGTGAGTCATGTTGATGCTTTTGTTGCATATCAAAAAAATCAGGCATGGACATGGGAGCATCAAGCGTTATTAAAAGCACGTATTCTGACGGGAAATGCGAAGATCAGACACACCTTTTTGCAATTGAAAAAATCTGTATTGTTATTGAGGCGAGATAAGCCTACATTGTTGCAAGATGTATTGTCGATGAGATCCAAAATGGAACAATATCAAGAGCGAAATTCTATTTCTGGTGGTTTGTTGGACTTGGAATTTTTAGTTCAGTTTTTAATGCTTCATTTGGGAGAGCCTTCTTTTGCTCGGTATACCAATACATTAAGTCAACTTCATCATTTGTTTTTAGCAGGTGTTTTAAGTAAAGAGCAGTACAATTTTTTTAAGAAAGCATATAAGAAACACCATCAATTACTGCATCAGAATTTACTTCGTCCAGGCGCCATAAAGAGCAAAAACATGCAGGATGAGATATTGGCAATGTGCAAAGAAATTTTTAATCGTTTCCAGTAGCATTATGGACAGAACTTACGAAAACCCCAATCTCTTCGTTAAAAAATGTTTTTAATTCAGTCAATTAGTATATCTAAACTCCCTCATTAAAAACATTTTTTGCCTCGACCTGGCATTTTTCGTAAGTTCTGATGGAGTAATGATGAAACTAGGGAAATAGAGCGCCAGAAATGTTCACGTCCTAGCCCACTGAGCGGCTGCATTCGGCACGGCTTGCACGAAAACAATACTTCAGAAGCCTCACATACTGTGATGTATGCTAGGTTTCCTCAACATCATTTTCGCGCAGCCAGCGCTTAAATCAAACTCACCCCAGGCTTTCATGCTATTATTTGAATTCGGCGTAGAGGTCGTAATCATCACTATCAGTAATCATGACCTCCGCAAAAGATCCCACTTTAATGCCTGGGGTAGGTGGTAGAATAACAAGACCATCAATTTCCGGGGCATCACTTTGGCTTCGTGCGATAATCTGTTCCTGATTAACCTCATCAATTAATACGGTCTGAGTACTACCGATTTTATTTTCTAACTTATTGCGGCTAATTTCTGCTTGTAATTGCATGAAGCGATGATAGCGGTCTTCTTTAATTTCTTCTGGAACTGGATCACTTAATTCATTCGCTTTGGCCCCTTCAACCGGGGAGTATTTGAAACAACCCACCCTATCTAACTGTGCTTCATCAAGGAAGTCGAGCAGCTCTTCAAATTCTTCTTCTGTTTCCCCGGGAAAACCAACAATAAAGGTTGAGCGCAGTGTGATATCAGGGCAAGTTTCTCGCCAAGAAGCAATACGTAATAAGGTATTTTCGCTGCTTGCTGGGCGTTTCATTGCTTTAAGTACTCGCGAATTAGCATGCTGTAATGGAATATCCAGATATGGAAGAATCAACCCATCTCGCATTAAAGGGATAATCTCATCTACATGTGGATAAGGATAAACATAATGCAGACGAATCCAAATGCCTAACTCGCCTAATTGTTCGCACAAATCATAAAAACGCGTGTTAACTGTTTTGTCGTTCCAGGTTATTGGTTGATACCGTGTATCTATTCCATAGGCACTTGTATCCTGAGAAATTACCAAGATTTCGTTTACACCTGCATCTTTTAACTTTTTGGCTTCAGTTAAAACTTGTGCCATTGGATAACTTTGTAATTTCCCACGCATGGTAGGGATAATGCAAAAAGTACATTTTTGATTGCATCCCTCAGATATTTTTAAATAGGCATAATGGCGTGGAGTTAATTTGATTCCTTGAGGAGGAATAAGTTGTGTGAACGGATCTGCAGGCGGAGGCAAATGCTGGTGAACTGCATTGATTACTTCTTCATAGGCATGTGCGCCGCTAATATGCAGAACATCTGGGCATGCTTCTTTAATGATCTCTGCTTTAGCACCTAAGCAACCTGTGACAATGACACGTCCATTTTCTGCCATTGCTTCTTTTATTGTATCCAATGATTCTTTGACGGCACTATCAATAAACCCGCAGGTATTGATGACTACCACACCTGCATCTTGATAACTGGACACCAATTCATATCCTTGAGCACGCAGCTGGGTAATAATGCGTTCTGAATCGACCAGCGCTTTGGGACATCCCAGGCTAACAAAACCTACTTTATGATTCATAAAACTCTAACTGTAAAAAAAGTGAACGAATTATACCTCTTAATGAGTCTTATTGTCGACAGGATTATGGTGATTTAAATCATTTTTTAATTGCTGTACGTACCTGATTATTTTGGTTTAAAAAAAGTATACGCTTTAACCATGGTTTTATTCTATAAAGGAGAATTTTGATTCTTAGAAAGATGAATAACTGTTCATTTGCAGTGATTAGGATTAATTTGACTCATTAAGGTTATTCGATCTGATTTAAGGTTTTTAAAAATTCATTTGCAGAAACTTCGCCAACCAGTTTGTGATTATAGAGCTCTTTACCTTGGGCATCCAGAAAGATAAAAGTTGGTGGCGCCACAACATGGAAGTAGTTGAGCAGGGCTTTATGTTCGGCATTATTTGCGGTTACATCAATTTTAATTACAACAAATCGCGCCAAGGCTTCTTGCACCTGAGGGTCTTTAAATGTTGTTGCCTCCATTACTTTGCAGGATGTGCACCAATCGGCGTAAAAATCAAGCATGACCGGTTTGCCATAGGCGTTTGCTAGGGCTTGTTTTATTGTGCTCAAGTCCTGTTCCTGTTGGGGGTTAATTGATGCAGCACTTGCCGATTGTATAGTTAAGGGCTGTAAGGGATTTGTTGCCCCCATACTGGCGCCGACTAAAATCAAGAAACCATAGACGAGTAGAATGAGTCCTACTCCTTGATTGAATTTTTCTCGATGGGTTACAGAATAGGTCAGGGCGCCACTGTAAATTCCTGAAAAAATAAGTAAGCTTGCCCATAAGAGCATACTGAGCAGTGGGGGAGCTATCCGAGCAATGAGGTTAATAGCAACGGCAATAAAAATAATGCCGAACAGTGACTTGATGGTATTCATCCAGCTTCCTGTTTCAGGTAACCATTTGCCAGCAGAAGTACCGATGAGTAGAAGTGGTGTGCCCATCCCCAAGCCTAAGACAAACAAAGTCAGACAGCCGAGGAGAACGTTTCCTGTTTGAGCGATGTAGGTTAATACCCCAATAAGAGGTGCCGTAACACAAGGCGAAAGAATCAGAGTGGATAAACACCCCATGATTGCAGCCCCAAGATAGTGACCACCTCTTCGGTTACTGGAGCCGTGTATTTTCGCTTGCCAAGAATGAGGTAGCTTGAACTCATAAAATCCAAACATGGATACGGCCAGCACAACAAAAATCAGGCTAAACACTCCAATAGCCCAGGGTGATTGCATACTAATTTGCAGATTGGCTCCAAGCAAAGCAACTACAGCCCCGATGATTGAATAGGTAATCGACATGCTAAGCACGTAGCTTAACGAGAGAAAAAATGCTTTTCTTGTGGTAATTTCTTTGCCGTGACCAACGATAATTCCAGATAAAACGGGAACCATAGGTAAAATGCATGGAGTGAATGACAAAAGTAAACCAAAGCCATAAAAGGAAAATAGAATTAAGAACCAATTGTGGCTCGAAAAGATTTTAGTTACCCCATCATTTTGTGATTCTTCAGTGACTGTGGACTCGATATTTGGGGAAGACTCCAGGCTCGCTTGTGCTAAAGCCAAATCATTATCTATGGATAGTTGGATTGTCTTGGTTTCAGGAGCATAACAAAAACCATCATCAGAACATCCCTGATAATGTAAATCAATCAAGGCCTCTCCTGGCTTATTCCCTAAAATTCCAACGGGAATGGTGACTTGATTGCGATAGACGGAAAATTCATGTCCTAGTTTGTCTACTTTTTTCTCTGGGAAAGGGAAACGCAGGGTTCCTAAATGAAATGTACCATTCTTTTTCGTTGTTAATTTAATGCGATCGCTATAAAGAAAATAATGCGGCTTTACCTGGAAATTAATCGCAAATGTATTGGGATCAACCTTGCTTATATTCACATGAAATACTTCAGCAGCCGGAAGCGGGTTTGCGTGTAGAGCAAATGTAGTTATGCAACAAAATAACAACAAAAACCATTTTCTCATTCTGAAAACCTTTATAATAAGGGGCTTGAACATATTTATATGTAACTATATCAGAACATCATGTAGAGTGAATGAATTAAAAATTAAAATTTTTTTTATTTTAACCCTTGAAACTCTGTTCCTTGGCCCCATATGGCTTTCAGTAACATTGCAAATTGACTTTAAAGTTTAATTAATCAGGAGATAAAAGCATGAAAATTCGTCCTTTACACGATCGAGTTGTTGTTCGTCGTATGGAAGAAGAGCGTACCACAGCAGGTGGTATTGTTATTCCAGATAGCGCTACTGAAAAACCAATGCGTGGTGAAGTCATTGCGGTTGGTGTTGGTAAGATACTAGACAATGGTGATGTTCGTGCGTTAGCAGTAAAAGTGGGTGATATTGTCCTGTTCGGCAAATACTCAGGTACCGAAGTGAAAATTGACGGTAAAGAACTGGTTGTGATGCGTGAAGACGACATCATGGGTGTAATTGAGAAGTAATCGTTTCATTAGGAGAGAGAGATAATGGCTAAAGAATTACGTTTTGGTGACGACGCGCGTTTACAAATGCTCGCAGGTGTTAATGCATTAGCTGATGCAGTGCAAGTAACTATGGGCCCACGTGGTCGTAATGTTGTATTAGAAAAAGCTTATGGAGCCCCAACTGTAACTAAAGACGGTGTATCTGTTGCTAAAGAAATCGAATTTGACCAACGCTTCATGAACATGGGCGCGCAAATGGTTAAAGAAGTTGCATCTAAAACTTCTGATACTGCTGGAGACGGTACTACTACAGCTACTGTATTGGCTCGTGCGATTGTGGTTGAAGGTTATAAAGCAATTGCTGCTGGCATGAATCCTATGGATCTGAAGCGCGGAATTGACAAAGCAGTTGCTGCAATCACTAAGAAATTGCAAGCAATGTCTAAGCCTTGCAAAGACAATAAAGCAATTGCTCAAGTAGGTACTATTTCTGCTAACTCTGATGAGGCAATTGGCGCTATTATTGCTAGTGCAATGGATAAAGTAGGTAAAGAAGGCGTTATCACTGTTGAAGACGGTAACAGTCTTGAAAATGAATTATCTGTTGTTGAAGGAATGCAGTTTGATCGTGGTTATATTTCTCCATACTTCATCAACAATCAACAAAACATGACTTGTGAGCTTGAGCATCCATTCATTCTGTTGGTTGACAAGAAAATCTCCAGTATCCGTGACATGTTGTCTGTATTGGAAGGTGTTGCAAAATCAGGCCGTCCATTGTTGATCATTGCAGAAGATGTTGAAGGTGAAGCTTTAGCAACTCTGGTTGTTAACAACATGCGTGGTATTGTTAAAGTATGTGCCGTTAAAGCTCCTGGTTTTGGTGATCGTCGTAAAGCAATGTTGCAAGACATCGCAATTTTGACCAGTGGTGAAGTAATCTCTGAAGAAATTGGTAAGAGCTTAGAAGCTGCTACTTTAGAAGATTTAGGTACTGCAAAACGCGTCGTAGTAACCAAAGAAAATACTACGATTATTGATGGCGAAGGTAAAGCTGCTGATATCAATGCACGTATCGCTCAAATTCGTGCTCAAATCGAAGAAACTACTTCTGATTATGATCGTGAGAAATTACAAGAGCGTGTTGCTAAACTTTCTGGCGGTGTTGCGGTCATCAAAGTTGGTGCTGCTACTGAAGTAGAAATGAAAGAGAAAAAAGCTCGTGTTGAAGATGCATTGCACGCTACTCGCGCTGCTGTTGAAGAAGGTATCGTAGCCGGTGGTGGTGTTGCTTTAATCCGTGCACAAAAAGCTCTGGACTCTTTAAAAGGCGACAATGACGATCAAAACATGGGTATCAACATTCTACGTCGTGCTATTGAAGCGCCAATGCGTCAGATCGTATCAAACGCTGGTTATGAAGCTTCAGTAATTGTAAACAAAGTTTCTGAAAACAAAGACAACTATGGGTTCAATGCTGCGACTGGTGATTTTGGTGACATGGTTGACATGGGTATTTTGGATCCAACTAAAGTAACTCGTATGGCATTACAAAATGCTGCTTCTGTAGCAAGTTTAATGCTGACTACTGAGTGTATGGTTGCTGATTTACCAAAGAAAGAAGAAGCTGCTGGTGATATGGGTGGCATGGGCGGAATGGGCGGTATGGGAGGCATGGGCGGCATGATGTAAGCCTCTCTCCATTTCCATTCCTTTAAAAACCCGCCTTTATGGCGGGTTTTTTATTGAAAATAATGGAATTTTTGCTGTGTATCATCCAAAATGATGTTGAATAATAAAGTCAGGAGTCATGATGGGAGCAATGATTAAAAAGTTGGAAGTTGTTTTAGCAGATACATATGCTTTGTATCTTAAAACACAAAATTATCACTGGCATGTTAAGGGAATGCAGTTTAAAAGTTTGCATGAATTATTTGAAATGCAATATAAAGCATTGGCAGATGCTGTTGATGAAATTGCAGAGCGAATTTTAATTATGGGGCATAAGGCGCCGGCTACTTTTACGGCATTGAATCAATTAAAAACAATCAAAGATGGTGACTCAAATATTGATGCGAATCATATGGTGAGTGAACTGGCTCAAGATCATGGGGTTTTGGTTAAAGATTTAAACACAGCGGTTAAACTCGCACAGGAGCATGGTGATGAAGGGACGATTGCTTTGCTCAGCGAACGTATTGCAGCTCATGAAAAAGCACGCTGGATGTTAAATGCGTCTATTGGCTAAAATAATTTATAGTTATTCGTAGCCTGGGGGAAGCAAAGCGAAACCCAGGTTATATTCACGGTTTCACTCATTTTATCAAAGCTATATCTGTTATTTGTTCATTATCGTTTTCGTTTCGGCGCCTTTTTTTATGACAATGATGCTGATACGCCTGTTTTCAGGACTGTAGGGATCTTGTTGATTAAGAGGCTCAGTTGATGAAAAACCGGCTACACGCACGACTCTATCGGGATTCAAACCTGCCTTAACCAAAGCACGACGGGCAGCATTGGCTCTTTGAGCCGATAGTTCCCAGTTGGTGTATTCTAATTCATCCGGATTATGGTATGGATGTGCATCGGTGTGCCCTTCAATAGTAATTTTATTGGGGACGTTCTTAAGTAATTTTGCGATTTGGGTAAAGATCTGATCCATGCCCGGATTAAGTTTGTCTGAACCCACATCAAACATAGGTTTATTTTGATTGTCGATTAACTGAATACGCAACCCATTATTTACTACTTCCATAATTAATTGATTTTTTAAACCAGCAAGAGAAGGATCTTCTTTAATACTTAAATTAATCTTTGATTTCAACTCTTCAAGTTTTTGGGTTTCATTTTCAGTTGACTGAATTACTTGAATGTCTTGGGCTTTTTTATTCGGAGCAGATGGGTGATCTGTTGTTGAAACTTGACCATTCGTGTCTTTTACTTTAGGTCCACCTCCCTTAAGATTAATTTGCTGGTTACCCACATTTTCACCTCCAAAAAAAGTGATTTTCATTGGTTGTTTAAAATATTCGGCAATACCGTCTTTTTGAGCTTTATTCAGTGAGGCAATCAACCACATTAACAAAAAAAATGCCATCATTGCTGTTACAAAATCAGCAAAAGCAATTTTCCACGATCCACCGTGATGCTTGTGCTGATTTTTTTTTATTTTTCGAATTATAGGTGTTGAACCAGATTTTCCTTTATTGCTGTTATCATTCATTCTATAACCTCATTAGCCTGGAGTAGGTTCCGCAGAAGAACTCTCTCCTGAATCGGATGAGGATGCTGCTGGCTTGAAATTTTTAATTTCTTCATTGAGCTGGGTAAAGGAGGGACGTTGTGCGGAAAACAATACTTTACGTCCGAATTCCACTGCAATAATAGGTGGATTATTGTGTAAACTCGCCAATATTGTCGCTTTTATGCACTGTAGCATCAATTGCTCCTGATTGGCATGATGCTCCATTGCTGAAGCTACAGGACCAATAAATCCATAACCGATTAAAATCCCCAAAAACGTACCTACAAGAGCATGTGCAATGAGAACTCCTAATTCTGGCGGCGGCAAATTGATCGATTCCATGGTATGTACTACACCAAGAACTGCCGCAACGATACCAAAGGCGGGCATGGCATCAGCAAGTTTTGTTAAAGCATTAGCAGGAATCATTTCTTCCTCATGATGCGATTCAATTTCCATATCGATTAAGGCCTCCAGCTGAAAAGGTTGGAGATTTGAAGTAATGATTAATCTTAAGTAATCACAAATGAACTCAATAATATGATGGTTTTTCATTATTGAAGGATAAGCATTGAAAATAGCGCTTTCTTGAGGTGCTTCAATATCCCTTTCCAGAGACATAAGTCCTTGTTGGCGTGCCTTATTCAGCAGAGTGTATAATAGGCCTAACAGATTACTGGAAGTTTCCTTAACGGATTTTTCCCCACGAAAAACCTTGGGTAGTGCTTTTAACAATGATTTTAACACTGTAGCGCTATTCCCTACAATTAGTGAGCCTATGGCTGCTCCTGCAATAATAAGCAATTCAATCGGTTGAAAGACCGCAGCAAGATGACCTCCACCCAAAGCGAATCCTCCAAAAACACAGAGTAGTATGACGATATAACCAATTAGAATTAACATTTTTATTTGAACTCCAAATTCCCTTTAAATTCTTGCAAATTCTTTATTTAAGATAATCGTGGACAACACGACCATAAGGCAAGGTGAGATCTGTCAATAAATGTACACCATTTACGATGCGTTTTACGGGGAGATTTGCTACAGGAGCCAATGCATGATGTGCTAATTGCAATTGAGCTGGTCCTTGCCAAGCCCCTTTGATAACCACATTTTCAAGATAATATTCAACAAGCTCACAAATTCGAACACTACCATCAACATGAGGGATGATTTTAAGTAAATAATTTGGCGTAGCGAGTGATTCTGCTACTTTTTTTACATCCAGCGCTTCATATTTATAACCCATAGTTGCTGTAGCGATCCGACAAGGGCCATATTCGAGAGTGCCCAACAACGTTTCATGTACGACTTCCAGTTTGGGTTGTGCCAGCTTTTTGGGAAAGCCCCAAATTTCTCGACCACCAGCTATAGGAGGAAGATCATCTAAAAACATAGCATGGGTGTAATTTCCTATTTTACCTTTATAACGTACCGGGATGACTTGACCTGATTCTGTATAATCTCCAAATCCCGTTGAATCAGGCATGCGAATGAATTCAAACTTGACTAGAGGTTCTACTACTTCTAACGGTTCAGGAACCACTTCACGAAGCAGATCTATATCAGTTTCATAGGTAATAATTAAAAATTCCCTGTTGATGAAACGGTAAGGGCCACGAGGATAAGATGGACTGATGAGTGGCATGGCAAATGCTCGTTGAATTACATCCGCTTCATTCATTTTCAGACTCCTCCTTTAGATGTTTATTTGACGCCATATCATATACGGCAATACCCGTTGTATCTGGCATTTTTTTGTTCCAAGGTGATTTTTTGATGGCTTTTCTCCCATCAATGTAGCCGTGTTTTATGCGTTCCAAGATGCTTTTGTTTGAAAATTCATAATCTTTTGAAGAAAACTCAGTCTCATCATGTTCGTATAAAAAGCGAACTAAAGAAATTGTAGATTGATGCCCACGTGCCATACACAGTTGAAGTTCTGGATTTTCCTTTTCTTCTTCAGGAATATAACGCGAAAGAATATGAATGGTATTTTTTAAAGCATGAATTTGCTGATACGTTTGTACTGCTTTGGAAAAGCGGCTGGAATACTCTATGTCTTTTTTTCGTTTCAGTACGGCATCTAATGAAGTGGGATAGAGGCCATAAGAGTCAAATAAATGAATTGAGAAACACAATAAATTATGGGGGCATTGATTTGCAGATAATATATAAGTTACCGGGGAATTACTGGAAATTCCACCATCCCAATAATATTCACCTTCAATTTCAACAGCTGGAAAACCAGGAGGTAATGCGCCGCTGGCCATGATATGCTCAGGCCCAATTTTTGTATTTTGTGAATCAAAGTACACCATTTCACCAGTGCAAATTTCAACGGCACCAATGCTTATGCGTGTCTCTTGAGCGTTATTGAGTCGATCAAAATCAATAAATTGTTCTAGAGTCGACTTTAAGTTTTTGGTGTCGTAAAAACTCAAGGTATCAGGCGTGTCATAATATCCCATAAGCAGCGGTGGAAAACGAGGTGTAAAAAAACCTGGCTGGCCAAAAAGTAGTGCGGTTTGGGCGGATAGAATATGTTCAATTCTACGGCTTGCATCATCATTTGGAAGGAGTTTGCTCTCGATAAAAGAAGGAGTGGCTATGGTCTCCCAAAATTGATACATTTTTTCAACCCGTACCTTGGGTGGATTACCTGCTGCAATTGCCGCGTTAATCGCGCCGATTGAGGTGCCGGCAAACCAGTTTGGGTTATAACCAGCCTCATCCAAAGCATGCAAAATTCCCACCTGGTAAGCGCCTAAAGCGCCTCCACCTTGAAAACAACAAGCAACATGATGATGGGGCATTGTAGTCTTACTTTTTTTTGTTCGAGCCATAGGCCTTACTCCATGAACCATCCATGACTAACAATTAGCGACTGACCTGTCAGAGCATTTGATTCAAAAGAAGCAAAAAATAATGCAGTTTGTGCTACGTCATCGGTGGTAGTGAATTCTCCATCCACTGTATCTTTCAGCATTACATTTTTAATGACTTGTTCTTCTGTAATTCCTAATTCTTTAGCTTGTTCAGGAATTTGTTTGTCGACTAGCGGGGTACGTACAAATCCTGGGCAAATCACGTTAGCTCTTACGTTATGGGCGGCTCCTTCTTTGGCTACCACCTTACACAAGCCAATTAAACCATGCTTTGCTGTCACGTACGGTGCTTTCAGTTTAGACGCTTCTTTAGAATGGACTGAACCCATATAGATAATGCTTCCTCCCTTACCAGAAGCATACATATGTCTTAGTGCAGCTCGAGTTGTTAAAAATGCTCCATCCAATTGAATTGATATTAATTTTTTCCAATCAGAAAATGACAGTTGCTCTACAGGGCTGATAATTTGAATTCCTGCGTTGCTGACCATAACGTCAAGGCCGCCAAAGTATTTAGCAACATCATCCACGCCTTTATCAACCTGATTTTCATCGGTGACATTCATGGCAACGGCCATGGCTTCTCCACCTTTAGACTTTATTTCTTCAGCTGCAAGATTTGCTTGATCTAGATTAAGGTCTGCAATGGCAACTTTGGCTCCTGCTTTTGCATAGACTAAGGCGATTTCTTTACCTATGCCACTGGCGGCACCGGTAATTAGTGCTACTTTGTTTTTTAAGCGCATGATTACAATCCTTGTATAAGTATTATTTTGATTTAACGATCAACTATTTAGGCTTAATCTAAAATTCTTTTACAAAGTATAGCAATGGAAATTTGATATTGCCTTATATTCCTAAGATTTTTGTTATCATTTAGAAAATTATAAAAACAAATCCTTTTTTAATAGGTGGCCTCTTAACCTCATTTTGGAGGTTAAGAGGGAATTTTACTTGTATTAGTAGTAATATGGACGATAGTAATGATGATAGTAATAAGCGCGACGATCCTGTTCTTGGCCGATTGCATTTCCTACTAGTGCTCCAGCTCCTGCGCCAATTACAGTTCCAACTGCACTGCCTCCAGATACAGCATAGCCTATACCTGCTCCGGCAGCACCGCCAGCGGCAGTACCTACTTGAGTATTGGTGCATCCCCCAAGCATAAAAGCTGATAAACCAATAAAAAATAAGGGAGCGATAATTTTTTTCATAGTGTAACTCCTTTTATAGTGTTCAGGATTTTTGTATTGATAGAGCACAATTCAGTACAAAAAATCCTAGTTGCATCATCTTCACTATGATTCTAGTACAAAAATAACATTTTATGTAAAATAAGTGAGCATAAATTGTATTGCATACTATTTTTTAAATATCTAATTTTACTCTGACCCACATTTTCCAGTAGTATTAGTAGTATGAAGAATAATAAAAAACAGAGGACTTTATGTTTAAAGGAAGCATTGTCGCTTTATTAACACCCATGAAGAATGATCAGGTGGATGTCCCACGTTTGCGAGAATTGGTCGAGTTTCATATTGAAATGGGGAGCCATGGTCTTGTCGCAGCCGGTACTACCGGAGAATCAGGTACTTTATCACATGAGGAAAAACTACTAGTCATTAAAACAGTAGTTGATCAAGCCAAAGAACGAATTCCTGTTATTGCAGGCACTGGCATGAATGCAACCCGGGATTGTATTCAACTCACCCTTGAAGCTATGGAGTGTGGTGCTCATGCTGCGTTGATTATGACCCCTGCCTATATCAGACCGACTCAAGAAGGGCTATATTTACATTATAGCCAGATAGCAGAAGCGGTTGCTATGCCGATTATTCTGTATAATGTACCAACGAGAACTGCTTGTGATATGTTGCCTGAAACAGTAGCCAAGCTTGCAAAGATTTCCAATATTGTGGGAATAAAGGATGCTACAGGACAGATGACTCGCTTACAGCAAATTTTGCGTCTTTCAGAAGGCAGTATCGATGTGTATAGTGGAGATGATTTTACTGCTGCATCTTGGATGTTGGCTGGAGCGAAGGGAAATATTTCAGCAGCGGCTAATGTGGTTGCCAAATTAATGGCTAAATTATGTGACTCGGCTTTAGATGGTGATCATGCAGCATGTTTACGTTTAAACGAACAATTAATGCCTTTATATGAATTATTGTTTGTTGAAACGAACCCGATTGCAATAAAATGGGCAGCAAATAGAATGGGGCTAATGGAGAATGAATTAAGATTGCCATTAACCCGTTTATCAAAAGAACATCATGAGCCATTGGAAAAGATGATGAAGAATTTGGAGTTGATTTAAGTGAAAAAGTTGTTTTTTTTAATTTTTGTAACACTTGTGCTCTGTGGTTGTAGTCGTTATGCCAGTAATGGTGAACATCTTTACTTGAGTAGTCGTAATGGCCCCCCATTGGAAGTTCCACCGCCATTATCGAAAGCAAACATTAGTAGTTTTTATGATTTGCCTCAACAGAACCAGGATGCGCGTGTAAGTATCGCACCACCTGTATCATAAGGGGTTTATTATGACACCATCAGAATCAGCTGAGTTACTTATTGTACAGGAGTTATCGCAGCGTATTGTGGAAGCGCAGCGTAAAATCAGGATTCTTGATAGTATTAAATGGGATGAATCAATAAAAAAGGAATTTTTTAAACATAAAGGCAAAAAGCTTCCAGTTGTTGATAAAGAATATTACGATAAGAAGCCTATACCTTTCGATGTTCATGATAAACAAGAAGAATTCCGGATTATTTTGCGTGATACCCAGAATCAACTTGGACAGTATTCTACTTTAACTCGTTTAATACGCCGTCAGTGCGAAGAATACAGTCGGGCTACGCAAATGCTTGCCAAACGAGGTACCCCTGCATTTTCCGAGTTGGCAATGGAATTATATGGAAGTCCAAACGATGTATTCTATGCAGGTGGGCCACGAATGTCAGAGATGGGCACTTTGCTCTTTGATGTGTTAACAGGGCTTAGTGTCCAATTACAATCTGAAGCCGATGTAAAACGTTACACGCCCCAGCAGGCTCAAGAAATTTTGCAAGCGCGTTTAGGTCAATTTTTTGATAAACATCCTGGCAAGGTAACTGTGATGGTCAGTGATGATATGATTGCGGATGCTTCTGCAGGAGCAGATAGCATTAAATTGAGCCAGCAAGCAATGTTTAGTGATCGCGATCTTCGTTATCTTGAAGTACATGAAGGTTGGGTTCACGTTGGAACAACCTTAAATGGCTCCATGCAGCCCAATTGTTTTTTTCTTTCCAAAGGCTCGCCATCCAGCAGCGTCATTCAGGAAGGTTTGGCGGTGATTACGGAGATTGTAACTTTTTCTTCATATCCTAGCCGCATGTTAAAGATTACCAATCGCGTAATTGCTTTGGATATGGTGACACAAGGGGCAGATTTTCTCGATATTTATAATTATTTTATGGATTGTGGTCTAAGCGAAGAAGACAGCTACAATCAATCAGTACGTGTCTTTAGAGGAAGTACGCCTACAGGTGGTCCTTTCACCAAAGATTTGTCTTATGCCAAGGGCTTTGTATTGATTTACAATTACATCCGTTTTGCGATTAGCCGCAAGCATGTGGAGTCCATACCTTTATTATTTACCGGGAAATTAGTGCTTGACGATTTGCCTTTACTTACTGAACTTAAGGAGCGTGGAATTTTAACCAATCCTGTTTATCTTCCCCCCCCATTTCAAGATTTGGCAGCGTTAAGTGCGTGGATGAGTTTTTCTTTGTATTTGAATCAATTTGATTTAAATGAGATCCAAAAGAATTTCCGCTTTTTGATCGTTTAAAACATCCCCTAGCCTTGACGCGCAGCGGACCCCGGAAATGAATGTGACTCCGGGGCTACCGCTCCGCTTTCACCCATAGCAAAACCCGAGGATGAATATATGGAGAGTCTGGGTTACGGACTTTGCTTTCACCCAGGACTAAGACATTTAAAATTAAGCTTTACATGCTAAAGCTTCAACAAGCTCAACAGGTTCTTCTCTTAACCGTTGATGTGTAAAGAAGCGAGCGTGGTTATAACTTAAATTAGGTTTCTCTTGCTCTTTTATTGTTTTTGAAAGTTCAGGGTATTCATCCAAAAGCAATCGAGCTTGTTCTTTGATGTATGAATCATTAGATTTATTAATCATATTGAAATAATAGGTCGCTGTTTGTAAATCATTGGCATCATTTGAGTTCCCCAATATTTGCACCATAACCAGCATGGCATTAGTGCATTTCAAATTCGCGGCCTGGCGCATGGTTTGTTTGTACTCAGAAGATGTTGGTGGATAAATATGGGCTAAATGGTATAAAGCCATAGGATTATCTCGAGCTAAAACGATCATTTTAGGTAAATGTTGGAGCACAGCTTGTTGTAAAACATGATCGTTAGGTGAGCTGTGTAATTGATTTACCAGCGCAGCAAACTCATTACTTGAAGTGGCCATATCCTACCCCCTAACATTGACTACATTCCCTTGTAGGATAAAAGGTTAAGGTTAAGGCAAGATTAACGGAGGGAGGCTTTACGATTTTTTTACGTTTTCAAATGCTGCCCAGCCTATATGGAATAACATATGAGCCAAAATCGCTGCAATAAGCCCATGTTGCCAAAATAAATATCCAAAAAGTAATGATTGACAAAGGCTAAGTGTGATCAGCGAGTAAATGAAACGTCGGTTTGAAGTACAACCGGCAGCAAGGTACGCAGGAAGTTGGCTTATTGCTAATACCAATCCACTAATAAGCATTGAAATCCAGATGATCAAGTTAGGAAATTGCTTTGTAAAGAGTAATGCGAAAAAGGTTGCAAGGTTCATTAACCCCCATCGCCCAATAATTTCTTCTGCTACCCCGCCATAAAGAACACAGCCATCAACACCAAGGGCTGTGCGTAGATGAGTCATGACTTTCATGTTGTTCTTATCGATGATGCGTGCGATGAGACCATAATAGAGAACTAAAAAAAACATTAGTCCAAAAAAGGCATACAAAACAGTAGGTAGTAAAATAGGAAGTAATACACTTATTCCTGCTGTACCCTGTAACAGTGCCTCAAGTTTTGTATCATGTAATCCCGTCGCAGGAGATAACACGGCGCCTGCAAAACTTAGGATAAAGATCATGAATAAGGTTTGCAAAATGGCAAACCGACTCATCCTTTTTTTTAGTTCTTCGGAGTTATCAGGCAATAAAAAATAAATCAATCGTTTGATTGCAATGACTAC
Source organism: Legionella qingyii (assembly GCF_003184185.1). The sequence goes on along the minus strand of NZ_QHJG01000017.1, from coordinate 60,156 downwards.
CCCAGGGATGGATAAGCAGAACAAAACAGTGATTACAGGCCAATTGATTGTCATTTTTTATCCTTAAATAGCACTGCATAGAAAAATCCATCCATATCTTGTTCTCCCGGTAAAATTTGTTGACCATGTCCAGTAGCGTGGCCCCATGCCCTAGGTTCTTTAATTATCGTACAGTCTGGATGGGTTGCAACAAAATTTGCGATTTGCTGCTCATTTTCAGCGGACATCACCGAACAGGTGGCATAAAGCAGTAACCCACCTTTTGCGAGTAAGGGCCATAAGCAATTCAACATGTTATGTTGGATTTTAGTTATGGTAACGATTTCCTCGTCGTTCCGTAACAGCTTAATGTCCGAGTGGCGTCGAATGACGCCTGTTGCAGAACAAGGGGCATCTAATAAAATACGATCAAAGAGTTGGCCATCCCACCACGTGGCAGGGGTTAATGCATCACCTTCTACTAAATTGGCATGCAATTGAAGGCGATCTAAGTTTTCTTGAACGCGTTTCAATCGTTTCGGATCAACGTCCAGAGCAATACATACAGACAGGTTTGGTTCCTTTTCTAGAATATGACAGGTTTTTCCTCCAGGAGCACAGCAGGCATCGAGAACACGTAACCCAGGTTTTAAAGACAGTAAAGAAGCTGCTAATTGCGCTGCACCGTCTTGCACAGAAACTCGACCCTCTGCAAATCCGGGAAGTTGGCGTACATCGCAAGGTTTGGTTAGAGTAATCCCTTCAGCTGCAATAAGATGAGGTTTAGCGGCAAAGCCTGCTTCATTTAAAATCTGTAAGTATTCAGTAACAGAATTTTTTTGCACATTAACACGTAATGTCATGGGCGGATGCATATCGTTTGCTTGGGCGATTGCTTGCCAGTTATCAGGCCAATCTGTTTGCAAGCGTTCCAGTAACCATTGGGGCTGACCATGAATAAATCGGGGATCCTTGCTCAGGCGGTCCAGAATTTCATTTTGCTGGCGGCAGAAATTGCGCAAAACAGCATTAACCAACCCCTTTGCCCATGGTTTTTTGATTTTTTCAAGTAAGGATACCGTTTCTTTTACTACAGCATAATCAGGTACCTGCATGTAGTGCAATTGATAAAGGCCAATGAGTAATGCAATCCAAATTTCCAGTTCTTTTGGTCTTTTTTGAAGCAAACATTCTGCTAAGGCTTGTAAACGAAAATAATGACGGCAAAAGCCAAAGCAAATCTCTTTAGTCATTGGTGTAGCTTCGGCTGTTGCAGGCATAAGCTGGGATAAGGATGATTTATCAGTCAATAACTGGGTTAAAATTTTTAAGGCGTGCAGTCGTTCATTCTTGTTCATTAAAACACAAATCCTGCATGTACTTGTGCTTTAGATGAATTTAACCAATCGGCAATGGAGATCACTTTGGCACCTGGAAGTTGGATTCGTTCTACAAGCAAACTTTGGTCTCCTGTAGCAATCAACATGCCTTTTTTATCGATACTAATGACTGTGCCTGGCGCTTGTGAAAATGATTGGTCTACGACTTTAGCTTGATGAATGCGCAAAGTTTCCTCTCCGAGGGTTGTATAGGCGATTGGCCAAGGATTGAACGCGCGGATTTTTCGATCAATTTCTGCTGCGGAGTGTTGCCAATTGATGCACGCATCTTCTTTGTTAATTTTGCTGGCATAAGTGGCTAATTCATTATTTTGGATTTCGGGTTTTGCGGCTTGAGCAGCTAATTCATCCAGGGTTTGCAATAAAGGTTGCGCAGAGATCTGTGCCAGCTTGTCATGTAACGTTTGCGCGGTTTCTGATGCAGTTATAGGGCAGGCAACTTTATGAAGCATCGCGCCTGTATCCATACCTGCATCCATTTGCATAATCGTTACTCCAGATTCTGTATCGCCATGCAGTAGAACTGACTGGATAGGGGAGGCACCACGCCAGCGAGGCAACAAGGAGGCATGCACATTAATACAGCCTAAGCGAGGGATTTCAAGCACTGCTTTAGGTAAAATTAATCCATAAGCAATAACAACCATGACGTCTGGCTTTAATGCGGCAAGCTCTGCAATTGCCTCAGGATTCTTGAAATTCACCGGTTGATAGACTGGAATTTTCTGGTTTAAAGCCCATTCTTTCACTGCAGAAGCTTGTAATTTTCTACCACGTCCAGCAGGACGGTCAGGTTGCGTATAGATTGCTTTAATATGATGTTTTGAATGCAATAATGCCTCAAGACAAGGCAAGCCAAATTCTGGAGTTCCAGCAAAAACGATATTCAATGTGCTCATGGTAACTACCTGTTTCGATCAAGGATCGTCTTTAGAGGACGTATCTTAATGAATAATCTTATGGAAAATACAAGACTTATTTACGTGCATGTTGACGCTTGAATTTATCTAATTTTTTTCGTGCCATAGCTTTTTTCAATGGGGAAAGTAGGTCAATGAACAGTTTGCCATTCATATGATCAATTTCATGTTGCAAACATTCAGCGAGCAGGCCTTCTGCTTTAATCTCAAAAGGGTTTCCGTTTCTATCTAAAGCTTTTACAGTAACCTTTTCTGCGCGAATAACTGTATCATAAGCACCTGGGACAGAAAGACATCCCTCTTCAAATTTTTGTTCGCCTTCAGAAGTAATGATTTCTGGATTGATGATAACCAATTGATTCTGCTTATCTCCCGTAATATCAATCACAGACAAACGCAAACTCACACCAATTTGAGGTGCTGCCAGTCCGACACCACGTGCGTCATACATCGTTTCAAACATATCGTCGATTAACGTTTGCAATTTATCATCAAAATGCATAACCGGTTTTGCAACATCTCTTAATCGAGAGTCAGGTAAATATAGAATCGTATGAATAGCCATTGTTTATCTGGTTCTGTGTACAAATATCATGTTAATATTATCCTTCATATATTGTAAGGCTGCAAGATATTCCAACAAAGGATTGACTCTAATGAGATTTATTCTCTTTATATTCTTTTTTTCCCTCGCTAATTTAAACTATGCTCTAAGCTTAAAAAAAGATGCTCCGGCACGTTATGTTGTTCAACCGGGTGATAGTTTATGGACCATAGCCAATCGTTACCTAAATAATCCTTGGGAGTGGAAGGAACTCTGGCATGCCAACCCTGAGATAAAAAATCCCAATCGTTTATACCCTGGTGCAGTGCTCGTTTTAAGTTATTCTAAAACCAAACCTTACCTTAAGGTATTATCAAATGGCACAATTAAATTATCACCCAATGTTCGGCCCTTACCTTTAGATGAGCCCATTCCTGCGATACCTTTAAGCGATATTAAGCCTTTTTTAAATGAATCCTTGATATTGGATCAGGATGTGGTCAGTCGAGCACCTTACATTGTTGCGTTAGTAGGAGAGCACATGATGGGTGGTCAAGGGGATGAGGCCTATGTTCAAGGATTGCATCCATCTCGAGAAATACCTCCGGGGAGCATTCCTGCTTATTCCATTTTCAGAGGGGGGAAAGATTATGTGGATCCAAAAACTAAAGAGCTCTTGGGATATCGAGCTGATCTGGTAGGTTATGCAGAGTTGATTGCGGGCGGTGAGCCAGCAACTATTTTATTAACCAGCATTAATGAAGGTATTCGAGTTCACGATAGTGTTCTGATTAATAATAGCCCTGAATTTAATTTGTTCTTTGAGCCTAAAGCTCCTCTATTTCTCGTAAGAGGATATATCATTGATATGCCTAATGGGATGCCTAACGGGAATGTCGAGGAAGCTGCTGGTGGTGTGGCGGTGATTAGTTTGGGTGCCCGTGATGGATTGGAAGCTGGGGATGTTCTGGGTATCTATAGAGAGTCAGGCACCGTTAATGACCCTAAAAATCCTCTCATGCCTATTTTATTACCGCCTGAGCGTATTGGCGAGCTTATGGTATTTCGGGTATTTAGCAAAACCAGTTTCGCCTTGATTGTTCGTTCAACACGCGCAGTTTATTTATTAAATTATGTGGCTAATCCATGAGTAATTTACCTTATTATCTTGCATTAAACCGAATGGAACGAGTTGGACCGCGCACTGTAGCCAAACTACAAAAGCGTTGGCCTGATTTGCAGCACATGTTCCAGCTTTCAGCAATGGAACTCGAGCAAGCGGGCTTACCGCAGGCCCTGGCGCATACTATCGCTCACTTCGATATGAATGTGATTCAAGAAGATTTAAGTTGGTTGGCGGCAGCAGACGATCATCATCTACTTACTTGGGACTCCTCTGAATACCCTCCTTTATTGAAGGAAATTATGGATCCCCCCATTGTTTTGTATGCAAAAGGCCAGCTTGCTTGTTTAAATCAACCCAAATTAGCTGTGGTAGGTAGTCGTAATCCGACTGTAACTGGAAGTGAAAACGCACGGCAATTTGCAAAGGAGATCGCTTCACATGGCGTGACTATTGTGAGTGGTTTGGCTTTAGGTATTGATGCCCAAGCCCATCAAGGTTGTTTGGAGGCAGGGGGACAAACAATTGCGGTGCTGGGTACAGGAGTCGATCGCATTTATCCTCATCGGCATCGCTCATTGTCGCACGAAATTGCTCAAAATGGCCTATTAATGAGCGAATTCCCCTTGAAAAGCCCTCCTATCTCTGGACATTTCCCCCGGAGAAATCGTATAATAAGTGGTTTATCATTGTGCATTTTGGTTGTTGAGTCAGCAATCAAGAGTGGTTCGTTAATCACAGCGCGAATGGCTTTGGAACAAAACCGAGATGTTTTAGCGATTCCAGGCTCCATTCATAATCCTCTGGCTCGAGGGTGTCATTACCTGTTGCAGCAAGGAGCCAAATTAGTTACTTCAGTTGCCGATGTTCTTGAAGAGTTACGGATTGATTCGGAACAGCAAACAACTGATAAAGCTATTTTACCTCTTGCCAGCGGGAATAAAAACCTAGTAAAGTTCATTGGCTTTGAAATGACTACAGTGGATCAGATCATTTTACGTAGCGGATGCACCGTTGAGCAAGTCACTAGTGAGCTTGCAGAATTAGAATTAAATGGGGCTGTTGTATCTGTGCCCGGTGGCTATATGAGGTGTTAGTATATGAAAGATAACTTATTTGAGATGTTATTGAGTTTATTTGAACAAAGTCTTACCCAGCTGCAAGAAAGCCATAAAACCGCTGATCAGGATGCATCGGAACAACTAAATGAGGATGAAAACTTAGCTTCTGAAGAACAAGTTTTACATTTGAAATTACAACAACATACATCAACACGAGTCTTTACGTATGATGAGCAAATGAAACTGACTAAGGCCAGTTATCAATTTCTCATGCGTATGAAATTATGGAAAGTTCTTAATCCAGAATCATTTGAAATGATTATGAATCAATTGCAATTTTCTGAATCTCGTATCGTAACTCTTCAAGAGACCAAATGGACTATAAGAAATGCATTATCGAGTTCTTTGAATGAAGAACAATTGGCTTTTCTTGATTTAGTTCTTTATCAATCAGAAGATGAATTGACAATTCATTAAAAGATCGTCTATTACCTATATTACTAGAAGTTGGTGATATTTCATTTTCAGCACCATTATACCGTGTTTGCTCTTAAGCACGGGTATTTTTGATGCTTAGGGATGAAGTGAAAAGGATAAGGTTAACGTTATATGAGTAAACATTTGGTGATTGTAGAATCACCCGCTAAAGCGAAGACAATTCAAAAATATTTGGGTGGTGATTATGAGGTTGTGGCCTCTTATGGACATGTGCGTGATTTGCCAGCACGCAAGGGCTCCGTTAATCCCGAAAATCATTTTGCCATGACGTATGTTCCTATTGAAAAGAACTCACGTCATATCGAAACGATTGCCAAAATGCTCAAAAAGTCAGATTCCTTATTGCTCGCAACGGACCCTGATCGAGAAGGCGAAGCCATTTCCTGGCATATTTATGAATTAATGAAAGAAAAAAATCTAACAAAAGATAAGCCCATTCACCGGATTTTTTTCAATGAAATTACTAAATCAGCAATTCAGGATGCAATAAATAACCCACGTTCTATTTCGATGGATTTAGTCAATGCACAACAGGCGCGGCGCGCGTTGGATTATTTGGTGGGATTTAATTTATCTCCCCTGTTATGGAAAAAAGTGCGAAGAGGACTTTCTGCAGGACGAGTGCAAAGTCCAGCATTGCGACTTATTGTGGAGCGAGAAGAGGAAATCGAACGTTTTATTCCTCAAGAATATTGGAAGATTTTAGCTGAATGTATTCATACAAAGGTGTCCTTTGAAGCGCGTTTGACGCATTACAAAAATGAAAAATTACAGCAATTTACGGTAACCAAGGAAGAGCAGGCCCAACAAATCAAAGAGGATTTGGTTCGAGAAGCCCTCGGCTATTTACTCGTTACTCAAATCGAGAAAAAACAACGCAAGCGTAAACCATCACCTCCGTTTATTACATCGACTTTGCAACAAGAGGCTGCACGAAAATTAGGTTTTACCGCGCGAAAGTCGATGATGGTTGCACAACAATTATATGAAGGAATAGATATTGGAACGGGGACTGTCGGTCTTATCTCTTATATGCGTACCGATTCGGTGAATTTATCGGCGGAAGCAATAGAGGAAACACGGCAGTTTATTACGGAACGTTATGGTGCCGATAATTGTCCTGCAAGTCCAAGAGTTTACAAAACCAAATCCAAAAATGCTCAAGAAGCACATGAGGCGATTCGCCCCACATCGATTAAACGTACACCGGAAATGGTGCAATCGGCATTAACTGCTGATCAATACAAACTGTACAGTTTAATCTGGAAACGTACCGTAGCCTGCCAAATGGCTGATGCGATATTGGATACGGTTGCTGTAGATTTAAGCTGCGGTGAAGGCAATATGTTCCGCGCGAATGGTTCTACAATTACCTTCCCAGGATTCCTCTCGGTGTATGAAGAAGGTCGTGATGATACCAAAGATGATGAAAATGAAGGTTCATTATTACCTGCATTGAATGTCGGTGAAAAAGTCAAAGTACAGGACATATTAGCCAATCAACACTTCACAGAGCCGCCACCAAGATACTCGGAAGCAACTTTGGTTAAGGCACTGGAAGAATATGATATTGGACGACCGTCAACTTATGCATCCATTATTCACACATTGCAACAACGCGAATATGTTATTGTTGATAAGAAAAGATTCTTTCCAACGGATGTTGGTCGGATAGTAAACCGCTTTTTGACGGGTTATTTTACGCGGTACGTAGATTATAAATTTACTGCAGAACTTGAAGATACGCTTGATGCTATTGCGCGGGGTGAAAAAGAATGGATTCCGGTCTTAGAAGAATTTTGGCAGCCATTTGTGCAACAAATTACAACTACGGATCAACAAGTACAGCGTAAAGATGTAACCTCTGAAGTTTTAGATGAACAGTGTCCGAAATGTGGAAAACCGTTGTCAATAAGACTAGGTAAACGTGGGCGTTTCATTGGTTGTACTGGCTATCCAGAGTGTGATTACACCCAAGATATAGCAGGTCAGGATAATGAAAAAAATGAACCTGAAGTTGTCGAAGGAAGAGTATGTCCAGTATGTTCCAGTTCATTACATATAAAAACGGGACGTTATGGCCGTTTTATTGGCTGCAGTAATTATCCTCAATGTAAGCACATGGAACCTATAGAAAAACCAGCTGATACAGGCGTGGAATGTCCCAAGTGCCACGAAGCAAAAATCCTACAGCGCAAATCAAGAAAAGGGAAAATTTTCTATTCCTGTGGTAATTATCCTAAATGCGATTATGCGTTGTGGAATGAACCGATTAACCATCCATGCCCAAACTGCAGTTGGCCAATTTTGACTGTGAAAGAAAGCAAAAAATTCGGTCGACAAATCCTATGCCCACAGGATGGATGTGGTTATTCTACCAAGGAAGAACTAGAGGCAATGAAATAAGATACATTAAGCCTGGGTACAGTGTTTGCTGCACCCAGGTATCAATGTTTTGATCAATAAAAATCAATAGTTGTCGTAGTCACATCTAAAGGACCTACAGGATAAGAATAAACCGATACGGGTTCAACAACTGGTGCAACAGCGGGTGTAACAACACGCGTAACAGCGACAGGTCTGTATGAAACTACAGGTCTATATCTAATCACGGGTTTGTAGGTAACTGCTGATGTATATGCGATTGCCGGAGTATATACCGGTGTATATGCGGTGGTACAGCAACATCCTGCCATCAAAACAATACTTCCTAACAAAATTATCCATTTCATTATGTAGCCCCCTTTAATGGATGCCTACAAAAAGTGTAGATTATTTAGTCATAAATCACAAGAATTGAGCTATCTGGTTTTTTGGGGCGTTATTAAGATGCTGGATCTTTCTACAAAAGGGAGAGGGCCTGGTGGGAGGGAACTTATACCCATTGAATACAAACTCATTCTTCCTGTTCATTTTGAATCAGTATATACTCATCATCATCTTCTTCTTAGAAATAACTCAAACAGGATGTAGTGATGTTAGACAGGACCATTGTAGTTGATGAGCAATTTTTAAAGCGAGTACAACAAGCAGATTTTCCAAAACCTAATAGTACAATGAGTCCGGAAACGGCGGAATTGGATAAGAAAACTGCTATAGAGCTCTTTGATTCGCAAATCAAGTCACGTCTTCTTGATTTGATTGCCAGGCAGCTTAAGGAAAAGGGTTTATCATTTTATACTATAGGCAGCAGTGGACACGAAGGTAATGCAGTTTGGGGACAAGTATTTCGTCCCGATGACATGGCCTTTTTGCATTATCGGAGCGGGGCTTTTTATTTACAGCGTGCCAAGAAATTACAAGCTACTGACGGAGTGAGGGACATTTTACTTTCTTTAGTTGCCGCAGCAACTGATCCCATTTCAGGAGGACGCCATAAAGTTTTTGGAAGCGTTCCGCTAAATATCCCGCCACAAACCTCGACTATTGCATCACATTTACCTAAGGCTTTGGGCGCTGCATTATCGATTACGCGAGCCAAAGAATTAAATATTCACAGCAATCTAAATCCAGACTCCATCATTATCTGTTCCTTTGGTGATGCATCAACAAATCATGCTTCAGCGCAAGCTACCTTGAATGCATGTTCATGGATTGCCCAACAAAATTATCCTGTACCGATCGTGTTTATTTGTGAAGATAATGGAATAGGAATTTCAGTACCCACACCATCACAGTGGATTGAGCGTTCTGTCAGTGCTCGACCAGGTTTGCATTATATTGCATGTGATGGCTTGAATATTGCTGATGCTTATGCGAGTGCACAAGAAGCAGAATACTTGGCGCGTGTAAAAAAACAGCCTGTTTTTTTACACATGCGGTGTGTGCGTTTATTAGGTCATGCCGGTTCTGATATTGAATCACAATATTGTACACAAGCTGAAATTGAAGCCAGGGAAGCTCAAGATCCTTTATTGCATACTGCTGGTCTTTTATATCGTGAAGGCTGGATGAGTATTCAAGACATACTGAGTCTTTATCGAGATAATAAAGATTTAATTGAAGCCAAAGCAGTGGATGTGATAAGACAGCCTAAGCTCTCCAGTGCTGAAGCTATAATGTCTTCATTGATTCCCAGTGTACCGAAGAAACAACCATTCCCTTTGCCAAGTGAAGAGAAGCGTGCAGAAGTATTTGCCAATGCATTTTCACAATTAACTCAAAAGCGAAATTTATGTCAGCAGATTAATTTTGCATTGACTGATTTAATGCTGCAATATCCTAATATGTTGGTATTTGGAGAAGACGTAGGCAAGAAGGGTGGGGTGTATCGAGTGACGGCTGATTTACAGGCGCGTTTTGGACAACGCCGAGTATTTGATACGATTTTAGATGAAACCACAATTTTAGGAACTGCAATTGGCATGGCGCACAACGGATTTATTCCCGTGCCAGAAATTCAGTTTTTGGCTTATTTGCATAATGCAGAAGACCAACTTCGTGGTGAGGCCTCCACTTTATCCTTCTTTTCCAGTGGCCAATATCAAAATCCTATGGTTTTGCGGATTGCTTCATTAGCTTATCAGAAAGGATTTGGTGGTCATTTCCATAATGATAATTCTATTGCTGTATTACGTGATTTGCCTGGAGTGATTGTCGCATGTCCTTCAAATGGTCCAGATGCAGCAAAAATGTTGCGTACATGTATGCGTCTGGCTTATGAAGAGGGACGGGTAGTTGTCTTTTTAGAGCCGATTGCTTTATATATGACCAAAGATTTACATGAGCCTGGTGATAATGGATGGCTATTTAATTATCCAGAACCAGATGCTCTGATTCCGCCGGGAGAGGTAGGTGTTTTTGGAGAAGGACCAACCGTTATCTTAACCTATGCCAATGGTTATTATTTATCACGGCAAGCGGCTAAGGTATTGCAAGAAGAACACAATATTCCTGTGAAAATAGTGGATTTACGTTGGCTTAGTCCCTTACCGGCCGAAGCAATTTTGAAAGAAATAGCCAAAGCAAAACAGGTATTAATTGTCGATGAAGGCAGACAAAGTGGTTCAGTAAGCGAAGGCTTGATGACCTTGCTATTAGAAGAAGCCTCATCCAGGTTGAAAATCAAACGCATTACCGGTAAAGATTGCTTTATTCCTTTGGGTAATGCTTGGCAGTATTTGTTACCCAGTAAAGAAAGTATTATTGAAGCGGTTATTGCGTTACAGTCTGATAAAAGGGAGAAGGAAAGTGGACGACTTGTTGTTTCTTGATGAACAGTTGAATGGCGATGAACGCATGATACGTGATAGTGTCGCGCGTTTTGTCTCCAATGATGTAATGCCTTTGATGGCTGAGTCTTTTGAAAATGCTCAATTTCCACGAGAGCTTATTAGAAAATCTGCAGAACTGGGATTGTTGGGTTTGACCTTACCCGCGGAGTACGGTGGTGCCGAAGCATCTTATGTCTCTTACGGATTGGTTTGCCAGGAGTTAGAACGCGGCGATAGTGGATTACGTAGCTTTGTTTCGGTACAAAGTTCCTTATGCATGTTTCCTATTTTTCGTTTTGGTTCTGAAGAACAACGGGTGCGTTTTTTGCCAGGAATGGCTGCAGGTGAGATCATTGGCTGCTTTGGTTTGACTGAGCCTGATTTTGGTTCCGATCCGGCCGGTATGAGAACGACTGCAAAGAAAGTTAAAGGTGGATGGACTCTAAATGGTGCAAAAATGTGGATCACCAATGCACCAATTGCGGATATTGCTATTGTTTGGGCAAAAACAGATGAGGGTGTTCGTGGTTTTATTGTAGATACTAAATCAGAAGGATTAAAATGCCCTGAAATCAAGTTAAAGATGTCATTACGCGCATCGATTACCGGTGAATTGGTTTTTGATAACGTTTTTGTCCCCGATGAAAATTATCTTCCTGGCAGTGAGAAAGGTTTAGGCGCTCCTTTAAGTTGCTTAAGCCAGGCGCGATATGGTATTGCTTGGGGCGCCATGGGCGCTGCAATGGCCTGTTTTGATATTACTCGCGACTATCTGTTAGAGCGTAAACAATTTAACCAGCCTTTGGCATCGTTTCAGCTTATTCAAAAAGATCTGGCAGATATGTATACTGAAATTATTAAGGCACAATGTCTTAATTTACAGATAGGCCGAATAAAAGATAATCATCGTGAAAGTCCCGTGATGATTTCCCTGGCTAAAGGTAATGCATGTCGTGAAGCATTAAACATTGCGCGAAAATGCAGGAATTTATTGGGAGCAAATGGAATCAGCCTTGAATATCATGTGATTCGTCACATGCTTAACTTAGAATCAGTCTTTACGTACGAGGGTACGGATAACGTTCATACTCTGGTACTAGGAAAACATATTACTGGAATTAATGCTTTTGCTTAAACCAGGCACGAAAAGGTTAAGCACCAAGATCAATGACTTTAATGGCAACCCGGAAACTCAGCCCGGGTTGCCATTTGTTTCGCCCAGCACAAGTCATTGGCATCGGTAGAGTTTAACAGGGGTTCCTTCTTCAAAGTGGAACTTATTCTTCATGCAATGGGATTGTGTGAAGTAAAGCAGGTTTATTGGGCAACTTACAGGAGTATCTATGTTTAAAATGATTTTAAAAAGAGCGTTAGTATTAAGTTTACCTGTATTAAGTATGAATGTGCAGTCCGGGCCAAGCAAGGAGTTTTTAGCCAATCAGTGCTATGAGCTTTCACGAGTGGTGTTATCCTTGGCAGATAATCAGGAAAAAAAGATTTGCATTAATAAGCTTTATATGGCCTCCGTACAAATGAGCACCGCATCTTTTTTAATTATGGAAGACACTTCTGATGTAGCAAAAGAGATATTGAATAATGCAGTAGCAGCTCTGCAATATGCAGAATTACTAAGCTGCAAACAATACATTCAAATTGCACACTCTAAATTTGAGGCTCAGAAGATTAAAACATTATTGTAATAATTGATACTCTTCAAGTGCTTACAGAAGCCTTGAAGAGTTGTTAGGAGCTTTTAAGTGTATTCATATTTAAAAATTATTTTCTTAGTTCTCATTGTTTTTGTTGTTGGCGTTATGGCAGGAGTTCATTTTCATCCGTCAATTCATGAATACATGGAAAAAATTTGGAATAAATTCACGCAAGAGAAAGTAGCTGAGGAAGTTCATTTTTGTCCTCCACCTAATATTGTGCAAAAACATCAATATGATCCCGAAGCATTTCAAGTAGAAAAATTATACTGGCAGATGGAGTATCAGGGCTGGAAAGCCCCTGAGAATATAGGTTTTATGCAAGCACTTATTAATTCAAATAATAATTTAGTGTGTTATTACCAATGGCCAAGTCCAAAAGATAAAGGTACTTATTTATGGATGACCATACACTTATCTCCCTCGGTACATCAAAGTGTGAAGCCTTACGGTCCATACTGGTCAATTCAAAAGAAAGAAAAGCAAGCACGGTGTAATTCAGGAATAAATGCCTGTGGCATTATCCTTTTAGAAAGCACTCAATGAATCATTACCTCAAAAATAAATGCACTAGCAGTATCCTGGTGCAGCGCAGCTCAACCCGGGTTAAGAGGAGCAAAGATCTCGGATTCGACCGCGTTGCCCCAGGCAAAAAACAACTATCATCCAATAACCCCTTGTTATTTCTCCCAGACTTAGTTATCATTTGCCGACCAAGTCGGGGCGTAGCGCAGCCTGGTAGCGTACTAGCATGGGGTGCTAGTGGTCGAAGGTTCAAATCCTTCCGTCCCGACCAAAAAATCCCCTTTAAAATCAATCAGTTACACATCCAATTTTAAATCAATTTTTATATAAAAATATTTTTCTGGGTACTTTGCTGGGTACTTTTTAATTTACCATAATTGGGGTTGAGCCAATAGTTCGGACAAAAAAAAGCAGGCTGAAAGCCTGCTTGTCTAATATATTGGTAGTATTATAATGCATCTTTTTCACCATTTAAAATAGTTTGTTCAATCCATTCATCTATTTCATCGCTATGCCACGCAAGTGTTGTGCCATTAAGTTTGACCGGACGGGGAAATTTACCTGTAAGCCACCAGCGGCGTAGGGTGACTCTGTTTCTGCCGATCATTTTTTCAAGGTCTGGTACGAATAATACTTTTTGTGAAATTAGCTGTTGTACTCCTTCGATCATGGTGATCTCCTTTGTATCCAATTTTGTTCGGTTTATGGTATCGGCTTGGTTGTCGGACTTACCGCTAGTAAATGTTTTAAACATAAGCTTGCTCTCCATAAAAGTGCCTTCGTAATCCAGTAAGAGAGCTATTTTCCTGATTCTTATTTATTTCAAGAACAATCTGATATAGCTTCATAAGCTCAATTTCAGATTTAAAATTGTTTGGAACTGAATCGTTGCAATAGATCATTCTAAGGTTATCAAGAGATGAGTTTGACAGCTGAGCGATGTGTTTGAGGGTGTAGTGTGTTGAGTCTAAGATATACTGAATCATTCCTTTGTAAATGTTCAGCTTTGAATGGTGTTCCATAGATTGACCTCCTCCTTACTGCAAAGTATGTATATAAATGCTGGTGATTGCGCTAATTGGGTAATAATTTCTACAAAGTCACTAATAATCTACATGAAATTGGCGTAAATTATGGTAGTATCTATTTTTACATCAGTGTAATTAATTACGCCGGTGTAATTTATTACATGAATGTAACTAAGTCAAGGTATGTCTAATACTATTTTGAATGAATCGAGCCAATTGTTATTGGCGCAGACACTTAACGATTTAATTGGGCGTGATAGAAAACTCTCACCGGCTGCACTCGCGCGAAACTTAGGAATCCCAACCAATAAAATCACCAGAATTTTGAATGGTGACGTGACCGATCCGAAAGCCAGTACTCTAGTTCAGATTGCAAACTACTTTAATATCAGCATTGAACAATTACTCGGTTTAGAACCTATCGTTCGCAAAGGGGAATATGAGCAGCAAGAAGTAACAAGACCTTTACCTGTTTTTGAATTTAGTAAGGTAGCGCAATCAAACTCACCAAAAGAATGGTATCGATGGGCAGAGAATGATGTTGATGGGGAATATTATGCTCTTGCAATCGATACTGATTTATATGAACCAACATTCCCACAAAACTCGCTACTCATTATAAATCCAGATATCAAACCAGATGATCGTTCATATATTGTTGTTAAAAAGAATGGTTCAACACATTACTCAATAAGAAAATATGTTGTTGAGGGGAGCGAGAGTTATTTGTATCCCATCAATCCCAAATTGCCTGTAGAAATTTATGATGAGAGTTTATACACTGTTGTAGGCGTGATCCTTGAGGTACACCAAAAATTGCGCTCTAAAAAGTAAGTTGTTTAAGTTGTAAGGATGTAACCATGGAAAAATGGAGCCCCAAAAGTAAATTTCTACGCATTATCTATCAGCAAATCGTTGTGCGATTCACTCGACAGGTGAGAGAACCCTATCTAATCCGGATTGATCGAATCTTTACTGATCCAGATACCAATATATTATCAGTGGCGTTTCACATCGCGAACAAACGTGTTAATCAGGAGATGTCAGTAGCCAATTTTGTAAAGTCGGATATGATTTATCTCATTGATCCCCGTGTTGTCTTTGATATGGGACAGCAATTTGGTGCACATGCTGAACAGCTCACCATCTTGGAAAAGAAGCAACTGAATTTTAAAACAAAATGTTTTACTGGCTTAAAGCGAGTGTTTGTTGATGAGTAGCCAATTGATAGGTAAATCAAAAACGCCACTTCAATTTAAATTGTTTCATACATTGATAGGCTTTACAGTCTTCTTCACCTTAATTACTGTTCCTGCAGAAGCACAAGTTATCAATTTATTTGGAATACCAATAGCATCAGAATTTCTGTGGTGGCCAGTTGTATTTTTTTTCTTTCAGCTGATACAAAACATTTATGGCTTTGCCTACCTGCGCCATGCCGTGTACTTGGTGATTTTATTTCGCGCTATCTACATTTTGTTTTTAAAATTTGCTATTTGGTTACCTGCATCTTCATTCTGGCAAATGCAGGATATCTATACGCAGGTGCTTGGTAGGAATTTATTCTACCTCATTGAGAGCTCGATGTTTTTATGGGCTGCTGTTCTTTTGCCATCCGCTTTTTCAAAAGCCTCTAACGAAAAAGAAGCCAGTCATGTGATGTTAGCTTCTCTCATGATATTTTCGCTGCTAAATATGTTATGGCTTAGCCCTAAAGATATAGTCGGTGCTTCTCAGCTTATTATTCCACCTTTGATTTATTGCTTTTTAAATATTTTTTCACGTGTGTTGATGGGTATTATTGCGAATGTTGAACAATCGGATCGTAAGAAGAACGTAAATAAGCAAGTGTTTAAATTTCAGCTGCCCAGTGTAGCGGATAACAAAACTAATAATATTTTCAAATATCACCACATTCTTTTCTGCTCCAGCATCGTATTTTTTATTGCATCTAAAACGATGGCGGCTAAATTCATCTCAATTGGTTTTTTGACTATTAATGTGGGTGGAATTGTATTTTCTTTGGCTTATCTCGCTGCTGATATGATGACGGATGTCTATGGTATCGAGCGTACTAAACAAATGGTTCTGTTCGTTATATTTTGCAATTTACTTTTTGTGTTCGATGTTTGGATAACTAACCTGCTAGCCGTAGGTGTGAATAGCTCATTTAAATTAATTTTACATAATCAAGCGCGAATGTTTATTGCTTCGGCGACAGCTTTTTTTCTAGGGATGACAATTAACTCGACTGTAATTTCAATTATAAAATTAAGACAGCGAAGGAGGGGGATTTCGCTTAAAAAAGAATTTATTACCACGGTTTGGACAAGAATCGCAACATCCTCCGCTTTTGGAATCATAATTGATGTTAGTTTGTTTTCCCTGGTAGCATTTTACGGTATTGTACCAACTGATAAACTGGCAAGTGTTATCCTATTTGAGGATGCATATAAAATATCTTATGAAATCGTGTTGGCGCCAATATCAATTCTATTAATCTATTTTCTCAAGGTGAAAGAAAAAGTGGATATCTATGATGAATTATCTAACCTGAATCCATTTAGAATTGATACCGATTACAAAATTAGTGCTAACAAGTTTGATGAAAATTATATTCAACCAAAGAGAAGCAATGATGGATAAGAATATTTATGATTTTATGGCAGAAACAATAAAGATAGCATCAGAAAACCCAATAGCCCCATATGGTGCCATAATTGTTTATGATAACAAAGACATTCTTTTAAAATCAGTTAATAGTGCGCACCATCATCCTTTGATGCATGGTGAATTGTCGGTTATACATACGCTGTTTAATAATGGTTTTGATGGTGATGTCAGCAAATTGAGCCTCTACACAACTGCTGAGCCTTGTCCTATGTGTGCCGCTGCCATTTATTGGGCGATGATACCTAAAGTAATTTACGGTAGTTCAATATCTTTTTTACACGATTTATTTGGTAGGCAGATTCAGCTTAGGGCTGAGGAAGTTCTGTCTAAAACGCCAGATTTTTATAGCTGTCACTTGATTGGTGGAGTGATGGAAGACGAGTGTAATAATCTATTTATTAAAGCAAAACAATTAAGAGAGTAATCGTTATTTCATTAACTGAAGAATAACCTTCTATAATGAGTAATTAGTGTATGAATATGCTTGGATATCATTGTATAGAGCCTAATTTTTAATTCTTTCAGAGATTATTTGCACAAGTTCTGAAAAAAATTAAATAAAAGCTTGCATGCATTATTTATATCTATTAAATTTCGCGCGTTCTTTATTCTTCATAAGAATAACATTCTCGGTTTAGAATGTTCCTGAAAAATGTATATAAACGGAGTTACAGATGGATACTATTATCAATAATCAATCTTCTGAAATCGATCTAGATAATGATGAAACTGTTGTGTTTGATGATGTAGGCGAATTTGATGCGTCTATGTTAAGACCCATGCAGGAAGATTAATCTAAATTTCCTTTTGTTTCTTTTATTCTTGTTAAAGGATTGTCGCGGGGTAAATATGTCAGCTAATTCACTACTTTCCACATCTATTCCAGATGAAGAAGGGGCGAAAAAACTTATAATTTATGCTGCAGAGAAACAAAAAAATGATTTATTGGATTTATTGAAGAATTGTGAAAAAAAACTCCGCTATGACCTAAATGATCTTGCGGAGTTCATACAAGAAATAGATTGTAGTCAAAAACTTTCTCCAGCATTTTTTTTATACACCCAAGAATTGCGCGATGCCATAAAATCCACATCTATTGATAAAATAATGGATGCTATTCAACATGTATCATGGTTGAAAACATATGGAATATATGAGCAAGAATTACGAATCAGTTCTGTTTTATCGGAGTTTTGGGAAACTTCTTATGTCTCAAAAATGAGACGATATGAACAAAAAAATATTTGTGGTGAGACCACATTGGTCAGACCAGTTTCTAGCAAACAATTAGAGTTTCATGCTTCTAACATAAGAAAAGCAATTGACCTGATCAATACAGGTGATATGGATGTTGCTCATGAAATATCGATACTTATCTCTTCCATTAAAATCTTTCAAGGCAGAGTACTTCGAGGTCAGGCATCAGGAGATACAATGGGTGCTGTCTGGTTAAGAATACCTGATCCCCATGATGATCAAGTTGGCTATTGGATAGAGCATATCGTTCATGAAGTATCACATTTACGATTACATGCAATGTTTTTTCAGGAAAAGTTTGTTCTAAATCCTGATGATGAGTATAAATTTAGAGCTCCAATACGCGACGATTTAAGGCCGATGCTGGGTGTTTTTCATGCTACTTTTGTTTTGGCCAGGATGATTCGGGTCTTTAAGAAATTATCATTTAAAGGCTATGCTTCAAGATTTCGAGATCGACTTCAACTATGCCAATTACAATTTGAAATTGGTCTTAATTCTGTTTACTCGAAGGATGCGGAATTAACTGATAATGGGAAACTAATCCGTGAGAGTTTTAAGGAATGCGCTTTAATACTGGAAAATTAGAAATAGAAAAAATTCCAATAAGATTTTCTTGGTTTTATCATCCGCTCGATTCAAATTTGATTATTTCTGATAGTGTCTCTTCGATTAGAGATAAGCAATCCATTTCACATCGTTTTTTTGGCCATGCTGCGGGCTATGACTTAGAAGAAGTAGTCCATAGATCCAGCTATGAGGTTTTGGAAAGGATGCTTTCTTTCAGTGCAAGTTACTCAGAAAAAAAATTGCATGAGGGCTTTCTGGCAAAAACTATTTTTGCAGAGGAGACTCAGGAAAAAAGAATATCTGCTGAATCAATATTAGTACGCACAAATAATGAATTGGCTTCAGCCAGTGGTTTAAGTCTGCATGTTAATTTAGACCTTGCAATTCAACATGCCGTTTATGAACTTATTGAACGAGATATATTGTGTAGACTTTGGTACTTTGATTATCAGTTGTATCAAATAAAGAGGGAACTCGTAAAAGATGATTATTTCATTGAGTATTATACTGTTGTAAATATTCCTGTCCCTTTTGTATTGGCCATTGTTAAATCCAAAAACAATTCGATTATGTATTGTGGTTCTCGCTGTAGTGCAAGTTGGGAATATTCCTTAAAAAAAGCTAGAGAAGAGGCTTTATTATTAATTACTGATCTACTTTGTCGTCAGCGGAACAGTAATATAGGAAATCGTTTGGATACTATTCAAAGATTAAATACCTTGTCTGGAGAAATTGCCGCGCAACAAGAAGAGCATTTGGAGCGTAAGTTACTGTCCAATTTGGACAAGCAACATTTTGAAGATACAAGTTTTGAAAAAATCATTTCTAAATATTTTAAAAATTTAAGTCTTTTATATGTTGCTGAACTCAGACAATGGGGTAGTTATTATCTGGTAAAAGCATTCTCTGAAGAGTTACTTACAAAACCTTTAGTTAGGACGATGGTACAAAATAACAAGATATCGGCTGTTCCGCCAGATCCCTTTTGTTGAGAATGAATAATGAAACAAATATCTGACATAAAATGGTTGGCATTAAGCGCCGGAGTTTCATCTTTAGGTTGCGCTATGTCGATAATATTTATTCCATTAATGATATACAACAAAACTCATAATCCATTAATAATGGCCTTGCAGGTATTCGTTCAACTATTGGGTAATTTTGTTGCTTGCCAAGTAATTGGACGTTTTAAAATAGGAAATAACGATAAATCCTCTTTAGTGATATGCAATTTTCTTCTAGCAATAACGATTCTGATTTTAGCCTGGGTTAGTGACTCTCTTCTCGTTCCAAGCTTCTTTATGGTGACCATGTTATCGTCAATTCTTAATACGTGTAGTCGTGGTTATTATGAAAGTTTAATTGGAACAATTAGTCATGAGTCAGCAAACTCTCGTCAAAATCTAATTGGCATTACAAAATCCTATGAAAATTTTGGCACAATCTTGGGGTCATCTTTGACTGTACCCTTGTTGGCATGGGGATCTTCTTCGACTGTTTTCATTATAGATTCTGTAACCTATCTATTCGCTGCAATGTTAGTAAGTAACTTAAGGTGTGTAGGCCAAGCTTTTACACGTATGTCTACACAGCCAATTACCTTATTCATTTTGTTTAAACAAAAATCTAGAAATTTGACTATTTCGCATGGTTTTCTTGCAATGTCTTTATTTCTGCTAAATGGCTCTGTCATTTATGTCTTAAAAGAATCTTTTAATGTAAGCGATAGATTAATATCTTTTTATTATGTTTCTCAATTTACATTTAGCTTCTTGGGAGCTTTTATAGTTTCTTTAATTACGAAAAAGCGAATTATCAATTCATCTCAAGCACAATGGTTGCGTTTATCTTATGCAATACCGTTTCTTATTATCGCAACCCATAATTCAGTCTACCTTTTTGTTATAATGATTTCTTTTTTAGCGTTTGTTCATACATTTTCGCTGCCTGTATGGCAAAGTTTCTTTCAAGATTGTGCTGAAGAGGCTTCTGATTGGCGATTGATTGGTGCTGCTCGCAAGACCTATGTTTCTATTATTGGTGGGCTAGGCAGCTTGCTGGCAGGTTTGTTATTAACCATTACGGATTATCAAAAAATATATTTGTTAGCTAGTGCATGTTGTATTTGTTCTGCATTATGCTTTATAAAATCCTCAATAAGGATGGAGCCGTCAAAATCATGATAGTTGAATGTAAGACACTTGGTGATACTGAATTAGGAATTATGTACAGTCAATTATTACTAAATAGTAAGTTACTTGCTTTAATTGAAAACCAAAGTGTCACTGAACCCATACAAATATTCAAAGTTTCAAATGAAAAATTAGCTGTATTTAATCCTAAAAAAAATAGCTTATTTTTTTCTGCAGCTACAGATCCTAAAAGTGCTTTAGATATTTTCATTCATTTAAAAGCGAATTACATCATTAAGATTATTGAAGGTGCTGAAGAGTTAGTCGATAAAATCGGGGATTACTTACAAACATTAAGTGAAAAATACAGTAGCGCAAAAATGCTTTTGATGTCTAAAGAAGTAAATGAATATATTACTTCGCTATCATCAGATTTTGAATTTCTTAAGGGAGAATCCCTTAACGATTTTGGCGCAGATGTTCTTGTTGCCAAGTTTTCCAAGGAGCGATTGAATGTGGCTCTGGATGAAGAAGAGGCCAAGAAATTAATTTTATCTTCCTCAAGAGAGTTTATGGGCTTAAAAGTAAGCGACGAGGTTGTAAGTATTGCAGCATGGATCAGAGAAATAAAAGGTTATCGTTGCCTCAGTTATGTTTATACAGATGAAAAGCATAGAGGGCATGGTTTTAGCCAATTACTTTTATCCAAGTTGTTAAATGATATTTGTGGTAAATATAAAGGAGCATTTTTATTTGTAGATGAATCCAATATTCCTGCATTGAACTTATATCGTAAATTTGGATTTAAGGAATCTGGTTGTTTATCACAAATGAAATTGAATTAAAAAGATGTTGGATTTAGAACAGATAAAAGAGATAGATGTACTTGTCATTGGTGGAGGGAATGCTGGACTTTGTGCTGCAATTTCTGCTGTGTGCAAAACTCCAAATGTCGTAGTAATTGAAAAAGCCAGTTATGAGGAGCGTGGTGGAAACAGCTCTCTTACAATGAATTTTAGATTTGCCCATTCAGATATTGACGACCTATTAATGTTATTAAATTTATCTGAAATAAATGAAGAACAAGTAGCGCGTTTAGAAAAACATTATTTAACTTACTCAGAAAATGAGTTTTATAGTGATTTAATGCACGTTTCAAATAATCGTGCTGACTCTGAATTATCCTCAATTCTTGTTAAAAACTCATATGATACGGCTCGCTGGTTACATAACCTTGGGCATAGATGGGAAATAAAGCCACGTATACTCGCTGGTAGCTTGCCTATTAGGATTGTTGGCGGTGGCAGAGAATTACAGAATATCAATTTTTCTGTGGCTGAGCGTCATGGGGTTCATATCGTTTATGAATGTGAACTTATAGATTTGGTGGCATGTGATAATTACGTTAAGGAAGCAAAAGTATTATATAGAAATAAGCAAATTTCTATCAAAGCAAAAACAATCATCCTCGCGTGCGGGAGCTACGAATCAAACTCATCAATGAGGAAAAAATATCTTGGTACTCATTGGGAGGATACCGCATTAAGAGGTGTTCCATTTAATACCGGGCAAGGGATTGTGTCTGCTTCAAATATTGGTGGCGTTCTTTATGGCGATTACTCTGAATGCCATGCAACGCCTCAAAATAGCCGTTTAAAATCCTATATGCTTCCTGGAGAAAATGAGGAAAGTCAAAATAACTCAAGATATGCATTCAATTATGGTGTTTCAGTGAATAATCAGGGGCAAAGATTTTTTGATGAAGGTGAAAACCTGCCTAATTTTCTTTATGCAAAGCTGGGAAGAAAAATCATTGAACAGCCTAATCAACTGGCATATCAAATTTTTGACCATAAAACAGCAAGATTTTTACCTCAAAGTTATTTTGAAGATGGAAATTATGTTGAAGCAGGCTCACTGGTTGAATTGGCGAAAAAGCTTGATATTAACTGTATAGAATTTGAAAAAAATATTGATCATTTCAATCAAGCAACAACCACGAGAAAAATTAATTTGAGTAGGTTAGATGGAATAAGTACTCTCAATCTTGATTTGCCAAAAAGTAATTGGGCTATTGCAATTAATAAACCTCCCTATTTCGCTTTTCCTGTAAAGGCGGGAATTACATTTACTTATGGTGGTTTGAAAATTAATAAAAACACCCAGGTAGTTAGAGAAAATAATACTCCTTTTCATAATTTATTTGCTTGCGGAGAAATTGTTGGAGGATTGTTCTGGGGGAATTATGCTGGGGGCAGTGGTCTTATGGCTGGATCCGTATTTGGAAAAATTGCAGGAGAGTTTGCTGCTAAATTGGTTTTAGAATATTAGAGTTGAGACTATTACATGAGTGATGATGCTCCAGTTTGTCATAAGACTATTTTTTCTCAAAAAGCATATTTCTATAAACATTCCAGGCCTAAATATCCGGATTCTGTTTTTGAGTATCTGGCTAGATTATTAAAGTCTGGTTCAAAAATCGTTGAATTTGGATGTGGCACGGGTATTTTTACAAAAGACTTAATTAAGTACGGTTATGAGATTTATGCAGTGGAACCTTGTGCTGAAATGCTTGCAGAGTGCAGGGCAGAGCTAATTGACTATGATAAGTTAACTTTTATAGAGTCTAGTGCTGAAGAGGTTAGTTTACCTGCGGCTAGTATTGATGCTTTTATCTTTCCACAATCATTACATTGGATGAATATAGATAAGTTAAAAGATATAATTGCCAATGCTGCAAATAATCATTTTAAAATAATTACTGTGTGGAACTCACGTAACAGCTGCAAAACAGATTGCGCAAAAGAATATAATAAAATTATTAACAACCACAAAAAAGAACATGCTCTAGCAATTCAGGTACAGACTGATTCGTATGAATTGCTGAATCAATTATATGGCAAAGAAAAATATAAATTATTTAAATTTCATCATACTCACCAAGTTACTCAACAAGGATTGGAGTATCTGTTTCTATCCACGTCCGATATTGATTTGAATTTATTTGATTTAGTTATTAAAGAGGAATTAAGTTCTTTTTTTTATCAATACAATGTTAATGGTTTTGTTTCTATTGAATATGATTGCTTCATGGCCATATCACGTAATTAGTATCTAGAGTATTAGATATCCTTCTCATTAATATTCTAATTTCCTAATTAGGTTGAACAATTATTGGTATACTTAATTAAAGATAGGGCCACCCAACAATAAGTATTTCTATTAAATAATTGCTTTTGATAAAGTTCAAAAAAAAAATTATTTAAGTGTCGTATTTATTAAATACAAAATGCTCTATAATTTATCATATGTAATGGATGGAAAATATTATGAATCCCATGAAATTGACAGCAGTTATTGAACAGGACGAATTTGGTTTCTCTGCCTACATTGAACAAATATCGGGTATAAATACCCAAGGCGATGATCTAAATGAAGTTAGAGATAACTTAAAAGAAGCCTTGTCAATTATTGCTGACATCAAAGGAATTCATGATTATAAAATTACCAAGGAAGTTATAATTGATAAATCGTCATCAATTCATCAAACATCTAGAGAATCATGATTGTAAGCTACATCGTCATGGTAGCAAACATGATATTTATATCAATACAATTAATAAATTGGGTATATCGACTGTACCTAGACATGTACAAATTAATCCCAATACAGCAAGAAAGATTTGTAAAGATCTTTTGATCCCCGTATTTCCATAAAATATTTTGCTACCTTAAAATATGCTCGAGAGAAATAAAGATAAACAAACAAGAACCAATCAAAATGACGGTTGATGACAGCAATGCATACCTACTAAATGTCCGAGCCTGTTGTGTTATATCACGAGCCTCAGCCAATGAGCTAGATATCATATTTTTCATAGCTTCTATGGATTCATTGGTAGAGTCGTGTATTAGTTTGGACATAACCTCTTTACTTCCTGCTAAAGTCAGGTTAAGAATTTTTTCCGCTTTTTCCTTAGCGTCATCCTTCCATTGAGAGGAAATACTCTCAATTTCCTCTCTGAACTTCGCTAGCATAGCCTCTTGCACGCGGCGGTTTTCCTCAAGCAGTTTTACATTCATGGTCTGAAGGATAAGGATTGGATCATCTTTGCCTAAAACCACACCATGTCTTACAGCGATGTCCTGAATGACCTCATTAAATTTATCTGACATTAGATCACCATGGCATTATCTAATTGGCCGAACAACTGATCGCGAATGATCTTTAATCGCTGACGGGTCATAAGGTTTTTTTCTGGCATTGCCAGTACTTCATTAAAAGTTAGTTTTTGTTGTAGCATCTCTGTTAGATCCCGGCTGTAGGTTTCTTTTTTCAGGTCAGGAATTTGAATTAAGGCTGATATTCGATCTTTGTTATCTCGGTAAGCTTTCATTTGTTCAAAGGCTTTGCCCTCATGCTCTATGGCTCCCCAATAGGGATTGAGCCAGACGACAAACTGTGCTTCATTTGAAAACTGGTCAATCAGCTGTGCAAAACCATTAATGGTGTCCAACAAGGCCTGGCCGCCGGTGATGACCGTATGAATCACCATTTCATGGCCTAATTCTTTTAATAAAGCTGGAACTTGGTTGCTTATGAGGTAATGAGATAGCGGTACAAAAGAACTGGCACCGTTGTCAATGACTACATCATTAGTTGTTACGACAATTTTTTCGATGAGGGCATCGAAAAGCCGTGGGTTGATTTCATCGCCGCTCATGACTTGAATATGGTCAACATTTAAGGCTTTAAAACCATGAAAGGTTGAATTGATAGGGTCGGTGTCAATGCACAATGGGGCTTGGCCTTTGTGATATTTGTATTGTGCAGTGGTTGCTGAAATAAATGATTTGCCGACACCGCCTTTTCCCTGCAGTGTGATATGTATTTTTGCCATTACAAGAGTTCCTCCAAGTTGGGTTTGGGATTAAAAGTAAAGCCGCGAATTTCGTTTTTTGCCTTACTTTTAGCCTGTTCATCCTTGGTGTTCTCCTGCATAGATGGCTTTTTTTCTGCAGCAATCAAACGTGCTACATAGCCACAAAATGTTTTATATGAAAATGAGATTTTGCCTTCTTCAACTAAGGTTTCCCAGACAAGCTTTATAGACCAGCCGTCGGCTAGCGCTGAAGCGATATCTTTTTTTAGCGCAAGAAAAGCGGCTTTGTTGACCGATTTATCAGAGCATTTCCTATTTATCTGCTTGGCTGCGATTCGTTCGCTGAGGGAGTTTCCCATGTCATATTGTCAATTTATTGTTGTTCTCTTCGATGGTATGAAATATTACGTTAGACTGCAATAGGGTATGTAATTTTCCTTCCTTTTAGCGTAATTAAATAAACCATTAAACGTACTTAAGTGTAACTTATCGTAATTAATGGTAATTATAAGTAATTAATAGGGCGTTACGAAAAATAACCTTGAAATTACATAAAATTACCTGATAGTATCCCATTTAATGAACTTAAAACGCAGGGCAAGATAGGTGAAGTTAGCTAACCAGCAAGCTGGCTACCAAACCTCATTAATCTTATTCGCACCTTCGGTGCTCAACAAAAAAACTGTGTTTTGAGATCAAATCGATACTCAAAGGATTGCATAACCACTTAATTAAGAGGTCGGCATCCTTATGGACGAGAAACTTAAAACATCCACCAGAAAAAATGGTCGTCATCTTCGCGTACCTGTTTTGCCTTCTGAAGAAATTCAAATTAAATCGAATGCAGCTACAGCTGGGCTTTCAATTGCCGAGTATTTAAGAAGGATTAGTCTCGGTTATCAAATTCAAAGTAATGTTGATAAGGATTATATACTGCAGTTAGCCAAGATTAATGGAGACTTAGGACGGCTTGGTGGACTGTTAAAACTATGGTTGACTCAGGATAAACGTGTTGCACACTTCGACCTCCAAGCAATAAAAACATTGTTAGCACGTATTCAAACCACTCAGGATGCGATGTTTGAAGTGGTAAAAAAACTATGATTATTCGCCATATTCCTATGAAGAAAACAAGGCTTAGTAGTTTTTCGGGTCTTGTTCAGTACCTTTGTAATACACAAAATAAGAAGGAACGTGTGGGTAAAGTCAGATTATCAAACTGTAATAGTATCGATCCCATTTGGGCTGTTCAGGAGGTATTGGCAACACAGGCTAGAAACCAGCGAGCGTTGGGCGATAAAACCTATCATATGCTCATTTCTTTCGCCCCAGGAGAAAATCCTTCATCTCAAGCTTTACAAGAAATTGAAGACAGAGTGGCATCGTCGATTGGATTTAAAGAACATCAAAGAATCTCCGTTGTTCATCATGACACAGACAATCTTCATATTCATGTTGCGATTAATAAAATTCATCCCCAAACTTTTAATATGATTGAACCTTATAGGGCATATAAGACCTTTGCCGAGGTTGCATCCAAGCTCGAAACTGAATTAGATCTTAAAATAACTAATCATCAAACTCGTAAAAGCCGTTCAGAAAATATTGCTGACGATATGGAATACCATTCAGGTATTGAAAGCTTGATTAATTGGATGAAGCGGCACTGCAAAGAAAAAATCGAGGCAGCCAGTAGCTGGAAGGTGATTCATAGTAATTTGGCAGAGCATGGATTGATGATGCGTGTTAAAGCCAATGGTTTTGTGTTTTGTAATGTCCAAGGGCTTACCGTTAAAGCAAGTTCAATTTCTAGAACCTTCTCTAAAAAAAATCTCGAATCCAGACTAGGTTTATTCGTACCATGCTATTCAGAAGACAATGAACATGTATCAAATGTATATCGTTATGAACCATTAAATAAAAAAGTAATTGGTTCCAATCTATATGCTGAATTTCAGCATGAAAAATCACACAATAAACTCTTTATTACAGAAAAGCTTAAGCAGTTACGCGAGGCTAGAGTTAAACTTATTGAAAAGGCGAAAAAGCGAGGGCGAATTAAACGAGCGGCTTTGAAATTAATGAACCTTTCTAAAGTACAGAAAAAGTATCTATATCAGCACATAAACAAAACTTTGCTTAATGATATTGATAGCATAAGGAAAAATTACGCAAAAGAACGTAGCCGGTTAATAGATTCCCACCAAAACAAAACCTGGGCTGATTGGCTGAAACAAAAAGCGCAAGGTGGCGACCAGGATGCCTTAGTGGCAATGCGTTATCGTAATCGTAAAAATAACCATGATTACACCATATCAGGTGCAGACTCAGTTTTTCCTTCTTTAAATTTTGGACCAATCGACTCTGTTACTAAAGAAGGCACTGAGATTTATAAAAAGGGTAACGGTGTTATTAGAGACAATGGAAAAGAAATTATCATTTCTAAAGGCGGGTCTATTCCTGCGCTTAAAAGAGCATTGGAAATGGCAAGGAAGCGCTACTGTGACTGTATTTGTGTGAGCGGGTCTCCACTATTTAAAAAGATTATCTTGCAAATTGTTATTCAATATCAAATGCCAATCACTTTTGCTGATTTGGATTTGGAAAACCAACGTCAAAAGCTAAATTTTGAACAGGAGAAATCTCATGAACAATCAAGATCAAACCAACAAAACCATCGAAGAAGAACTTCTGGAAACCATGAGGCTGTTGGAACAGCCACAGGCAATAGAAGAGGCAGTAAAAAGCCCAACACTTTCAGCATTAGACAAGGCTCGCCAGCCAAAGATCACAACAGCTTGCGAAATCTGTCCGAATGCGATCTGGTTCAGCTCACCGGAGGAGGTCAAGTGTTATTGCAGGATAATGCACATGATCAGCTGGAGCAGCAAAGACTCCAACCTGATAACCATGTGCGACGGAAAGTTCCTGGGCTAGAGCGGAAAAGGACATCAAAAAATAAAGTGAAGTGAGTAATAGTGTTATTTTGTAACGCATTAGTTTTCTAATCTAGAATTGCTATGGATAAGATTACAAAAAAAATAGATCGTTCATATATTTCTCGGCAATCTTGCCGTTAACTTCACTTTTTTGGCCTACAATAAAAAGAATTACTATTTAATTAATCTTATGGAACTCCGATTAGGCATAGAAACTGATGTTTTTGAAAAAGCCCTAAAAGATACATTAGAAAAGCATATATTTCAGGATCTTTCTGCAAGTATCGAATATGCTTTAAAAATTGCAATGTCAAATTATTTGTCGAAATATAGTAACCTCCTAATAAAGAATGATTTTGTAATGGATACTGTTATTAAATGTAAGCAACCAAAAACTTTGACTCATGGCTTCGGCTTTAATTACCTTGATAAAGAACTGACTTTTGAACTTTCCTCAATAATTAAAATACAGAAAATGAGGCAAGACAAAGTTGAGTTCAATCCATTCATAAAAGGTGTTGTAATGAAATACTTTCCTATAAAGTCCGGACATATAAGAAATAATAAGAATAATGAATATCACTTATTTTATTTTATGGATGGAAAAATATTAAGCAATAATTATTTACATGAAATAGAGTTTACACGGATAGCAAAAAAAGACGTTGCAATAAAAGAACTAAAAACCCAAACAAATATTTTCATCAATAAATTAAGATTTTCTTTTAGGGTTAAAAACATTCTCACCCAACTATCTCCTGAAACCATTGAAAAACTTCAGGATAAAATGGTGCCAGAATGGTTTTATCTTTGTGATTTTGAAATGTTTAATTCTAAGCATCAGGAAATAACTTATTTTAATCTTATTTCTGGTAAACGATATATATGCTCCTGCTCCAGGGAATTCCACGAGCATTTATTGGCATCTAATCCTCCAACCGCTCGAAAAGATAATCTTTTAATGTTATCTGATATAGTTTGCTTACCGAGGCGGAATACAATTTGCCATGTATGCATAATACAGAAATACGGCTTTGATGAGTGTAAAAGACAATTTGGTATTCCTGACAAAACTTTACAATATTGTTTTGGACCTCTTTCATTTTTCTATTATAAAGACCCAAAATGGAGTTGGATTTACCATAATTTAAACTATATATTTAACCAACCCAAATGGATTAATGAAAATAATATGTTTCTATTCGCCAAGGAGCTACTTCCAGAATTTAAAATATTGCGGGAAGCCAGCCCTACCTGGCTGGGTAGTCAAAGTCTTGATGTCTATTTTCCTGAAATATCTTTGGCATTGGAATACCAAGGTAGACAACATTTTGAGCCAGTTGACTTTTTTGGCGGTGAAACAGCTTTAATAAAAAACAAAGAAAGAGATTTAAGAAAAAAAGAGCTTTGTAGGCAAAATGGCGTTTCCATTGTTTATGTTTATTATAATGAAAGCTTAACACTTGAGTTAATAAAAAAAAAATTGAATCCTTTTATTAAAAAGCTTCGTAGCAAATAGCCTATTTCGTTATGATATTATTATCAGAAACCAAATTATTTTCCCCATTAATTTGATTTCATTAATCATGTGGTATTCTCCCGTTTATTAATTAACCATACGGGTGTGATCATTCCTTTGATTTGTCTTGTGTGAACAAGACCATAATATCGACCATCGAATGACCATTCGCTTTGACTGGTCATTGTCAGGATTTCCTCTTTTTGAAGTTGGTAATTCATTACCTGCCATTGAGGTAATGTGCGGTTCATCCCATCCTGTAATTTTGGTTTTGAATAGGGGATTAGCATGTGATTCACAAAAACACCTTCGGTTGTCACCGAGAGAATATCGCCAGATAGAGCCACGACTTTTTTCATTAAATAACCATATCCACCACAATTAAGACCATGGTCTATATAGCCTCTGTTCTTGGCTAACCTAAACGACTTCCTGTCATCAGGACAAAAAATCACATAAGCATTTTTGAGAGATTCTGCACTGGTGATGCGATATAAGCCTATAGGTATGGATTCAGTCAGGTTTATCCTAAAACCCATAGCATGGAACAGTGCGCCTAAAGCAATAAGACATATAAAGAAAATAGCGATGAAGACGGACAATTTTTTCATAACTTGATGATCTCATCGTCACTTAAACGAGCACGCAAAATATCTGAGTGTACTGGTGCCTCGACAGATGCTCTGGCTAAGAAAACTGGATCGTTAAAATAAAGTGGCTGCTTCCCATAAATCGCAGGAAAACCAGCGACATAAACCACCATATCACCAGCCTCACGGATAAAACCATCGGAGTCTTTTTTGGGGCCAGGCATACGCAAACACTCATCAACGGTTAAAAGAGGTCTTGATACTTCCTGCACGGTTTTGGAGATTTGATTTAAGAACGTTGAAAAACGTTTGCCGCTGGTGGTGATGTGTTCTTTAACAATCGTCGTTTGGCCTGTCAGTTTGGAAAGATGTTCTGCTGTTTCAACTCGGTTAGGTGGATAAGCATTTTGAATATGGCAATTAGACGTGATGGTTTCATCAGGACCATAACCACGTTCACGGCTTTTAAGCTGATTAATGTCCTGACAAATTAAGTAAAACTTCAAACCATAACCCGCAACGAACGCTAATGACTCTTGCAGAATATCGAGTTTTCCAAGACTTGGAAATTCATCGATCATGTAAAGCAATCGATGCTTATACGTTTTTTTCGTTCTGACATAAGCTAAACCTTTGTCATCCGATACACGCTCAAACTCCATTTTGTCAGCCAATAACCTCACTATCATATTAATCATGACCCTAATCAGAGGCTGAAGCCTTGCTTTATCATTGGGTTGAGTAACAATATAGAGACTCACAGGACTTTCATAGTTCATTAAATCGCGGATGCAAAAATCTGAGGCAGATATGTTATGAGCAACTACTGGGTCACGATATAACGCCAGATAAGATTTTAAAGTGGATAACACAGAGCCTGCTTCTTCCTCGGGGCGGTCTATCATGTCACGGGCGGAGGCTGAAATAACGGGATGGGTTTTTCCTTCAATATGCGGGTATTGGGTCATTTCAATGAGCAGGTCGGCAATATTAATATTGGGATCCACCAGCATACGGTCAATGTTGGGAAATGTGGCCGGCTCCCCCTGGTTGTTTAGTTTGTAAATCGCATGCAGAATAAAACCAACCAAAAGGGCTTGCGATGTTTTCTGCCAGTGCGTTTCTAACCCTTTACCATCAGGATCAACCACAAGTGTTGCCAAATTTTGTACGTCACCCACCTCTGATTCTGTACCCACTCTGATTTCATCAAGCGGATTCCAACGGGCTGAGCCAGTTAATGTTGCTGGTTCAAAGCGAATCACTTTATTGTTAGCATGCTTTTGTCTCCAGCCAGCGGTCATGGCCCAAAGCTCGCCTTTTAAATCGGTAATCACGCAGGAATGCTTCCACGATAAAAGGGTAGGGATTACAAGGCCAACACCTTTTCCGGATCGCGTTGGTGCATAGGTTAAAACATGCTCCGGCCCATTATGGCGCAAATAATGAATTTCTCCCTGCGCATCTTCAATCGCCCCAACATACACACCTTCCTCCTGGTCAAGCAAACCAGCATTGTTCAAATCATCCTTATTCGCCCATCTGGCTGAGCCGTGAAGGTATTCGCTGATGTTTTCTTTTTTTAAATGGCGACTAGCGAACAACAGCATCATCAAAAAAAGGCAGCTGCTCATCACCACCATGCCAAAGGCGGCATTAAAATATTCGGGATGGTAATGATGATAGTTCATGTTCCACCAGAGCAGATTCCAGGGTAGATAAACATGCGCAAATGAAAAACCTAAATTCTCGTGGTAATGAAACTTATAAGCCACATATTGTGTGCCAATCTCCATGCTGATTAAAAATCCCAGAGTCACCATTACGATGAGTCTCATGGTCCTCTTGTTATCCTGTTTTTGTCTCACTTGTGGACCAATGGATTTATTGGGTTTACTCAGATTCATTGGCAGTCTCCAGATGCTTTTCGATTGACAAAATGGCTGACTTCATCGTCATTTTCTCCGGCACTGAAACTTCCTTCTGGAGTGCCTATCGACGTAATATTTTGAAATGCTGAATCCTGGTGTTCAGATGCTGATAAATCGTTTTGTGATTCCACCCGTTGATGAATTGCATCGGCAATTTTCCCACCGGTAGTTTCGGCCACCGTTGCAGCCATTGCCTCCTTCATAGCGCTTGCCTTTTCTCGTGCTACATCAAATGTCCCTGATGCTAAATGTGAGCCAAACGAACCTGCAAATTTGGATGCTTGCCCCATGGCTTGTGCCAAACTGCCGGTTTTGGAGCTGACATTGCCTTCTGACACAGAACCTAAATCACCAGCACCCATACTTTGGGAAGCGGCTTTGAATGCCGCATGAAGAGCGGATAAGCCTCCTGCACTTTGAGCACTGACAGCTCCTGCGCTGCTTGCCAAAGCAGCACCCGCAACGCCGGCAGCACCTAAAGCGCCACCCAGACCAATACCACCGCTGCCTCCGCCACCGCCAGATACAATGCTGGCGAGAACAGGGGGGATTTTATTAATCAATATCAGCAAAATAATGGATACAACGAGCATCACAAACATTTCTTTTAAGAGAATGTCCTTTGCCATAGCGGCATAATATTGATCGACAAAAGACTTACCAATACCAATAATCAAAATCATCGCAAATGCCTGTAAAGCAATACCCAACACTGTTTTGTAGTATTGAATCGCGATATCGCAAGTCCAGCGTCCGCCACCAAACCCTAATAAGATGATGCCGCCATAGGTTAAAATCCAGGCAGTAATCAGAATAATCAGCATGTTAATACTGACCAGTGCCAAAACGACCAGAATCACCCCTGCAACGATCAATCCCACCGTAGTTGCCGCAGGGGACCAGAGGGACGAGTTATTAATTGCTTTGGAAACAATATCAAAACCTACGTCAATAATGTCAGAGGGGGAAATGTGCGTATCAATTCCGGAAGCCTTTGCTGCGAGTTGTCGCATGGAGTCGATGATGGCGGTTGCAATGGCAGGTCCATTATCCAAAATCCAATAGAAAAAACCGACAACCACTAAAAATCGAACCGTTTCAGCCATAAACTCCTGAATATCCGCTCTTCGTAATGACATAAGCCCATAGGTCCATACCATGCTAATTAATGCCAGAGACCAGAAGAGGTATCGAGCATAACTTAATATGGTTTGGCTCCATGTAGAGGCTGTACTGGAAAACCGATACAGAATATTATCCAGCAAATCCCTGCTGTCCATGCTGCCTTGTGCATGAGCCGACAAGGAAAACCCAATTAAAAGGAATACGATTAAATAAGTGATTGTCTTTTTTTTCATGGGATTACCACTTTATACCTGAGCTTTTGGAGTAACTTCCGCCTTTAAAACAAGCATCAGCTATTGCCTGCAGCTCATCGGCTGTCCGACCCTCTTTGGAGCTGTTGCAGGTTAACGAGGCTAGATGCTCTGCCTTTTTTCGTGCTTTTACCTCAGCACTGTCACAGCCTGTAAGCAGGAATGCTAAAAGTGCTATGGATAATCCTAATCGTTTCATTGTTTTCTTCCTCTTGTTATCAATGGGTTACCATTTTTTTCCTGAACTTTTATGAAAGGTGCCTGACCTAAAACGTTCATCAGCAGCGGTTTGTATGGCTTCTTTGTTGGCTGCTGCTGCATCTTTTGTGGTTTGTGCGCTTTGTTGCGCTAACAAAAGTCCTCTTATTTGAAGCAGTTGATGGGATTGTTGGCTTGCCAGTTGCGAGGCAGCCTGGAGCGCTTGTTTTTGCCCCTGGGCAGTTTGAGCCTGAGATTGCAAGGTGCGCAGTTTTACCGAATCATCTTTTAAACTTTGCTGCTGTTTATCAATTCCCTTGAGCATGGCATCGTTAGCGCGTTTTTGAGCAACAGAAGCAGATATTTTACTTTGCCTTATTTTCTGGATTTCTTCGGGACTACACTGGTTACTGCCATTAAAGCAAGGTGTTTTTTGATAGTATTCCTGACTTTGATACCTATCCAGGTAACCTTGAAGGCTACCTGCTTCTTGTTTGTAATAATCAATCGTATCGGTCGATTCAAGCAGATTATCTATTACCCCATTGGCATTGTCCCACTGAAACGAAGTGAGTGATTTGGTGTTATCCAGCATGTTTTGATATTGCTGAATCTGGTTGTTGTATTGATCAACCTGAGTTTTATACTCTTTAATCTGGTTCAGTAGCATTTTTCCATTTTGTACGTAATTGGGTAAATCAAACACGGGCATATTGGAGCAGGCATTAAATGTCCATAAATAAACAAACAGGATTCGAAGTTTCATCACAGTTCCTCTTTTTTGTTATCTGAACTGCCGGTAGGGCTTTCTAAAAGTTAAATCTTTTACGACAATGATGTTGAATCGATAACCCGGACGAATGTTTAGAGTCGGTGCTACATTCAGATTTTTTGCCACCAGTTGTGACGTTACTTCGCCTAGCTGTTGACCCAATGCCTGACTTAATACACTGCCCGCTGTAGAGGGGCTAAATCCATACTGATTGGACTGATTACTGTTTTGACTGTAACTGATTCCCCCAACGATACCGGACATCAAGAGGGCTGAACCATAAATTCGTAAGTAATGATTATTTATTTGATCACGAAAGCCTGCGAAACCTGCACTATCAGCTCCTGGCATGGAGCCAATATCCAAAGCTTTTCCATCTGGAAAAGTAAGGCGTTGCCAGGCTACCAGCACCGAACTCTGACCAAAGCTCACCTCACTGGAATAAAGACCAAAAATCTTTGTACCTTGGGGGATTAAAAGATGTTGACCTGTCGCCGTATCATAAACGTTCTGGGAGACTTGACCGATGATTTGCCCAGGCAGTTCAGAAGAAATACCGCTTACCATCACTCCAGGAATAACACTTCCGGCTCTTAACTCGTATCTACTGTTGGGATTCTCGAGTCGTGAATTTAAATGCCAGCGCATTTCATTTTCCTCACCACCCAAAGTTTGCGGCATGGGTCTAGCATTTTGTCGTCCCTCGAGCAGTTGCAGTTGCTCTTTAAAGGAACTGCCGCCATCGACATCGAATGGTGCAACAGAATTGGCTCTGTGTGTAGTCATACTTTCTCTGGTATTTAGGTGAGGATTATCAACCATAATTAATGTTTTTGCTTTGACCGCTTCTTCAAATGCTTGGGTTTTTTCCTGACGAATTCGTTCCAGCTCCGTATCTGATACATTTTGACTATCCATGTCTTGTTTTTGAAGGAAGTTTTGTTCCACAGGTAACTCAAGTACCGGCTCATGATTGATGATGAGTGCCTCAGGCATCACACCGGTTTTGTGATTCCCAACGATTTCATTGGCCAGATTCATGTTATTTTTCTTCTGTCCCGTGACTTTTATTGCCTCTAGAGTTTGGTTTTGTGCATTGGCTCTCTTATGGGAAACAAAGACGATTAACACGACAAAAAGGGTCAACACGCCAATTGCTATCACTAAAGGGAGATTATTCACACGCTTGACTCCTGTTGTTTTGAGTTTTTGCGGTGAACTATTCGGTGATAATAAATCGATGTTTTGGTTCATTTTGTTACTCCTTGTGTGACCATGGGCTGGTTGGAGCGATTTTTTCTTTAGTTTTGACATAGACCCTGCTTAATGTTTGCGAGCCAATATAAAGGCTGACTCGATAGTGAGAGCCTTGCTTCATCTCATCAACTACATAGAAAAAATTTGCTTTTTGTCTCGGTTGGACGTTTTCAATCACGCCATAACCTTTGTTTCGCATTTCATGAATCAAATTAATGCCAAAGCCATCACTGACTTTTTGGCTGATATAAAAAATATTTTGCGCTGGCGGATAAATATGTGTGAGTTGTGACGCAGCATCTTTAGCCAAATAAATATCTTTACTCTGAGAGGCAACTGTAAAATTTCCATACTGCATGCTTGCGCAGCTCGACAAAACAATTACCAACAATAAAACACTTACTGTCCTCATCTCTAGCACCTCGTAATGGTAATTTTTTCTTGAGAAGAGCCACTTCCGATAATCAGTATTGCCTTGTCGAACACACTATCAACAATATATCGGCAGCCCTGCAGGCGATAATTGACCATCACCGATTCTGGTTTTTTAAACAAACCACCATTTCTTAAGACCAGTAGTGCAGGGGCTTCGCTTTCAGACATGCTTCCAGGCATTTCAATAATGGTTTTCACACCATTGTTATAAACCCGAACCGGTTTAAATCGGGAATTGCCTTGTATCCTGTAATTGAAATTAAGATCGCCTAAATATTCGTTGGTTTCTGTGAAGGTATTGGCTTTTCGCTGTTGTGCTTGCATGTGCTGAATCAAACGCCATTTGGCTTTTGCATCATCTGGATAAGTAAAAGAGACATAGGGCATAAACTCGTTTTGATCGGACTTCAACCTAAAATGATAGGTTCTTCTGTCTGTAGTAACGACTAGAGAAGTATCTAGCCCAACATCTTTGGGTTTAATTAACAAGTGAATTTGTTGCTCCATACCTGAACCCGTAATAGAAGGCTCAACGAGAAAACGTGGATCGCCGACATTCATATCGTTAAGCTGCTCACCAGACTGCAACGCAATGTCGCAAATCTGTAATGGTGCGCATACCACCCTGATTTGACCTGAACCATAAACAAAACTTACTGAGCCATCGGAAGAGTGGAATGGCTTGCTGGTTTTGTCACCCTTCTGCCATTCTTCTGCAATGCTTAAAGCCTGCTTTTCCTGATTCGATAATGCAGGGATGCTTTTAGAAAAATAGAAGTTAGCCAGCTCAGAGTTATCCACAGCAAAGCTTGTCAAAGGAAGCATCAAACCAAAGGAAAGAATTATTTTTTTCATGCATTTTCTCCATTCTTTAAGTCATAAGACCAATTGAAATCGCGGACATAAATCAGATGAGGGTTCTTTAAAATCGATTCATTAGATGCATCATTGAGCTCACCATCCTGATACATGGTCACAAGTGCTTTCATCTGGGCGGGCTTTTCTTTGAGCGTTCCGTCACGGTTTCTTACTGTCTCGACCCAATCAACCTGCCAGGTATCGGCAGATTCCTGCAGGACTGAACGAATCTCGATACTGACGATTTCATGAGCTGCACGGTCAAATGGATTGGAGTGTTGTTTGTCACTGTAAAATTCCTGAACTTTGGTCAATGCTGCATCGTTTTGGTTCAAATAGGAATAAACTTGAAATACAGCCTTTTTCTGCAGTGCGACATCTACACTGACCATTCGAATGTTTTCAATGAAATGGGCTGCAGCCGCTCGGTAATCATCGATACTTGCATCACCGACACGATCTGCGCGAGTGACTGAAAGTGTATTGCCGCTGGCATCCTGCTGAAATACCAAGGGGATAAATTTGGACTGACTTCCAATCGTTATGAGCCCACCAATAGCAGCCAAAGTGATTAAAAGACTACCTAGACTTACCAATTGCCATATCTGTAATGATTTCATAAGACCTGCAGTATGAAAATTCCAGGCTCTTTTGGCATTGAGATAAGGATTATCTGTTAAGTTGTTTTTTTTCTTTTTAAGGCTTAACTTTTGTTTTATTTGGTTCATGCTGCTTCTCCAAATTGATTCATCGTAATTCCTTTTTCTAAAAGCCAATATGAAACCCACTCAGCGCCATGTTGAGCCTCAAGCTGTTTCATTCGTTCGATGGAGTCAGGATCTGTGGCACCCACAAATGCTAACGCCAATGGACCTAAAGCCAATTGATAAAGACGCTGTCCTTTTTCACTGACGTAGTAGTAATCACGCTTGGGTTGAGCTGATGCAATGATGTCAATCTGGCGTGGGTTTAACCCCATCCGTTCATAGATCAGGCGTGTTTCAGGATCTCGTGCATAGAGATTAGGTAAAAAGATTTTTGTGGCGGTTGATTCAACTATGATGTCTAAAATTCCAGAATTCGCGGCATGTGATAAATGTTGCGTTGCCATAAACACCACACAGTTTTTCTTGCCCATTGAATCAAGCCATTCAGCAATTTTGTTTTTAAATACCGGGTGTGCCAAC
Source organism: Legionella qingyii (assembly GCF_003184185.1). The sequence continues at coordinate 21,579 of NZ_QHJG01000017.1, read as the reverse complement.
ATCAGCCATGCTTCATCGAGTAAAATCAGGGTTGGCTTGCCATCCAGTGATGTTTCAATACGTCGAAACAGATACAGCAATACTGGTAAAGCAAATTTCTCACCCAGCCCCATAAGATGCTCAATTTCAAAGGTCATAAATGAGGACAGCCCTAGACCATCGGTTTCGGCATCCAATAAATGCCCCATCAATCCATCGATGGTGTACTGTTTCAAGGTTTCACGGATGGGTTCATCTTGAATGGTCATGACTAATTCAGATACGGTTTTAGAGCCACTCTGATGCATGCTCATGATGGCATGACCAATCTCATTGCGTTGAGCTGGGCTAGTATTTAACCCATTTAAGGCAAGAATCGTATCAATCCACTCCATAGCCCAAGCTCTATCTGCTTTGGTTGATAAAAACTGTAATGGTGCAAATGAGAGGTGCGAGTTTTTATCAGCAATGGTGTAATGTTCTCCTCCACTGGCCTTACACGTTGGATACATGGACATCCCTTTATCAAATGAATAAATCCGTGCATCTTTGTAGCGGCGCCAGGATAGTGCAATTAAACCTAGGTGAGTCGATTTCCCGGAGCGTGTAGGACCAAACATAATACCGTGTCCTAAGTCTCTTACATGAAGATTCAGCCGAAAGGGTGTGTTCCCCGTGGTGACACAATGCATTAATGGAGGGGATAGTGGTGGAAACAGTGGGCAAGGGGATTTGTTTTCGCCGGTCCAAATGCTGGAGGTCGGTATCAAGTCAGCCAAATTCATGGTGTTGATTAAAGGCCGTCTTATATTTTCAACACCATGTCCTGGAAGACTGCCCATAAAGGCATCCATGGTATTAATGGTTTCTGTTCTTGCCGTAAATCCCAAGGCATTGATGTTCTTTTCAATCAAAAGCGCTGCTTTTTCAACTAACTCACGGTCTTCGTTCATCAAAATGACAACCGAGGTGTAATAGCCTTGACCCACCATTCCTGAATTGGTTTCAGCAATGGCTGATTGTGCGTCATTCACCATATTGAGCGCGTCTTCATCAATCACACCTGAATTGGTGTTAAAAACCTGGTCGAAAAATCCCCTGACTTTTTGTTTCCACTTTTTACGGTATTTGGTGAAATGCGCCACCGCTTCATGTGGATCCATAAAAATAAATCGAGAACTCCAGCGATATTCAACTGGCAATTGAGTTAAGGCAGTTAGAATGCCAGGGTAAGACTCCATTGGAAAACCTTCAATCGCCACACATTGAATGAACTTCCGCCCAATTTTAGGCGTGATACCCGATGTTAATTCCTGACCACCGATTAATGCATCAAGGTAAATTGGGTTTTTAGGAAGATTGACTGGATGGTTAAGTCCTGTGACACAATAGTGCAAGTGTCTTAAGAAGTTGTCTTGAAGTACGGTATTGTTATATTCATCACTATGTTGTTCCGCTTTCAGTCGTTCGAGGTTAAGGGCTGAACTTAGTCGCGATTCAAAGTTTCTGCAGGCTTGTTTGAATTCTTCTATCAGTTGATGCGTCTTTGCCTTTTGGCTGAGATTCAATCCTTCGTCATCAAACATCAATTCCACAAAACGCTTTTGGGCAATCACTGGCGGATACCAGGTCAACGTAATCACAAAATACCCCTCATATAGGGTTTCCATGCTTTCAAAAAGTCTTCTTCTTTCCTCATCAACTGCTAAAGAAATTGCGTCTGGGAAATGAGAATGACCCCGCTCACTATAGCCGGGAGCCGCGCATCTCATTGCATCTACATGAATCATCCAGCCATTGCCCATGGCAGCCAATGCCTGATTGATTCGAAACGAGACCATCTCACGAGCCTCATCCGTGGTATTGGCATTATCTTCGCCCTGGTATTGCCAAGCCGCCATAAAAGAGCCGTTTTTACCGACGATCACCCCATCACCGACCACTGAGGCATAATTGAGTAAATCTGCCGTGCCTCCTGAATTATGGCGATGCTTTTTTAAATGATATTTACGACGGCTTTTCAGACGAATTTCCCAAAACAGGAGGCTTAAAAGTAAAAGCCCTGTGGTGCTGATTAAAAAGGTGATTAAGGCAATCATTGATAACCTCTTTTATTTATTTTGAAAGGAGTCGAACGGGCGGAATAGTAAGCCTGGTAACGTCTCTGTCTTAAATATATAGCCCTCATATAAGGGTCGGATTTGGCCATTAAACGAAGCCCTTTCAAGGATAAAAACCACATGACTAAACCTGCAAATGCTGCCAGCCAGTCTTGAGCTGCAAAGATTAGAATGGCTGACAAAAGTCCTGAGAACATGACTAGCTCACGGTCTCCGCCCATAAACAGACTGGGGCGGTTTCCACATCGGCGTATGGGGATGGTACGAAGACTCATCGATGAGTCTCCGTTGCAACGATTTCAACAGATGGCTTAGAAATTTCAGCACCTTTGCCAGTAATTGCCGTCATGGTATTTTGAGCTGCTACCAGAAATGAGAGTACCAACACAAAAAAGACAAGGGATCGCATAAATCCATTTAATTCACCGCCAAAAATAAGCGTCGCACCTGCTGCAACCAATCCAATAATGGCAGCACTAAAGGCAAAAGGGCCTGTAATGGATTTTTGAATTTTAGTTAGCCATGAGTCGAAGGGAAGTCCTCCACCTGCAGAGGAGGCCGCGGCTGGATGAGTGATTAACAACAAAAATAAAACGATTAATCCCATTATCCAGTAATTCTTTTGATTAAACAGAGTTGTTTGATTCATTCTTTTTCTCCTTAAATAAGTTTTTCGATGTTGTAATGTCCGTTTTCATAACCATGGACATTAATTATTTCTTGAATTTGTCGTCCCTGTGGGGTTCTTGAAATGTGCACGACACAATGAACAGCCTCGCCTATTAAAGGTTCAATTTCGGAGGGTGCTGCCGGATTTCTGGTGATGAGTGATTTCAACCGATGAAGTCCTGCAAGACAGTTATTGGCATGCAACGTGGCTGTTCCTCCCTCATGTCCTGTGTTCCAAGCATCCAGCAAGTCAAGTGCTTCACTACCCCGAACTTCACCAACAATGATTCGATCTGGGCGCATTCTGAGAGTGGTTTTTAAAAGCTGGGTCATGCTGACATCAAGCGTGGTATGGTATTGGACACAATTTTTTGCTGCACATTGGATTTCACCGGTATCTTCAATGATAAAAATACGTTCTTCAGGCGCATGAATCACCATTTCACTGATAATGGCGTTCACTAATGTGGTTTTGCCAGAACCTGTGCCGCCAATGACTAAAATGTTTCGGTGTGAAGAGACAGCTTGTTTAATCACCTCGCATTGGGCTTGTGTCATAATTTCTGACTGAACATAGTCATTGAGGGTAAAAACCGATAACGCTTTTTTGCGGATGGCAAAGGTTGGACTTGAAACAACTGGCGGCAGTTGTCCGGCGAAACGTGAGCCATCCAGAGGTAACTCTCCCTCTAGCAAAGGCTTCATACGAGTCACTTCTTTTCCATGAAAACCGGCAACAGTTTTGATGATGGATTCGGCACGTGCTGCATTGATATTCCCTATGCAACGCATGGTTTCACCAAGCTGTTCTTGCCAAAGCCTGCCATCTGCATTCAACATGATCTCTACCGTTTTGGGATCGCTAAGCGCCCCTTCAATCAAACCACCTAAATCACGCTTCAGCTTCTCTTTGGCACGGTCTTTAACCGTTAGTCCTTGTTCAACCAGATCTATCATTGAGTAACCTCATGTTATTGTTGATGGTTCTATGCTGGACTCATCTCGTGTTTAAATTTATTGATTAAGCGATCTACAACGCTTTCTTGATTAGGTACAGGTTCGCGATACCATTCATCCTTTTGACGATCTCGGTTAATTCTGCGTTGAATTTCTTCTCGATGAATTGGGAGGGATTTGGGGGCATCAAAAGCAAGACAAATTTCTCCATGCTGGTATCCAAGGACCGTGCAGTAAATATCTTCACCGATAACCACGGATTCCCCGACTTTTCTTGTTAAAAGTAACATAGTGCTTCTCCTCTTTTTATTTAAGTAAGTAGGCTTTTGCATTGCCGGATATTCTCTTCAACCACAGCTTGGCTTGCTGGTTGATGTGCTTCACCTGCGACATAAAAAGTATTCCGCCGTTTGATGTCACGACAACAACCAATCATCTGCGGCAGACTCGGCGGCATGTCACAATGATCCCGACAAGCTAAAATGGCCTGATTCAAAACCTCATCGCTAAATTGCTCCAATCCTTCCGACCACTCTTTTTTAGCAAACTCCAAAAATCCATCGCTCTTAAACTGACTGCGCCACAAATGCCCATAAAAGACCGCAAAGCGGGTAAACAAGTTCTCAATCCGCTTGTCGGTACCATTGCAAGCTGACGACATTGGTTTGCTGGTATTCATCCTCTGCGGAGCTTGCTGAGTCTTCTGTGTCTTCGTTCCAGAAGGGGTCATGGGCTGTTCCAGTACTTGCGCGATGCTTCTCATTCCTTTTCTCCTGCTTTAATTCGATTGTGACTTCATCTTCCCAACATTTTTGTGACAACCAATTCGCTGGAAATTTCCAGGCAGGGACCCACTCACCATGCGCTTCTTTTGCTTTATGGGCTTTGATTTGGCTATCGAGTGCTTGCAACATGGTTTGCAGTAAATGCTCATCGGGATTGATTTGTTGGAAAATTTCAAAAGCACGATCACGTGACTTTTTTTCGGGGTACATAAGCCAGAAATTGTCGAATTGGCGTAATAAATAAATATAATTATTTTCTTTTATAAGAGGTGTGGCGGCTTTTTGGGGTTCGTCTATGTCGGCTTTTATATCTGTATCCTCAGAAAATTCAGTATTTACAAGGGCTATCTCGTGCGGGTTTGTGGTGGCTTTCTGTGGTGGGTTTATGGCGGCTTTATTTTGGACAGAATAATGCTTTGAAGCTAAGAGACATTTTAAAATGAGTTGCATGCCTTCAGATTGAATCTCAATAATGCCCGCACGTACCAAACCTGAAATTGCACGACGCACTTGATCTCGTGAAAAATTTTGACTTTTAATTCCTTGATGTGGCTCGATATAAAGCTGCTCAGATATCGACTGATAACTAACTCGCCGCTTGATACCTGTTATTCCTGTTTTCACATCCATATACGGTCTTATTCCTCTAAGGTAAGCCAGCTGCTGGATATGAGGTAAACCACTCATTGCCGCCAACTCATCACTATTAATGACGAAATCCATCATGGGTGTATATCCCTGTTAAATCCTCGTTTTTATTTTCATAATGTGATAATCTTTATGAAAATACACTTAAAAATATCACTATTAGTGATTTTAAAGAGAATATATATCACATTACGTGATAAATCAATGATTGAACTTATTTTTATGAGGCGAATTTGGCTGAGCTAAACATTAAAAAAGAAATTGGCAGACGCCTTCTCGAGGCTCGAAAGGCAAAAGGCTTGACACTAAAAGAGCTTGGTGACCTTGCTGGTGGTCTTAAACAAACCCGCTTAACCAATTGGGAACAAGGAACGCGCGCACCTGGCCCAGAAGAAATCAAACAGCTGGCACATGCATTGGATGTTTCGCCAGCTTTTTTAATGTGCTTGTCAGATGAGATGCAAATTAAAAAAACACAAAGCCCTAGTCATTTGATTCCGCTATTGGATTCGCGTCAGGCTTGTGATGCAAAAATGTATATCAATGCTGATTCTGACTGTGAGTTATCTAATGATGTGGTTTTTATTTCTGTTAGCATAAAGCTATTGCCAGAATTAAGTAAGGAAGCATTCGCGCTGAAAATGACAGATGAAAGTATGCTCCCTGAAATTAGAGTGAATGATGTACTAATAATAGATACTTTGATCTCACCAAAACCAGGGGATTATGTTGTAGTTAAAGTAGCTAATAAATCAGAAGTCATCGTTTGCCAATACAAGAAATTGTCTTTTACCTCACCTGAATTCGAACTTCTGACGTTAAATGATAATTGGCCAAATATTAAAGTGGCTGATGGTCTTGAAATAGATATTGTTGGTAAAGTGATCCAAAAAATTCGTTCATACTAATTAACTTAATATACCTATCATCATAGCTCACATATTCTTAGAACGTCTTTTTTCTAATAAAAAATGTAAGTCTATCTATTAAGAATATTTTTTCTCTACCAGCAGAAGTAGAGGTAAAAAAACAGCTTGAAATCCCCCGTATTTTCAACTATTTTCAACTAAATTCCATATAAATGGGTTATGTTCCTATGACTGACAACGACATAATGCTTATTAAGGATTTGGCTAACTATCTGAAAATAGCTGAAAAAACTGCTTATAGGTTTGCTTCGGAAGGTAAAATACCAGGCTTCAAAGTAGGGGCTGCATGGCGTTTTCGTAAAAGCGAAATTGATCAATGGATTAAAAACCAAGAGCAAAAAGCTAAATAACAACAAAGTTAAATATGGAATAAGCAGAATTTTAATAAGAGAATCAAATGATTACAGGTGAAATCAAAAATAAAGTGGATCAGATTTGGAGTGTTTTCTGGTCAGGTGGTGTATCAAATCCTCTATCTGTTATTGAACAAATTACTTATCTACTTTTTGCTAAAAGGTTAGATGAGATTCACACAGCAAGGGAAGCACAAGCCCACTTATTAGGTGAAGAGATTACAGATCCTATCTTTGAAGAGGGACAGGAGCATTTACGCTGGTCAAGGTTTAAGGATTTCGAGCCTAAACGAAAATTTGAAGTATTTAAAGATGAAGTTTTTCCTTTTATTAAAGCACTTAATGGACGTGCTGGTAGTTCGTATACAAAGTTTATGACTGATGCTGTATTTATTATTCCAACCCCAGCCTTGCTTGATAAAGTCGTGAATATGATTGAGCATATCCCCATGCATGACAGGGATACAAAGGGTGACCTATATGAATACATGCTCTCCAAAATAGCGACTGCTGGTAAAAATGGACAATTCCGTACACCGAGACACATTATCAAACTGATGGTTGAGTTAACAAAGCCAACACCACAGGATATTATTTGTGATCCTGCTTGCGGTACTTGTGGCTTTTTGGTTGCTGCTGCGGAATATTTAGAAAAGCACCACAAAGAAATCAATCGTGATAAAAAACTCAAAGATCACTTTAACAATCAAATGTTCCATGGCTCAGACTTCGATTCTTCAATGTTACGCATTGGCGCCATGAACATGACTTTACATGGTATTGAAAATCCAATTATTGAAGATAGGGACTCATTAAGCGAAGACCATGCTGATAAACGTGATGCCTATACGCTTATTCTGGCTAACCCACCTTTTAAAGGATCACTAGATCATGAAAGTATTGCAAAAGACTTGCTCCAAGTAAGCAAGACTAAAAAAACAGAATTGCTATTTATCAGTTTATTTATAAAACAATTAAAACTAGGTGGCCGTTGTGCTTGTATTGTGCCTGATGGCGTATTGTTTGGCTCATCTACGGCGCATCAACAATTAAGACATGCCTTAGTCGAAGAACAAAAGTTAGAAGCTGTTATCTCCATGCCATCTGGTGTATTTAAACCTTATGCAGGGGTATCTACCGCCATATTGATTTTTACGCGCACTGATTCGGGTGGCACTGATAAAGTCTTGTTTTATGATATGAAAGCAGATGGTTTTAGTTTAGATGATAAGAGAGAGCCTATTCAAGCTAATGATATACCTGACATCATTGAACAATATCACCAATACAAGGAAGGTGAGGGTGATTTTTTCGATAAAAAAGGTAAAGCTTTCGTCGTTGATAAAAAAGATATTGCGACGAATAAATATGATCTTTCCATCAATCGTTACAAAGAAGTTGAATATGAAGAAGTAGCCTATGATGCGCCGCAGGTTATTTTAGATAAGCTTGATGACTTGGAGTTGGATATCCAGAGGGACTTGAAGGAATTGAGGGGAATGTTATATGAACATGCCTAACTGCTCAAGCTATCTGAATGAAGTGCGTTTTAATATTACAGATAAAGGTAGATATGATGATCCCCAAAATTAAGTTATCTAAAATATGTAATATTTCAATGGGGCAAGCACCTAAAGGTAGTTCATACAATGATGTTGCTGAAGGCTATCCATTAATTGCTGGTGCTGGCGATTTTGGCATAAGTACTCCAAATCCTAAAAAGCATACTGTAGAACCTACGCGCTTATCCCAAGTAGGCGACTTAATTCTATGTATAAGGGCAACTATAGGTGATTTAAATTGGAGTGATGACGAATATTGTTTGGGACGAGGAGTTGCTGGACTAAGACCTCTACCAGATAAAGTTGATAAAAATTATCTTTGGCATTTTCTTCAATCGTATAAAGATGAACTCCAAAAAAAGGGCACTGGCTCTACTTTCAAACAGATAAGTCGTTTACACATTGAAGAGTTAGAAGTTCCTTTACCAGCACTAAAGGAACAAAAACGTATTGCTGCAATTTTAGATAAGGCGGATGCAGTGCGACGTAAACGCCAACAAGCCATCGAACTTAGCGAACAACTCTTACGCTCAGTTTTTTTGGATATGTTTGGTGATCCAGTCTCAAACTCAAAAGGATTTAAGTTGGTCAATATTTCAGATATAGGAAAAATAATAACAGGAAACACACCCTCAAGAAAAAAAGAGCAATATTATGGCTCCGAAATTGAATGGATTAAATCAGATAACATAAATACCCCATTCCACTATTTAACAAAAGCAGAAGAGTATCTTTCCAAAGAAGGTAAATTGGTCGGTAGGTGTGCTCCGAAAAACTCTATTCTAATAACTTGTATAGCAGGAAGTAAAAACTGCATAGGTAATATAGCAATGACAGATAGAGAGGTTGCATTCAATCAACAAATTAATGCAATCATACCCAATGAAAAAATATTGCTTTATTTTCTATATGCCCAGCTCTTATTTAATAAAGGAATAATCCAGAATGCTTCAACTAATAGTATGAAAGGGATGGTTAGCAAATCTAAACTATCTAATATTAAAATTTTACTTCCACCTATAGTTGAACAAAAGAAGTATACACAGTTCTTTTCAAAAGCAGTAAAGAAATTACAGAAAGATAACCTGGCATATAATGAATTAGATAAGCTTTTTAATGCATTAACGCAAAAAGCATTTAGAGGTGAATTAAGCAAACAATCAGAAACAGAATTAGCATAAAGGATACAATAGGATGGAGCAGAGCAATTTTTCATTTTTATCTGAGCATTGGGACTTCTTACTCCAGGATGCCAAATTTGTGGAAAGCTATGCTTTGCGTGATCCTAGAGCCGCGGCAATCTATGCACGCCGAACATTAGAATTAGCGCTAAAATGGTTATTTGCTAATGATTCAACTATAAAATCACCCTATGAATTAAATCTAGCCTCTATGATTCATGAGCCAAGCTTTTCGAATATGATCCAAAGAGGTTTGTTTTTTGATATTAAATTTATTCACCGATTAGGGAATATCGCAGTACACGGTGACGAGAATATTTCGCCTCAAGAAGGTTTAAAAGCAACCGTTGCACTTCATCAATTCTTAGGCTGGATGGCGCGGGTCTATTCTACTGGCGGCGCAAAACCCGAACAATTCCAAGTAACTTATCTTCCTAAAGCGCAAGAAGATACACCTAAACTTTCCAAACATGAGATTGAAAAAATTCAAGCTGACTTAGAAGCAAAAGATAAAGCAGCTGAGGCTGCTCGAGCTAAGCTAACTCAAACAGAGGCAGAACTTGCCGCCATAAAAGAGCAATTAGCATTACTTCAGGACGTTAAGAAAGCCAATAGGAAAACGATTAGCAGCAATGAATACACGGAGTCACAAACTCGAGAATTGATGATAGATGTCATGTTACGAGAAGCGGGTTGGGATCCGAAAGGAAAAAATGCTGAGGAATTCGAAGTTTTAAACTGTATGCCTACGGTCTCCGGTAAAAATGATGGTACGGGCTATGTTGATTATGTGCTTTGGGGCGATGATAACAAACCACTTGCATTAGTTGAGGCCAAAAAAACAAAAGTAGATCCACAAACAGGAAGTCGACAAGCGGAGCTTTATGCTAATTGTTTAGAGCAGCATCATGGTCAGCGTCCGATTATTTATTTTTCTAATGGGTATAAGACATGGATGTGGGATGATACTTTTTATCCTCCACGAGAAGTGCAGGGCTTTGCCACTAAAGATGAATTACAATGGAAAATCAATCAGCGTAAGAGTCGTCAATCGTTAAACTTGATGCAGCCTAAGACAGAGATTGCTGGTCGATATTACCAAATAGAAGCTGCAGCTCGCGTCATGCAACATTTTGGAGATAATCGTAAACGCAAAAGTTTAATCGTCATGGCAACTGGTACGGGCAAAACTCGTTTGTCCATCGCCTTGGTCGATATGTTATTGCGGGCTAATTGGGTAAGGAAGGTATTATTTTTAGCTGACAGAACCGCTTTATTAACTCAAGCTAGTCGAGCGTTTAAGAAAAATCTTCCTCATGTCAGCCTCGCCAATCTCTTGGGTAAGAAACAAGAGGAAGCGCGAATATTATTCTCAACCTACCCAACCATGCTTAATTGTATTGACGGAACCAAGAAAAAGCAGAGCCAAACATTTAGTGTAAACCATTTTGATTTGATCATTATCGATGAAGCGCATCGGTCTGTTTATCAAAAATATGGTGCCATTTTTGATTATTTTGACTCACTGCTACTTGGATTAACGGCTACACCCCGTGGAGAAGTTGATAGAAACACATATCAATTGTTTGAACTTGATAATCATCAACCAACTTATGCTTATGAGTTAGAGCAAGCAGTCAAAGACGGTTTCCTTGTACCACCTCGCGCTATTTCGGTACCATTGAAGTTCCAAAGAGAAGGAATTAAATACAACGAACTTTCTATTGAAGAACAAGAAGAGTATGAATTGCAGGAGGAGTTTTATGATAAGGAAACGGGCGATCTAAAAGAAGAAATCGGCTCTTCAGCTTTGAATCAATGGTTGTTTAATAAAGATACCGTCAATAAAGTTCTGATGCATTTGATGGAACATGGAATCAAAGTTGAGGGCGGAGATAAAATCGGTAAAACCATTATCTTTGCTAAAAATAAAACACACGCTCAGTTTATAGTCCAACAGTTTGATGAAAATTATCCGCATCTGGCAGGTAAGTTTTGCCGTCGAATTGATCATTCAGTGAAATACTCACAAAGTTTAATTGATGCGTTTAGCCTTAAAACAAAAGATCCTTTTATCGTTGTTTCAGTGGATATGCTTGATACCGGTATTGATGTTCCAGAAGTTGTGAACTTAGTCTTTTTCAAGCTGGTTCGCTCCAGAACAAAGTTCTGGCAAATGATAGGACGTGGCACTAGACCCTGTGAGGATTTATTCGGTCCAGGAAATGATAAAAAGGAATTTGTGATTTTTGATTATTGTGAGAATCTGGAATTTTTTGATACTAATCCAGAGGGGTATGATTCCAGTATTCAAGAGTCTGTTAAGCAGAAAATATTTAATCGTCGATTAGACCTAATAACAGCTTTAGAAAATACAAATATTGTTAATGATGCACTTAAAAGTTTTAGTGGAACTCTAAAAAATCAGCTACATGAAGTTGTTACCACTATGAATATAGACAATTTTATTGTTCGAAAAGAACGAGCAAATGTTGAAAAATATGCCAAGCGAGACCAATGGGATATTTTGAAAGAAGATGACATAAATACACTTAGAAGTAAGCTTAGTGGCTTGCCTTCAATAGACAATGATGATGAGCTTTGCCGTCGATTTGATTTACTGATTTTGAATATTCAGATAGCTATTTTGCAAAATAGCAGAGCACAAGAGAAATACAAATCACAAATCATTGAGATAGCGAAGGGGCTAGAAGACAAATCAAACATTCCTAATGTCGCAAATCAAATGGAGTTAATATTAGATTTGCAAACTGAACAATGGTGGGCGGATGTTTCTTTGCCTTTACTCGAGCAGGTAAGAGTATGCCTTCGAGATCTGACAAGATTTTTAGATAAAGAAACTGTTCTAATCAACGTTTATACTAATTTTGCCGATGAAATTAGGGAAGGTTCTGCAGTATATGATTTGGTGAAAAGCGATTCTAATTTAAAGGATTATAGAGAGAAAGTGCGGAAATTTATCAATGATCACAAAAATCATATCACTATTCGGCGATTAAGAAATAATGAACCAGTTACTCCTACTGACATTGCCGCTCTAGAAGATATTCTTTTTTCAGAATGTGGCGTAATTCCAAAAGAGGACTATCAAAAAATCTTTGGTGAAAAACCTTTAGGCGTATTAGTTCGCTCTGTTGTGGGCTTGAGTCGAAAAGCAGCTAAAGAAGCCTTTGCAGAATTTCTATCAAAAGTGCCATTAGAGCCTGATCAAATAGCCTTCCTCAATGAGGTCATTGAATTTCTTGTACAGAATGGCACCATGGAGCCTAAGGTATTATTTGAAACGCCATTTACGAATATTCATAATTTGGGGATAGCAGGGGTATTTGATGATAAAACGAGTAGACGGTTGATTGATTTAGTTAAACACATAAATGAAAATGCGGGGATGGGTTAAAATTCTAATATCAGTTTGTAATCTTTTATTAATAAAATGTAACCAGGTAATTAGATGAATGTAGAAATTCAAAACTGTAACAATATCGATTCAGCTAAAATAACGATTACTAAGAATAAACTTAATATCAAATTTGCACATAATGGAACTGGGAAAAGTACTATTGCCAAGGCATTACAATGCTTTTCAGCTGGAGATAAGGATCTTTTAGCTGACTTGATGCCTTTTAAGTATAGGGATAGTAATCCTAATAACCTGCAACCGATAGTAAGCTGCATGGAAAAGATTCGAAATATAATGTGTTTTAATGAAGATTATGTTAACCAGTTTACCTTTAAGCCGGAAGAACTAGTAAGTAATAGCTTCGACATATTCATTAGAACGGATGCATATAGGGCGATAGAACAAGAAATAGCTAGTATCGTGCAAACTATCCGGCAGCAATTTACAAACAATTCAGATTTAGAAACGTTGATTTCGAATCTTAAGGGGCTAAGCGATGCATTTAAACTGACAGCATCAGGTCAACTTTCAAAGTCTTCAGCTGGAATGAAGGGACTATCAGTTGGAAACAAAATAACGAACATACCTCAAGGGCTTGAACCATATCAGCCATTCATTCAAAGCCCCAAAAGCGTCAATTGGATTGATTGGCAAACCAAAGGCCATTTAGAATATTCAACTTTATCAACCGCTTGTCCATTTTGTTCAACTGACTCGACAGGCAAGAAAGAGCAAATCAGAAGAGTAAGTCAAGAATACGATAAAAATGTGATAAAGAATCTTGTTGGAATAATCGATGTTCTTGATAAACTGGGTGAATATTTCTCAGTAAATGCGAAAGAAAACTTAGAAATCATTACTTCATTAAAAGAGGGCCTTGAAAAAGAGCATGAGAACTTTATCGTCGAGCTCAAGAATCAAATTGATACTCTGGTTCAAAAGCTAGAGGATGTGAGAACCCTTTCAAGTTTTCATTTTAAGGAAGGCGAAAAAGTTGCAGAGAAGCTAATATCCTATAAACTAGATTTGCATTTTTTATCTCACCTTAACTCAGTTAAAACGCAAGCGACTATCACATCAATAAATTCATCGCTAGATGTACTAATAACACAAGCTGGGGAATTACAGGGTAAAATCAATAGACAGCGAAAAGAAATACAAAAACTCATTGAAAAGCATCAGGCGGATATCAATAGTTTCTTAGCATATGCTGGCTATCGCTATAAAGTGGAAATTGCTGGAGAGCATGGGCGATCTCAACTTAAGCTGTTGCATGTTGACCATAGTCAACATCTAAGTGGTGGGCATCAGCATCTTAGTTTCGGTGAAAGAAATGCCTTTGCTATTGTGTTATTCATGTATGAATGTTTGGCAAAGGCACCTGATTTGATAATATTGGATGACCCAATATCGTCTTTTGATAAGAATAAAAAGTTTGCGATATTAGAAATGTTGTTCCGACGTGATGGAGTATCATGCCTAAAAGGCAAAACGGTTTTGATGTTAACGCATGACATAGAACCCATAATTGACACGCTTAAATCAGTAAAAAAGCAGTTTAGCAATCAGGTCACAGCCACTTATCTCAGATACAATAGTGGTCATGTGCATGAGCGATCAATCTGTGAAAAGGACATAAAAACATTTGCTCAAATATGCCAAACTGCTGTCAACTCAGATTGTGACAATATTATTAAGCTTATATACCTAAGACGTTATTATGAGATTATGGATGATCATGGTGAGGCATATCAGGTTTTATCAAATCTGTTTCACAAAAGAAAAAAACCTCTTGATTCAAGGGAGCCACTAGGTAGAGATGGTAAATATCCTGAGATGGATCCTGCCAAGCTTTCTAATGGTATTGATGAAATAAGAAAAAATCTACCTGGATTTGACTACGAGAATATGCTCAGAAATATATCAGATACGAATAGTTTAAAATTCTTGTACCATGACTGCCAAAACGGATATGAAAAGTTACAAGTGTTTAGACTTATTGGTATAGACATTGAAAATTCGATTATTCAAAAATTTATCAACGAAACATATCATATTGAGAACGAATTTATATGTCAGCTAGACCCTACACAATTTGACCTTGTACCTGAATATATCGTCGATGAGTGCAGTAAGAAATTGCAGGAAGTTAAATGAGAATCCTCCATACATCCGACTGGCACTTAGGCCGAATCCTTTATGGTAGAAAACGTTATGAAGAATTCGATGCTTTTTTAACTTGGCTTGCTGAGACGATTCATAATAATGAAATCAATGTCTTGCTGATAGCGGGGGACGTATTTGATACCACGGCACCGAGTAATCGAGCTCAGGAACTTTATTACCGATTTCTATGTAGGGTTGCCAGCTCATCCTGCCGGCATGTGGTCGTTATCGCAGGCAACCACGATTCACCATCTTTCCTGAATGCACCCAAGGAGTTACTTAAAGTCCTTAATGTTCACGTGGTTGGTAGTATCTCTGAGGATCTTGAAGATGAGGTGTTGGTGCTTCGAAATAAGCAGGGTACCCCAGAAGTGATTGTCTGTGCTGTGCCATACCTTCGAGATAAAGATATCCGTGTGGCGGAAGTTGGCGAGAGTATAGAAGATAAGGAACGGAAGCTGATTGAAGGTATCCGCAATCACTATGCTAATGTCGCTGTCTTGGCTGAACAGAAGCGCAATGAACTAGGGGTTAATATTCCTATCGTAGCCATGGGACATTTGTTTACGGCCGGTGGGCAAACCTTTGATGGTGATGGTGTGCGAGATCTTTATGTTGGATCCCTGGCTCATGTAACGGCTAGTATTTTCCCGACCTGCTTCAATTATTTGGCACTAGGCCACCTGCATGTACCGCAGAAGGTCAACAATTCAGAAATTATACGCTATAGCGGATCTCCTTTGCCTATGGGATTTGGAGAAGCAAAACAGCAGAAGAGTGTTTGCCAGGTAGTATTTCACAGTAATGAAACATCCACACAGCTGATTGATGTTCCCGTGTTTCAGAAACTTGAGCGTGTCAAAGGGGACTGGGTTGATATTTCAAATCGCATTCTCGAATTGAAAGTAATAGATTCAAAATGCTGGGTTGAAGTTATTTACGAAGGCGATGAACTTATTGGTGATCTGCAGGAGCGCTTGGAAACTATTATTTCAGGCACACAATTGGAAATTCTTCGAGTAAAAAACAATCGGATCATAGATCGTGTGCTGAAACAAATTCATGAAGAGGATACACTGGATGATTTGAATGTGAACGTTGTGTTTGAGCGATGTCTATCTGTTCATGATATACCAGAAGATCAACGACAGGAACTGATCCTGACCTACCAAGAAACGCTTTCGTCTCTCTATGAAGACGATGTGCAGGCTGAATAAAGAGGCGACCAATGAGAATATTGCAGGTGCGTTTTAAAAATCTGAACTCGCTGGTCGGTGAATGGAAAATCGACTTAACACACCCAGCTTTCACGTCCGATGGCATTTTTGCTATTACCGGACCCACTGGTGCAGGTAAGACAACGATTCTTGATGCTATTTGCCTTGCTCTTTATGGACGGACGCCTCGCCTGAATAAGATAAGCAAGAGTGGAAATGAAATTATGTCCCGTCAGACTGGTGAATGTTTTGCTGAGGTGTCGTTTGAAACTCAGACCGGTCGATATCGGTGTCATTGGAGTCAACGTAGAGCGCGTAACAAAACTGATGGTGAACTGCAGCCTCCTAAGCACGAGATTTCTAACGCAGATTCTGGTGAAATCTTTGAATCCAAGATCAGGGGTGTAGCTGATCAAATCGAATTAGCTACCGGCATGGATTTTGACCGGTTCACCAGATCAATGTTGTTAGCTCAAGGCGGTTTCGCTGCGTTTCTACAGGCTGATCCAAATGAAAGAGCTCCAATCTTGGAACAAATTACCGGAACAGAGGTTTACAGCCAAATATCTATCCGTGTTCATGAACGTCAACGTGAAGAACGAGAGAAACTGGATATTCTTCAGGCTGAAACAGCAGGAATTGTAATTTTGGAACCTGATCAGGAAAATGAGATAGGGCAGGCACTCGAGGCAAAACAAAAAGAAGAAGCAGAACTTACCGCCAGGATCGAGAAAATAGGAAAAGATATTTCATGGCTAACTACCATAGATGGATTAAAGAGGGACTTATATAACCTAGTTGATGAATCCAACATATTGCATACTGATCTTGAAGCATTCAAACCGAATCGTGACAAACTTACCCAGAGTTTAAAAGCAGCATCTCTTGATGGTGTATACGCAACACTAACTGCATTTCAAAAACAACAGAGTGAAGATCAAATAGCACTGAAGAAGGAAGAAGATATTCTTCCTGAATTAGAAGTATCTGCCAAGGAGAAGGCTGAATACTTGAAATTGGCTGAGCAAAAAACAGTTATAGCCAAAGAAGCATTTAAATCTGCTGCACCTATATTGCAGAAGATTCGTTCCCTAGATCAGCGGCTTGCCGAACAAGAAAAAGCTGTTTTGGAAGTTGATGTTAACTGTAAGAAAGATGCGACCAAGATAGCTGAAGATAAAAAAGCCAAACAAATGGAGCAGGAAAAATGTACTGGAGTCCAAAGGGCTCTGGAACTTATTAACTGTTATTTAAAAGAGCATATCCAAGATGAATGGCTTATCGGCGGTCTTGCTGGTATTGAAGAACAGCTAGGTAGCCTAATTTCTAAACAAAAGGAAATTGTTGAAAAAGAAATTGTCCGTGATAAAACCATAACTGCCTTGCAATTGGCGAAAAAGTCATTTGATGATTGCCAGAATCAATGCAATATTCTGAGGAAGGAGCTAGTTGACGCCTCAACAAGACTACAGCAAGGCAAAGATACTTTGAGTCAGTTATTGGGGGGTAGACTGTTACGTGAATACCGTATAGAGAAAGAAACTTTGTTACGTGAAATTGCTTTTCTAGCAAAAATAGCGGAACTTGAAGAACATCGACTTAAATTGGAGGATGGCAAACCTTGCCCACTATGTGGTGCAAAAGAGCACCCATTCGCAGAAGGCAATATTCCTACTTCAGATAAATCTGAACAGAAGATCGAAGCTTTGACTGAGCTTATTAACAAGGCTGAGGAGCAGGAAATATCTATTAAGAAGCTTGAAGAGAATGTGATTGAGGCACGTAAGAATCTGATGGATGCTGAAAAGCAGGAGATAGCAGCAGATAATGAGAAGAAATCAACAGATAAAACCCTAGCAAATATAATGGAGTCTTTAGAAAAACTCCATACCAATTTTACAGAACGCAGGGAGACTTTGTCTGCTAAACTCCTGCCACTAGGCATTTCGGAGCTCTCTGATGACAATATTTCGGTAATATTGGAGGTCTTACAGGCACGGTTGGATGCATGGCAATCTCAGACTACGAAAAGAACTGATTATGAGAAACGGATTGCTGCATTCGAAAGTGAGATGAGTCGTCTGGATGGAGTCATTGACACTCAAAGTATAGCCCTGGCTGAAAAGCAATCACGCTTGGAAGTAATGACCAAGGATTTCATCGCTGTAAAGGAAGAACGAAAAGCGATATATGGTGACAAAAATCCCGATAATGAGGAGTTTCTTTTGCATAAGGCTGTTTCTGATGCGGAAAGTGCTGAAAAACAAGCTAGAGATCAACATAATGAACTCCAGAAAAAATGGAATACTGTAAAGTCCTACATTGAATCCCTGAAAAAACGCATTGACCAGCAAGAGCATGAGTTAAGAAGATTAGAAACTGAATTTTCTGCGGCTCATGTCTCTCTGGGGTTTACTAATAAAGAAAAGTTTATAGAAGCCAGATTGTCTCCTGTGCAGAGAGATGATCTAGCTGCGCAGGCTAAGAGATTGGATGAACGTCAAACAGAACTTAACGCTAGACAAAAAGATAGAGAAACGCGCTTAGCCACTGAAATGGCTAGAAAATTTACTGACAAACCACTGGATGAACTCGAACCTGAATTCAAGGATTATGAAAAATCACTGAGAGAGACAAGGGATATCATTGCAGGTTTCAAGCACAGACTAAGTGAAAATATGGCTGCAAAAGAGCAGATAAAAGAAAAGCAAATGGTTATAGAAGTCCAGAAAAAAGAGTGCCAGCGGTGGAGAAACTTGCACGAATTGATCGGGTCTGCTGATGGCAAGAAGTATCGCAACTTTGCCCAAGGGTTGACCTTTGAAATGATGATTGGTCATGCCAATCGACAACTGCAAAAAATGACTGACCGCTATTTACTACTCCATGATGACGCTCAGCCTCTGGAGCTAAATGTAGTTGACAACTATCAGGCTGGTGAAATTAGGTCTACGAAAAATTTATCAGGCGGTGAGAGCTTTATCGTCAGTTTATCCTTGGCACTTGGTTTATCCCATATGGCAAGCAAGAAAGTCCGGGTGGATTCTCTATTCCTGGATGAGGGCTTTGGCACGCTTGATGATGAAGCTCTTGATACTGCATTGGAAACTCTTTCAAGTCTGCAGCAGGACGGCAAACTTATTGGTGTAATTTCGCACGTACAGGCTTTGAAGGAGCGGATCAGTACCCAGATCAAGGTAATACCTCAAACTGGGGGCAGGAGCCGGCTTTGTGGCCCTGGTTGCATTAGATCTAGCGCTAAAGATCAGTCTATTTAAGCAGATTAATACATAGTAATAAAGAAGAGTTATGATGTTACTATTAAAGACAGATTTTTTTTCCATTTTTTTCTAAAACAATATTATAGCCACAGGCATGAGATACATTAAGAAAATTTGTTAATTTCATATCTTCTTGTACGCCTGATCGCAAGTTTTGTATGGCTGTAGTGGAAAGACCTGACTCATTGGCTAGTTTTCTGACGCTTTTTTTGCTGGTTTCCATTAATTCGCGAATAATTTCAGACAATAGAAACTCTTTGTATTCTTCTTCAAACTGTTTTTTGAAAGCAGGATCTTGCATTTCTCGTTCGAACGTTGATAGTGGTTTGTTACTCATAATATTTACCTCGCTCTACACGACTAATATAATCATTTCGACTGTTTATCGCTTTATCTTTTTCGTTAGTGGGTAGCTTTTGTTGTTTTTTGCAAAAGCCATTGGTAATAACAATTTTCTTACCCTCATAGAAAAAACATAAAAAACGCTCAGGTTGTGGCTTAAAAGCATAAATTTTATCACCTTCATTCCTGAATTTTGTTTTATCTTTAATCTCTCCATTATCTCCCATTCGTTTTAATAATTTTAACAGCTGAATTTTTTCGGATTTATCTAAGCTGTTATAATATTCCAATGCATCACTATGCTTTTTGTCATCAAAATACCATTCAATGGTATAAGCTTCACCTTCATAAGCTATAAACTCAACTCTTTTCATCATAATTAAGTGTACCAATAAAGTTGTACATTGTCAAAAAATAATACGATCTACCCTTTACAGAACTACATTTTCAGAAACTAAGTTCATTATATAGTCTGACCATTTCTCCAGGGCGTCTTTTCTCTGTGGTAACATCTCATTTTTGTTATAAGTAGCCATAATCTTAGGCATCTTATGTCCTAGACATTTTTCGATGACAACGGGATCAATATTTAATGTTTCACCCAGCTGGGTTGCAAATGTTCGGCGCAGATCGTGAGCCGTCCATTTTTCGATTCCGACTCTTTCTTGTAAACGATTGACTGCTTTGGGTAGTGCTCTGTCGCTGATTGGGTTTATACCGTCTGCGCCGCTGATTACATAATCCCCTATATTGCAATGGTAAAGCTCCAGAAATAAGGATTTGACAGGTTCGGTTAAATGGACACGCATGGTGATGCCAGTTTTGGTGTTTGCAGCGGGGATAGTCCATAGAGAGTTTTCAAAGTCAAACTCTTTCCATTTGGCGATTCTTAGTTCGCCGGTGCGGACGCCAGTTAGTAGTAATATTTTAATGGCATTGGTGATTTGTAAAGAGACGCCATGCTTGCCATTATTTAAGAATTGCCAGAGCTGTTTAATTTCATCTAATGTCAGATGTCGCTCTCTTGGCTTTTCCACCCCACCAATATCACGGGCACGGATGTTTGCTGCCTGGTTGACCGTAAGCTCTCCCCGGCTAACAGCATAATTAAACGCTTGTTTAAGTGCACTGAGAACTTTATTGGCATGGACAGGGGAGCCTCTATTAACGATTTTATCTAACGACCAAGTAATATCTTTTGTTTTAAGTTCCTCAACCTCTATGTTTCCAAGCATTGGTATTATATCTGCCTTAATTAATTGCTCTATTTGTTCAGGGCATTTTCGGTGGCGTTTGATGTAATTATCGAACCAATTTGTAACAAGATCTTTGACAGTAAATCGCTCTTCTTTTTGGGTAATCATGATCTTTTTAGGGTTACTGCCGCTTCTTTTTATTTCCCTTAAATCCATGAACTGTCTTTTTGCATCTGCTAAACTAACTGATGGATAATTACCAATGGTAATGTGGTCCTTTTTTCCATCTATTTTGTAGCGGTATACCCAGGTTTTTGTACCAGTAGGGTATACAAATATTCCAAAACCATCTCCTTCAAATAGTTCAATACGCTTGTCTGATGATTTTAAGTTTTTGATGTAGGTATCGGTAAATCTGACCATGTTGTTCCTTTTACTGGTTACTTCACTGGGTACTTTATGGTGTTTTTGAATGTTATTGGATGTTATCGATTGATATTTATGATATGCTTTACATCTTTATGTATCAAGGTTTTTTGACTGAAAAGGTATAAAAATATTATTCCAATTAAATCTATAGTTTGCAGTATGGGGTGCTAGTGGTCGAAGGTTCAAATCCTTCCGTCCCGACCAATCCCAGTAAGGGTTTCCAGAAGAACCCTAAAATTAAAAAAAGATTTTGGTACCACTCTTGGTACCGGTTTCGAAATCCTTGGGCTCTTCCCCAAATCAGGGGGCACTAATCAAGAACACAAAACTTTAACCCTTAACCT
>NZ_QHJG01000016.1:17656-113977 GCF_003184185.1 Legionella qingyii | reverse complement strand
ACTCCGGAATCGGTGATCAAATGACTAACGGAATTAGTGATCAAGTCCTCCGGAATACGCAAAGGGTATACAGCAGCATCATGTAACGATGTAAGCAGTCCGATATAAGCGGCCTTTTTTTCTTCGTATCTACGTTCTTTTTGTTTCGACCTTTGATTTGTAAAGTGGGCAACCAAACTATTCAATAAACTACCGACACCCAAGCCCCCCAATACAGCAAGAACTGTATTAACCTCCATTTTTCCTCCGACATCCTGTAGTACATATATTAAATATGTGTGGTTTTGGGACAACGGAAAATTTGCCCAATCCATGTGTATTTGATTAATTGACTTCCTAATAATTGCCATTCATGAAAAAATAACTCAAATTTAAGCGTTAGGATTAAATAAATTTGAATGTATGGGTTTTATATCTTTAATATATGGTAAAAGATTTGTACTCTCGAAGTCGAGATGATTTATTGCTGTTTGTAGGTGCAAAAACATCCACAAAAGCGAATTTTCAATATCACTTACTAACAACCATGGATAATCTGTGTAAAAATTTCTTCCATTATCATTTGTGAGGGTAACAGGCGTGTTATCATAAAATAGGACTCCTTTATTTAGGATATATATTCCATCCAATGCAGGGCCTTTAACTCTTATTCTTTCCTCAATAGATTTTGGCAATTTAGGATAAATAATGCTGAGCTCTTCACATGCTCTACTTATCCACTCAGCGGCCGTTGATATTTTTGCTTCACATTTATATGCAAACAGAAAATTCAAAATTGAGCTTGGAACATAACCAACTGATAGTCCCCTAGCTATATTTCTCTTTAAGTTTTTTGTTTTCCTCGCTACATCCATTGAGGATTTTAAGTTTTTAAATGACAAAGTTGACTTAACTTCAATGGTAGCTAAAACTGACTCAGCCATAAAGGCATAATTGCCCTGTGAATATTCAATTTTAGGATAATGGCTTTTATAAATTATTATATCATGCTGATTTCTTTGTTCCCCTGGAACTGAATCACTATCAATAATTTCACCCTGACCAATTGAAACTAAGTTACCTAAGTGTTTGGATAAAAACTCAGTAATAAATTTTTCTCTTGCACCTCCTTTAACAGTAGGGTGACCAGATGAACCAGCCGAACCAGCTTGTACGCTAAGAATTTTTTGCTGCTCCTTCATGTGTTGCCTTAACAAAATACTCTCCTTGTAATAAAATATACACCATAGTATTTTTACTGATTAATATATTTATATAGTGTAGTCTTTCCTACTCCAACCATCTTACATATAGATTGGATTGAGTGTTTTTTATTGGCATACAGTGTTCTTACCAGCTCTTTTTGCTCACCACTGAGTTTTTCTGGTCTGCCACCTTGCCGACCCCTTGCTCTTGCAGCCTCAAGTCCAGCAAGAGTACGCTCCTTAATTAAGTTACGTTCAAATTCCGAAAGCGCGCCAAAGACATGAAACATAAACTTGCCTGAAGGTGTTTCTGTATTAATAGCCTCGGTAACACTATGAAAACCGATTCCCTTTTCTTCTAGCTTACTGACATAAGAGATTAAATGTTTGAGGGATCGCCCTAACCTGTCCAATCGCCAAACGACCAAAACATCTCCCTCTCTAAGAAAGTTTTCAACTTTCTCTAAACCCGGTCGTTCAGATATAGAACCACTTATTTTATCTGTAAAGATTTGCTCACATCCTGCCCTTTTAAGCTCGTCAAGTTGCAAGTCTAAATTTTGTTCATGTGTTGATACTCTGGCATACCCTACTCTCATTATTTTTCCTTGTGGTTCAGAAAGGCTAAAAGAATAGATTAAAATGAACTTTGATTGATGTACAGAGTTTCCGAACTGATTTTCGCAGTGAATTACAAATTTTTAAACATCAATATGAGGAGTCCACAAACCCATCGTTTTATGGACTCATGTTTTCTATCAATAGCGCATAGCCCATTGATACACCAATTGACGGGAAGAAAGTATTTCTTGATAATCTCTTAAGCTGTTGACCTACGCTTGCTGCAATACAATCTGTATAATACATCCCTATACTTATCCATCAGAGAATTCGCACTTGAATCACGAGAATCAAACCCCCTATGCGCAACTCGATCCCAATACTATTTTGGATGCAATTGAAAGCACGGGGGTTCTTTGCACAGGCAGCCTACTCGCACTCAATAGCTATGAAAACCGCGTTTATCAAATAGGAATTGAAAATGCAGAGCCCCTCATTGCTAAATTTTATAGACCGAATCGCTGGTGTTCAGCAGCTATTTTAGAGGAACATCAATTCTCACTAGAATTAGTACAACATGAAATTCCCATTATTGCCCCCCTAATTATAAACGACCGAACCTTACACCATCATCATGATTTCAGATTCGCACTCTTTCCCAGGCGCAGCGGCCACGCACTAGAATTGGATAATAGCGAACAATTAGAATGGATGGGGCGCTTTATAGGGCGCTTACATAGAGTTAGTGCCTGCCAGTCATTTCAACATCGCATCCAATTAAATCCCCAAAGTTATGGCCATGATCCTTACAAACTTCTCATTGAACAAAATATTATTCCTGATTACTTAACATCTAATTTTTGCAAAATAGTTGAAACAGCATTACAGAAAGTAAATCAGATATTTAAGTCTATTGGTGATATTGATCAAATACGCTTGCACGGCGATTGTCATGCAGGAAATGTGTTATGGAGCGAATCAGGTCCTCATATTGTTGACTTAGACGATTGTCTCATGGGCCCTGCGATACAGGATATTTGGATGTTACTTTCAGGTGAACCAAAACAAATGGATTTGCAACTTGAGAAGATTTTACAGGGTTATTGTAAATTTCATGATTTTAACCCGCGTGAACGCCATTTAATCGAAGCATTGCGTACACTACGCATGCTGCATTATTCAGGATGGATCGCAAAACGCTGGACCGATCCCGCATTCCCTTTGAGTTTTCCATGGTTTAATACGCCTGTATATTGGCAAAATCTGATGATAAATCTTAATGAACAGATTGAATTATTAGATCAATTTGAATGCTAGCTAGTTGGGCGGACAGACGATTTTTCCAGACTTTATCCTGCTCTTATTGCAAAAAACTTTAATGAAAGTTTGGCGTCCTTAGGAGCAAGCTTTCAATGAAAATTTGGCTTGATTTTAAGGACAGTACCTACGCTTGCTACCATGACAAAGAATGCTCAATTATTACTCATCATGGTAGTATTTTCCACTTAAAACAGTAACGCTTCCTGAACAATGGACTAAATGAAAACAACTACAATGTTAACCTCCGACTCTATAAATCCTTTTGGTATTTTGCCGAATGAAATACTGCAATATTTGCTCTGTTTTACCAATCATCACGGCATGTTAGTATGCAAACGCTTTCTGGAAGCTGATAGAGAGTTAACCAAAAATGAAGCGCAAGAGTCATTCAACGACTACCTAATAACTACATGCGACACAATGGCTATGGACGTATAACAATGAACGACCTAATACTGCTATTGGAGGGATTCCTCCAAAGCAAAAATTGGCACTAGTTGCCTAATCCTCTACTTTTAGCGACAGTTACAAATGGACGGATTACCCGCCCTTTGCGATGATAGTGAAACACGTGTTTATGCAAACTCTCGCTGGCTCTTTGATATTTACCTATCACAGGAAAACGTTAATTAAAATAGCGGCCACAAGCAGCCAATATCTTGGGATGAACAATCTTCCCCATCACAAACTTTGAATTTTGGCGATCCCATGAATTCATAGCTATCTTAGGTAAGATTTATATTTAATTGGCAGAATAATTATCCTTTTAAAGGACATAGAAACTACTGCAATATCTCTTATCGTTCGCTTAAATTAACTTCATCAGTAAGACTTTGCATCACCTTGAGTCTAGCCATTTGATGCTATTCAAGTTGTTTTTTGCAAAAATCACATGCAACTTTAACTGCTAGGCCTTCTTTTTTGGCAGAACTACGCAGCTGATTTATTTGCTATAATTCAGTCAAGTTGATTCTTTTTTGGAATCTATATGGCACATAGTAAAGAAGAGCAAGCGTTCGAACTTGAGGAAAGCAAAGCATTTCTCAAATCAATTTTATTGCCTGATTTAGAGAAGGAGCGGTGTATTGATAACCAAATGGCCTTGAGTAGTGCTTTATATCGATATGAGAGTGATATTGAAGAAGAAGATGAAACTCAAATATCACTCAACACCTCGACTGAATCACAGGGAGGTGATACTGAGAAGGTTTTTTCCCAAGGCAATCATGATAAAAGCATGTATTTTATTAGTTTAAATATGATAGGTGAACGGATTTATATAGAAGATAATCCGCCCTTTTTTTTGACTATTATTTCAAGAAATGAAGATGCTCATAAAAACTTAGATAAAAGGCTAGATTGCATTGCCAAATATGATACTTATGGATGTTCGTTTATACATGATCTTAAAGCATATCCAGAGTATGATTTTAAAAATCGAGTAAGTAGAATTCCATTAGATGACACCCATCTCAAATTCTTAAAAGATTTGTTTGCTGATAATAATGAGGTGCTTGATTTAGTTAAGAAAGTTGAATCAAAAATTTTAGCGTTTAATGCACGCAATAAAGGTCATCAAACTTTAGCCGCTAATTTGCAAGATAGGAATGAAGTCCATTTAATCGAAATGATACAACATAAGTCAGAAAATAAACAGGTTGTCTATCTTAAAAAAGTAAGCGTTGATCAGGTTGAAAATTTAACTGCAAAGGATCTGGCAAAATTATTATCAGAGATGGCCTATGCTTATATTTCTATGTCTCAAGCAGATTATGACTTATTACATCAATATTTTTCGCAGATGGGTAAGCCAGATGCTCTTCAAGTGGCACAAAAAATGCCGCTTATTGTCGGAATACAGTTTGCTACAATAAATGAGGCAAGTATTGTTGTTCGTGAAGCTCTTTTTCCGGAGGAGGTCCTTTCTCCGGCTGTAAAAGCTATTCTTGACAAACAAATTGAAAATTTAAAATATGTATTTGAGCAATTTGATCTGGCATATGATTTTAAATTACATCAACACTATGCCAATCAATTTCAACAGGAGAATGATACGATTATTTTAAGTGCGGCTCAAAAGCCCGCGGGATTCTATGCAGGATTCCAAAGCGACGTTCAATTGTATAAATCACAGTGTCAAATCGGATATTTTCTTTCAGATCAATTAAAAAATGGAGCCAAAGAAAAAATTTTACACTTGGCACCAATTCAGCTCCCCGATGAAGTGTTCTTTGTGCACGGTGATACGCTTCTTGCTCATATGCTTGGTGGAAAATCTGATTGCAGAAAAACAATTTTGAGTGATGATGAAAATCCCTCAATTTATGCTGGATGGGATTATGGACTTAAATTCGTGGACCTAGATCCTACATTAAAGAAAATTTATTGTGACCAAGGAAGAGATCTTGTACGAGATAATCTTGCCTTATCTATTCCTTTAGCAAATTTAACTCTTTATTTCATGCTTCGCTATTTAGATCTGTTGCAGGAAAATAATCAAACGGAAGTTTTTAATGACGTCTTACGGCAGACCGCTCAATTTATTATTTATAAGAAACTTTCTTTACCTGAAAAATATCATTCTATGTTTGATAACCCGTCAGTCCTTAGTGCAGAAACGAATCAAAAGATTCACGAACTTTATGAGCAACTACGGATAGAACAAATTCAAGATCGTAACGAATATTTAAAGTTAGCAAATGAATTGGATAATGAGATCATAACCATTTTAGATAATGATACTGATGACGAAGTTAATATTGTTGATATAGAAGAAGATAATGAGGTCAAAATTAAATTAGAAGCCTCAGAAGCAACTCCAGAAACTGAGGAGCAGAAAGATACATCACTTCAGGTAAGTCGCAATTATGGCTTTTTCGATAACTCACTCTCTGAGATGAAAAAAGAAGAGCGCTTAATGAAAGACTTTGGGCCTCAAGGGTTGGGTTCAAACAAAGGGTCTAGCCAATAAAGTGAGAGTGTTCATCTAACTGTATCATCTCCCATGATTTCATGGCGACCGGCTATTTTTTGCCCCATTTCTCCTCTAGTTCAAGCAGATGACTTGCATTCAGGCGCAACTTTCGTGATAGTACGCAAATATTGAATAACCATCATTTTTTAAAAATTTTTTAATCCAATTTTATTACGTCTATGAGTATCTTCCCCATGTCTAGAGAAATAACACAAGTTATTAATGAATATAAGGCTTTTTTGCTCCAAAGAAAGCAAGATATCGAAACTTCATTTCGATTGTTAAATTCCGTTGACGAAACTGATGATGAACCATCTAGTAGCAATGTGTCAGCCTCAGAATCTGAAGACAGTAGTAGTACTGATTCGTTACGAGAAGATGAAGAAGGCGTGACCACCTCTGAGTCAGAAGAAAGTAGTACAAATTCGTTGCAAGATGATGAGGAATATCAGTTTATCACGAAACAAATCGAAATGCTTGAGAGCTGTTACGATTCCAAGAACCAGATAATGGTTATATCGGAACAGACAGGGTATCCTTATTATCATGAGGATGTGAACGGTCTCTGGCTGTATCAAATTGAAAAATTTCTTTACCATATGGGACAAGCGGCAAAAAAAGGGGTGAAGCAATTATCCATAA
Organism: Legionella qingyii; assembly: GCF_003184185.1. Next base: position 107,296 of record NZ_QHJG01000016.1, on the reverse strand, counting down.
GCCAGGAATGCCCCAGTCATAATCATCTCTGGGACTTCATAGAAAATAATCAAGATCTATCCGTACTCACCATAGATAGCGAATTTTTCGACGGTACGTTCCTTGAAAGTGATTATTTTTTTCGTGCGCTGCAAACAGCCCCCAATCTATATTACATTCAGGTATTTGTTGGTGAAGACGAAAATCCTCCGGATATGGAAGTGGTTAAAGAAAAACTCATTGCAAGAATGCCTGAAAGACCATTTATTTTTAGCTGGGGGCATTCAGGAGAATGTACCACACTGATTAAAAAAGCGAACTCTTCTGATATTTTCTGTACGAATGAGGATGAATATGCAAGTAATGAGCAAACCTTCGATGAAGAGGCATTAAATGAAGAACAATTTATACAGAGATTAAGCGCAAAAGAGACTTTTGGATTACCTTTATTGTTTCAAGCTTTAAATGAGAAAATAATTGGTGAATTTTGTGATGAAACCTTAGACCTTTCTGATGCGACTATCATTGAAGAACAAGAATATGACAGTTGGGGGCTATTGGATTATGCAGTGCTATACGATGATGTTTTAAGCACTCGATTTTTACTGCACCGAGGATTTGATCCTTCTCGTACTAATTCAGCCAACGTTAGTCCATTAGAACTCGCAGCAGAGCAAGCAAGTCTTCCTGTTTTGAACGCTTTATTTGATCTAAGTCCCTCGGAATCGTATCTCTCATCAGAGAAGCTTCCTTTATTGCGTTCCAAAAATATCCAAGGGCAAACTCTTCTGACAATCGCCGCAGGCAAAGGACGGATGGAGGCAGTACAATTTTTTCTCCAATACGATATTTCACTCGGTCAAGACATCAAATTACAGCAGGAAGCTATTGATAGCGCCTGGAAGAATCAACATTTTGACCTAGTTCTTTATCTGCTTAAGCACAATTTTCCCTTTCCAAATAATTTTAGTTTGTCACAAGCTCAGAGCAGCAAAGCGTTAAATGCATTTGCAGCTAAACGCCAATTGCTCCATGACCAGATACAACAAGGTGACTTGAGATCTATAGAGCATTGTACTTTTGCTGGGGAACAAATTGGTTATTGTTTTAACATTGAAAATACCTCTGCACTTGATACTGCTTTATCATCCAAACAATATAAGATCTATGCATATCTTAAAACAAAGGGGTTTAAAGGTCGCGAGTCTGAAAATTTACAGCAAAGAATAAATGATTTAAATGAGCACGAAAAAACGGCACTAAACAAAGCGCTTGTCCGCTATTTTAACAAGCCAAGTGATACCTCAGTTTATTATCTTTTATCGCGCTCGCGAACAATGCAAAGAGAAAGTATTTACTTCAATACCATCCGGTTTATGTACGAGCAGCTCGTTAATAGTCCAGGCATCGCCCCGTTCTTATCGGTAATTGAACATTATAAAGGGACTATTGATATTATTTTTGATTTTAATCAAGTAAATACCGTTGATTTAGATGTGACTTCATACAGCTCAACAGAAGGAAGATGTTGTTATGAAGAAGGACGTATTTTTATTGCGGCAAAACTAGATCAGCAAGAATTGTTAGGGAATATTGCACATGAGATAGTTCACCTGGCGATACAAATTCTTTTTAAAAATGAGTGTAAACCCTACAGATGCGATACTATTGATGTTAACTATAGACAAATTACTGAGGCCTGTTCACGACTTGATTTAAAAGCAATAGATAAGATAATTTCACTCGCATTTACCGCCTATCAGCCAAGTAATTGGGATGCTGAGTTAATCGTTAGAGTACCGCACATACTGGCTAAATATGGCGATGAATCGGGACTGTTACTATTACAAACACAAGTGCCAGAACTATTAAATTATTATAACCAGGTGTTAATTCCTGCATGTAATGCATTTACAGAACGGTCCATTAATTTAAATGCCGATAGGCAAGTGATGGAATCTCGACGGAATACGAATCCACATTTCTTTTGGGAAAATTCACCAGCAGCATCCTCTTCTTCGGGAAGTAGAGAGCTAAGAGCCAGTTCTTCTTCACCATCTTCGTTCGTGACAAAATAAGTTATGCACGGTAACAAATTAGTGAAACGGCCTACGCCTACTTCGACGGAACAAGGACAAAGGGTTCGAAGTAGGCCTTCCATAGGGGAATTCACTTGGCAGTTCTTCCAAAACAGCAACAACCGGGGTTAGATCATCAAAGAACCTTTAAAAAACAAGTTTATTGGCCATTTTTGTCAACCATTTCAAAATCTATATCCAAATTACATCTTACAATTTGTGAATAGATTGCGCTTTCAAGAGGTGTAATCTTCTTATTTTTCAACAGGCGACTCCCCTTTTATTTTCACGATGCCTATCTTCTGTCTATACTTAGCTATAGAGGATTAATATTTACCCCTTATGGGTATATTATTTCCAACTCAATAAACTTCGCAACATCTATTCGAGGCGAATATGAGCACTCCCCAAGAATATTTGAATATGAGTTATGAGGCCGCATGTGCGTTGTTAAGAAGCGATCCTAATAAGTTAGATGAATTTATAAATCAAGAACAATTTAGCCATGAACAGAAACAGCAGTTGTGCCTGACAGCAGTTCAAATCAGTTGGTCGACGATTTACAAAGTGCCTGATGAGCTATTGAATGATGACATTATAATTGCATGCTTGGATAAATCATTTGATTATATCCTTGAGGTAAGTCCAGAAAAAATATCCCCTAAAATAATGTTGGTAGTTCAAGATAAAGTTGATGAATTAGCATATATTCCTCGCTATTTACGAACACCGGAAGTTTGCCTCAGCGCCGTTAAAAAAAGTTGGGAAAATATAGGCATGGTTCCTAATGATCCAAGCTACAAAGCTGTTTTCCTTGAGGGAATTCAAGTAAATTGGCGTACATTTTTTTACCTGTCAGAGGCTCAACAGCAAGATGAGGAAATTCTCGCAGCTTTAAAAAATAAATGGTTTGCACTAGGGCTAAAATCTTTTCCGAAACAGTTTGATATTCAAGAATTATGGCGATTAGGGATAGGATTAGATGAGAGTCTATTCATGAAACTTCCTATGGAAAAGTGTACACCCCAAATTTGCCTCGCCGCAGTAAAGAAAAAACCTTCTCTCATAAGGCAAGTGCCTAACCAGCTTTTCCTGGAAGTCTGTATTGAGTGGGTTCGTAACGATAGTATGGCACTTGCGTACGTTCCTGATACGCTCAAGGAAAAAGTCATTGAGGCAGTGACACCAGAGAAAATTCTATCTGCAGATTTTAGGTCGGTTGCTTTATTTCCAGAAAAGAATTCATATCAAAATATTATCGATAAAATTCTTGATGAGTGTGAGCATGTAGTGGTAACAAAGCCAGATGCATTCGAGACAGATGGTGAAATCCGAGACTCTTATCTTGTTTACGCTAATACAGATAAACGTTTAAATAAAACGATACATGTTGATTCCAATAGTATTCGATCTTGCTTGGATAGGATGAAGAAGAATCCCACAATTAATTTGGTTTTGTTGGCACATGATCCATATTTTGATGGTGAAAGGAAAATAGGAGGGCTTTATCAAAGGGAGATTTTTGAACTTTTAAAATCTTATCCCAACATAAACAGGATAACCCTTCTAACTTGCAACTCAGCAAAATCATTAGTGCTCGAGGATGAGAAATTAATCAACCAAAAATTGGTTGATAGAACCTCCAAAGCATCATTACCCTCATGTGGATTGGTATTAATGTCTTCCATGCCAGATGATGGAAAATGTAAATCCGTATTAGAAGAGATGAATTGTGATCATGCTTTTATTTGGGTCAAGAAAGGTGACGAACATTCGCTTATATATCTCAAGAAAGAAACGGGCATCACAAATCGATTCCAGCTAAAATTATCAGATGATCAAGTCAGTAAACTTCATAAAACACTATATCCAAATGGAAAAAAAATACCGTTCCCTAATCCCAAAGAGAATACTTCTGATCGATATTTAAGAAGAGATGGTAAGGGGGCGAAGTTAATGGATAAAAATGAGTTTGGAGCGTTTCAAAAGATTTTCTTTGCGAGTCAAAAATACAGTAAGAAAAATCCTGAATATAAAACAAATAAACAAATCTACAGTTTTTTTAATAACATCAAGATAGACGAATCAGAATACCCTAAACTTAAAGACAGTCTGCTAAAAAGTATAATTGATATGGTTAAGGCCGCAAAATTAGATAGGTCTGTCTTTGTGAAAGGATATAACTATGTATTACATGTTGATACTATAGAGCGTCGATTCATTGCTGGCATCAAAGTATCTGCTTATGCAAGTGAATATAAAAATAAAAATGTACCTTTGTTTTTCGATAATTCGAAGAGCAGCATTGATAACGATGAGATGGAAAAAGAGATTGAGAAGATAGTTAGTCGCGTGATTGAGCAAACTGAAGAAAAAGAAAACCCAGAGAAAGAAGAGTTGTCTCAAGTCAAATCCATAACCTATGAAGTGAAACCAGGGTAGTAATCTGGTCTTTTTGATTTAAGAAAGGATGCTGAAAACAGATAATACCGACTTTATATACAGCTTTTTTGCTGCAATTTGTTATTGATTTAAAGCACATTCTAACGTACTCTCTGAATTGTGTGATATAATTGCCCTCAAATTAATCATCTTGAACAATGTAAGCAATCTTATCTCTCCCTTACTGATACCAAATAAACAAAGGAAAACAGCATGAGTTTTAAATCGTTAGGTTTAATTGAACCATTACTTCAAGCCCTTGACGAATTAAATTACAAGGAGCCATCTCCTATTCAAACTCAAGCGATTCCGAACGTATTATCAGGCAAAGATGTTCTTGCTTCGGCACAAACAGGAACGGGTAAAACTGCAAGTTTCGTATTGCCAATCTTACAAAAACTCAGTTCACAACCTCGAGCTAAAAGCAATAGAACCCGTGTTCTCATTCTCACCCCAACTCGTGAACTAGCAAGTCAAGTACATGAAAGCATCCTTCAATATGGGCGACACCTATCACTTCGCTCAGCAGTAGTCTTTGGTGGAGTAAAAATTAATCCTCAAATGATGAAATTACGTTCTGGTGTTGAGCTTTTAGTCGCCACCCCCGGACGTTTGCTGGACTTGCATCAACAACGGGCCATACAATTCGATGAGGTGGACACTTTGGTCCTGGATGAAGCCGATAGAATGCTGGATATGGGATTCATTCATGATATGAAACGAATTATTCAACACTTACCCAGAAACCGACAAAACCTTATGTTTTCAGCAACGTTCTCTGATGAAATTCGTAATCTTGTCAAAACGTTACTAAAGCATCCCGTAGAAATTGATGTTACGCCTCGAAACACAACGGTAGTAAAAATCAAACAAACAGTGCACCCAGTTGATAAAAGCCGAAAAGCCGCTTTACTAAGCCATTTGATCCATAAAAACAAATGGGGTCAAACTTTGGTATTTTCAAAGACCAAGCATGGCGCAAATAAATTAGTGAAGCAATTGTCTGAAGCACAAATTCATGCTGCCGCCATCCATGGCAATAAATCACAATCACAGCGCACTAAAGCTTTAGCAGAATTTAAATCTGGAGAGTTACATATTTTAGTAGCTACAGATATTGCGGCTCGAGGTATTGATATTGATCAATTACCCTGTGTAGTTAATTTTGATTTGCCTCAAGTTGCTGAAGACTACGTCCATCGTATCGGTCGAACTGGTCGCGCCGGAGCTTCAGGATTAGCCATCTCGTTGGTCAGTGCTGATGAGGTCAATCAATTACATGCTATAGAAAAACTAATTCAACGCAAATTAAACCGTATTGAAATCGAAGACTTTGAACCCATGCACAATGTCCCCCAAACCAATAGTTGTTCAAAACCCCAAAGGCATGTCTCTGTTAACAAAAAGAAGACAACGTCAACATCCAGCAAACCTGGTAAAAAAAGATTCATAAAGGAAGTAGCAAGGAATAGTTCCAAAACTTAGTACATGGGTTGTATCAGTCTTTAGCATCCATATGCAGTTACAAAATATTATAGAACTACATCATAAAGCAGCTTGTTAAAGATGATTTTTTTCATTTAAGGTCGGGCGTTTAATTCCGAACTATTGAGACATTGTTGGATTGCTTCAATACGACATATCTTTATTTTTTTTGAAATTTCACGGCCCAAATACTTTGAAGCGAGTTCTTTAGTATCAATAGATTGAGCCACTTGAGAAGCATGGCGTGCTTGTTCTACATAAGACGCGTTTTGCGTGCATAGCTCAAAAACATGTAAGCAATCATTGAAACGTTCTTTATTTTGGAACGCACCCATGTTTGCTAATAAGTCAAATACCCCTTTTGCATCCAGCTCATGGAGTTGTCGAAATTGTGACAAATGTCGGTTTGTTAATAAGGCTAAATCACGATATTGACCGGGTACGTTGAATTGTTTGCAAAATTTAATTATCTCTTCTTGAGTTAAATTATGCATTAACACTGCGAAACGTATCTGAGCGGAACTTTTATGATCGGCTGCTCGTTGTAGGGCTTTAATGCTAGCGTCTGATATGTTCATATAGGGAAATAAAATACAATCCGCCCCACATTTCTTAATCACCTCAAAGAAATTTTCCGGATGGCCTCCCATAAGTGCTCGATCTAGTTCACTCCAGATTCGGTCGGTACTTAATTCACTGATTTTGCCTTCAGCAACCATCTGTTCCATAAGCATCATCGTTTCTTTTGCTACTTGAAAACCTAAGCAAGCGGCAAGGCGTGCGGTCCTGAATAATCGAAGAGGATCGTCAACAAATGCAGGTGATACATGCCGCAATATTTGTTTCTCCAAATCAGATTTACCACTGAAAGGATCAATCAATTCGCCCAGTTTGCCTTCCTCAAATGACATAGCCATGGCGTTTATGGTCAGGTCTCGTCGCTTTAAATCGTCTATCAAAGTGATATTAGGTGAAATATCAAACTCAAAACCTCCATGCCCATGTCCTTTTCGTTTTTCGCATCGAGCAAGAGCATACTCTTCATTAGTATCTGGATGTAAAAAGACAGGATAACTGTTTGCCTCGTGCCCATTAGGTATTGGCTTATAACCTAATGTCAGCATATCACCTGGAATTGCACCTACAACAACCCAATCGTTATCTTTGGGGATAAAGCCAAGTAATTTATCACGTACCGCACCACCTACTAAATAAATTTTCATAAATTGATTATGTATAATATTTGTTCACTTTGATGGGTATTTTATAGTCATTTGGTTTAAATATCAACATTGATTGACAATGACAGGACTTACGAAAAATCTCAAGGTCGAGGCAAAAAATGTTTTTAATGAGGGAGTTTAGATAGACTAAATGACCGAAGTAAAAACATTTTTTAACAAAGAGATTGGGGTTTTTCGTAAGTCCTGAATGATTTGTTATCTCATAAGATAAGATACGTTAGATAGTTATACCCATTATCAGATCTGTATTAGTATCTATAGGATGATGTTTGCTCTCTACAAAGCATAGGATTATGCTTGGAGAAATATAACGAAGAGAAATAGAGCGGAGCTTAATTAGGGAGCGAAGGATGCAAAAACGAACCAATCTTCGATGCTCATGCAGAAGATTGATATTTTTATTATTCATCAGTTATGCAACTAAATCAGCAGCTATTTTCCCTACTTTAGCCAACCAGCCTCCAACTGTAGGTAATTTTTCTTTAGCAACATCACAACAGCCAGGCCCATTTTTTTCATTTGGTCAAAATATTATTGATAAGAATCAATTGATTGTTTCATTTAATTCCAACTATTTATACAGTCAAACTCAGCAAATTTTAGATGCAACACCCTCCCTTCTTTATGGAATTACAGATTCAGTTTCTTTATTACTCACACTACCTGTTGCTTTAAGATATAAAAATGATAATCAAAATCTATCTGGTATAAGCGATCTTTCGCTGGATTTAGAATATGCTTTTTATAATCACGATAACTCAAAATACTCAGATCAAGCCACTATTATTCTCGCTCCTACATTCCCTATCAGCAATTTATATACAATTTCTAAAAGCCTGAATCCAGATAAGCGTGTTTCAGGATTTTCAAAAAAAAATTCTCCTACTAGTTTCAATGCGATGACATATTTCATTGGAACCACTTATTCTCGTACTCTAATTGATTGGTATATTTTTATTGCGCCAGGAGCTTTATTTATCAGTAAACAGGATTCAATTCAGGAAGGCACACAATATTATTATAATTTGGGAATAGGACATAATATCAAAAGCGAAGAAAAGAAATACATATTTTCAGGGTTGCTTGAATTTAATGGTGAGTATAGTGATAAAACCAAATTGGCATCGAATGTTGTTCCTAATACAGGGGGAAATATCATTTATGCGACCCCTTCACTCTGGTTTTCTACACCAAAACTAATTGTTCAGGTTGGTATTTCTTTACCTGTTTCCCAGTATTGGTATGGCAATCAAAGTTCTATTTCTTACTACGCAAGCGGGATCATTACTTGGACTATTCTTTAGAAATTTTAGTAATAATATAAGATTATGCTCTTTTATTATTCCATGTAGATTACCATTTAAGTACAAAAATTACACTTATAAACTTTTATACTTTTTAATTCCCTTATAAAAAAATGCTCTAATGAATTTAACATACGTACAATGCGTAGAGATGTTAATCTCAGAGAAGAGCTACTAATCCTTTCAAAATTTCTACTTTTTCAAAATATTGTTTAATGAGCCTAGAAATACAAAACTCATGAAAAACCAACCACCCCTTATAAACACATCCCCCCTTATCCCTAGCGTAGCAAGAAGGACGGAGAGCGTTTCAAAAACACTAGAATGAATAATTAATATTAATAGTGCCTTAATGTTGCTCAGTTAAAATATTAATTACATCCGTAAAAGTCCAGTTAAGAGGTAGAATTATGCAATCAAAATATGAAGGTGATATGGGGTTTGATTTTTCAATTGACAGCGATGATATCCAAGAAGTTAATAAAGAAGAGTCTGGTCCGATTATTAGTGAATCTCCTGCAGAAAACAATACCACAACTACCACATCAGTGAGCCCAGAAGTTAGCGGAATCCCCATAGAAGAGTATTTCGATACAGATTATAATAAATTCGATACAGATTATAATAAATTCGATACAGATTATGATCGAAAAGAGCAAGATACACAGAGTCAATATGAATCACCCAGCGTTTCTGAAAGTGACAATAGTCCATCATCAAATTCAAGCAGCCGTGCCGATAAGAGTGGTGAAGCTTGGTCAGGAGCTAAACTTCTATTAACTCCTCTCACGTTTATTGCAAATATTATTTCTACTTCCTTCACTGGAAGGAATAATACAACTACTGATACTGAGCAACAATCGTCACCAGATGAGATCACTCCTAAACCACTAATAGATGATAATTTTGATACAGTAGACTATCAGAAGCATCAAAAAGAGGTTGGTTCAACCAATAAAATTTTATTAGCAGTGGTTGATACGGTTCAAGGCGCTGCGAATACAGATCTCAAAGAATGCGAAAGCTACGAGTTTCGATATAAAGACAGAGAGAAACTTCATAAGAAAACAGGCGGTACAGAGAATACTGAAATGGTCGGGGTCAATGTCTTTCTCGATAAAAATGGGAAACCATTATTACCCGGAGCTCGAAAATCCTTGAAGGAACATGCAAACGCAAAACAACAGTCGGCAAAGGAATATAATTCGGAAATTCATCCACCTAGTGAAGCAGTTTCTCATGCGAAAAAAGAATTTGAAATTGCTCATGAGTTTGGAAAAGGCGATGATGTTTATGATCAAGCGGGCAAAATAATTCATACAGGAAAAGGTATTGCTGAACTACTTGCTCTTGATTTAGAACAAATTAATGGTGGTGTCACCTCACAACCTGGTTTTGTTACTAATTCTCCTAGTACCGCCTATTTAATGAGTAAAATCAAGGAACGCTCTGATAAGGCTCTTAAAAAGGATGTTAATACAACTACGAGTGAAAATAATGATGAAAGTTCGAGTGATCTTTCATCTGTAAAAAAAATTTAGCATCATAAGCATCTAATGAAGGCTGCTTAAGCCTTCATTAGATTTCACTATTTATAACTACAGCGAAAAATTGCTTCTTTAATATAATAAAAACCATATTAGAGTGCGCACCAGTAGCAAATTGGAACGACGTCATTTGTGGTAATAATTTTTCACTGTGTTAACATAATGACATCTATGGATGTAAATAGCATAGGAGGTATTGACTATGGAAGACGCATTTGGCGATCCAAATCTGGTAAGTGATGCTCACAACTCGCTCTCAATTGCTAGTCCCCCTTTGACATTAGAATCTGATAATCAATCAGGGATTCCTGTGGGTGATTATTTGGATACAGAGTATGATGACATAGAGGAGAAACTCCAGGGGACGTATGCAAGGTCGCCTGACTTTTACGAAACAAACAACGGCGATGATGAGCGCTCATCAAACTTAAGCAGTAATGAAATGAATAAAGCAGAGCCTCGAATAAGTTCTAATTCATTGTTTTCACCAATTAATTTCGTTGTCAATTTTGCTTCAACTCAATTCACAGCGTTAAAAAATGCCGTTTCAACTCGTTTGGATGCAAATCGTTCTCTCGAAGAGGACAGCCCCGAATCAAGCGACTCGAGTTCATCAAAAAAGATTATTGCATCTCTCGTGAGCCCCCACCCCCCCTCTTCTGAAAAAGCCTTCACAACCCAAGATGAAATCCTGGATGAAGTAGGTGCATCCCTTGATGATAATGGCATTTGCTCTCCAGTAGTCAACTTATATTTTGAGAAAAAATTAGGCCTTCGAGATGATAGTTTTATGAAGGGTAGCTCTAAACATATTTATGAAGAAGCTATAAGAGAAAAGCGACACCAAGTTGAACTTATTCAACAGGGAAAAGACGGTTTGCATGCGGTATTCGTAGATCATAATATTCCTTACAAAACAAAACAGGTTAAAGCAAGTGAAAGTGAAAGCGAGGAAAAAGTAAAAGATTTGCTCAAAGATTATGATCAAGCACTAATCACTTATCCGACAGTCCGTGAAGATGGAGAAAGGGATAGACACCAAATTTATGTGGAAAAAATTGATGATACTCGATGTTCCCGTTTTGATGTCAATAAAAAGGGAGGTGTCGAAGAAATGCCTTGCAGCATGTTTTATCAGAAATTTGCCAAGAAAATCGCCAAAGCTCATGACGATAATGATGATGAGGAAGTAATCATTGCAGGAATAAAAAAGTAATGCATCCAAAGGGGTGTTTCACCCCTTTAGCATCATGCTGCATGTAATTCTAATGAAATTTATAGATTTTTATTCATTTTTGATTTAGGTAAAACATGATAAAGCTCTCGTAAATCAGTAAGTGGGATTTCAGCTACATCCCAGATATTCCATCCTTTAGAATACAAATTTATTTGCATTTGCGAACCTCGATACCATGCATCCCAAAATTCATAAGGATCAATCTCTACCTGAGCAGACCCTGCAAGTTCATTGATCTTGATACCTAAGTAAAAAGAATAAATAACAGGAATAACATGACCATCAATCGAATTTTTTTCCAGCATTGTTGAAGTAAAAACAGAAACCAAAATCTCACCATAGGGACTTGTATCATATTCGCTTAAAACATGAATGGAGTCATGAGGCATAATAAATTCATAATTAGCCCCATCCTCCTCACCAGGGAATTTGTAATTATTCGTTTTAAATTGCATCCAAATATGATGACCAAAACTCGATTCAGGTAAGTGCCGAAGACTCTCATAGCGGCCTGCAAGTTGTGGGTTCTTTTTGTCACCACGGTAAGGGAAAAGCCAATTTTCAATATCTTTTTCATCCTGAATATTTGGAAAAATATCAAAACTTTCAAGATTTTTACGCATAATATCTTTAATAAGCCATTGAAAATCGCCTTCTAAAGTTTTCTCTAATTGGTTTAGATAATGGGGATAAATATTGGCGGCCTTTGCATAATCCAAAACGGCTAGAATTTTTTCGCGATCAATTGTCTTATCCATCAAGGCTGTGACCACTAAAAAACGTAATACATATTCTGCCTTTATCGCATCGGGAAAAACTTGGCTAAAACCAGAAAGTGGCATGTCAATTAGATGGGTTAATTGCAGTTCATCTTTATGGCCAAATACCTGTGAATATACCGCTTTAAGGGAAGATTGTTGTAGTGGTGTTAATCTCTGTTTCCCATGAGCCGTAGCAACATCTTTCATAGCAGATAACAGATAAAAAATTTCTTTAATTTGTAATCTCACCATTACTCCTCATCACGATTTAGAACTCTATGCGTAATAGTGTATCATATGGCTGAATAAAAAATATTCGCCCCTAGTGTTGGAAGAAACAATTTAAATAATAACTACATTAGCCTAGGTGAAACGCAGTGACACCCAATTTTTTTGTATCGATGCCAAGTTCCACCGCATTTTACCCAACCTACCTATACTATTTTCGAATTATCTAGAGTTTGTTGACATTTCATTTAATTCCGCCTACTTCCCGCTCTTTATGCGCGAGCTCAAAGAGACACACTAAAATGTACTTATTTTTAATGCAGCCTTTACCGGATTGCGGAACGTAGCCTAATGAAGCAATTGTCAACAACCCTAAATCCCATTAAAGAAAAAATTTTACATTAATTCTAAAATAATGCTCGAAACAAATGGGCAATATGATGTAAAATTGCGCAAGTTATTTTTTATATATAGGATGTATTTCTTTGGACACGATTGATATTGAACAATGCTTACACGCATTAGAAGCGCGTGTGTCAAAAGTTGAAAAAATTAATGGCATTACTTCGGCCTCCTCAGAACAATCTAAATCGATTAAAAGTAAAAAAAGTAAACTCAAATCAATACCGAAGCCCATGTCAGGTAATTGGTTGGGGCTTGTTGCTTCTGTTTGCTTTATTCTAGCAGCTTGCTTTATTGTTAAATTATCAATTGAATCTGGATGGCTGACCCATGAAAAGCAACTTGGAGTGGCTACATTATTTGGAATGGCCCTATTTACAGGTGGGATAATTATTTCCAGTGCAGATAGAATTTATGCCTGCTTTTTACCAGCAGCAGGAGCAACTGTACTTTATTTAACTTGTTTTGCCGCATTTCAATATTATTTACTTATTTCATTTCAAACGCTCATCGCTCTATCAACGATTATCTCAGGAGTATCTATTTGGTTTTATTTACGATTTAAACATGATATTTATGCGATCGTTGCTGCCTTAGGTGCATACATCGCCCCTCTTGTTGCTGGAGTTGAAAATAACGCTATATTTTCTTTGTATTATTTCACAATTTGTTCGTTGAATTTTGCAACACTTGCTATTTGGGTGGAGTCACGCACATTAACCATGATTTCAGCTTATCTGGCAATATCAATAACCGCGGTAGTGGGATTAAAACTCCATCAAGATGTGTTAATTGCTACAGTACTTGTCATTAATTTTCTTATCTACTCAATTGGCACCCTATTTCATACGCAGTTGACTAAAAAACATCTCACCGAGAAAGAATCTTGGAGTCTTTTCCCTGTACTATTAATTTTCTATGCAATGGAATATTATTATCTCAGCCGTATTGACCCTACTTTGGCTTCATGCGTTTCCTTGGCTTCTGCAGCTCTTTTAGTCGGACTTTATTACTCAGCTAAAAGATGGTTCCCTGAGCGTCGGTTTAATAGCCGGAATGTATTACTGACCTTTGTAACACTTGTTTGTTTCCATTCGATTTACCTTGGCCTTTTGCCCTTAAGTTTAAAACCATGGCTTTTTGCTGTAATCGTTTTTGGGTACGCCTATTTCCATGCAAAAATTAAACTGATTCAATGGAGTATTCGCTTTTTAATTCCATTTGTGGCGCTTTCTGCTATCTTAGGGATTGAGTATCTAAGTATATTAAGCCACTTAATTAGTAGTAATGAGTTATCCTGGTCTGTAGTAGCTGGGGCAGCTTTTGCCAGTATTTGGTTTTTATTAATCCAAAATTATAAGGAATTAGCTCAAAAAGAAGAATATTGTTACGTTTTACTGGCGGCCTCACATCTCCTTGCAATTATGAGTCTTTACCAGTTAACCATCGAGTACAGTACCTTGGCTGTATCTGCTTCCTGGCTTGCGTACGTACTTATTATATTACGGGTTTCAACTCTGAGAAATGATGTGCTGATTGCAAAATCGGTACTCATTGTTTTATTTTTTGCTGCAGGCAAAGCATTACTTTATGATGCATCATCAGCGCCAACAATTATTCGTACATTATCTCTAATTCTTACCGGTATTGTTTTATATGCTTCGGGACTTGTTATTAGAAAAAAAACGAATTGGAAAGGTAAGTTAATTTAAGGGCAATGGATTATCACTATTGAACTATGCGCAAAGGAATGCATTAATAAATGTGTGAAATAGCCTTATTTATTCCCATAATTCAAATAGTTGCTTTCAAGAGCAGCTATCTGTAATATTTAAATCCACGATCATCAATTTTTGTTATTTTCTGCATTTTATTTTTTGCGTGAATTAAAAATAGAGAATATATATATGCATATTGACTTTAGCTTGTTAAGGCTCTTACATGTTTATGACTATCAAAAACCTAAAGAAGAACAATGTCCTCTCGATTTGTTCCGCACTAGAATAAATCCAATTGAATTCTCAACGTGTATGCGGCATCTCTATCTGTTCACTGCTGTGCAAGTAGGAGAGCATGATGAATTTTACAATCAAACTCTGCTTAATTTGAGAAAACCTCGATTACATCAGAAATTACCTCATACAGATGCACTGGAAGGAACAGAGGCCTATAGTTTTCTTTTATTTTGGGCCATTGGAGGGTTAAATAAAAAGAAACCGTTTAATGATGAACGCATTTTAGGTGATCTAAGAAGAATTTGCAGAAGCTATGAAGTTTCAACATCACCATATAAAAAGGAAAGTTGGAAACAAAATCAAGCCGTCGCTCAAGCACTACTAACAGATGTCAAATATTTATTAAAATTAACCAAATTTGAAATGCCTTTAGAAGAAAAGATAGAACGTCTAAAAAAAGTCTGTGATCACTGCACCTGGGTCAGAGAGAATGGCTTTTTTGATATCACACAAAAGATTGACTATGCTTCTTTTCTTGATAAAAAAGAAATGTATGTTCATCTTTATGGAGTGCTCGAAATAGCACGTAAAAAACTTGATACTGAGTTGGACAAAATTTCTTTAGATAAAACGTCTCTCCTTTTTTTATTTTCAAATTCTGCCGATCGATTGCAAGAGAAAATAAGACAGATCGAGCAATTACAAACGCTTTTAACAAATGAAGAACCATCTTTGGTTCACAATGATGAATTGAAGATAAAATAAGTAAGTTTAGAGGAAAGTGTAACGGCAGGCTCTATATATGACTTCTTAAACTTTCTACATTACACACTGTTTATTATACAACGAGACTTTGTTTCGATAATTTTCTTTCATTCAATTTAAGTCGATTTAAAGTAATTAAACTCAACAAGCCAATCAAGCACAGCAAAAACATAAAAGAGTAAGAATCTGTTATACCGATAACACTCGTAATAAAACTGAACAAAGCTGAACAATTAAATTGACAGAATAGAGTTAAAGCCAAAGCCAATGCCATTTGTTTCGGAAAAGGACGCACGACCGCAGAAGTCGCACTCGCAACAATAAAACCCGTACCAAAATAATAGATCATCATCGGTATGACATAGGTAAGAAAAATCACATCTGAAAGTAGACTAAACACCCACATTAAGGCTGCTGAAAACGCAAAAAAATAAACTCCAAATGCCGTGAGCTGTCTACTGGTATAATATTTAACCAATAAACCACAACATGCTGTTCCTAATAAATGCATTATTGCCATAACTGTTTTCACAAGACCATATTGGGTAGTCGTCCATTGAGATCCTTTAATTAAAATAAACGATGCCGAAGTATTAAAAGCGGATTCTCCAGCCATCATTAACCCTGAAATGAATAAATACCCCACAAAAATAGGATGCCGAAAAACAGTAGTTATTGTTTCTTGAACATTTAAACTAATAGAATCATTAGGTTTGGTTTCCTGCATTCCGATACTCAAAGGAATGAGAAGAAGAGCATACAATGCAATGATTATTGATGCAGTCTGCCAACTCCAATGGCTATTAATTAAGCCTCCCAAAGAAGGTAAAAAGCATATAAAAAGACCTCCAAAAGTGAAAAACCAAGCAAAATATTGGGTCGCGTGCTGTTCATCATAGGTATCGTTAATCATTGCTCTTCCCATAAGCAAAGTCGCTCCAACAGCCAATCCTTGAAAAAATCGGCAAAACAATAAAGCACCAATAGAAGGACTCCCCGCCGCAAGAAAATTAGAGATCGTATACAATAATAAACCTCCAATGAATATAGGTTTTCTACCATAGCGTTCGGAAAGAATTCCCCATAAAATCATACTCAATGCCTTACCCAATAGAAAAAGACTAATCGTTAATTGAGCGATATTTGGTTTTACTAAGAAAAACTCAGCCAATTCAGGTAAAGCTGGGGTAAGAAAATGTATGTCCAGATTCCCAAAAAACCAGGTAAATAATATAACTAGAAGTACTTTATGGGTCATTATGTTTTATCAGAATAAGTATTGGAAAATCGAGGCAATGGATTGATAAAAAATCCAGGAAGCCACGGCACAAACAAAGCAAATAAACAATAAAGGCCTGCAATAATCACAAATAGTGTTGAATAAGGCAGCCAATTGATTAATAGTCCTCCTAGTAACAAACCAATTAGATTGCCCAGTTTGGCAAAAGAATTAGCTAAACCAAGCGCATACCCCGGTAAGGGATAACGATCACTTAAAAGTGCAAATAATGCAGGTAGTAAAGCAGCTAATACGACTCCCCATAAAATTCGGATACATGCGAAAAGAATGAGGTTGTTTATGCTTGCTTGACATAGCATCAGAATGAAACCTAACACACTATAACGAATTAAATATCGACGAACTAAAAGCGGATCAGTCCTGCATCGATCAAATTGACACCCACACCATTCGGAACTCAGCAACATGCCAACCGCAGGAAATGAATAAAGTAGGCCAATAAGAATTAAATTTTGAGAAAACGAATCATTAATATATAAAGATAATCCCGGATCAGGTAAAAATTTAATGATTTGGGTTAAGGTAATTAAAAAACATAGTGCGTATACAGGTTTTGAGTCAAAGATCATCTTTTCGGATTTTTGATCTAAAGTTTTACCTGAGTTTTTTGGGGTGGCTGGTAAGTAATAGTGCATAACAAGTGTAATACTTAGACAAATAACCGTTGCTATTCCATATAATCCTTGATAATTAGTAGCGGTTAAGATGATCCCCCCTGCAAAACCTGCCAGACTTGTAGCAACCGCTTTTGCTGATTGTAGGCGTGACAACTGCCGACTTTTATACTGCCATTCACAAAGACTTAATGAATAGGTTTGCATGGATACAATAAAACCAGCAAAAGCCCCCTGAACAATACGAATGATTAAAATCCAATTCAAAGCATTCACAAAAATCATTGCCAATTGGGTAAATACCAAAGCCCATGCTGCACGCATAAGCATGGACTTATAACCAAAGCGATCCGCAGCAAGTCCCCAGATTGGTGTCATGATGATATTTGCAAGCATGGGGAATACAAAACTGAGCATGCTATAAAAGGCAGCGCTCTGCAGTGGAATCTCGTTCTGCGATGCAATCAACAAAGATAAAAAAGGGTTTGTCATTTCTAATGCCAAAATCATAAAAAATTGGCTTATTAACAGAAGCGACTGGATTGATTTAGACATAAGCTCTGCTCAAAGGATTTCGAATCATAGAAAAAAGATCTTGGCTTTGATTTTCATGGAGTCGCATAGCAAGTAAACATTTTTGCTGCCAAGGTTCAACAAGCAATTGCTGTCGATACCAATGATGTATTCGTGGTTCAATTTCTGTTCGCAATTCTTCTAAAGTGTGCTCTAAAATTTGTCTCACCTTTCGCCAAAGCATTGACTTGCAAAGCTTGTAATCCATACTTAAGCAATCAATCCCATAAGCCAAATTACTCAGTAAATTACCGTGTATGAATTTATTGGTCAGTTCATTTAATCCAGAACAGGTTATTGTTGAATCAGGATGTAGTGTTGGTTTAGCCACCTTATCATAGAAGACGTGATTACAAATTTTTATACCCCCCAAATCACGTAGTACAAGGCCAGAGGGACGATTTGCCTGAAAAATAACTAAAGTATTTTGTTGGTGAGCCTCTAAGGCAACCCCATAACATAATAATAAATGCAACTGACTTGCCAAAACACAACGACAATAATCCATAAAATAACCTACTGGACTACTTTGACTAAGCTCAATGAGTTCACTTAATAATGATCTTTGTCTCAGGGGGGATTGTTTAAAAAGCGAAGCAAGAGGAACAAGTTTTTGGTTTAATCGGATCCATTGTAAAGGGTTTTCACGAACTATAAGTCCAAAATGTTTTTTTTCATCATTAGGAATAGATGAGTGTAATGCATTGATCCCCGCTAAATCACGAGCTAAAAATAATTGTCCCTTATAATATTGATTTTGTGTAAGTAACTCATTAATCCATTGCGAGAGTAAAGACGAGTTACTTACCGAGGCTGGAGAAACAGTACGCAAGGATGAGGTAGTATGTACACCAACAGCCAATTTGAGATGAGGGCCATGTTTTGCAAGAGGCATCACGGTTCGAAATGACATCGATGGTTTGGTTTGTTGATGTACTGGGTTGATTATAAATTGATGTTCTTCGAATAAAGATTTTGCTAATGCTTGTAATTTATTGGTCCATTGCCAAGGATGAACAGGAAATGGGTAATAATCTTCTGGCTTTAATTTCTTTAATCGTAATGCATCACTCCACAAACTGTATTCCTTAGGAAAATGAATGCTAAACAGCCAATGAAAAGCGGATTTTGAGGTTGAAATAAATGCAAGTGAATGATGAATTGCAGCCCAACCGATCGTTACTTCAGAATTAAATTCAGGAGAATATTGCACAACCTCTTTACGGTTAAATCCTATTTTGGCACGAAAATTGGGGTGAGATGGATGCCCTATACAACCCCATTGCTCTAAGAAATTAAGTATTTGCTGTTGGCCGAAATGTTCGATTAACCAAGACCATAAATTTGCATATCCTTTTGCCTGCCGCTTAATTGTTTTATGCCACTGATATTGATAAGCAAGAGCTAGGGCTTGATTTGCAATACTTTCATTTAATTCTTCGTGTAATGAATGCCAATATTTCATGTGAGTTTTTTGCTTTTGAGAATAAAGTTTCAGAAGCTCAAGATAAGCAGTAATGGATTGGCTAGTTACCTGTTTATCAATTAATCCTTCTGAAATCGCAGATCTTCGTAACCGATTAAAACACTGCTGATAAGATGCGACGAGAAAATGCCCCATTTGCTTGGATGAAATAGGAAAATCAGTATTCGTTAATAATGAACGTAATTGGTAATTTAGTTCATTAGCATGAAGATTCGATAAAATCATATACCCCCCTCTTTATTGTCTTTCGCTTACAGCTGTTATTCTTAGTAATAACGTTCAGAACAACAAAATGAGAATCATTATCATTCACAATATAAACGATAATGATTCTCATTTGCAATAGTTAACCTTTTTTTCCTTGTTTAATAAAGAAGGCTTTATCTACATTTTTCTAAGCATCATGATTTGCATCGCCAAATAATAGACTTGCAGCTAAAGAATGTCATAATACACGCCGTCAGTTCATGTACGACATCTTGGGGTTTTCTAACTTCATTTTGTAATAAAAATATGAATCTGATAAATCAAAAATAAACTAGATAAAACAGGATGTTATTATGAAAAAATTGTTTTGTTCGCTCGGGTTAAGCTTTAGTCTCATTTCCGGAGCATTTGCTGTCGACAATACACTTGACCTATTAAATTTGGAAATTGCAAATATTCTTGCCCCCTTCCAGAATCAAGTTACTGTTGCAAAACTTAAATTTGATGCTGTAGAAATTGATAAAGATCGGGCATCCAAAGTCGCTTTAAAAAGTCTCTATAACAAAGTCGGTTCAAAAAACAACTTTGAAGTCAAAGTTGACAATCTAAGTTATGACTATGGTAATGGTACATCTCCAACCACTGTTCTCAAAGGTTCTGTCGGCCTAGATCTCACCAGGTTTTTAACCCCCAAAGAGAGCAATGAAATAATTCCCAGTGCCATTGAGTTTTTGCAAGAACTTGTAAAAAGCTATACAGAAGAATACGGCGACGCGATTTTTATCAAGGGCGTAGTTACTTCAACAACCAAAGATGCCGATGGGAATTACACCGGTTTAACTGCATTGATCTCTACCAAAATTGACCTCGACAAACTTCCTGAAGATCTCTCTCGCGAATCAGTTATGATTACTGATGCGTTTGTTTCAGCCACTCTGAATCTAAAAACTGGATTTGCCCTGGATGCCTTCGTAGTGAGTAATCCCGAATATTGGGGATTTCAAGAAAATCAAATCGGTTTGAAAGAAATGCTAGAACATCTGCTTGCACGTGACGAAGAAGCTATAGAAATGATTAACACTATATTTATCAATTTAGATTTCATGGCTTCTAATATAGTGGAAATCGACAATGAATCATTTTGGAATCTGATTTCAAAGAACAATCCCAGACTAAATCATTATCATTCTTCATCACGACCTTAAAATAATATACATTTGAGAATAATTTTTACAGCCTCAGATTTGATTCGGTAAAGTACTCCTTATCAAAAACCTGAGGCTGCAGAATTTGCAATTTATTTTAGAATTGTGTCAATAACTGCTAATTGATTAAATTTTTCATTTTTTTATCATATTTTGAGTTCATTGATATAATCAATTAAGTCTATCGGGAGTTCTTCATATCCCTTTTTAAATAGTTCTTTGTTTTGAGCTACAAATAAAGCGGAATGATTTAAGAGAGATGGGATAGTAGTCTTATATCCGAGCTTCCTATAAACATTTGCATCAGCCTTTCTAAGTGATGAATCCAATTTTCTACGCTCATTATCAATCAGAATGGTGTGTTCAGGGTTCGGAAATCGATCTTGAATCACCTTAAGTTGCGCTTTATCCATTTTTTCGAGTTCAGAACAAGTTAAGCTAATCGATACAATGCTCCTAGGAATAGCATTAATTATTTTTTCAAGCGACCTACTTGATTTTTTATCAAAATCATTCGACCCCAAATCAAGATGAGTTACTCCAGAGTCTTCCAAGGCAGCGAACATGCGAGCAAGTTCATCTTCTGACTTTTCGTCTAGATTATTACCACGTAAATCAAGATGTGTTATTCCAGATCCTTTTAAAACCCGTAACATTGCAGCAAGCTCAGTGCCTTCTTTTAGCCCCAATTGATTCGCAGACAAATCAAGATGTGTTACTCCTGATTTGTTTAAAGCACCTAGTAGAGTAGATAACTCGGCCCCGGTTTTTTGACTTAGCTCATTCCAGGCCAAGCTAAGATGTGTTACGCCTGAATCCTTTAAACCCTCTAACATCACCGCCAGTTCAGCTCCTGTTTTTTGTTCAAGCTCATTCCAACTCAAATCAAGATGCTTCACTCCCGAGCCTTTTAAAGCATGCAACATGGAGCCCAACTCAACCCCTGATTTTTGCCCCAAGCGGTTTTCATATAAATTAAGATGTGTTATTCCTGCGTCTTTTAAAGCACCTAACATGGAAGCCAACTCCGCACCTGATTTTTGACCAAGGCGGTTATCACCTAAATCAAGATGTGTTATTCCTGAGTCTTTTAAAGCATCTAACATAGTCGCTAGTTCAAGACCTGTTTTTTGTCCAAGAATATTCGAAGTCAAATCAAGATATTTAACTCCGGATTTTTTTAATCCTCTTAAAATAGTTGCCAGCTCAGCACCCGTTTTTTGACCCAAATCATTCTTACTCAGAACCAGATGCGTTACCCCGGAATCTTTTAAGGATGCGAACATAAGAGCCAACTCTGTATCTGTTTTGTGATCTAGTTTATTGTGATTTAAATCAAGGTATATTACTCCAGAATTTTTTAGAGCCTCCAATCCGAGCTCAATACCTGTTTGTTCTCCAAGATTATTCCCACCCAAATTAAGATGTGTTACTCCAGACTCCTTTAAAGCTCCAAGAATGATGGCTAACTCAGTGCCTGATTTTTTCCAAAGATCATTCCAACATAAATCAAGGTGCCTTATGCCTGATTTTTGTAAAGCACCTAACATTGTTGCGAGCTCAGTTGCTGATTGTTGCCAAAGATCATTCCCAAACAAAAAGAGTCTTATGACCTGTGAATCTTTTAAAGCACTTAAGATTTCTGCTAGCTCAGTACCTGTTTTTTCCCAAAGAAAATTATTCCCCAAATTAAGATACTTCACTCCGAGATTTTTCAAAAGACTGAATAAAGCTAGCAGCTCTATAAATGATTTTTGCCCAAGCTTGCATCCTGACATATCAAAGCTCACTTCCCCTGATTTTTTCAAATTTCTAATTTCAGTGGTTAGTTCATTTGTCGTTCTAAAAGCCATTTATCAATACTCCCATAAAAATATATGCGCAATGTATTAAACCAACATGGATATTACTTGGTCTTTTTTGTGCAAATATCGAATTAAAATTATACTCAATCAACCGACCAATGTATCAATGCTGGTTTATTTGAATGTTTTTTAAGCATGCCATATTTGTGTCTTCGATAAGAAAAATGGTGTGGGCAACCCTCCATGCTACTTGAAACA
Organism: Legionella qingyii; assembly: GCF_003184185.1. Next base: position 84,421 of record NZ_QHJG01000016.1, on the reverse strand, counting down.
ATAAACTGATGTTCATCGCTTATTAAAATATGAGCTTAGGGGTTGCAGATTTACAGAATACAACTTCCGTAATTGTGCCAATAATTGCAAGTTTTTTTCTTTTGATATCTGTCCCACAGAACTTAAATTAGCAAGCTGTTGCCCATGCTTATCATAAAAAAGCATTGTGGGAATACCATAAATATGGAACGCTTGACGAATTTTAGCCACTTCATCTGATTTTTCGCTGATAACAACCCGCAGATTTACCGAATCCTGCATTGCATTAATAACTGCTGCTTGATAAAAAACATGATTATCCATAGCTTGACAGTCACTACACCACCCTGCAAAAAACTCAATAAAAACACGTTTATGATTTTTTTTTGCTTCAGCTAATTTTGCATTCACTTCTTCACGAGTATGAACACTGATGAATGGCGCTTGCATTGCTTGATAAGCCAAAGCCCCTGCCCCCATCATAGACAACAAAGCCAAGCCTTGCAGCAACCGCCCACTCAAACGATGCTCCTGCCGAAAAGCGCCAAAAACCCATGCACTAATTAGCAAGACAAAACCCACAGCAAATCAATCCAAAACTGAAATGTTCACTGACTTGTCATTTCCATTTCTACTTTTGCATTCTCTTCCCCATATTGTCATTTTCGCGAAGGGGGGAAATCCATTATTGAGTTTCTACAAGTAAATGAACTACCAACATCCATAGCCTCTGGTTTCCTCAGACTTAGAAGAAAGAATATCTCCCATATTTTTATTAAACTCTTTAATTGCTTGAGTATTATTGGAATCAAGTGCTGCAAGTTTTTGATAAAAGTTTTCTGCCCCTTCTGATCTACCCCTGAGTTGATGAAAATTTTTCATAAATTCTGAATCTGATTTTTTCCACTTTGCTTCTTGGATTACTTTCTTTAGTATGTTCTCGTGCGGTTCATTGCAGGGACCATTCTCATATGGTTGGGAATTCCTAATTATACGACGCATTTCTTGTAAACCATCCATATTAGGATATTGAGTACTTAAAGCCACTATTGTGTTAAAAAATTCATTAAAGAGTCTTTCTCGACACGCATCTGGATCTTCATTTTGGCATTTATTTGCATAGTCCGAGCAAATATTTAGTGGATTTTTTGCATCTAATTTATTCTCAAATGCGATTTTTAGTTCTCCTTTTATTTGCTCAAACTGAGAGGGTTTAAAAGAAGATTCAAGCATGACGGACGTAGGGTTTCGACGTAATAACTCCATGTTGGGTTGTGCATTAATTCCACGTGCCTTAAGATTAAATAAAAAATAGTCTGCAGCACTATCAGCAGGCAATGAATTACTGCGTGGTACCCTCGGTATAGTTTGCTCATGTTGACATACAACACCACCATCTTGAGAGCTGTTCCACTTAATTCCATCTTTAGCGGTTAGTCGGTTCAAATTATCAATAATTTTTCCATTTTCAGTTTCGATTAATAACCGATAATCCTCAGCCATTTTAGAATCAAGCTGTCTTAGTAATTGTTCAATCTCAGAAGGATTCCCAGCAAGTGTGTGGTTGATTTCCTCATTATTAGTACCTCCAGTGGATATCTTTGGGGTCACTGCAATTCCTATATCCCTAAACATATCTTCGATTTCACGTCGTTCTCCTATAGGACGAAATCCTTGTGGCGTAAGTAACCGAAAATAAATCCCATCCGCGTCGGCAGAACATGTAAATGAAAATTTATTACCTATTTTTTCTTGTATTTTTTCTTGCAAAAAACGTGCAATTTTTTCATGCTCTTCTTTTCTACCCACAATAGCCCTCGAACAAATATTTATTCACTTACTTTTATTATAATCAAGTTTTGATAAATATATCGGCAATGATAATAAATTTATTACATATAGTTTTTATTGTACTAAGGCATCTAAAACTACATTTGTTACTTTTCTTGAGTTCATTTATCAAGTTTTAGCGTGTAATAAATAAATCAAAAGACTCCATCCAATTAAATGGAACAAACCGCCTGTAATTCATCTGCTCCTAAATTGATAAGATTGATTTGAGTGCCCGATTCTGCACTCACAGATACGCTACTGTTATTTTTGACCCGGATTAGAGTTCCTTGACCGGTAGTCAGTTTTCTTCCATTGATCACGCCGCTATTTTTTATTACGTTAATTTTAATTTTACCGTTATTTTGATGGGTACATTGAACAACACATGTAGCATTGAGCGTCCAAAGTGTATTATTTGCCAGTAATTTTGTTTCATTGGGGCTAAGTTTAATTGTTTTTTGGGCGTTTGATTGTGAACAGAATAATCCAAAGATAATAAATAGAGATAAAGTCATAATTTTATTCACGTTGTATCCTTAGTTACGTTAACAGAAGCTTTGATTGATTTTTGAATACAAAGTCCATATTTTATACTAACAACATTAAGGTTTTATTAAGACAAGCTGTATGTACTCTAAATCCTGGAAATATTGAAAAAGCATACTAATCGTTAACTTCTTGAGTTGATGAAGAAAATACCTCCCATTTTTTTAAAAGTAATGCGTTTAATTAGGTACAAATTTGCACATCGCAGATGTGTAATATATAATCATATTGATGTATTTTTGGCTTTACGTATAACTATGTACAAGGAGATCTATATGAAGATCAGAGCAGCAGGATTAATACTCGCCACTACCATGCTTGCAGTCGGACCAATCCATGCGGCATGCCATCAACATCAACCAGGATGGCATATGGTTTCAAAAAAATGTGCCATCAAACCTGCCGATAATTGGCAAGAATATAAAAGCGGCGTTTATACTCAACCAATAACTGGAAAAAGTCTACTGTAATTAGATAGATTCAGTTTAAAATTACTCTATACAAAATCAATGGGGTCTCCCAAAATCAGATCCCATTGATTTAAATCAAAAAAAACAATTTATTATTTTACTCCGGGAAAAATAGGAAATTTATAAGCGAACGGTTGTTCAGCTGTAACGACTTATAATTATTCGCGCTCCTGATAGCGGTTATAATTTAAATTTAAAAGAGTATAATTAATAATGCTTCTTCCAATTTGTATCCCATATAAATTTAGGCCCCAATAATGAATGCGAATCCAAACATATTTGACTTTTTGCATAGATCAAATGGGATTAGTCAGGAAAAGGCTATTGATTTTTTAGTACTAATTATTCCAATGGAATTATCTGAATTTACTCAGCATCTTTTATCTTTTCTACAAAATGCAGATGAAAAAGCAATAAAGAATTTAAATATATTAGCAATGTTATTACGATATTCTAAATCACTGATAAGAACTGTTTATCGTGATGATTTAGATACTTACCGTGATGTTCTATATAAATGTGACCTTTTATCCGAATTGGGAAATATTGGATTTGAAACCATTCAAAAAGATCTGAACGATCAACATATTGGAATCGTATTTGGAAGAAATTTAGAAGATATCTTGATACATCAAACAAAAGAGATTAAGAAGAAAATAATTGAGATTAAAAATGGATTTCAAAGAGTTGAAGATGAGATAAATAAAATACCTCCTATAACTTATCATGTGGTCTTTTCCACGCAAAACACAAATGAAATATACTCTCAATCATTTTCCTCTTTAGCAAAAGCTAAAGATTTTATTTTTAAACAGCAAGATAAACATAATATAAATATGACAGATTATGCTAATAGTGAATGCGATTATTTTGTTGTAGAAATACAGGCCGAAGAAGGAAGTGATGAATTCAATAATGCTACGCAGGCAATATCACAATTAAACCATATTCCTTATCCACAAGACCCTGCTGCTGTTAATATTGTGTGGCCAGATAGTAAGATTAATAGTATTTCTTGGGTTGCCAAGAGACGTGAAAAAAAGCAAGAAATTCGCGCAGAACAACGCTCTAACACAACTTACTCTTTGCAACCAGTCAATGCAGAAAGACTGTATAATCCTACTGGGGCAGACAGTGTAGCACGTGCTATTAAACAACTGAATGGTATGATAGAACGCCTGCAAAATCCAAATTGGGTGTGGAAAATAATAGATGCATTAGTTGAAGCGGTAACTAGGAATCCAGGTCTTACAAATCAGAAAATTCAAGCATTAACAGAGGTTAAAAATGATGTGCTGGAACATATAAATGAAATCGAAAAAAACGCTATTTCACTTAAAGAAGTGTTAAGTGAAGGACTTGAGAAAAAAGTAAGCCCAACAAAAACTATAAAAGACATATTGCATACTCATCGCTTTTTTGCCATGAGAGAAAATACTGATACCGATGATGCCTTTGATGAGTTGTTAAATTCAACTCGTCCAAAGCATCCAATTCAGAGAAAAAAGAGGAAGATATATAGGTCAGCAGCTTTTTTGTAGCCAAAAAATTCTAGCAAATGTCGCCTCTATCAATCTCCACTAATACAGGCAACAAGCGACACATATTATGCTCGTTGAGCCTCTGTGTTTGCCGTTATATCAGCAGCGTCATCACTAATGAATTGAGTATCCTTACATAATTTGACGTATTCTTTATGAGTAATCAATGTATAAAAAAGAGCTGACATTAATATGATGTAATAAATATTTTGATAAAAATAAATTAACCACAGAAAAGTCAGAAAAGGTGTTGATAATACTAATAATGTTGTTACTTTCATTCGTCGTGCGACTTGTATTGATCCATAAATTACCATCAAAATTGAAATCGACAAATTCATCTTTAAAAAATCATTAGCTGGTAACGTGCTCATCATTACCCCAAGGATGCAAAAGATGATTAACCCAAAGAGTCTGGTATTTGGTTTAATCGCTCCCATACTAATTGGAGCAGCCATATATCCAATTAAATGATATCCAGTCACAATCACCATTAATGAGGCCCAACTATCGGAATTCCATAGAAATATTGCAGTTAGAGTAAAATTAATAAGTAAAGAACGACGGCACAAATTATATTCAGGATGTAATTTGCCAATGGTTTTCCTTGGCATTTGACCTTCTTTAGCCATAGCGTAGAACATACGAGAAGCACCACCTAAATAAGAGTATCCAGTACCTGATGGGCTCACGACACTGTCAGCAATCAAGATCATTGCTAAAAAATTTACTCCAAGCAACATTGCCAAATTAATTAAAGGTGAATGGAAATTGAGGCTACTCCAACCACTTGCTAGCATGTCATGTGGTACAGCACCCATAAAGGATAATTGCAATAACATATAAACAAACATCACAATTACAATTGAAAGAACAATTGAAAGAGGGATATTTCGTTTTGGATTCTCTATTTCACTGGCAAAAGCCACTGCCAATTGAAACCCATTGTAAGAATAGATTAACCCAGCTGAAATGATTGCAGTAATTGCTGATCCAATTCCATATTGGGTATTTGTAGCTAAGCTAAAATTGCTGGTATCAAAACGCATAATCAAGAAAATAACAATCGTAAAAATCGGACTAAGAATTTTTATTACGGTGACTGTATTGTTAATTTTAGCTAATAACTTAATACCAAAATAATTAATAAACAAATATACGACTAAGATGCTCAATGCAAATAATTTACCATAAAGCGTCAAGACATTATCTGCGATTAAAACATCGCTTTTGATTGCAGCGGCTAAATATTGGGTCGTTGCTTGAGCTTCGGTACCAATCGTTACCATTAATCCAAACCAGTTGGCAAAGGCAAATGGCATACCAAAAATACCATTATGTGATAATGCACTTGAGCGCGCAGTTGCCCCACGAACTGGGTAGATTGATGCGACTTGTGCAAGGCATAATCCCACCGCCATTACCAACAAAGCGGCCAGAACCCATGCAAGAAAAGCGTAATTTCCGGCAATTTTAGCATTTAATTGCGCGCTAAAGAGCCATCCTGAACCAACCATAGCGGTAGCAGACAATGCTGTTGCGCTAAATAAAGAAATTTTGGCATGCTTACAACTTGAACCCATAATAAATTACCTTAGAAAGATACATATTTTACAATAAGTGAAAACAAAATATCAATTTTGCATATTTTTCAGTCAGCGTCAATAGATCCAATATAAATTGTGGTTAAAAAGATATAGATAAGCCTTTATTTCAAAAAATAGAAAGAATTATATCCCTCTATTAAATACATAAAATGTTGTTTTTATTGTATTTTATCATAAAAAAACAGAAATGGATCTATATTGACTCTTAAGTGCAAATTCAAAACAAAAATCAGGCGCATTAAAAATGTCCACTGCGATCGCTCGCTCTTTGTTTATACATGTATTCCTTAATTTAGCCATATGTATCACCTATTAAACATCAGATAATTCGCTTAAAGAGAAGGTGCTTATTTAATTGCAAGATAATTCACAAGATAAAGTAAAACCTGTTCTACAATTTAAAATACAACATAATAGGGAGAAATAAACTGGGCTCTGTTGGCATTTCATTTAATTCCACCTACTTCCCGCAATTTATGCGCTGGACCTATACAGAGATGCACTAAAATGCACCTATTTTTAATGCGGTCTTTACTGGATTCCGCCCATAAAGCGTAGAACGTAGGCTAATGAAGCAATTATCAACGGCCCCTAGATGAAATTGATTTATTTCAATAAAAAATATGGAGTTATTATTACATAATATGGGAAAAACTGATGAAAACGACACGTTTAGAGGCATTTAGTGATGGCGTGCTTGCTATCATTATTACCATTATGGTGTTAGAAATTAAAATTCCACATGGTGATAACTTCGCTAGTCTCACACCGCTTGGACCAATTTTCTTAAGCTATATACTCAGTTTTATTTATATTGGTATTTATTGTAATTGCTGCATTAATTTGGTTCATTCCAGACAAGCGCATTGAAAATAAAATAGAATAAACAGTAAGTGAAGCTACCTGTTATACGCAGCGACACGCATTCCTTTCCCTATATTTCTCTAAGAAATCGACTCAATCGTAAATAAAAAGCGAATCTTCAAAAGCCCATTATCAATAAAATTTCTTATTTTATAAATCAATATTTTGCACAACTCATGCGACATTTGAACAATTATGGTTGTTTTTTATAAGAACAATGTGGATAATAAAGCGCTCATCGTGTTTAAGATATACCATTTTGGAAAAGTAACTATGACTTATCCGCTTAAAAAGCATGTTGTTCTACCAGAAAAAATGGATAAATTAAAAAAAAGAATAAACTTATCGAAGGAAAAACAGAGGTCATTTACTGAAATTATCCATAAAACTGGAAAGTTATCTCAATACATACTTGGGGGCATACAGAAGTTAATCGGCCTACTAAGCTCTATCATAAAGTCCGCTAAAGAGTTACATATCATTGGATTTGCACTCCAGATGTTTTCTATTATTCCCAATGCGATTACAACATTAACTGACAAAAATAGTTCCGTGATCAATAAAACTTTTTCCATAATTGTTCTTCTAACCACATCAGCTTTAGGTATTACTGCATTCATTCTCGGAGGAGTAGTAGCTGCGGGAATCGGATTAGCTTTCGCCTCTCTTACCACTCTTGTTGAGGGAATATCATTTTTAGGCGCACTTATTAATAAATACAAAACAAGTAAGGCATATAAAGAAAAAATTCAATTTATGAATTTACTCGAGACATTTGATACTTCATTAAATAATGATAAATATCGAAATAAACTCGAAATTCGCGCATTGGAACTAGAGCACCTGGGCAATTTATCTACTGAGGAAGCAAAACAGTTACAATTTATTCGCAAGATTCACAGTAAAGTAGGATTGTCTGAATTAGTTCCAGATAACAGCCCTGTAATGAAACTTTCAAAGTTATATAAGGAGCGTAAAGAACTCTTGGCAAGTCTTGCGAACATCACAGAAGAAATTGATGAAAGCAAAGAGTTTGAGGCTGATACATCACTGATAGAAGAGGTGAGCAACATTCAACACCAAATTGATAAAATTGATAAAGACATTGCAAATATAACAGAGCCATTGTTCCTATTAGAAGAAAACACTCATTTAGCTGATGAGACTATAGTAAAATCCTATACAAATTTTGTTCTAGGCGGAACAGGCGTCATTTTGTCAACAATTGGTCTAATAATTCTTATAGGCACTGCAACAGTACCGCCTCTTTGGAGTCCCATTCTGCTCGGTTTTAGTATTGGACTTGCACTATTTGGATTAATTAAATGGGGAGTCGAACTACAGGCAAAGAGTGTGGACGAACAAATCTTAGAAGAGCGTACAAAAGAAAATGAAGAAATAATCCTCGAGGAAGCATTAGAGCATTATGATCATGAATTATCAGATAAGTTCCAGGGTAGTTACTCAATAGCATTACGCCCTATCCTGGAATCACCTGCCACAGCTGCTGATACTACTAACCTGCAAAATGAAGACGTACATGATTTACCAGTAGTGCAAGAGCCTAAAAATCCTCCGACAGAAAATAAATTTCAGCCGATCCTTTAAATACCTACAAGTGTTTATATTCACTTATTGGCTAATCACTTAAATGCTTAAAGAAGTTTCAGGCCTTTGAATATCTCCGGATAAAAAATGCCGCTTCAATACCTGAGCAACACTACTTTACAGAAAAAAAATTATCCAAGAAGCGGCTTTTTCCACTTTTTTAAATTCAAACCTATAATATAAGAAATTATCTTGCATGGACGACAATTATGAAATTTATTCATGGATTATTTCTAGTTTCATTCTTAATTTATCAAAATGCTCATGCGGAAAAAGCACTATCTCCGCCTGCCGGACAATCCGCTCAATGCGAAGAGGCCTACGAACGATCTGGGCAAATTAAAACCATAAGTAATGTTTTTAGCAGCTTATCTAATAATTGTTATTCCGCTGGCGGAATGAAATTAATGCATAAAATATTAGTAGCGGAAAACTCAAATGAGCCGACTGGTGTTTTATTTACATGTACAGGAAGCGATTTAAATTTTGTTGTTTTTTCTTGCCTCTATTCAACAAATTAATATTTTATAAATTTTCGATAGAAAGGAATGTCATTTGGTGGCGTCTTAAGTGCATTATCTTTTTTATTGTTCTTATTGGGATTGCGTTATGCAGAGGCGGGACTTGCAATAACCCTACGCAACACTTCAGTTGTTTTTACACAAATATTTGCATATTGGATTGGAGAAAAAATTTCTTCGCTACAATGGTTAGGAGCGCTGCTTGTTACTTTAGGAATATGCTTGTTATATCCCCATTAAAAATTATTTAAAGAGCGTAACGGAAAATAATCTAGCATTGAATTTTTAAAGTATACAAAAGCTTTACAGACTATAAACAGACTTATCCACAGAAAATGTGAATAACTCAATGAAATAATATGCATTAAAAATTGGAAAAAGGCTGATGCAGCAAAGGGTATGTTAAATTGATTGAATTCGAATTGACATTAAATTGAATAAATATCCACAGGATTTTCTTGGTAAAAAAGAAATTGGTCGTTGCTATCTTAACAAATAAAAAGTAAAAAAACAGTCTTGACTCAAATTATTTTTCTTCTTAATTAGAGTCTGTTGACACTTCATTTGATTCCGCCCATTTTCCGCTCTTTATGCGCGTAGTTTGTACGGAATCTAATGAGGAAATTGTCAACATAGCTATATTTCTCTCATTGATGAAATTGTTCCCTAAAAAAATATGTTGGGAAGAAGGAGCATCGACCTGCAGTTACATTTGTGGTAAAATTATAAACAGTTTTTATAATTTCAGACAGCTCGATTCGTATTTAAACTATGCCTACATTAACGACAATCAGTATTTATATTTATTGTACATTCTTTTTAGCAAGCGCCATTATTGAATCGATTTCATTTTATGCACTTGCCCCGTCAGGACAAGTAATTGTATCCAGTCGAAAAAAACTTCCTTTTATGACTGATTTAAACAGTATTATTAAGGTATTTTTATTTACATTCGTCATTATCTATATCACTCCATGGGAAATGCAATACAAAACCTATTTATATAGTAATACCCAGGAACTGATTTTTATTTATCACGTACTCATGATTTTTTTTGTTGTCGCATTTGTACCCATCATAAAATACTTACAAAGCGATATAAGAAATGAACGTTTACCCAAATGGTATCTCAAAAATATATTAATTGGTGATTACATCCATCTATGGGGTATTTTATTGGCATGTTATGCATCCATTCCTAATTTTCAATGAATCTTACGAAGCATAACCCGGGATTAAATTGATATTTAGCTCCAGGATTACGGCTTTACCTTCACTCAGACTACAACTACACTCGGCTATGAGACAGAGAAAAAGAGGCAAGCTCCATTTTCTTATCTTTGGCAACAGGAGGGTCAGGAAAAAAATTAATGCTATGAACACTGTGTTCAGCATAAGGTGATGAGGCCTCTCGTAATTCCAATTGCTTTCGAGGTTTAATTTTTAGCAACCCCATCCCACCATTTCTTTGTAATGGTGTCTCATAATTAAAGCGTAACTCCAGATGCTCTTCTGCCGTAAGTTCAAATTTATAGGTAGCAAGCATACGAAATAAAGCCATTATTTCTGTCATTGCAATTCGAAGCCCAGGACAACGGCGCGCCCCTGTTTTAAATGGTAATAATTGCCCTTCTTTTTCCATTGTCTTTGGTACATAAGATGAAGGAGTTTCAGCAAAATAATGGGCATTATAAAAGTTGCCAGTACCGTTTTTAGGCCCCCACCGCTCGGGAAAAATATCGTTAGCGCTTATTGTTTTTTTGCCAAAAACGCTTTGCCCTTCACTGGAAAGCTTAATATCTGGAAAATAGTGTGCATGTGTATGTACTCCTTGCATAGGAATGAATACAAGTGCTCCTGCAGGCAAAGTAAGTGAGGCCCCCTCCACATCAAGTTCGATTATTTCGTGAACTATTTCTGGCACAATAGGCGCTGGTGGTGCTAATCGTAACGCTTCCAATAGAACAGCTTCGGCATAGGATACACCCTTTTCAATTTGGGCATCCCAAGGAGAATGTAATTCGAAAGACTCCCCTGCTGAAATTTTTTGCTGAATTTCCTGTTTTATTATGGTGTAAATACGTTTATCTTGAAGCGCAATTCTCAAGGCGGTAATTAATGCAGTGGCAGTAGCATCAAAACCTAATAATGGAATGAATAAACTTTCATTAACAACATCCCGCACCAGGGTAGACAGTAATGTAGTGTCCACGTGTTCTACTGAATACTTTATTAATAACTCACATTGTACTGCCGTTAATTCTTGCTCTGAATTTATCCCGAGTTGTTCCAATTGACTTTTTATATCCGAATTAGTTAATACTCGGACTCTAAGTAAATAATTAAGCCAACTCTGCTGTTCCATTAATTGTTTTGTAATTTCATCCGATGAGAAAATAACTTGGCAACCTAGCTTAAATGTTTTATCCCTTAAAAATTGAAGATTTTTTTTCTCATCATCCTGAATAGGATCCAGACTAAAAAGACAAGCGATTAACTCTTTTGTTAAACTTGGATGATAAAACTTTTCGAATGGCTTTATAATTGCTGCCCCAAAATAAGTTGTGAGTAAAACTCTTCTGGACAGTTTATCCATAACTTCACTGAGCGAACTTCCATGCTGACCTTGCTCCAACTCATATTCCTTAAAAAAATCAGCAACCATGTTTGCCACATGTGGTCTATTTGATTCATTACGCGAAAGAATTGATTGGCGAATTCTAGAATGAGTATCCGAACCTAGAATCGAAGACATGAGATTACCAGAACCGAGTATCACGGCCAGACGTTGAAAAAACGGTCTTTGTCCAAATTTCTTTTCATTCGTTTTCGAGTAAAGTTGTTGAATTGCTGAGTTATTTGACAATATAAACACGGGAGTCAAATCAGGCAATTTAAAATAGGCGATACCTGAACCTTGCTCATCAAGTGAGCGAGAACCCAGTTCTGCTATAAACGTCATAAACCGTGTTTGTAATTGTGTTTTTGCAGAAGGATTGGCTCTTAAGAGAGTAATATCCTTTATTAATGAAAGATAACTGATCGCTGAAGGATAGGTAATTCTTGCAGATGTACCATTTTGGTGTAGTTGATAAACTTTCAGGACCAAACCAACGCCTATAATAAATAAAACATAAAAAAGCATAGAGCCCCGCTTCTAGAGTTAAATTATATTCATTTGATGAATTTTTGAACTTTTCTATTATACAGGAACTCCTGGATGCCAGCCTTGCTTTTTATCCAGGGGGTTTTGGAAAAAATGAAATTTTAATTGACGTGCTAAATCACTAGAGGAACAATTTTATAAGGAACCAATTCACAGTATTTTTTCCAATCATGACCATACTTGGAAGAACATCGCTTATCATCACGAAATGCTCTATCAAATAACAGAACAGTTAGAAAGCAAAGATAAAAGTACGGTGCAAAATTATCAAATAAAGCGGGTACAGACCAAAAAAATGTACCTGCAAGCTCTGGGATATAATGGAAATGTCTCGCTATGCCCCACCATCCCGAAGCAAGTAATATGGTTTGTTTTTTATCACCTTCAGTAGTCTCATAACGTGCCAACACCGTAACAGGTTTTTTCCCCCAAATTTTACATTCACCTTGCGTAGCTCGCGCAATCAGCCTTTGTTTGTCAGCAAGATAATTAATAATAATACTCGCTAAGCCCAAGCCTAAAATGAGGGTTGCCCATACAAAAGATAAATGAATCGGATGGAGCACAAGATACATACTTGGAGAAGTATAAACGCACGGAACCCATACCATGCAACCCCAACAAATATAAAAACCGGCTCGATCATGCATGATATCTAAAGAGCGTAAATACCCTTTTTCCCACATATAAAATTTACTCAGATAAACGAATTGTAATATCACAGAAATTAACATTGAATTGGATAAACCGCCTAATTCCGCTTGCTTGGCGCAATAAGAAATTAGGAAGAGGCCCCAACTCATCATACCAAAACGGCATGTAATAAATTTTTTAATACTCCATCCAAGGACTTGAGGATAAAGCTCTGTTCCCCAATAGTAATCAAACAAAATATTATCGGTTATACCTGAATCTGTAGATGAAGGAAAAAATCGTCCTTTAAGATACAAAAATACACACAAGATAAGGCTAAACAAATTCAATGCGCCAAACAGAGCTCCGAGATTGTCATAAAGAATAGAGGCTGAGAATAAATTCAAGCCAAACGATGCAATGCAAAAGCTTGTCATTGTTACAATAAATGCCAAAACACCATTATCTTTATAAACAGGGATATTCCCTTTGGGAGTAATAGGGCCTTCAAATTTTTTTCCTGGCAAAATACGCATCAAAGCCAGCTCAAATACTGTAAAAATTAAAATAATTTTCCAGGCAATGGAAGACCCCCAAAAGTAAGGTTTCCATATGGTAGATACAGTTTGATAAAAACCATTTTGAATTATTAAATCCCACAGAGCAGACAAGGATCCCTGAAGTTGAGTATTGGTATACCACATCAACATCACGAAAACGGGACATGAAAGAATGAGAAATAAGGGGCCTAAGGTATTCCTGATATTGAAATTCATAATGCTTCCTTACATATTTAAAAGACTAACGAGGATCATAATACAGGAATTTTTAGTATTTAGTATCACTTTAATTTAGTGACAAAGAGAAAATTAAAACGATGAAATAGTATTTATAATTTATCCAATAAAAATAGAAACCTATCTATTTGCTTTAGTTACTACTTTAATATTTAATTTAATATATACCCTTTCATAGAGGTAACATCATGCCTCAATATCATATTGAACGAATGACACGCGAAGAGGTTGCAATTGCTATAGAATGGGCGCAAAAAGAAGGATGGAACCCAGGATTAAATGATGCAGAATGTTTTTATCAAACTGACCCACAGGGTTTTTTTGCTGGCAAATTAAATGGTCAAATTATTGCAGTTGGTTCAGCTGTAGTTTATGACGAGCATTTTGCTTTTTGTGGACTTTATATCGTAGATAAAAGATACCGAACTCAGGGCTATGGGATGGAGTTAACATCTGCCCGTCTTGCATATGTGGATGGTCGCAATGCGGGTATTGATGGGGTGCTTGATATGGTCAATAACTATGCTCATATTGGTTATCAGTTTGCGCACAGCAATGCCCGGTATTCTCTGGAGCATATCCGCTTAACCCCTCAACATGATCCTCATTTGGTTGATCTAAAAACTGTACCTTTTGAGCAGTTGATTCAATATGACAATCATTTTTTTCCTGCCCCAAGACCAAAATTTCTTTCAGCATGGATTAAACAAAATACTGCTTTAGCACTCGGTTTTGTTCAAGATAAACAATTAAAGGGTTATGGAGTAATCAGAAAATGTGTTGAGGGTTATAAAATTGGTCCGCTATTCGCAAACACACCTACTATTGCTGAAAAGCTGTTTGAACAATTAGTCGAATATGCTCAAGGAGAAACTGTCTTTTTGGATATTCCCGAGAATAATCCCTTTGCGGTTAATTTGGTTAACAAATATAAGATGGTCAAAGTGTTTGCAACAGCAAGAATGTATTTAAAAGGAATACCTAAACTGTCTAACGAAGGTATTTATGGTATTACTACGTTCGAACTAGGATAAACATGCGTGATTTATTAGGTTATGGCCCTGAAGAAACAAGTCTTTCTTGGCCTAATAAAGCAAAAATTGCCATCAACTTTGTAATTAATTACGAAGAAGGAGCGGAATTAAGCCCTGTAAATGGCGATGCGCAAGCAGAAACTAGTGGTGCAGATTTCCCTTTTATGCCCAAAGCCAAAGGACAACGAAATCTGAGTATGGAATCGTTTTATGAATATGGTAGTCGTGTAGGTATATGGCGCTTACTGCGTTTATTTGATCATTATAAAATCCCCCTTACTTTTTTTGTTACTGGACAAGCATTAATACTTAACCCTTCATTTGCCGATTATCTGGCAAGACAGAATCATGAAGTGGCAGGACATGGATGGCGCTGGATAAATTACACTAATGTCCCAAGAAGAATTGAAAAAAAACATATTCTTTTATGTATTGAAACACTAGAAAAACTAACTGGGCACCAACCCAAAGGATGGTACACTGGGCGGCGAAGTGAAAATACTCGAGAATTATTACTTGAGCACGGAGGGTTTCTCTATGACTCGGACAGCTATGCCGATGAATTACCTTATTATATTGAACAGCATTTGGTAATTCCCTACTCACTTGATTGCAATGATTTCAGATTTACCATAACACCAGGTTTTTCAGAGGCTGATCAATTTTACGCACGATTAATAAATACATTTCATTATCTTTATCAGGAAAAACGCCTGGCAATTTTGACTGTAGGCTTACATCCCCGCCTGAGTGGAAAGCCGGATCGTTGTCTTATGCTAAAACAATTTTTAGATCATGTAACCCAATATCAAGATGTTTGGATAGCTAGACGAATTGATATCGCTCAATATTGGCTGAACGCCTCCCCTGTAAATAACTAGTTCAAATTTATCTTGTATGTTTTTCAGTCAGGTTAAAGCGAAGACGCAACCCGGGAATGATTAATTATGGTTTCCGGGGTTTCTCGAAACACTCGAGCTATAATTTTAACTTAAATAAAATTGAAAATAGATAATCCCTGAATCAGCACAAAACTTTGCTGTGCAACTTCTAAATTGTACAATTCCTGTTTGAACTCCGTTGCAGCAGCTAAAGGGTCTACTTCTTGCAAGCGCTTTAAAATAATTTTACTTTGCTCAATTAAATCAGAGTTTGCTGTTTCAGCATGTTCTAGCTGATTTAAACGTGATCCGAGATTTGCTCGGGCATCCAAGATAGTACTCAAAGCGCTATCTATTTGTGCCAATATTTGATTATTCACAGTCGTAGCGGCTGCCTTTTCTGTGGCTGTTGAGTAAGGTTGATTTAAGTTATCAATCATGTCTTGTATGGTAGCAAATACTGATTCATTTTGAGATGGTGAAATTAAAAACGCATCACCGGCATTCGGCATTCCTGAAATAGCCATTTCCATTCCATTAAAACTAACAGTCATCCCTTCTTGGTATAAAGGTGCGTCATCAGGTAACCCTGTAGGAGGAATTACATTACCACTTGATGCCCCACTTACCATAACGACCAAATTTCCCTGTGAGTTCAATGCAAAACTCATTGTGTAATTATCAGGTACATAAGCTGAAGGAGTAGATACTGAACCAGTATTTATTGAAGCAGTTCCTGTATTAGGTGTTCCTGTTTGCTTTATTGAAAAACTGCCATTTCCATTGGGTATACGCATAAAAAGATCGTCCCCAGGGTCATTAATAGCAATTTGCAGGCTGCTTGCAACAAGCTGATAGCGTTGAGTACTATCACCATTGTATACATATTGCCCTGAAGCATTGATTGAAAAAGGCGCAGTAGAAGTCTGTCCGCCGCTGAACATATAATCGCCATTAATATCTTTTGTATTGGCATAATCAAGCAATTCTTTCAAAATGATATTTGCCTCAATTGCCAATGCTTTACGATCCTGCTCAGATAATGTCGCATTACCGGCTTTAACCTGAATTTCTCGCAACCGTTGTAAGCTAATGGTGCAATCATTTAAGATAGATTCTTCCATGCTCAGCGCACTATCAGCGCTTTCACGGTTTTTTTGCAAAAGTTCTGTAGTACTTATCCGTTGATTCATTAGCTCAATCTGTGCGAACGCAATAGGATCGTCAGATGAATAACGAACCTTTAAAAAATTTTCGTCCAGTTGCTGTTGAAGCTTCGCTACTCGCTCTTGTTTAAGCAATAAACTGTTCAAACTGTTCTGATAAATTTGATTCGTCGAAATACGCATTTATCACCTCATTATTTGAAAAAGTAGTTCCATCATTTGATTGGCAATTTCCATTAGCTTTCCTGCCGCTTCGTAAGCCTGTTTGAATTGCAGTAAATTTTCCGCCTCTTCATCCAGATTGACTCCACTGATACTTTCTTGATAATCCACAGATTGTTTATATAAAACCTGAAACGCATCAGCACGATTTTTAGCCTCATTGGTTTGGCTTCCTGTATCAGAAAGTAAATCAGAATAAACATCAAAAATCGTTTCATTGCCATTAGAAAAAATATTTTGTTGCTGAACTCCAGCTAAAAGTAAACCGTTCCGATTATCACCATACCCGCCTTGATTGAACTGAGCAGTAAACTGATCGCCAGCATTTGGAGCACCTGATAATTTAATAGAGTAAGACGGATTGACGCTATCAGGAATCTGAATCACATTGTCTGTATTAGGCACGAACGCGATTGGGCCAGTTGTAATCCCGTCTGTAACGTTAATCAAATTGAATTGCGTTGGGGAAATAAAATCTATGGTATATTGTTTTGTGACCTCATTAGTATTTATAACGGAGCCTAAATCAATTTTTCCTTGCCCTGTATTGTTTATAGAGGCACTGGTTTGTACCGGTGCTGCAAGCGCTAATTGACGGGGATCACTCATCAATAAAGAAAAATTCTCGGCAGCCCCACGTGTTGGCATAATTGTAAACGTATCGTTATCTACCAAATTAGCAATATTATCGACGGTAATGGTCATGCCATCGACGACGATTTGTCCTGCAGGGGGAGCTGGTGGGTTACTGCTCCAATTTAATGTTACTGCTGAACCATCAGAATCACGAATAAGTGCTATCTGATTTGTTGCTGCATCAGTGACAACCAATTGGTAATCACTTATTTTGGTTTGTGAGATATCAGTAATATTCACTGATAATACTCCGGATCCAGCATTTGTTGCGGCAGGAACCGAACGATTTAATTGCAAAGCCTGGCTGTTGTAGTCCGTAAAAATATTCTGTCCCAATTGATTATTCAAATCCATACCCAAGCGATTTTGAGCATTGAATGTCTGTGCCAATCCAATCGCCATTTGCCCTATTATTTGACTGGACTTAGATAAGATATTTCGTTCATAATTCAATAAGCCACCTAATGTCCCACTGACCAATTGATTTGTAATATCTGTTTTTCCTGCACCTGAATCCAACGAGATATGAGTCCCTTGCGCTGTGAGTTGGTCATAACTCACAGACAAAGCTCTTTGAGTCGTTCCGATCACCAACATTTGGCCACTACCAATACCCACATTCACCATCCCACTATCCTGTTCAATTACAGTTAAATCGGAAAACCCAGATAATTCTTTAAGTAATTCATCTCTTTGATCTAACAATTCGGGTGAATTGGGTGAGTTCATTATTTGTTCATTTACTGCCGCAAGGTTGGCGGTTAGTTGATTGATTTTACCTGCTATTTCCTTGATCTGTGCTGTAGAGCTTTCTTGATATTGATCAATATTTTGTTGTAAAAACAAAAACTGGCTTGCTAACAATTGGCTTTGACTCATGGCAACATTGCGTGAAGCCACACTGTCTGGTGCATTATTTAATTGACCTAACGAGTCAAAAAAAGACTGTAAAGATGAAGATAGGCTGCTGCCATCTTGAGAAAACAATTTATTAATTTGCAGGGCTTGCTGATAAAAAGTATCGTATTGGGATTTAATGCTTAATGTACTTCTTACTTGAGCATTAGCAAATTGATCGACATTGCGATAAACGTTATTAACAGCTACCCCTGTACCAATAAATGAGCCCGCAAAACTCCGTGATGGGGTTGGAGTAAATTGAATACTTTGTCTTGAATAACCCCGAGTTTTGACATTTGCAATATTATTCCCAGTAACGCTCAATGCGTTTTGAAAAGCATTCATTCCTGAATAAGCAATACTTAGTATTGACATGGTTACTCACTCCCTCACTGCTATTAAGTTAAGGAAAAAACTGTCGTTCCCGCGAAGGCGGAAACCCATTTCTAGTAGAGCGTGGCGCCAATTTAAGGATAGATTCCCGCCTTCGCGGGAATGACAAAATTCCTTAACTTCATGGCCTTGACTCACTCCCTGACCAATATTCAAATGTCTTACAAATTAATCATCATCTCTGTCAGCAACAATGTTTTTTCAAACTTGTTCCGATAATTCACAGCGCTGGATCGCCTGGTTTAATTCTTCACCATGATAAATTGATAAAATCTTCTCACCATACTTAGGATCAGTGGCATACCCTGCTTTATGTAATTCATGGACGTAAAGCTCCGGGTTTCCAGTACTGGCCAACGCATTTTGATATCGCTCATTGTCTTTGATTAAAGAAATATAGTCATTAAAACTATGTTCAGTTGATGAATATTTCCTAAATGATGCGTTTACCTTAATTGGAGTATCTGCAATATATTCTGTGGTTTTAACATTCACAGAATCAAGTTCATCATTACCCGACTTAATGTTAAATAAATTGTTACTGCTGCTGCCATCAATATCCTTAGTAACAAATTTTCCCCATCCTGTTTCCAATGCCGCTTGTGCCATTAAAACTTTAGGATCTAAACCAATAAGCGATGCGGCTTGCTTGGCTTGGGGCCAAATTGATTTGACGAACTCATCAATTGTAGTTGTTGGTCTATCCTGCTGTTTTTGATTGGCTGGAGTAACAGGTAACGAAGTAGAGTTCACCGTTTTAGCCGGTGTCAATTTTGCTGGTTGCTCCGTTTCAGGCAAATTATGCTCCATTTGTCTTGCCAGCATGTCAGCCAAACCAATACTCTTAGAATTTGCAATAGTACTCGCATATTGAGCATCCAACATATCCTGAAAGGTTTCCCGATCTTTACCTCTAAATGGACTAGATTCTTCAAGAAAATGCTGTCCCATCCGCATGCTTTTCAACATAGACTGTAAAAATATTCCTTCAAATTGCTTCGCTGCCTCAGGTAACGCTTCTTTTGCATTATTTTGCGCTTGCACTTTGAGTTCATTTAATGCATTAAAATCACTGGTTGCAATTCCATGTACAGTCATATTTATCCTTTATCTTGATGAGCAGATTCTTCGTCTTCAGGACTTAAGAACAGACCAAACTCTTGCATAAGCCCTGAAATGTCCCACTCTTATATCACGATTATAGTAGCATTTAACGCACCGGCTTGTTGTAGTGCTTCAAGTATCGCAATCACATCAGATGGTGTTGCGCCTACAGCATTTATACCTCTTACAATATCCTTTAATGTCACACCTGGTGGCAAGACAAAAGCATGATTATTTTTCTGCTCAATAGATACTTGTGATTGTTGTGTTGAAACTGTTCGTCCATTTGCAAAAGCATTGGGTTGGCTTATCACTGGAGTTTCCGTCACACTAACCACCAAATTACCATGTGACACTGCGGCAGATTTCACAATGACATTAGACGAAATAACTACCGTTCCTGTACGTGCATTAATAATAATTTTAGCGATTGCCTCAGCAGGTTTGAATTCTATATTCTCCAGCACTGAAACATAATCTACACGTTGGGACATTTTTTTAGGTGCTGTAACCACTATTGATGCAGCATCCAACGCTCTGGCAGTCCCTGGTCCCATCATTTCATTAATGGCATCGCTCATACGTTTTGCAGTTGTAAAATCAGGGGAATGTAAATTAAAGGTCAATTCTTTTGTAAAATAAAAAGGATTAGGAATATCCGCCTCAATTGTTGCACCATTAGGAATTCGTCCCCCGCTGGGAACATTTACAGTAACACTTGTACCATCACTACCTGCGGCACTAACACCAGAAACAATCACATTTCCCTGAGCTACTGCATAAACTCGTCCATCGGCCCCTTTTAATGGGGTCATTAACAAAGTTCCACCTAATAAACTTTTCGAGTCACCAATCGACGAAATATTGACATCCATAGCTTGTCCCTTTTTCATAAAAGAAGACAAGCTCGCGGTCACCATGACTGCTGCCATATTTTTTGAGTTAAGTTTGGTTCCTGCTTGTATGTTGACACCTAATTGGGTAAGCATGTTGGCAAACGTATCTTCAGTATATCGAGTCCCGGTTTTATCTCCTGTACCATTTAAGCCAACAACCAAACCATAACCGATCAACTGGTTTGTGCGAACACCGGCAAGGGTTGCAATATCTTTAATACGTTCTGCATAAACGTGATTTGATATCAGATTTATTATCAACATCCATGTAATTATCAGCAATCGCCGCATTACAATTCCTTAAATTAAGCACTCTTATAAATGCAAATCCTATCTTCTTTTTTAATCTAACCGGGTAAAACAAGGTTGATCATCTGAAGATTTTCATTCTGAACTTCAACTCATTCAGATGACCAACTAGATTAGGTTGGGAACAATGGTCCCCACATAATTCGTGCCAGCCATCCTTGGGCATTAGTATTATTTACTTGTCCTGTACCTCCGTACGCAATACGAGCATTGGCCAAACGATCTGAAGTGATGGAATTGTCAGCACGGACATCCTGAGGTCGAATAATTCCGGATACACGTACATATTCTTCACCTTGATCGATTTTAACCCATTTTTCACCTTGAACTACCATATTACCATTTGCCAACACTTCTGATACGGTAACAGAAATGCTTCCAGCCAACTTATTATTCTGTACAGCTTGCGCAGAACCATTGAATTGTCGCTGATTGTTTAGATCAAAGTCCATACTGTAGCCATTACCAAAAGAGATTGGCTTTCCTAAAAAGAGTTTATTTTTAATTACGTTTGTATCAGTTTTCATTTGTTGCAATGTCGCATTTTTTGATGCATTAGTACTTTCAACCAAGAATACTGTAATGATATCGCCAGGATGTCTCGCTCTTGGTGTTTCAAAAAGAGGTAAAGCTGTTTCAGCACTATAAATGGCACCCGATTCTTTCCTCAACTCCTTTGGATCAGGAGTTGTAGGATATGTAGGTGCATACTCAGGGTCTTTCCCTCGTTGGGGTGGATTTAAAAGTTCGCACCCACTCAAAAGAATGGCAACTGAGCTTACAACAAGCAAATTAAATAATTTCATCAATGAAATCTTCTTAAACAGTTTGATTTAAGTATTGCAGCATGTTATCCACTGTCTGAATACCCTTTGCTGTAATTTCATAGCTTCTTTGAGCTTGAATCATATTGACTAGCTCTTCAACTACATTCACATTAGATGCTTCCAGAGAACCTTGCAATAAGGTACCAACCCCTGATGTTCCAGGATTATTCAGTGTTGCTGCGCCACTTGAGGCTGTTTCGATAAAAAGGTTTTGTCCTATAGGTTGAAGTCCAGTCGGGTTGGTAAAATTAGCTAATTGGATGTTTCCAAGTACTGTTGGCGTGTTGCTTCCAACCACTGTAGCGCTCACCACGCCGTCAGCACTAATGGTAACTCCTAATGTTTGGTTAGGAATATTTATCGCAGGTTGCAGCGGATATCCATTCATATCAACAAGTTGACCCGTGCTATCCACTGTAAAAGTGCCATCACGAGTGTACGCTTGTGTACCATCTGGCATTAAAATCGTAAAAAATCCTTGCCCTTGAATCATCAAATCATAAGGGTTATGCGTATTTTGCACACTTCCTTGCTCGAATATTTTTTCTGTGGCTGCTAAATGAACCCCGGAACCTGAATTTATTCCTGTAGGAATTAAAGAGTTCTCCGAAGATTGAGCCCCAGCTTGACTTGAGTTTTGATAAAGTAAATCTTGAAATATTGCCCTATCTTTCTTAAATCCAGTAGTGTTGACGTTTGCTAAATTGTTAGCAATCGTAGCAATATTTTTTTCTTGTGCTTCCAAGCCTGATTTACTGACCCATAATGCTGGTTCCATGGAGATCCCTCCGCAATTATTCTTATTTATCGACTAAAATGGTAATCATACCTGCAATACTTGTGCCAATTTCTGGAGATTATCTTCAACTGTAGATATCACTTTCATATGAGAATCATACTCACGCCCAGAAGAAATCATTTCTACCATTTGGTCAATGGCATTAACATTTGAGCCTTCAATAGCCCCGCTTTTAACTTTTACACTCCCATTAGCAGCTGTTGGAGCACCACCATTTTTTAATTGGAATAAGCCTTCTGAGTTTTTAATAATATTATTTTTATCCAGTGTTACTAACTTAATCCTATCTAATATGACGGCACTTCTAGGATCGCCACCAAGCGGCACAACGGTAATCGTCCCATCCGTTCCAATATTGATTGATTGGGCTGGAGGAATAGAAATGGGACCGCCATTACCCAAAACAGGATGCCCAGATGCCGTAGTCAATAAACCATTAACATCCAAGCGTAAGTTTCCTGCTTTAGTATATGCCTCTTTACCTTGACCATTGCCAACTGCAAACCAGCCATTGCCTTCAATCGCTACATCTAAATTACGCCCTGTTGTCATAATCTCACCAGGGCTTAAATCAACTGCACTCGGATTTTGTATTGCAAAGGCTGGTCCATCATTAGATCCATTCATATTTGCATACAAAGTTTGTGCTTGATACATATCGGCTTTAAAACCAGGAGTATTCACATTCGCCAAATTATTGGCGATTATCTCCTGACGTTTGAAACCGATTCGTCCACCACCTGCAGCATTATATAAGATAGGATCCATGAGTTATCTCCTAACGTATATTAATAATTGTTTGGGTTATTGTATCACCCGCACGAATTGACTGTGCATTAGCCTGGAAATCACGTTGAGCACTTATTAAATCAACCAGTTCACTGGTTAAATCCACATTAGATTGCTCCAACATGCCTGATCTAATCTGCCCTAGTCCTCCAGTTGTAGCAACACCAATTAAAGGCTGACCTGAAGTTGAAGTTTCACCCCAACATACATTTCCCATATTTTGCAGACCCGTAGGATCAGCAAAATTAGCTAATTGAATTTGTCCCATCGCCATGGACTGACCGTTGGTATAAATTCCTAAAATAAGTCCTGTATCGTCAATACTTAGGCTAGCCAAACTTCCTGTTGTATAACCATTTGGGGCGCTTGATTGAACCGAAAATGGGCTGCCGAACTGTGTGCTGTCTGATAAATCAATATTTAAACTTAAAGGATTGGCACCATTATTCAAGTTCAGTGATAACGGAATCAGGTTGTTACCAATAGGCACACCCCCTGGGCTAGCGACTCCAGCAAAAGATCCATCTGAATTAAAATTCACCTCGTACAAGTTCGTTGTATTATCTGTTCCTGCATTAGTTGGAACATTTTGGTTATCAATTTGAAAAGCAACATACCATTGATTCTCTGTACCCGCAGGAGTTGAAGCATTAGGTTGCCCCGCTGCTGCTGCCGAATCTGCTTTGATAAAAAACATACTGAGCACATGAGAATTCCCCAAACTATCATATATAGTCATTGCGGTGGGGTTATTATAAGAACTGCTAAGCGGTGAAGCGCCACCAACCCAATCAATAGCAGGAGGAGTACTTTGTGAGTTTAAATTAACACCAGTCGTCACCATAGTTGTGGCCTGTGGAGTTATATTCTCTGTACTTATTTGTAAATTCCCTGATGTTCCAGTAATATTTCCTTGGCCATCAGCAAGTAGCCCGGTAAGATATTGTCCATTGGCATTGGTAATATAATTTTGGTTATCCAATTTAAACTGACCGGCACGGGTATATAGAGCTCCGCCGCCAGGATTGTTTAAAATAAAAAATCCGGAGCCATTTACTGCAAGATCTAAACTATTTGTGCTATTCGTTAAATTTCCTGATGCAAATGATTGCTGAACTTCAGTCAACATTACGCCACCACCGATGGAAGTGCTACCGGAACCAAAGCTCCCATAACCACCAAAAGCATAAATATCACCAAAATTAGCACGAGAACCTTTAAATCCTATAGTTGAAGAGTTTGCAATATTATTACCTATAACATCCAAGTTACTGGTTGCTGCCTGAAGTCCACTTAGTGCTGCGTCAAAAGTCATTTTAGCCTCCTGCTTTTAAACTGAAATTTGTCTTACTTGATCCAATGATATTGGTCCAATTCCTGCTACATTTAATTTTAATCCTTCTCCATTTTGACCAAGGCTTACACTATCAACATTTGCAGAGGTCATGGTTTTTAATGATACTTCTTGCCCTCCATAAACTGCATGTACCTCAATTTTATATTTACCTTCTTTGACTCGATTATTGTCGCTTCCTGTACCATCCCAATTGAACTGAAAAAATCCTGGTGCAGGTTGGCCTAAAGGAATCGTTTTTATAAGCTCACCCGACTCTGAATAAATAGATGCATTCAAATTACTGAGACCCGGTGGAATATCAACTGCAGCCTTTGAATCTCCTTCCGCCCCCAGTTGGAGCGCGTTACTATTTACCAAAACTTTACGACCAACTAAAGCGGAAGCTTGTAAAGCCTGATTTGATTGTAAAGAAGTTGCCATTTGTTGCAGCGATTCTTGCATTTTAGCAACTCCATCATTCGTACTAAACTGAGCTAATTGTGAGAGAAACTCACCATTTACCTGCGGTTGCATGGGATCCTGATTTTGAATTTGAGCCACCATTAAACGCAAGAAATCCTGTTGTCCCAGGCTTTGTTTTGCTGTCGCATCAATTTGATTAAATGATGCATTAGATGCGTTAGTTCCATTAACTGAATTTGTTGACATTCCCTTTCCTCCCTTACTCACCTAGCCTTAAGGTCCTTTGTAATAGTTGTTTTGTTGTATTGAGCAATTCAATATCCATTTGATATGACCTTGATGCAGAAATCACGTTCGCCATTTCTTCAACATAATTCACATTCGGTGTATAAACAAATCCATTTTGATCTGCTTGAGGGTTATCAGGTGCATAATGCTTTATAGGATCTAAATTGCTTTCATAAGTTCCTTTAAGTTGAACTCCCCCAGATATTTGTTCTCCCATCCATTGATTTGCATGTTCTTGTACTGCTTTGAATATAGGATATTTCGCTTTATACACTTCGTCAGCACTACCCGTTTCTACGTTAGCATTACTCATATTCTCAGCACTCGTTGTCAAACGAGCTGTTTCAGCTGTCAACGCCGAACCTGCAATATTAAAAATTGCACTTAATGTCATTGCTATTCTCCTTTCAGCGCAAGCATCATGGATTTGATTTTACTATCAAGAAAACTCAAACTGGCTTGATAATTAAGCGAATTCCGTGCAAATTCGGTGGTTTCCAAATCTTTATCCACGGTATTTCCATCTAGAGACATTTGAGAAGTAACCCGATATTTCAAACTCGCTGAAAAATCCGCATTTGTATCGATATGATTCGGAGAAGTAACCTCCATCTTTTGCGCACCGCCAGCCATACTGGCTGCCAAAAATTCATTGAAATCGACATCTTGAGCTTTATAATTGGGTGTATTAACGTTGGCTAAGTTATTCGCCAACTGCGAGGCTCTATGATCGCGTGCGACTAAAGCTTTAGCATGTATTCCAAAATATGAATCCAAATCTAACGCCATATGTCCTCCTTTTAAAGTCAGTACAACAAGAAATGCAAACATTGTGCCAATTTCAAATAAGTGAGAAAATAAGCGAGTTATAACTTGGTAAGGCTTAACCATGTCAAAAAACCATTCTCTTCCTGAAAACGCTATAGAACAAGTAAAACATTATCTGTTACAGTTACAAAATACAATTTGTTCACGACTTGAAAATCTTGATGGTCAAGCCCAATTTATCGAAGACTCCTGGAATCGTCCCTCAGGTGGTGGCGGAATTACTCGTGTTTTAACAAAAGGTTTGGTTTTTGCGAAAGCAGGTGTCAATTTCTCACATGTATCGGGAGCCCATCTCCCTGCTTCAGCCAGCGCACATCGCCCCGAATTAGCAGGCAGAAATTTTAATGCCCTCGGCGTATCATTAGTCATTCATCCAGATAACCCCTACGTACCTACATCGCATGCGAATGTCCGCTTTTTTCTTGCAGAGAAAGATGGGGCGGAGCCAGTTTGGTGGTTTGGTGGTGGATTTGATTTAACACCCTATTACGGATTTGAAGAAGATTGCATACATTGGCATCAAACTGCCTTGCGTGCCTGCGAGCCCTTTGGTCAAACGGTTTACCCTAAATTCAAACAATGGTGTGATGAGTATTTTTTTATTAAACATCGAAACGAAGCGCGTGGAATTGGCGGCTTATTTTTTGATGATTATAACGAAATAAGTTTTGATCATAGTTTTGCCCTGATGCAAAGCATAGGCGATCACTATATTGAGGCTTATGCTCCAATCGTATCACGTCGCAAATCCCATCCTTTTGGTGAACGAGAAAAAGCCTTTCAGAATTACCGAAGAGGACGATATGTAGAATTCAATCTAGTCTATGACCGTGGTACTTTATTCGGATTGCAGTCGAATGGCAGAACGGAATCAATTTTAATGTCATTACCGCCCGAAGTTACTTGGGAATATAATTGGCAACCTGATACAAATAGCGCAGAAGCAAAACTTTACACTGATTTTCTGCCTCCGCGTGATTGGTTAACATCAGAATTAGTTTGTAGCTAGATACTAAGTAGCTTAGGGTGCAGCGCAGCAGAACCTTGGGAGCCAAATCTGAATGAATAGTTCCAACCCCTGTTCCGCTGAGCCGCCCCACGGCTTCACTTTAACTTATTACTTTGCTGGCAGAACCACTCTCTTTAAATAAATCCGGGCTAACAACGCAACCACAGCATTTAATAAACTCAAAATTAAAAAAATTTGGGGAATTTCAGCACTAAAATGCAACAAACCAATGACCATAAGTGTCCCTGCAACCATAAACAAAGAATTATATATATTATTGGTGGCAATAACTCGAGCTCTGCCATGAGGCGGGCTCGCAACCTGTAAATAGGTATATAGGGGAACTAAAAATAAGCCGGAACTAAAAGCCAACATAAATAAATCAAAAGCAATACGCCAATGGGCAAAGCATGTAAAAAAATTACTTAATGAAAAGAGTAAGCCTTGTTCTGTTTCAGGAGTAGCCCAATACAAATCCATTGAAAAACAAGTAAAGGCGAACATGGCCCAGGGGACCATAGTCAGGTTAATTCTCCCTTGAAAAATAAAGTTCACCGTCACTGAACCACATGCAATTCCTACTGAAAATAAAGCAAGAAATAATGCGAAAACAGCATTATTTGCCCCTAAAACATAATTCGTATAATCAGGTAGCTTGGTTAGGATTACTGTTCCTAATAACCAAAACCAAGATAAAATCAAAATAGATAATAAAATACCGAAATGCTCTGTCACCTGCTTCAGCATCTTATAAGTCACTCGCCAAATCTGAGCATCAATTTTTATCTTTTCAGATGGAGATGGGGCTCTAGGTATAAACATACTTGAAGTTAATCCAGCAAGTGCAATAAGTACCGTCAAAAAAATAGCCAGGTATGGTTTTGGGCTGTTCATTCCTATGGATAAAGAACCCATAGTAGTTCCTAATAAAATGGCGATAAAAGTACTTGCATCAACTAATCCGGTCGCCCCTAATAAATCCTTTTGGGGTAAATGATCCGGTAAAATGGCATATTTTATAGGCCCAAAAAATGTTGAATGTACTCCTAGACCAGTCAAAGTGAACATCATCAGAAAAATATTGCCCCAATATAAAGCAAAGCTACCGATAATCATTAAAAATACTTCTAATATTTTGATTACCCGAGTCACTAAAGCTTTATCATATTTATCTGCCAATTGCCCGGAAGTAGCTGAAAGAAGAAAGAAAGGTGCTATGAATAAAGTACCTGCTATTGCCTGGTAGAATTCGGATTGAGCTTGGTCATGTGTTAAATGATAACTAATCAAAGTAAGCATTGCCAACTTGAAGGCATTATCGTTGAACGCACCAAAAAATTGAGTCAGAAAGAAAGGCAAAAATCTACGTTCTCTTAAAAGGTAAAAAGCACCAGTGCCCATGGGCAAAACTCCATTGATAAATATACATAACCGTTCATGTATCACAGAAAGTGAATACTACACTGAACGGTTAGATAATTCTGCATATAATATCAATAAAAAACGTGTAAATCTGATCGGTTTGGTTTTAACATTGAAGGAAGAAGATGATTATACTTTAATATCAACTCTTCAAGGTTATCATGAGTCTCTGCCTCACGAACGAGCTGAGACAAGCCTGTCCCTGAAATCTTATTATCTGATAAATCTACATATTTTAAATTATTATTTGATTTTAATGCTTGTGAAATATACTCAGCCCCGACATCACCAATTTTGTTGCTTCTTATAATAAGGTGAGTCAAAGATTGTGATTTAGTAATCATGGCGGCAATTTCTTTGGCGCATTCTTCATTCAAGTTATTGTATGATATGTCCAAAATTTTTAATGAGGGATGTTTCAACACAAAATGATGCACAGCATTCATTCCTGCCAAGCTAAAATCATTACAGCTTAATACCAACTCGTATAAATCTGTATTCGTTTCCAATGCTGCTAATAAACACTGCACTCCAGTATCACGTAACCAGTTTAATGATAAATCCAAAACGTTCAGCTTTTTCTTTTTTAGAAAGGAGAAAAAGTGAGCAGGAACTTTCTCCCCTATCCAATTATCTACAAATCTGATTGTATTCAGTTTTTTATTGGGTAATGAATCAAATAAATAAGCGAGGTGCTCCGTATCAATATGGTTCGCATAAAAGGAAACCTCACTTACTTTAGAGGATAATTTCAGGATGTCATGGAGTGCACTATAATCTTTATCATCCAAAGTGGAATGCCCAATACTAATTTTTTTTATTGATTTGCATTGTCTTGAGCCTTTGGATTGCAAATAGTTTTTAAGGCGAGGAAGCGCTAAATGGTGTTGTAGCTGAAAAAGTTCTATCGCTTCTAATGTTCCATGCTCATGTTTTAGTCGAATCGTCATATCACATCCCCTGTAAATTGATTTCTCATTAAGTGTAGATGATATTTTTCTACTGGATATAACGACGTATAAGATTTTAATTATTTAATTCGATACTCCCATAAAACGTGGTTCATTTTTATGGGAATATCTGCTCTTTTGGAATAATTAAATTTGCGCTACCAAACGGGTCAATACATTTCCAGGACCCACCTCAATAAAAACCGTTTCACCTTGATTTTTGAGATAACGGATCGTTTCAGTCCACCGAACAGGATGAGAAATTTGCCTTACCAAATTGTCTTTAATCATAGTGTCGCTATAGGGCTCTGCTGTGACATTAGCAATCACTTGAGTCTGAAGTGGAGAGAACTCAAACGGTGCAATAAATTTTGCAAATTCATTAGCAGCTGCTTGCATATAACGAGAATGGAATGCGCCACTGACTTTTAATGGGACACACATCAATGCTTCCTTGGCAAGCAATTCATTAGCCTTGGCAATGTCCTCAGCAAGTCCGGAAAGAACAATTTGTTTGGGTGAATTAAAATTGGCAAAATCTATAGAATCCAATCCATTGGCTCTCAGTAAAAATTTAATTCGCTCTTCTGGTAAATTAATTACAGCCAACATTCCCCCACCACTTGCTTGGGCCATCAATTCACCACGTTTTTGCACCAGTTTTAATCCTGTAACAAAATCAAAAGCACCTGCAGCAAATAAAGCAGCATACTCGCCTAAACTATGTCCTATAAAATATTGTGGTGCAGGCTCTTCAGCAGTTCTGGCCAAAAAAGATAGTGCTTCAATAACATATAATGCGGGTTGAGTATATTCGGTCTTACTCAGTTGTTGTTTGGGGTCATCCAAGCATAATTCCTTAATGGAATACCCCAAAATCTCATCAGCCTGTTTTATTTGCTCAGGGAAATGAGAAAATAATTCGATCCCCATCCCTTTCGCTTGAGATCCTTGCCCAGGAAACATATAGATTGTCATAGATACTCCTTTTCCAATACGAACACTCTAAATAAATCACTCATGATAAATAGAACTGCAAATAATGTCATTAAGTAAATTAAATAAAGGAAATAATGTAATCATTCCATTAAGTGATGGACATTAATCTGGATTATTTTTTATCCTAAATAGATAGTGTTTCGCCAAAGAATTGACTGGATCAATTTTAGGGTGAAGAAAATCCCCATACCTATCCCGAATCATTCCGAGTTTTTCCATAACGCGTTGTGAACGTAAATTTTCAGGCACAGTAAAAGCAACTACTTCCTTTAATTTTAGTGTATTAAATGCATAATTCAGAACAGCTTGAGCCCCCTCAGTTGCATAGCCCTTACCCCAAAATGAGAATGCCAAACGCCAACCGATTTCCACACATGGTGTAAAATGTGCTTCCCAGGCGGGACTGTTTAAGCCAATAAAACCCATAAATTCCTGCGTACTTTTTTCTTCTACAGCCCATAAGGTATAATTTTTTTCAGCGAGCTGTGCATTCATTCGCTCGATAAATGAAGCAACCATATCCATCGTCCAAAAATTAGCAATGTACTCCATTACCTTGGGATCTTGGTTCATAGAAAAAAATGGAGCAATATCATCATCGCTCCATGCTCTTAATAAAAGTCTTGGTGTCTCAATAGTGTTCATGGCAAGTAAATTGTCCCTTCCAAGTAAAGATGGCTTGTTCCATAAAGAAAGACTCGTCCTTCTTTTACTTCACACTCCAATTTGCCCTGACGGTTACCCCCTTGCAGGGCATTAATATGTGATTTGCTCAATTGTTGACACCAATACGGGGCAATAACGCAATGTGCAGAGCCAGTTACAGGATCTTCTGGAACATTACATCCTGGATAAAAACATCGTGAATAAACATCTGTATTATTTCCTGGTGCAGTTAAAATGAGGCCTCTGTAATCCAAACGAGCTACTGCATCCAAATCGGGTTCAGCCATTTTTACGTCATTTTCATTCTCATAAACAAACATTAAATCAAACTGACTTTTCAAGACTTTGTGCGGTTTTTTTAAATTTAATTGCTGTAACTCTGGTGACAGTTCAATTGGATGATATGGCAACGCTGGGAAGTCCATCATCATGCCATTTTCATTTTTACGAACAATAAGTACCCCACTTTTGCAATTAAATTTTATTTCCGATCCTTTAAAATTTAATTGCTCAAAAATAACATGAGCACTGGCAAGGGTTGCATGGCCACATAAAGCAACCTCTTCATTTGGCGTGAACCATCTTATGTAATATCCATCGCCTTCAGGAACAAAAAAAGCTGTTTCTGATAAATTATTTTCTGAAGCAATACTTTGCATTTCTTTATCAGTTAACCAACTATCTAAAGGGCAAACTGCTGCAGGATTACCTTCAAAAAGAGAGGATGCAAATGCATCTACCTGATACATGGACAAACGTTTCATACAAATCCCTTAAAGTAAAAAATAAACAAACGATAGGGATATATGAAGATGTTTTTGAAGAATTCAAGATCTATATTATTGTTTTTATAATATTTAGCCAAAAGATATCATTGACTAACTGCCACATCCCTAAATTTTCGGGCTCAAGCTCAATAAAAAGCCATTACCAGAACAAAAATTTCCGGATTGTAGCCATAATCAAAAAGTTCATTGCATGAGAAGTAAACCCAGGTTACGGCAAATCCTTAGCCTAGGTTAAACTTAACACGCAGCGATAGCTGAGAATATATTATGCGTTACTTTACTGTTCGGAAATCAGTGTAACGTCTTGTGCTTTTAACCCTTTAGGTCCTTTATCAAGCACAAAGGATACTGGATCATTTTCATGGAGGGTTTTAAATCCTACACCTTGGATATCTTTATAATGAACAAAAATATCGTCACCACTTTCATTAATGATAAATCCAAATCCTTTTTTCTCATTGAACCATTTTACATGGCCCGTTTCTCTTTGCGACATTAGCTATCCCCTTTGTCTTAAGCTTTACTATCCAACTATTTCAGATGTTTATTTTTAGCGCAAAAATATTTACTATTAAAACGCTGAGTTATAATAAACATTCACTATACGTAAGAATTGTTTCCTTACATATAGATTAGCATAGCAGTTTTTTATTGATTGTTAAGAATTTTTTTAAAAAAAACAACATCTTTATCTTACTTTTTTCTATTGGAAATACACAATGAATCAGATGAAATCAGCTTTTATAAAATTAGCACTTGATTGCCAAGTATTAAAATTTGGTGAGTTTACTTTAAAATCTGGCCGTATTAGTCCTTATTTTTTTAATGCAGGCTTATTTTATCAAGGAGACGCTTTAAGGAAATTAGGACATTTTTATGCAAAGACTTTACTTGAGCATAAAGTCCAATTTGAACATTTATTTGGGCCCGCTTATAAAGGCCTACCTCTTGCTACCGCAACAGCTATAGCTTTAGCTGAGTTAGGAAAAGAATCTACCGTTACTTTTAACCGTAAAGAAGTAAAAGATCATGGTGAAGGAGGCCAATTAATTGGTGCCCCCTTGTCCGGAAAAACAATTATTGTCGATGATGTTATTACTGCAGGTACCGCTTTTAGAGAATCACAGGCTTTGATTAAGCAACATGGTGGCCAATTAACTGGAGTCATTATCGCTCTGGATCGATGCGAACGTGGGCTAACCAAGGAATCAGCATTATCTGAAATTAAAGCACAGGGCATTGATGTGTATTCAATTATCACTTTATTTGATTTAATCGATTACTTAAAGAGTACAAATCAAAACGAACAAGTTAAAAAACTTGAGGCTTATCAATCTTTGTATGGTTGTTAAGCCAGATCCGCTCCATTCTAAACGCATAGCCGAAGCTTCATAGCCTGGATGCCTCACCTCTATCCTTCTCCCAATGCTGGGAGAGGGGATTTTTTTAACTTATAGACCCAGACTACTATTTTTTTAGATCAATATTAATCGTTTATCTACTTTTCTCCATTGACAGAATTAAAAATAGTCTTTACTATTGTATTAATGTTATAACGCGCTAATACATTAATATGAAAACACATACTACACTAAAACATTCTGCACTACCTGATTTAATGCATGCCATCAGCATGCTTGAGAACAAAGATGAAGCATTGCAATTTTTTACCGATTTATGCACTCCAGCAGAGCTCGAAGCAATGGCAGATCGTTGGCAAGTTGTTCCTTTATTGAGACAAGGTATTCCCTACCGCACGATTCATGAGCAAACGGGAGTTAGCGTGACCACAATAACTCGTGTAGCACGCTGTTTAAGTTTTGGTACTGGCGGTTATGAACTAATCGCCAAAAGATCGGAGTTATCGTGAAAAATCGTTTACGTTTGGCATTACAGAAAAAGGGTCGTTTATCAGAGGAGTCTTTGAATCTTTTACAACGATGTGGGTTAAAGTTTCGTATAAAGCCCAATAGTCTGCTTACACATGTTGATAACTTTCCCATTGATTTACTTTTTGTACGCGATGATGACATCCCGGTTTTAGTATTTGATGGTTTATGTGATGGAGGTATCGTTGGTGAAAACGTCTTATTAGAAGCCTCACTTGCCAACCCACACAAAGGATACAAAATAACAGCAACGTTGGGTACTTGCACGTGTCGCTTATCTATTGCTGTTCCTGAGTCTATGGACTATCAAGGCCCAGGAAGTCTGGATGGCAAACGTATTGCTACCAGCTATCCTAATTTACTGAATCAATATTTACGTGATAAAAAAATATGTGCTGAAAGTCTTGTATTATCGGGCTCAATTGAGGTTGCCCCGCGAATGGGTATGGCTGATGCAATTTGTGATCTGGTTTCAAGTGGCCAAACTTTGGAGGATAACAAACTCAATGAGGTCGATACAGTACTTTCAAGCCAGGCCGTATTGATCCAAAGCGCGCTACAGTCTTCCAACATGTTTCAAGACTTATTTGACATGCTTGCGCGAAGAATTCAGGCAGTACAACAAGCTCAGGAACGGAAATATATTGTTTTTCATGCCCCCAAATCTGCTCTCGAAGCAATTGCAGAAAAACTACCTGGAGCTGAATCGCCCACAATTCTACCTTTACCAGGAAATATGGATAAAGTAGCCGTTCACGTTGTTTCCAGTGAGCGAGTATTTTGGAACACCTTAGAAACCATTCAAACTCTAGGTGCCAGTTCTATATTGGTTTTACCCATAGAAAAAATGTTGGAGTAGTATGATGTTATCGATTAAAAATTGGCAAACCCTATCCCAAGCTGAAAAAAAACTCTATTTAACTCGACCCATGCAAACTTCATCAGTAAAAAGCAAGGTACACGAGATTATCAAACAAGTACGAACATTTGGAGATCAAGCCTTATTTGCATTTACAGAACAGTTCGATGGGGCTTGTTTGAAAAGCCTGGAAATCTCTAGGAACAAAATTGAAAACGCATACATTAGTAGACAATCACTTACTGCCATGAATGAGGCAATCAAAACCATTACCACTTACCATCAGGCGCTTTTACCGGAAAACAAAAATATATGTACCGCAAAAGGAGTGAATATTTATAGCACCTATAGACCAATACAACGCGTCGGTTTGTATGTACCTGGTGGCAACAAAACTCCTTTGGTTTCTTCATTGTTAATGCAAGCCATACCCGCGCAGGTTGCTGGATGTCCTACAAAAATATTATGTACTCCACCTGATGCATCAGGTTCCATTAATGAACATTTACTTGTAGCCGCACGATTATGTGGCATAGACACCATTTATGCACTCGGGGGAGCTCAAGCAATTGCGGCTATGGCTTATGGGACTGAAACGGTTACTAAAGTCGATAAGATTTTTGGACCAGGAAACAGTTATGTTACAGAAGCAAAAACTCTGGTTGCCTCAGATCCGTATGGTGCGGCTATCGATATGCCTGCAGGGCCTTCCGAAGTGATGATTCTTGCAGACAATCAAGCAAATCCAGCATTTGTTGCTGCGGATCTGCTCGCCCAAGCGGAACATGGAGTCGACTCTCAGGTAATTTTGATTTGCGACACAATTCAGTTTGCAGAAGAGGTAAATCAACACCTGCACGCTCAATTTACTCGCTTATCAAGAGCTCAAATAATCAAACAATCACTGGCAAACAGCTTGATTATTGCATGTGCAGATCAAACGGAACAATTAAATATGGTCAACATCTATGCGCCTGAACATTTAATTATAAATCGCGAGGATGCAAAAGATTTACTAGATAAAATATATAGTGTAGGCACTGTATTTCTTGGTTCCTGGGCTGCTGAAACTCTTGGTGATTATGTAACCGGATCAAATCATGTGCTACCGACAAATGGTTATGCCAAAAATCATAATGGCCTGAGTACACTCGATTTCCTAACTCGCTTTAATGTGCAATCGATTAGCGAAGAAGGAATTAAAAATTTAGGACCTGCGGCAATTGCATTAGCACAAATTGAAGGTTTGGATGCGCATGCACAGGCCGTAGCCATTAGGTTGAACTCATTGGAGAATTAAATGTCTGTACTTAATTTAATACGCCCTGAATTATTAAACAACCAATCTTATGTTCATAATGGAGCTCCTAAATATCGATTACATGCAAATGAGCTTCCTTGGTCTGCATTAAGCACGGATATTGATTTAAATTTTTATCCAGAAAAGCATCAGCAAGACCAGTTACAAGAACAATTAGCAAAACGTTATCAAGTGGATGCAAATCAAATTGTATTAACTCGAGGATCAGATGATGGAATTGATTTAATTACTCGTTTATTTTTAAGCGCAGGTCAGGATGCATGTATGCAATTCTCTCCTACCTTTTCCATGTATGCATTTTATGTATATTTACAACATGCGCAACTTATTGAATGTCCAATAGATTCTCGAAACAATTTCGAACTGTCATTAGCAGACATCAAAAATAGTTGGCAAAAAAATTGTAAACTCATTTTTTTGTGTAATCCTAATAATCCTACGGCGAACCTAATCGATCTGGATTTTATTGCAACTCTTTGCGATGAATATAAGAATCGTTCCATTATTGTTGTTGATGAGGCGTATATTGAATTTGCAGAAGCCCAAAGTGCAACTTCCCTAATTTCCCAATTCGATAATTTAATTGTTTTACGTACTCTTTCTAAGGCTTATGGCTTAGCTAATCTTCGTTTAGGAATAATTTTAGCGCAAGCAAATATAATCCAGGCCTTTAATAAAATTATGCCTCCCTTCCCTCTTTCCAGCGTAGTGATTGATTTAGCGCTACGCGCATTGGAAAAGCCTGAATGGTTTGCCCAGGCTATTAGCGCAATTAAAGAGTCTCGATCAAAGTTAGTGCAGGAGTTGCAAACTTGTCCTGCAATTGAAAAAGTTTATCCAACTGAAACAAACTTCATTCTTGTTCAAACCGAGTATGCGATTGAATTAACTTCTTGGCTCGCCAATCAAGGCATAGCAATTAAAAGCTTTTTACCTAATTCATTGCTACATAAGCATTTACGAATCACCGTTGGTGATGAGTCGCAAAATCAGCTTTTGCTGCGTACTTTATCTTCTTTTCAAAATAATGTTTCAGGATGTTAAAATGCAAAAAATCTTATTTATTGATCGTGATGGAACCTTAATTGAAGAACCTTTTGATTTTCAAGTAGATTCTTTGGATAAAATCAAACTCACACCCCATGTTATTCCTTCATTACTGCAATTACAAAAAGAAGGATACCGCTTTATTATGGTGAGCAATCAAAATGGAATTGGAACCCATTCCTTTCCTGAAGATGATTTTATAATCTGTCATGAATTTACTCTTGATCTTTTCTCTTCACAGGGAATATTTTTTGAGGAAATTTTTATTTGTCCTCACATGCCCGAAGATAATTGCTTGTGTCGAAAACCCAAAACAGGCTTGGTGGAACAATTCCTAAAAGAAAGAGCATTTAATAAAACATGTTCCTGGGTTATTGGAGACAGAGAAACTGATCGACAATTTGCAGATAGTCTGGGTATTAAATTTCTGCCAATTTCTCAAAAACATGGATGGGAGCAAGTTACCCAAACAATACTCAATCAAAAACGTAGTGCAGTGATTCAAAGAAAAACAAAAGAAACCGATATCAACCTGACGTTAATTTTGGATATGGACCAAAATAGTGAAATAAAAACACCTGTGCCATTTTTTAACCACATGCTGGAGCAAGTAGCCAAACATGGTGGATTTAATCTTGAATTATGTGCCAATGGAGATGTGGAAGTTGATGATCATCATCTGATTGAAGATACCGCAATTGCTTTAGGAGAAGGTCTGAAAAAAGCGCTTGGTGACAAATGGGGTATTAACCGTTATGGCTTCACCTTACCGATGGATGAAGCTTTAGCATCTATCGCAATTGATATCAGTGGAAGAGGTTTTTGCGAGTTCAAAGGCCAATTTACCCGGGAGTTTGTTGGCGGTATGGCAACCGAAATGGTACCCCATTTCTTTAATTCATTAGCCACCGCTCTTGGTGCAACGATTCACATCGAAGTTAAAGGTCAAAATCATCACCATATGATTGAAGCCTGTTTCAAATCATTAGGTAGAGCGTTAGGGCAAGCCTGCATGAAAACAAACAATACCCTACCATCGACCAAGGGGGTATTATGATTGCCATTATTGATGTTAGTGGCACAAATCTAACCTCCTTAGCAAATGCATTAAAAAGGTTGGGATTTGATTATCAATTAACACACGATGCAAAGGTAATTAATAAAGCAAGCCACGTGATACTACCAGGGGTAGGTACTGCCGCTTATGGAATGAATGCATTGCGCCAGTATGACTTGATTGATGTAATAACCTCACTAGAACAACCACTGTTGGGGATTTGTCTCGGTATGCAATTATTGTTTGAACACAGCGAAGAAAATAATGTTCGTTGTCTAGGAATAGTTCCCGGAACAATACAACGTCTGCCTCGCCAGGAAAATTACCCTGTGCCTCACATGGGTTGGAATCAGTTGCAATGGTGCACAGAGACATTTTTACAACAAGGGTTAATTGAACAAGATTATGTTTATTTTGTTCATAGTTATGCACTTGGTGAGAGCAAGTATGCTTTGGCTTATTGTGAATACAGTGAACCATTCACCGCAATAATTCAAAAAAATAATATTTGGGGAATGCAATTTCATCCGGAGAAATCTGCAGAAACCGGAATGCGTTTACTAAACAATTTTTGTAGCTATTCAGGTTAGCTTAGACGAATCGTCAACCAGATCTAACTAACTGACTTAAAATATATGGAGGCTGTATGATCCTTATCCCTGCAATTGATATCCAAGCAGGTCGTTGTGTGCGATTACGCCAAGGACAATTTGATCAAGTAACACAATTCGATACACTACCTATAGACCGTGCCACCTACTTCGCCCAATTGGGCGCGAAACGTTTGCATGTCGTTGATTTGGATGGTGCACAAACAGGAACGATGCAACACCTGCCTTTAATCAGTGCCATGCAAAACACAGGAATCCCGGTGCAAGCCGGTGGCGGGATTCGTTCTTTAGAGCAAGCAACATTATGTTTTTCAGCAGGAATATCAAATCTAGTCTTAGGCAGCGTTGCCATTACTAATCCTGAATTGACTGCACAAATTATTAAAGAGATAAATCCACAACACATTATCCTGGCTTTAGATATTCGAATGCAAAAAAAGATACCTATACCGGCTATTCATGGTTGGCAAACAACATCAAATAGTAATTTATGGGATGTCGTTTCTAATTATCTACAACTCAATGTGAAACAAATACTTTGTACTGATATTGCTTGTGATGGAATGATGCAAGGACCAAATTTTGAGTTATATAAAGAGGCTGTGGAACGTTTTCCACAAATTGAATGGCAAGCCTCAGGAGGTATCCGTAATGCAGATGATATTAATCGATTGGATGCATTAGGAGTTAACGCAGCGATTCTGGGATTAAGCCTCTATCAAGGCACTCTGGACCTGAGCGCAATGTTATCGTAAAAAGTTTTTGTGCCTGGGTTCAGCGTCCTCAAACCCTGGTTTTTAGTTAAATAGAAAAATTATGAACGCGAGTACAATATGTTAACCAAACGAATTATTCCATGTCTTGACGTACGCGATAATCAAGTCGTCAAAGGAGTTAAATTTCGCTACCATCGTGTTGTTGGAAATATCCTTGAACTTGCAGCTAAGTATTCTGCATCGGGCGCGGATGAGCTTGTATTCTATGACATTACTGCAAGTTCAGAGCAACGCTTGGTTTGCCCGGATTGGGTAAATCAAGTGGCAGGAACAATCAATATTCCTTTCACCGTAGCGGGTGGAATTCGTTCTCTTAATCAGGCAAAATCGGTATTAAATTCTGGTGCCGACAAAATATCCATTAATAGCCCAGCGTTAGAAAACCCTGACTTAATCAGTGAGTTAAGCCGTAATTTTGGAAGCCAATGCGTTGTAATAGGAATCGATAGCCAATGGATAGATAATGATTATTATGTCTATCAATATACTGGAGATGAGCAAAAAACGCTTAATTCGAGACGCAAAACAAAAGAATGGATCAAGGAGGTACAAGATCGAGGTGCAGGAGAAATTGTACTCAACTGCATGCAATCAGATGGGGTACGCGAAGGTTACGACTTACATCAGTTAAAATTGATGCGACCTCTATGTCAGGTACCATTAATTGCCTCAGGAGGCGCTGGAGCAATTAATCATTTTACTGAAGTGTTCCTGGAATCTCGAGTAGATGGAGCTTTAGCTGCCAGTATTTTTCATGACAAAATTTTGACGATACACGAAATAAAATTAGCACTTAAAAAACAAAAGATTGAGGTACGACTATGATTCATATGGAAATTAATTCTTTAGATTGGAAAAAAATGAATGGCTTATTACCAGCCATCATCCAAAATGCTGAAAATGGTAATGTCCTAATGTTAGGTTATATGAACCAGGAGGCTTTGATCGCTACCCTCACTACCGGCCAATTAAATCTGTATAGCCGCAGCCGAAAACGATTGTGGCGTAAGGGGGAAACCTCAGGTAACAGCATGTCGGTACAACACATCAGTGTTGATTGCGACAATGATAGCCTTTTAATTCAGGTTTTGCCTAAAGGTCCTGCATGTCATTTAGGGTACACAAGTTGCTTTCAACTCGCACATGACACCAATCTTGGATTTATCCATGAGTTAATTGAGCTGATTAATGAGCGGGCGGATGCAAAAAATGAAAACAGCTATACAGCAAAATTATTAGATTCTGGACTCTCTAGGTGTGCTCAAAAGGTAGGGGAAGAAGCCGTAGAAACAGTGATTGCGGCTGTAAATAACGACCGCGAAGAATTAGTTAATGAAAGTGCCGACTTAATTTTTCACTTATTGGTTTTATTAAAGGCATGTGAACTGAGTTTTTATGATGTGTTGCAATGCTTACGCGATAGAGACCGATCGATTCATACCTAAATTCCTTCTCCCCAACGGGGAGAAGGTGCCCGCTAGGGCGGATGAGGGGATTCACGCTACGCCGCACATCCCTACATCCCTACCCCTCCCATATTGCTGGGAGAGGCGATTTTATTTTTACATCAATTACACAACAGCCAACAAAACTGCAGTAAGATAATTTCCTTCAGGAAAAGATGCTAATGTAGGATGACAACCTGCTGGACCATAAACACCTAAAATTCGCGCTTGTTTCCCTACAGCTCCAGCTTGAGCACTTACCAAAGAGCAAAACTCCTGAGATGAAAGTGCTGAAGAACAATTACACGTCATTAATAAGGACCCCGTTTTCATGTACTTAAACACTTCACGATGTAAAAATCGATAATAGTTTTTAGCTCGCTCAACATGCTGCTTGGATGGAACCAATTTAGGAGGGTCAAGAACAACTGCATCATAGTCCCCTGCTTTTGTTAAATACTCTCGTGCATCCGCTTCAATCCATTCGATCTGGGACACTCCATTTAATACTGCATTCTTTTTAGCTTGAGCTATTGCTTGAGCAGAACTGTCCACTGCTGTAACCTTTAAAGCCCCTGCTTTAGCAGCATGTAAGGCAAAACCACCACTATAACAGTAGAGATCCAATACATTCTTTCCTTTAGATAGTTGAGCAATACGTTGATGGTTTTCTCGTTGATCAAGAAATAACCCGGTTTTTTGTGCTTGAGCGAACTCAACTTCATAAATAACTCCAGCTTCAAGAACTTGAGTATTATATTGTTTCTCTTGTACAGTAATTTGCTTCCAGCCATCTTGCCCCAAGGGTTTACTTTGAGGCAACCATATAATTTGATCTGCGGGAAACAAATTCTGTAATGCTTCAATAATAATTTCTCGATTGAGCTCAACCCAATAAGCGGAACTGGCAACAACACAAGTTTGATTAAATCGATCGATCGTTAAGCCAGAAAGACCATCTGCTTCGCTATTAAATAAACGATAGGCCGTAGTTTCTTCATTCGGTAGATTTAAACACTCCCTTACTTGCTTCGCTTGGTTTAAGCGATGGCTAATCAAAGTGCGCAAATTACTAATATCAATGGATTCGTTGGTAAGCGCCAAAACCCTGACTCTGTAGAGAGAATGCTCATTATAGACACCTACACCAATAAGTTTCTCATCTGAATTATAAATATCAATCAAATGGCCTGTAACTAATTTCCCATGAGTCCGCGCAATCGCCTTGGGGAATATCCATGGATGACCGCGTAATACAGTATTTTGTTTTGCTGCAAGCAAAATAACTTTTGCATTCATTTTTCTATTTCCCAAAGAACAAAAATCGGCTAATCTACACAAAGAACGCTACACCTGCAATAGTTCGTAAAATTTATAAAACCTAAGAAAGTCGTTCCCACTCCAATTAACTGGTGGAAAAATAAAAATTAGGGACAGTATAGCAAATATGAAAAAACTCTTTATCTCCCTTTTTGCTATTAATTTAGCAATGCATTCTGGTAATTGATATGGAAAATACAAACAAGTTCTCTTATGGTCTCACCCTTGGGGCATTAGGCGTTGTATTTGGTGATATAGGGACCAGTCCATTATATGCCTTAAAAGTAACTCTAAATAATATTGCTATTTCCCAATCACACATTTTAGGCGTGCTATCCCTTATTTTTTGGTGTTTGATACTTGTTATTTCATTCAAATACTTGATTTTGATTCTACGGGCAGATAATGATGGCGAGGGAGGAATTCTCGCCCTTTTGGCACTAATGAAGTATAAAA
Source organism: Legionella qingyii (assembly GCF_003184185.1). The sequence continues at coordinate 41,410 of NZ_QHJG01000016.1, read as the reverse complement.
GTACAAAATATACACCTTTGTTTTACATCGTCGCAATTTTTGGAGCTGGTTTGCTTTTAGGTGATGGAATGCTAACACCAGCCATATCGGTAATAAGTGCTGTAGAAGGCCTTAGCACCCTTTCAGATACTTTTACTCCCTTTATTCTTCCTATCGCTATAATTATTTTGATTCTTCTTTTCACATTACAAGCAAGGGGAACGGGAAGTATTGGAAATCTGTTCGGACCAATTATTCTTGTCTGGTTCATAACTATCGCAATTCTAGGTATCATACAAATTGCTAAAGCCCCTATTGTGCTTACTGCAATTAATCCTTACTATGCCTTTGATTTGATACGTGATACAGGATTAAAAGGATATTTATTATTAGGCGGCATCTTCCTCGTTGTCACCGGAGGTGAAGCGCTTTATGCAGATATAGGACATTTTGGAAAAAATCCGATTCGAGCAGGTTGGTTTGCCGTTGTTCTTCCCTGTTTAATATTAAATTATTTTGGCCAAGGGGCTAACTTACTTTTAAATCCCCATGCCATTAGCAACCCTTTTTACATGATTGCACCGGAATGGTTTTATATCCCCTTGATTATTCTCGCTACCATTGCAACAATAATCGCTTCACAAGCTGTGATTTCAGCTACCTTTTCTTTGACAAAACAAGCGGTTTTGCTCAGTTTATGCCCTCGTATACCTATAGTACAAACGTCCAGGGAGTTTTCAGGGCAGATTTATGTGCCACAAATTAACTTTATTTTGTTTATTGGGACCTTAACTTTTTGTTTTGCTTTCCAAACATCAGATCGGCTTGCTCATGCATACGGCATTGCTGTGAATGCAGACATGCTTCTAATTGATGCGATGGTTGCTTATGCCGCATTATCAATTTGGAAATGGTCAAAATATAAGGTTATCCCTATATTTGGATTATTTCTTATTATAGATTTTGCATTTCTCGGTTCAAATTTACATAAATTTTTGACAGGTGGTTGGGTCCCTGTCACATTCGCGCTGATAATAGCAACCATTATGTATACCTGGAAATTTGGCTTAGAATACTTGCGTGAAAACTATTACATGAATAAGGATGATATTTCCAAGATTCTCAGGCAATTAGAGTATAAAAGCTTGAATCAACTTACTGATTTGACTGCAGTATTTATCACTGATGTTTATGATAGAAGCGGAGGAAGCTTTCTTCATTTTCTTAAGTTAAGCCGCGCCGTTCCCGAACGCGTACTTATTGTAAATTATGTAGTAGAAAACATCCCATATATACATTACAGTCAACGCTATGAAATTACCTGCTTGCACGAGAAAGTATTCAATCTTACTTTGCATTATGGATTTATGGAAACCATTTCGATACCCAGAGCTTTAGAACGTGCTTCGAACAAAAACCTTTTTCCCTTTAAGTTAAATGTTGACCGCGCTACTTATATGGTAGAAATTCCAAATATTACTGCATCAAAATCAAAAAAATCATTAACATTTTATTGGCAAGAAAAGTTGTTTGCTTTTCTAATACGCAATTATTCGGCTAATTTAAATATCGACTTTTATAAACTACCGTATAATAGGACGATGGCAATCGGTACCTATTTTATTATGTAATCTCAGGAGTTCTTTATGTGGTTTAACAATGCACTGATCTATCAATATGAGCTGGATGAAGCTAGCGATTTAACAGCCTCCCTAGCTGAAAATATTCTAAAACCTTGCCCGCCCCACGCCCGTTTTATTTATGGCTGGCTTCCTGCTTTTGCAGACGAAATGGTTCAGGAAGTTGCCGGAAGTTCACTGATTTGTATGGGGAAGGAGGAACGTTTACTGCCACGTGGGGTGATCAACAAAATGCTTGCTGAAAGAGTGCATGCGCTTGAAACCCAACAAGGCCGCACCGTTAAACGTGCAGAAAAGGCACAAATGGCCGAAGATATTGAGTTTGAATTATTGCCCAAATCGTTTTGCGTCCAAAAAAAAATGCTTGCCATCCTGGATAGTGCGAGCAACAGAATAATAGTTAATGCTTCCAGTGCTAATCAAGCATTACAGCTTACCTCTCTTTTACGTAAGTCAGTGGCAGGGATTACAATTGAACCACTAACTCATACAGAAAATCTGGCTTTACGATTCGCAGAATGGATTCATTCGCCAAGTACACTTCCTAATCATTTTCAATTAGCATCTGATTGCCTACTTTTTTCTCTTGATGATGAAAAAAAACGTGTGCATTGTAAAGGTTATGAGCTTCCAGCTGAGGAAATTATAACTTTATTATCACAAGGCATGGCAACTGCAGAAATTTCTTTAATCTGGAAGGAACGAATTCAATTTACCTTAACCCATGATTTTACATTCAAAAAGCTTAAAAGCCTCGATTACCTTCTTGATGATTTTAACGAAATTAAGCAACTTGATGAAGAATATCAACAACGTGATGCAGCACTTACTTTATTATCAGGTGAGTTACGTGAGTTGACTAATGATCTTTTAGCCGCACTCGCAGCGAAATCAAAAGAACCCGAGTTAGCAGAGATTCTATAAATTTAAAATAAAAGAGAGCCTAAAGCGGCTCTCTTTTTATTGCCCATTTTACTTACCATTGAACTTTGTAAAAAGACGGACTATCCATAAAAATTTCTCTCATCTTCATTTGCTATTCCATAGCCGTAATATAAAGAAACTCCCTTTCACACACCATAATAATTAAATATACAAGATGCTTTTATTTCATCATCAATAAATCAGGTGATTTTTTCCATTTTGTCTGTATGATAAGTTGCCTTATAAACAGTTAAGGCTTCTTCAGCAGCCTTATTAAAACCTAATGCCATATTTGCATCATGCATAACGACTAATGCTTGTTTTACACTTGGAGCCTGTGGGTAATTTTTAACGACATAACTTGCTCTATTAATTGCTGCAACATACATCTGACGCTTAAAGTAGAACGTTGCCACATTCGCCTCATGTTGTGCAAACATATTGCGTAAATAAATCATGCGTTGTAATGCATTAGCCTTATATTTACTATCTGGAAACTTTTGAATCAACGTACCAAAATCGGAATATGCTTGAGTTTGCGTTCCGGGATCTCTCCAGGACTCATCTAAAGGTAAGAATTTTGCAAAAACTCCTCGGCTTTGTTGGAAGTTAGCCATCCCACGCATGTAATAAGCATAATCTACATTTTTGGCTCGTGGATAAAGATGGATAAATCGCTCCGCCGTCGCAGCAGCAGAAGGATAATCTTCATTTTTATAATATGCATAGATTAATTCCTTCTGCGAACTTTCAGTGTAATCGCTAAAGGGATACATTGTTTCAATTGCTTCAAGATGCTTTATTGCTGTTGCATATTCTTTTTTTCGTAAGTCCTTCTGGGCCACTGTATAAAGCTGCTCAGCCGTCATTCCTTTGTAAGGATTATTATCTTCATCATCTTTACCCCACCATGTCTTACATGCAGATAAAGAGACAATAAGACCGATAAGGAACAACATTTGAATTTGTTTCATAAACTACACCTATCTAAATATATATCTGTTGCATCCACAACAACAGCCACAAAAATTTGAAACATTATACCTAGGACGATTGAATTTGCGAACATTCTTATGTTTTTTTTAAAAATTGAGAGAAATAAAAACAGCATCAACAAAAAATATTCAGCGATCACTTAAAATATAAAAAAATGTTTGCAAAACCAAGATCATTAGAGTAGTATCCTCGCTTGGAGAGATGGCAGAGCGGTCGAATGCGGCGGTCTTGAAAACCGTTGAAGGGCAACCTTCCCAGGGTTCGAATCCCTGTCTCTCCGCCAAATTTTAAATTCCTCTACTACTGATACCCAATTCATAAATCAAAACAAAGTGCTGGTTTTGGTATTGAATTTAATTTCAAAATATAAGTTCCCATAATAAAAATATGTTCAATATTATATAAGTCGTTGATATAGTAGAACCTTCTATCATCAGTGGAGAACCATATGTTAAGGAATAGCGCAAAGCGTTTTGGTAGTATGACAAAACTGTTGCATTGGTTAATTTTTATTTTAATTGCTGCCCAATATTATTTAGTCTGGTCCATTAGTGATAACTCACCGCTAGCCTCTCTTTATATCATGTTACATAAGTCTATAGGGATGACCATCTTAATATTGGGAATCCTGTTTTTCATTTGGCATATGATAAATGTGAAGCCTCTTCCACCAGAAACTCAACCCCGATGGCAATACATTACTTCTAAAGCGGTCCATCATACTCTTTTCATCCTTATCATCCTCATGCCTATTATTGGTTACCTGTTATCATGTGCTAATGGAAAGCCTATTAACTTTTTTGGTTGGTTTACCATACCCTGCCTTATCTCAGCGAATGATCATCTTGGTGGGATTATGTTTTCAACACATGAAATGCTTGCTTTTATTATTTTATTTTTAGTGGGAATTCATGTTCTGGCGGCTTTATACCATCATTTCATATGCAAAGATTTTGTATTGAAGCGCATGCTTCCATTTACATCTAAAGACTAGTTTTAGACAACCACGGGATTGTAAAACTGAGGATTTGATCAGGTAAAGACGAAAACTTTACCCGATCAACTATCCACTTAGAAATACTGAGGAGGAGCTGAAGGCTCTAAATCATAATATGAAGGTGGGGGTGTTTGTTGCGAATAAAAGGTTTGAGTATTGATATAGGTTAGTTGGGAGATTCTGCAATCAAAACACAAATCGCCTACTTCAACAATCTTCAACTCACCTTTACGCAAATGCCTTAACTTTGTAAGTAATTCATTGACTTCACTTCCATTTTCGTCAAAATAACGCTTGAAAAAAGAAGGTATTGGCTTCTCATTACCTAACGATTTCGCCATTTCTGCCCGCAGTGCAACCATAGCACATTTTACTGCAATAGGATCAATACCCTTTTTTTGTAAAGACTCTTCTTCTGCAGCAGTTAATTGAAATCGTAGGGGATCTTCTGGATCCATAGACTCTTTATTCGCTGATGCATTTATGGAGTCATACATCATACTCATTGCCCAACATCCGATACCAGCACCTATGATAGTAAGCAATACCGCTCCAAGAATTACTACGCCAACAGGATTAAATCCTGCCGCTACAGCAAGAGCGATGAGTGGTGCTGCTGCGAAATTAAGCGTTAAAAGAGTTGAACCAGCACCAAATGCGAGAGAAGTGGCTAACATTAATGCGCCTTTCAACCATCCTTCGCCATAACAAAATCGCTCAATACTGTTTGCAAACTCATCGAGCATGTAGGCTAAAGCAATAAATGCCAAGACAGCTGCAGCCGCTGCTATAACGATAATAACTAATGCGGCGATTAACTTACTTAAATCATCTTTTGATGATGAATCATGCTTATGATGGTTAGAAGGAAAGCAACAACTTGTATCATGATGAAAATGAGAATGACGATGAGAATCGAGTATTGAGCTCAAAATCAACCAATCAATGAGCCTTGAATCGTGGCAATTATAATTGTTATACTCATTTATCACATATTTTACCTCAGGGTTAAATTGAGGTATTTGAGGATTAAATTTGTGTTGTTTTTGGGAAACCTGTTCTCTAAAGAGAGGTAAAGCATAAAATATTTTATTAAAAGCCTTATAGGCTTTATCTTTTTCTTCTCGGTCTAGAAGAAATAGAGAGCTTGTACTCAACGGCGACTCTATAGAAAATTGCACCGCCAGAAACATCTCATTGTACATCTCATAAATATTTAGATAACGACCAACACAATTTTTATAATGACTTAGTATATGAGCATATAGTTGTTTCAATTTAAGATCGGTAAACTTCGTACTTAAATCAGACATAGAGACTCCTTTTATTGGGTTACATCGCCAAACTTTGCTACTCAGCCTACTTAAAGAGAACCTCTAAAGTAAGATACTACTTAGCACGTTTGTCTATAGATCTTAATGCTTCACAATTTGTGCGCGACTAATTAAACTCTTTTCATACAAGTCATAATCCATCATGCCATAGCTTGCTTCAATTTGTTGAATTAAGCTATCTTGCTGCTCCCTGTCTAATGTACTCAATTTCCCATCATGAATCTGCTTTAATCTCACTACTACATAATCACCATTTTGCATAACAAGACCATTGCGACTTTCTGGTCGCAATAAATTGAATGCCGTATCATTAATATCAGTATCAACCTTATCATTATCACGAGTTGACATAACTTCTGATTTCCATGATAAATTATTTGAGCTGATCAGTTCTTGCTGCTGTTTATCTTCAACTGGACTTAATAAATTCATTCCAATTTCTTTGGCTTTAGCTTCAGCACCTTTCTTAACTAATATTTTATTAATTTGATCACGAACAGATTCCAAAGGCTGTTGTGATTCATCCCAATGATGATTAACCCTTACAACTACAACCGAGTCATTATCAATTTGTATTGGTTCACTATTATTACTTAAGTCGAGAACATCATGACTGAATGCGGCATTTATTACCTGTTTATTTTTTGTAATAGTATCGGCACCACCCTCTCTTGAAAAAGGCTGAGTTGTTTCGATTTTCAAATCTAATGCCTCTGCTACTGGTTGAAGAGAATCTGGAGTTTGATAGCTTAAATCTGATAATTGCTCCAAAGCTTGGGTATATTTGTTTTGAGCTGCTTCAGCGATAAGTTGTTCTTTAATCGATTGATCTACTTCAGAAAAGGATTTTGTTGAAACAGGTTTATAAGCAATTACTTTAAAAATTTCATAACCATGTTTTGTTCTTTCAGGAGACGAAATCTGTCCCGGCTTGGTTAAATTAGATAAAATTCGATTATAATCATTCTGTCCAGCAGAGATCCAGGGAAGTACACCCTTATCTGCAATGGAAAGTTTGTCATCCGAAAGCGTTGAAACAAAATGTTCAAATTGCTCTGGATTTTTTTGCAATAGTTGATAAGTATCATTCGCTTTTTTCTGAATTTTTTCCAAATCAGCTTGGCTGGCATCATTTGGAACAGCAAATAAAATATGGGCCACTTGCCAACTAGCAGGTATTAAATAGCTATTTTGGTTTTCTTCATAATAACGTTTTGCATCATCATCTGAAATTTTAATTTTGCTCTTGATATCATGCATCGATAATGAAACATAATCCAGGCTGACTTTTTCTGGGGTCATGAATTCTTTTTTGTGTTTTTTATAATAACTAGATATTTCTTCTGGAGAAACCTGGATATCCTTTTCAAAAAGTGCCACTGGAACGGTTAGATAATCATAGTCTCTGCTTTGCATGTATAGACTTACAAACCGATCAATTTCATCAGGTAAAGCAAAAGAGCTTCCCATAAAAGCAAATCGTTGCTGGTTTAACAACATCCCCTGTTTTACTTCGTTTTGAAAACTTGATTGAGTAAATAAAGCAGCATTTAACGCTTGCTGATATTTTTGAGCTGAGAAATGACCGTCTTCCTGGAACTGCGGGATACCTAAAATTGCTGCATTTGCCTGATTCGAGCTGACATCAAATCCATTTTTGCGAGCAGCTTGCACCATAACTTCATTAGTAATCATTTGATTTAAAACTTGATTCTGCAGCTTTTTCTCATCAGCAGCAGTCATCTGTTCAATATCTTGCATGGAGCGAGCACGTCTGTAATTGGTCTCAAATGTTTGCATTGTTAAAGGCTGGCCATTGACGACAACCTTTGAATTTGTCGTTTGACGTGATTGTAGATAATAATCCACACCAAAAAGTGTAAACGTAATACCGATTAAAATAACTACTAACCAAGCTACAACACCCTGTATACGTTCATTTAACTTTTGTAACATGTCCCGAGATCCATATATTAATTAAGGCTTTATATAATTCAGCGCGGGTCGATTATACCCCAGACTGAAAAAAATCAAAACAAAAACAACAGTACACTTATTTTGCAAAATTCCTCTTTCCTGAATCAGCCATAGAATTATGGTGAAGTGGGTATGGTATTTCTTTTTATAACTTCACCCAATCTTTCTCTAAATATAAAGAATCTGAAATAAAGGAAATAATTTTGAAAAAACAAACATTCCAGATAAAAAAAACGCGCCTTTCGGCGCGTTAATCTGGCGGAGTGGACGGGGCTCGAACCCGCGACCCCCGGCGTGACAGGCCGGTATTCTGACCAACTGAACTACCACTCCATTTCTTGGTGGGTGCTGTAGGGATCGAACCTACGACCCTCGCCTTGTAAGGGCGATGCTCTCCCAGCTGAGCTAAGCACCCAGAAACCTTATGCTTCTTGAACTGCCTCTTTCAAGTTTTTACCCGCTTTAAACTTGGCTACTCGTGACGCTTTAATTTGAATAACTTTGCCAGTCTGTGGGTTTCTACCTGTACGTGCTGAACGATTGCCTGTTGAAAAAGAACCGAAACCAGGTATTACTACTTGATCACCACTTCTTAAAGCATCAGTAATAGTACTAGTAAAAGTCTCGAGAACTCTGCTTGCGTCAGCTTTTGTCAAACCCGAACCACTTGCTATAGCATCAACTAATTCGCTCTTATTCATTGCTTCCCCTATACAGTTAATCTTCCATACTTCTAAGTTAATTTATTTGAACTCACCAAATTAACCGGTCAAGTAGTTACTTCCTTGCAATGCCCGCTAGTGGCGGGCTACGAAACGAAATATACATCTAATTAATGGGTATGTAAATCATTATTTTTAATTTTTTTTGATTTTTTACCTACTAAAGCCTCAGGCTGTACATTTTTTGGCTTTTCTACCCAAGGAGTGCGTTGTAAAGCCAGCTCTAACACCTGTTCTATGGTCTTAACAGGATGAATTGATAGCTTACGTAAAACATTATCTGGAATCTCTTCCAGGTCTTTTACATTTTCCTCAGGAATAATGACATGTTTAATTCCGCCTCGATGAGCAGCCAATAACTTCTCTTTAAGACCTCCAATTGGCAATACCTGCCCTCTCAGCGTTATTTCTCCCGTCATTGCTACATCCGCTTTAACAGGAATCTGTGTTACTACAGAAACTAACACCGTACACATACCTATACCCGCACTAGGACCATCTTTGGGTGTAGCACCTTCAGGGACATGGACATGGAAGTCATTCTTATCATAAAAATCATCAGCTAAGCCAAATTTTTTAGCTCGACTCCGTACAACAGTCATCGCTGCATGGATGGATTCCTGCATGACCTCACCTAATTGACCGGTATGCGTCACTTTTCCTTTGCCAGGCATCATTGAAGCTTCTATCGTTAGCAACTCACCTCCGACACTCGTCCATGCCAAACCTGTAACCTGTCCAACTTGATCAAACTCTTCGGCTAAACCATATCTGAATTTTTTCACACCTAAATATTTTTCAATATTACTGGTGGTTACAGTCATTTTTTTAACTTTTTTATTAGATAAAATTTCTTTCACGACCTTTCTACAAACACTAGCAATATCTCGTTCTAAATTACGAACGCCTGCCTCACGTGTATAGTGACGAATAACCTCGCGAATCGCTCCTTCACTAATATGTATTTCCTGGTTACTTAAACCATTCAAGGCGACTTGTTTCGGAACAAGATATTTTTCGGCAATACTTACTTTTTCATCTTCTGTGTATCCTGCAAGTCGAATCACTTCCATTCTATCTAATAATGGAGCAGGAATTTCAAGCGAGTTTGCTGTTGCAATGAACATGACGTCGCTTAAATCATAATCTACTTCGAGATAATGATCGTTAAACGTATGGTTTTGCTCTGGATCTAATACCTCAAGCAAAGCTGCAGCTGGATCACCACGGAAATCCATCGCCATCTTATCCACCTCATCCAACATAATGAGTGGATTCTTTACTCCAGCCTTACACAATTTCTGAATAATTTTTCCTGGCATTGATCCAATATAAGTTCTTCGATGACCACGAATCTCTGCTTCATCTCTAACACCACCCAAAGCGATGCGAATAAACGTACGACCTGTAGCATTCGCAATAGATTGTCCTAATGACGTTTTACCTACTCCTGGAGGTCCAACAAGACAAAGTATAGGACCTTTTAAACGTTTCACACGTTGCTGAACAGCCAAGTATTCAATGATGCGTTCTTTAACTAGCTCTAGGCCATAATGTTCTTTATCTAATAATTTTTCTGCCTTAGGCAAATCAAATTGAATTTTAGTTCTCTTCTTCCAGGGTACTGAAAGCATCCAATCAAGATAATTGCGGATAACAGTCGCTTCAGCAGACATTGGCGACATCATTTTCAACTTATGAAGTTCTGCTAGCGATTTTTCTTTTGCTTCCTTGGGCATACCGGCTTTATTAATAGAATTTTCTAATTGTTCAATTTCATTCCCTTCTTCGCCCAATTCACCTAATTCTTTTTGAATCGCTTTCATTTGTTCATTGAGATAATATTCTCGCTGACTTTTCTCCATTTGTCGCTTAACCCGCCCTCTCACGCGCTTTTCGACGTGCAGCAAGTCAATTTCGTTTTCTATAGCCGACATTAAACGCTCAAGACGAGTACCAACATCCATTGTTTCCAATAATTCTTGTTTATCGTCAACTTTCAAGGTTAAATGAGCAGCAATGGTGTCTGCTAACCGTCCAGGTTCTTCTATACCAGCAAGAGGAGATAAAACCTCAGGTGGAATTTTTTTGTTTAGTTTAATGTATTGCTCAAATTGCGACATCAAGGAGCGCATTAAAATACCAATATCCGGTTCCTGAACTGCGGCATTTTTATCCTCCAGCAATTCAAGATCAGCTTCTAGATATCCTTTAGTCTGATTATATTCTTTCGCTTTGGCACGTTTCTCACCTTCAACCAATACTTTCACTGTTCCATCAGGTAGTTTTAACAACTGAAGAACACTGGATAATGTGCCTACATGAAAAATATCTTCAGCGCCAGGATCATCATTTGATGATTTTTTCTGTGCTACTAAAAAGATTTGCTTACTATCAACCATAGCCGCTTCCAGGGCTTTAATTGATTTTCCTCGACCAACAAATAGAGGAATAACCATATGAGGGTAGACCACTACGTCTCTTAATGGTAATACAGGTATGCTAGACAGTTTTTCTGTCTCATTCGAAGTCTCTTTAATTTCAGTGGACATAATGAACCCTTATTCAATCGGAAAACTTTAATATTTATTTGACAGCTAATTATAATTTAAAAGGAAGGGAGAGTTATTGCAAGAAATCAAAGCGTTATAATTAAGAAAGTTCTTTAAAGAACTTCTCTCCCCTATTAAGTATAGGAGAGAGATAGAGGAAAATCCTACTCTTGGCCACCTGCCGCACTCTTCATCCCATCTTGTTCATAAATAAGGATGGGTTTAGATGAGCTAGTCACCGCACTTTCATCAACCACAACCTTAATTACTCCTTCAAGAGAAGGTAATTCATACATGGTGTCTAAAAGAATATTTTCAAGTATGGCACGTAAACCTCGTGCACCCATTTTTCTTTCCAGGGCTTTTTTAGCAATAGCGTTCAATGCTTCTTCTCTAAATTCAAGTTCCACTTCTTCCATTTTGAATAAAGACTGGAATTGCTTAGTTAAAGCATTCTTAGGATTAGTTAAAATATCAATAAGAGCTGACTCATCCAACTCCTGTAACGTGGCAACTACAGGCAATCGGCCAACGAACTCTGGTATCAATCCATATTTAATCAAATCATCAGATTCCAATTGGTTCAATACCTTTGATAGTTCATCTTTGTTTTCCTTTTTGTTTTTTAGCTGAGCAGAAAATCCAATACCTGACTTATCACTACGTTCTCGTATCACCTTTTCCAATCCAGCAAACGCACCACCGCAAATAAATAAAATATTAGAAGTATCTACTTGTAAGAATTCTTGTTGTGGGTGCTTACGGCCACCTTGTGGTGGGACTGAAGCAATTGTGCCTTCAATCAATTTTAAAAGTGCTTGCTGAACTCCCTCACCAGAAACATCACGGGTAATTGAAGGATTATCCGATTTGCGTGATATCTTATCAATTTCATCAATGTACACGATACCATGTTGTGCTTTATCTACATCATAATCACACTTTTGTAGAAGCTTCTGGATAATATTCTCTACGTCTTCGCCTACATAACCTGCTTCAGTAAGTGTAGTTGCATCAGCCATTGCAAACGGAACATTCAAAATACGAGCTAATGTTTGCGCTAAAAGTGTTTTTCCACTGCCAGTTGGACCGATAAGTAAAATATTACTTTTGCCAAGTTCAACCCCGTCTTCACTTTTATGTTGTAATCGCTTGTAATGATTATATACAGCTACGGATAAGACTTTTTTTGCATGTGATTGCCCAATAACGTACTCATCTAAGAAGTTTGAAATTTCTTTAGGTGATGGCAAGCGTACTTCTGCTTCTTCATGAGATTCATGTGTTTCTTCACGAATAATATCGTTGCATAATTCAACACATTCATCACATACAAACACAGAAGGACCAGCAATCAATTTTTTTACTTCATGTTGGCTCTTTCCACAAAAAGAACAATACAAAACTTTATCGCCACTTCCGTTACCGGATTTACTCATAACCAAACCCCTTCTTACAACGATTATCGGAAAAATAGATAATATATGTAAAATATTAGTCAATCAGAAAAAGATATGCCACTGTTATTCACTGTAACTATTTTTTAAAAACAAAACGAAATACGAAGAAGTAATAATGAATCAATCTAAAAGGACCCCTAATCGCATTCCTAGCCTGGGTGCAGCGAAGCGGAACCCGCTAAATCTGAACCCTAACCCAGGTTCCGCTTCGCTACATCCGGGCCATGACACATTATAGTTCAGTATTTAAATTTAATGTAAATAATTACTCTGCTTTAGTTACTGACTCACGATCATAAAGTACTTGATCTACCAAACCATATTCAACAGCTTGTGTCGCACTCATAAAATTATCACGCTCTGTATCACGCATAATTTGGTCAGGAGTCTTTTTAGTGTGCTTTGCCATAATGGTATTTAATCGTTCTCTTACAGCTAAAGTTTCACGAGCGTGAATTTCAATGTCAGTTGCCTGGCCTCGATAACCACCTAAAGGTTGATGAATCATTACTCGTGAGTTTGGTAAACAGAATCTCTTACCATCAGCGCCAGCACAAAGTAACAAGGCAGCAGCACTTGCTGCTTGCCCTATACACAAAGTACTTACATCAGGTTTAATAAACTGGATAGTATCGTAAATTGCTAAACCAGCAGTTACTACCCCTCCAGGTGAATTAATGTAGAGAGAAATATCTTTTTCAGGATTTTCAGACTCAAGAAACAACAATTGAGCAACCACTAAATTAGCCATATGATCTTCAACTTCACCCAATAGAAAGATAATACGTTCTTTCAATAATCTTGAGTAAATATCATATGAACGCTCACCACGTGAAGTTTGTTCAATAACCATTGGGACTAATCCACTGGCATTGCGAATTATGTTATCTGAATAGCCCGACATATAATTACTCTCCTTTTTTCTCAGTCGCTTCAGTTGCTTCGGTTTCTGGTTTAGGATTCATCACTGAATCATAATCCTTATTCTTATATTTAACTTTTGCATCCTCAGCAATTTTATCTGCAACCATCTCTTCCATAACAAGTGCTTCGATCTCAGCCATATGCTCTTTACTGCTTTGATACCAAGCACGTAACTCATCAGGATTTTCATAAGCACTGGCAAAGCGTTCAATCACTGCATTAACTTTATCTTTATCGGCTACGATTTGGTGTTTCTTAACATATTCTGAAAAGAGTAAACCAAGATGAACTCGACGTTTTGCTTGCTCGACAAACAGTTCACGAGGAAAATCAGGAATCTGTTCATTATCATGATGCTCATGTCCAAAAAGACGATGATACATATCATGTTTCAAATGTTCGATTTCTTTGTCAATTAAAGCCTTTGGTAATTCAATAGTATTAACTTCCATTAATTTATCAAACAATTTTTCCCTATTCATCATACTAACACGACGCTCTAATTCACGAGCCATATTTTCTTTAATATCTTTTTTCAGTGCATCTATGCCGCCTTCTTTGATATTAAATTTCTCTGCGAATTCATCATTGAGCTCAGGAAGTTTTCCTTCCATTACATTATGAATAGTAATTTTGAATACAGCCTCTTTACCAGCTAATTCTTTATGACCATAGTCTTCGGGGAACGTTACTTTGATATCAAATGGTTTTTCTTTCTTATTACCTACAATTCCATCTTCAAAGCCAGGAATCATTGAACCAGAACCAATAACTAATTCGTGGCCTTTGGCACTGCCACCATCAAAAAGTTTATCATCGAGAAAACCTTCGAAATCAATAAGCACTTTATCGCCTTTCTTGACAGCCCGAGATACATCATGCCATTCTTTATTTTGCTCACGAAGCTTTTCCAACATGCTTTCAACATCTTTATCGGTTACTTCAGAACGCGCTAATTCAACTACGGCTTGATTTAATTCAATGATCTCAAATACAGGCATTACTTCAAATATCGCAGAATATTTGAAGTCTTTACCTTTCTCAAGCTGCTCAGGCTCAACAGATGGATAGCCAGCTGGAACCAATTCATTTTTTTGTAATGCTTCAAATAGTGTGGATTGCACCATATCACGAGCGACTTCTTCACGAACACTGTGAGAATAACGACTGACTACAAAATGCATAGGTACTTTGCCAGGACGAAAGCCATCAACTTTAACTTTACGAGCAAGATTCTTGAGACGTAAGCTCACTTCTTCCTCAACTTTCTCCGCAGGTACAGAAACTGTTACCTTACGCTCCAAACCTTCTAGGGTCTCAACAGAAACTTGCATTAACTTCACCTCATTGGAATTTATAATGATAATGGTGCGAAAGGAGAGACTCGAACTCTCACGGGTCGCCCCGCTGGAACCTAAATCCAGTGCGTCTACCAATTCCGCCACTTTCGCAAATCAGGTTGGATTATCAATCAGTAATTCGGTCTTGTAAAGACTCAGATAAAATCTTTAGCGATAAACCATTTGTTTCTTTCTCAAATGGGGTGAACGATGGGACTCGAACCCACGACAACCGGGATCACAACCCGGGGCTCTACCAACTGAGCTACGCTCACCATATAAAATTTTTTTACCAGAAATTCTTATATGATAAATAAAATCTGGGCTGGCACGCCCGGCAGGATTCGAACCTGCTACCCTCGGCTTAGAAGGCCGATGCTCTATCCAGATGAGCTACGGGCGCAAATTTGGTCGGGGTGGAGGGATTCGAACCCCCGACATCCTGCTCCCAAAGCAGGCGCGCTACCAGACTGCGCTACACCCCGTATAACCCGTCCCAAGGACAGAGCGCAGATATTACTAGGTGCTTTCACAAAGGTCAATATCTTAAATCATTTATTTTTAATTAATTTTACTTTTTGACAATACACATTTATTTTGTTTGCACATCTAGATTATTTTTCAGCCATGTAGGCCGGCATGAATACAACCACTTAAGTTTACCCTACTCGTATCTTCATCACTTTTCAGCTAGCATTGATAATTATAATTAATCTTCCAATGTACTTATGAAATTTAAACTTCTTCCTATCTTCGACAATATAAACTATCTCCATAAAAATCATGAACACGTCGTATTGCCTGATCGGCGTTTCCAAAATGATTTTAATTACGCGTTGAATTTTTTAAAAAGCTACACTGGCAGCCAAGGAACATTTAATAGTTATCGCAGGGAAACCGAACGTTTGTTGCAATGGTCCTGGTTAATTAAAAACGCGACCTTAAATGAATTGAAACGTGACGATATAGAGCAATACATTCATTTTTGCCAAAACCCAGTCAAATCGTGGATAAGCTTAAAAAAGGTTCCTCGTTTTATTGAAAAAGACGGGCATCGCATTCCAAATGAAGAGTGGAGACCCTTCGTAGTGACACTAAGTAAATCCGCAATTAAAAATGGCCATAAACCTGAAATTGAGCAATTCAATTTATCTCAAGGCGCTATTCAGGAAATATTTGCTATTTTAAGTACATTATTTAATTTCTTAATTGCCGAGGAATACCTAGTTTCTAATCCTGTTGCCCTTATTCGCCAAAAAAGCAAATTTATTCGTAAGAGACAACATAATGCTCCCATACGCCGTCTTAGTTTGGTGCAATGGAGTGCCGTTTTGGACGCAGCTGAATCTCTCGCTGAAGAATCACCTATGAAACATGAACGTACTCGTTTCATGCTCAGCATGTTATTTGGTATGTATCTTCGTATCTCTGAACTAGCAGCAAGTGAGCGCTGGATCCCCAGCATGAATGATTTCTCAAAAGACAGCAACGGCCACTGGTGGTTTACAACTGTGGGCAAAGGAAATAAAGAACGACAAATCGCAGTGAGTGATGCGATGTTAGATAGCTTAATGCGATGGCGTTGTTTTCTGGGACTACCCCCTCTTCCTTCTCCAGCGGATAATAGCCCGCTTATTCCTAAAATTCGCGGCAATGGCCCCATGAGTGATACAGCACCGATACGTCGAATTATTCAACGCTGCTTTGACTTAGCTGGTGAGCAACTTCGAATAAAAGGTCATATAGAAGATGCAGACAATTTGACTGCTGCCACTGTCCACTGGCTCAGGCATACGGGAATTTCAGAAGATGTTAAAATTCGCCCGCGCGAGCATGTACGTGATGATGCCGGTCACAGCTCCAGTGCAACAACAGATCGCTATATTGACATTGAAAAACAAGCACGTCATCAATCCGCCAGGAAAAAAACTATAGAGCCCGAACCAAGTTAAATGGATTTATGTTAGAATTGAGTTAATATCGTAGTCTGGGCACCCATGCTACGTTTTTTTAATTTTTCTGCAACCAACTCTATTTATGGCTAAAGATTTATCATGCTTACTCTTCGTCAAATTACTCTAAGTCGCGGCAATAAAGTTTTACTGGACAAAGTCAATGTCACTTTATATGAAAAACAAAAAATAGGCCTTATTGGTCATAATGGGTGTGGAAAATCCACATTATTTGACTTTTTATTAGGAAAATTGACTCCCGATACAGGTGAGTTTTTAATTAATCCCCAACTTAGTATCAGCCATTTATCTCAGCAATTACCCGACAGCGATGAAAAAGCATTAGATTTTGTCTTAGGTGGCGATGATGGTTATATGAAATTGATCCAACGTTTACGAGAGGCAGAAATAACAGGTAACGATGCGGAAGTATTAGCTTGTCATGAAGAATTAAGCCATAGTGGTGGCTACAGTAAACCCGCTCAAGCCGCAACGATTATGTCTGGGCTTGGTTTTAGTGGTACGCAGCAACAGGCAGCAGTAAATAGCTTCTCTGGAGGCTGGCGAATGCGTTTAAGCCTTGCACGTTGCTTAATGAAACCGGCTGATTTGCTTTTACTGGATGAACCTACAAACCATCTAGATATGGAAGCAATTTTTTGGCTAGAGCGTTTTTTAAAACAAAGCCCCAGTACCATTATTCTTATTTCCCATGACCGAGAATTTCTTGATGCCTTTGTTACTCATATTTTACATATTGAAAAACAAAGTCTATCGCTTTATAGCGACAATTACAGCTGTTTTGAAAAAACACATGCACAACAACTGGCATTACAACAAGCCATGTATGAGAAACAACAAACTAAAATCAATCATATGATGTCATTTGTAAATCGCTTTAGAGCAAAAGCAACTAAGGCAAAACAAGCTCAAGGCCGTCTTAAAGCTATAGAAAGAATGGAAATTATCGCAGCAGCCCAAGTAGATTCTCCTTTTTCTTTCGAATTCTTTCCATGTCCTCGCGCAGGAAATCCATTGATACAATGCAATATGGTTGACGCAGGATATCAATCGGAAAAAGCGATATTAAAGAGAATCAATCTTTCACTCAATCCAGGTGACAGAATCGCTTTACTTGGCCCAAATGGCGAAGGAAAATCTACATTAATCAAGACGTTAACCGGTTCTTTAACTCCTTTGAATGGCACAATTCATCGTTCAGCTCATTTAAAGATTGGCTATTATGCACAACACCAACTAGAACAGCTTGATTGTAATTTAAGTCCAATAGAAACAATCCAAGCTCTATCACCAGAAGCACGGGAGCAGAGCATTCGTGATTTTTTAGGCGGCTTCAATTTTATTGGTGATATGGCTGTTCAACCTATCACTCATTTTTCCGGCGGTGAAAAAGCACGCTTGGCTTTAGCCAAACTTGTTTGGCTCAAACCCAATCTACTTCTGCTTGATGAGCCGACAAACCATTTGGATCTTGGGATGCGCTCTGCAATCGAGCTTGCATTGCAAAGCTATGAAGGTGCAATAATTTTGATTTCCCATGATCGTCATATGCTCAAAACCAGTGTTGATAATTTCTATCTTGTCTATCAACAAAAAGTTCAACCTTTTGAAGGTGACTTAGACGATTATTATTCTTGGCTGCAAACTAAAGATTCAATTAAGGAAAATACAATAACTGCTTCTACAAATGATTATAAAGAAAAGAAAACCCTACAAAATCGTCTGAAAAAATTGGAGCAATTGATTGAACAATATCAGAGTGAAATTACCAAGTTGGATAACCAACTTGGTAATGCCAGTCTTTATGAAGACAATACACAACAAAATACACTCAATCAATTGTTACAAAAACGTACCACTGCTCACTCTTCATTAAATCAGGCTGAAGAAGAATGGCTAGAAATTAGTAGTAGCCTGGATGATTTAGTGTAGCGTTAGAAGCAGTTAGTAGTATCAAGGAATTAGTTTAGAGCATTCTGAATAATACGTCATCCCGAACGTCAGTGAGTGATCTCGAATGTGTGGTTTGCTCATTTACAAAATGGGAGGGCTAACGTTGTTGCTTATGAGGCTCAATAAATCTGTTTTTCATATATTTGTTCTATTTCGAGGTCACTCCCTGCTTAAAGTCTACTATTCACAGGAATCAGACTTTTTAAATGCTATTTGCTGAGTAAGCCCCCTCTCCTAATACACTTTGTCTGATTTTATTAACTCTAAAGATCATTGCTTTTTATGAAAACTCATTTTAAATAAATTCAACCTAATGATTGTTTCTGAACACTATATTCAATTAAGAGTCATTATGCGTTATTATTAGCGCATATTGATTATAGATAAACCAATCAAAGAGAGTTGTATGAACAAAATCTTAAATTTAAAACAATCTTCACAAACTTTGATAGGTGATTGTTATGGCTATAGCTTATTTTGGGCTAAAGGAAAATTAGTGCTCCCTAAAGATGCTGAGAAAAGCAAAAGGGAAATTCCACTAACTTTGGATATTGATAATGCTCAATGGTCCCAATTTATACCAAATAAAAAAAGTGCATGGACCATTGATATTTATATGGATTGGAGAAAAGAACAAATACAAAAAGATATACAGGAAATGCTTATTCAAGATAATGATACGGTTATCTTGAAATATTTTGGTCTTATTGGGGGGCATGCACTTGCAATTAAAAAAATTGCTGATGATCGCTATCAATATTTCGATTGTAATGATGGTATTTACGAATTTAGTACTGATGAATTTTCGAAAATTATCAATAAAATTACTAGTGGGCTTTACGGCAAAACATTTTACGCATTCGGAATGGAAAAAATTTCAACTTCGGTTGATTTTGATCCGAACATTATAAAAAATATTTTTGCAGCTACCGTACTTATTTGTGCAAAAATTCTTACCTCTCCAATCGGAATAGGCAGATTGGCTTTTACATTATTTGAAATCATCTCTGAGCAATGTAATCAACTAATCAAAAACTTGTCAGATTTTCTTTTAATTAATCCTATTAACGATAGTCAAAATACTCTTTGTCAATAGATTTCGAAAGCACCGTCAACTTAATTACTCTGTAAACGTTCAAAAACAATAAACAGGTAATTTTTTATAATGAATTAAATTATCACAGTAATTTACTTGTACTAAATAAATGAAGACAGCGTACACAAGCTAAGTTAAAAGTGTTTCGATATCCAAAATTCTTTGTAATAAAACACGGATCTGAGTCTACCTTTCTTTAGTAAGATAGGATAAGACGTGCAAATCACGCTAACTGATGGTAATTCTGTATAGAATTTACTTGTTAAGAACAGGATGGCTAATTTAACAGTCAATATAATTTAAGAATGAACCAAAATAAGTGAATTCTTATTAACTGATCGCATAATTAGTCATTGATTATAACAACTTTTAAAGTTGTCGTGACCTTCAATAATCAAATCAATTAGACCACATCAAAGTTTGATGAGTGTACCGATGCAATGATTTGCTTAATCTCATCTTGTGATTTTTCAATGACCTTTGGTAATTCATTTGCAGGTGACATTTAGTAACCATGCTCCACTTGGGAGCAGTAAGGTTAACTAGCAGTCGTAATAAGGGTGCGACAAGCAACGGAATTAAAAGATACTATAAGCATACAACCTATTAAAAATTAATATTTTCATTTTTCCATCTTATTATTCGCAAGTGTTTTCAAAGAGCATTTTATTGATTTAAATTTGCATTTAATGGATTAATAGAGAACTAAATTTAACGTTAGAGTATCTTTTAATTCCGTTGCTTGTCGCACCCCTAATAAAACCAATAGGTTAATTGAGAAAAATAATCATCCACTCTTGTTTACTGTAAAGCCACTGTAATTGAACTGATCAGTTAGAAAATCTTGTTAGGCGAACCTTGAGTTGGTTCTTGTTCAACATATTCTGAATTTATATGACCTTTATGAGTATCCATTAATTCTTCTTTTTTTTTGAGTTCACCTTCAGGCTTTTTTGCAGGAAAAAATTTAAATTTTTCTTCTGGTGAAGAGAGTGTCGCGATGAGATTATGGGAGGATTCTGACGGTTTTAGATCAGAGGAATGATTTTCAACCTCTTCCATATCTGTAAAATCTGTAGTGATACCTTGTACATGAAGACTCTTATGAATTCCCATTAGTCCTCCATCTTTTGGGCGTTCACTTTTAGGTTTTTCTGCGCGAAGGAGTTTAAATTTTTCTGCTTCAGGAGATGGAGTTATGGAAGTAGCCGAATTGAATCCTGAAGGCGTTGGTTCCGAGAAATGTTTTTTTTCTAGAATTAGCTTATCAAGTTTTTCAATACTGCTATGTTTAGATACATATAGTTTTCTCATCTCGCTAAAAAGTTTTTCTTTTTTAGCAGATGGCACATCTGGCGGATTCATCGGCATCATACCGGGCTCGTAATGGTTAATGCATTTTATAGCAGATATGTCAAAACCATATTTTTTAGCTTCGGTATAGCTGGTAATCCCTTTTGAGGCTCCAGTGGCGCTTATATCCATTCCTTTTTCAGTCATTTTTTCTATCGTCACTGCCACCATAGTTTTGACAGTTTGCCTGTAGTGTTTATCTGCCCCAGGCCTTATTCCGCCAATAGAGGGATAGTCTACCACTAACGGATCAATCTCTTGACTATTTCTATCTATAGGGCCTCTATACTGCTTCAAATTTAAGGTGACGTTGCTTGGAATCAAATCTTGATGTTTTAAAAAATAGGCGTGTAATTGAGTTAAAATATCTTCTCTATCGTCGAAAAAATTAAAATTAATCGGTTCATCAGGATGTTCTAAAGATACTTTATGCATTTGAGCATAAAGGACGGTCAGCTTACTTTCATCATGAACCCAGTTATAAAGAGATTTAAATTTCTTAGGACTGAGTTCTTTGTAATCTTTATTATTTTTAGCCAGATATTTTAATGTCTGATTAAAACAAGTTCCGTCAGGCAGATTGTTATAGATATCACCTAGTAGAAAATTATCAAGAACTCCTCCTAACGCCACAGCAATCTGTTCTAATGCTGGATAACAAGAACCTCTCTCATCTGCTAAAGAGTTAGCAAGATCATCTCGTGGAGCTTGACGATTAGAGCCTATGTAAATAATTTTTTGATTACTTGTGGACTTAATATTATCGAAGAGGATTTTATTGGCGACAATAATATCTTTGACTTTACTTGATAAAAAAAGATAATTGGCTGTACATCCATCAAAATCAAAAGAATACACATCATAAGACACAGCATTTACCTCAAAAAGCGGAACGATAGTTAACAGCTCAAGCAATTATTTCTGCTACAGCATCTAATCATATTATTAAATACATTAAAAGTTGATTTTTGAAATAAATTTGAAACTGTTGATTTTCGATTGCATTGCTTCTTCTGACTGATAGCATAAAAATATTGATTTTTGATTTTCCCCAGTACCAATTCGTTCTATCAATCGCTAGATAAACAGGCTGGGTTTCGGAAAAAATAGATGCTTGCCCTGAATTCAATACTCTATTCCTGCATAGGTTGGTAGGTATATTGCAACTTTTACTCTGTTTGCTTAATCATACCTTAATAAAACAAATGATATTCTCTAGCATACACCGCACCAACTCCAGTCTGGCGCACAGCTCTAATGTTTATTCGCAGGAGAATACCATGCAAAGCAATTTAGAAATTAATACCCGTTATTCTGCTTGGAAAGAAAAATATGTCAAATATCTTGAAGAAAATAATTCAGGACGACATGGCTATCAACATAATTTTTATGCAAACTTACTTATTGAAAATTTTGAGAACATTTTTCCCGATTACTTATCCATTAAAGTAAATGAACAATTTACAGATCTTGTTAATAAATATTCTTTTGAGCTGAGAGTAGCTTATGGTTATGAATGGGACAAGTCAAAAGTAGAAGCCTCAAATCATCCCAAGTTTTTGGAGTTTTTAGATGAGCTTAAAAAAAATGGATTTTTATTTCAACCAGAAATAAAAAAACTGGCTCCTCATCTTGCTCAAGTAAGCAGAACGTCTCGTGATAGTTTTTTTGGAAAACTACCTCAAGACTATCTCGATACTTTGGCAAATTTTCTTGAACCGCAACTTTCTTTTCATGACTCAGCTACGAAAATGAAGGAGGAATTGCACATAGCGCATGCTTTTTATGATACGATTCGCCTTTTTTCATATGAAGAAGATGATATAGCCTTTTCGCAAAGCACCGGTACACACGTCGTCCTAACCACTTATGATTCTTTTAAGAATTGGTTTTCCGAACTTCCCCTGAGAGAAAACATTCCGCTTAATCCTGACTATGGAATGTATAAAGTCAATGAAAACACCCTGGCTATAAATAGTGGGCCAAAAACTCCTGGAATCCAAATTCAAAAAATGGGAGATACTTTTATAGTCTGTAATAACTTAACTGCAGATAATGCAACCAGCAAGATGCCACCTGACGAGTTAAAGTTAGCAAGAAAAAGCCATCTTGTAACGCTATTAACCGCGCTAAAACAGACCTTACAAGCAGAGCCTAAGAAGGTTCAAACAGAAATTAAACAACAAGAACAAGAGTCAGTACCAAAAACCGAAGAAATTTGTTCAATACAATAAACTCTGCTAAAAAAGCCCTCATTTGAGACGCAAAAATTTGTTGTGCATCCTGGCATAAAATCAAATTTTTTGCGTCTATGGCTTCGAAAGTTGCCAGGCAACTGTTACTCTTTTTATAGAAGACTTTGCACAAATATGATTCACTTTAAAAGACCACTTCTTATTGTAAAAAGAAAAATCATCTTATAATCTTTATACATAATTTAGAACTCTTATCTATCTCAAATAATTTATTTGGTAAATTAAAGTTAAACCTTTAACACTCCTCAGCTGAATTAAAATGTGCAGCCCATTTTAGGG
>NZ_QHJG01000016.1:10823-17626 GCF_003184185.1 Legionella qingyii | reverse complement strand
TCAAGGACGATGCACTACCACAAGGATGTGGTCTGCCTCCTCGGAACACAATTCACCATTGCTATTATAAGTAATCAGAATTTATTGTGCTTTTTATCACATCTCAATCTCAAGCCAACGAAACCACTAGGTAAAACCCTCCATTAATTCAATTTTTTTTGGTATTAATTTGAACCTTGATTAATAGATAAAGCGCGTAGGCTGGGCTTTTCAGCCCGGCCTACGCTTGCTAACTTTGTGGACCTCTTCAGATCAGTGAGTGGCCTTTTTATAATCAAACTCTATACCATTTTCGGGTGTCACAGTACAAAGCTTTATAAGCATGCTCTATATTTAGATAAGGTGCTTAGTTTTTATGGTGCAAATATGTCTATGGTTAAAAGGGAAGGTTATAACGACAAGCCACAAGCTTATATTAATGCTTTAAGAAAAGGAGAGTACTCAGTAGCAGCAGGTTTAGGTCCGTTATTAAATCAAAGATATTTACCATTAAACAAGGACGAGGATAATAAGGATCAGTCTTTAGGTGCTGACGATGTAACTCCTTTAATGGCAAGTCTACTTGCAGAAACGGACATTAATTTTACCGACATAGTAAAAATTCAGCATGGAATTTTATCTACTGACTGGGAAGAACGATATTGTTTGACTCAAGTGATGTCTGGTGCCGCAGTGCTATTAAGCCATGAGGCGTCGCTACAGTTGAAAGAAGAAAATAAAGGCAAACAAGCAAAAGATATTCGCGCAATAGTAACGAACGCAATTCAGCAAGCAATTAAAGGGCCGGAATATACAGAAGGAAATGCAGCCCAACAAGTTGCAAAAACAACGATGATGGAACTGAGTAAAGAAATGCTGGCTTCGATTGATGAAGAAAAAACTCACCAGCGGTTACTTGATTATACAATTAGTAATTTAAAAGAAGATAAGGCCTCACAATTGCGTGAAGCTGGAACACGACTTCTTGCTTTCATCGATAAGATAGACATTCATATAGGAAAAATGAATAAAGAATTCATAAGATTATCTGATGAGATAGATGCTCTAGATAAGATAGAAGGTGGGTACGACCCTGCTCAAAGGAAGCATATGGTTGCGTTAAAGTTAACACGCCTCAGTGAGAAGGCAGAGGCTTTTATCCTTAGACAGGCGGTGGAGGCGCAACTTGTGAGTTTGATTGCTCAACCAGAGCAATTTGAAGAAAACAACATCCTATATTTTTTAAAAGCAAAAGCTACGTATGCGCAAATTTCTGTAAAACAAGCTTTATCAGGGTATCCAGTTGAGGAGCCTTTACAAGAGATAAAGCAACAAATAGAATCCTATTTAGAATTTTTAGAGCAAAACCCTGCTGCAAATCAATTTTATAGAGCTCGCAAACATGCTGCAGAAAATATGCTTATATTGGTTAAAACTGCTGATTTAAGGTCCCCCCAAGACACTCTAAAAAATTTAGAATGTTTTGCCAAAACTATTGAAAATAACCGTCCTGGCTTTGATGGGAAAAACCAGGAATCTCTTCGCAGTCGCCATTGGGCGCTATACCAACTCCGCACTACAACAACGAATCCAATTTCATAGGGCTAAAGACATTTGGCAATCAGCTGCATCACAGATTCTTTGCGCCTAAAACTTACCAACCATTCTTTCTTGCCTTCACAAAAGTTAACTTGACGATGCCGCAAAAATTAATCGCTGCAGCACATCCTGAAAATACCTCTTCCCAAACCATATTAATACAATAAAGAGGTTATAAAATTTGAAATTACAAATATATCCTAATTATTAGATAGATTAATGATTTTTAAAGAACTGTATCCAGGATAGATGGCGTAGCTAAAATTCAATGTCCAAATAATTGATCCATTTATTTGATATGGTTTCTATCGTTATCAGGGCGTTTTGGGGAGCACTCTCTAAACGACAAGAGCAGGAAGTAATGCAGGGCGGTGAAGTCATGAATAAAATGACTTCGTTAGGAATGCCCGCAAGCTATAGAGCTGCCTAAACTCCAGTAAACACTTCAGTTCATGGAGCTCAGCAACAAAGCCCTCGTTAGCCTATCCAATAGTCCAATTTATTTCACCAGGAAGCGAACTCCACCAACTGCCAATCTTTGCAATGTAATCGGCATGGACATTGTTTGAACTAGAGTAGTCTCCAGAAACGGATCCTGCATACATAACACATAAATCTTGTCGAGAAACAATACTAATTGTTTTATTATCACATTCATATTCCAAACGAATACTGGGACCAGCTGTGTAAGTTTGTTGAAGAGTGAAAGCAAGGGCTTTCTCTCCATTTTCAATTATCCCAGGTACTTGCCCAAATATAATCTGGCCATTCGTTAAATTAGTTGAACGTAAAGTACATGTGTGCCCACTCTTGTTAAATACGGAGACATTTAAATTACCACAATTATTTGCATGAGCAGAATATATACTAGTAACCAACGGTATAGCGAGTAAAATTTTATTTTTCATTTATTATATTGGTTAAAATACGAAGGCATGGAGTATACACTCCGGAAATTTTGAGATCAACCTGCTGCTTTAAGAGTCATATAAAGATAGTTTCATCCAAAGAGAAAGGTTCAATAAGATCGGTGTATTCTTCAAATAAGTCTCTAATGGATTGGCTTTCGTTTCGACAAGCTTCCATGCGCACAGGTCGCAAGATGAATTAACGGCATAATTTCAGTGCCTATGCTGTTGACATGGCTGAGCGTACACCAAATGCACGCGCCGCATAATTGCATGTTGCAATACCCCCTTCGGTCAACCGAACCTCTTACTGCAATGAGTTCATTGTCAAGTTCAGGAAAATCACGACATAAAAAAAATCCATATCAATCCGAGTGGCTTTTCTTATTGGATTTCTATCCTTTAGTGCATTCATGATGTGCCCTTTAATACACCCAAACCAAAGGAACCTCAGACCATCGTGTGGTATAAGCAGGTGATTTAAGCTCTGCTCGCATAGCCCAAGGTTTTGAATATCCTTCAGCTGCGAGTCGAATCGTGCTTCGTCTATACTTTTGATTGATTTGCTCAAAAGCACTCATCAATTGCTCCGTATGATCTAAGTGCTCGTCACTTGGTTGATGAAATATGTCCAATTGTCGTGGATTCTTAGGAATTAAATCAAGAAGACATACACCTGCTTTTTTATAGTAATAGCCTGGCTTAAAAATACGCTGCAGACATCGCTTGGCGATTTTGGTAACTAATCGCAAATCGTCCGTAGGATTAATGAACTTAAATTCTATGGATTGAAAGTGTTGTGCTAAATCCTCTCTAAACCGATTGGTATGGACAAAAACCACCTTGCGTTGGCAATTCAATTGTTGGTTACGCATTTTCTCGACGGCTCTTGCGCAATGGCTACTCACCGACTCTGCAATAGAGGAGTATTGGGTTTGCATCTGGCCAAAACTTTTTGATGACATGATACTTTGTTTTGGTTCAGCTTCTTCTAATCCATTACAAGAGATTCCTTGAAGCTCGAGCGCGGTACGCATCAGCACCACATTAAAACTCATTCAAAAGATGGGGATTGGTCGTTGCCAAATCATAAGCCGTATGAATACCTCGGGGCAATTAGTTTATTTTCCCATTGCCGCCCTACTCCCCATATGCCCCCTACTGAAATTTGTTGCAATAACTGGTCACGATTCGAGGTGATATTGAACACTGGAATTTTAAACACCTTCTTGCACAGATGATTCACTATTTTGGCCAGGGTTTTAGTTGGCCCTATTCCAATAGAAGTAGGTATTCCCGTGTCCTTTAGGATCTTTTTCTGTAATTGTTCATAAAAAGAGTCATGACAATCAATCGGTAAGCTACTTAAATCAAGAAATGCTTCATCAATGGAATAAATTTCAACGTGCGGCCAGCTTTCTTCAATGGTACACATCACACAACTACTGCTGTTGCCATAGAGCGTGGAATTAATGAGAATTGTAATGGACTTGTACTGCAATATTTAAAAAAAGTTCCAGTTTTAATTCAATAACAGATCAACATTTAATGACTATTATGAAAAAACTTAATGAAAAACCTCGCGATCCAGAATTTTTGCCCTAACGCAAAATCTTTAATCACTACTTAAATGGTTTAATCTCTACCAATGGGATTGTAACAACAGGTAAATTCAAACGGCTTAGGCTCGGCCTGCCTATTTAAACTTAAATAATAACCTTCATTTTTAATTAATGAATTAATATTAAGTAAATTATCGACTTCATATAAATAATCACGATGTGGGGATTCCCAGTCAGAAATTTGAATTAGTGCTTTTTGTTTCGCTTCAAATTCATTAGCAGCAACAACAAAAATATTTTTATGTAACTCTGTAAATTGCTTTTTATCGTAACCACCCAAGTTTACGAAAAATAATTTATTACCACTATCTTCTGATTGTTTCTGTGAAATTTGAATACTATGTCCATCTGCATACTTTAAAATGCCCCAGGCGTCTATATGTAAACTTTTTGGTATACCCCACCAGCTTTTTCTAAGAGCATCATAGGTATCTTCAATGGAGTTAGCGACTATAAAGCGTAGATCATGAAGTTCGATTAAAGAATTAGGGTGGCAACCACCAATATATACTACAAATAAATTCATTATTTAGTTATCCTAATGAAACAAAGCATTTTGAACCTTGTCTGTAATTATTTCGGCATTAAGAATTGTCTCACTGCTGATGAGGTAATTTAAATACTTTTTTATTAATAATAAAATAATATTTTTTAACAATTATTATCTTCTAATGACATCTCAGGTAACTTTTCTTGTAACAACTTTTTATCTGGGAGTTGAATTTGATACTCAACAATTAATGCTGGGGATAAAGTTCTATTTAAGGAAAACGCTACAACCTTTTCCTTACTTGCGCATAATAATAATCCTTTGGATGGATTTTCATAAGCTTTTTTTACCGTCCGATCCAAACCCTCCAGGTAAAATAAGATTTTTCCAAGACCGCCCAAGTTTTAATTCTACTGCAATAAGGCAATTTAGCCCTCTATGAAAAAATAATAAGCTAAAGATCGGTTATCTTATGTAAAAGATAATGCAATGATAGCATTTTATTTTAAATTGGAACTTATGATGGTCACGTTAGTTGCCAAATTGCAAGAAAATGAATGGCTTTCATCTGAGGAATCAATTGATTTGATGAAAAGAACGGAAAGCTTAATTGAAAATCCTACAGAATATAAGACATTTCTTACTGCAGCGAAAAATTATCGTATGGTTTCTGGCGGAAAATGATCAGCATATATGATGCTGATTGCTGGTTGGGCTGCCAAGATTATGACAATATATCATATGGGTGTTTCTGGCTATTAAATTATGAACCGTATTAACGAGAATGCAAATCACGACCCAACCGGTCGAGCGTCCAGGCCACCAGAGTATCATTCTTGCTCAATGCTTTTAAAAAAGTTAGCCCGTTCTGGGCAATCATCTTTTTTACCAGAAGCAAAATCTTCATAAATTTGAGTTCGATGATGAATGACAACATAACCCAAATTCTTAATACTCCAGAACAAGTAACCAACATCATCGTTTTATGGCTTCATTTCGGATAGGCAAACCTCCAAACTTCTCCAGTATAAATTCTTTCGACAATTTCTGTCGGGCCAAAGGCCCGACCTTGGGATATTCCTATTGATTTTTATAATAATTAATAAGAAAGCAAGCTTGAGCTTTCATCTATCGTATTCTGATGCTTTAACACCTCCGCACCATGATTCGCCTCCTGAGACTTCTCATATTGCTTATGTTTTATGTAGTGAATTCTGCGTGCCAAGGAGCCTGTGTGATTGAAATCTTTTTGCTCTTCTATCTGTCGAAAGTTATCCAATAAATCATTGATGTTGGTACTTTTTTTCACTATTTCATTTACCTTGTCTACATGATGCCGATTCCAGTGAAAAGTAAAAAAAAGTGAAAACCCAGGGCTGCAACTGGTATTTTTGGTGTAATCATTTAAAAGATTTTGTGCATTCTCAAATAAATCATCTGAGCAGAACAGATCATCATAACTCGCTGGGAAGTACTCTCTTTTTCTGTATTCATCCAGATCTAATGTTCTTTTTGGTATATTAATGGAAACATTCATATCGTTAGGGACCGTAAGCGTTTTTACTGAAACAGGTAATCTAATAATCAAATCGCGTAACACCTTATCATCAATAACGAGGTTATTTTGTGGGTTTCCTTCTAAAAGAGAAATTTCTGTTAAATGCTTTGGAAAATTGCTAAAAAATCGAATCAGTTCTTCATGAGTGCAATTTGCAATGACATCAAGATTAATCTTAAAATGAGTCACATGTTTTGGAATAGCCTTTATTACGTCTTCTGGATTGTTCCATTTATGTTTGACATCAAAATGAACCTGAGTAATAAATTCAGGGAGTTCTTTTAAATACTTGATGCAATCCGCTTTGGACTGGTCAGCAGAAGAGTTAAACACAGAAGATAAAAACATAATCGATGAAAATCTAGAGGGAAACTGAGCTAATTTTTTTGCCATGTCCGAGCTTGTTATAATGATATCCGGATTTTCGTTCTGAAATCTATTAACCAAGGCAAATGCTTCTGCCAAAAGCTCTTCTGTTATTAACATTTTGTCTTCTATAAGAAAATTAACCCAACCTCTACCCAATCCATCAGGTTTTATAATTAGATTTTTTTCTTTTATTTCAGTAGTAATATTAGGTACTTTAACTTTAAATAATATGACGCCCATGTTAACTCCAATTGCTCAGATGTAGTTAAAAGGAGGCA
>NZ_QHJG01000016.1:0-10739 GCF_003184185.1 Legionella qingyii | reverse complement strand
ATCTGGTAATATGATAGTTTATATAATTTATTTATAATTCAAGTAATTACTATTTAACTATTAAAACGGATTAAACCGAACCCGATTAGGGATTTACTCATAGGTAAAACTTCCTCATATTAGTAGATTGTCAAGAAACTGAACGAAGGTATTAAGTAGTGCCTAAACGGGAGTGAAACAAGCACAGCGAGCGGATACAGATTTATGAGCAAACTGTCTCAGTTTGTCCTGAACGGCTTTCAAGTCCCCCCTCCCTAGTGTACTTGGAAATTCCACTTAAAAAAGGAGCTAAAATTTTATCCCTGTTAGTCCAAAGTGAGTACGCTCGAACTGCGAGCTATCCTCTACTTTGGATACTTAATTTGTTGCATTACATGATTTCTCTAAAACCACTTGCATTATCGAGATTGTAGCTGAAGCGTCGATTAACAAGACGAAAAGATGCCAATCTAGGAACCGGTTTTCAAACAACAAAACGAGGTTAATGGTATGTACAATATATCTTATAGACTAACACGAGTAGGGGAAGGTGGAATCAGTTTCATATGAGACCTTCTCGGTAAAAAAGTCGAACATTTATAAGAACATTAACTCAAAATCGTAGAAAATCCGTTAGTAAATTTAATCTTAGACGTTCAGACCTAGCTATATTGAAATTTTATTGAAGAAAGCGACAGAGCTAGGGGGGTAGTTCTTTTTAACGACGTTTTTGTCGAAGGTATCGTAGTCGTTCTTATCTCCGTGCTGCTTTTGGAGGCGAAAAGTTGAGTGGAACAGGATTTTTGTCCTTTAGGGGGTCTAGTTAAAGAAATCGGTTAAGTTGGTTGTAGAGCGGGGCTTGATTTTTACTTGCATTTGCTGAATTAACCGGAAGCGAAACATTCCCTTTTGCTACTTTGTTAAGTAATCGTTAATGTTTTGAGTTTTAACTTAGAGGTTCTTTGAGCTTTGCGAGTATCAAAAGTGATGGTTGTGATGTTACGCAATTTCGAACGAACTCTATCCGTTATAATAACTTAAATATTAAATTAGCGGACGTATCAGAAAGATTTAGTTGAAAGTGACGGACGATGTTGGAGAAGACATACTAGTTTTAGTTTATTATTCGAATATAATATATGATTCCCGAATTATTGAACTATAAAGTGAAAGTGAGATTTAAATAACCTTGGATATCCAAGTTAGTAATTGACTAAAAGGAAATTTGAAAGGTGGGGTAATTATAGATTCGCAAATAGGTACCACGAGAAATCTTCTAATTGTAGACGGTGCCCTAGTGGTGAATTACACCTATTTCCGTGACTTAAATTAGGAAAATGGCTAAATTATTACCTCATTATGACGTTTATTTGACCTTATTGTGCGTAATGTTGCTAACGTCGGTATTGTTAGTGTTGCTGACATTTATAGTAGGGATATTTTCAGTAAGGGAAAACAAATACGTAAACGATAAGGAAAAGACGAAATTGAATTTCATGCAAAAAACTAGTCTCTTAGTATTTGCTATAACGTAGGAATACCCTAATTAAAAGGATAAGATCTGGTTGCTTGCAATAGGAAAAACGGTAAGGTTGAGTAGGTTTGATTTTTACGAGACGGAGCGTTTATCCTAAGCCCATGCTTAGGGGTCTTGGCCGACAGGCGCGACAGTAGTGCTAATAGTGGGTAGTACTTTATTAAGGGGAGTCCGTGGTGTTATAGTTTTAGATGTCGACCTTGTAGTCAAGCATGTTTTTATAATACATGACATGGTAAATTTAGAAGAACTATAAATCGATGACGAAAAGGGCTTGAAAGTAGTTATCACATGAGTTGTTTTCAGACAAAACGAAAGGAAGGTAATTAACAATTGTGGAATAACACTATTGATTAAAATAGTGGACCATGAGGATAATGGGAAAACTACATTAGTATCCTTCCTAGACCGCCGGTCGCTTTATGACGTTGGACAGGACAAAATCCCAGTCTTTAGCTTTGTTGAAAAAAAAGGGTTTGTCCTTCAGAATTAGGTATTTATTTGAATAAATGTCGTTGTTTTAGTGGTTGTTCGTTACAACCGAGGTTACTTGGTCTTCCTTATGCCTTGCCAAGTTAATCTTTGCTCGCATTTTAATTATGTTACTTTTTATGACCTTTTTTTCTAGCACTTATAAGTTATTATGCTAAACCAAAAACTAGGAGTCGCGCAAAAGAACGGGTTTTTTCTTGTAGATTATTTATTTATTTTGGTGACTACTTGCTATCATGTTGGTTATAATTTCGTTTTAAGTATTTAAATATAGGATTAGTTTGAATCAAAGCTTATTATGTAGGTTGCATAGTAATTACGGAACATGATAAAGAAAAATAGTCAAACCTTTTGTCGGTACTTACGAAGAACGCCATAAAGGTGTACGGGATGAACGAAGTACGCAAAAAATGGACGAAAAACAAAAAGGTTATTAAAAGCAAAAGCTCAGTGTAGTGGTGGTATTGTAAAACGTCATTGCAAGAATGCATTACGAAAATGACAAACAGACCGTTATTATACTGATGGATTTCGTCGAACTTAACGTTGTAGTTTGTAAACAGCACCTTAATTTAGTGCGTAAAAAAGTCGCTAATTAAAAGGTGCTCAAACTCGACTTCTGGCTACTTGCTATTGACTTTCGCGTAGGTGTGCAAGTGATAATTAATTTTACAGGTAAAATTGATTCAGTCGAAGAACCTTCGCATTTTTTAATATTAGTTCACTACGTATTGGTGCCGAATGACTGAAATTAGCTAGTTTTTTCAGTCTTTGGTGAAGTGAGTATCCTTATAGTATTCAATGTCTTTGAACCGCTGGTGACATTCAGTATAACTGGACCTATGGGGCAGCGAGTTGTGTGTTTAATTACTAACTTGGCTCCTTCAGAACTCCGTGTTCATATAAACGGGAGTGTTATCCGAGTATGTAAAGAAATTAAACTCCTTCTCCGCCGTTTTCTCTACCTAATAGTTAGTCGTAGCAGAGCAGAAAAACACAATTTTAAACTATATGTTGACATCCGCGTCATCTATAATTTAGCTCTAACATGAGAGCAAGGTCCGCGAGAACCTGCTAAAGGTATACTTCGTATGGATTCTTAGGCGTAGCCTTTGGTTTTGGGTTGCGAAGTCTTCTGAGTCCAAGTATTTTATTACTTCGTAGTAAATTCGAATTAAATCGTTCCCGAAGTGCCTTACGGAGTTTTAGTAGTCTTGACTATCCTTTATTTGGTCGTATTTGAACTCCAAAATGTGCAACCTTGGGTCCTTCACCAAAGAGCCGACCTAAAAAAAGGTTTCATTCGCATAGGGGATGACCCCGTGGAACTTAAAGAAATTAAGGACGATGGTTTATTGGATGGAGTGGCCGTAAATCATGTAGGTCAAAACATGCAAATCCCCATTTATATGGTTGAACCAGCTGAAGTATTCTCGCAGGACACCTGTATTGAGAGTAGAATAGGGGAAATGCATAACTTGGTAACTGTTACGCATGATTACTTTGTTGTGGCTCTATCGATAGTTTGGTTCTTAGTTATTAGTTTCGAACATTGCCAACCAATTATAGGGGAAGACCACCTCCTTATGCTCAGTGATTGCGAAGTTCATGTAGAAGGTGAGGTTTCGGTGAAAATCGTGACTGGGCATAACGTAGTACTCGTAGTTGTGGTTATTACAGAAGTTAAAGACTTTATTGTGCGAGCCCAAGCCGAACACCATTTAGTTAAAACAATTCATGACCGTTTTGTCTATTACTAACCAGTTACCGACACATTGTTTGTCGTTGACAAACACGAAGATGCGGAACACGACGTAGTTGTTGTTCTTAACGGGGAAGTGTACGTCGGTCACTCGCGCTATGGAGCATCGACTTTAGCTGTACAGGACCACATAGCTACTTTAAGTTCTCTATCCAAAATGGCAGGAAACGTCACATTAAATTTCTTTGTGTGACACGAAATTAGCACTACGGAGCGAGAGCAAGATATAGGTATCTCAGATCGTGAACTCGTGAGTAAAGTGCAAGTCAATTTGGTGGTGTTTAAACCTATTTAGCTAGGCGGTTCCATCTAAATGGTACCAGTTATACCCGTTATTAACTTTTTAATGCTTAAGCGAAATTTAGTGAGTTGACTTCATGGATAAAACGTTTATCGCGTAAGATCGAATTTATGCGCGCTGGAATTTCATAAACGATTATATCACGTTAAAATTATTCTAAATAGTAAACTAAAAATAATCCTACGCGATACGCTGCTTATGGTCCAAACCCCGAATAACGTTATTACAACGATGAAAAAAGTAAGAGTTGAATAAGTCTATGGCGTAAATGCTTTTCTTTTCTACACGTCGAAAAATAGTTTTCATACCAGTTTCTCATGGTGAAATTACGGTTTCTTGAATGTCGTTATTACTTAGTTCATCAATAAGTCGGACCATAATAACTTAGTTACCTTTTTGGGATACTTTTCTTTTTAACCCTACAAATGTCTCTAAATAAAGAGTGAGGACGTGCAAATTTTCCACCTAACCTAATAACCCAACGATTGTCTCTTCGGAATCTGTCCCGTGTCTTTTTTATACCACAAGGTGGTCTCTAATAATAACGTTAAAATCCGCATCTTTGCAATATGCCTCTTGCTGTTCCTCTAGTAGCTCAAGAACTACGTAACCGTTGTAACCGTAAATTGATAGGTTTTGCGAGTGGGATGAAGTGATTTCTCGATTTTCTCATAGATGATGAAACAGCACTTGTACCACAAGGACGTTGAGTTATGTTTCCGAGAATGCGACCGCGATATCCAGTTGGTGTTAAATACGGGTCGTCAATGGCATTAAAACGACAACTAAAATTATTATGGCCATTTGCGCTGGACCAGTGATTATTACGACTAAGATATCCTTCATAGCGCTTAATGAAGATGGTCGTACCGACCTTTGGGTTACTACCTCAACGAGTTTTACGGTTTAACCATCCATGCAATGTATTTGCATAAGTTTACTTAGGATTTTCTGGATTAATAATGATATGAGTCGAGTAACGCGTACCGCAATTCGGTTATTGGCGGAGTGTATTAGTAGGAAGTGCGCGGCGAAACTAACTTGATCACTGACCATTTCCTTTACTTATAACCTATCGAATAGGATTAAAGAAACAATATTGGGCTATGTTGAGTTCAGGAGTTATACGTGAACATCAAATAGATAACCGCGTTGTTGACTTTGTTGTCACCTGACGTTACTTACGTTTTTTTGAATCTCGTATACGAATCCTTACCTATAAGAAAAAGAGAAATGTTTTGTAGAACTACTTCGTCCTACGAAAACGGAATTTAATTTACTTCCACCCTGTAATTAACAAGGTGGACGAGTTGCGTCAAAACGTCTTTAATTTAGTAACGTTTGACTCACATTTTGAAATCATTAACTTTGCACACTCGTACAATCAGAAGAATTAGACCTCAAAAGTACCGAAGGACTTTCTTTTCGCGCTTAACGTTAAGGAATACGAAACCTTCTTTTCAATCGAGTTGGGCATCTACTCGAAGTAAAGCGAAAACTATTTCGTGCTATAGTTTTGTTAGTTATAGATCAATGACATTATTCGTTTGTCGCTTAAGCTATAGATTACGTTAATAAGTTACTGGTTTTGTAACTTAAAAAACGATAATGACATCTAACCAAACGGGACCTTGGTGTTCTCGATACATAGACACTTTGTTGAAACGAGTAGTTATGACTCCTAAAGGTTCCACGAGAAAGTCCCCTTGATCGACTATAGATAGATTTTTTAGTGGGTGTTATGGTAGGTAATGAAAAATGTCTGTCGCGTTAAGTTTAACTACGAAGTAGAGGATTTTTAGTCCTTTGTAGTATATGAACCTAACGAGTTTCTTACAATTTTCGTTTCTATTACTTAGAGACGGTTCCTCTTTACGTCGTACCTTTATTTTCACTAAACTAATTTTTCCCTATAGTTGATCAGCCAGAGGAAAAAACAGAGACCAATTAGAGGAATGAGCATCATTTACCCTACTTTAACGTAAAGAATTTATTCGTCTGGCTCTTTTATCTACTTGTTTAGCGGCAATAGATAGTACTCAAAAAGGGACTACGGTTTGTTCAATAGTCAGGATTCAAAGCGTAACGCGTTGAAAATTTTTCATTATTATGTCTTCTCGTTTTAGCAAAAACCAAAAATGAGTTAGTTAACCGATTTCATTAATTCTTGCTAGCATTATGACATCTTGTCAACGCTATAGTTTTGTTTTGCAATAGACATTGCTATTATTCGTACCTAAAGCGGTCAAATCTTCTCGAGCTCTTGCTTAATTTTTTCGACGTTGAGTTTCATTTTGTTTGAGTTCGTAGTTGAGCGCTTGTTGTTCAGCGTCGGTGAAACCTCAATTACACTTTCGAATAAATTCATCAGAATTACTCTCTCTTTTTACCTACGACTAACCTCCTTGTGACACGGAAAACGAGATACAAATAATAAATAAAAATATATCAGGTAACTCGGTTTTCCATTGAGTTTTTAGTTGAGTCGAGCATCTTTTTTGATGATGTAACTGCACCTACGTCTTGTATTCTGTTGTTTCAGTATATTTCGTTTGTTTCTTTGTTAGTCATCTATTGTCGGTTGAGGATTGGTGCGAGCGCTGTTTTGATTTTTTACTAGGCTGGGACTTTAAAGGAATAGTTAATGTTGTTTGACCTGACCCGCTATAAGTTGAATGTAAACTGCGGCATCGAAAACTGAATAAATAACGTACCGACCTTTTTAATTTAGTTGTAATACGTTAATGGCACTTCGTCAAACTTCGTCTGGCGAGTTTTTGTGGACCGCATTGAGCAAATTACTAGGATTAGTCAAGTCTAAGATTTCGTTGTATCGGGGTTAATCGGGATTAGTTTATAAAATGTTTTTATTCCTTTAAAATACAGTTTAAGTAGCCAATTTTAACACGCGAAAGTACTTTGACCTCCGGGCCTTCATAATTTTGAACTTCTCAGCAGTGATGGTCTTGGTCCTTTTCCACTTCAAGCGAACGCACAAGTACGTTAACCAGATTTAGCGCGACTCTAATACAAAGCATGACCTCGGATAGACTATCTTGGTGTAAAAGGTAGTTTTTAACCGATACTTCGAAGACCCTATCAACTTCGTCAGCCGGGCCTACATCTATTTTTTTACTAGCCGTTCTGTATGTCGTGTCACGGAACGAAACTAGAGCCATTCATACCACATATACCTCTTCAACGATATCAAGGACGTATGCGTGAGCGTCGTATGGGTCTCTTTGAAAGAATACTCCTTCCTTGAAGATAAACCTACGTTATGGATTGGCGGATACCACGGGATTAAGTAATACCTTTAGAATGATTTTTACTGAAACAAAATTAATGACGACGGTCATCGTCACATCCTGAACGACGATAAGTTTATCGTGCACGAGTTCCTCGATAATCGTAGCAGTGTTGCGCTTGACGATTCTTTTTTCGTCTTAATGAGCGGAATCCTCGTCTAGTACACTAACATTGTTTGCTACTTTTGGAGGGATGGGCACAGTTACTTTATTGAGTACCGTTTCCACATTGTTAACATAAGCTAGGTTAACGTCCTTTTCCACAGCTTTACGAACGTCTTTGTGACTCGGTTCCACCTTATGAAAAATAAATACCTTTAAATAGCAACCTCAGTTAGTGAGGTAAGGGAGAAAAATGGCGAAATTCATTTCCTTAAAGGCATGCGCCAATATGCGAAAAACTTTAACATCGAGTTCGTCTCCATGCGCGTTTTCGACTTTTTATACAAAAACTAGTGAACGTTCTACCAAGTAAAGTTGGGGTTTAACGAGCTTGAAAGAGGAATCCTGTATATCATCTACGGGTATTTATGTACCTCAGGTTACTCGTTCAGCCGTTCTAATAGCACTGAGGAATTAGTTGTATTATTGAGTAGGGGCTTAATTCTATAGCGAATTAAGCCCCATTTAATAAATCCCAGATAACAACGTGTAATGAGGTCAATTAGTGACTTCGTGACGAAAACTAAAGCCCACCATTACTTAAATTACGGAAAACACGAAGAAGACGTCACGGTATACAAGGCATATGAGGGAATATTGCACAAAACGGTAGTGCGAGTATAAACTAAACTCGGTAGGCTAGAAAAAATCCACGAAACATTTCTTGAACACGGTGAACTCTACGGAATAGTGGAAGACAGTTGAGTTATCACATTGGAACACCTAAAACTGATAAATGGGTTCAGACTAGAGATAGGAATTTTCTTTGCCCTCTTACATTAAGTGGTTGTACCATGCTTAGTCCTTGTAATTGAAGGACAAAAACAACTATAGATATCAGTATTAATTGGTATGCCAATGATAAGTATCTTATACCAAGACATTATAGTCACATACTCATTCGCCCTATACACTCCATAAGTGACAGGAATCATGTTCTTCTGTATTACTTTCGTGTTTAATGGTACTCACGATTCAAATAAAAGAATAGGTAACAGTAAGGGGATAAATATCAAGAATAATAAGTGAAGAACTGATGATATAGATGTATTATTCTTTTTTGAAATCTTTTAACTCAACACTTTCCTGTTTAAAACAGAATGTCATTAATAAAAAAATAAGGATGCCGTTTTTGAATACACCTGTGTAGCTGCAAGCCCTGTTTGTTTAGTTTCTCCTTTGGACCTAGTAGCCCTAGGAATACTTGCTCTAGCTTGAGCTCATTAAGTGACGGGTCGCAAGTCTGCTGATGTTTCTTTTTGTGTTTAAAATCCTTGACTACTTCCACTAAAAGTAGCTTGAGCGGACTGAGTAAGAGACCTCCAGCTAAGTTATCCTGCGTCGTAACATGTGTTAGAGAACTACTTGGTTCTTTTCGTGTAACGCGATCGTCCAAATAATGGATTACTACTAGACTAGAGACAATAAACAAATGAAGTGCTATAACCAGTAGGTGGAAAACCAGTACCACCACTTCATCGCGATTTAATATACTACGCACTAATACCTCCTAAACTTCGTTTACCGGTTTGCGATGCTAATGATTGGTTTCATCTCTCGTCAATACCGCAGATACCAGAACTAAATTGGGCTGCACGCGACGAACCATAAAATTTTATAGGTCACTTTGCGAGATGACAACAACGGGGATTTGTTCGTGGGCAAGTACTTAGGTAGGTATTTTGGTAGTTTTAATTACTAACCAATGGCGGGTTTCGAATAAAACTAACGCTTGTTGGGCTTTAGCTAACCAACAATAGAGGAAAAAGGTTATCACTATTTCTTAATAAAGTTAGGGATAGTGTTTAAGGAGCACCATGTTTTTGTCCTTTTAGACGAATAGTATCAAAACTGACAAGCTAATACCTATAACGTCTACTATAACGAATACCCCAAGTACTAGAACTTCTACGCTAAGTAAATGCAAATTATTTAGGGAGAGTAGACCTATGTGGGCTTAAAGCTGTCAATAATTTATTATGTAGCAATTGGCTAGCAGTTTTAAATAATTAGCTGAGTGATAAAAGAAGTCTAGAAATGAGTTCTTTTGTTTGATAACCTCTTTACCAATTAATAAAATAATGAAGTTGGGTTTAGTATTATTGGTTACTTGTTAAGCTTTTATTAAATGAATTTATGTTAGATCGTGAGTGAGGGCTTCGATTACGTGAAGACTTAATAAATTTTGTTACGTAGATATGATTACAGTAACTAAGAGTTCTCCGAGCTTGAAAACTCATACCCCCAGTTTGTCAACAAGACTCCGAGAAGCTACGGTAGTCAAGTTTGGGGCCATCAAATAATCTATTATTTTTGGCTCAGAACAAATTTGTTCGCCTCCTACTTTGCTGACGAATAGCTTAGCATACGCTAATGAATCGGTTATACTGTCTACTCATACGTATGTCTTACGTGCTCGCTAATAAACCCAAATTATGTTCTTGTTAAAAACTCGCTGAAATTCTTAATGATAATTTTTACTTATCTATAGTCCGAGACAACTGTTAACGAAGTAATCGGATGCAAGCGTGAAATACGTTTAGGTCATTTCCGACGTGAAATCAAACAGAGACATATCTAGGGCGTGTATTTCGCCCCTTCATCCGCCTTACTTTACTTTACAGTTTCTGAGATCATTAAGGACAGTAGTCTACTTGTCGAAAATAGGTCCAATACCTATTACCAACTATTTATGGACGCAATTAGAAATTATGTTTTATATCTAGGCTAAATCTCTCGTGGTTTAATCTGGGCTTTCTCGCGAGCTTTTCTAGATTTTTCATTATGGTTCGTGAAATTTTAAAATTTCATATCCATACAAGAAATTGCTATGCGAACCTATGTCAAAGTAGTAGCCATCATTATACGCCATGACATTATGAATACGACCTTAATAGTATTGTAGGTGGCATTAAATATAATTACCATGGACATAACTAAAAACCACAAAATTGTGTCCTTCGTAAAAAAAATAATTTTTTACGGCAGTTTAAAATTAAAGTAAAAATAATGGAGCACTGTAGTATTTAGAAGCGTCTTCTTGGTACGAAGTATAGCTAATTATTTTATAATTTTACTTTTATAAAATATGAAAAACCCTCCGAGATTAATATTCTAATCTATTTTCCTATTTACTAACCGAGATGGGGTTTTTTCCCCCGTAAAATTAGTTCAATCAGATCTGATTGGGTAACTAAA
>NZ_QHJG01000015.1:8136-110681 GCF_003184185.1 Legionella qingyii | reverse complement strand
CTTTCTACTCAATACTTAAGAAAAGTGATTGGTTTTTAAACTTTGATGAAATCGCCCTGGATAAATCAGTTCAAAAATAATTTCTTAATTCTTCCTTAAGGTTTGATCTTTATACTTAACTATGAACTAATAGGGAGCCCGGATGCTATGCGTGTATTAATTATAGAAGACAGCGTTTTTAATGCATTTTGCTTATCTCGACTCTTGGAGTCAGCTATTACTCCAGTATCAATAGATGTAGTAAGTAATAGCCAAGATGCTTTGTCTTTTATAGATACTCATGCACCGGATTTGGTTATCATTGATGGTGAGTTGAATTTGATTGATGAGTTATCTACTCATGGTCCGCAACTTGCAGCGGTGATACTACAAAAATATCCTCATCTTCCTCTCATAGCATGGTCAGACTCTGAATTTATGCGCGGAGCTTTTGCTAAGGTTTTTATTCAATATAATCGCTTGGTTAATGAGTATAACACCTGGACTAAAACTGTAAGTCCAGAATGTATCCAAAAAACTTGGGCTTATTATTTTGATGAGTCAGTCGGAAAAAAACAGCAAGCATTTTCACATGTATCTCATGCTAAAAGACAGGCTGCTATTATCTAGATTTACATATCGTAGATCTGAATTATTTCTGGGCAGCGATCAGCAAAGGCCTGAAATAAACGCTATAATTATAGTTATATAATACTGTTTCTGTGACAAATAGATAAATCTATTTTTTAAGGATATCGCAAATGATGGATTATGAGCGAATACAGGACCCTTCAGATCACAAACCACATAAAACACATAAAGCAACAAGAATTAGCGAAAAAGAAATGGACGATGATCTTGGTTCCTTAAGCCGAATGTTAAAAAAGACTAAAAATCATCAAAAACATAAGAATGCTCCTATAAAAGAGAGCATGCTTGATTTGGAGGTACAACCTATTAAGACAGAAGAAGCATTTTATGCAAAAAGTATTCTGCAAAATATTCTGGAAAGTACGATTGAGTATTCAATTGTAGCAACAGATTTGGATGGAAAAATAATTGTATGGAATCAAGGAGCTTACCGCAATTACGGGTACCATGCTACGGAGATGGAAAATAAGAAGAATATTTTAGACCTCCATAAGCCTGAGGACATTCAATCTGGAGCGGCTCAGAACTTCATGCAAAAAACATTGCGGGAGGGAAAAGCAGAAGAGGAATTTGAACGCCTTCGCAAAGATGGGTCGAATTTTATTGCCTCGGTCACTTTAGCATTACGCAGGGATAATGAGGGTAATCCTATCGGCTATGTTATGATTTCTAAAGACATTACTAAAGCAAAGCAAATTGAAAATCAACTGATTAAGACGAACGAAGAGTTAGAACAGTTTGCTTATATTGCATCACATGATTTAAAAGCTCCTTTGCGTGCAATTGAACGATTAGCTACCTGGATTGAAGAAGATAATATCGATAAGTTAGATGAAAAATCAAAGGAACATTTGGCATTATTACGTCAACGTACTTTGCGTCTGGCAAATTTAATTGATGGAATATTACAATATTCACGAGCTGGTCGTTTGGATTTAAATCTTGAGCTGGTAAATACCAAAGAAATTTTAAAAGAAATTATTGAAAATCTTAATCCAGATGGTCGATTTGAAGTACATTATCCGCAAAATATGCCGATTTTTAAAACAGCCAAGATTCCATTGATGCAGGTATTATCCAACTTGTTGGGTAATAGCATAAAGCATCACCATCGAAAAAAAGGCACGATTAAAATTGAGATTGAATCATTAGGTGCCTTTTATTTATTTACGATTAAGGATGATGGTCCAGGAATTCCCTCCGAGTTTTTTGATAAAATTTTTGTCGTTTTTCAAACTCTTAAATCTAGAGATGAGTTTGAATCTACAGGTGTTGGCCTGAGCATAGTGAAAAAAATTGTTGAATCTCAGGGAGGGCGAGTTATGGTTCAATCACAGGTGGAGCGAGGAACTACAATGTCATTTACTTGGCCTAAGCAGATCCGAAAATAAGATTTGCGCTCTTCATTAAACATCGATTAGAAATAGCAACAGGCGCTATTTCGCTTTTTTGTTAGGAAATTCAAGCAGATTCCAATAACGATGTAATGATGAAATTACTTCCATAAAGTCTGAGATTTGAAATGGTTTTACAATATAGCCAGCAGCGTTCAAGTTATATGCATCTATTTTATCCTGTTCACTATTTGAGGTAGTAAGAATAAAAACCAGCAGTGATTTTAATTTTTTATGGGTTCGAAGATTTTTCATAAATTCTATGCCATTCATTTTAGGCATATTGATATCAAGAATAATTATTTTGGGCGTGGGTTTTAATTTTTTTTCTCCATTTACGCCTAATAATTTGTTTAAGGCGTCTATCCCGTTGGTCGCCACATGCAATGGATTATCGATGTTATTTTTTTTAAAAGTTCGTTGCATGTCTTTGATATCAATTTCATCGTCATCCACAAGCATAAAATTAATGGATTTATCTAATTGATACATAATTTTTATTCCCTATCTCTGCGTAATATAGATTATAGGCAATAAAGTTTGTATTTACACATAATGATCTTTTATTGGTACTATAATTAATGTATGAATCGATACAAATAGGATAAGTCTTCTTAGAAACTATTTCCTGGTAACCGTGATTTATGGGCTATTTAAAGCACAGGAACGCGGTAGGAGAATGATTATGGAATCCCAAGGAAACACCGTTGATATTTTATATATCGAGGATGATATTGTTGATGTTGAGGGTGTAAAACGAGTATTTAAAAAACTAAAAGAGTCGTGTGCTATTGAAGTTGCTTTAAATGGTGAAGAAGCATTAAACAAATTATATGGACGTCAGGGTCAAGAGAAAATTCATCCTAAAGTAATTCTTCTTGACATCAATGTACCTATAGTGAATGGGATTGATTTGCTGAAAATTATCCGTAAGGATCCTTCATTAGCGTTCACAGAAGTATTTATTTTGACAAATGCTTATACAAAAGAGGATAAGCTTGCGATCAAAGACTTAAATGTAAGAGGACAA
Organism: Legionella qingyii; assembly: GCF_003184185.1. The sequence goes on along the minus strand of NZ_QHJG01000015.1, from coordinate 107,627 downwards.
ATTATTAAACCTCTTGAATACGGCGATGCATTGAATATTTATTGGGCAACCCATCATGTATAAAATGAAGTGCCAATGCTTCATACCTCGCAACACCGCTACTTGTTCAGCACCTTACAAAAAAAATTTGATTGCTAGTATATGTTTAATGAGCCGCATCCCAATTAGCACCTGTACCAATAGAGACTACAAGTGGGACGGAAAGTTCCACCGTATGCTCCATTAATTCACGAATTATCTTTTTGCTTGATTCGATTTCTTTGGCATTTACTTCAAAAACCAACTCGTCATGAACTTGCATAATCATTTTTGTTGATGGATTTTTTTGCGCATTTTGCCATTTAGCTATGGATATCATCGCCTTTTTAATGATGTCTGCTGCAGTACCCTGCATCGGCGCATTGATTGCTGTTCGTTCTGCTGCCTTTTGGCGTATCATATTGCGTGCATTGATTTCAGGTAAATACAAACGTCTACCGAATAAGGTTTCTACATAACCGAGATGATGAGCTTGTTGTCGGGTGCGATTCATATATTCCAAAACTTTAGGATAACGTTGGAAATAGGTATCGATGTAATATTGTGCATCCTGACGTTCCACACCAATTTGTTTTGCCAGACCAAAAGCAGACATTCCATAAATCAAACCAAAATTGACTGCTTTAGCACGACGGCGTTGCTCGCTGCTGACTTCATCCAAGGGTGTTTCAAAAATTTCGCTGGCTGTTGCCGCATGAATATCCCAACCGTGCGCAAAGGCTTTTAACAGATTCTCATCTTGTGATAAATGCGCCATGATTCGTAATTCGATTTGCGAGTAATCTGCTGCAAGAATGAGGTTGTTTTCTGGAGCTATAAATGCAGTACGTATTAGCCGGCCTTCTTCACTTCGAATGGGTATATTTTGCAAATTGGGTTCACTAGAAGAGAGTCGACCTGTGGCAGTGACTGCCTGGTTGTACGATGTATGTACTCGGTGCGTCTGCGGATTAATTTTTCTAGGTAGGGCGTCAATATACGTAGAGACCAGTTTCGTTAGACTACGGTACTCAAGAATTACTGCAGCCAGACGGTAATCATAAGCGAGCTCTTGCAATACTGACTCTGCTGTAGAAGGTTGTCCTGTTGGTGTTTTTGCGATCACTGGCAGTTTGTGTGAATCGAAGAGGATTTCTTGTAATTGTTTTGGCGAGTTCAGGTTGAAGGGTCTGCCTGCTAATTGTAATGCTTCTTGCTCTAAGGCATTAATGCGCTCTTTTAAGCGGTTTCCATGCTTCTCTAATGTTACGGAGTCAATAAGCACTCCAAGTCGTTCCATATCAGCAAGCACCGTAACCAATGGCATTTCTATCTCATTGAATACATTTTGCACCGATTCAGGGATTAAAGGGAACAGTTTATTGTGAAGTTGCAGCGTAATCTCTGCATCTTCTGCGGCATAAGCGGCTGCTTTACCCACTGGAATTTGATCAAAACGCAGTTGTTTTGCTCCTTTTCCAGCAACATCTTCATAACTAATTGTTTTATGACCTAGATATTTTAAGGCCATTGAATCCATATCATGACGCCCAGAACTACTATTGAGCACATAGGATTCCAACATGGTATCATAGCAGATCCCTTTAAGATTGATGCCATGATTTTTCAATACTGAATAATCGTATTTGAGATTTTGACCGATTTTTTTTATTTTGGGGTTTTCTAAGATAGGTTTTAACGCGGTTAATACTTCTTCACGAATTAATTGTGTCGTTCCATCTGTATGTGTAAATGGAATATATACGGCTTTTCCTTCTTCGATCGCTAAAGAAATTCCGACGATTTCTGCAAGCATAATCTCAATGCTGGTTGTTTCTGTATCAATGCAAAATGCTTGGCATTGTTCCAGTTGATTGAGTAAATGATTTAATTGGTGGTTGGTTGTAATTAATTCAAAGGGAATGCTGGAAATACCAGGTTTGTTTGAGGATGTACTTCCTTTTTCTCCTAAAAGATCTTTAAGCCAGTTTTTGAATTCAAAGTGACGGGTTAACTCGATGAGTTGTTCTTTATTCATTGGTTTCGGCTTTAACTCACCCCAGCTTAGGGGTAAATCAACATCCGTTTTGATCGTCACCAATTTTTTGGATAATGGCAGTTGTGGAATGCCTGCACGCAAGTACTCGCCAATCTTACCATTAATTTCAGCTGCATGTTGGATGAGATTATCAAGCGTTTGATATTCTGTAAGCCATTTGGCAGCTGTTTTAGGTCCGCATTTCGTTATCCCGGGGATGTTATCTACACTGTCACCAACAAGTGTAAGGTAATCAATTATTTGCTCAGGTTTTATTCCAAATTTTTCTTTGACTCCGTCAATACCCATGATGGTATTACTCATGGTATTGATTAATGTGATGTGCTCGTTGACAAGCTGAGCCATATCTTTATCGCCGGTCGAAATGACTACCGAAACTCCTTGTTCGGTCGCCTGCCTTGCCAACGTCCCTATTACATCATCTGCTTCAACCCCATCGATAATCAATATGGGAAGTCCCATCGCTTCGAGTAGCTGGATCAAAGGCTCAAATTGAGAGCTTAACTCTTGGGGCATAGGTGGTCTATGCGCTTTATATTCTGGATACCATTCATCCCGAAATGTTTTCCCCTTGGCATCAAAGACTACTGCCAATTCTTCAGGTTGGTAGTCTTTAATGAGCTTTTTAATCATATTGGCTACCCCATAGATGGCACCTGTGGGTTGGCCTTTTGAATTAGTCAAAGGCGGTAGCGCGTGGAAGGCACGAAAGAAATAGGATGAGCCATCGATGAGAATCAAGGGGGATGTCATGGTTACTCTGCCTCTGCTTTGGCAAGTTGTTTCTTCAATGATTCAACTTGCTCCGAAAGTGCTTTAATGTTTTTGCGAATTAAAGGGATTCGATTGACACCTAGCTCATGTTGAATGGCAAGATCTTTAGGACGAGCGGGATTTCCTAAATAAACATTCCCTTCTTTTAAATGCTTGTTCGGAGGCACTCCTGTGCGAGCACCTAATACTACGCCGTCATCAATGCGTACATGGTCACTGACCCCAACATTGGCGGCAAAAATGACATGATTACCGGAAGTTGTACTTCCTGCTATGCCGGTAAAGCCGCATAAAATATTATGTTTACCTAATTTAACAGAATGGGCTACCTGGACCAGGTTATCAATTTTAGTCCCCTCACCAATAACAGTCGCTCCCATTGTGGCGCGATCTATAGCGGTATTTGCACCTATTTCTACATCATCTTCAATAATGACTCGCCCAATATGAGGGACTTTGAGGTGTTTTCCATCAACAAAGGTATAACCAAACCCATCAGAACCAATAACAGTAGAGGCATGAATTGTTACTCGGGAGCCAATTTGACAGGTATCATACACAGTGACATGAGAATGAATGGTGGTATGAGCGCCTAAAGTTACTTCACGACCAATATGAATATGGCTTTTTAAAATACAGTGATCACCAATAACACTACCTGCTTCAATCACTACATAAGGCCCTATAAATACATCGTTTCCTAATTGCACTCCTTCGCCAATGACTGCAGTAGGATGAATGCCAGGAATGATTTTTTGTGGGGGATTGAAATGATGCATCAGAGTTATAAAGGCTTTGAATGGATGCTTTACCTGTATTAATGGTTTTTGAGAAACAGTGATTTGTTCATTGACTAATATAGCAGCTGCTTGAGATGCTTCCGCCAATTTTACATTTTCATTACTGTCAGCAAACACTATGCTTCCGGGTATAATCTCATCAATAGGAGATAGCAAAGAAATTTTTATTGTGTCATCACCTATGACTACCCCTTGTACCTTATTTGCTATATCACGCAGTGAATAACTCATTTGTTGGCCTTTTTTTGTAAAATAGCTGATTATATACCCAAGAAACCTCCATTGCTATGTTTTAAACGACTTGATTGATTTGTTCGGAGTCTTCGAAAACGCGCATCATTATTAAGTGCTATTCAACTTGGAACAGTATGGCGAAACTTAACCCCGGCTATAATTTTGGACCTAATAGCTGAGTGATTCTTAAATGTTTTCTTACTCTGAATAAAATTTGGCAGAACCGATTAAACGGTAACGACATGAAGTATAGAAAAGTAGGTTTAAATCCTGTATAAAATTAGCCTGAATGCTCTGGAATTCATGATTAAAAATCAAAAGGATATGTATGTTGAAAAAAATAATAGCCTCAGGGTTTTGCGCGCTGTTTAGCGTAAATGTGTTTGCTGTAGTAGATCCTTATGCCCCAGTTTTACCCCAGGTTTGGTCATCAATTATTATTGTAAGTGGAGGACCCGCATGGTCTGATCCAGGGAAGGATCAATATCTTTACCCGTTTCCACCTCCACAAAATAACTTATATCATGCTGATTCAAAGTCCGATTGGTTAGGCTCGGGTGAATTATTTTTTGGGCTACAGCATTTTATTGGTGCAAGCAATGTGATTGCCCAATTCGGACTCGGTGTGGCTGCTGCGAGTGATGCGAGTCTTTCAGGAACCGTTTCTGTTGATGGTGTTCCCGATGTTTATACCTATAGCTATAAGGTGAGTCATGTGCGTGCAGAGTTTAAAGGAAAACTCATTGCCTGCGGTTTTCAAGCCATTCAGCCTTATTTAAGTGGAAGTTTTGGTGTAGGTTGGAACCATGCTCATGATTGGCTTCCTACTACAGTTGATCCAGTTCTGTATCCAACCTACTGGTTTACTACCGCCAGTACGGTAGCTTTTTCATATACAGTTGGGCTAGGGGTGCAAAAAATGTTAACTCCCAACTGGCAAGTAGGCGTGGGGGCTGAATTTGCAGATTGGGGTAAAAATTATTTGGGCGGTGATAGCGCTACGCTGGATAAAGGCCCCGGTATGCCCCATTTGTATACCACGGAATTATTGTTTAGTGTGGGTTATATGTTTTAGGTAGCTGGGAGGCACAAATGCAAAAGCCTGGAACTGCCCGGCTGCTTGCCAGCAACTTACTCTTGTGCGTCTCTCACTGAAAAGCCATATTTGACTTCCCCCCAAAGATTTGCAGCTTGCGATTAAGAAGTAATCGCAAGCAACCAGGCTCGTTCTTTATTTGACATATCTACGTAGTATCAAGGCGACGTTGGCGCCTCCAAAGGCAAAATGATTGGATAATACGATATCAATAGTTTTTTTACGTGCTTCATTAGGCACATAATCTAAGTCACAGTCAGGATCTGGAGTTTCTAAGTTAATCGTGGGTAATAACAAATCATGTTGTAGACTTAGTGATGTGGAAATGACCTCCATGACCCCAGATGCTCCTATTGCATGGCCAATCATTGATTTTTGTGCAGTAACCGGGATCTCATAGGCCCTTTCACCAAATATTGATTTAATCGTTTGTGTCTCAATTTTGTCATTTAAGGGTGTTCCGGTACCATGGGCTTTGAGGTATTGAACATCGCGCGGTGATAATTTTGCATCATCTAATGCCCCCTGAATCGCACGTTGCTGTCCTTCTGAAGAAGGCGCGGTAATATGAAATGCATCACAGCTGGAACCAAAACCAATAATTTCTGCGAAAATAGTCGCTCCTCGCGCTCTGGCGTGATTTAATTCTTCAAGAATTAAAATTCCAGCCCCTTCTGCCATTACCATCCCCTCACGATTCAGATCAAATGGACGGCAGGCTTTTGTAGGCGTTTCATTATTGGTAGACATCACCTTTAATTTACACCAAGCGGACATCATCGATTCCCAAAGAGGCGATTCTGTCCCGCCACAGACAGCAGTGGAGAGTCTGCCATTAGCGATTTGTTGGTAAGCAGAGCCTATGGCCTCAGCTGAGGAAACACAAGCATTAGATATAGTTGAATTAGGTCCACCCAGGCCAAATGCGATGGCAATAAAATTGGCAATGGAGTTTGACATTCCTCGGATTACCGTCAGCGGTTGCATTTTTTTCCAATTGTCATTGAAGAAAAATTTATAACTGGCCTCTGATTCAGGATATCCGCCCATACCAGTCCCTATAAAAGTTCCTGCTTTACTGAGTTCATGAGGAGTCAGCCCGGATTGTTCTATAGCGTTATGTGTACAATAGAGTGCGAATTGAGCGGCCCGTGGATAACGTTTATTTTTGTTAAGCTCTGGAAGATGTTCCAGTGAGAAATCCGTAATTTCACCTGCTATTTGTGTTGGATACAAAGAAGGATCATAACTCTGAATCCGTTTTATTCCGCATTGCCCTTGTTTTGCCGCTTCCCAGAATTTGTTTAAGCCTGTTCCTATGGAAGAGGTTATTTCCATGCCGGTTATAACAACCCTTTTTTTCATCAATGATCCCTTTTATTTTTAATATGAGAAACGCTCTTTATGCAAGCTGAACGAACGATTTTGAGATAAATAGTTGTTCCGTCTTTTTTAGCTCAATACTAAAGGCGGGGTTTAAATTCTGTCAAGCTCTATATGAAGAGGTCCACTTTAAGGAATGGTTATCCACACGGTCATTAATTTAATGATTTTTGTTATTCTCGCGCAGGCGGTAATTCATTTTTATAGTGGTAGTGTGCTTCTCTAGAAATGGGTTCCCGCCTTCGCGGGAACGATTGTTCTTTTTCTAGGATGTCAGCATTTCGGTTCAGCTCACTACTTAGATACCAACGGTGTTCAAGGGTTTTGTTTTGGTTTAATTAGTTTTTGCAAATCGTAGAGGCTAATCTCCCAATAATCACATGAATTTTGAGTTAGAAAACCGAGGCGTGTATATAGATTAAGGGCTTTTTGATTGTGCGTTTCTACATCAAGATTGAGATCAGGTTTGCCTTCGCTTAAAGCATAATTAATGCAATGAGAAATTAAGGCCGTCCCCAAACCTTTACCTTGGCGAATTGGTAACACGGCGATATCAGAGAGTGTTGCGCCATGGTTTTCCCAACGTATGTGTGCTTTTCCTACGAGATGATTGTCTTCAAATGCGAGTATTATTTGATAGGCTCTATCACTAAGAATGTGTTCAAAACGAGGAACTAATTCTGCTTGCGTTTTGAAGAAACATGCTTCATCTAAAACGCAAAGCAATGGAATATCCTTTTCTGTAGCAGTACGGTACACTAGATTTTTTTTGTAATCTAGTAATGGCTTTAAATCATGTCGTTCCATATAGTATTCACTATGCAGATACGAAAAACCAAGTTCAGGTAACCATGGGCTATTGATATGAGCAGGACTAGAAAAAATTAATTTTAGAAAGCCTTGTTCTTGTACGAGAGGCAATATATTGCGTAGCAATTTTTTGGCAATGCCTTTCCTGCGATAATTCGGGTGAACAAGCAGTGAAACTTCAACTGCATCCTCGTAAAAGAAAAAAACACTTAGGAAGCCGATTAATTTTTTTTTGTCATAATTCAGCACGAGCGTAGGTAAATTTCTTTTTTGTATGAGTAAGTGGGTATATAAATTAGGCACGCTGCCGTCTTTTTTTTTGCAGACGGTTTTTAATTGTTCCAGATCTTTGAGCTGATCTTTATTAAGTTGATTTGTTTTACTAAGCATAATTGATAATAAATTATTATTCGTTTTTTTAAAGGATAGCCTGTTTTAGATTAATTTGCTCTTATTTATGTCTAATTTATTAAAAATGTAAATTTAAGACTGCAACTATAATTTCCAAAATGATTAAGACGATAATGATAATCTCCAAATTATGGCCATGTCGATTGTCTAAATACCCATTAAACATGTCAAAGATTTCATTTAGAGTATCCAGACGATGATTGATCGCGTTGACGCGTCTTTGAATGTGTAAGTAACGTTCCAACATAGTAAAGTGCTCTTCTAAGGTTGGATGCTGCCAAAAATATTTGGGATGATAAAGGAAATTACTAATTAAATTCATTTCACTTTTAGCGCCGAGGATTTCTCCAATAATTTGTTGTATTTGAGTACGGCTAATTTCCATTTCACCTGTATGCGAAAGCATTTGGATCATAGGATTGTATTTATCAATTAGCGCATCAATAATTGTTTCAAAATATTGTAATTTGACTGATTGGGAAAAACCATAAGATAGACTGAGTTTGAGCTCATCACTCTCATCTTCTATAGTCAGGCAATCCACATCGAAAAAATCATGTGGTTCTATAGTTGTTTTGTCACTGAGTTGATAATGGAATTCATCATGCACCAAAAGGGTTACTGGTTTATCAACCAGCTGCTTGATGGTACTTAGATAATCATTAATTTGATAACGTTTGATTCCCCAGGAAACCACAGTGCCATTTTTAAAAACGAAAATTGTATGGTCTTTGTTGTGGTTCGCACTTAACTTGAGAACATCTCGAGTCTTTAATGAGGTAAAGTCAGTTGAAGCATTTTTAAAATGACTGTCGACACGTGTTAAATCAATTGATTTGGCAATACAAAAACTTAAGCATTCCATGATGGTAATAATCCGCGAATAAAAGCTATTTTCTATGATGGTAATAGATACATATGCTGTATCTTATTAATCAATATTTAAGATCAGATACAGCATTTTACAAATTTATAATAATTATCTCAACTTTAACTATTATACATCATTCTATAGTTTCACGCGCTTGATAAGTTTTTTTTCGGTCGGTTGCCCCACATAACCATTTCGGACAAACTTCTAAAATCTCGGCGATCCGGTTAAGTTGTTCGGCTGCAGGAAGTATGTGCCCAAAGATTAACGAGTTTGCTAAGTGACGTGAAATACCAAATACTTTAGCTACGGCTTTGACTTTTTCAGTTAAATCCTCTGGAAAGTCCAACGAAGCCAACTCGCGATTGAAGCGTTGCGAAAATACTTTACTGTTCATTTTCTCACTCCATGAAAAAATAATATTCAGCATCATGCTGACCCATCCTAGATACCCGTCAATCCTTGAATCAGGTAAAAGAGAGTTATAACTCATTTTTTTTTAATAGCAAAGACTTTTTTAGCGTGGAATCAATTAGTTATTATTTACTCGCCATAATGATAACTAGTTGACCAATTGCTGCTTAGAATCAGCAACAATTCCTAAGGAAAATGGGAGCGTATTTGAAATGAGGGCGCGATCAGATCATGAGATGTCAATAGAAAAAGGTGATACATCTTCTTCTTCTTCCTCAAACGTATCTTTAACTTCAATAAAAGGTACTCTAAAATTTGATAATGTATTTTTTGGAATCAAAGAAATTTCTTGGAAAAACTTGTTCTTTCTTTGGTATTCATTAGCAAGAGAAAACCCAAACACATTGAAAATACTTAAAAATGCTGCGAGAAAACTGTAAAAAGCAGATTTAATTTGCACATCACTTGCGATGGCGGTTTGATGTTCAGAGCAAATAAATTGTAGTTTTTTTTCAAATTTTGAATGTTCTTGCAGTTGTTTTATAGGCGATAACTTAAAATACTGGTTAACTAATAAGGATAGTTTGGCTAGCGCATTTTCTAATTCTGTAGCATAAGGATTATTATTAACTTTTAATTGTTCTACTGTGGTCTCGATCATTTCTAATTTTTTCCGAACGACTTCCTTGGTATCAATAACATTTTCTTTCAAATACCAATTATAGGTGACTGTGAGTACATGAAATGCGAGCGCTTTATGTCTCAGATCCGACCAGGATAATTCACGGGAAAACGAATCCAGTACTTCTGCAAGGTAAGGATGTACTTTAATTCCACGAACTGCAACGCGTACTGTGTCATCGATAGATGTCATGAATTTATCGGGTTCAAGGCTATTTTTTCTTTTAGTGGCATGATCATATATTGCAAAAGCCGATGCAGTTAGATTTCTTTTATTCTTCACATCAAAAGGGCTTTGTAAATAATGTATTAATGCAGTTCTGAAATTTTGGATTAAAGTTTGAGACATTAATAAATGAACACTTAGGTTTTATTTGGGCAAGTGTAGCAAATAATTTTTACTTGGTTAACAAAAAATACAAAAAGAGTAAAAAAATATCTGCTCAAATCTAAGAGAGAAAAGATTACGTTTAATTCATTGATAGTTCATGCATTCTGACCCCATTTATAGAGGCTATTTCCGATCAAAATGAGAATTAATTTATAAATTTTTACACTATTCGTATGAAATAGGGTATAATGGCGGACTGAAATTAATCAGAACAGTTGTTTTATTTTTAGACAATCTCTTGTTTTTTGTTCTTTGCAGTGATTTAAGGATAATAAAATCATTACAGAGAATATTTATTTCAAATTAGGAGTTAAAACAGAATGATGAAAGTAGCCTCGGTAATATTGGGTTTGGTTTTAACTGGTTATGCTTTTGCAGACAATCCTAAAGAAATAGCAACTCATAAAGTGACTCTAGCTGGTTTGCAACCGGGAGAAGGACGCTTTATTCGTAGTGATGTATTTGAGAATGACAAGTTTCAATCCGGTTCTTATTTTTGTGCTGGCGCTGATAGTGTCTTGTACGATATGCAGTATGTATTTTCAAAAAGCCATGAGCCATTTCATGCTGAACATTTAATTAAATTTTCAATATGCCAAGACGAAACGATGGCTCAATGCCAAGAGTTTGCTACAGATAAATATTTTACCTTTAGAAACCTCGATGGATATTTGCAAAATGATAGCACCAAATCAACTGTGGATGTTTCTCCATTAAAAGTTGTTTATCAATCTTGCGAACCTAGTGCTGATATGGATGAATTGGTTAAAAAATCAATTTATGAAAATGATCGCCGTTTTTCACATGTAGGGTAATAATCCTTCTTTAGTTTCAAGTGTACTCCGGGAATTTTCAATGGATTACGATTCTCGGGTTGCGCTTCATTCAGGCTTTTTGTTTTTTTGCATCAATTGAATTCCAAATCTAATTGGTTAATTTTTTGCAAAACTCATCCCTTTTTTGCCTGCAATTCATGTATTAGTGGTTAAATAACGCCCAATTTAAAAGTATCCATGTAATAATTTGGAGGAACAGTGAATGAAAAAAATGAAAGTATTAGGATGTTGTTTATTATTAATGCTTGCATTGGATGCATACTCCTACCAAACTCGGGAAAGTAAAATATACAATGATAAAGGTCAGCTTGTTCATATAGACGGTCTATCATGGTCTGGATTTCAGGACACCAATGTGTTTCAAGGCTTACAAAGTAATCCCTTTTATGCAATTCCCTCATTGAGTTCTAGCCCACGCGCTTATGGAATGATGAATTTGATCAGCAAGCCATGGGAGTTCCCAAGTTCAGGCGTAGATAAAAATTCAGCAGTGAGTTTTAAAACATTACGATTACCCATCCAGCCTGAAGTCCTTTATGATGATCAGCGTGAAGTTGATTTGAATAAGTGGCTTTCAGATAAAGCCGCTCCGAGTGCAGGAAATGGTTTATTTTGTAAAACATGGCAAAGTAATGGAAGTGCTTGTGAAAAAGCTGTGAGTCCGAAACAAGCATTCTGGACTGTTTTACAGGAGTTAAAAAAGAACAATATTAGAGTGATGATTGACATCCACCATCGCCATGGCTACGGTGATGCGATGCGAGATGGTACTGTGTACGATATGAATCGATATGAACAGGATATTTCTCTTTTAGCTACAGAAATAAAAAAACGCAACTTAGACAATGTACTGGGCATTGATATTTTTAACGAACCTTATCGTTTAAATTGGTTTAAAATGCATGACGCTCAAGTACCTTGGACAAAAGTCATAGCAACAGCCGCTAATGCAGTACAAAAAAATAACCCTAATTTGTTGCTCTTTGTGGAAGGCCCTGATTCAGGAAATGATGACGCAAACAATCCTGTAATTTGTGTCCCTAAATCACAGATCGTGAATGATAATGGATACAGTCACGCTCCGGATCCGGCTTTATGTGGCACTTTAGATCGGGTGTTCTTTAAAGGGAATTGGGGAGAGGATTTCAAGCCCTTACTCAATGAACAACAGGCTAAAAATGGAATTGCTGTATTTGATAAGGATAAATTTAAAAAAGAATTAGTCAACCAGGGAATAAATCAGACTGCATTGCAATGGTTGTTGGGTGATGCACAAGCGCAAAACGGTCATATCGTTTTTTCACCGCATGTATATCCTGCTGAGGTCGCCGGTTGGGAGACAGCGCCCGGAAATCCAAGCCAATTACGTTTCGATTGGTCATGGGGATTTTTATACAAAGCAGGTTATCCGATCGTGCTTGGTGAGGCATCATGGAACACTGCAAAAGGTAAGGCATTCTTTACCAATGCGCTTATGCCTTATTTGCAAGCGAACATGGAAACTAACAACATCTTCTTCTGGGCGATTGGCTATCTTGGAGATACGGTAAGCGCGATTGATCCTAATTCTGGTGAGCTCAATTTAGATGTGCAGCAAACATTAAAAAATTATTTTGATGATATTTAAAAAATGGAGCCTGGGTTAAGCTGCGCTTTACCCAGGTTACTTTAATTCAGAGGCTTACTCGCTACCCACACAATGATGACAGGTAAAAATGTTTTGAGGGTCGTATTTGTGTTTTATTTGCAGCAATTTAGGATAATTGCTACCCCATAAAGCCGATTGCCAATTTTTAATAAAATAATCTGCTTCATTTGGATAAGTACCGGAGTGGGGACTTAAGGTTTGCAGGAGAGCCATTGCCTTATTGGCTTGCTTAATTTCTTCTTTAGCTTTAATTAAATCCGGTTTATGTCCAGCAACATTGGCGTAAGTATTTTCTTGGCCTCCAGAAATAATGGCTAGGGCTGCCGCATTAAGCACCTCTGGGTGCATCGCAGTATTTTTTTGCCGTGCAAGAGCGTCTTGTGTTGCACCCGATAATCCTTTATTGAAATGAAGTGTAATTTCCGCAAAACGTGATGCATCAAAAAGTGTTTTGGCAAATGATGTTGAATGTTCATTAGTGAATAATGTAAACGGAAGATACATGGATAAATAATAGTTAATGTACATGGATACTTCAGATTGATTTGCGGCCCACCAAAACTCATCAGGAGACGCCTTTTTTCCTTTGTTAATCACAATCGCATCAGGGGTATTGGCAAGCAAATAATCAAAATCCCAATAGTGCCTTGCAGGGCGTGTTGCGCTATTGAGACTAAATTGATATTGCTCAGGTTTTCTTGCTAACCAATTAAGAAATGGTTGCCAAAGTTTGTCTACTTCGGATTTGCTTAAACCAGAAAAAGCCAGGGAGAAATTCATTTTATTATCAGGAGTTAAAGTAACTTGCTCTCCCCAATGCTCATTATTGAGATTGAGTTGATAAAAATGGATGAAATAATGAATAAGTTGTTGGTAAGCTGCATTGGATTTCGCAGTAATTGTTCCTTTAACTTTGCCAAATAATGTGGGAAGGTCATGGGTTTGCAATGTAATTTTACTGACAATGCCATACGTACCCCCGCCTCCGCCTTTTAATGCCCAAAATAGGTCTTGATTCTGGCAGGCATTAACCGTCCGAATTTCTCCATCTGCAGTAATAATCTCTGCCTCCAATACTCCAGCAGCACCGGTGCCAAATTTTTTGGAAAAACTACCGAATCCGCCTCCCTGAATAAATCCGCCTGCCGCACCGACTGTTGCACAACCGCCTCCCTGTACGTAGCGGCCATTATTGGTAGTGACTTCCTTATAAACTTCTATCCATCGTGTGCCTGCCGCAACAGTGACTGCGGTTGTTGGTGCTTGGGTTTCAGGACATCCTTGAGGGATAAACTGATCTTGAAGCATCACCTTACGCAAGTGATGAGTCCAGATTAAGAGTGAATTCGGTGCGTTGGAACGGCCAAGATAATCATGCCCAGTTCCTTTTACTACCAGTTTAATTCGATGTTTACGTGCAAAATTAACTGCAGCAGCTATTTCTTGAGCATTTTCAACTGCAACCACATAAGAGCTCACCGCAGTTTGCCAGGCATCGACCCAACCATTGGATTGAGTCGCCCCAGCTTGTGATTCAATAAAATAAGGGTTTCTTAGCTCATGAAGAACCTTTTGGCAGGAAGTGCTCTTGGCGTTTTTAACACAAGGAGATAAAGGGGATTGTCCGCGCAGTAAATGCCCATTGACTTGTTTGTTTAACTCGTCCCATTGCGCTTGAGTTGGCCAACAGGGTTGATTTGGGAAACAATATTCAGAAGCCCCATTGCACATGGAACTCATGAATAGAAAACATACCATCATCCATAATTTCATGAATCATCTTCCAGACTATTATCAATTTTGAATTCTTAATCCCGGGTTACACTCCGTTTCACCCAGGCTACCAAGGTGAGGTAGTGTTACATTGGTTTCACATTCCATGCAAGACAATTCCATGTCTCAGAGGGCTCTTTATTTTCAAAGACACACAATGCACCGGTCGCGACTTTGATCCCAAATTGCGTACTGAATGTTGCAAAATCACCAGTTAAATAAGGTGCAAAGCGGGCAATTCCATTGCTTGTAACGACCAGACATGTTTTTCCAGGGTATTCTTTACGAATACGCGTGGAAAAATCCATCCAATTTTGAATCAGCAAAGCAGGATCTACGTTCCAACCTGCAGGCACTATGGCTTGTGATTCCCATGCATTCATAGCTTCTTTACCAAGGCGCGCCACAACATGTTCTTCGGGTTGATTTTCATCAGGCCCATAATCGATCTCATTAAAAATGGCCAGTGTTTCAATGGGTAAATTTGTTCCCATAGTACTTTGTGCTTGTTCTGCAGTTTGTATGGCTCGTTTTAGCTTCGAAGTGAAGATGACATCAGGAATAAGCTCATTATTTTTGAGATATGTGCCTAGTTTTTGTCCTTGGTTCAAGCCACTATCAACAAGCGGTAAATCAGTAGTACCGACTCTGCGAACAATATCACCTGGCGCAAAAGTATTTCCATGGCGGGCAACCAGTAATCGTGTCGTCATAGTTACATCCTTTTTAATAGTTCGCCGTGTTGGGCAATCAGCGCTTCCGCTCGTACTATATCTTCTGGGCTATCAATGCCTGACATACTGGCACGACCTTTATAGTCAACGGGAATGCAACGAAGAGTATAACCATTTTCCAAGATACGTAATTGTTCCAATCCTTCCATTTTTTCAAATTTACCCTCTGGCAAACTAATGTATTGTTTGAGCATATCTCGCGAATAACCATACAAACCAATATGACGAAATACAGGGCTTTTATCACTTTTTTGACGTAATTCCTTTTCGTTGCGTATGGCAGGAATAATGTTTTTGCTAAACCAAAAAGCGTTGCCAGTTTGTTCATCGAATACGGCTGTAGTACCGCTAAAGGGAGTAATCAACTTATTTTGGCGCAAATCATCCAGCTGGTTCCAGGATAATTGAGTTACGGGGGTGACGGCGTCACAAGGAGACGTAGCAAAAGCATCGATTAATGCACGTAAAAAATCTGGTGGTGTTAAGGGGGCATCGCCCTGCATGTTTAAAATGAAATCCGGTTCACTCGTCAAAGACTGGATTGCTTGGGCGACGCGATCAGTTCCACTCGGGGCCTCTGGTGAGGTCATTACTGATGCAACACCTAATTCATTACAATGTTGGACAATTCGCTCATCGTCGGTTGCAACGACTACAGACACATTTTCTAATCCTTCGGCAGCCGCACAGGATAAGCGGACCACACGTTGTAACATCGTTTGCCCTTGAATCATTGCCAGCGGTTTTCCTGGTAAACGAGTTGAAGCATAACGGGCAGGAATTACAATGGCAGTGTGCATGGCTAAAATTATTCCAACAAAAAGGCCAATAATAGCCTAAATATGAGAGGGTTACTATAGAAGAATAATGTCACAATAATGTGGGTAAAAAATACACTCAAGGTTCTAACCTGGGCGAAGTGGCACCTGGGGATTTCATTGCGCTTATCCTTGGATTTGCTTTAAGGGTTAGGCGTTCTCATCAATCATTTTTTCTTTGCATCGCTGCAAAAAATATTGTGCGGGTGAGTCATTTGGATTATTTAATACGATTTGCTCAAGAAGATTTGCTGCATCGGCAAATTGTTTGGCTTCATAATGCTTCAATGCAGTCGTAAAAAGAGAAGCAGAATCCTTTTTCAATTGTATTTCGGTTAATGGGTTATGGTTAAAAACTTCATAAATTCTTATAGGCAAGCTTTTGCCTTTCACTTGCGTTAAACCTAAGCACCGTAAATTGTATTTTTCTTTTTGTTTTAATTCTTCATAGGTTTGTTCACCAATGACAAGTTCAATATTAAAATTTCTAGTTAATGATTCAAGTCGAGAAGCAATATTGACTGCATCACTAATTACACTGCAATCCATCCGTTTTTCAAAACCAACGGTGCCTACAATCAAATTACCGGTGTTTATCCCAATTCCTACGTTAATGGGTTTCAGGTTATCGCCTACACGGGTGGCATTGAAATCATCCAGGGCATCTAACATGTCCAATGCCGCAGCGACAGCATCATCGGCATTATTGAATAATGCCATAACGGCATCACCAATATATTTATCAATAAGACCAGAATTTTTAAAAATGGCTGGATCTAAATAACTCATTAGTTCGTTAAAAACAGTGAAAATTTCAACAGGAGATAAACGTTCAGCTAGAGAAGTAAACGATTTTATATCTAAAAATAAAACGGTCATGACTTTTTCAACACAATCGCCGAGCTTGATATCCGAAATATTTTTACGATTCAGCACTTTAAGAAAATCTTGAGGGACAAAGCGTGCTACAGCAATCGCATTTTGCTGGATTTCGACTAACTTATTAATCAGCTCTTCATTCAGGACTTTGACCCTTTGTTCAGCAATCTGCAAGTCTTGAAAGTACGAGTTAGTACGCACCATATAACGGACACGATATCCCAGTAGCGTTGGATTAATTGGCTTAGTGGTAAAATCAGTAGCCCCGGCCTGAAAGGCTTTATTAATGGATTCATAGTCTTCTAAACCAGTAACCATCATGATTGGAAGGAAAAGACAATCAGGTAATTTTCGAATCGCTGCACATACTTCAAAACCATTCATACCTGGCATTTCTACATCCAGCAAAATTGCATCAGGTTTAGAGGTTTTAAGTAGCGATAATGCGGCATCACCATTTTCGGCTTGAATGACTTCAAAACCTACTTTGATTAATGCATTGCAGGTAATTAGACGCATTGTAGCGCTATCATCCACAACCAAAATCACTGGATTTTCTTTTTCCATAGAAGAGCTACTCATATTTTGTGGTACAAATTTTTGTTAAATAACTTGCAATTTGCTCTAAACCAATGACCTGATCTACAGCATCCAATGATTGAGCTACCGCGCCCATTCCAAAAACGATGGAACTTTCCTGGTTTTGAATCAAGGTATGTCCATGGGCTTTTTTTAATTCCAATAAGCCTTCTGCCCCATCATCACTCATTCCGGTTAATAGAATTCCAATCGCTTTGTTTCCAGAAACTTTAGCAATGGATTGCAGCAATCGTGTAATCGAAGGACAAAAACCAGACACTGGAACCCCATCAACTAATTTACATATTAATTGTTCATGAAGACGTTCAATTTCCATATGCTGGTGTTCCGGAGCTACATATACTGTTCCTTTTTGCAATGGTTCATGATTTACTGCATTTTTTACTTTAAGACCCGTATTTTCTTCAAGCCATTGTGCAAATCCTCGAATAAAGCCAGGACTCATATGTTGAACCACCATAATAGGTAATGGAAAATCAGGAGTTAATTGCGAGAGAATCGTCTTTAATGCCATAGGACCGCCAACAGAAGCGCCTATCCCTACAATTTCGTAATTTATAATTTTAGCGTGTTCTGTTTTATTTTTTTTGCCTTCTTCAAGAGGCGAATTTTTCTTCAATGGTTTTTTGACAACGCGAATATCAGAGAGACTTCGCAGGGTATCTACGATGTGTTTCCTGCTTTCTTCAAAAGAAGGAGAAAATACATTAACGGGTTTTGCCAAAGCAGTTAACGCGCCTGCTTCAAGAATATGGAAGGTGGCATGGAGCGACTCATCATTCACCATGGAGCTGATTACCACAATGGGGGTCGGATTTTCAGCCATAATTATGCGAGTGGCTTCGAGTCCATCCATGATTGGCATTTGAATATCCATGGTAATGAGATCAGGTTTTAATTTTGCTGTTAAGTCAATTGCTTCTTTGCCATTTTTTGCAACACCAATGACTTGCATATCATTTTCAGATTGGATGATGTGTTGAATTAATGCGACTTCAGTTGGTGAGTCATCAACAATTAAAATTTTTATCATGGGTAATAGTTCACTATAGCAGCATTTTTTTAATGATCTCCGAGGAGTTTAATACGAAATTAATTTGATTGCTGCCCGTCAGAGTAGCTCCGATGACACAAGGGATATTTGTTAATGGTTCTTGCAACGGTTTGAGTACAATTTCCCTTTCACCAATAATTTCGTCGACAAGTAAGGCAATACTGTCCCCATTTTTTTTGATTACAACAACAGAGATATGTTCTTTATTATTCTGTTTCTTTTCATCAAGATGCAGTACCTTAGACAACGAGCATAACAAAACTGGTTGTTCTTTGACAAGAACACTCGGGCTTCCTTCCACGGTTATAACTTCATGCCGTTTTAATAACATCACTGTTTCTACAGAGTTGGTAAGAATCACAAAAATTTGACCGTCACAGGCAACAGTCAACCCACGTTCTGTAGCCAAGGTGAGCGGCACTTTCAGAAAGAAAATGGTTCCTTTTCCGGGTTGACTTTCAATACTGACCTGGCCTTTTAAGCGAAGCAAATTGGAACGTACGACATCCAAGCCCACGCCACGCCCAGAAATATCAGTTGCAATTTCCCGAGTGGAGAAACCCGGTCGAAAAATGAGCTCGTAAATATCTTCTTTTTTCATATTTTCAAGCTCAGCTTGGGTAATTATTTTTTTTTGTAACGCGATGCGAATCACATCATCTGCTTTAATGCCGGTACCATCATCAATGATTTTGAACACAATCTGGTTATCTTCCTGATTAACATTGATACGAATATTGCCTTGAGGGGATTTGCCGGCTGCTTTACGGGCTTCAGCGTTTTCTATACCGTGATCGATTGCATTGCGTAAAAGATGCACGATGGGATCTTTTAAGCCATCGAGGATCATTTTATCAATTTTTACATCATTACTATTTATTTCGAGTTCCACTTGTTTATTTAGTTCATGGCCTAAATCACGTACGATTCGCGGTAAATTCCGTAATTGGGTGGTTACTGGAATAAGGCGCAAAGTGCGAATTTCATCCTGGAGCGCATTTAATAAGATGGATAGTTCGTTAACGGGGGTTCGTAACTCCCTTTGTATTAAGTGAGTTGCATTATTGATTTGAGATAATTCAACAAAACTTGTGGAGAACAAGGAGAGCAAAGGTTCTTCTTCCTCTTGAGCAAGGATTTTTAAATTGGCTTTATTTTTTTTCCATAATTGGACCAGATTCTCGATTTCATAATTCAACTTGGTTAATTTGTTGTAATATTCTTCGATGGCAATTTTAATGGTTTGAATTTCTTCTGTATAAACTGAAACACGATCCAAATTTTGTAACGAAACGCGGATTGATTCAAATTCACTTGTTTTTGTTTGTACTTCTTGAGTTACGGGTGCTTTTTTAACCGCAGATAGCTCAGCACTTGATCCTGGAGATGGAATTTCTTCAGAGGACAATTCATTATAATGTTCTAGTTGCATTAAGTGATTTTTTAAGTCAAACGATAGTGGTTTTTGCTCACTGAAACATTGCATGGCTTCATTCATGTAATCGATCGATTGCAGACAAAGATTAATCAAGCCCGGAGAAATTTTTATGCTTTTTTTCTGGATGGCGGTAAATAAAGTCTCTATATGATGAGCAATCTCACCTACATCAAGAGCTCCTATACCACGCGAAGAGCCTTTGATGTTATGCGCAATACGAAAGATTTCCTCGAGTAAACTCTGGAACTCATGTTCTGATTGAGTTCCTTTTTCAAGCTGCAGCAAACCATCGGTAATGGTGATTAAATTTTCCTGAAGTTCTGCTTTGAATGTTTCAACAAGTTTTTTTACAAATTCATTGTCTAATGCTTTAGTCGCCGGTTTTTCTTCAGGGACAATAGGCTTAGGTGAAGGCGATTCTTCTATATTTGCGATTTCTTCAGTCTTTTCGGCATGAAGAGCCTGTTGTAACTGGTACAATAATGCATGAAGCTCCGCGGATGGTGGCTTTTTTTCTATAAAATCATGAAGAATTTCACGCATTCCATCCACGGCGTGAAACCCTAAATTAATTCGTTCAAGTGATACGTTTTGAGATGGCTCAAAAAGTTTTTCAATGTACTCAGCTATTTTCCCCAGATCATCGATACCAACAGAAAATGCAGATACTTTAATATTTCGTCCTGCTCGGGAAATTTCTTCCATCATAGGACTTATATTACTCGTTGATTCACTACGCTCAATCATTTTTAAATGATCCGTGATAATTATCAGTAATGATTCAAGTTCTGCACTAAAGGTTGCAAGTAATTGATCGTCTGGAGTCATATGGAGCTCCTAAACTTTGTAGATATCTATATCATCCTTTAGATGTTTGGCAATATCATCCAAATTATGAATAAATGTCATCATCTCTTTTATTCCGCTGGAAAAAGTTGAAGTAGTGCGATTAATTTCATTCATGCTTTCAACGATTTGTTCAATGCCAACTGCTTCTTGGCGAATAGCCACCTCGATGTGTTGACTTGAAATCGACGCTTCATTAATCATTTTACTTAAAGCCTGGATAATTTGGCCTGCTTTTTCAATGAGTTTTAGTCCTGAATCAAGAGTCTTGGTTCCTTCTTCGGTTACGGTAACGGCTCGTTCTGTAGTGCGTCGAATGTCTTCAAGAATTTTTTGGACCTGCACGGTGGATTGTTCTGATTGCTCTGCAAGATTTCGCACTTCCGTTGCTACGGCGGCAAAACCTTTTCCAGCTTCTCCGGCTTTGGAGGCTTCAATTGATGCATTCAATGCTAGCATTTTTGATTGTTGGGCAAGAGTATTGACCACCGAAGTAATGTCGCCAATTTGTTGCGTGTGATTACTTAAATCAAGAATGGTTTGCGCTATAAGCTTCATCTTTTCTTCAGAAGCTTTAATGCCATGAATACTCTGCTCGACTGATTCGGTGCCTAGTTTTCCTTGCTCGTAGGTATTTTTAGCAACTTCCCGTAGCATTTGTGCCTTAGCCATGGTTTGCTTTGAGCTCTTATCTATTTCTTCAAGTGAAGCACTGATTTCATTAATAGCTGAGGCTTGAGAAGTAATACCTTCTGCTTGTTCATTGGCTGATGTGAGTACCGTGCCAACCATGGTGACTATATCGCTGCTGACTTTAGTAATTTTTTTGGTGATTGATGCCAATCCATCGGTCATCGAATTTAAATCTCTGCCTAGATCCTGCAATACATCTTCTTTATCTATTTCAAGACGCTCCCTAAGATCACCTGAGGCAACTTTACTGCTATGTAGTCTAAATTTTTTCGATGAATTGACTAATTTTTCAAATAACTCTCGAGATTCTTCTTCTTTATTGCGAAGGATTTCTTCATTTTTCTTAATCGCCTCTTGCATTGTTTTTAACGATAACAGCATTTTACCCAATTTATCTGCAGATCGGATTTGGATATCTATATCACGCTCACCGGCTGCGATGCGTTCTGCAATATTAATTGCATTATCCACTGGCCGCGCTATCGATCGTTGTGTTATGTAAGGAACTGTGATCGTTAAAAGAATGGCAAGAATCAATAATGCATAAGCAGATTTTTTTAGGGAACTTAAGCTTTCATTGATCTTATCCGTATTTTTTTCAATTTCCTTCGATAAAGATGAATACAAGCCACCACTTCTTTTGCCTGTTTCTGAAGAATAAGTACCCAGTATAATGTCAATCATTGCATTTTCGACATCTCTCGTCTTATTTCGGCTATTTTCTACATTACTTGAATTATTGGGATCTCTGGGGGCATTGATGAATGATGTTTGAATATCATAAAGAGGCGTATATAATTCTTGCAATTTATCCCATTTAGTCTGTAATGTTTTATCACCGATTGAATGCATTACTTGATCCCAACGGTTCCTGACTTGATTAATTTGACCCCACAAACGGGCGAAATGCACTTTGGCGCTCGGATCCCCCGTCATCGCCCAGTGTTCGAGAAGGTCTTGGGTTTGATAGATTTGGCTATCAAGAATTTCAGTTAAGTTTTCACTACGAATTTCCTGACTCAGATAGACTACGTTGTTTACTTTGGGGATCAAATACAGAATTGATAGTATTACAGGTAAACTAAGGGTCATAAAGCCAATCAACAAACGAGCACGTACTGTAAGAACAAACCGTTTATTCCCATTAGTTTCCATGAGTTTCTCCTATCTTATATAAACGCATTTTAAGTTCTTGGCTTAAACTTGATATGAACGTTTCTACATTAATGATTGCCGTAACGGCATGATGTAATCCCAGAATATATTCTGGATTAGTCACATTCGCAGAAGATAATGGCGCGGCTAGCTCGCTAGGTTGATAAAGCTCGCTACCTTCGACGTGATGCACAAGTAAGCCAAGAGTTATATTATTTGCCTGAACAACGATGATAAATTCACTATTCTGTTCCGTATCGGTAATTGCATAATTTAGATGAAAAAACTTAATGAGATCTACTACCGTAATCAGCGCACCTCGCCAGTTGATTACCCCGGCAATAAAATTAGGTACGAAAGGAGCTGGAGCGATGTTCACATTACGTAAAACTTCTTGGACATATTGATAAGAGATCCCATAATTTTCATTTTGGCCTAGGCTAAAGCGAACGAAAGTAATACCATGATTTTTACTGGTATCTATTTCCTGTTTGGCAAGTTGTTTTGCTCTTGCCTGCAGTATTTTAAGTGCTTCTTCATTTTTGGGTATCAATTCTGAAGCATGCTTTTGTTCTTTGATCATCATTCAAAATCCTTTTTTGTTTCATCATTACTATCCAGTGAGAAATAGATTGCACCATCATGATGAAAAACAAGATTTGTCCCAATTGTAACAATAGGATCTGATGCGCCCAGTAAAAGATAAGCATTTTCAGTCATGCATGCGCTTATCTTTTTCATAATTTTTGTAACAAGTTCATTATCAAAATAAATTAGCACATTGCGGCATAGGATTAAATCGACTTCAAATATTCCATTGATTATGGATGGATAGGTATTATCACATAAGTTTAGGTATTTAAATTGTACCAAATCACGAATCTCAGGCGATATAATATAAGTACGATTATTTTTTTGAAAATATCGTTGTAAGTAATTTTCTGGAATAGAGCGCATGGACCATTGTCCATATGTTCCTGAAATTGCTTTCTGTAGTGCGGTGGTATTGATATCGGTACCTAATAAATAGAGATCCCATGTATCAAGATTGGGTATGAGTTTATCCAACAACATGGCAATGGTATATATTTCTTCACCTGAAGAACAACCGGCACTCCAAATTTTTAAAGTAAAATCTTCTGATTTTCGTTTTATCAATTGAGGTAGAAGCTTATGCTCAAGTAAATTCATCTGATTTTTGTCACGAAAAAAGTAGCTTTCTCCCACTGTAATTGCTGCAACTAAATCAGCTAATAAAGAAGAATTACTGGCGCAGCATTTTAATTGCTCCAAGTATTCTCGGGGTTGGTAATTGAATTTATTACATGCAGCAGTAATGGTTTTTGCTAATTCTTGAGCTTGGTTTACATGGATAATAAGTCCATAACGCTCATGAATTAATTCTATAAATGCAGGCTCAAGTTTTTTTATGTCATTTAATATATTAGTGCTCATGTTGCTCATGATTCGTAGTCGAATGGTGGAGTTGGGTTAACTTTAAAGCAAAAACCCAATCGATGTTAATCAATAGTGAAACCCCTGTTTCCAGCGTCACAGCGCCAAAAAAAGGTGAGTTATTACTTGTAAATTCTTCATGTATTTCGATTTGTTGTTCATCGACAGGACTCAATCCAAGGACTTTATCAACAATCAAGCCAACCTGATGCGTTCCATCAGCGCAAAGTAGAATGGGCGTATTTAATGGATAGACTTCATTTCGTGTCAAGCCCGTACCAATAGCCAAGTCAAGCACAGGAATGCAATTGCTTTTAAAATTCATTAATCCCGCAAAATAGACTGGACTGGATGGAACGATTTCGAGCATAGGCAAAGGGAGGATTCTTTCTATATAACGTAAATCCATACAGACTTGTATGTCTTGTAAGAGAAAATGGAGAACTGTAAGGTTCTTGGGAAGCACTTTATACATTCCTTCTTTTATAATTCGGCGCCCTATCTAAAGCGTAGGTGATGCTCGTGTAAAAATAAATTATTAATTCCATTTTATATTTATAGACCTAATAGGATTGATGCACAAGACATGCCCTATGTGTTTTAAGTGTGGTCTTACAGGGAGGGATCATAACTCGGACGTATAGCGCCCAAGTTATGATTATAATCAGAGATGCTCTAGGGCCTTATTTGCATCACCTATCCTGGAATTGAAGATTAATGGTTCCTCTAGGCTTCTTCATCTTTATGGGATGCAAAATAATTTAAATCCAATTCTCGGGCTGCCTTAACATCATCTAACCGTTTGACCGGTAACGTATGAGGGGCATTTTTAACCAAGTCAGGGTTTGTGGCTGCTTCTTCTTTAATCATTTTCATGATTCCCACAAAATGATCTAATTCTTCCTTGCTCTCAGTTTCCGTTGGTTCAATCAGGAGGCATTCAGGAATGAGCAATGGGAAATAAGTAGTTGGGGCATGAACGCCATAATCCAACAGCCTTTTGGCAAAATCCATTGCGGTAACCCCAAATGTTTTCTTTTCTGGACTTAAAGTAAGAATAAATTCATGAGATGCACGTCGGTTCGGATAGGCTGCCGTAAAACCTGCTTTAGTCAGTTCTTTGAGTAGATAATTTGCATTAAGCGTTGCGTATTCTGAAACGCGAAGTAATCCTTCTTTACCGAGCACGCGCATATAAAAATAGGCACGCAGTAAAATACCTGCATTTCCCATAAAACAAGACAGACGGCCAATGCTTTGTGGATAGTCCTGGCGAGTTGCCCATTGATATCCTGAATCGGATTTTTTCACGACCGGTAGGGGTATAAAGGGGAGCAGGCGCTTACCTACAGCTACAGGACCAGCACCAGGTCCGCCACCACCGTGCGGGGTTGCGAATGTTTTATGCAGGTTTAAATGCATGACATCAAAACCCATATCCCCGGGTCTTACTTTTCCCAAAATAGCATTAAGATTGGCACCATCGTAATACAATAATCCCCCTGCTTGGTGAACAAGTGCCGCTATTTCTTTAATTTGGCGCATGAATAGGCCCAAAGTAGAGGGATTGGTTAGCATGATACCGGCGGTTCTTGGTCCCAGTTTGCTTTTTAACGCTTCAAGATCGATGTCGCCATCCGCAGCAGTAGATATTTCAATAATCTTAAAGCCACACATGACAGCAGAGGCGGGGTTTGTACCATGGGCCGCATCGGGGATCAGCATTTCATCGCGTGCGGTATCACCTCGGGATTGATGATAGGCTTTAATCATCGCAACGCCGGCAAATTCTCCTTGTGAGCCGGCCATGGGTGTTAAAGAAACACCAGCCATTCCTGTAATTTCAGCAATATGTTCTTGCAAGAGATACAAGGGCTCTAAAAAACCTTGGCTATTTTCTTCTGGGGTCAGAGGATGACGATTGAGAAAGTTGGCTATGGATGCTGCTTTGTGAACTCCTCGAGGATTATACTTCATGGTACAAGAACCCAGAGGATAAAAATTGCTATCAATCGAGAAATTTTTATGAGACAAACGAGTAAAATGCCGGACTACCTGTAATTCGGAACATGCAGGCATTTTGGGGGGTGTTTTTCGCTGCAATTCAGCAGGAATGGCGTATTTACTGGTTGAAATTTTGGGCGCTTGGGCTGTTGCCTGACGGTCTTTTTTAGATAATTCAAAAATCAACATAATTTGCCTTCCATTTTTTGAATAAATTCTTTAAGTTCAGCTCGATGATTGACGGGGGTAAATTCAATAAATTGATACTCCGCAATTTCCGCCAAATAATAAGGATCCTTTTTAAATATGGATTCGAGATAGGCGCGATCATTTGTGGCTGCTATGATAATTCCACCTGTACGGGGTCTCATGGGGCCTGAGACCAGCAATAAGCCTTGCTTATAGTAGTAATCAAGAAACTCTCTATGTGCTTGCAGGTACTTATCTACTTCACTAAGCGGAACCAAGTAGGTTAACTGGATTACAAACATGAGACACCTCGTTGAGACATAATGGATTTCAAGGTTTTGGCATAAAGTGCTATTTCTTCTTTAGTACGCATTTCTGTCGCACAAACTAAAAGGGTATTCGCCAATTGAGGATAATGAGTTCCTGGGGCATAACCTCCTGTAATTCCTGCCTGCGCCAATTGTTGTAACACTTTATCTACAGGTTGGTCGAGTTTAATTAATGCTTCATGAAAATAAGGGGCAGCAAAAACCTGCTCGACACCATCAATTTGGGTTAAAGCATCTACTAACTCATGAGTATTTTCATGGCATTGGCTTGCAACCTGACGTAATCCTTCAGCACCTAAAAGGCTCATATGAATGGTCGCTGCGGTAACTAACAAACCTTGATTCGTACAAATATTTGAGGTTGCCTTGGCTCGACGTATATGCTGTTCACGTGCTTGCAACGTTAAAGTAAATCCTCTTTTCCCATCTTTATCCAAAGTACATCCAATGATACGGCCAGGCATTTGGCGTACATGAGCCATGCGGGTACTTAAAAAACCAAAATAAGGACCACCCGATGCCATAGGAGCGCCTAAAGGTTGTCCCTCACCGCATGTAATATCCACGCCATGTTTCCCCCATGAGCCTGGTGGCTTTAATAAGGCGAGCGAAACCGGGTTAACGCAAGCAATACTGATGGTTTTATTGTGCTGCGCCCAATCGCTTAGTTCATCTACTTTTTCCAGACAGCCAAAAAAGTTAGGCTGAGCGATAACCAGTGCAGTTATATCTTCTCCTGTATATCGTTCCAATGCAGAAAGAGAGGTAATTCCTTGCTGTTCATCAAAAGGCAATATGATTACTTCAATATGCTGGTTACGCAGGATGGTCTCAATGGTTTCACGATAGAAGGGATGAATTGTCCCAGGGATTAATACACGACTTGTTTTGCTATGCTTATTAACTCGTACCGCCATTAAAATGGCTTCGGCTAATGCTGTAGCACCATCATACATCGATGCATTAGATACATCCATGCCTGTTAATTCACAGATCATGGTTTGATATTCGTATAATAATTGCAAAGTGCCTTGACTGGCTTCGGCTTGATAAGGGGTATATGCGGTTAAAAACTCACCACGAGAAGCGATATCCCACACTGCTGCAGGTATATGATGCTCATAGCATCCTGCACCCATAAAGCAGATTCCATTTATATTTTTATTCGCCAGATTTTTTGCTTCTTTGAGCATATCCATTTCATTGATACCCGCCGGTATATTTTGAAATCCTGCATATTGCAAGGACAAAGGGATTTCATCAAATAAAGTTTGTGTATCTTGAACCCCAATGGAATCAAGCATGACTTTGCTGTCTTCAGGAGTATGTGGGATATAAGGCATAATTAATGCTCCTCAGCGATCTCGTTTTGATATTGTTCAGCAGTCAATAAGCTATTAATTTCATCTGGATGACTGGGCTTTATTCTCACAAGCCAACCTGCCGCATAGGGATCAGAGTTAACAAGAGCTGGATTTTCGACAACTATTTCATTGATGGCCGTAACGACACCGCTCACTGGTGCATAAAAATCAGAAGCTGCTTTTACTGACTCGACAACACCAAGTTCTTCTCCAGCACTTACTTCATCACCAATTTCAGGCAACTCGACAAAAACCATGTCACCCAATAATTGCTGGGCATGGTCGGTAATGCCTACAGTTACTTCATTCTGTTCTTCTTTCAGCCATTCGTGGGTATTAGTGAATTTTAATTCATTCATTGCATTGTCCTTATTTAATTCTATAGCACTGAAGTGAAGTTGAATCTATAGAATCTACAAGTTACTAGAAACTCAGATTCTGCTTCTTGCATTCAGACCACAAGTTCTCACTTTTAATTAGGAGCTGTTTGCATTTCTACTATCTTGGCCAAACTTCCCTGATTTTCTGTGCTTCAATGCCCATACTATGCTGCGTTTCGGTACTCGAAAATCAAGGCAGTTTGGCTCAAGTTAGCGAAATGTAAACAGACCCTAACTTAATTCGATGCCTTAAATTGCTTTTCCTGCTTTTACAAAACGCGGTTTGCCTACTTTTGCCGGGAGTAATTTGCCGCGAATATCAACCATTACCTCCTCACCGGTTTCAACTGGAACTCTTGCCAAGGCTATAGATTGTTCCAGTGTAGGTGAGTAGCTCCCACTCGTAATAATTCCATCAGCACAACCTGGGATTATTACTTTTTGTCCATGACGCATAATTCCTTTATCTAATAAAGTAAGCCCCACCATTTTTCGTTTAATTCCAATTTGTTTTTGGGAGAATAAAGCGCCCATGCCAATAAAATCACGGTCTGCGGGTTCCCATTTAATAGTCCAACCAAGGCCTGACTCCAAGGGACTGGTGGTCGTATCCATATCCTGGCCGTAAAGAAGCATTCCTGCCTCCAGGCGAAGAGTATCTCGCGAACCTAATCCACAAGGATGAACGCCAACCTGCATTAAATCATTCCATAATTGGACAACACATTCTTGAGGGGCGATGATTTCAAATCCATCTTCGCCAGTATACCCAGTACGGGCAAAAAACCATTGTTCCACATCCACACATTCGAAATTTGTCAAAGTAGAAACCGCGTCAATTTGTGCAGGATTAAGTATTTGTTGTGTTTTTTCTATGGCGTTAGGTCCTTGTACGGCAATCATCGCCAATTCTCTACGTTCTTGCAAGCCAACAGCAAATCCTTCACTTTTTTTGCGAATCCAGGCCAAATCATTTTGTCGGGTTGCAGAATTTAGGACGACTCTATAATTATCTGACGCGCGTTGATACACGATAAGATCGTCAATAATTCCACCATGTTCATTACACATGCAACTGTAAAGTGCTTTTCCGTTGTGTTCAAGCTGATCCACATCATTAGTTAAAAGCTTGCGTAAGAATTGACGGCCACCGGCACCAAGAATATCAACAATAGTCATATGCGAGACATCGAACATGCCCGCATCTTTACGCACATAATGGTGCTCATTAAGCTGAGAACCATAATGCAAAGGCATTTCCCAACCATGGAAATCAACCATTTTAGCGCCACATGCTTGGTGTGTGGCATGGAGAGGGGTTTTAGCAATCATTGTACGTCCTTTTTCAATCACCTTAGTGTGGGTGATTATACCTATTGCGATATATACTGTATATTGCATACTGCATATTTCTTAGGACTACTTTAATGACTTGGCTAAATGTTTGGCGTTGGATGTTGGATTTAGGATGGTTATTCTTTCTCCTGATACTCCTCCGGCATTTTTGGCGTGATAGGCAAGTTTTAATGCAAGCGCAATCGTGGCTAAAAGTTAAAGGTTATATTACGAAATGTGAATGGACAAAAGTAGGTCATAGCGTTTGGCCTAAAATTGAATACACTTACCAAGTTGATGATAAAAATTTGACTGGGGAATATTTGTTTTTAGATACAGCACGTAATAATCCGAATAGTAAATATTCCCGCGGTATTGCTTATAAAGCGGCTATTGCCTTTCAAGAAAATACCGCGATTGATATCTATTATAATCCCAACGATCCTGAGGAGTCGGCTTTAGATGTAACCATGCCAATCAAATTAAATATAATTTTAATTTTGATTGGCATGTTAATCGTTATCCATCTCGGACTTATGGCTTGGCATTATTTGGGGTAGGGGTACCTGCTGGGGGCGTATTAGCTGGCGTTGATTCACTTTCTGATTCAACATCACATTTACAAGGTTGTTTGTTTATTATGGCCTGTAGACTGGTAATGGTATATCCACGTACTCCCTGTCCTGATGGGGCGACCATAAAATTAATATTTACTTTCAAATTTTGTCGTTGTTGATATTGTGGGTTTTGGTACACAACGATCAGCCCCATAGTTGCTTTCCAATGTGTCGGGTCGATATTAGTGATTACAGGTGGCGCAGTAGCTACGGCACTTACGCTATAAAGATTTTTTTGTACATCCTCTGGTAATTTGGAAGCATTTAAAGCATTGCTGTAGGCAATCCAGGCATCTGCAGTAAAATATTTCGCTATTTTTTTCTGATCTTCGAGATAATTTTTATAACTATAGGTATAGGTAGCAACGATTGCTTCATTGACCCAGACAGATAATTGCACTGGTTCCGGTTGTGCATAACTTAACTGGAAAAAAATTGATAAGAAAATAAAGGCTAATTTTTTAATCATAAGCATATCCTGTTTGCCATAAGAAAATAAGTTTAAGAGTACATTCACAATTAGATAGATTGTTTTATAGTGTAACCCATTCAATACACATAAAAAAATCCCCGGCAGCTGCCGGGGCAAATTTAATGTTTAGAGAATGAATCTAAACATTGCTCCACTTAAGAGGGGGTAAAGCGGAGCTAAGCATTCGGGGGAAATGCTCACTATATTAGACACGGAAATTATTAAAAAGTTCAATATTTGTGCAAATTATTTCTTTTTAGATAAAATAAAGAGCTAATTTATTGAATATTAATGTATTTTAATAT
Organism: Legionella qingyii; assembly: GCF_003184185.1. The sequence continues at coordinate 76,761 of NZ_QHJG01000015.1, read as the reverse complement.
TTTGTCGCATTTCACCTTGTTATTTTTAGGGTTTTTGACCAGAATACTCCTGGTCTTTATAAGAAAGAAAGCGATATATTCAGCCGCTATAATCTATCGGTTATGCCGTCTTTATGGTATTTTATTATCCTGAAACAAGCAGCTGAACTCGTATCTACAAAAACTAATTCCAGCGCAGTAATTTTGAGATGCACAGGCTTACATTGAGGCCCTTTAGTTTCACTGCTTTTTTGTTCAATTATATATACTGCGTGATTAAAAAGTTGCAGAGTGTATTTGGGTGTCGACAAAGTTATTGAGGAGGCATTGTGCGCGAGAGTCGGTTCTACTTTGCTAATCCTGATAGATTTGGCCGATATATAAATCGTTGGGATTTGCTGCTCCTTATTCTTATTTTTTCCATATTGTTTTTCTTGGGTTGGGCCGGATCGCAAATGGCCACTCCATATCAGTTGGGAGAGCAGATACCCATTTCATTGGATCCAGCCAATCTTCCCTTTTATGCATTGCGTACGGTACTTCGTATGTTTATTGCATTGTTTTTTTCAATCATTTTTACGTTTACTGTAGGGCTTTGGGCCGCTAAAAATCGACGTGCAGAACAAATCATTATCCCTGCGATTGATATTTTGCAATCCATACCCGTTTTAAGTTTTTTATCGATTACGGTAACCGCGTTTATCCGCTTATTTCCTAACAGTTTATTGGGGCCTGAATGTGCATCCATTTTTGCGATTTTTTGTGCCCAAGTATGGAATATGACTTTTGGCTTTTATCAGTCATTAAAAACATTACCACATGATTTACAAGAAGTTTCTTCTATGTTTCGACTTTCCGCATGGCAGCGCTTTTGGAAATTGGAAGTTCCTTTTTCCATGTCGAGTTTGTTATGGAACATGATGGTTTCTATGTCTGCCAGCTGGTTTTTTGTGGTTTTGTCTGAAGCGATCTCTGTTGCGCATCAAGACATCCGATTACCCGGGGTGGGTTCTTATATTGCCTTGGCAATTCAACAACGTGATTTACACGCTGTGGGTTATGCTATTTTGGCGATGATGATTGTTATTTTTTTATATGATCAAATCTTTTTCCGGCCTTTGATTGCATGGTCTGAAAAGTTTAAAACAGAGCCATCACATGATGAGGCTGAATATCAATCTTGGCTCGTGGATTGGATACGCGGCAGTCGGCTAATGAAGCAGTTTGCTGAAATCCTCAGTATTTTTACCGATCATTTTGTCAATGCGCGCTGGCTTAGAATCAATGAGACCAAAGTAATTAAAGAGATTGATTTTAAAAGACAGAAGCGCCTGGATCGACTTTGGAGCATCCTGGTTTTAATTAGCGTTGGTGCTGGAGCATGGTTTTTGTTGCGCTTTATTCTTGCAGAATTGAAAGTGAGTGATATTTTGCATGTATTTTTGCTTGGCGCCGCAACAGGGGCACGAGTGCTGTGCATGATTTTCCTGAGTTCATTAGTTTGGATCCCAGTAGGAGTGTGGATTGGTCTACGGCCAAGAATTGCGCAAAAAATACAGCCAGTGATTCAATTTGTTGCAGCATTTCCCGCAAATTTATTCTATCCTTTATTTGTGATTGCTATTGTTGCGTTTCATTTAAATGTCGAAATATGGGTGACTCCACTCATGATTCTTGGAACCCAATGGTATATTTTATTTAATGTGATCGCGGGAGCATCTACTATCCCCAGAGAACTCTATCTTGCTGCAGACAATTTTGGCTTAAAAGGATGGCTGTGGTGGAAAAGACTAGCCTTGCCCGGCATTTTCCCTTTTTATATTACTGGTGCCATAACCGCGGCAGGTGGTGCATGGAACGCCAGCATTGTGGCAGAGTTCGTAAGTTGGGGGGACACCACACTGAGAGCGACCGGTTTGGGTGAGTACATCCAGGCCAGTACGGCTACAGGAGATTTCCCCAAAATTGCTTTAGGTACTGCAATGATGTGTTTGTATGTACTTACTTTTAACCATTTGATTTGGCGTCCGCTCTATCGGTTGGCGGAAGAACGTTTTAACCTTAATTAATAGATACCTATGTCTGAAACCATTATTGCTATAGAAAGCTTACGCAAGTCTTTTAAAAAAGCAGCAGAACAAAATTTGCTTGTGCTTGAGGATGTGAACTTTAAGCTGCAAGAAGGCGAAATAGTTGCTTTATTAGGTAAATCCGGTTCAGGGAAATCCACTTTATTGCGTATTATTGCGGGTCTTATAGCACCCACTAGTGGGACTGTGACCTATAGAGGCAAACCCGTCACCAGTCCTGTTGCGGGAATTGCAATGGTGTTCCAGTCGTTTGCATTGATGCCGTGGCTTACTGTATTGGAAAATGTAGAACTTGGTCTTGAGGCGCAGGGAGTAAGTCGCGAAGAGCGCAGGCATCGAGCAATTGAAGCGATTGATATCATTGGTCTTGATGGTTTTGAATCGGCCTTTCCCAAAGAGCTTTCAGGTGGGATGCGTCAACGGGTTGGTTTTGCGCGTGCCCTGGTTATTAATCCTGATGTTTTATTAATGGATGAGCCTTTTTCCGCGCTTGATGTGCTTACCGCGGAAAACCTGAAATCCGACTTGTTGGAGTTATGGGCAGAAAAGAAAACCAATACCAATGGAATTTTATTAGTGACTCATAATATTGAAGAAGCCGCCACATTAGCTGACAGAATTGTAATTTTTGGCAATGATCCAGGTTACATTCGAGCTGAATTACCCGTCACCTTGCCGCAACCACGTGATCCGGAATCGCCTGAATTTCGGGCGTTAGTTGATAAAATTTATACTTTAATGACTACTGGCCCTAAAGAAAAAGCAAAGCGTGCCCAAAGAGAGCGGCAAATCGGTTTAGGATATCGCTTGCCTGATGTAGAGCCCTCCGAACTGACCGGCTTAATTGAGACGATGACCTCCTTTGAAGAGCGCATTGATTTACCTGAGCTTGCAGATGAGCTGATGATGAATATTGATGACTTATTCCCCATACTTGAAACCTTGGAAATATTAGGTTTTGCTAAAGTTTCTGCAGGGGATATCCAATTAAGCGACTTAGGAAAGCAATTTGCTGAGGCCGATCTTCAAGAGCGTAAGCAATTATTTGCGCAAAGATTATTGGAAAAGGTACCTCTTGCACGTTATATCCGGCGAATTTTAGATGAAAAAGTAGGGCATAGAGTTTCTGAGGAACGATTTTTGAGTAAGCTTGAAGATTATTTAAGTGAAAAAGAAGCAGACCGTGTATTACGTACGATGATTGACTGGGGACGTTATGCTGAGATTTTTGCTTATGATTTTAATACCGGAATTTTAAGTTTAGAGAATCCAGGTAAAGGAGCATAAAAGATTTAATGAACTAAATTCAGAAGCATTTATTAGCAACAAAATTGCTTTGCTACGCTTCCCTCAATCTCCAAAAACGACTCATGGAATGCTTAAATTAGAGCGAATAGTTTGTTATATTTGTTCAAATTCATCTCAAGGAAGGTTGTTTAGCATGGAGCAAAAGCAAGAATATGATGAGCATTTCAAAATAATCCTTCTAGGAAATAATGCGGTTGGTAAATCGTGTCTATTGCGTACTTATTGTGATCGCACCCCATGTAGTTTCGATGAATACATGGATACTATGGGGGTTGACCAAGAAATAAAACCGATTAATGTTTTCGATAAAAGGATACAGTTGCGTATCTGGGATGCTTCGGGAGCACCAAAATTACAGAAAATAGTTGCGTCCTATTTTCGATTTGTTGATGGAGCCTTGATCTGCTTTGACTTAGCCAATAAGGCTTCTTTTTCGGGCACGAAGGAGCATGTGGCTCATTTAAGGACAATTAGGAAAGATATCCCTATAGTTATAGTCGGTTGTAAAGCAGACTTGGTGAAACGAAGAGAAGTAACCTTCAAGCAAGCAAAGGAATTAGCGGATGAATTGGGCGGGGATTATTTAGAAGTTTCTGCCCTTAATGAAATGACTGTAAGGCAACTTTTTGCACAAATTACCCTTCAAATATATCTTTGCAAACAATTAAGTAAGCTCAAGCCCGCCTTAGATATATGTTTCAATAATTTTTTAAAGCTCAATAACCTTAATCGTGCCAACTTATTTACTGAACAGCACCAGAATTTACCCCTAAAAGGAGAAATAAGAGCGGAGTACAGAGCCCAGTTTGAAAAACTGTTTGCTTCCAGACGAGTGGACGAAGTGACTGAGTTTTGTAGAAAAACATTATATCTCATTGAAAAGACTAACAACTTTTATAAACAAGAGAGCCCTGTTTTGAGTACCTTTCTAACCAGTCCGCTTTCAAGTGCCCTAAAGGACATATTGGATGTTTTAAGTAGAATGTTGGGTGACATGATGGGATTTACCGCTGCGAAAGAACTTATATATCAGAAAAAATCCATCGAGCACGCACCTTAAATCACATTTTCGAGTCATTAGTGGTAAATTGTTTATATATAGTGTCACTTTGTAGGTGAGATGGATTCACGTCTGTGCGGTGGCCATACCTCAGATCCCGAATGTAGTGAGGAGCGCCTTCGTCGTAAACTATTCAGGATGAGGTGATTATAAGCGCATTAGTCGAACGTTTCACGTGAAGCATTAACTTATGTTTATATAAATTTCTTCGTATTAAGTACTGTAGACTGGGTTACGCTTAGTGGAATCAAGGGATTTGGGCTATGAATGAGTTTCTCGACCTGAGTTAGGGCTTGCGCCCTCACCCAGGTGTTTGAATGGTTATAATTAACCGGCTGATTAAGCCGATTTTCGTGTGAGGTAATTCAATAGTTCTAATAACCGCTCTGGGTTGCCAGCCATTTGTAAGTCGGTTTTATACTTATTATTTACCACAAAGGCAGGTACCGCATTAATTTGATAAGTTCCCATGAGACTCATTCCATTTTGTACACGCATATCAATGGTTGGTGAGTTTTCAAAAGCACTTTTTGCGATTTCCTTATCGACTCCTTGCGCAACGAAGAAACTGATCATTGACTGTTTGGAATCGAGAGGTTTTCTCTCTTCTTGTATGGCTTTAAACAGTAAAGGAGTCATTTTATCAGAAAGTGCAAGGGTTTTTGCGGTGTAGTAGGCTTTAGCATAGAGCTCCCAGGATGGTTTAAATACCACTGGGACACGTTCGAATTGAATGTTATTGCCCATCTTATTAACCCATGTATCGAGAGGGGCCTCTATTTTATAACACCAGGGGCAGCCATAACTAAAGAACTCTTCAATAATGGGGGTTTTATTTTTATTATTTGTTGCGTTCGGATTGGTAACAATTTGATAATCCTTCCCTTCAACAAATGATGCAGCTAGAGCCATTGCTGGTAAAAGAAAGAATACAGCGATTAATTTTTTTAACATAATTTAGTTTCCTAGTGTAACCCTTCAATATAATGTGCGACTGCTTCCATATCTTCTTGGCTCATTCTACTGCTAATATCTTGCATGATATGGTTTAAATCATTTTTTCTCTTCCCGTCTTTAAATGCATTTAATTGCAACACGGTATAAGCAGCATGTTGGCCAGACAGTATTGGGAAGCCAGCTTGAGCATTGCCCGTACCTTTAGGACCATGGCAGGCGATACATGCCGTAATCCTTTTTGCAAAATCTCCTCCACGGTAGATTTGCTCACCCCGTTTAAGAAATTGTTTAGGGGTACTGCCATTAGCAAGAGGCATTTTAGCATAATATGCTGCCAAGTCATCCATATCCTGTTTGCTCAATGTGGCAACAAGTGCATTCATTGTCGGTGCGTTACGTAATGCACTGTCTTTCATATCGTTCAGTTGTTTAATAAAGTATTTGGGATGTTGCCCAGCAATATTAGGCCAGTCGGGATTCGGGCTATTGCCTTGTTGACCATGGCATGCGGAACAAATCACCGCTTTGTCTGCTGCGGATGAGGTGTTTTCTTGAGCAAAAAGAACTAATGGAAAGCATAGAATAAAAGTGAGTACAAATTTTTTCATCGATTTCTCATAATAAATTCACGAAGTAATGGTACACTGCCTTAGTTGAAATCCCAAAATATTATAATTCTTATGTTGGAAAATCCTTATTCTAAAGCAGTTTTTTTACAAAGTGCTGCACGTGTATCTCAGTTACCTGAGGATTCAGGGTATGAAGTTGCCTTTGCTGGTCGTTCAAATGCCGGGAAGTCAAGTGCCTTAAATTGTCTCACTGGCATCAAAAATTTGGCCCGCACCAGTAAAACGCCCGGACGTACTCAATTGATTAATTTATTTGGAATTGATGAAATGCGTCGTCTTGTCGATTTGCCAGGTTATGGCTACGCCAAAGTCGCGTTGCAAGTGAAAATGGACTGGCAAAAAAATTTAGCGCATTATCTTGAAGTCAGGCAAAGCTTAAAAGGGTTGATTTTATTGATGGATATTCGTCATCCCTTAAAAGATTTAGATGTGATGATGATTGACTGGGCATTAAACCGTGAGCTCCCCGTCCATATTTTACTGACTAAATCAGACAAATTAAGCCGCAGCGAGGTAAAAAATACGGTATCAAAAGTTCGTAAGCATTACGAATTGGCAGAGCATTTAATTACCGTTCAATCTTTTTCTTCTTTGAAAAAGGAAGGGGTGGGGGAATTGATTGCTTTGCTAAATCAATGGCTTGATTGGTAACCTGGGTGACGCGAAGCAGAACCCAGGATTTCTGGATATGATAGAGCTTCTTTACCCTGGGTTTCGTTTCACTTCTCCCAGGTAGAAATTAAAGCAGGTCGAATGGTTGATTTATTTCTCAGGATATCTGACCAATTATTAATTGTAAGGAATTCAAATGCTAGGATTCGGCAGATTTTTTAAAAGTTCTACTGATTCTCACCAAGAGCAAACTGGTTTGTCAATTGAATGCCTTCCAAATGAAATGCTACTGCCAATTCTTCAAAGAACAGTGACCTCCCGAAATGATAAAAATAGTGTGTCACTAGTTAGCAAGCGGTTTTATGAATTGAGCGAAGATAAGTCAGTTGGCATATATCTGGCTTATGATGTTCGTTTTATAATTGATTCTTTGTTGCGTGATTTGTATCGACTCGTGTTTAAGCCAAGGTCCGCCGGGGCTGGACAATTTTGTGCTGATAAAGAACTGATACAATCGATTGAGCAAATTAAAAAACAGCTCGTAGCTGTTTTGAAGGCAAGATCCTTTGAACGAATTGATAAAAACACACTCGATATTTTTTCAAATGGTGATGCGAAAGTAATTCGATCAAAGCTACTTATTAAATACGGAGGCATGCTGCCTTACGTTATTGATAGTGTCAAAGATTTTCAATTTCTTGCGGCTACCGTTGATAAAAGCCAATGGAATGCCATTGAAGTGATATTTAAAACGATTAAATTAAGTGAAAAAAATAACGTAACCACATGCATACATTTAATGTTACGTCTTTGTGCTGAATTAAAAAACAAAAAGCGACTTACTGATAGACATCAGGATTACAAAGAGCTCTTAACCAATGCGAATTCTAAACTCATAGCCGCTCTATCTAAAGAGCAACAAAGGATCGCTATGGAAATGGTTAAAGATGGAGTCAGGTTATCAGCGGAGATTTATTTGCATAATCTAGCTAATACTTTTATTGCAGTGAGTAACGAATTGCATGAGCAGTTGGGCGATGACGCAAGCAACGACATTCATCAACCAGGCACATAGTTTTTTTACAATCACCCTATAAAGTTATAGGGTGAGATAAATGTTTTATAATTCGACTGGTTATCCCTTAATTTCAGCATGTTCCAATACTTTTTCTGCTTGCGTAGCACGATAATTTTTAATTGCTTCGCGGTATACAGGATACTTATTTCCCAGGATTGTTACCGCCAAAATAGCCGCATTGATGGCGCCTGCCTTACCTACTGCAAGGGTTCCTACAGGAATTCCTGCAGGCATTTGGACTATGGATAAAAGCGCATCCAAGCCATTAGTAAAAGTTGAGGAAGGCATAGGCACACCTAAAACAGGGACTATAGTTTTAGCCGCTACAACTCCAGGCAAATGAGCTGCACCGCCAGCTGCGGCGATAAAAATTTCAACGCCACGTTGTTCTGCTGATTTGAGATACTCAAATAATGCATCGGGGGTGCGATGCGCCGACAAGGCCCGGACTTCGTGAGGAATGTTAAATTGTTCCAGAGTTCGGCTGGTTTCTTCCATGATGGTCCAATCAGATTTTGAACCCATGAGTATTGATACAAGTATATTTGACATAATTCCCTCGTTAATTATTTATCTTGTTCAGTATTCGGAGCTTGAGTGCAGTGAAAGGGAGGTTGCAATAATCTGTATTGCTTCAACCAAAGCTAATCCTTCGAGTTCTTGCACCCTGGCTTTTAAACGTTCTGGGGTATCGCCTGCCAACACAGGACATTTCTTTTGCAAAATAATCGGTCCTGCATCCACTTGTTCGGTAACGAAGTGTACCGTACAACCGGTTTCAACCTCGGCGGCATCTAAGACAGCTTGATGTACATCGAGATTCATCAACCCAGCATGAGCGGGTAATAATGAAGGGTGAATATTGATTATTTTATTTTCCCAGTCGGATACGAATTCAGCTGATAAAATACGCATATAACCAATTAAAACAACAAGCTCTATTTGATGTTGTTTGAGGATTCCAGAAAGATAAGCATCAAACTCCATGCGGCTTAGGCCTTGAGGATTGGCAAACATTGATTGAATTCCAAAGTTCGCTGCTTTTTCCAAAATGGGAGCATCTTGTTTGTTGCTCAGAACCAGTTCGATTGATGCCGATAGACGTTGATGCTTTATTCCAGCAACAAGTGCATTAAGATTAGTGCCTCGAGTTGAACCGAGTACGGCGATGCGAATCATAATGCGCGTATCCTTTGCATATGGTCAATGCGTTGTTGAATTAATTGTTTGGTACCTATATCCTGGCGATGAAATAAAGGACCTTCAATTAATGAAATTTCGTTCTCAGCGCGTTGCTCTGCAGCAAAAATCGTATCAGCGATGCCTACATAAGCCGCAGTGCGCGAGCCTTCAGCAACGATTTGATCATCGACCTGATTTACTGAAGAAAGGTATAAATGATCTTGATGTGCAACCTTGGAAAAATCTACGACAAAGTTTTTCTTTGGTGCATCAGGATAACCTTCAGGGACGGCATATTTACAGACGGTGGCCTGCTTTGAAAATTTAACGTTGTCTTCAGTAAGATTGCCATTCACCATGGCTTGACATAGTGCAACAAAGTCAGATTCCAAGATCGATAATACATTTAATGCTTCAGGATCGCCAAAACGGGCATTAAATTCGATCACATAAATTCCATTTTTAGTCGCAATGAAACTGCCATATAAAATACCAATATAGGGTTCGCCACATTCAGTAGATAAGGCCTGAAATACTGCATTATTGATTGCTAAGGCTTCCTGAACATCATTTGGGGTTAAAAAGGGTAGCCGATGATCGGTATCGGAATAACTTCCCATACCACCAGTATTGGGTCCTTTATCGCCGTTATAAGCACGTTTATGGTCTTGGACCAAAGGCATAGGAATAAGCTTTTTGCCATCAGCGAAACACATGAATGAAAACTCTTGGCCAATCAGTTTTTCCTCAATAAGGATGGTCTGCTTTTTATCAAAAATCTCCTGACAAAACTCCAAAGCCTCAGTGATTGAATGCAGATGATCTCCAGCAACTTTGACCCCTTTTCCACCCATTAAGCCGTTTGCTTTAATGACGTAATTGCCTTCCCCGAGTTCATTGAGAAAAGCGTCAACATGATTGAGGGTTGTAAATTTTTTATAACGTGGCAAACCCGCAATGTGATATTTGTGCATGAGATCACGTGCGAACTCTTTAGAGGTTTCAATTTGTGCCAATATTTTTTTCGGACCGATGGTCGGGATTCCTGCTTGCCAAAAGGCATCCGCCATTCCGTGTTCAAGCGGTGCTTCTGGACCAATAATTACTAATTCCACTCCCCAGAGCTTTGCCATAGACACTACTGCGGCGCAATCAGTGATATCACCTGCGCAATATTGATTCGTTAATTGATGGATACCTGGATTAATTGCTGTGCCGTAGCAAAACAATGACGTTTTGTGTGGCGAACGATGTAAGGCTTTAATTAATGCATGCTCTCGTGCGCCAGAGCCGATAACAAGAATGTTCATTCGCGAGTATCCTCTATTTTTTGGGGGCAGTAAGTCTGCTTGTTTCACGTTGTAGCTCGAGCTGCTTCATTTTTTCAGCAGTCAGTTTTTTACAAAAATAATCGCCATCCATACACGCCATACATGGTTTTTTGATGTGATGTTCTCCCCGACGTGTTACTGCTTCAATCAAATCTTCATTTGATTGATAGAGTAAAACATCAACACCAAGATAATTGGCAATCTCATCTTCAGTTTTATTGGCAGCAATCAATTCTGTGCGTGAAGGAATATCAATCCCACTAAAACAGGGATTTTTAAGTGGGGGCGATGTGGAGGCGAAATAGATGTTCTTTGCGCCAGACTCTCTTACCATTTTGACAATTTCACGAGAGGTTGTTCCCCGGACAATGCTGTCGTCGATAATCATCACAATTTTATTTTTAATTTCAGTTTGCTGCGGGGTTAGTTTGTAACGGATATTTCGACTTCGTGCCTTTTGATTGGGCATGATGAAGGTACGACCTATAAAAGGATTCTTATATAAGCCTTCGGAGTATCTTACCCCTAATTCATGGGCAAATGATAGGGCGGCAGTATTGGCAGTAAACGGAGCAGGAATAACAATATCCGGTATGAGTTCAGGGTACTTTTGTTTCCATTGATGGGCTAGATTTTGTCCCATACGTAAACGAGCGCGGTATACACTGACGTTATTGAGGGTTGCATCCGGGCGTGCAAAATAAACATACTCAAACACACAAGGCCTGAATTCTTCTGTTTTTAGAATACGGCGGTGCAGGGTTCCATTAAGATCCACAAAGGCTACTTCACCGGGTAAAATATCTCCGCGAGGTTCGAAGCCCAATGCATAAAAAGGAGTAGTTTCTGATGCAAAAATAGTATCAACCGTTCCATCGGGATTTTCACGGGTTCCCCAAACCAGTGGGCGGATACCATGAGGGTCGCGGAAGGCAACAAGACCCTTGCCAATAATCACAGATACAATCGAATAGGCCCCTTCAATTCGTTCAAAAATATGCGAGACGGCTTGAGTCAGCAGTTCGAAAAAGCTATCCGTATTTTCTTCATTACTGGACGCATTACTGGCCAGATTATCTGCAAGCATGAGCAATAGTGCTTCAGAATCAAGAGAAGTATTAAGATGACGATGTTGTTTTAAACGAATCTCATCCGCCAGTTCTTGGTAATTGGACAGGTTGCCATTGTGGGCAAGCGCGATGCCGCGCGGACTTCCAATCCATAATGGCTGGACATCTGTTGCCGTATAGCCACCGGCAGTAGGATAGCGTACGTGACCAATGCCGATGTTACCTTCTAATGCGGAAACGTTATCGGATGTAAAAATTTCCCGCACCAAACCTAATCCATGTTTCGTATAGAAACGCTGATCACAAGTGAGTATGCCCGCAGCATCTTGTCCACGATGTTGTAAATGGATGAGACTCTCATACAATTCGGAGGCTACTGGTTCATGACTGTAAATACCTACTATCCCGCACATTCCTTACTCTACCTTAAATAACTTGCGACATGGCGCATGATCCGTTGCTCTACAGGTTCTTTATGTTCTGCAAAACTGAATTTTGTTCCTGTGATACGTTCATACAATTGAATATATCGTGAGGAAAGTTCTTCAATTAATTCTTGTGGTGCTTGAGGAAGTTGCTCATCGTGATAAGGATCTGAATTTTTTGCAAACCATAGCCGCAAGAATTCCTTATCAATATTTTCTGGTTCTAGGCCCTCAGCAATGCGTTTTTCATAGCTTTCGGCAAGCCAATAGCGGCTTGAATCAGGAGTATGGATTTCATCCACTACTATAATGTTCCCATCCGCATCGCGACCGAACTCATATTTAGTATCTACTAAAATCAAACCATGATCTTTAGCAATTTCAGTACCACGTTGGTAGAGTTTAAGTGCTAATGCACTGGCTTCTAACCAGTCTTCTTCAGTCATCCATCCGTCCGCAATAATTTCTGCTGGAGAGATAGGGCGGTCATGAATTTTTTCTTTAGTCGTGGGGGTTAAAACAGGTTGTTCCAGTTTTTGATTTTTTCTTAATCCTTCAGGAAAAGTAATTCCGCAATACTCACGGGTCCCATTTTGATACTGAGTCCATAAAGAAGTGCTGGTTGTACCACTAATATACCCTCTTACTACAAACTCAATCGGAAAAACGGTGCATTTTTTGGCAATAACGACATTCGGATCAGGAACTGCAATGATGTGGTTAGGGACAAGATGTTTGGTTTGTTCAAACCACCATGCACTGGTTAAATTAAGTACGGCACCTTTATAGGGAATCAATGCAAGATGTCTATCAAATGCGGTGAGTCTATCTGTTGTAACCAGCATGATGGAATCACCCAAATCATATGAGTCCCTTACTTTTCCTTGATATTTTTTGCCCACAGGCAAATTTGTTTGGTCCAAGCAAAAAGCTAAGGCTTCTCGAATTTCATTGTCATAATGAGTGGTCGTAGCGGTAGCATTCATGAGCATAAGGGTTCCCGATAATATGAGTTAATAAAATATGGTCTATTAATGCAGATACATTGGTTTCATCGCTGGTAAATTGCCATAGAACACCATGATTTATTTTATTGATTTTAGGCACTGCGTAATGGGTATTAAGAGTTTGTAATGTTTGCTGTCCCTTCAAGTCTTCTTTTGCGCGAACAAGATAAGCCAAGGTATTTGGAGCGTCCAGTTCGTTTAAAGAAACTTCTCGTTCTTTGCGATCAGAATATAAAAGGCCAGTTTTTTTGAGTTGAGCGAAACTCTCTGCCGAGTCACACTCAACTTCCCAGTGTTCAAAACGATGTACGGTTACTGGAAAACCTAAGCGTCTTAACGTTTTTTGTACGGTCAAGGCTTGGTTATCGGTGATAATCAGTTTAACAAGGCTGATATGGTTACTTGGAGTTTTGCTGAAGTGTTTGAGGTTGACCGCCATTTCGTCCGGCAACGTGTTCGAGGGATCCCATTCTGGACGTGGACAAGCCGCGGAGCGTAGGTTCTGCGGAGCTGCTTTATCTTCACCCAGGCCAAAATTACGTTCTTTTATGTAATCACGCATTGAAGCAAAAATCGGATCACCATTTTTCGTGCGTTCAGGATGTGGCATCATGGCCATGACATTGCCAGCATGGTTGGTAATTGCCGCAATATTGCCCGCAGAGCCATTTGGATTAATTGGGAAATTATCAATGATATGGCCTTCGGCATCACAATATTGAAATAAATTTAAACCGTGTTGCTCTATCTCCTTCAACAAGGAGTCTGGCATAAGAAAACGTCCCTGGGCGTGAGCTATAGGCAGATGAATAAAATCTTTAGTTGTAAGATGGCGAGTAAACGCATTATGTTGATGATTATCCGCCAAGCGCATATGCACCCAGGCATTATAAAAACCTGTTCCAACTATTTTTCCATGGGCAATACGCTTATTTTCTGTGAGCGCCATACTGATTTCATGATGATTTAAGTCCGGCACCAAACCTGATTCAACGAGTATTTGTGCGCCATTGCAGATTCCTAATATGGGCTTTCCTTGTTCGCTTTGGGCTTTGATTTCCCCAATCACGGGATCAAGTGCGGCGATGATTCCTGCACGAGAGCGATCTTCATAGGAAAAACCGCCGATAAGGATATAACCATCGAGAGTACGTAGTTTTTCTAAAGGTTCATTCCACAAAAACTCAACAGGTTCCATTCCGACCCGTTTTACAGCGAGTGCAGTTTCGCGTTCACAATTGGAGCCTGGGAATTGAATTAAGCCAATACGTATCATAACAGCCTCACCTTTTGATCTCCTTTTACTACGCGTCCGATTTCATAAAGAGGGAAGGAAGGAAAATCGCGGAGTACTTCGCGAATAGCCGATAATGTATCTGGTGCGATAAAAAGAACTAAACCTGCACCCATATTAAAAGTACGATACATGTGTTCATCATCTAGATTTCCTAACTTGCGCAATAGATTAAATATAGCTAGTTCAGGAATCTCTTTTTTATGAATTTCGACACCGCATTGTTTGGGTAAAATACGGGGAATATTTTCCAGTAATCCTCCACCCGTGATGTGTGCCATTCCTTTAACAGGTATGTTTTTTTCCAAAATACTTAAAATCGGTCTAGTATAATTCAGATGCGGTGTTAAGAGTTCTTCACCAATGCTCTGTGAGAACTCTGGAAATTGAGATTCTACTTTATAACCAGCAACGTCAAAAAGCAGCTTTCTTGCTAATGAATAACCATTAGTATGCAAACCACTTGAAGGAAAAGTCACGACGAGATCCCCTTCACAGATCGTTTTGCCTTCAATCGCTTTATTTTTTTCGACCACACCCGTAATGACACCAACTAAATCCAGCTCGCCTGGCAAGTATGTACCTGGCATCTCGGCGGTTTCACCGCCAACTAAAGAAATGTTGTTTTCTTTGCAGGCTTTGACCATGCCGTTAATGATTTGTTCGATAATTTCGGGTTTTAATTTGTCGTTTGCAATATAATCAAGGAGGGTAAGCGGTTTTGCTCCCAAAACAATAATGTCATTCGTCGTTGCACTGACTAAATCAATCCCGATGGTATCGAATTTTTGCATCATTTTCGCAACCATCATTTTGGTGCCTACGCCATCAATACTTTGCACGAGAACAGGATGCTCATAATCTTGCAGCAGGTTTTTAAGATCATACATGGCGCCAAAGCTGCCGATCCCGGTAAGAACTCGCGGTGAAAAGGTACTTTCTACCGCTTTTTTAATACTACGAACTGCTTCATTACCTGCTTCTATATCTACACCTGCAGCTTTGTAATCAATAATTGACATTATATGAGCCTCTCAACTAAACCATTTTCCCAGGCAGTTTTGGCTGCACTGATTGATAGATTGATAACCGAATTGATTACCAGGGTTGGGGTTGCTGTTGTTTCACCTATGGGCTGAAATGCTAGAGAATAATTCCGGAATATTTGTTCTAGTGCGCTTAATTTTTCCAGCGGGACTTCGAGGATAAATCCACCGCTTTCCGCAAACAGCTTTTTATCATTGGGTAAATCACCAGGAATAAAAACATTCACCCCAATTTCATTTTTAAAACTCATTTCTGCTAGAGCAACGGCAATACCACCTTCAGAGATATCATGTGCTGATAACACCAGACCGGCTTGCATGGCTGCATGTATGGCGCTGATTTCATCAGCAAATGTAGCAAGATTGGGTTTAGGTAGTTGACTGCCTAGTTGGTTGTGTAATTGGTAATACACACTACCCCCACATTCATTTTTGCGTTCACCAATCATTAAAAGAACCGAATTAGGCTGCTTGAAGTCATAGGTTATGGTTTTGGAATAATCGTTGATTGAACCGATACAACTGATAATCGGACTCGGTGGAATTGCACCTTGAGCTGACTCATTATAGAGCGACACATTACCCGATATAATGGGTAGGGTCACATTGCGATCAGTAAACATTTTTACCGCGGAGCATGCATCGACTATGCCGCGTACTGCATCAACAAACTCGCCCATTTGTTCTGGATTTTCAGGATTACCAAAACACAGACAATCAGTTAAAGCAAGGGGCCAGGCGCCTACGGCAACGATGTTACGTACTGATTCGACAACGGCATTAACTGCACCCCAATACGCATCAATTTTGTTATAACGCGGATTATGATCGACGGATAAGGCGACACCAGTATACTGAATTTCTAGCGGATATTTATCTTCATTAAATGGCGCAATTACTCCGGCATCAGCCCATCCTGGTTCAACGACCGAACGACCTTGAACTTGTTTGTCATAACTTTCATAAATTGGAGCACGGGAAGCAATGTTTTCATGAGCAAGTAAATTCAATAATTGTTCATTGAAATCGCCCACTGCAATGTGCTCTGGTTCGCTATGAATGTTTTGTTTCGCACTGTAAGGGCGATCATAAAGAATCCCCTTGGTAATGTCTTCTGCGCGAGCGGAGACAATTTCTTTTCCTTGGGCCTTCACAACGTATAAGCCATCGGTTCTAATTGTTCCCACCACAGTTGCTTGTGCACCATCGCAGATTTCTGGCAGGGCAAACCGTTCGTTATAATGTTTTAAGAAGGTATCAACCAGTTCTTGAGGAACAACCCACATAAAGCGTTCCTGTGTTTCTGAACAAAGGACCACCGCGGGTAGTAAATTATTCATGCTGGTTGGTACAAGATCAAGGTTGATTTCTGCTCCATAGCCACTGGCTTCTGCCAATTCAACGCTGGCACAAGCAATTCCTCCTGCCCCTAAATCTTTGAAGCCAACGCGATCAATGAGATTGTTTTCGCGCAAGAATTCAAACATGGCGTAATTGGCTTTAAGAATATGTCGTTGTAAGAACGCATTAGGTTCCTGGACTGCTCCCTTATTTTGCTCTTGTTGTTCTTCACTCAATGTTGCTGAAGCAAATGCCGCGCCGCCAAAGCCGCTATTATCTGTGGGCTTACCAACCAATATAAATTGATAGCCATCTGCATTGGCTGGAGCATAGGAATGGATTATTTGATCTTCCCTGACTACACCTAAAGTAACTACAGTAACCAGACAATTTTCATTGTAGGCTTCATCGTAATAGGTATCACCACCCAAATTTGCGATACCAAGAGGATTCGCATAACCCGCAATTCCCTGAACTACTCCGTGATGTATCCATTTTGTTTTTGGGCGATCAATATCGCCGAAACGCAAACTATCAGCCACTGCAATTACTTCCGCTCCCATGCAGCAGACGTCGCGCACATTCCCACCCACCCCTGTTGCAGCACCTTCAAATGGTACAAGTTGTGAAGGGTGATTATGCGATTCATGACTTACCACGATGCCATAACGTCTGCTTTGTTTGTCCATCGCTACAGCAACAATTCCGGCATCCTCTTTGGGACCTAGAATGACGTGGGGGGCTTTCGTTGAGAACTGGTTAAGGTGTTTGCGGCTGCTTTTATAGGAACAATGTTCGGAACCCTGAATAGACCATAAGATACATTCTGCATAAGTTGGTGGTCGTTTTAATAGGGAATTTTGAATGGTGAGGGCTTCATCAGGAGTTAGGCGCACGCTAAAACGTTGGAGTAAATTAGTTATTTCCTCCAAGGACAGCTGCGAAAAATCAAAATAATCGGGGATTTCTTGCATTTTAGGGGATCTGACCTATAGCTAAAACGTCACTAATTTTAAGCGTATTTTGAGTTTAAAGCAATACATTTTTTTCATTTACTTAACAAATTGATCAAAAATTCACAAATTTTGAGCGCGAAAGAACGTAGCCTGGATGAAGGCATCAGCCGTAATCCCAGGTTTGAGCTGCTGAGTCCTTGGCTTACGGCTGTGCCTTCACCAAGGCTGCGTTTAATAAAGAAATGAATTCATTAGAATTGACTCGATTCCCTCCATAATTTTTCCACGATTTGTGGATTTGCTAAAGTGGATATATCCCCTAATTCGTCCAGGCTTTGTATTTCTTTTCCTGCAATTTTACGCAAAATACGGCGCATGATTTTACCCGAACGTGTTTTGGGTAAATCATTAACGATATGGATTACATCTGGTTTTGCAATAGGGCTTATTTCCTTATTCACCTGTAGGATTAATTGAGCTTTTAAGGAGTCATCTGCCGTTATATCTTGTTTTAAAACAACATAGGCATAAATACCCTGGCCTTTAAGATCATGGGGGATGCCTACTACTGCTGCTTCAGCGACAGCGGGATGACTCACAAGCGCACTTTCGATTTCTGCTGTACCCAAGCGATGCCCTGAAACATTGATGACATCATCGACCCGACCCGTAATCCAATAATCACCATCCTCATCTCGTCTCGCACCATCTCCCGTAATGTAATAACCATGATGTAAATACGTCATACAATAACGTTGGTGATCGCCCGCGATGGTTCGCGCCATAGAAGGCCAGGGATATTTTATTGTTAAAAACCCTTCACCTGCTCCGGTTATTTCGTGGCCATTTTCATTGAGTAATACAGGAATAATGCCTGGTATAGGTTGGCGTGCCGAACCTGGTTTATTAATTGAATCATCAGCTCTGGGACTAATCATCACCGCACCAGTTTCGGTTTGCCACCAAGTATCCACAATTGGACATCTGGCTTGACCTACTTTTTGATAATACCATTGCCATGCTTCGGGGTTAATGGGCTCCCCAACAGAGCCAAGCAAGCGTAAGGAACTTCGTGAGCTGGAAGCCAACCATTCATCGCCGGCACGCATTAACGCACGGATGGCGGTGGGGGCTGTATAAAATACGTTCACCTGATGCTTGTCAACGATTTGCCAATTCCGAGAGAAATCAGGCCAGGTAGGAATTCCTTCATAAATTAGGGTTGTAATTCCATTACAAAGAGGACCATATACTACATAACTATGCCCCGTAACCCATCCTATATCTGCGGTACACCAAAATACTTCATCCTGTTGACAATTGAAAATTAATTGATGTGTATATGCTGTTTGTACTAAATAACCTCCAGTGGTGTGAACTACTCCCTTGGGCTGGCCAGTACTTCCTGATGTGTACAATATAAATAACGGATCTTCTGCATCCATAGGTTCCGGATCACAGTGTGCGCTCACTTGTTCTTTGAGCTCATGCCACCAATAATCCTTATCTTTATCAATAGCAACAAGATCATCACTCGTTTTGATGATCAGCCTTTTTAATGATAAATCACTGCATGCCTCGTCAACTTGTTCCTTTAAGCCAACCAACTTACCACCCCGATTAAAATGGTTTGCAGTGATTAGGCAGGCACATTCAGAAGCAAGTAGGCGTTGTCTTAATGCATGGGCTGAAAATCCAGCAAAAATTACCGTATGTATGGCGCCAATACGTGTGCATGCCAGCATGGCAATTGCTGCCTCAGGAATCATCGGTAGATAGATGGCAACTTTATCTCCTTTGTTCACTTTTAACTGTTTGAGTACATTACTCATCCGACACACTTCGGCATGTAATTCAGCAAAGGTCAGTATTTTATGCTGACTTGGATCATCTCCTTCCCAGATAATTGCTGGTTGATTTGCTTTGTGGGGTAAGTGTCTGTCTAAACAGTTACTACTGACATTTAATTTTCCACCTTTGAACCACGTTACATCACCATGTTTTAACCCGCCGGTGAGTACTGTATCCCAAGGTTGAAGCCAATCAACCGTCTGTTGGGCTACTTCAGACCAAAACTCGCTTATTGAATCTTCTGTTGGCGTTAATTTGGGGTTGCGCAAATGAGAATGCATGTTATACCTCTGTGCCTTGGGAAATTAGTTTAATAATTGCAGAAAAATCTAAATCGCCCTGGCCCTGGTCAATAAAGTGCTGATAAAGAGTAGCTGCTTTAGCTCCCAAAGGAGTATTTACATTGACCGACTGAGCTGAATCTTGGCTGAGTAACAGATCCTTAAGCATCATGGCCGCAGCAAATCCAGGTTGGTACTCGTTGTTTGCAGGGACGTTTTCCAATACTCCGGGAACAGGTGCATATTTGCTCATTGCCCAGCATTGTCCGGATGCGTTAGTCACTACTTCAAAAAGTTTTTGAGGAGACAATTGCAGTTGTTCTGCAAGGACAAACGCTTCTGAGATGGCAATCATGGAGATCCCCAGGATCATGTTATTACATATTTTTGCTGCTTGTCCGCTTCCTGCGCTGCCAGTATGAATTATTTTTTGTCCCATAGCGGCTAAAATAGGTTGCGCCTCATGGAACGCTGGTTCTTCGCCGCCAACCATGAACGTTAATGTGGCCGCTCCTGCTCCGGCAACGCCACCAGATACCGGTGCATCAACAACCTGGAGGTGGTGTTGTTTGGCCAGATGATGCAGCTCACGCGAACTGTTGACATCAATGGTGGAGCAATCGATAAATAAAGCTCCTTTTTTTGCCGCTTGGAACAATCCATTACTGCCATGACACACGTTCAATACTTGTTGTCCATTTTGCAGCATAGTAATCAATACATCTTTTTCTTTAGCAATTTCTTGAGCATTTTGTGCGATAAGACCACCAGATTGGGAAAAGTGTTGCAAGGCAGTTTGTTGTAAGTCATATCCCGTGACTTGATGCCCCGCTTTAACAAGATTAATTGCCATGGGTAATCCCATATGCCCCAGTCCCACAAATCCTATTTTTGCCATTGAGTTCTCCATGTATCAAGACTTACGAAAACCCCCAATCTCTTCGTTAAAAAATGTTTTTACTTCAGTCATTTAATCTATCAAAACTCCCTCATTAAAAACATTTTTTGCCTCGAATTTGGGGTTTTTCGTAAGTCCTGTGTATGCAAAATTTAGCCTGAGGTTAAGACCCTCGCCATTTAAAACTTATGTCATTCCCGCGAAGGCGGGAATCTATCCCTAAAATAGGCATGGATTCCCGCCTCCGCGGGAATGACAGCTTATTTAGCGGGAATGACAGCTTATTTAACGGTAGTGGGAATTATGGCTTCGCTTTTACCCAGGCTACATTAATTATTCTATTTTTAATCATGCGTTGGCATGATAAAAGCACTTTCTTTGATTTCACTAACAGGCCATTTGCTGGTGACTGTTTTGCGTCGAGTATAAAAATTGACGCTTTCTTGCCCGTGCATGTTGGTGTCACCAAAAGAAGAATGTTTCCAGCCGCCAAATGGATGATTGGCAATAGGAACAGGAATAGGAATGTTAATTCCTACCATTCCAACTTGTACGCGTTGACTGTATTCACGCGCACTAAATCCATCGCGCGTGAAAATTGCTGTTCCATTGCCATATTGATTTCTATTCACCAAAGCGAGTGCTTCTTCAAAATTATTGGCTCGAACAATTACGAGAACTGGCCCAAAAATTTCATTTTGATAAATGGACATATTTTCATGAACATGATCAAACAGGCACGGTCCCATGAAGAAACCTTGTGGATGTTCAGGATGTTTAAATGTTCTACCATCGATAATTAATTTGGCACCTTCGTTTATCCCTTTATCGACGGCTGCGAGTACTTTCTCTCGATGTGCCCCACTAATCAATGGCCCCATATCTGTACCAGGTACATCACCCGCATTGATCCGCGTTGCTTTAATTTGCGGTGTCATTTTTTCAATTAAGGCATCAGCGGTGTGATCCCCTACAGTCACAACAACAGATATCGCCATGCATCGCTCACCTGCGGAACCGTAGGCTGCGCCCACAATTGCAGAAGCGGCTTGATTGAGATCGGCATCAGGCATCACGATGCAATGGTTTTTAGCACCACCAAATGTATGGGCCCGTTTTCCATGAGCTGTTGCTGTAGTATAAATATATTGCGCAACTGGTGTTGATGCTACAGCAGTAAAGGCGGCGATGTCTGGATGAGCCAGTAAATGATCTACTGTAGTTTTATCGCCATGCAAGCAATTGGCAACGCCAGCAGGCAATCCTGCATCACTTAATAATTCAAGGAGACGAACTGGAGCGGAAGGGTCCTGTTCGGAAGGCTTCAAGATGAAGGTGTTGCCACATGCAATTGCCGGAATCATCATCCAAACCGGAACCATAACAGGGAAATTAAAAGGAGAGACACCAGCACAAACACCTATTGGTTGGCGTAATGTATGGCAATCAATGCCATTGGTTACATCTGCTGAGAAATCTCCTTTGAGTTGATTGACTAGGCCGCAATGTAATTCAACTACTTCTATAGCACGTGCTACAGAACCTTTTGCATCATCCAAAGTCTTGCCATGTTCACGAGTGACGATCCGTGCCAGATCCAATTGATTTTTTTCTAATAAATCGCGGAATTTAAAAAGAATTCGTGCTCTTTTTATTGCAGGAGTTTGTGCCCATTCTGCTCCAGCTTCTTTGGCAGTAGCGATCGTTTTATCGCACAGTGATTTGGATGCAAAATGAACTTGGCCGATTACTTCCCCTAATGCTGGATTATAAATAGGATGGGTAGTCGTATTCGTTTCATTGATTAATTGTCCACCAATATAATGTTGTACAATGTAGCTCATTAACAAACTCCTTTTTATTATTTTTATCAAATTAAGTGATTATTGTAATTGTTTCATGGAATTATTTATACAATAATAACGAAGAGATTAGGACTAATATAACCTCTTTTTGAATAATCCTAAGGGAGTTTTTTAAACCGAGGTAAGTCGTTAAGGAAATTAATCGATGGGAAAAGGAATTATTTTACGTGTACCGCATGGTACCGAATTATCAGCTGAATTACTCGAAGCCTTAGCAATTCGCTTTCCTGGCTATATTCTAGAAACTTACCACAAGAAGCCTGATAATCACCGCAGTTTCGTACGTCGGGTTAATAGTCTCCATAAGGCGTTCTCCTTTCTTCTTGATGCTTATCCATTAGCGCCGCAAAGCCGTTTTTTGCTCAAAAGCACCTTAGAAGAGTATGTGAACGAATGCGAAGAAGATGCTTTGCATGCAAAAGGCTCAATGGATGAATTGCATAAGGAATTAGAAAAATACACTGCGAAATTAATTGAATTGATTGCTTTGGGGTGGGGTACTTCCATTAAAGAAGCAATTGAGTTATTGAATGAAGCAGAACAATATGAATTAATGCGTCAAGGTCGCTACGATCTGGCAACATTAACGCCCATGAAGTTGAATGATGACGATTACATTCTCCAGATCGACGAATCGCTTCCTCCTTACTATGAACAATTTATAAATGAATTAAAACAAATTAAGGCGAGCAAATATCCCAAAACTCCATCCTGGGTTTGTAAACTTGAAGAGTATCAGCAAGCCTATTTTTGTAATCTGAATCGATCAATTGGCAGCTATATTGAAGTCGTTCAGGACTTTAATAGTTTTTTAATCGAATGGGCATTAATAAAAAAAAGAGCAATTAATTTTAATGTTGATCTAAAACAAATTGCTACGAACTCGTTACCACTTCCTGCCTGGTTTAATGAGTTGGGCCCGCATTTGCAAGAAATGATCCGTGTCTTGGCATTAGACCCATCGAACTTGGAATACAACTTAAGCAAGTTTAAGAAGCTAATTTTCTCAGAAAGTTTTAAGAAGGAATGCTCCTCTACGGTGGGAGGCATTTCAAGTATTCCACAATGGTATTGGGTATTGTCCGAGCATCAACAGTTTTTCCTGGAACATGTGCTGAAAGGATGCAAACGAGTCGAAGATGCAGTTACTTATTTATCCAGTCGTCATCGAACGCTGCCTCTGCCTGCAAATTATGCTGTTCATAGTTTATTAGCAGTGAGTCAAGATGGAAAATTTCGTGAACTGTCAAAGAAGCGATATCGCTCCAGTCACGTTGCAACTCGAGATGGATTAACATGGCCTGGAGCGGTGCAACAACGCCATATCGATTCGAATCTGGCTAAAGTGATGGAAAATGCACAACCGGATCAACTTGCAATATTACAAACGCTGATTAGTCCAATTCATGCAGCCGATTATGTGCCGACTTGGATTACCGACTATTTGCCCACATTACCTCCAGATTTAGAGCTGTATAAATTAGCGCGGGCAGCGGTAGAACGACGCGCAGCGACACAAACGATTCTCCAGAATAATCATCCCTATAATTTAGCAAAACGACTCTATTATACGCAGTCAAATGATAAAGACAGTTTGAATTTATTGGCTGTAGCGGAGAAATATGTTTCTTCGACTCCAGGCCTAAAGACTCTTTTGGAGGAATATAAAAGTGTCTTAGAGTCAGCTACAGGGACCGCAACTATTTTTGATTATGCAGGCAGGGAATTATTTTTGAGCTCTCTGGAGCAGTTAATTATTTTGAGCATTGGAGGGCATTCTTATGGATCGTGCGTTAGTGGCAAGGATAGAAAAGCCATAGAGCTTATTCATACTGATGCGATGATTCTTTATAAAGAACTCTATGGATGTTGGCCTGTATTTGATGAGCTCTATGATAAAAAGAATCGCATTCGTTTTGTCTCCTTAGTAGCTGATCTGTATATGAGTCGTCATCATCATGAACATGCAGGACAGAATGCGCCAGGTTCTGAAGGCATCAAGACCCCAGACTGGTACTTACCCGAGGATATTGCTACAGAAATTAAAAAACGGTTGGATAACGAGCGAGCACTTAAAGACGATGATCGGGTTGCAACGGATAACGAAGTAAAAAATATTTTTATTGGCGGCTCTAAAAAGGTAAAAGAATATGTACTCCCCAAAAATACATTGCTCTGTCGTTTGGTTGCTCGCCAATTAGGTAAAACAAATTGTAATCGACTTTACGACTCGTTACATCTATTAATCAATGAAAAAAGTCTATTTACCCCAGTCCCAGTAGGAGAATTAAACGGGCGTTGGTCTGTAAAATTCTTTTCTGAGACAGTACCAATAAAATATTTTTCTGAGCCGGTAACCATTCCTGATGGAATAAAACAAATTTTCGACTTAATGCTAAGCCCTACATCTGGAAAAGATAATATTGAGCGGTTTGAAAAGATATTCCAAATTATATTAGACAGGCCTGAATCAGATGAAAGCCGTGCTGAGGCAACCAATTCCGTTTATGGACGTGCACGCGATTTTTTCAAACCGCATGATGATACTGATTTTACGGAAATGGTTGAAAAGACGGTAGAGGAATGGTCGAACTTGTTTACTAAATCCAAAGAGTCTCATCTTGGTGAAACATGTCTCCATAATTAAGTGAATTTCTCCGTGGCAAGCACTGTCGCTTGATCACATATGTTACCCCGCGGACATGCCGGGATGTCGGATTAGCGATGGACTGGTTTTTTAGCGATGATAGGCGATTCAGGGCCAAGCAACGGAGGAAATTTGCGGTGAGCGAATCAGCTCCTTATGAAGGTTTGAGGCACTCGAAAGGTACAATAAAGCAACTATTGCATATCGTTGGTATAAAGGTAGTCCATTAAACTGTAGTACTAATATTACAGTAAAAGTCATCAATTCCTTTGCTATTGCTGCCTTGGGTATTTTTGTCTGTGGTGATCCTGTTTTTTCTAGACTATTATATCTTATAAATTACTAATTTCTGAAAATAAATTAATGATACCCAAAGAATATGGTTGTTTTAAATTTGCAGTAATTAGTACAAGCCCAACAATTTTTCCAATGTGGCAAGCGAATTGTTTAACTCAGCTGCTTGATTCTCAGTATGCTGAACTTGCACTTATCATCGTTCCGCAATATAAAAAAAAGAGGCTTAGTAAGTGGCGTTATCTTTTAAAAAATTCTCGATTTTTATTCTGGATGTTGTTCTATAAGTATCTAGTCTTACCTAAATTAAAAGCTATGGTTCGTACAGATATGAGTAGTACATTGCAAAATACTGAAATAAAAAAAATTAGATTTCACAGTATTAATCGTAGGGCAGATACTATTTATTGTGATGATGAAGATTTAAAAGATCTTAAGATCAGAGAGTTAGACTTTATATTACATTTTGAAGACAGCATTTTAAAAGGTGATTTTTTGAATGCCGCAAAATTCGGGGTTTGGCGATTTCATTATGGAGATCCTGAATATCATGGAGACTTACCTCCGGCATTTTGGGAAACGTTTGATAAGAAAGATTGCATTACTGTTACATTACAACGTTTGACTGAACACCAGGATAGAGGCTACATCCTGCATAGAGGAGAATTATTTTGTAGTCATTTTAGTTGTAAAGGGACTTACAGAACTAACCTGGATACAATACTCTTAAGTACTACATATTTCCCAAAACGAGTTTGCCAAGAATTAATTCATTCTAATAAAGATATTGTTCGCGATTATCCAGCTCAAGAAAAAAAAGTAGCTATAAAAAAGAAACCCAGTAATGTCGACATGTTAAAATATTTTTTTCATGTAAGCAGCCGTATTTATTCCTGGTTGGTAACACATCCTAAAATTACAATGATGAGTTGGCGAATTGGTGTTGTTGAAAAAACCATTGAATCTTTTGTTCAAACAACATCAATAGATGAAAATTTAATAAAATATGTGAATTCTGACCTAAAAAAATATTTTATGGCAGATCCTTTTGGAGTATATCCTTATGAAGAGGGGGCAGGAATAATATTATTTGAAAAATTTGATCAAATACAAGAAGAAGGAAAAATCTCCTATTTAAAATGGGATAATGGAAGGGAATTTCAAGGAGAAGATAATATCTTGGAAACTCCAGGACATTTATCTTATCCTTATCTTATCTGTGAAAATGGGGCGCTTTATTGCATTCCGGAATCTTCCGCATCGAACCAAGTATCACTCTGGAAGCGAACACCCACTGGAAAATGGTATCAAAAAGCTGTTTTGATACATGATTTCCCCGCAGTTGATATAACAATCATGCATAGTAAGGATTATTGGTGGTTATTTTGTACCCATAAAGAAATTGGAGATAACTCTCATCTTTTCATTTGGTACTCTAAAACACTAACAGGTGCATGGCAACAACATGCACTTAATCCAGTAAAATGTGATATTAGATCAAGTCGACCAGCAGGAACGCCGTTTATTATAAACGATATAATTTATCGACCTTCACAAAACTGCGCTGGTAGATATGGGAAATCCATTATGGTTAATCGAATCAAAACTCTTAGCCCCACATCGTTTCAAGAAGAGTTTTGTTGCGAAATTCAACCGCCGCCAGGAAAACAAGGAATGCACACCATTTCAAAATTTGGCGCAAATGCCGTGTTAATTGATGTTTATTCCAAGCCTATATTTTCTTTTAGAAAATTAAAAAAACTATGGATTTAAAAAAATATTTGTGACGTTTGATTCAACCAATAACATTAAGATTTATGGAGTTTAGCGAAACTATTTTTCCAAATAAACTGAATCAAAGAATGAATTTTGTGGGATAAACTCCATTTTTTTATGAAAGGAACAGGATCATTCCAGTACCAACTGTTAATTACAGTACTTTTTCTCCATCGTTGTAAAAATGTAAAAAATGCATTCAATTTGTTTGGTTCTTGAGATATTAAGGTTGCTTCACTCACCGGATCAATCCAAGTAATGGGAGAATATTTGGAACAATTCTTATAGGAAAATGGAAGTTTTGTATCGGTTAGAAGTTGAAACAGGAGATATGGGAAGTTACCACCAATACATCGAGTTATCCCAATTTGATCCCAGCTTCTAAGATTGGTTTCAATATAATAAGCTAATCCATTTTTTTCATTTAATTTAAATTCCATATTTAAAATACCACTTAACTTATTCTTTTGAACAAATTTTATGGCTAGCTTTTCTATCTCGGGGAAATGACTTTCTTCAACCAAACAACCTGTACCATATTTCCGCGGAAACTGATGAATTTTTCGAACGGTAATAGAGCTTACTATGTCACTTTTTTGAGTGGCTATCATAGAAACCTCTATTAAATTAGACTCTGGTCCTGGAATGATTTCTTGGAGAATAACACTTTGTTGCGTTTTCAAAAGCTCACAAACTAACGGTTCAAGATCTGCCTTCCTGGAAATTTCTATCCCTTTTTCGTGAATATTTTTTTTCCAAGTAGTTGAGTCGGCCCCTTTTACTAATAAAGGGAAACTAAGCTTTTCTAAGTGAGGAAGATCATTAAGATGTTTGATTTCTATTGTCCAAGGTATGTTTAAACCTGCATTAAGCGCTAACTGGCTCTGTACATTTTTATTTTTGAAAAGAAGGGTTATTTCTTTAGAGGGTTGCTCAAATAAAAAATACTTTTTTAGTATATCTTCATTTTCTGCTATCCAATAAACAAATAGATCTGTTGTAGGAAATAACACCGGGCGATAAAGGCTGGTCCAATTATTATCCTGTATAAATTTAAGAAGAAAGTCTAATAGTGCATCCTCACGTCCTATGGGATAAGGGATCTGATGGACCTTGCATTTTCGTGTGTATACTCCGATTTCACCTGCAGAAAAAGTTGAAAAACCGATAACATTAACTTTGGCATCCGCAAGAAGATGTACCACAGCAAGTCCAGGATCAAACAAACCTAAAATAAAAGCAGGATTATTCAACTTATAATTCTCCCCTTTAATGAGGTTGCTCATTGATTCAACTCCCCAGACAAGATTTTAAATATATACAGCAAATTAAAACAACCGGTTCTTGTAAACTGTTTAATCCTTATCTATCTCAATTAAGTTTTATAGTGGTTTATTCATCCATTTTTTTACAAAACCGAATCTTCTCTGCATAAAAATTGAACTTCGATATTGAAACCCCGCTTGTTCTATAGCATGGCGGAAAGGTAAATTACTCGCTAAAACAAAAACATAAATAGATTTAATGTCCGTGAAAGTAAATGCTTCATGTATCATATGGGCAAGCATTATTTTATAAAGACCTTTTCTTCTAAATTTTGGATGTATCGATGAGTCATAAAATAAGATGCTCTTTTCAGGAATATTAACTGAATATTGGAAAATAGAAAAAAAACTGCGGTTCTTCGTCATCCAAATATAAATCGCAAGGTAATTATCAATAGTCATAGTATAGATATATTCCTTTGCGTTGAATCGTTTTAATGCGGTTGATAAAAAATCATATTGATTGTGCCATGGCTCACAATGGAGTAAATCAGAGATTGAATTGCATTTGACTCGTTCATCAGACTTAAAATTCTGTGCAGAAGACCGCTCAAAAAAGTAGATACACATTTCGTTATCTTCTTTAATCCAATTTTTTATTCTATAAATTAATTTTGCAATGCATTGATTGGATCCTTTATGAATGAAGGATCTAACCTTATTTAAAGAGTTTTTATAAGGTTTTAAGAGTTTTTTCAAACCATCAAAAAGCTTTACAAGAAAACGTAAATAGCTGAATTTATAAAGGATAACTTCAGAAACTTCATCATGCGCATTGGCAAAACGCTCTTTCCAGGCATCATCACCAGGGGTTAGATCAAACTGTTTATAGCCCTGACTAATAAGGTACTCGCCTAATAGCATTAGATGCAATTTTCCAGGTGAACATTCTGCTAAAAATGGGGAGCTGGGTAACAAATCCAAGTGTATCATCTTGTTGCTAATCATTCCTATCATGGCAGCAATAGGAGTATTGTTAAGATAAGTTACTGTAATGCAAATCTTATCAGGAGCAGATACAAATAATTGTACTAAGAAAGAGCGTTTTTTGTCATCATCTCGAAAGGGAGTAACTTGATGAAGCGCGCCTTGACGAAAATCATAATAATTTATTAATTCAGGGAGGACTCGCTCTAACTCAACCAATTCAGTAATTCTTAAAAATTTTAATTCCCCTAATTTTTTGAGATGATTAAGTTTGCTTTTATTTTTCTTTTTCATAAAAGACTTTTGCAACTCATGGGCATTTAATTGGATTAAAGGCCTATTTTTTTTCCGCACAATAAGATTGTACGTCATCTCGGGGATGGACTGAAGAATAGGAAGAAGAGATGGCGGAAGATAGGTAAATCTTAGTATTGAAAATCTAAAATGATTTTTCAATTGAAACCATGCCGTTTTAATAAACCAATCAGATACTTCGGGTACAGCTAACCAAGCATGGTATTCTGCTTGAATTGTTCCGGCATGAGCAAGGGTGTTGGTTTTTAAGGAAAAAGCAAGAGTCCATAAAGCAGTGAGGTCATTGTCTTTGTTCCACAAAGTAACCAGCACTGGTTGCCATTCAGAATAATATACTTCATACCAAGAGCAGACGAAATCAGGAGATTGATATACAGTGCCATACAAACAGGAATCATATAAAATTGACCATTTTTTTATAAATTTTATATCATTCAACAGCTGCTTGGCTTGGTCTCCAACAGTTAATTCTATGCGACCATTCATGCTTTATTTTCTCCGCGGTAAATAGAAAAATAAATCGCTTTATTTTTTTGCTCGCTGGAATAATTTATTAATTAAAAAAAGAGCGCGTCTATGCCTAAACTCATCTGCTCCATCAATGTAAATGGATAAATTCTAATCGTTAGATACTGATGATTGTCATTAGTCCAATAGGTTTTCCATGGTTCATCTTGGCCAAGAAACTCAAGGGCTTCCAGACCTTGTGCAAACGAATAACGTATCGCTTCATATCCAAGAAGTACTCCTGGAGAATATTTTGCATAGGTTTCATTGTATGCCATGACTTTTCACTAAAACAAGCAGTGCAATTGCATCGATTTCATTATTTGATTTACTGACAATAAATTGCAGCTGTTCAGGTTGATAAGTCGCTGCACATGCAGTGAACCACTGATTAAGTAATAAGGGAGATTTGAATCGTTTGGCTAATTCATTCCAGCTTGAGGCCAAAGATTTTAATTCATTTAAATCATGAATGATTTCTATCATGATTTGTTCCATGCTTCATAAAGTATGACAAACTCCTTTTTCAATTTTTGATACTCCATCTAATGAATGTAACCCATATTTTATGCCGCTTTATACATTGAGTTTAGTTTTTTCTAGGAAATATGCAAAATAGGTGAAGCATTTAAAAATGAGGTGTGCTTGAATATTGCCAAGCATCATGAATAATATCTTTTATAGTATATTTGGCATGCCAACCTAATAATCGGTTGGCTTTGGTTGGATCGGCAATAACAGAGCACAAATCTCCTCGACGGCGTGGTTTAAAATGATATGGGATCTTAGCATGAAGTTCATTTTCCAGAGTGTTGACCAAATTCAAAACGGAACAGCCCTCGCCACGTCCTAGATTAAATACATCAAACCCTGAATGATTGTCCAAATAGTTTAAAGCATCCAGATGTCCCTGAATCAGATCCATAACATGAATATAATCTCTAATTGCTGTACCATCAGGGGTGGGGTAGTCATTACCATAGATATCTAAATATTTTTTTCGTTTAGTTGCTACTTTAAGCAGCTCGGGAAATATACCCGAACTGTTTAATAATGATTCGCCAAGCAATGCAGAGGGATGTGCTCCAGCCACGTTAAAATAGCGTAACGATATTGCTGAAAATTTTTTTTCAGCACGGCAATAGTCATTTAGCATCGTTTCAAACATGAACTTTGAATGACTATAAGGAGAGGATGGATTACATACGGGGAATGTCTCTTTATACAGTTTATCACCCGCATCTATATAAACAGCAGCTGTAGAAGAAAATAGAAATTTATTGATATTATTTTTTTGTAATGCCTTCAATAAGAAAAAACTCGCTATGACATTATCTCTGTAATAATTCAGCGGGTTATGTATTGAATCATATACATTTTTTTTAGCTGCAAGATGAACGACAACATCAATGTCTTGGTTTTTACTAATAAATCGATCCACCGATTCTTCATCACATAAATCGAGTTGTACAAAATTACATTTTCTTTGGGTCAACGTTTCGATCGCGTTTAGTGTTTTTATGGAGCTATTTGACAAATCATCAACCATTACTAAATCATAGTGATTTTGAAGAGCTGATACGCAAAAATGACTGCCTATATAGCCAGTTGCTCCTGTCACTAAAAGTTTCATATATAGTCCCTTAAGTATTTACCTGTCATTATATTACTAAGATAGCAGCAGTCTTTGTTGCATGCCAAACAATAGCGAGAAAAATCAATCCGTTAAATTGATGTATTGGATCTATCTTGTGCTATCATGAAAATAAGAATTTTATTTCCAACTTACACGACTTCTATAACATAAGAGAATTTTTCTAGTCAGAGGAGTACTCTACGTTAGAAGTATTTTAGTGTGAAATTTAAACATGATTAATCGATGGACAAATGAACGGTTAGGACAATCATTAGTCGCTATTGGCGTAGCCAGTTTAATATTTATCCTCTCTTTGAATACTACATATGGCTTTATTTTAGCCCCATTCGGTATCATGATGTTGGTTTTTTCTTTCGCATATCCTTACTTGTTTGGCATACTGTTTTTTATATTATGTTTATTTCGCTTTCATGAGATTATCCCAGGACTTTATTCACTTCATCTGCCATTAATTTTTGCAATTTTAGGCATACTTAGCTTAAGTATCAATGCTCAATTAGGGCGAGTAAAAATTTATTGGCGTAGAGAAATGACCTATTTTATGCTCTTCTTTGTATGGGTTAGCACGAGTATGGTATTGGCTTATAGCCTCCAAACTTCATTTGGCTACTGGAAGGATACATACATTAAAATTTTCATTGTTTTTTTTATGATAACATGGACGGTGACAAGCGAAAAAGCATATAAGTTAATTGTGTTTTTAATTGTATTAAGTGGTATTTCTCTCTCTTTGTTGACACATTATTATTTTGCTGAGGGCAAACATCTTGTGGAAGTAGTAAGAGCAACTCTTGGGGGTTACTCTGCAATTGCAGACCCAAATGATTTAGCTTTAACACTATTATTTCCTTTTAGTTTTTGTTGTAGTATGGTCGTCAGCTCATCTAGTTCCTTTCTAATAAGATTCATTGGTTTTTTTGGGGCAATCATTGTTATTGGAGCTATTTTTGAAACTCAAAGTCGTGGCGGATTAATGGCATTAATTGTTATCGTTAGTTATTTTGCTACACATCAAATAAAGCCCAAATCATTAGTAATTTTTTTAACTATTTTTATGATGCTTCTATTCTATTTGTTTATCAGTAGTTTATTTGTCCGTGTTGGAGGTATCGAGCCAGGGACACTTGATGAATCGGCCATGGGGCGAATTTATGCCTGGGAAACTGCCGTTAATATGGCAATACATCATCCTGTTTTTGGTGTTGGTATCAATGGGTTTCTAGACAATTATTATAATTATGCTCTTGTATGGGACAACCAACAACACGCCGTGCATAGTAGTTGGTTCGGGGTGCTTGCAGAATCTGGTTTTATAGGTTTAATTTTATATATTTGCTGCATCATTTCTGCAATAAAAACTGCGCATAAAAATATTGTATATATTACAGAAAAGCATCTGTCGCAATTTGAGCAAAAAACTATTTATCCAATTTTGGCACGAGGATTGTATTCCGGACTTATTGGTTTTTGTATTTCAAGTACTTTTCTAACCCAAGGGTTTACTTGGCCTTTTTACATTTTTTTTGCTCTGACTATTGCATTGGCACAAAGCATCAATACAACGATCGGTGATACTGTAGGAAAGGCTAGATGAAGCAGATCTTCTATTATGGAATAGGTCTTGTTATTGCGAAGCTTGTTGCAATATTTATGCTGCCAATTATGACAAGAATATTAAGTCCTGCTGAATATGGAACCTTGGAAATTTTACAAACGTTTATTAATATTTTGCTCACCATTTTTTGTCTTGGACAGGGTGATGCAATCTTTCGTTTTGGAGGTGTAGCGTCAACAAAACAAGCTATGGACAGTATTTGCTTAAATGCTGGATTTCTGGTTTTCTCAAGCAGTTTCTTCTTATGCATTCCAATGATTTTATTTGCAAGTCAAATAAGCTCTATGCTTCCTGGTAATACGAATTATTGGCAAATCATTTATTTAGCTTTACTCATGATCCCAAGCAATATTTTAGCGATCCAACTTGATTGGCTTAGGCTCCAAGAAAATGCATTGGCTTTTGTTTGGATCAATTTAATTAGAACATTTATTCAAGCTGGACTCGTTCTGATAGTGTTATATGCTGGTTATGGAGTGACAGGCATTATGTTTGTTTCCGTAGTTTCTAATACATTAAATTTTTTATATTTTCTTCCAACTCAATTAAAAGGGTTATCACAAGTCGATCTTAATATTCAAAAGCGTTTATTTTTTTACGGAGTTCCTTTAATTTTTGCAGGATTAGGTGATTTTGTAATCATGTCATTGGATATCTGGTGGCTTGGTTATGCTATAGGAGCGGCTGAAATGGCCAAATTTGCTTTGGCTATAAAGTTTGCAATGGTAACGATTTTTCTCATACAACCATTCACGATGTGGTGGTATCCAAAACGCTTTAAATACATTAATCGTCGTGATTATTGTGCAAAAACAACAGAGCTTGGCGTGATTTTGGGAATGATATGTGCCTTTTCTGTCACTTTAGGTGGAAGTTTATTTATTCATTTATTCATTTCTAAAAATTACCAGGATGCTATTTTGTATTTACCTCTGTGCGCTTTTGTTTTTCCATTGAAAATTGCTGGAGATATAATGAGCGTGGGATTATTTTTAGAAAAAACAAAAAAAATTATGTTGATTAATAATATGATTGCTGTATTAACGGTGATCGGATTTTATTTTTTCATCCCGTTATGGCATGTTTGGGGGGCGCTTTACATTTTGTGTTCAGTGCTCTTTTTAAGATGGCTTATATTTTTTTATTTCAGCCAAAAAGAATTATATTTACCTTATCGATATTTAAGATTAAGCCTTTTTATCGTTGTTTATGCTATTTGCCAATCAAGTATTTGGTTTATGGGGAGCGCCACCGCATATATTATTTGTGGGGGGGGATTGTGGTTCTTTCTAATTGCTATAGCATATTATTTAAAATTTATTCCTCCTTTGGCTGTACTCTTAAAAAGTTAAGCTCGCTAAGAATTCAAATTTCTAACTTGTTTTCAATGACACTTAATCAAGTCACCACACGAAGGCTGATCCTGCCCTGATTTGTCGGACACCTTGCTAGAGAGCGCATACATAGATAATCAAAAAATTTTTTATTAACATCGATTGCTGTCAAGTCATCTTTTTCATTTGGTTTTTCATATGCAAGAAAAGGGGAATTTAATCGAACAATAGGGCTAAAAATTGCAAAGATCGCTACTTCTATTTGAGCTATAGGGAATGCCCTCAAAATTTATTATTATTTTCTTTACATCCGCATTATACTTGAAGTCTTTTGCAATAGCGTATATATCATAACGTCGGCATTTTTCTTTGTGATGATTTAAATTTAGTAATTGGAGAAGCTGATTGCTAAGTAATTGTCCATGTATAAATGGAACTAAATAGATATCATATCTTTCAGAAAGAATATATGAAGTTAATACACGACATTGATTTTCCCATGCCCTTTCTTCAATAAAATAAGTTTTTATTATGCCACTATCTAGCATTGATATGGGACAATGAGCGACAATTAAATTATAATGCCCGTTGTAAAGATCCAATGTATTTATAAGCCTATGTGCATATCTAGGTGTATTTAGACCCCAACTATCCTCAGTATCCCAATTAGAATAATAACTTAATCGTCCAGCTTCTGTAGTAAGCATCCTACCATGGAATTTTGACAAGCTTTTAGACAAATTAATGATGTTTTCATTATAATCATTTACATCAATAAAACTCAAAAAAGTCCAAAAAGTTAATTTAATACCATATAAAAGCGAAGTTACAATGAATGCCCAACTTGCCATTGCTTCTTTTTTTTCTGCAATGAGCATTAATGAACCAAAAAACATTGGGGCTAAAAAACGATTACCATTATTTTGTTCTAGATGCATACAACTAAAAAATATTATTGGAATAAAAAATAATAAAAATATTCTTTTAATATATTGATTTTTACTTTTCAAAAAAAATACTGTAATTAACATCGGAATCAAAGGATATTGTATCATTTTTAAAGAGTCTAAAAAAAAGATCCCATAATCTCTTTGACTTGAGCTTTTTACAAGAAAAGGCAAGGGAAGCCATTCTGCAAAATACCAAACTCGCCATCCAAAATAGAATAAGCCTGGGATAATCAAATAAATTAAAAATTTAAATAAATCATCCTTTAGCTTAAAGTTACTTTCTGCCAAGTATATATGAAGAAATATGAGTCCAATTCCCCAAATAACCCCATCAGGACGAATTAAACAAAGAATAAAAATAAAAAAATAACATTCAGACTTTCTTAGTAAAACAAAATATAATGCGCAAACATATATAGCTGAATAAAAAAGTGTACTAAAACCTATTAAAGCAGAATATAAGTAAGGCGTACCTAATATTCCCATAATTATTAGAATAAGAGGGAAATCGCGCTTTTTCATACAATAAAAAATTAGACATACCCCCAAATAGTTCAGAATTAATGCTGATTCAAATTCATCTATATGTACTTTTTTCAAAACAGCTAGAATCACCATCCAAAGAAAATCTGTAGCTCCTTCAATTGGGTAGGACGAATTGCTATAAGTAATGATCCCTCTCATGGAAAGGTTTTTTGCGTAATCGTATAATATGATTGCATCTTCCGCGGGAACCATATATTTGTAAGTTAGATAGAAAATTATTGCCAAAAGAAAAAGAAATAATAAATTTGCGATGCTACTTATTTTTATATTTTCAGATTGTTTATTCATTATAAATTTAACTCTTTTAGCTCTACTCCAAAAAGGATACATCTAAACTTTTACATAGAGTTGATAATAATGGTTTATTAGAGTATCAAAACTGAAATTTTTAAGAATATACTCGCGAGGCTTTTCAGTTTTTTGGTTGATTTTCATGCAGGCCTCGGCGATTGCTTTAGGGTTTTGAGAAGGTATCAATAAACCCGATTCCGGATCAACTTCCTCAGCACAGCCTCCAACATTACTGCATACGACCGGAACACTACAGGCTTGGGCTTCTAACAAAGAAAGTGGCATCCCTTCGTTCAGTGAAGGGAGACAAAAAATATCACAAGCCTGATAAAATAAATTCATAGGCTCAACCATACCCAATAGACATATTCTATCTGATAAGTCGAGTGTCTGAATGTGAGTTAAAAGAGTCTGATATAAACTGCCAATACCTGCAATTACCAAGAAATAATTTAATGGCATAAGACGTATGGCTTCGATTAAATAGATATGTCCTTTGACTGTTTCAAGGCGTCCCGCACTACCAATGATTGTTGAGCTCTCAGGCAACTTGAAGTATTTGCGAGCATTTGTTTGATTTCCTGGTATAAAAAAACGCGTATCTACGGCATTAGGAATAGTGCTTATATCCATTTTAGGAAAATAACTTTTTAATTGTGTATATATATCTTTTGAAACAGCGACTAAATGAATTTGTTTTTTCCAGTTAAATAAAAAATATTGAATTAACCAATCTTTGTAGTGTTGTAAATGCCATATATCGTGTTCTGTATGGATATGCTTTATCGATGCACGCTGAGAGGTTGCTAAACAACCATAGATTAATGGACCAAGATGATGTGTGTGAATCACTGAAATGCTTAAAGTGCGACAGATGTCTTTAATAAAATTCACGGTTTTTAAGCTAAACCCCTTTGTTTTATCCGCAAAGAATAAATTGTTTTGGTATTCTTTTAATTTTGGCCATTGGCGAAATGACTCTTCGGATGGATCTTCGAGCGCTAGAATGTATACATTTTTAACATCATGGCATAACATTGAAAAAACGAGATGCTCTAAGCCACCATATTTAAGTCTCTGGATTATATGAAGGATTTTCATGTATTCCCTCTATAAATGAGAGCATGTTCTAAAGCGCTCGAAGCTTACGAGACCATCGCTCATGCTAACGTTTCCACACGACAGATAACTTTTACATCGCCTATTGCTTCGATATCGCGTCTACGACGTACCGTGTTATCCATAAACTCAAATATTATTGCAAGGCCAAATCCAAGAAAAATTCCAGAGAAAATACCAATCACAAAGAAAAATAAAGGTGGTCTTGCAAGTGATTTTATGGGTTTTTGTGGATAAGCGACAATTTGAGCGCTTCTAGACCCATTAGTTTTATTTAAATTGAGTGTCATTTTTAACAGATTATAACGGGTTAAAAGATCGTTATAGGCGTTTTGATTATTTTTTACTGTTTGATTTAGTTTTGTTATAGTTTTGCTGGTAGTATCTATGAGTCTTAATTTTTTATTTATGTCTTTTTGCTGATTGGTTAAATCATTAATTTGTTGAGACAGCCCTTTAGTTTTAAGTTGCATATTGCGTAATTTTTCTAATTGTGAGGTTAAAGTTGGGTTGGGCTGTCCATTTTTATTATTAGGCGGGACAATAGCCATATTCCATAATGCCTGGATGGTGTTGTCGTCTATATTTTGATATTGTTTATACAACTTGTCGCGCTCAGCTCTCAGTGATTCTCCAAGTTGAATGAGTGCTTTGACACCAGGAAAATTGTCTGTATAAGTAAGTCGCATTACGAATAGTTTATTGTCATTTTCAAGAATAGCATTTTCAATTTGCCCAATTTGAGGATTCAGTTTAACGATCATACCATACAGCTCTTTTTGCTCGGTGAGCGTGGTATTGTACTGGATTTTATTCTCTCCTAGTTCTGATGTAATCTCACGTAAACGTGCAAAATATATATCACGATAGGCGGGGGTTAGATCCGCATGAGCATCGATATAATGATTTAGTGCATCAATTGATTTATTAGTGGTTTCTTCTTGATTTTTTAGTTCATTTTCTAAAACGATTAAGGATGAATTAGTAACGCTTAAATTCTGAGCATTTAAGCGTTCAATTAATTTATTACCTAAAGTATTTAGAATAATGGACAGATAATTAGGAGTATTTTGAGACAAATCTATTTGTACCACATCTTCTCCAACTAGAGTTATCTTGAGTTTTTTCTTTAACTCATCTGCTGCTTGTTGGACAGTTTTCTCACTGGAATCTGCAGGTACGAGATTGGTTTCAACAACAATTTTTTCTAAAACACTCGGTGAGCTAAGATAAGCTTTTACCCCCGCGAATTGTTGAGTGATATCAATGGTGCTACTTACATCTTTCAGTGACGGTGTTTCAATTTTATTAATAGCAATAGAAATACTGGCTTTATAAGTCTTGGGCAAGAGTGTGGCGCTTAAAAGAGCAAGGAATGGGGTAATAAGAATACACGTCACAATCAAATATCTACGCCGCCAAAAGGCGTCAAGATAGATGTAAAGCGCATAATAGTTGTCAGTTATTGCTTCCATTTTTTCATTATCTTCCGTGAGACCTATGCTAAAAGTCTGATATAAACACAATCAGGTTTTTGATTTTTTAAATAAGCAACCTTAATTTCTTTTACTCGTTTACTATATCTGCTTTTTATATCTTCTGCACGTTTAAAAACGGGCGCTAGGTTAACGACCTGATTTTTTTCACCACTTGAGCCAAAGCTAGCGTATATTTTATATTCATCAGGATAAACAATCTTTTTCAACATCGCGTCTACTTTTTTTACTTGTGCAGGACTTAGATTTGTTTGTCCTTGTTCGTATTCAAGTTCAATGAAATAACTTGGCATTTGTAAGGCCGCTTGTTTGTCATGAGAACTTTGTTCTTTTTTTTGATAAAGAACTTGGGCATTAGAGAAAACCCTGTCGGAACTTATCTTTGAATTTGTGCAGGCACTTAGGCCAAATAAGACAACAAGCCATAGTTCCTTTTTCATAATTATGCTCTACTCCTTGGGCGCGATATTTGAAGTGAAAAATATTTATCTTTGTCAATCAAATGACTTTGGTATTAATCGTCAGACAAAAAATATAACATAAAACCTGTTGCTACTCCAAATTGGCACTGATTTGTTCTTTGTAAAACGCTTCAATTTTAGATACAACAATTGATGCGGAAAAATTTTTTATGATTCTACTTCTTTCTTTTGTTGCGATGATTTGACGTTCTTCGATTGTTTTTAAAAAATAAGAAGTGATGCGTTTTTGCATTTGCTTTAGATTAAAGCATTCAATAATAAATCCGGTGTTTGATAATACCTTTTTAACAGCCCCCACATTAAATGATACTACTGGTATGCCCCGCGACATTGCTTCAAGTAAAACGAATGGTAGTCCTTCATAGCTCGAAGTGATACACAATAAGTCAACTTTAGGCCAGATCCTCTCCATATCAACTACATTGCCATGAAATTGAACTTTTGTTTGATACTTATTTCGACACTGATCCAATAAGGGACCAGTGCCTACCATATGCCACTCAAAATCAGATGATGTGTGTTCTGCCAGCTGACAAAAGCGTATGGGACCTTTTTCAGGACTTACTCTTCCAATAAAATAAATTTGAAATGGTTTCGTCGTTCTTAATGGGTTAGGGTGTTCTGGAACGTCAACGAAATTGGGAATTATTTTAGCTTTACTTGGAAGACGTTTGGCAATCTCTGCATTAATACAAATGTTTTTTGAAAGAAA
Organism: Legionella qingyii; assembly: GCF_003184185.1. The sequence continues at coordinate 36,508 of NZ_QHJG01000015.1, read as the reverse complement.
ACTACTCCAACGATCGAGAAAATTGTATAAAATAAGCCTTCCTATCGGTTTTTCACCCGCATGAAACGTTGTCACAATAGATGCTTTATTGAATATTCCGAATAGGCGGGCTAATATGTTCGCTTTATAGCCATGCGCATGAATTACATCGGGTTGCTCTTTGAGTAATAGATGGAAGAGCGCTCTGTATGATTTGCAACCATGATAGCGAATGTTTTTTTTCTCACAAAGAGTATATAAAACATTATTGGGATAATCACAAACAAAGATAATGCTGCAATCATGTTTTCTCTTTGTTAATTCTTCACAGAGATTCATGACATGTATTTCAATACCACCAATATGTTTCGAGTCAACTAATAGTCTAATCTTCATGCCTAAAGCTCTTATGATTTTCCCAGTATTTTGACAACGTCAAGGTGGCTCTCATGATACAGAGAATTTCCATTTCAATACGATCTCCTTTTCAATGGAATGAGCACAAATCAAGCAACTGTTCTTCTAGAGCTAATGCTCTGTTATCCCAACTTTGATCTTTGACCAGATTTTTTCTAATTTCTTCTTTGTTATCATGTAAGGAAGATACTATTCCATTGATGAAATCATCGGTGTCTTTGGCAATATATATGTGTTTTTTATAAATATGCAAAGCAGGAATATTCGTCGTAACAACAGGCTTGCCTGCTGAAAGATATTCTTTAAATGTTAATGGATTGCATGCTGCAATTTGTTGATTGTAAATAAATGGAATCAATCCCACATCCCAATGTTGAGAATAGGCAGGAATATCAGCATAAGCCTTAGGTCCTAAATAAAAAAAATTACTTAATGTTTCTAATTTTTTTAAATCAATATTTTTAGGTCCAATGAAAACAAAATTCCAGTTTTTTAAGCGAATTGCGCACTGATAAATTAGATTGATATCAACCCAACTGCACAGGCTTCCATAGAAGCCTGCAATTGGCTTTCCAGTTGGTAAATCATTAGGTCGTGCATAGGGTTTAGTAAAAAGCTCGATATCAATGGCATGATCGAGATAATGTGTTTTGTTCTTAGGCATTTTTTTAGCTAAAACTGCACTTGTTACTAATATTAGAGCTGCTTTCTCGATTAATTGTTTCTCAAAGAAATCAAGCTTAGAAAGAGGATGCTTTGCTAAAGCAGAATAATCATCACAACAATAATAAACGAGTGGACAATTATTAAAAATTTTTATAAATGGATAGGCACTGGGTAAGGTTACCCAAATAATGGGTTGTTTCATTTTTTTTAGGGCAGGCTTAAGTTGTTTTTTTAGAATGAAACAATTTAATGTGTCAATTATTGAATTGCCAATGAAGGGGATAATCAAAGGGTGAATTACAGTAAGATGTTCAGGAAGAGATAAACGATACTTGGATTTTTTTCCCAGGACGTATTGAGCTAATTTTTCTAAAATTCTTTTGAAGTAAGAGATACTCAAACTGGGTTTACGCAAGCCAATAGAATTAATCCAGGTAACGTGCCAATCTTGTTTTAACAAGGCACTTATTAGACTCTGAGTGCTGCTTGGGAATCGTCCCCAGTCTTCTGCGAAGACTATAAGTGTTTTATTCGCATTCATAGTGTTCTCAAGATTAAAATCTTTTGATGAGATGATCATCTTACTACAGCAGCTATCTGTAAATATAATTGATCCTCAACATCGATATAAACTAACTCATTACTGTCTGCGGATATTGGAGCGTTGTTGTCACACCCAATCAATGTTCCGTTATGATAATTATTCAGCAAATCATACGATCGGGTGAATTAGCATCGTCTGATTAAGCCCCAATGATTTTAGCTTTCGCCATGGTTGCCCATGCAAACCGATTAATTCTAGTGCATAACCAGCCATGCGCAGTCGTTTGAATAAAAATACAAGAGCGCCAATTCCCGATGTGTCAATTCTTGTGGCTTTGCTTAAATCAACGATGATATTTCTATCAATATGCTCGATTAATTCATTAAAAATGGGTTGTGCATGCACGCTCGTCGCTGTATTAAAAGCACCCGAAATCTTAATTAAGATGTTGTTATCAAAATATTTAACTGAAATACTCATGATGTTTACATCGTGTAATAAATGCGGACCCTAATTCTGATTATAGAATAAATTAATGAGAAGAATATGCTTTTGAAGAAAGTGTCAATTCTAGAAAAAAACATCGACACTTTTAAATTTATTAAATTATACTTAATTGTAATTTAGTGTAATTTTGTCTAATTCAAGAAATTTAACCAAGATATTCATAAAGACAGATTGTGCAAAAATAGAATATTTTACCCGCATTAAAAGAATAACTTTTGAGAGAAAAATATGGGTGTTAAAACGTTCGCTATATGTCTTTTCCTTCTCTTCTATCATCACATTGGCTACCCGTTATTACTCACCTTTATTGCAAAAACACGAAAGCAAATTCATACAGGAAAAAACCTGCCGCTGCACCAATTTATTTTTATTATTCCTATGTACAATGAAGCAAAATATATTGCTAAAAAAATAGCGAATTTGGCAAAAATATCCTATCCTGCCGATCACTATGAAGTTTGGTTGCTTGATGATGGCAGTGTCGATAAAACAGCAAATCAGGCCCAAGCGGCTATAAAAAAATATCCCCAATTAAAAATAAAAATTTTTTCATCACCAACCAATCAGGGAAAAGTTGCTTGGTTTAACCAAATTATTCCTAAAATTGATGATGATTTTATTATCTTTTTTTCTGATGTTTCAGCAACTCTATCTCGTAATGTACTAAAGAAAGCTAATGCTTATTTTAATAATCCTCAAGTAGGCGTCTATTGCACGAGTTATAAGCTACGAAAAAAAGAAGTGGAAGGAGAAAAATATTATTGGCAATATCAAAATGATTTAAAGGCTAAAGAATCGAAGTTGGGCACACCGATTGGCTATCATGGAACTGGATATGCTCTTCGCAAATTACTTTGGAAAAAAATTCCTCCTAATACAATTAATGAAGATTTTGTAATTCCCCTGCAAGTTATTGCACAAACCTATACTCCTAAAGATCTCGGTAAGATGTCTTTGTCTATTAACAAAAAGAGTAAACAGAGATATAAAAATAAATTCATTAAAGTAACGATAAAAAATTTTGTTACCAAGAGCATCCGAAGGATAAATCAGGCGTGGAAGAGTTTTATGCTCAGAAAGAGGTATTGGGGGGTTTATGATCCTTCCTGTGCGTCTGTAGAAAATGAAATTTCAACAATGGAAATTATTTTTCAACGGCGGATTCGCCTGGCTGCTGGGAATATTCAACAAGTTTTCTTGCTTTTTAGGCTTTTATCACCCAGCCAAGGTTGGGTTGCCTGGATGTTCTTTAGTTGTAAAGTACTCCGAATATTTATGCCTTGGTTGTTAATATTCCTATTCATCAGCAATGTATATTTAGCTCATGATTCATTCATATTTTTAATTTTTTTAATAGGCCAGATTCTTTTTTATTTCAGTTGTTTGTCTAACATTCTCTACAAAACCAAGATCACGGAGATTACCAGTTATTTTATTTATGGACATTTGGCAATGCTTTTAGGCTGGTTTTATTTTTTTAAGCTTAATAGGACGGGGCGTTGGAAACGATCCAATAAAGCAGTAAGGCACTACTACATCCATCCTATTGTTTACATAGGGAAATGGTTTACGGATAAAGTTTTTGCGTTGACAGGATTGTTGCTACTGCTTTGTATTGGCCCATTGGTTGCGATAATTATTAAAGTTTTTTCCCCTGGCCCTATTTTTTATAAACAATTGCGTGTTGGGCTTAGTAATGAAAAACAAACAAAGATGTTTTATTTGTACAAGTTTAGAACAATGAACATTAATACTCGTTTTAGACATCGTCGTTGGACAAGCAAAAATGATCCAAGAGTATTTCGTTTTGGCTATTTTATGCGTAAAACTCATCTTGATGAGCTCCCACAAGTTATTAATATTCTTAAAGGAGATATGTCATTGATTGGTCCTCGCCCAGAACGACCTTCGCTATTTCCTTATATCGTTAAAAATATCCCTTTTTATCAAGAGCGACTATTTGGGGTGCGCCCAGGGTTAACTGGTCTTGCACAAGTCAGTTGTCATTATGATAGAACAATTGAGGACGTAAAAAGAAAAGTGGCATTCGATCATGCTTATGCAACTTATTTGACTAAGCCCTGGATATGGTTTAAAACAGATATGTATATATTAAGCAAAACGATCATCATGATTTTATTTGGAAAAAGTCCCTAGAAAACGTATTATATCCTTTAAATATCATTATTTTTATTGGTGATGTCTCGTAGTTTGATAGGGAACGTTCTCGATGGATTTTTAAAGCCATTTGTAATACCGCAGGATACAGACTCTCTAGAAATTTTGAGCAGGAAATATGAGTAATGGTTAAGGACGCAAAGACAATGACTTACCGATATCCAATTAAATGGTATTTTAATCTGGGCCTGCTTTTCTTTATGGTATGTCTTCTAGGTTGCACTTCATATCCGCCACCTTCTACTGGAGGATATGCGGCACACTATTACTTAATACATTATCCTTTTCAAAATCCGCATTTATCGTATCGGCCAGATATCCAGAAATATGGTCCTTTACGTGCGCAACTTAATCAATTATTCCAGAGTAAAGTTTGGCGTTGTTATCCAGCACGCATGGTTGAAATGAACCTCTTGGCACAGCAAATCGCCCAAGAAATTGTCGCGGGTTTGTTGGTATCCGCTCGACGTGATATGAATTTACTAGAAAATAATATAAGAATTCTTTGGCCACTCCAGGAAGTTAAAGGGTGCCCTAAGCTTAAAAACGATCAATATTGGCAAATATTGAAGGCGAGGATTCAATGACCAAACGTTTGATTCGATATTTATTGCTTTTCTGTTTGAGCATCACTACTGTTTTTGCAGCTGAAGCAGATGAACAACTGTACCCAGGTAATCTTCTTGGTTTTTCACTTTATGGAAATGCAACGCTTTCAAAAGAAGTTCGTATTGATCCACAAGGCCATATCCAATTACCCGATGTTGGGCAATTCAATTGCCAAGGACAAACTCTATCCAGTTTGCGATTGTTAGTAGTGAATAAGTTACGCACGATTTATAAAAATGCTAATGACTTAAGCATTTCCAGAAAGAGTGACGAGATTTATGTTCAGGTCCTTGGTATGGTTCAAAATCCTGGGCAATATCTTGTGCCGGCAAATGCCAATATTCAAATTGCAATACGAAAAGCAGGGGACTTGCTTGATGGGGCACAAATGAATCAAATTCAGCTCCGTCGTAATGGAAAAGTCACTGTTATTGATTATAAAAAATATCTTGACTCTGGGAATAACTCTATTCTGCGCTCGCTTAGAGCGAGTGATGAGATTTTTGTGCCGAGCTCACAACTCGTGAGTAATGTGAAGGTAGATAATCGTTATTTAGTACCCAAACAAGATATTGATGTTGCTACCCTGAAAGACTCCATCAAAATTTTTGGGGCAGTAACTAAGCCGGGTGTGTATGCATATAATTCTCAATTTTCAGTACTTGATTATCTTCTCAAGGCTGGGGGTACAACCTATTTAGCGGATACAACACAAATTAAAATCATTAACAATGCAACTGCATCCGTTTTTAACATGAGTGAATATTTAAACACAGGCAATAAAAAACTCATTCCTGCTCTTAGCGGTGGCGCTACAATTTTTATTCCACAAACAAGTGAAACTGCAAAGCCCGGCTCAACCACAATTTATGTAATGGGACAAGTGCAAAAACCAGGGACTTATGAACTTGGCAAGAATGCTACGTTCATGGATGCCGTGGCCAATGCAGGGGGGCCGGATCAATATGCAGAAACACGTAAAATTCGTATCATTCATAATGATGGAACGACTGAAGATTTCGACCTTCAGGCCTTTACCGAGGGGCTCACAGCAGCAAAACTACCTGTTTTGCATTTGGGGGATGTGATTTATTTTCCCATAAAAGCGGATCTGAATGAGAAATCATGGCTTAATACGGCCCCCAATCGTGCAATTAAAATTATTGGTGCGGTTCAGAAACCCGGACGATATGACTGGGCTGATGAAATGTCGATTATGGATTTAATTTCTAATGTTGGCGGCCCAACCAAAGATGCTGATACAGCGCATATCCGTATCGTGAGTAATGACAGTAATGTTGCCCCAGTTGAATTTAACTTAAAGCAGATGATTGCTACGGGCATTGGTGCAAAAGGATTACCCAAACTTAAGGCCGGTGACACAGTTGTAGTACCGGAACTTGCCAGTACACCTTTAAACATAAATCAGTCCGTTAAGATATTAGGAGAGGTATTCAAACCGGGGGCTTATACCTATAATCCGAAATATAATGTAGTCGACTATTTGCTTTTAGCTGGGGGAATTACCCATTATGCTGCTCCTGAACAGGTCAAGGTTCTTGATCATGAAACTTCTGTTGTGTTCAATTTAAAGGATTATCTAGAGACTGCTAAATCAAGCCATATTCCTATAATCAATAAAGGGGCTACTATTTTTGTTCCTGTGGCTACAAGCCAAATGCAAGCAGGTGCTCAAACGGTTTATGTGATGGGACAAGTACAAAAACCAGGTGCATATGAACTCCTTAAGTCATCAACGTTTATGGATGCTATCGCTAATGCGGGGGGGCCGGATAATTATGCGGAAACACGTAAAATCCGCATTATTCATACTAATGGCACGGTTAGCTTTTTTGACATGCAGGCATTTACCGATGGATTGAGCTCCGCAAAGCTTCCAATACTTCAAGCAGGGGATGTTATTTATTTTCCACTCAAAACAGATTTGAATGAAAAATCATGGCTTCATATTGCTCCTAAACGTGCGATTAAAGTTATGGGTGCAGTCGAGCGGCCTGGGAGATACGAGTGGGCCGATGAAATGTCTATTTTAGATTTAATGGCTAATGTTGGGGGGCCAACTCAAAATGCGGATACGGCCAATGTTAAAATTATAGGCAATGACAATACAAAACCGCCATTAGTCTTTAATCTAAAGAAAGCCCTTGCTAAAGGGGTGGGAGCTGAGGGATTACCAGAACTTAAAGGTGGTTATACCGTTTTTGTGCCAGAAATGGATACTATCCCTTTGGACATGAAAAAAGCTATTAAAATTTTTGGAGAAGTATTCAAGCCCGGTGCATATGCATATAATCCCAAATATTCACCAGTAGATTATCTGCTTTTGGCTGGAGGACCAACTCACTATGCTGCGCCTGATCAAATTAAAATTATTGATGACAAGGCTTCAGTGACTTTTAATTTAAAAGAGTACATGGATAGCGGAAAATCAAAAAATATGCCTCCTATTAGTATTGGCGCCACTATTTTTGTTCCCGTGGTTACTGAGCAGGTAAAGTCGGGACAGCCGGTGGTCTATGTTATGGGGCAAGTTCAAAAACCTGGGGCCTATGAACTGGGTAAAAAGTCTACATTTCTGGATGCATTAGCCAATGCAGGAGGCCCAGATCAATACGCAGATCCTTCTAAAATTCGTATCATAAGAAAAAATGGTGGGATTGTTGTTTTTGATATGCAAGCTTATGTAGAAGGACTTCCTAAAAAAACATTACCTAATATAGAAGCTGGTGATGTGATTTATGTTCCTCAGAAAAGTGCAGAAGAAGAGCGAGGGTGGTTAAGTCTAGCCCCTGGACGAGCTGTAAAGGTGATGGGCGCGGTGAAACAACCCGGACGATTTGAATGGTCTGATGAAATGAGTTTAATCGATCTTTTAGCCCACGCTGGGGGGCCGACAGACCATGCAGACATTGCCAACATCCGTATTATTAGCAATGAGCATGATAAGAAGGGACGGTTGATTACAAAACGTTTTGATTTGCGTAAGTTTTCTGAAAAAGGCGGTGAGTTATCTTCTGTGCCAGTAATTAAGGCAGGCTATACCATACAAGTTCCCGAGCTTCCTCAATCACCTATTGATAATAAAGCGATGTGGACCCAGATTGATAAAAAGAATAGTATTTATATTTTTGGTGAAGTTGGAAAACCGGGGCGTTACAAATTTAGTAATCAGCTGAATTTTCTTGATATTTTATCAGCAGCGGATGGTCCCACGCCAAAAGCGGATTTACGCGATGTACATGTAATTGATAGGCAGGGTATTTACCCGCAAGTGGTACATGTGAATCTTGCGTTATACTTTCAAACAGGCGATTCGGAATTAATACCCAAAGTGTTACCTGGGGATGCGATTTATCTTCCCCCCAAAAGTAACGATGCTGTTGAAATTAATACCAAGCATGTGGTTAAAGTTTTAGGAGAAGTTAAAAATCCTGGTCGTTATCGTTTTACTAGTGATCTGACGATTCTGGATTTACTTGCAGCTGCGGGTGGCCCAACCAATTCGGCGTTGGTTTCGAAAATTTTAATTGTCAATATGGGTACTGGACTGGAAGCGAAGGCGAGTGTCTTTGATTTATTAAAATTTTCAAAAACAGGCGATATCAGGATGTTACCTGCTATTCGTGAGGGTGATGTTATTTATGTACCCAACAATGATGAAGATTATAGAAAACAATTCACTCAATTCTTGCAAAATGTTGCAAATGTTGCTCTTGTTATCTATTCACTAGGCTCACTGAAATTATGACGCAATTAGCAAAAAGCAGTAAGGCGATTAATAAGCTTTATATTGAAATTTTGGCTCATGAAAGTAAAACTATTTGCTTTACCTCGCCTTTATTTACTGAAGGAATTACCACCATAGCCAGTGCCGTAGCACGGGCTGCTACAGCCTTTGGTCGTAAAGTTCTTTATTGTGATTTTGGAAATTACAATACCTCGTTGAGTAAGCAATTGAATCTTGAATTCAAAGCAACCCAAGGCAGTATTTTGGAGCAAGCTTGTGATAACATCAAATACAGTGACCAAGAAGGTTTTTACATAATGCCCCTTCCTGGGCCACGCCCTTTCGAGCTCAGCTTGATTGAAAAAGAAACATTGAATGATTTCTTTAATAAATTAAAGGAACAATTTGATTTAATCATCATCGATTGTCACTGCTTTAATAAATATCAACCACATACGATTTCAACCAGATATTTAAGCGAGGCAGCTAATGCAACAGTCCTTATTGTTCTTTCTGGTGTTACGACTAAAGAAGCGGTAGAGGAAACAGTGGAGGAAATGAAAAAAATTGGCACTCACTTAATCGGTTGTGTCATGAATGATTTCAAGTACCCACGACTCATAGATGAGCTTTATAAAGAAACCAGCCGTTTGGACCGATATGTTCCTAAATTTGCTGAATATCTCCGCCAAAAAATACGTAATTCAGTTATATTAAATATGGAAATTTGATATCAATGAAACATGTAACGAAGCCCTGTGCACAATCGGTTACACAATCTTAAGGATGAGCATGAAATTTTTAAAAATTATTTTAGCATTCATTCTGACCCAACAATCATATGCATCTGTAATTGGTATTGGAATTGGAGGCGGGGGAGCAAGGGTGGAATTAGCTTTGATCCTCTTTCTCCAGGCCATGTATATATTGGCAGTGATATGGGGCTAGTCTATGAATCTTTTGATTTAGGCACTACTTGGACCCCTATTAGTCGGAAAAAAATAGCCTTTAATGTTGATTTGAATCATCAAAGTCATATGGGGTTTGATAACTCAGGTGGATTATATTGGGCATCAGGAGGATGTAATCCACAAATCAGTTTAGACAGAGGTAAGTCATGGCAATCCATGAAGACACTTGCGGACATGTTTCCTGAGAATTGCCTTGCTGAGAGTACAAGGATTAAATATTGGTTTTTCTCCAATGATGACTTAAAAATGGTAGGTGTTGGAACTACGTCTGGTTTATTAATTAGTCGCGATCTTGGGAAAACCTGGACACGACTTTTTACTAATCAAGACAGTCTAACATCCTTAATGGTTGATAAGAACACACTCTACCATGCAACAAATGCAGGTATTTTTAAATTTAACCTGCAAACAGCACAAGTAGCCCCCCTTTTATCTGAATCTTTATCTGCAGCGGCGATGGGTAAAGACAGCAAAGGTTTAACTCTTGTTGGTGTTGAAAAAACAGACAATGCAAGAAAGAAAATGTTCATTAAACCAGCTAAAGAAGAGGTGTTCTCTCAGCAAACACAACCTGTTGGAACATTTGTCCGCATGAGTCCAAATAATTCCTCTATTATTTATTTTACCGGGAATTCAAATATTGGCGAAGGCGCTGCTATTTGGATGACGGAAGATAGTGGCTCTCATTGGACACAGCGCTATACAGACGATTCAATAGCTTATCGTGAGGGCAAAATCAATCCTAATCCGGTAGGTCTCTATGTGGGCTTTTGGGATAGCGGATATAATGATTTTCAGGTAGCGCCTAATGATCCAAATCTTATAGCCGGTAGTGCAAACTTCTTTTTTAAATTGTCCACGAATGCAGGAGAACAATGGAAATTTCCATATACAAAATTAAGTCCAGCAACGAATAATGTGAGTAAGAGCAATTTTTGGACTTCAACAGCGCTTAACCCTGTAAGTGCTTTTTTTATAAAACAAAATCCCTCAAACAGCAATATGATTGTTGCAGGATTAGCGGATATTGGATGTGTTTTAAGTTTAGATCATGGGGTTACATGGCGTATGTGCAATATCCCTGACATGAACACTACATATGATATAGCATTTAATCCTGCAAATCCCAATCAACTCTTTGCTGCCGCTTCATCCAGGCATGATTTTCCGAATGATTGGTATGGGGATATTAATAATGATGCTCCTGGTGGAATTTTTGTCTCTGATGATGCGGGGGTTAATTGGCAACAATTGTCACCTGATGATAGCGAATATCAAAATCCCTATTTAACATTAGCGATTGATTTCAAAAAGTCACCTTGCCACATGTATGCAGGCACAATGGGTAAAGGTATTATTGCCAGTTTTGATTGTGGCAGCAATTGGCAGAGGCTAAATGATGGGTTTGAACCTTTAGCAACTTCTGTTGACTCATCAGAACAAAAAGGGTCTTTGATTTTCCCAAGTATTAAAATCTCCCCCGTAACAGGTGATGTTTATGCGATTCATGCAGGTAATCGATTGTGGCAACATGCAGATAATCCTTTCATAAAATATACCGGAATTTATAAACTCAATAAAAATACGAATACTTGGATACAATTGGGAAGACCTCCGAAGGTACAAGGGCCTGGCCCTGTTTTAGGTAATTTATATTGGAAATACCCACTGGATTTTGCGGTTGATTGGAGTAATCCCAAGCAACTGTATTTAGTTGACATGGCAACGGCAGGAACATGGAAAATTAATGGTCTTTGGTCAAGTTCTGACGAAGGAGTAACATGGCAACAAGTCTTGAATTTTGATGGAGCACGAAAGGTTATAATTAAGAATCAAGATGTTTTTGTTGCTGGCTGGTCTGATCCAGATGAACCTTTTATGTATCATGCAGCCCAAGGTAGTCAGTTTGAGCCAGTAAATCTAGAGCTACCTTTACAGCGAGTGAATGATTTTCTAATTGATGAACAGGGCTTTATTTTTGCGACTTTTGGCGGGGGGCTATTTAGGCTGAACACACTAACTGATTGAGAGTACTGACGCATGTATTCTGATGACTGCCCCCTATAGCCCCCTTTTATCTATCTTAGATATTAGATCGCATAATATTTGCGCATAATTATTTATCATAGACTCATTGCTTCCTTCGACCATAATTCGTAATATTTGTTCTGTGCCTGAAGGTCTAAGCACTATTCGGCCATTACTTTTCAAAGTCTTTTCCAGATTTTTAACTGCTTGAATGACTTCGGGATGAGATACCAATAACGTGGCGTTATTGGTATTTAAATTGATTAAAGTTTGCGGTAATAAATGAAGGCTTTGTGTCAGCTCATGCAGTGATTTATTCTGCATAACCATAATCAAAAGAACTTGTAATGCGGTTATAATTCCGTCTCCTGTCCTGGCTTTATCGGAACAAATAATATGACCAGAGGTTTCGCCGCCGAGTGTCCAATTTTTCTTTGTCAGCATTTCCTGAACGTATCGATCTCCTACTTGAGAGCGTAAAAAAGGGATACCTAATGATTTAAGTGCTTGTTCAAGACTATAATTACTCATCAAAGTACCTATCACTCCGCCATTGAGTACACCCCGTTGATATCTGTCTTCAGCAATAATGTAAATAATCTGATCACCATTAACAAGATTGCCTAGCGAGTCTACTAAAATAACCCTATCTCCATCACCATCCAGACCAATACCCACATCAGCACCAACATCAAGAACTTTATTTCTTAATAACTCAGGTGCTGTGGAGCCACAATTTTGATTGATATTAAAACCATCAGGTTTTACTCCTATGGAAATTACTTTAGCGCCTAATTCAGAAAATACATTGGGTGCAATATGATAAGTTGCGCCATTGGCACAATCGACGACTATTTTGAAATTGGTTAATCGAGACCTGAACGGAATTGTGGACTTACAAAATTCGATGTAGCGACCCGCCGCATCATGAATCCGAGTCGCTTTACCTAACTGAGCTGAAGGTACAGTTTGCAATTTTTTCTCTAATTCAGCTTCTATTGCAAACTCCATACTCTCAGGAAACTTACTTCCTTCTGATGAAAAAAATTTAATTCCATTATCTTCAAAATGATTATGGGAAGCACTAATTACAATGCCTATGTCTGCTCTTAGAGTCTGGGTAAAATAAGCAATTCCAGGGGTAGGCATCGGACCTAATAAGGCTATATCAACCCCCGATGCGGATAATCCTGCTTGCAGAGCAGACTCCAGCATATAGCCAGATATTCGGGTGTCTTTTCCAACAACTACTTTGCTTTTGGCTTTTTGGGTAAGCAAACTTCCTACTGCCCAGCCTAATTTCAAAACAAACTCAGGGTTGATATTTGATAGCCCAACTCGGCCTCGTATCCCGTCTGTTCCAAAATATTTACGTTGACGCATCCTTTCCACCTTAGTATTTAATTTGAGAGTGGAGTCTCTTTTGGCAAATTTCTAAATTAAATATTACTAGCATCTAGATGCATTATAGCTAAAAAAAAAGGTGTGGAGGCAAAATCGATTAAATCGAATGCTCGATTACTGAGGGGTAACCCACCAAATGCTTTTTTTATGTGAGATTGCCATTAATTTTTTTCCGAACAGCTTCCCTTGAAGGGCGAGGCTAAGTCAAGATATGTTCCTATATTTTCTCTCTGTCTACGTCCCGCAGGATCCCGCTACGAAGCTATATTCCATGGTTTTGTCGAACAGGTCGCGGAACATAGGTCAGGGGGAATAAGCTTAACTTAGTGTGATTGTCCCTTGATTGAATGTTATGGTTGAGCATTTAGGTTAGAGTAAATGTTCAAGTCCATAGATCAATGTAGATAATCCTGTAACTTTCTGACACGACAAAATTATCCCGGGCATAAAAGAGCGTCGGTCAATGCAGTCATCCGTAATGGTCAGTGTTTCACCTATACTGCCAAAAATGACTTGTTGACGAGCAATAACGCCAGGAAGACGCAAGGAATGGATGTTAATATCGCAATGAACTCCGCCACGAGCGCCAGGAATTAATTCTTTGAGATTTAATTTGTTTTTAGGATTTTTCCGAGCTGCAGCAATCATTTCAGCAGTTTTTAAGGCAGTCCCTGATGGCGCATCCAGCTTTTGTTGATGATGTGCTTCAATAATTTCTACTTCGGGAAAATATTCAGCCGCTTTAGCAGCAAAGACCATCATCAAAACCGCACTAATCGAAAAATTAGGTACAATGATTCCACCCAGAAGACGGCTTTCACAAAAAGCAGTTAACTCCTTTATTTGGCCGGGGAGAAGTCCGGAGGTTCCAATAACTGGATGTGCCCCATGATTTATAATGGTGAGACAATTTTGATAAACACAATCTGCGCGAGTAAGATCAACAACAATTTGCGCCTTGGTATCTTTAATGGCTTGCGCCAAATTATCCTCTTTACCAAGTTGTGCGACTAATTCAAATTCGTGGTGGTTATTTAGGGTCTCACAGGCGAGAGAGCCCATCTTACCATGAGCCCCATTGACAATAACGCGAGTTAACATAGTTCTCCTTATGATCTCAGTTTTGCTTTTCTTTTTTGGGAGGATATTGTGTTCGCAAAGCCCAAACGGTTGCAAATGGCCATCCAATTACGGTGGCTTGTAATGCCAAGGCGACGAAGGCACCTCCAGGATTATCATTCATAAGAAATATGACCCATGGAAAGAATAATGCAATAAATAACATAAATAATTTTTTTAGGAAATCGGTCATATGTTGCTCCATCAGTTGTATCAAAAGGGCATAATAATCGAGACATAAAGATAGTATCGCATCGCTACTAAAGAATTAAAGAGTACGATCTATAAAAATTCCTGTTTTCATTATAGGACTATCATCGCCTATTTTTCTACTTTGATTTCTTATTTTTATACACTGTATGGAACATGTTTCAGAGTGCTTGCAAACAATCATCAAACATTGTACATTGTGCGCTCATTCTTAAGGCGAATGATTTCATTTTCCGGATATGACATTCAATATCTAACAAGGGTACACTAATGAGAAAACAGGAGCTGCACCCACGCACTGCCGTAATTAATAAAGCTCAAAAAATTAGGTCTAAAAAAGCGCGAACAGACGCATTATTGTGGCTCGCTGCACATTTTCCCGCAGCATTTGATAATTCATTACGAATCCGTCCATTAAAAGTGGGGATTATGGATGACATTTTGCTGCATGCAGATAAGGCTGAAGAAGCAGGGATTTCCAAAAGTAAATTAAGAGAAGCAGTGGTTTTATTTACCCGGCGACTTGATTATTTGGCCTGCCTGAAGCTACGAGAAATGCGTGTTGACTTGCAAGGTAATGAAGTCGCCGCGGTGACTGAAGAAGAAGCGGAGCATGCAGCAACCAAAATTAGAAAGCGTGTTGAAAAAAGTGTAAGAAATGCTCGAAAAACTCAGGTAGAAAAGACGATAAGCCAAACATCTTCGGCTCAACAAAGTACAGCTTTTCAATCGCAGATAACGGGACAATCGTCCACTTCTACAGAGACTCACTTTCCAACCTACCCAGTACGTTCTTCAACGTATAACACCTTGAATACTCCAGCACAACCAGCTAGAACAACAGCTGTAGTCGTAAAAAATAAAACGGCAAGACAATATGATCCGGATGCTGTGGCTCGTTTGAAAGAGAAATTGGGATTATCTCGAAGCGAAAAAAAGGAAATTGTCGAATAGTTCATTTTTTACATCGAATAATATAGCCTGGGTGCCGCGTGCAAAACCCGGGCACCTTTCTCGAATTCCACTTCGTTACACGCGAGTTCAATAAGCTCTTTCCCGAATAAAACACTAAGCATCCCTATATATAGGAGACAGGGATATTCATTATTTGTGATTCAAATTAATTAAATGAAAGATAATGAAATAACTATTTGAATATGAAATATTATTGGATAATATCAATTGAACTGAAAGCGACATTCCTTTTTTTAATCGTTTTGATGGGGGGGTTGTGTTTACAAAAAGAGCAGAACAAAAAATTGCTACAAATAAAGGAAGCTTTTCTCAAGTTCCTAATGACGTAACGTACCTGGTGATGTTTTTTCTTGACGTGAAGTCGTTAAATCATTTAGCTATGACCAATTCAACGTTCAAAGAACTGGTTTCTCATTATCCAAATCAAATTTACGTTAAAATATGTAATAAAGAATATAGAGGAACCTATACACAAATACATACCCAATTTAAAGATTATCTACGAATCAAGCAGGCAGAAATTGTTCGCCAAAAGCGGAGTGCAGGAGAAAAAGCGATTGAGGAACTTAAACACTCTATTAAATCCCAAAAATATAGCATAAGACAAACCTGGGATGTTCCACTTAAAAAGTCATGTATCACCCAAGATGAAAAAGCTGTAGTAGGATGCTGTTGTACCTTGGGTTTAATCGGTGGCATTTTAGTTTCCTGTTTTACTCCGTTGCCTTGGTTCTTAACTACGTGTTTAGGTATGGGGGCCGGAGGAGCAACACCTTTAGTTGTTTCTCGAACGATCCGTTGTTGTTGTGGAAAATGCTTGCAGTGTAAGGAACAACAGCTGGCCACAAAAGAAGAAAATCTGAATAAAGATTATCCTTCTTCCCCAAGTATGAAAATGTGAAATGAGGCATTGATGCGGGTAACTGTAATTTGAGGCTCGAATTCAGCTCTTAACTTCCTATTTTTCAAGGTAAAAATCTTATATTTTTGCCTACTTCCTGACCTTTCACAATTGAGCGGGTGATGGGAATCGAACCCACGCCATCAGCTTGGGAAGCTGAGGTTCTACCATTGAACTACACCCGCAAAAGGAAGGAGTATTCTACTTTTGCTTTTACCAGATAGTATATCCTACAAGCGGCATTTAGACCCGAATAATCTCCATACTGTTTGTACCACCTGCTGTACCTATCATGCGACCACGTGTTAATAAGACAAAGTTTTGGGGTTCAAGATGGCCCGATTTTACTAACTCTTCAAGTACTTGTTGATTCAAGGTTTCAGCGGCAAATTGATGATAATTCATGAACACTGGAAAAACATTTTGGGCAAGGCACAAGCGACCTATGGTTCGCTTATTAGCAGATACAGCGATAATAGGGACTGTACTTTGTTGCCTGGATATCCATAATGCGGTATCCCCTGATTCGGTCAAGGTGATAATTGCTTGGATGGGGAAATGGTTGGCTGCATGCATTGTTGCCATGGCGATCGCCTGATCCGCGCGTTGATAATGGCAGGTTTCAGCATTACTATGATAATAAAAACTGGCATGTTTTTCGGTGCTTAAGCAGATCTTGTTGACCATGGTTAACACTTTTACTGGAAATTGGCCACTGGCTGTTTCTGCAGACAACATCACCGCATCTGTCCCATCTAATATCGCATTGGCAACATCAGAGACTTCTGCGCGGGTAGGTTGAGGATTGTTAATCATCGATTCCATCATTTGCGTTGCGGTAATCACCACTTTGTCTAATCGACGGGCTTCGCCAATGATGTGTTTTTGGATTGCAGGTACTTCCGCCGCGCCTATTTCAACACCTAAATCGCCTCGGGCAACCATAATTGCATCAGCTTCTTGAATAATTTCTGTTAAATAGTGCAATGCTTCTGTTCGTTCAATTTTGGCAATTACAGGTATTTTTTTACCAAATTCAGTCATGAGCTCACGGGCATGACGAATATCATCTGCATCTTTTACGAAAGACAAGCTGATGTAATCTACTTCAGCTTCAATCGCTGTGCGTAAATCACGCTTGTCTTTATCCGTCATGGTTCTGGCGGCTAACCCGCCTCCTTTTCTGTTTAATCCTTTAAGATCACTCAAGACACCGCCTTCAATCACGGTACAGTGAATTTTGGAACCAGAAATACTCGTAACCTCCAATTCAACCAACCCATCATTAAGCAGCAAATGATCTTCTGGAGCCAGTTCACGGGAAAGATTGGGGTATGCGACAGAAACTTCATGATTATCGCCTAACATTTCTGAGGCATTACAATCCAAAGTGAAGGCTTGGCCTTCAACCAAAGTGATTGATTTATCTTTAAAACGGCCAATACGAATTTTAGGCCCTTGTAAATCAGCCATTACTGCCAATGGACGATTTAATTCTTCAGCAATTTCTCGAACCAAGGCAATGAGCTGTAATGCGGATGCATCAGCATGAGAAAAATTAATGCGTACCACGTCAACACCTGCGGTTAACATGGCATGAAGAGTTGCCGGATTACTACTGGTCGGTCCTAATGTGGCAACGATTTTAGTTTGTCTTAACATCTTTTGCTCGCTCCTGCAAAATGGCAACAGCTGGCAAGGTTTTTCCTTCTAAACACTCAAGAAATGCCCCACCACCTGTGGAAACATACGAAATTTGCTGATTCAGATCATAGAGATCAATCGCGGCAAGGGTATCACCACCACCCGCAATTGAAAAGGCATCGCTTTCAGCAATAGCAATCGCTAACGCCCGTGTTCCATAGGCAAATTGTGCAAATTCGAAAACACCAACCGGGCCATTCCAAATGATGGTTTTAGCCTCATTAATAATATCTACATACTCACTAACCGTTATGGGGCCAATATCAAGGATCATGTCATCAGTGGCAACATTTTGTAATGACTTATTATAGGCAGGACAGTGTTCGCTAAACGATTTACCTACTACAACATCAGTTGGCAATGGAATGCGGCAACCTTTTTCTTCTGCTATTTTAAGAATTTCTCGTGCTTCATCCAGCAAATCCTCTTCATAAAGAGAAACGCCAATTTCAAATCCCTGGGCTTTGAGGAATGTATTTGCAATACCGCCGCCAGGGATTAAATAATCGACAAGGGTGACTAACTGGCGTAGCAAACTGAGCTTAGTTGAAACTTTGGCGCCACCAACAATAGCGACAATCGGTTTCTCTGGTGCGGCGAGGGCCTTTTCTAAAGCATTAAGCTCGCGAACTAATAACGGACCTGCAACGGCAATCGGTGCAAATTGAGCAACACCGTATGTAGAAGCCTGGGCTCGATGCGCTGTACCAAAAGCATCCATCACAAAGACATCACAAAGGCTGGCAAGTTTTTTGGCCAGTTGTTCTTCATTATTCTTTTCGCCAACATTAAAGCGTACGTTTTCACAAACGACTAGCTCTCCTGGCTTAACATCCACACCATTGAGGTAATCGCTTACGAAATGTACAGGATAGTCCAGATTGTTTTGCAAGTATTCTGCAATGGGTTCCATAGAAAAGCGTCGCTCAAACTTTCCTTCTTCAGGACGGCCTAAATGAGATAAAACCATCACCGCCGCACCAGCATCCAAGGCAGCTTTTAAAGTGGGTAATGCTGCTTGCAAGCGTTGATCACTGGTAATAATTCCTTCTTTGATTGGAACATTCAGATCTTCACGAATTAGTACCCGTTTCCCAGACAGGTCTATATCGCTCATTTGTATCAGACTCATCAATATCTCCATGCAGGGGTTTTAGCAACTCATCATTTGTTGTGCTGTATCAAGCATACGATTAGAAAAGCCCCACTCGTTATCATACCAGGCGACGATTTTCACTAGATTGCCAAATACCTTGGTTTGAGTAGTATCAAAAATGGACGATGCAGGATTATGGTTGAAATCACATGATACTAACGGATCATCATTGATTTGCAAGATGCGACTTTTAGCCTGGCGTACGATGTCATTGACTTCTTTTACCGTAGTTTCACGCTTTGCGGTAAAGGTCAAATCAATCACTGAAACGTTAAGAACTGGAACTCGCATCGCAAAGCCATCGAGTTTTCCTGCTAACTCAGGTAATACTAATCCTACAGCTGCTGCAGCGCCTGTTTTTGTTGGAATAATGGAGTGAGCTGCTGCACGAGCGCGGCGTAAATCTTCATGACTTCCATCTAAAAGCATTTGGTCATTAGTATAGGCATGCACTGTATTCAATAAACCGTGTTCAATACCTAAAGCATCATTTAAAGGTTTCACAACGGGTGCCAGGCAATTGGTGGTGCAAGAAGCATTGGAAACGATAAGATCGGAAGCTTTCAGCGTGTGGTGGTTCACTCCATAAACGATGGTTGCATCCACATTTTTTCCTGGAGCGGAAATCAATACTTTTTTTGCACCAGCAGTAATATGCTGCATTGCTTTTTCTCGTTCAGTAAAGAAGCCGGTACATTCTAAAACCAAATCAATGTTTAATTCTTTCCATGGCAGGTTTAGGGGATTACGCTCAGCGATGATTTTGATTGCATGGCCATCAATTACTAACATGTCGCCTTCAACGCTCACATCGGATGCAAAACGGCCATGTGTTGTGTCATAACGGGTCAGATGGGCTGTAGTTTCAATTGCAGATAAATCATTGATTGCAACGATTTCAAGTTCATTTTGCTTTTTGGATTCAAAAATTGCCCTTAAGATACAACGGCCAATGCGGCCATAGCCATTAATAGCGACACGTATTGTCATATTATACTTCTCCAATTTTAGTAATGAGTTTCTTATCTCAAGTTAAGCGTCTAATCGTAGCTTCACAGCCATTAAGTTAAGGATTTTTGTCATTCCCGCGAAGCTGGGAAGCAATTCTTAAAAAGGCATTGTGCCTCGCTAGAAATTGGTTCCCGACTTCGCGGGAACGACAGGTTTTTCTTAATGGCAGTGGAGTTTTACTTCATCCACGCTACATTTATTATTTGTTTACTAACGTATCCAACGTTTTAATTATTCGCTCTACAGTAATATCAAAGTATTGGTATGCCTGATCTGCTGGAGCCGATACACCAAAACTATCTAGGCCAATTACGGCACCTTGTAAGCCAACGAATTGATACCAATAAGCGGAACTAGCTGCTTCAATTGCTATACGATTGTTGATGTTTTGGGGCAATACCTGATTTTTATAGTTTTGGTCTTGCTCCAGGAATCGATCTGCACAAGGCATGGAAACCACTCTCACCTTAAGTCCTTGTGATTTCACTTGCTCTGCTGCCGCGATTGCCAACTGCACTTCCGAGCCTGTTGCAATCAAGATAGCATCAGGCGTGCCATCACAATCCACAATGATATAACCTCCTTTTTTAATCAACTCTGCCGCGCTTGCGCTATGGGGCAATGCAGGTAAATTTTGTCTTGAAAGCAGTAAGGATGTTGGCCCATTATGATGCTCCAAAGCGAGCTTCCATGCAACGGCTGTTTCCATTAAATCTGCAGGACGCCACACACTCATCCCAGGGGTCATACGCAACATGGATGCATGTTCTACTGGCTGATGTGTTGGACCGTCTTCACCTAAACCAATCGAATCATGGGTAAAGACATAAATGACGCGTTGTTTCATTAACGCACTTAAACGTATTGCATTGCGTGCATAATCTGCAAAAACCAGGAAGGTGCCACCGTAAGGAATAAATCCTCCATGGACTGCCACGCCATTCATGATTGCGGCCATACCAAATTCCCGCACCCCATAGTACAGATAATTACCCGAATAGTCCTCGCCGGTGATGGCTTTGCTGCCTGACCAATCGGTATTATTGGAGCCAGTTAAATCGGCTGACCCACCAAGCATTTCCGGAAGGATACGGGCAAAATGTTCAATACATTGTTGTGACGATTTACGAGTCGCAATTGCTTTGTCATTGCTAAGACATTGCTCAAAAAACGCATTGCATTGATCTTGCCAATTATCAGGGAGATCGCCATTAATGCGGCGTAAAAATTCATAATGTTCTTGAGGATATTGTTGTTGGTATTGATTTAAGAGAGTTAGCCATTGCTGTTCTTCTTTTTCCCCTTGTTCTTTATGACTCCATTGCTTATAAATTGTATCAGGGATAACAAAAGGCTCATGTTTCCAGTTGAAAAATTCGCGCACATTGGCAACGTCTTTTGCGCCTAAGGCAGAGCCATGGGCTTTTTCACTACCTGCTACGGAAGAGCCAAGTCCTATTATTGTTTTGCAGATAATCAGTGTGGGTTGGGTGGTATTGGCTTGTGCTTTAAGAATGGCTTGCTCAACCGCATCCATATCATGGCCATCTACGGCTTCGATGACTTGCCAACGGTATGCTCTAAAACGTTGTGCGGTATCATCACTAAACCAAGACTCAACCTTACCATCAATAGAAATCCCATTGTCATCATAGAAAACAATCAGTTTTCCTAGACCTAAAGTACCAGCGAGTGAACAGGCTTCATGCGAAATGCCTTCCATGAGACATCCATCACCAGTAAAGGTATATGTATAGTGATCTACAAGATTAAAACCATCACGGTTGAAGTGCGTTGCCAGAACGCGCTCAGCTAAAGCCATACCCACTGCATTTGCCAAACCTTGCCCTAAAGGACCTGTAGTGGTCTCTACTCCAGGGGTATGACCAAGCTCTGGGTGTCCGGGTGTTTTGGAATTTAATTGGCGAAAATGTTTCAAATCGTCTACGGAGAGGTTATATCCAGCCAGATGTAGTAATGAATAAATCAACATGGAACCATGTCCATTAGATAATACAAACCGATCGCGATTAAACCAATGAGGATTTTGTGGATTGTGTTTTAAAAATTTGTTCCATAACACAGTGGCAATATCTGCCATACCCAAAGGCATTCCTGGATGTCCTGATTTGGCTAGTTCTACTGCGTCTACACTTAAAATGCGAATGGCATTAGCTAATTCTTTGGAAAGATTCATGGGTTCTCTTGTACTCTTAACTAGGTGTGATATTGTCGCTCAGAAGACATGAATCAGCAAGAAAATAAGTGCATTTTTGATCATTTTTTTGCAAAAAGACCTAATTTTGTCCTATTAACTTGTTTTGTGAGCAAGCTGATGCGACGAATTATCCTATCTATAGTATAGATCGAATTAGTCTAAATAAAGGACTTCATTGGCGATGAAAGAGCATGTATATTTTTATTGATAAATATGCATGCATAGTAACAATAAATAGTTAAAATAGTTCATAAATTTTCTTTTCGTGTAATTTTTATATATAATCAGACCTATTTTTTTACTTCCAAAGTTATTTATAGACAATAAACAAATGATCAATATAGAATTGTTTATTTGATATCCCGAAATTCCAAATTCATTTTAGGACATCATGACCCCATTAATTCGACATTTACAAGAAACCTTCCCTGAATTATCTATCCCTCAGGCCGGGCAAATTCCTTTGGACTGGACATTCAAAGAATCTATTAAGAAGCTAGGTCCTGATTTTTATCGGAAGATAATCCCTCTTCATTTGGTGATGAATCTTGAATACAGTCTTTTAGGGCAACAACTTAGAGCTAAATTCCTGTCCAGGCAGGAAATCGATCGTGAAGCACTCCAAGAGCAGCTTTTCGCTGCATTGATAATGGCTGAGCTGTTGGAAGAGATATATGAGCACTACTTGATCATTCCAAGAGAAGTGACGCGTTTACGTCAGCAACAAAATTTATATCGTGAATTGTTAAAATTAATAGGAGCACCTTCACAGCGGCAGAAAAAAGTCGAAGACTGTCCTTCGTTTACTCAACAAATACGTAATACGACGCTCGAGATAAATTTATATCGTTTGTTATTAACTCGCTCCAAACGAGCACTGGATCTGTTGGCTCTCCTTAATACCAGCTCGGAATCATATCGACATTTTGTCAGAATAATGGACAAACTTATGGATCCTATTTTGACACATGTAGCATGGTTTTTTTGGTTACCCCGTTTGCTAGTGAATCTTTTCGTGTTAATAAAGCATACGTTGCCTGGGTGGTGGATGAAAGATGAAGAATACTCTTTAGGGTGGTCTGTGCGTCTTAGTGCCCAAATAAAGCGGCGTTGGTTTGAATTAGGTAATGACATTGCCTGGGTTGGAACAGGGGTCGTTAATTGTTTTTTCTTAACTGGTGCACTGGCTCCATTGGCAATTTATGTATCGCTTGCAGTTTTCGCATTTGATGTCATCATGGCGACGACTAGGGCTTATATCGAATTGAGTCGTTTAAATGAATTGCGAACGCACTATACCGCAATGCTCAGTAACACACGTAATGTGAAAGAGCAAAGGGAAATAAAAGAGCATATTAAAGCCATTGATAACCAAATTGCTTTTGAGCGATTTCGGCTTGGCTCCCATGTAACCACTACGACGCTTATTTTTTTGGCAATGTGTTCTGCTCTTCCCATGTTTGCAGCGAATCCAATTATTCCGTTGATTGCCGCAATGTGTTTGGTTACGATTTGTTTGGTTAATTTTGCTTTAGCAGAACAGCTTAACTTGCGTCGACCTAACGATACAATCGAGCGTCCAGCCGCCTTGGAAAAATTGGGATTTTTTAGCAAAAAAGAACCAGCACTGGTTGATTTGGATTTAGAGCATGATGAAGAGGACGACTTGGCATTTGATAATCCACTGTGTTGTGTCTAAACAAAGCCTGGTGAAGGCGTAAGCCGTAACCCGGAACATCGGAGCAAAGCCCCAGTTTTCACTATACCTCACTCAGGCTATATGAATGATTTCATTGAAGTATAGAGGCTTTATTAATTGAATGTTATGCTTTATGTCTTGTATCTATTTTCAAAGGTAAAGCATGTCAGCATTAGTAGGGTTACCCCAATTTAGTCGTATTGATGTTAATCATTTTCAAACCCATCTTGATGCCATATTAAAAAAGCATTTGGATGAAGTCGAACGTTTGCTCAAAGAAAACCCTCATTATACCTGGGATAATTTAATGTATCCCTTAGAGGATATGGCAGATGAGTTGGAGCGTTTTTGGTCGCCAATGTCTCATTTGCATGGTGTAATGGATTCTCCTGAGTTACGCAAATGCTATGATGCGTGCTTGCCGCTTCTTTCAGCATATGAATCTGCAATGGGCCATAATCATGAGCTGTATGAGGCCATCAAATCAATTGATAAACATTCGTTGAATACGATACAGCAAAAGTTGATCGCCGACAGTTTGCGTGATTTTGAATTATCAGGAGTTGCCCTGGACAAAGAACGTAAAAAACGATTTGAAACAATTCAGACGCGCCTGGATGAGTTAACCAATCAATTTGAACATAACATTCTGGACGCTACCCAAGCATTTACTTTGCACATTAAAGATTCAACGCGCTTGGCAGGTTTACCCGCACATGCTTTAAGTACCGCGAAAGAAGTCGCAGCCGAAAAGGGGCTTGACGGACATGTGCTTACCCTTGAATACCCTTGTTATCAAGCGGTAATGACCTATGCTGAAGATCGTGCGTTACGCGAAGAAATGTATCAAGCCTATATTACCCGAGCCTCAGATCAAGGCCCAAATGCAGGAACCTACGACAATACGCCTTTAATGAAGGAAATTTTAGCGTTACGCCATGAAAAAGCCGAGCTTTTAGGTTTTAACAACTATGCAGAATTGTCGATCGCGACCAAAATGGCAGAATCCACTAACCAGGTTAGAGATTTTATGAATGACTTGGTTAATCGCATCCACACCCAAGCAACAACGGAGTTTAAGCAACTGGAGCAATTTGCTGCGGAACAATTTAAAATTAATCCCGTCAAACCATGGGATGTCGGGTATTTGTCTGAAAAGCGACGACAAGCTCTATTCACTTTGTCACAAGAAGATCTCCGCCCTTATTTCCCACAACCCAAGGTGATGCAGGGTTTATTCGATTTAGTTAAAAAACTTTATGGAATGTCCATTGAAGAAGTAAAGGGCGTTGATATTTGGCATAAGGATGTCCAATGTTATTGTGTGGTCGACGAACACAACACGGTTCGTGGTTATGTGTACACTGACTTATTTGCAAGACCAAACAAACACAGTGGGGCGTGGATGGATTCATTGCAAAGCCGCAGAAGATTGGAAGATGGTAGGGTGCAGTTGCCTATTGCAACCTTGACTTGTAATTTTGCCAAAGCATCCGCCAATAAACCTGCGATGTTATCGCATGAGGAAGTAGTGACTTTATTCCATGAATTTGGTCATTGCCTGCATCACATTTTAACTCAGGTCGATTATCTGGGGGCATCAGGCATTAACGGCGTAGAGTGGGATGCTGTGGAGTTACCCAGTCAATTTTTTGAAAATTGGTGTTGGGAGAAAAGTGGTTTGGATGTTTTGACCGCGCATGTGGACAGCGGCGAACCGATTCCAGAGTCACTTTTTGAACGCTTGATCGCCGCAAAGAATTTCCAATCAGCAATGGCGATGTTACGGCAAATGGAATTTTCAATATTCGATTTTCGTATTCATCAAGAGTATACGCCGAAACAGGACGCTTTGGTTGAGAATATCCTGGCTGACGTACGTTCTAAAACAAGTGTTGTTCCTGTGGTCCCGTACAATCGTTTTCCACAGAGTTTTAGTCATATATTTGCTGGTGGATATGCTGCAGGGTACTACAGTTACAGTTGGGCAGAGGTTTTATCCAGCGACGCTTTTTCTCGTTTTGAAGAAGAAGGCGTTTTAAATCCTCAAACAGGACATGATTTCCTGCATCACATTTTAGAAGCAGGCAGCTCAAAGAAAGCCGCTGAGGCCTATAAAGAATTCCGCGGCCGCCCGGCAACTGTTGATGCCTTATTACGCCATAATGGGATTCAAGGTTAAAGTAAACCCTGGGTGAGGGCAAAGCCCTAGCCCGGGAAATTAGTTCCCGAATTTTCAAAAGAAAACTGCTAATCTGTGCACATTTTATGTTATACTTAAAGTGTACAAAGGGGGCGACCTGGCTTCGACGTGGGTTGCAAAACCAGAGGTGCATGCCGAGAATGAGAACTCTCGTAAATCAGACTCAACTAAATATAAATGCAAACGATGAAAACTTTGCTGGTGGAGAAGCTATCGCTGCCTAAT
This sequence comes from Legionella qingyii, assembly GCF_003184185.1. The sequence continues at coordinate 10,036 of NZ_QHJG01000015.1, read as the reverse complement.
AAGCACTTTAGTTAAACCATCACTGTGTACTGGCCAATAAACCCAGTATCCCGTTCGACCGAGCCCGCTTATCGGTATCGAATCAACGGTCATAAGAGATAAGCTAGTGTCTTAATCCATCCCGTATTAAGATGCGAAATTTAGGGAATCGCTGTGTAGTATCCTGCCCGTCGGAGAATGCACAGTTAAATCAAAAGACACGGCTACGCATGTAGAGCTGAAGGCAGAGGATTTGCGGACGCGGGTTCGATTCCCGCCGCCTCCACCATAACTTATTGATTGATATAGTTATTTTTCATTAAATTTTTCAAGCGGCACCATTAATTTATTTTCTAGTTTTTATGAATTAATAGAATTTATTTTACACATTCGATTTCTTGGATCATGATTGCGCGTTGCTTCATCAAGGCTAAGCTAAATGAAGCATTTAATTTTTATGAGTGAGTATGGGCTGAAGAGCCTGGTTGCTATATCTCTTTTATGCTTTTGGTTGTACTTTCAGATTCATTTGTTCAAAAGCCCCTTTAACGGGATTCGGTGCATCTTGGTCTAACTTTCCATCTTCTTTTAACCATCCTAACTGAACACAAATACTTCGAGTTCTATTAGGCTTTTCTTGAGCATGCGTTAAGATGTCAGTTAAATCTGTATTTTCAAGAAGATTATAATTTCTATAACTTTTAAAACTATCTTTTTCTTTTCTTAGTTTATACTCATTGTTAAATAATTTCTTACATTCTTCAGCCGTAGTAAGTTGGGGTCTATTGGCCTGAGCCTTAGGGTCGGTTTTAATGGCCTGGAGCCTATCTTTAAAATCCTGTTGTGGACTTTTAAAACCAAAATCTGGAAGACCCTGTTTTGGACCTTGTGTAACAATGGGAGTCTCCGCTCGTACTGAGGCTAACGTTCCTTTCACGATTTTTTGTAAGCCAGACTGTGCAACGGATATATCTTCCTGAGATTCAGTCGTTTCGACCCCTTCTTAGTATACCTTTATTCATTTCAAGACATGGCTCAATAAATTTGTGAGGATGGCCATCAGGTAGGGCTATTTTATCCTTATTTAATAACTCCGAATGTAATTCTGGATAAATCATATTTTGTGGGGATAAGTATTGTTTTTTTAACTCTGTTTGTAACTCTGGAACGTGAGCATTAAGATTATCTTTAGTTATTGGAAGTACATCATCTTTATTATAGGGAGTTGCATATGGCTGCCAGCCATCTTTGGTTAGCCGCATAGCGATAGTTTCGTTTTCCCACTGCTTTTTAGATCTCTGCCAACGCATGGTTTCAATAACTAAAACCCCCTGATCCGATTCCGAACTCAGGCGTAGTAACCATAAACGAGCCTCTTGAGTATCTATTCTTCTCCGTTCCTGAGTGTCCATGAGATCAAAATTTTGAGAAATCAAACGTTTAGCTTCTACGGGAGACATTTTGGGATAGATGTCAAATCTAATGTCTTCCCATTTTTTCTCATTTTTCCAATACACTGTTATAGCCTCAATTAAATATTAACTTCGTAATATTATTATAGGTGTTTAGATAGCATTTCGTTCTATTATGTTAACTTTTACTCAAAACGATTAATTTTGCTTTTATTTATGACTTTTTTCCTTTGAATCTTTTTCTATCTGATATTCAAACTCCCTATAGGACTTATATAAATTTTAGCAAGCGTAGGCCGGGCTGAAAAGCTCAGCCTACGGGCTTTATCCATTAATCAATGGTTCAAATTAATACTAAAATAGTTGAATTAATGGAGGGATTTATCTAGTGGTTTCGTTGGCTTGAGATGTGATAAAAAGCACAATAAATTCTGATTACTTATAATGGCAATGGTGAATTGTGTTCCGAGGAGGCAGACCACATCCTTGTGGTAGTGCATCGTCCTTGA
>NZ_QHJG01000015.1:458-8105 GCF_003184185.1 Legionella qingyii | reverse complement strand
CCCTAAAATGGGCTGCACATTTTAATTCAGCTGAGGAGTGTTAAAGGTTTAACTTTAATTTAACAGATAAATTATTTGAGATAGATAAGATTTCACATCCTTTAGATGTTCACTTTGATACCAATTCCTTATCGGCGTGGCTGTCTTATTATTACTCAGTGCATGTGAAAGACACTCCTGAAAAAACGGAGGCCGCCAAAAAGAAAGACTTATCCAAATTCATTCATTTTTTCTAAGCGGAAGTAGGGCATTGGTTGCATCAACAACGACCATTATTGGCAGAGGACTCGCTTGCCCAAGTAAACTGATACACCGGATTGGAATGGATTAAGTTCACGCCAATTAATGCGGTTAAAGTCAGCTTGTGAACAGCGTATTAAATGTTGTACACGAAAAAATCAAAATCCACTTATGGAAACCACCTTGTTTTATGTACTTTTAGGCACGGGTCTTCGCGAGCCAGAAGTGGTATCATTAAAAGTCGGACAATATCGACAAAAAGGGTTGTATGATGTTATGCGTCATAAGTCAAAACGCTTCAGCCGGAAAATTCCATTGCCACAAGAGAGTAGGGTTTATTTGGATCAATATTTGAGATCCAGAAATGCCAGTGAAGATGAACCCTTCTTTATTACGAGGTATGGTATGCGTTTGCAGACCTTAGATGTTTACCGAATATGTAAGCGGTTATTAAAGCAGGCATTGGCGTTTTTGCCAGAAGCGGAGAAGTTTGAATTTACTCCACATAAACTTAGGCATACCTTTTTGAAGAAAGTCACCGATAAACATGGGGTGCATTTTGCTCAAGAGCTAAGTGGTAATATATCTATTAAAGAAATATTTAGGTATGCAAAACCCAGCCAGGAAGAAATGCAAGAAACAATAGATGAGTTATTTGCCTAAAGGATTTTAAAGATGGTTGCTTCATCTTATTGGGTTTATATATTACTGTGCGAAAACAACACCTATTATACTGGATGCACAAACAATCTTGAAAAGAGGTATCTGTCCCACATTGATGGTACAGGTAGATGTAAATACACACGTAGTTTTAAGCCAATAAAAATTGCCCAGTCTTGGGAGATTAAAGAAGGAAAGGGTAGAGCTATGAAAGTGGAACATTATATTAAAAAATTATCTAGAAGTGAGAAGGATAAACTAGTAAAGGAACCAACGATGCTGGATCTGAAGTTAATTTAGAATTGAATAATAAAGGAATTTAAATGAAGTTTGCATGTAATATAGATAAAACAGATCGGATAAACCGTACAATAATTGGTGCTGCATTGTGTATTGCTGCAATCTTTGGAATGGGAACGTTTTTTTATATCACATTGGGTATTGTATTGATTATAGAAGGTATTATCGGTTGGTGCTCTATCCCTTATTTGCTTGGGAAAATAAAGTCAAAGCTCTTAAAAAGATAGATTTCTTCACAAAGGTATAAATATCTATTCATTTGCTAATATAAAGAAAATTAAAGGAAATTTATTGAATATCTCTATTTAAAAAATTCAAAAAATTTTATAATTCCTCTTCAGAAAACAGAACTCAGATCCATCTTTTTCTTGGCTTTGTGCTCATACCAATAATCGGCATGTCTATCTTAATGCAGCCTCAGAAAACAGGATTAATCTAAATTTAGAGAGTACCCCCACATGTCGGAAAAAAACGTCCCCGAAGAGCTGAAAATAGAAAAGCTATTAGATAAGTTATCACCAGAGGCAAAAGCTGCTGTTAAAGATCTTGTTGATAGGGGCTCTTCAAACAGTTCATACGTATTATGTAGCTTAGAGATGATGAAAAAGAGAGTATTAAAAGAGAATAGTCTAACCGATCAAATCCCTACCTCATATGAAGATAAATATAGTGATAATTATTACAGCGATAGCGGTAATTATAGCGATAAGTCGTATAGCGATACTCATTACGGCGATAAAGGAGGGTATAACGATAATTACAATGACATCGTTGCAAAGCTTACAAGTGATAATAATTTGAGCGATGATAATGATCTTAATTATAGCAACACAAAATTTAAGCCATGAAAAAGGATATGAGCTTGCAAGATACTCGTTTTACAAATTTGAGAGCAGTTGTTGTTAAACTTACCTCTCGTTGTAATATTAAGTGTGAGTATTGTTATGAAGATATAACCTTCGGCAAAGAAAAGCACTACTATTTGCCTATTGATGATTTTGAATTATTAATAGATAAAATGCTGACAAACTCAAGGCAACATCAGATTACAATTATTTTTCATGGAGGAGAGCCTTCTTTATTGCCCATAAGTTGGTTGGATAGGGCATGTGAGTTTTCTTATGCCTCAGCATTGCGTAATAACAAATCTATTGAAATATCGATGCAGACCAATTTTATTAATATATCAGATGATTTAATGAACTGCTTTAAAAGAAACAATATTGCACTTGGTGTTAGCATTGATAATCCCCAAGATGTTACTCAAAGCATGCGACCACTTGCTGATAAAGTTATAAAAAATTACTTTCGAGCAAAAGAGAATGGGGTAAATTGCGGCATTTTAATGACTATAAATCAAAGCAATGCTCATATGTTTAATAAGATATGCAACTGGTTATATGCTGATATGGGGGCTCTAAGCTTTAAAGCGAACGTTGCATATCCAGTTGGGGCTGGTGTGAATCTGCCCCCTCCCACGCCAAGTGAAATTTTTAAAGCAAAAAAAGATATCATTGACTATATGATTGAAACGAAGGCGGAGTGCGCCACAGAATACCATGTAACAGAGAGCATGATTCATTACGTTGAGTGTCATCTCAAGGGTGTTCAACGTTCCCAGTCCTTGTGTGATTATGAAGGTTGTGGTGCTGGAACAGAGGTTATAGGGATAACCCCAGAAGGAAATATACTGCCATGTGGACGATTTAGCTGGAACGAAAAAGAGTATTTTCTCGGACATTTGAAAGATAAAACAGTGGACTTTAAAATTGCTTACGACAAGAAATTAAAGCGTTTTTTTTCAATAGCCCCTGAAAATTGGCAGGATTGTGGTTCTTGTGAAGCTAGAGCTATTTGCCGTTTTTCATGCCAAGCCTTTATTGCTCGCTCTACACTAAAGGCGAATATAGAATGTGAGGCAACAAAAATGGAGTTTTCTTACCTCGATAGTATAAAAGAATCAGTTGTTCAGATTTATCCTAAGCTAAAGCTGAGAAGTTCTCTTGGAAGCCTGTTAGGAAAATTTGGTTTAGAACAGATACGCAAGGAAAAATCGGAGAACTTTCGTGCTCTTCGTCCATTCTTGGAAAATTTGTTTATGCTTGATTTAGAAAGGAAAAGTAATAGCAAAATTGGAAACGATGAATTTTTAATGCTTATCAATTATCTTGAGCACACTATTCAAAACTCGGATATAACTGGGTAGCCATTTACTAAATGGTGCCATATGGACTCTACCGGTTATGCAAGAAAATAACCAAATTATTTTAAGACAAGAGGTTTAGGTGCAGTCATATATTCGGCCTTTTGTTAAATTAAATGAGATTTAGCAGTACGAATGCGAAAAAATGGGATATGGGGAAGATTAGCTCAGTATCCTCAACTATTTCTATTCAAGATATAAAGAATTGAAAATAATTATGTTAAAGATGGCATGCTTCAAAATATCATTTAAGTACATTCCAAAAGCATATGGCACAGTTCACTAATATGCTCGATTGCCATAAATCAAAAATATTTAATTGAAACAGTTTTTTAAACTCATTTAACCACTAAAATGTACCTATTTTTAATGCGGTCTTTATAGGATTTAGCGCATAAAGCGCGGACTCTTTCAATTTATTAACATAGTGGAACCTGTTAAATCATGCACATTTGAATCAACTGCAACATCCTTTAATTGCTCGAAACTTCGTAGGTTTTTTTTATAACCGTGGGGAAGTCCATCTTTCATTTTACTCAGACAAGAGTTGTATGTATCTTTGCCTATTTTGGGAATATTTAATTGCTTAAATGATTTTTTATCGGTAGCGGTTATACCGGTGTTTCCTTTGAAATATTGTTCGCATAGAGATAAAAATAATTTATCGTTACTTACTACCGTTATATTAATATTTTTTTTATCAACAAGCTTTACCAGATAACTTATTTCGTGGTCTTTTTTGACCTGTTTTGATTTAATAAATCCATGATCACGAAGAGCATAACGTTCTTTCTCTTTTTGCTCTATTGCTGCTTGTTCTTCTAACTCATCAAATGTTGGTTTTTCTCCCTCAGCCACTTGACATAATTTGGAATAAGTTTCTTTATTCATATGGGGCAGATAAAGGGTGTATTTCTTTTTATCAAAAGTAACTATAGTGGCATCATCCATAGCACAGGCTTTAGCATATTGTCTTAGAAGCGCTTCATTATTACCCTCTAGTTCAAGCATAAGTCCTGCTTTACCGAAATAAGCTTTACATTTCATAATATTTCACAATAAAAAAAGATAAAAAATATACATGAAAGTTAAATTATATTCAAGGAGTTGCCCTAACACGCATGGCCATCCCATCTAAAATTGATTAATTTTTTGCTGAGTAAACGGTTAACTTTTTTAAAGAAGAAGTTTAGCAATAAATAGGGATGCTTGGCTTTCTGGATATGGATTTGGACATATCAATATGCTTGGGTGCTATTCGTTTTGCAATGACAAAGCCTAAAATTGGGCTATTCCAGGCGAAAAAGTGTATAGCCAATATTCTTAGCTATATCAAAACCTAGTAAGTTAATATTCATTTATGAATCTCCCATCCGGTGAAAAATTGTCAATTTGAATTCTAAGTTGGTAACAATCAATTACCAACTCAGTGGGTGGGATGGTTCATTACATTAAAGCCTTCAGGACATGTGGATGAAGGCTCATTGTACTCTATTTTTTTCTCCTCTAAGGACTCCATGGAATCCTTGGTTTTTACTGGACTAAAGAATTGTGGTCCGGACTTATTGTTCTTAAAAGGAGTTGTAAAACGATAATGACCTGGATCCCGAACGAAATTGTACAGATGTTTTAAAAAATTAAGGTGCACGTGATGGCCAAAAACCTCTTGCAAAGAGGGTTTGACAGACACGGGAACTTCTGGACAAAGAAGGTGCAGTTGTTGGTTAGCGTATTCTTTGTTAATCCTACCCCATTCTTTAAAAATAATCTTGGCATTCGTCAGTGTAAAATTTTTAAAAAAGGGGTTATTTTTGCTAGCATGCATAAATAAATTACCGATTAAAAACAGAGAAATAACCCTCATTTCTTTGTAATTGGAGGGATGAGCCGTCATGACCGTAGGGAGCAATAATTTCAAAGGCATCACCACAGTATCTATATTGGCAACCACAAAAAAAAGATTCCAGCTGGTGTATAAATCCCGCCATTGAGGGTGAATATGGAACTGGGATACTAGTTTTTTGGAGTTATCGATTTTTAAGTCGGGTATTAATTCGTAACTGGCGTCTTCTTTTCTATAAGCACCCTCTGGCAACAGGGTGGTGAAGTAATTGCATTCATTAAGATACTGTTGCTGCTCCATGAGTTGGATTAGCCCAATAGCGGATTCAGCATTTTCAATACCCCCATACTCTTTGGCATGGTCGGTTGCGTCTTCCCAGGCCGCCTCAAGAATATTTAACCCCATCACAGGGACTGTTTTATCCGATAGTTCTTTGGGTTCAGTCGTTTCAATCCAAGCATTCGAACCAGATAAGCCGTTTTCCCTGATAAAATCATCCAGAGCTTCCTGGGTTTCTTTTTTTTCACCCATTGAGCGGTGAAAGAGGACCGTCAGCATAACCGGTTTGATGGAAACCATTTTTAATCGCTCAAACAGAGTGGCGCTATAGGGGACGCCTAAAATGAAGTCAGCGAGGGGATTTCCTGGATATGGATTGCCGCTTATTTTCACTAAATGATCGTATACTTCTTTTGCAAACAGTTTGCTGTTGGCCATGGTGACCAACATCGCTTCGAAAAGGAACAACAAGTTCAGCTGACGTTCTAGTGTCGATGCAATGGCAGCAAGCTCCTCATCCCCAATTAATGCCATTTCTTCAATAAAAGCCAAGAGTCGACAAAGTGGCTCATTAAATATTAGAGCTCTTTTCAGGTGCTGAGTTAGTTTATTTAAGTCTATTTTTTCTCTGCAGGCTTTGCTTATAAACTCAGTAAATTCTTTATCATTGGTATCTAGATCATCCAGTTTTAACTCGCTTAAAATCTTACTGATCAGACTGGGATTGGATTTCTCTGGTAGAATTTTTTCAATTTTGTCCAAAAAATTGAGAGCTCTTTCTTTCATCTTGATTCATCCTGCGGGTTGAAGGAAGCAAATTCGGTGCGATTGGAGTGTACTAAATATGGGCTTTAAATGCAAAGCCCATGCAAATAGATGAATTTTATTGCCAGCTCTAAATTGACCAAGCATTTCGTTTTAATCCTCTTCAGGGCTGACCGCAGAAATTAGTACCAATCGCAAATAATAGAATATTTTTACATCACACAGTATATTTATTGACATGCAAAAAAACTTTCAATACCATTTGCCTCCGAAAGTACTAAGCAATCTAAGGATTAGCAAACGACTTATCTTCTCTAATACGGGTAGTTTTTGAAGACTGGTTTTTAACCTAGTTTTAATTTAATGAAACGGGTTTGTCGTTTAGATAAAGAATGAAGAAAGACTGGCTGGATTTCTAAACACAGACTGGACTAATTAATCGGCTTCTTTTTCCTTTCCTATCGTACCTTCTAGCTAAAATTTTTTTTTTATAATATTAAATTAGAGAATTATTATGTTACACAAAGATGATGCAGTTGCTTTGTTTATAAAGTATGAAGGGGATTTAGCTAGATTGAAGCAAACCCTGATAAGCGGATGGAATACCGAGATAGGAAGATGGCGTAGCACAAGGGAAATGCATTCTGTATTTCCTGAGCTTTTCAATGCATTACATTTTCTAAAAAATAATTGTGAGGAAATATACGTTGGCGCTCGTCGCACTCCTCGTTATGATCATCCTTTTATGGACATCTATCGAACTTCTAATGACCCCCTACAAATTATACAGGATTTTGTTGAGTATTATTCTAAAGACCATTTTGCAGCGATATTGCTCGATTATTTGGGCCCGTTGAGGGATGATACTGTTGATGTAGGAAATTTAAATCGATTCTATAGTGAATTAAATGATCTCTGCACCCCAAGGCCAATTGTAATATGTAGAGATGATTTTGGATTAGCCCTTAAATTCCCAAGCAATACTTCATATGATTATTTCAATGAAATGATGAGTATTCCTGTTGGAGTGTTCCCTTCATCTAAACCTGTGCTCTATATTAAAGACGAAGTTGTAAATGGTCAGTTAGTAGCAACTTTTCCGAATCGGGCGTCAAGAGAGGAAGCAATTAACCTGCTGGGTTTAACAGGAGCTATAATCACAAGGCAGGGAGACAATCAAATGGTTTTTAAAGATCCAACCATTGCACAATACGGACAAAGTATTTGCATTAATACTCCAGAACATTTATCTAGACCAGAAAAAAGACAGGCCTATCTTGATTACCGTATTATTGTCAAGGGATTAAGTGCTTATGCTAAAAGCCCTAATAGCTTTTTTAGCAACTTTCCTGCAGAA
>NZ_QHJG01000015.1:0-448 GCF_003184185.1 Legionella qingyii | reverse complement strand
GTGTTATGCCTGTTTCATAAACGTAATTATGAGGTCTTGTAAATAGATCTGGTCTTTTTTCTGTCCGGATAGAACTAATGGCATAATAACAGTTCCCTAATTCACGAATACGATTTTCGGGATTATCGAAAAAATCGTTGAAAGGACGTCTTTAATTATACTTTTAGCGCAGTTGGCAACGACTACATAATCTACAACTTAACCTCTCGTTACGTCGACCGTCTGAGCGTAGCCGAATAGATCCAGTTATTGTGTCTTATCGAATGGATAGCTACCTAAATAAACGTTTTACGTAGGTATCCATTCGCGTATTTTAATATTTTTTGGAAAATAAAGGAAATATCTGAATAGTGCATTAGTTATCTTATAAAAATTTAGTGTGTCGTATAAATAACTGTACGTTCGTTTGGAAGTTATGATAAACGGAGGCTTTCATGATTCGTTAGAT
>NZ_QHJG01000014.1 GCF_003184185.1 Legionella qingyii | reverse complement strand
TGCTATTCAGACTCAACAAGAGAGTCCTCACTATGGCTAAATTTTGTGAGGATCTCTCAGGCGCGGTGCGCTGCACCCAGCCTAGATTTTGTACCACCTCGTCGTGAAGAGTTTGCGACGAAGAATCTCCAGCTTTTGGCACCTATTTAATTTCTCCAAATGCCTCGCCCAAACGTATTGTTCTTCCTGCTTTTAAAGCTTCATGCCAATGGACTTGTGCGCCATTTGCAAACAACAAGACAACAGTTGAGCCTAATTTAAAGTAGCCCATTTCATCGCCTTGAGCCATCATCATTTGTTCTTTATCCTGATTGTATTCAAAATCAATGCGGGCCTTACTCCGTTTGATGTCCCCATGCCAACTGGTTCCTATCGCTCCAACTATAGTTGCGCCAACCATCACCATCACCATAGGACCTACTTTGGTAGAAAAAAAGATTGCCAGTCGAGCATTACGCGCAAATAATTTTGGCACAACCCGAACGGTTGAAGGCTGAACTGAAAATAAAGCCCCCGGAATATAGGTCATCGATACGATTTCAGCATCCATAGGCATATGGACCCGATGATAATCTTTGGGTGATAAATACAACGTAGCAAAACATCCATTAATAAATTGAGATGCCACCTTATTATTGCATGCTAAAAGATCTGCGACAGAATAGTAATGACCTTTTGCCTGAATTAATTGGCCTTGCTCTATAGATCCTAGCTCGCTAACACAACCATCTACAGGCGAGATGATGTCTGCATGGGCCATAGGCCTACATTCCGGTTTCAGATGGCGGATAAAAAAATCATTAAAACAAGAGTATGCGGTGGGATCTTCGATCAGGGCCTCACTCATATTGACCTGATATTTTCTTATAAATCGTTGAATAATATAATTTTTAACTTTGACATTTTTTACATCAGCCAAACAACCCGCAAGAGCTGTAAGACCATGCTGAGGAATCAGGTATTGAGGTAATGTTTTTATTAAATCAAAAGACATGCGAAACTCTCACCGCGTTTTTAAAAAAGGGAATCATAACCTATACTTCCAATGGTCACAAATATAGTGGTGTAGGTTCCTTACTATTGCTAGCATCTCCGTAGGTAAGTTGTAACTGACGATGCGAAGCAGAAATCGTTTCATGATGATATTTCAGATTAGCAAGATAAAACGCTTTATGCTGCTCATTTAAATTAAACTGAGTGACTACTTGATATTTTGGCTCTTGCAGCATCACCGGGTATTTAGAGACTTCCCTTTTAATTGTGTCTAATATTTTGACAAACAAACACTCATTTAATGTTGACGCCTCACCTCCATTCATAAAGATCATGGCCAGTGCTTTCGAATTACAATTTCCTTCTAAATAACTTTCTACTTCCGATCTCCTGGATACACCTATAAGGCTTCCCCATGTTTTCGACTCATATTTTGTTAATGTAGAATTAATTAAGCTTTTAAATGATTTCGTAGTTAGTGTATCTACCCAATCATAAATCGCCTTATACACCATGTTGATGCCTCCATCACTATAAGGATGAGTAAATCGCTTGTTTTCTTTCGCAAAAGATACTACATCGCTCGTGAAATCAGCGATGCCCTTTTCAAAACTCTTCTCCCTGATTGCAAGATCAATACTTGGTATAGGATGCTTTTGTAACATAAGAGGGGTAAGCCCTAGTATAAGCTGGGTGTTCAACGCTCCATTATCTTGGGTTCCTGAACTTAAAATATAAGCCAAGCGATTATCACCACTTTCACTTCCGCTTGTCTTTAAATATTGTCTCACAGGTTCGGCCCTTTGACGGAATGACACCGAAGGCAGCAAAGGAGCATATTTTTTATCTATAATATCGTTGATATAACGCTCTAATTCCTCAGGCTTAATGGTTTTTGCCCAAACAAATAATGAATCACAATATTGTTTTTTCACATCTTCATGCGTAAAAGGTAATACATCTTTTTTAACTGCAAGTAATGCTTTCTCCATAAGCTCATCAGTAGTGGTCAAATGCAATTGGAAATTGACCTGTTCTGCCATCAACTTGAGGCTTGAGGCGATATTATTAAATTCAGCAGCATGAGTTGTTGTATTTGCTAAAGCTTGGCGAATTTTTAAGTTATACGTTTGATGGAGTAAGCTTAGTTTATTTGAAAATTCGAGATTGTCTTCTTCTGAAAGATCCTTTCGTTCCTTTTCATAATAAGCTTTTGTAATAGCACGAAACTCATTAACAAATGCGACCATCGATAATACTGCATCACGCAACTTACTGTCCCTATCAACACTAATCTTCGTTTCAATTGTGTCGGCAGAAAGTAAAGGGAGATTTCCAAATAACTCCCACGCGCTGGTTAACGTCTCATCGGTAGCTTTTTTGCTAACCAGCTCGGAGATTTGTACATATGGTGGATTGGTAGCCTCTTTAAGTAATGCATTCGTTAGTCTGTATGAACTGTAAATCAATTCTTTTATAGTTGGAGTAAATGCATCACGCCAAACTTGGTGATAACGTTTTTGCAATTCGCCAAGATCATATTTAAGTGTCTCTTCTTTGGCATAGGTTGTTTCATTTTCCTTTTTGACCCATTCCTCTACGTTACGATAAAATGAAGGCTTTTGATAAAGAGCCAAATAGGTGGGTGATAATGGTATCCCATAGCCATTGTCAGAACATCCCATATAAAAGGCGACAACTCGATATAAATTATCATAATGTTCCTGATACAAATCCATCATAAAATCAACAAATGACCTTTTGTTCGTCTCTTCATTACAAAAACGAGGATACAGCTCTTCATATTTTGCCCTTAAGCTGGGGTCGGTCTCATCTAAGGAGGCGTAATTTAAAGGCAGATCGCCAAAGAGCTCTGTTAAACGTTTACGTTGTACCTCAGGCTGGAATGTTAATAAAGCTTTTAAAGCTGCGGCGAGCTTTTGTTCTTGCGCCACAGAATTCTGAGCCAAACGTGCAAATTCAACTGGGTCTGCATAGGCTTTTGGTAATAGTTTAAGAGCCTGCTCTTGTACTCCAGGTACGATTACCGGAATAGTTACTTGCCCTGGATGTTGATAAGGTGGCCAGTGATAAGGCATGGACTCCTGAACGTTGGGAAAAGCCTCATAATCATGAACGGTTAGAGTAACATGCTTTTTAGGAACTCCAATCACTGATCTTGGCTCTTTCATATAGATAGTGAACCAATAAAAAAACATATCAAAATCGATATCTCCAGCTAGGCTCAGGTTATGCGGATGCGCATCATCATCATCAAGAAACCATCTGCCAAGCAGAAGCTCCATGATGTTTTTCTCAATAAGTGTTTTCACACTGGGCGCAACTTGTTCCTTTAAGGAGCTATTTATAGGAATGCCTTCTTTAGCGAAATGAAAAGGCTTAAAATCCTCTACACCAATAGATAACGTACCGATTAATTTATCTTGGGTGTGGCCCCTTTTTGATGTGATTTCCAGGATATGACTCTTTACCGATTGAAGTTGCTCTACTGTTAAAGGCAACTCAAGATTAAAGTCTTGTATATCCTTTATTGAAATCGTGTCTTTTTTTATCGAACCATCAGGAGTCTTAACAATATATTTAAGCGAATCTTGTTGATCTAGTTTAATATAAAGTGTGTTGTCTTTTAGTGTATTACTCGATTCACTACTGTCTAACAGTAATTCAATGTCATACTCCTCAAATACCAAACGCTCTTCAGCAGATCTTTTTCCTTGGAATAAACGTTTAAATGATGAAGTGGCTACACTTATTTTGGCTAATAATTCAGGATAGTGATTTTTAGGTTCTAATTTTTTAAAAAAGGCCTTCTTGATAACACCATCTTCTTCAAAACTAACATGAAATGTTTGATGAGAACTATCCGAGATAGCTGTTTTTGTAGAATAAGTGAGTTGGCGATGTCTCAGCGCCCTTTTTGGAATTCCCATATGTTTAATCCATTAAATCACAGTCGTCCTTTAGAATAGTTCATATTAAGCAGAAATATTCAATAAGTTCAAGAATAATTTTCAAACAGATAACAAGGAAACTAAACAGTAAGATTCAAGCGATAACCACATCACTAAAGGAAAGTTTTTCATATGATGTTGTTTAGCTTTTTTTATTATAACTTATCATGGTGCCATTGGCACATAGGCCGCCGCAGTCAGCGATCCGTGAAGTTTTGTATTTCACTCGCACCTTGTATTTTAATCTATTTTTCGCATGCTTCTTACCCATAAAAAAGCTTTTGCTCAAAGATGAGAACTGGTATCGCTACCGCCAATTTTATGCAGAACAGGCAGGATTCTGGGAAAGCATACTGCATCAATAATATATTAAGTTGTCGTCATTAAATGCGCAGGCATGCCATCACAAGAAAATAAGCAAAAGGCATAAAAAAACCGTTTAGAAAAAAATATGATCAAAATATTGGTTAAATAGTGGCTCTCATGGTAAAATACGCGCCTTTTTAAACATATCTTATTGATAATAGGCGATTTTTATGCAATCGAAGCTAGAACAACTTTTCTCTACACCACCAGATCAAAATGATAAATTTCACTCCAATAATTTGAAAAAGATAACCCGTACTTCCGAGTATCTTATTCATTCGCTAGCCACTCTAGGACAGTTATTAACAGAAATGAAACAAGGAGAGGAAACTCCTGTTTTACGCTATCTTGTCTGTTTAAATAAATTAGCCTGGTTTGCCAGAGAGTCACATAGTAATGCTCCTGACGCCCCTGCACATTTCAAAATGACAGGCTCCCCACAAAATCAGGCCTTTTGTAAAACCGCTGGCAATTTGTTTTTTAGTGAAGACTATTCCACTTTAATTAAAATTAATCATAAAAGTGGTGATTTTCGTCCTTCATTTGATTCCATTAAATGGATTCTAGCAATTCTTGTTATTAATGAGACTTGCCTTCCATTCAATTTACCTGAAGTTCTAATTATCGATGAGTTAGATCATAATGGTAAAACAATAGGTACTCACCAATGCTCGATTGCCAGTATTAAAAACTGGTTAACAACTTTTGCGGAAAACATCGCGCTAACGTCAAGTTTAAAAGAGCAAAATGCTGAAACCAAAAGAGTGCGCTACGCACTAGAAAGACCCAGGCGCTTCGCTGTGGGTGATAATGATGATCCACTTATTGAGAATACAAAAGTAAGAAGGCTAAAATTTGCGGAAGATGGAGTACCTGATGAGTCAAACATACCAGCTCTGTTATCCAGTGATTCGCCACAGGCCGCCACAAGATTTCCCGCATTCGGAATTCCGTCGTTACGGTTATTTGCGTCTTCAAAACGGCCAGCTCCTTTATTTCCAGAGCACGAATTAAACCCTCAACAAATTGAGAAGTTAGGTATAGTCGCACCACCACCACTGAAAAAGAGAAAGCCTGAACGTCATAACTTCCTTAACTCATTAGCTCAACCCAGTGAATCCGAAACGGAAGAAAAAAATAGTCCAGCCTTCTCATTCATTTAAAGGGTATTTTTTAAGCGCTTAGCGCTTAAGATACTTCATCCTAAACGAAGATAAGGATCGCCTGGATATGGCATAATTTTTATGAAATAGTGTATTTGCCCTACTCAGGAGATCCATCATCTTAAGCTCCTTAGGATGATTTAGTTTTTCAGGTTCCATTGCAAAAAAGATAAAATGGGGTTCGGCAGTTCTGTTCCAAAAATATTTTTAGACAACGAATGGAGTAATTTTGGGCGAATTTAGGCTGTCATTCCCTAGAACTGTTCAGGTTAGTCGTGGTCTCTTGCAAGAAGAATGCCCTAGCCCGGAGGGAGATAAGTTCTCGGGCTAAGGCTGTAGCAGTTACCGGCTACACTTGTTTAACTCATTTGCAAACATGGAATGAATGACCAAATTCCATTTTCATCTGTTTTCTCTGGCTCTATAAGCTTGAGAATTTCTTTATCAAGAGCGCGTATCTCTTCTCCTGAGCGGGTTTGATTAAAAAACCAAAAATTTCCAGTTTTGTGGTATTTATATCCATTGGCCCCTAAAAAAGAACAGACACTAATCACAATATTAGCCAGGACAATTATGGCTTTATAGATATCTGACTCGATTTTGGGATCGACAATATCAAGAATTTTCTTTTCGGCTGCCTTTAATTTGGAACGTACTTCAACATCAGGATTCATAAGCGCATCATAAGTGATAGTGTATAATTTTTTCCTGTATTCTTTTTCTGCTTTCTTCCATTTGTCAAGCATGGGTCTATATGAGTTAGCCTCGGACAAACGTACATGAATTATTTCGCATTGTGCTTCCACACGCATAATAACGTGTCGAAAACGCTTGGCTTCTTCACTCTCTTCTATTGCCGCTAATTCAACCATTTCATTTTTGCGCTTTAAATCTAAATCTTGCATTTGCCTGACACAAATAAATCGCTCTTCTAAACGTGTAGCTAAAGCCAATTGTCCTGGATCTGTAATTTGAAGTATCTTTTTGCCTAGAGCCGTGACCCCATTTGTTACACCAACATCCAGAACATCTATTAATATCTTTCGAGTGCTCTCCTCAATATGCTCCAACTGCGGTAAAAACAGACGTAAGGCTTGCCCCTTATGATTATTTTCTATCGCTCCATGATAAGATTCAGGTTTTATTACCCCTGATTTCCTTAATAGAAGCAGCGCATTACTCGCAGCTTCCAGCTCATGGACTGATAACGCGCATAAACGCGCATAAACATCATGCAGATTTTTGAACTCTTCCTCAAAATGATAGCGAATTGATTCTTTCAAATGGTCGCGGGGAGCTAACGCAAGTTTCTCCAGACCTTTAATACTGTAAGTTTTTGTTTGATCTATAGCAATCAGGGTCGAAGCCAACAATGGATATTCGTTTGTTGCATCGATTATTTCTTGATATTTATTCGCAGACAAAGATCCTTTTACCCAAAAAATCAAACAAATTCTCTTACAATCTTCATCATGCAGGGAATGAATAAATTTTAATTCCCCTAGTTTTGTAGGATCGTTAAAGAATTTCGGCACATCTACCGTAAGTGCCGACTCTAATGTTACCAAGCGGTCTATCACTTGGTAATATACTTCATTAGATAAAATAAGACGGATTAAATCTTCAGGATAGTTTTGTTGAATTAAAAAGGGGAGCAGCTTGATTTGCGTCTTATCCCACATAAAACCACTGAACTTGTTAATAAACTCCAAATTCCCTAGTAGCTCGCGGTTTTGCTCAAGAATCCCTTGTTCATAAAATATGATGATGATCTTTAATAAACTCTGATTAATCCGCATATTCTTGGTGAACTTAATTTTTAGAATTTCCTTACACAATTGGCTGGATGGTGACAAAAGATCATTGATTACGCCAACAGGTAACGTAAATTTATCAAGTATTTTGGATTGAAGAATCAAATCCAGAGCTGGATTCTCTGCAAATATGGCAGATAAATTAAGTTCACTAAAAGGAATTGAAGTACCAATTGTCGCGGGGTCCTGTCCTCCTTGTAGCTGTCGCATCAACAGCGCAACACGTTGAAGGCGTAAATTAATTCCATTATCTGCATTGACGGCTGTTTGTAATAAAAAATGCGGCAAAGGAGATCGAACCTGATTTAATAACAGCTCAAGAGAGGGCATAGAGGAAACTGTGAGCCCGGAATCAGGCGCTTTAATAAATGGGTGTAAATCAAAACTCGCTGCACAGATAATTTCTCTGTCCTGAGGTAGTGCATGGCCTTTTCTCATTAAGCCGATTACCCATTGTTTGGGGTCATCCTTTCGATACATGACGACGAGGCCACAGTCTTCTCCCGCATCATCAATATAGGCGAAATCCTGACGAATAAAATTAGCATGATAAACCTCTGGGCTTTCATCTTTCTTCTTGAGAGGGTCGATGCCAAATAAATAGACCAAATTACCCGCAGTCATATTGCCCCGCAGATAATGCTTTCCTGATGCTTGTTTTTGCCAAATATTTAAATGTCTTATTGCTTGCGGCATAGAACCCAGGAAATTAATGACTTCCCTAGAAATAACTCTTGTGCCATCTTTTTGTTCTGCAATAGCCCAGTCCTGTCCAAATGCCTGAAACATTTGTTGTGCGTTTCCCTGTACGATATAAGGCATAATTCATTTCTCAACATGACAAATTGAGAGTATTATATCCAATAATTGCTCGAATGGTGATAATTTTTTGCTAAAATTGCATTTTTAGTGGGTAATGAACTATTGATAAATTTACAGGCAAGAAAAAATATGAAATGCAATCTCATAGGAGCGGGTCGATTAGGTAAAAATATCGCTTTAGCCCTATTTAAAGCACAGCGGATCACATCAGTTTCCATTTGCAATCGCAGCTTCGAAAGTACACAAAATGCACATCAAGAGCTGGGTTTTGGGCAGGTAATCGACAAAATGGCTCACTTACCTGCAGCAGAGATAACCTGGATATGTTGTAATGATGACGCCATTGAGAATGTTGTTGACAATTTAGCTCACAGTATCACTTTAAAACCAGGCAGTTTTGTCATTCATAGCAGCGGCGTACTCAGCTCGGCATTACTTGCCCCTTTAAGGAAACAAGGTTGTTTCGTGGCGAGTTTTCATCCTTTAAAAGCGTTTAAAACAAATTACCTGGAACCCACCGCATTTAAGCAAGTCGACTGTATCTTAGAAGGAGATCTGGAAGTATGTGAGTGGTTGAAGCGCTCTTTTACGCAGTTGGGCGCGCATCTAATTACCATTAATCCCGAAGCAAAAGCAGCCTATCATGCTGCAGCCTGCATGGCTTCGAACTATTTAATTACCTTAGCAGCCTGCAGTGAACAATTATTTCTGAACGCCGGCATTAATAGCCAGCAAAGCCGACAGATGATGGTGAATTTAATGCAAGGAAATCTTGATAACTTACTGCAAACTAAACATATCGCAGAAACACTCACAGGGCCACTGGCAAGAGGCGATATTCAAACCATCGCGTTGCATTTGAACTCCATAGATAATCCCGAAACAAAGCGTTTATACCAAACTGCGGCCTTGGCTACATTGCCGATGACACAATTATCTGTAGAACTAAAGCAGAAGATTAGGGATCTTTGTAGTTAGGATATCAAGCAATATAGCCAGAACCCGGAGAGTTATTGGCAGGAAACCCTGGGTTTCGCTTTGCTTCACCCAGGCTACATAAGTTGTTTATATTTGATAGGTACATTAAAAGAGAAAATCATAAATCTTCTCCTCCTGAACTATCCATCCGAAATGTTCGGGCACCAACGGTAGAATCTAATACATCTTTTTGTGATTCTCTTCCTTCGTTTAAAACAGTCTTTGCATAGGAGGTTGAAATCACAGGCCCATTTCTATCGGGAATATATGCAGATTTCGTGTCTCGCCATTTGCCTACTGGAACACTGCTTGCATTTCCAGCATTAGCTTGCTCTTCTTGGCCATATCTAGGATCTTGATCCGCTTCCGGTTTTTTCTGGTTACTCATTTCAATTAATGTAATGTTTCTTTTTTGTAATTCTTCAAATCGAGCTTTTTGAGCGGAATTTTTCGTAGCAAGTCTATAGAGAAAATCACCCAGCAAAACCAGCGCTATTACTCCAGCTGCAACTCCTGCTCCTACGCCAATCGCAATAGCAACTGGAGGAAATGCTGAAACAGCTAGACCAAAGCCAACAACTGCAATACCAAAAGCTCCAGCTTCAATTAATGCACCACCTACTGCTATCCCAAGAATGGCCTTACCTGCAGTCTTAAGTTCACTCAAATAACTTATCTTTTCTACCCCACAAAACTCTCTTAATACATTATCAGTCAACCCTTTATGGCATTGCCATTTCGACGCATTTTTAACATGGGTAGTAACTGTTTCAGCATTATTAGTATCAGAGAAAATACTAGTTCTCGTGCCTAATTTTGCATGGCCGCCCTGATCGATAAAACTAATTACGGCTTGGAACCCTTCAAGGTTTAAAGCCTCATAGAGCGCATCCAAATTCTTGGTTATATCTGCTGTATTCTTACAATAAATACTCGTTTCCAACTCATTTGCTAAATTAATAAGCCTCTCTGCTTCCGTGTCAGAAAGATACCTCTTTAAAAGACTCTCGCGCGCTGAATTATCCAAACTTACAAAATCAAGAATAGAGACACGACCATTGACGGCTTGCGCCCTTTCGTTTGCGCTCTTACAGCCACCAATAGATGCCTTTTCCGCAAATACTGATAAAGCTTGGTAGGTGAACCCATTCTCATGATGGCCAAATGCACCCTCTTTGAATAGGGAAACTATAGCAACCTTTACATTATCTACAATCGCCGCACGATGCTCCTCCCATTGAAACTCAGAACTTGGTGCCGCGTCAGGAACTGTCATACTGCTTTGTAGGTGATTAAGAGTTGTCAAAACCTCAGGCTTTTCTGATTTGAGATAACTATAAAAAGAAGGCCCATAATCAAGGGCAAGAAAGTGATCGTATTCAGCAAACAATGATTCAACGCGCTTTCTATCATTTTTATCCCGAATAATCTCATAAATAGTATGCAAAGAAGCCATTTGCGTCATCAAGGCGGCTTCATTTACAAGCTCCGAATTTTTATCATGAATCGACAGCTCATGGCCCCAACCATTAACGGCGATATTTTGGACTAAACATAAAGGTTTTAGAGGATTGGCTCGATTGTACGCATGCGCCGCTGCCAAAATGTGTTCCGCACTTTGACTTTGCTTATTTTTGCTCTCATCATAAATTCCAGCAGGATTGCCCTTATTTAAGGTGGTATATAGATTGTAAATAAAGGCTTGGGGAAACTGAGATCCCGCTGACCTGCGAACATCTCCACCTAGTTGATATTTATCTTGTAAATAACGGAGTTTTTCAACCGTATCATTCACAATCAGCTCGTTAAAAGCCCATTTTATATTTTCATCCGAATAGAGTGCTTTGGGATATTTTTTGACAAGGAGTTTATTTATTGTTATATATTCTTTACAAATCTGATCTCGTTCTTTTTTAGAGAGCTTATTTTTGGGGTCAAGTTTCGTTATTTCCTTATTTACTAGGGAATCATCTTTGCTTTCGATGTTTTTACCTTGCTTTACTTCCTGTTGCAAAAGCTTTTGCGTGATGGGATGTAGTTGTTTTACCGCCAGTGAAGGAACGCGAACTTGTTGACGATGAGATAAAGGTACTACATCATCTCCTAACAGATGGTGAGAATACATCATGCGATCTGCTAAATGGCTTTCACCCAATTCCTGATGATGCGAGGTATGCTCACTGGCACCGATAAAGCTAATGAACCCTGTTCCTTTATCGATATGAACGAAATCATTGGCGCTGGCAGTGGTTGCTTCTGCTAGATGTTTTGATAAATGCCTGGTGATATTTGCATCAAATTGAATTCCAGTCGCCATAATGACTTCAACACGTATTGTTTTAGCAATATACGGCAATAGCTTGTTTCTGGCCTTATCAAGCTCAGCATTTAAAGTAGTTGCAAATTGCTCCTGATCAAATGGGGCTCTTTTATTAGCCTTGGCATACGCTTTTTTTAATGCGTCCGCTTGCAACTTCATTATGTAAGGATTAAGCCTAGAAAGTGCAGCTTCTATACCTTGTTGAAATTCAGTATCATTATAGTCACGGCCTTCAGCATGAACCGCAGTTTTAAGCATCCGCCCAATTAAATGGGCATGAAAATGGGTTTCCTGGTGTAAACTAATGATGCGGCCTTTGGCTAAGCCCTGATATGCCTGTAAAATTTCTTGAGATTTATTTTGGGGTAACTTTTTCTTTAGTGTAGAATCTAAAGGTGATTTTAGCTGGGATGAGGTTTGTAAATCAAAGCTAACAGAAGTAATCTCCTGAATAGGATGCCCTAAAAGGGCGTGGAATTCTCTTTTAAATGCGTCAACATCATCAAATTCCTGTAATTGTTCGTCTTGATTAATCTCTCGTAGCGCAAGATAATCTTTATATATATTATTCCAATTATCCGCGCTAAGTTGAACATCAATAATAACCCGGCCTTGTGGATCCATTGGAAAATATTCAGGATTCATCTTAGTTTTAGCAGCATATATATCCTTTGCTGCAGTATGCAGCGCTTGCAAATAGATAGCTTGTAATTTCGCACGTATTTCAGGGGTCGGCATAGGGAAAAACCTCTCAGATTTTACTCTTTAATTGAGTATAGCCCCTTTAGCTTAAGAATTTCTTAATTATCTGTATTAATTGGTTCAAAATTATTGGATTTTTTCTTTATTTTTCTTTTCTCATGCCAGGTTTGCAGCATCACAAAAAATGCAGGAACAAAAACTACAGCAAGGCAAGTCGATGCCAACATGCCGCTGCATACAGCAATGCCAATTGAGCGCCGCGCATTGGCGCCAGCACCTGTTGCAAATACTAATGGCATTACCCCGAGAATGAACGCAAAAGAAGTCATCAAAATCGGGCGAAAACGCGTTTTGGCACCAATTGCTGCAGCTTCCATAATCGATTTATTATGAAGCTCATGCTGTTCTCGTGCCACTTCAACGATTAAAATAGCGTTCTTTGCAGCCAAAGCAATGAGCAACAAGACTCCAATTTGGGTGTACATATTATTGGCAAGGCCTAAAGCTGATAAAGCGAATACCGTTCCAATCAAGGCTAATGGCACGCTTAATAAAATCGCCGCCGGGGCAATCCAATCTTCATATTGCCCCGCCAAAATCAGATACACCAAAACCAGTGACAAAATAAAAATATAATAACTCATATTTCCGGCAATTTTTTCCTGATAAGCGGTACTCGTCCATTCATAAGAGACGCCTGCAGGTAATACTTGTTTGGCTAATCGCTCCATAACTTGCATGGCTTGACCGGAGCTGTACCCTGGCGCTGCAGCACCATAAATATTACTGGAAGGGTATAAATTATAAAGAGAAATAATGGACGGCCCAACAGTAGGTGACATATCAGTCAGCGTTCCCAATGGCACCATTTCACCGGACTTATTTCGTACATAATAATTACGCACATCGCCAATCGTCATGCGCGAGTCTGCGTCCGCCTGCACATAAACCTGGAAAACCTGTCCGAATTTTGAAAATAAATTCACATAAGATGATCCAAGATAGGTTTGTAATGTATCGGAGGCATCACCCACCGCAACGCCCAAAGCTTCCGCTTTGACCCGATTGATTGGGGCCGCAAGCTGAGGCACTGAAGCACGAAAGGAAGTCATTAGCCGTTGTAATTCAGGTTGCTGACTTGCATAACGAATCAACTGATCTGTAGCTGTTTGTAATTTTTGATAATCAAAGGAACCGTCTTGCAATTCAACTTGCATTTGAAAGCCGCCCGCCGTGCCCAAACCTTGAATTGGTGGGGGAATCATAACCAGGATTTTAGCGCCCAAGGTTTTTTGGGCAATTGCATTAAGCGCTTTGTACATCGCCAGCAAATCCTCTTTTTTACCCCGCTCACTCCAATCTTTAAACATAATATAAAGAACCCCGCCATTGGCAAGACTCGCGCTGTTATCTAAAAGCGAGATCCCGTCAATGGTGATCACATTAGCTATTCCATCAATTTTAGATACCTGGTCACTTAAATCGCGCAACAAAGCTTCCGTACGCCCCAAACTAGAACCATCTGGCAGTTGCACGTTCATCATCGCATAGCCCTGATCTTCGATTGGAATAAACCCGGTTGGGATACGGCTGAGGCCTATAATCGCCAAAATCACCAGTGTAAGGCCAACAAGACAAACCGATTTATTATTATGAACCAGCCTGTCAATGAACCTGAGATAGGTATCTTCTATAGGATAGTAATATTTATCAAATAAACGGAAAACAAGGTTCTTCTTTTTCTGAGGGTCTATCGGCTTGAGCCACAAAGCACATTGAGTGGGCTTTAGGGTCATCGCATTAATCGCGCTAATAAACGCGGTTGCGGCAATAACCAATGCAAACTGGGCATACATCGCGCCAGTTAAGCCAGGCATAAAACCTGCAGGAACAAATACGGCCATTAATACAAGCGTAATACCAATAATGGGGCCCATTAATTCCGTCATGGCATTAATTGCCGATTGTTTGGGTGGCGTGCCTTTTTCAATATGTTGGGTTACCCCCTCAACAATTACAATGGCGTCGTCCACCACGATCCCGATTGCTAAAACAAGGGCAAATAATGTCAGTAAGTTAATGGAATAGCCTAATGCCAGCATGGCAAAGAACGCACCGATGATGGTTACCGGTACCGTAGTTGTAGGCACCAAAGTGGCACGAGCGTTTTGTAAAAAGAGCAAAATAACAATCAGAACCAAAATACCCGCTTCGAATAAAGTTTTATATACTTCGTCTACTGATGCCTTCACGAAAACGGTTGTATCGAAAGGAATTGAATACTCCATTCCAGGCGGAAATTGCTTTGCCATTTTCTCAACTGCTTTACGTACTTCGGTTGCGACTTGCAGCGCATTGGCCCCGGGGAGCTGATAAATACCAATAGCAGCCGCCGGTTTGTTATTCAGTTTCGCGACCTGGTTGTAACTATTAGAGCCCAGTTCCACACGACCTACATCACGAATACGTACAATTTGCGCACTACTACTTTGATTGGCCGTTTGATTGGGCTTTTGAGCTACTGTTTTCACAATGATATTGGCAAATTGATCGACATCAGCAAGTTGTCCTGGAACGTTCACCGTAAATTGGTACGCTGCTTTGCCATCGGTTGGCGGTGCTCCAACTTGTCCAGAAGAAACTTCCTGGTTTTGGCGGCTAATGGCTTGTAGCACATCGCTTGGATTAAGTGAATAAGCCAACATTTTTTTAGGATCCAGCCAAACACGCATCGCATAAGTCCCGGTTCCAAAAATAAGCACGTTTCCGACACCAGGTAAGCGTGACAACTCATCTTGCATATTAATTGCAGCATAATTATCAAGAAACAGCCCATCGTATTCATTATTTTTGGATGTTAGGGTAATAAATTGCAAAATGGCCGTAGATTTTTGCTGGACCATAACACCCTGTTTTTGCACTGAATCGGGTAACTGTGCCATTGCTGATTGTACCCGGTTTTGTACCAATACTTGTGCAAAATTGAGATCCGTCCCGATGGCAAAAGTAACAATCAGCGTATAAGTACCATTATTGGTGCTGGTGGATTGCATATACAGCATGTTCTCCACCCCATTCACTTGCTGCTCAATAGGCAAAGCTACGGTTTTAATAAGTGTTTTGGCATCCGCACCTGGATAGGTAGTGGTTACCTGAATGGTTGGGGGAACAATTGCAGGATATTGAGTTACAGGTAAAACAAATACAGCTACCGCTCCCAATAGCACGATGAGAAGCGCAATAACGTTTGCCAATATAGGCCGCTCAATAAAAAATTTAGAAATCATTCTGCCATTTTCTCACATGTTGTAACAATTATCTGAACAATGCTCGCCTGTCATCGCTACAGAATTTACGAAGAATCTCCAAGTTCGAAGCTAAAAATGATTTTAATGAGGAAGTAGATAAACTAAATGACCGAATTAAAAACATTTTTTTACAACGAGACTGGCGGTTTTCGTAAGTCCTGATCTAAATTAATGCTTGGCTTCCCCATTACTCTTTGTTTGTGTGTCCTTGTCCCGTGGCGCAACTTTATTGCCAGGAGTCGCATTCTGCAGGCCATCAATAATTACGTCATCTTGTGCAGTAAGTCCTGTAGTCACCGCACGCATTCCATTCTCTACACTGCCCAATGTTACCCGTTTTGTTACCACAATATTGTTGTTATCCACAGTCAACACATAAGAGCCGATTTGGTCATACAGGATTGCTGTATCAGGCACAGTTAATTGGTTTTTAGGTCTGGAGATTGCAACTCGCACTTGCACAAAAAGGCCAGGCACAAAAATATACTCTTTATTGTGCAAAATAGCGCGAAGCTCCATAGTCCCTGTTGATGCATTAAGACCGGTATTAACAAAATCCAGCGTTGCTTTATACTTGGTCTCAGGATCATTTTGTAAGCTTACTTCAACAGGTATTTTATTAATATCTTCCGGTTTAAACCCACGTGCACGAGCTGCCGCGCGTAATTTGATTAAATCAATCTCATTCAGATTAAAGTATACATAGATTGGATCTATCTGCTCGATGGTAGCTAAATTAGTGGCCTCCCCATGCCCCACAAGATTTCCTACATCCACCAAATGCCGACCAATGCGGCCATCAAATGGAGCAGAAATATGGGTATAACTGTAATCAATTGCCGCATTTATTTCTTCTGCTTCTGATTTATCCAGTTGTGCCGCAATCTCCAGGGTTTTCGCGTACCATTTTTCGACTTCATTTAGGGAGGTGGCATGCTCTTTATACATGCGCTGTTGGCGTGCATATTCTGATTTGTTATAAATAAGTGATGCTTTTGCTGCAGCAACAGTCGCCTTGGCAGCCCTAAGTTTTTCAAAATAAGGCTCAGGCTGAATTACAAAGAGCTCTTTTCCTTTTTTAATAAAAGTGCCATCAACAAACTCAATTGAATCAAGATAACCCTCAACACGAGCCACCAGGTTAACTGCTTTATACGCTACGGTATTCCCCGTTTGCGTCACATATTCAGCCATTTCCTTGATTATTGGTTTTTGCACAACGACCGCAGGCACCGGGATGGTTGGCGCATTACTTTTGCCAAAAAAATGTAACATCAGATAGATAAGAAATAAAATAGCAACAGCTATCCCTGCAATTTTGACTGATTTTGAATCTCGATTAAAGTTCATACCCAATACCATTTTATTTAATTGTTCCAAAATGTTCCTTCTCTCTAAGGGTAAAAGCGACACACTATGCCGAATCGCTTCCATTAAGTTATGAAATTTTGTCATTCCCGCGAAGGCGGAAATCTATTCTTAAAGCGGCAATAAGCCACTCTAGAAGTGGGTTCCCACCTTTATGGGAACGACAGGTTTTTTCTTAACTAATGCGGCGAGAGGAGATTTCCTGTTCTCTACAATTAGGTAAACCCCACTACCATTTAGAACGCCTCTACCACTTAGGTAAATAAAGTTCTTTTATTTCTTCTTCCTTCGTTCGAGGTACTTCATGATTTTGCTGGTTTAGTAAAGTACCCCAGTTCGTACGTGCTGCCATTTCTGCTTTTATTTGTTGTGGCACCACATCATTTGTACCACGAATTTCCCAACCACCACCAAGCGCACGATACAGAGAGACTAATGCCAGAGGAATATTCGCTTGTGCATTAACAAGTGACGTCTGTACGCTTAATTGTTGTTGCTCAGCATTCAATACCGGTGTGAAATCAACTTCCCCGTTAACATAACGTATTATTGCTAGTTTCAATGTTTTAATTGCAGCGTTATTTGCCTTGGTTAAAGCACGCTCTGCCTTTTTTGCCTCGATATAGGCTGTAATACTATTTTGAACTTCTTGCTGCGCTTTAAGCACTAAATTGACGTAGCTTAATAAAGACTGTTGGAATGCAGCATCTTGCGCTCGTACCGCGTTGGTAATTTGCCCATAGTTAAGTATTGGCCAAGTCAGCGCAGGGCCTGCGGTTATGGAGCGGTTTGACCATTGGAATATATCCGAAAGCGAATTTTGACCAATATTATTTGAAGAAAAAACAAATGTTCCATTTAATGCTAAAGAGGGGAAAAGATTGGCTTTTGTTGCGCCTATTTTAGCGGATTGTGCCATCGCGTCCAAACGCGCTTGATGAATATCCGGTCGTCGAGCCAAGACTTCTCGGGGAATGCCAACAGCTACAGTTGAAGGTGCGTTGGGAATCCCTCTGCTTTTCCTCAACTCCCCATCAACACCGTTAGGCACCGTACCTAATAAAAGAGCCAATGCATTTTTTTGCTGCTCTAAATTGGTCACCAAGGGAGGCAAAGAGGCTTCTGTTTGTGAAAGCTCTGTCTGGGCTTGCTCGACATCAATGAGATTCGTTTGGCCCGCATTATATCGAGCGCGGGCTATCTTTAATCCTTCTCTTTGCACGACGATGTTCGCTTTCGTTACCTTGATTTGTTTCTCATAAGTACGAATTTGGATGTACGTACTGGCAATATCTGCGGTAAGAGTGACTAAGGCATTATCATATGCAGCAAGAGAAGATAAAAATGTAGCATCATTGGCCTGAATTGCTCTTCGATATTTACCCCAAAAATCAATTTCCCAATTCGCAGAAAAACCCAATGATAACGTTTCAAAGGATGAAGGCAAAAGTGTCTGCAGCTCGCCACCACCAATCTCATAATAGGTGAAATTACCAATGGCCGCCTGTTGTTGCGGATACAGCTGACCTACCGATTGGGCCAATAGTGCCCGGGTTTGTAAAACCCTTACCCCGGCACTCTGGAGCGTCAAATTGTTATGATACCCTTGATAAATTAATGAGGTTAGTACGGGGTCATGAAAAACCTGCCACCATTTTGTCGTTTTAAATGGTGCTTCTTTTACCGTTGCATCCTTCTTCGGCCAATGGGCAGCAATAGGTTTTATCGGCTCTTTATAATTAGGACCAACCATAAAACAGGAGCTCAATAACAGGCAGGCAACAAAGGTAAAAATTTTTAACATGGGTGCTAAGACTTCCCTATCTAAACTATTTTCCATTATTGGAAATCACATTAGCTTATTGCTTCAAGCACTTTATCACTACTATGAATTATTTAACAGATCATTAGCGTAAATCCCATCGATTAAACGATGGAATCACCATTATTTGCCTGGATGCAGCGCAGTAGAACCTGAGAATTCACTACCCGGTTTCTGCGATGACTTCACCCCAGGCTACAATCTAATTTATAGATTATTCTGGGGTATTAACTTGCAATTGGGTCACATTTTGCAAGCCACGTGGCAATCGATTACCTCGTCGTCCGCGCTCTCCTTTATAATGCTCCAGATCGGCACCTTTCAAGGTAAAATGACGTTTACCCGCATGCACTGTGAGGGAATCATCTGCGGAAAGCACTTGCAAGTCAATCACATACTCTTCACGTGATGCGGCTTTCGCAGCAGGAATACTGATTAATTTATTTCCCTTTCCACGAGATAACTCAGGTACTTCTTTCGCGGAAAAAATAAGTAATCGGCCAGCACTTGTTGCACACGCAACAAACAACTCCTCATGTTTAGGAAGTACGCGCGGTGATAAAATTTGGCTGGATTCAGGCAACTTGATACAGGCCTTGCCGTTGCGATTTTTTACGTAAAGATCATCAATCTTAGCGATAAAACCATATCCCGCATCACATGCCAATAACACCAACTGCTCCGCTTCGCCGCCAACTACCGCTTCAAAGAGTGCTCCTTCAGCCGGATTAAGCTTCCCAGTCAAGGGTTCACCCTGTCCTCGAGCTGATGGCAAAACATGCCCCGGCAAAGAATAAACTTTGCCCTCGCTATCGAAAAAGAGGACTTGTTGATTTGAACGTGCCATGGCCTGAGCCTTAAATTCATCACCAGCTTTATAGCTCAACTCGCTTCCGATTACATCATAACCTTTAGCGGCTCTCACCCAGCCTTTTTTAGAGAGCACTACCGTAATTGGCTCATTAGGTAAAATATCCTCTTCTTTTAATGCTTGTGATTCTTGTCGCACAATAATTGGTGAACGACGTGCATCGCCAAACTCATCCCTGTCTCTAATAATTTCTTCTTTAATCAAAGTTTTTAATCGTTGCTCTGAGGCTAAAATATTTTGCAGGTTATCTCGCTCAGCACAAAGCTCATCCAGTTCGCCACGTATCTTTATCTCTTCCAGTTTCGCTAAATGACGCAATTTCATTTCTAAAATGGCTTCTGCCTGGCGATCACTGAGGTTAAAACGAGCCATTAATCCCTGCTTGGGCTGCTCATGTTCACGAATGATGGCGATGACTTCATCGATGTTCAGATAAGCTATCAGTAAGCCTTCAAGAACATGAATACGATCGAGCACTTTTGCCAAACGATATTCCAATCGTCGCTTCACTACTGTTAATCGATAAGACAACCATTCGGTCAGAATATCCAGCAAATTTTTTACTCTTGGTCTGCCATCGAGCCCTATCATATTAAAATTAACTCGATAACTACGTTCCAAATCTGTGGTTGCAAATAAATGTGACATCAATCCTTCGGCATCGACTCGGTTTGAACGTGGAATAATAACCAGTCGCGTAGGATGTTCATGATCGGATTCATCACGTAAATCCTCCACCATAGGAAGTTTTTTCTGCTGCATCTGTAACGCGATTTGCTCTATTACCTTGGCACCAGAAACCTGATAGGGCAAAGCCGTGATGACTATATTTTGTTTTTCCTGACTATAAACAGCACGCATTTTAATTGAACCATTACCTGTCGCATACATACTCGCTATGGCTTGTGGCGGAGTAATGATTTCTGCTTCGGTCGGAAAATCAGGGCCTTTGATATATTGGGTCATTGCGGTTAAATCTGCGTGCGGATTATCCAATAAATGAACACAAGCATTAGCCACCTCGGTCAAATTATGGGGCAAAATATCTGAAGCCATACCCACAGCAATACCTGTTGCACCATTTAATAAGATATTCGGCAAGCGTGCTGGTAATAATGCCGGTTCTTGTAGCGTTCCATCAAAATTGTCAACCCAATCTACCGTACCTTGTAATAACTCTGAAAGTAAAACTTCCGCATAAGGCGATAACCGAGCTTCCGTATAACGCATTGCGGCAAAGGATTTAGGATCATCAGGAGAACCCCAGTTTCCTTGGCCATCGACAAAGGGATAACGGTACGAAAATGGCTGCGCCATTAATACCATGGCTTCATAACAGGCACTGTCACCATGTGGATGGAATTTACCCAATACATCCCCAACGGTACGTGCTGATTTTTTGTATTTGGCGGTTGCTTTCAAACCCAGTTCAGACATTGCATAAATAATGCGTCGCTGAACAGGTTTTAATCCATCTGCAATATGTGGTAAGGCTCTGTCCAAAATGACATACATTGAATAATCAAGATAAGCCTTTTCGGTAAATTCAGTTAATGGTTTTCGTTCTGTTACTTGATTCATTGCTTCTTTATTCATGAGTTTTATATCGTTATTTAACCACTAGGATACTTTGTTGCAAAGTATTTTCAACAAATTGGATGTTCTGGTAGATAGATAAACTACCTATACATTGTGAATAACTTTGTATATTTTTCTAATCAACGCAGTATAATAAATTTAACCAATTGATAATTAATTATTTTTTAAAATCTTTGGTTTTTTAAATATCTGATCACCTGTGGATAACCTTGTGTATTATCATAGCATATTTCGAATAAGTTGTTGTAAATAACACAAAAATTCATTTTAGACCCATACCCATGCCTCATTTTCGTTCCCATCCACAGCAAACAAAATAAATAATATATAATTGTATTAATATGCATCCTAATAAAGGACTACGGAGTTCAACTAATGGATGAAAAGACGAGTTCAAGCCGTTCCCTAGATACTTACAGTAATTCTCGCCTAAGTAAGTACATTCTTTACGTAATTTCCATACCGGCGTTTATTATGGTACTCATTATCAGCATTTATTCATACAAACAGGTTCGAGATCTTGTAGAGTCTAATAAATGGGTGACCCGTAGTTATCAAGTAACTCAAGCTACAGACAAAGTACTTTACACTGTAGTTGATATTGAATCGCATCAACGGGGCTATCTTATTACCAACGATAATCTGTACCTTGAATACATCAAAACCGTGACAAAAGAACTATCTGAACAAATCAACGACCTGCTGCAATTAACCATAGATAATCCTCAGCAACATGAACGTGTTACCCACTTTATTGATTTAGTGAATCAGAGACTGAAAATAATAAATGAAGTAATTCAATTCAAAATGCACAATAGCTTAAGTTCCCAGGAAGCCCTGATCTTAGTTCATAAAGGACAAGAAATATCAGATCAAGTAAGAGGCCTTGGCGACGAAATCAATGCAGTTGAAATGGTATTGTTGAATGAGCGAAATCAAATTGTAGTAAGCAACGCTCATAAATCTAGTTTGATAATCATCATAGGCAGCATTGTGAGCCTGACTGGCTTAATTGCAGCTTTTCTATTAGGAAATTATGAGTTGGCAAGCAGTCTAAAAGCTGAGCGGCGTAGAATAAATATTGAAATACAATTACAAAGCATTCTCGAAAGTGCAAGTGATATGATTGCTGCTGTAAATAGTGAATGTCGATTTATAATCTTTAATGAAGCATACCATCGTGAGTTTCGCCGCATATTCACCAAATCAATTACCATAGGAATGCCGCTTGAAGAAGCATTTGCTGATGTAACCGGTTCAAATAGACCCTATATGGAATTATGGGAAAAATCTCTAAACGGTGAGGAATTTGTAAATAACGTCGAATTGGAGATCAATAAGGAACGAAATGTCTATGAGGTCAGCTCAAGCCTCATTATCAATATAAATAATGAAGTAAAAGGAGCGGTACATATTGTTCGTAATATTACTAAATTGGTGAAAGAGCAAGACGAGCTAAAGGATTTAAATACAAACCTTAATAAGGGCCTGCAAGCATTAAAAGATAAAAATAAGCAAATTACACTGCTTGTTGAAATGAGCGACATATTACTTGCTTGTGGAACACTCGAAGAATTAAATAATGTAGTTACCAAATATTGTCAACGCGCGCTTAATTTTGCAAATGGTTATTTATATGTGCTGCATCCGTCAAAAAATTATTTTGAAAGTGTAGCCTCCTGGGGTGATCCCACCCCACAAGAAGCCAGTTTCACGCCTGAACACTGTTGGGCCATTCGCCTAGGTCATATTCATACAATAAGCCCTTCGCATCATGATTTAATTTGTGATCATATTAAAATTGCTGATAAACAAACGACAGCGTCTCATTGTGTACCTCTAATGGCGCAAAATGATATTTATGGATTGTTATTTCTTGAGATGAACCAAGAAGACACTACATTGTATTCTGATGATCATCTACTCTTGATCACTGCATTCTCGGAATTAATCGCTTTGGCCTATGCTAATGTACGTCTAAGGGAAAATCTGCGCTACCAATCAATCCGAGATCCATTAACCGGTTTGTATAATCGTCGTTATTTAGAAGACTTTCTATTTAAACAACTTCATCAAGCAGAACGTGCAAAACTCCCTCTTTCAATTTTGATGCTAGATTTGGACCATTTTAAACGGATTAATGATACTTTTGGGCACGATGCTGGAGACGTTGTTTTGAAAGAAGTAGGCAAAGTATTGCAGGATGATATACGCATTGAAGATATGGCATCGAGATACGGCGGGGAAGAATTTGTCATCGTATTCTTCAATGCAGATCCAAAATCTATTAAAGAGCGTGCCGATAGCATCAGGAATTCGGTATCCATGTTAAAAATAAGATATGGCGCCCAACAGGTTGGCCCCATAACCATTTCGATTGGAATTTCTTCCTACCCGGAGCATGGTCACACCCTGGTTGAACTCATTGAAGCAGCCGATAAGGCACTATATTTCGCAAAAAATAATGGACGAAATCAGGTCGTTTTATATTCTGATATCCAAACTGTTAAAGAGAGTTCCAGCATCAAAAGTGACAAAACCAAATAACGATATTTATTAAAATCTTCGGTTAATTTCACCAGTTATATTTACAGCGATTTAAAAAATCGCCTCCCTCTTGCACAAAAAGGGAGGGGAACATTAAAGATTGGAGTTGATACTATTTAATTGACTTTCTAACTTTTTGAATAGCGCGAATTTGTGCAACAGCTCGAGCTAGTTCGGCAGCAGCAACAGAATAATCCATTTCACCGCCTTTACTCGCCATTGCCGCCTCAGCTTGAGCTTTAGCAGCCAGAACAGCGGCTTCATCAAGATGCTCAGCTCGTTCAACCACATCTGCAAGAATAGTCACACAGTTAGGTTGTATTTCCAGCATTCCACCTTGAACATAGTAAATTTCTTGGTGGCCACCAGACAAAGTAATTCTCACTTCGCCTGGCTTTAGAATTGTAAGCAAAGGTGCATGACCGGCTGTAATACCTATTTCGCCTAATTCTCCTGTAGCCACTACCATTTCTACTAAACCAGAGAATATTTCATGTTCAGCACTAACAATATCTAAGTGCGTTGTTCTAGTCATATTTGCCTACCTCACAAGGTCTTAGCTTTAGCAACCGCTTCCTCAATGCTACCAACCATATAGAATGCCTGCTCAGGTAAATCATCGTATTCACCGGCGAGAATACCTTGGAAGCCTTTAATCGTATCTTTTAACGATACGTATTTTCCTGGAGAACCAGTAAATACTTCAGCAACGAAGAATGGTTGAGATAAGAATCTTTGGATTTTACGCGCACGGGTAACAACACGTTTATCTTCTTCAGATAATTCGTCCATACCAAGAATCGCAATAATGTCTTTTAATTCTTTATAGCGTTGTAATGTTTGTTGTACACGACGTGCTGTATCGTAGTGCTCTTGTCCAACAATTAGTGGATCTAATTGTCGAGAAGTAGAATCCAGAGGATCTACCGCAGGATAGATTCCTAGTTCAGCAATTTGTCGCGACAATACAACGGTAGCATCCAAGTGAGCAAACGTAGTTGCTGGTGACGGGTCAGTTAAATCGTCAGCAGGTACGTATACTGCTTGAATTGAAGTAATAGAACCAGTCTTAGTAGAAGTAATACGTTCTTGCAACATACCCATTTCTTCAGCAAGTGTTGGTTGATAACCCACAGCAGAGGGCATACGACCTAACAGAGCTGATACTTCAACCCCTGCCAAGGTATATCGATAGATATTGTCAATGAATAGTAATACGTCACGGCCTTCATCACGGAATTTTTCAGCCATGGTCAAGCCAGTTAATGCAACTCGTAAACGGTTACCTGGTGGCTCATTCATTTGGCCATAAACCAATGATACTTTATCCAATACATTTGAGTCTTTCATTTCATGATAGAAGTCATTTCCTTCACGAGTACGCTCACCAACACCCGCAAATACAGAGTATCCGCTATGCTCAATCGCGATGTTTCGAATTAACTCCATCATATTCACAGTCTTGCCCACACCGGCACCACCGAACAGTCCGACTTTACCCCCTTTAGCAAAAGGACAGAGCAAGTCAATAACTTTAATACCGGTCTCAAGCAATTCTTGACTGCCTGCTTGTTCTTCGTAACTTGGTGGCTTGCGATGAATAGACCAATGCTCTTCTGCACCGATTGGGCCTGCATCA
This sequence comes from Legionella qingyii, assembly GCF_003184185.1. The sequence goes on along the minus strand of NZ_QHJG01000014.1, from coordinate 136,111 downwards.
TCAACAGGACGACCCAAAACATCCATAATTCGACCCAGGGTTTTTTTACCAACAGGTACTTGAATAGGATTAGCTGTATTTTCAGCTTTTAAACCACGCTTAAGTCCTTCGGTTGTTCCCATTGCAATAGTACGAACTACACCATCACCCAGCTGTTGCTGTACTTCGAAAACCAAATCACCATCAACAAGTTTCAATGCATCATTGATTTTAGGGACATTATCACGGGGGAATTCCACATCCACAACCGCGCCAATAATTTCTACTACAGTTCCTAAGCTCATTTTATACCCTCTTATAAAGCGGCTGCGCCACCGACAATCTCTGCTAACTCTTGAGTAATTGCAGCTTGTCGAGCTTTGTTATAAGCCAATTGAAATTCTTTAATCAAATCACCGGCATTATCAGTTGCATTTTTCATTGCAATCATTTTAGCCGCTTGTTCACAAGCAATATTTTCAACTACTGCTTGGTAAATCTGCAATTCGATATAACGTTCTAAAAGATTATCCAGCAATTCCTTAGCATCAGGTTCGTAGATGTAGTCCCAATGATGCCCCATTGTTGTGCTGTCTTCTTCTGATTTTGGCAATGGTAGTAATTGTTTCACCATAGGCTTCTGAGTCATGGTGTTAACAAATTCGTTATATACAACGTGCAATGCATCGATGGTGCCATTATTAAACGCATCAAGCATGACTTTAACGATACCGATAAGGTCTTTTATACTTGGCGTATCACCTAGATGGTCTTTTGAGCCAAGAACATTACTGCCAACGCGTTTAAAAAATGCTTGTCCCTTACGGCCGATAACAGCAATATCAACCTCTTTGCCTTGCTCTTTCCAGTTACGAATAGTGCGAATTGTCTCTCGCAGCAAGTTTACGTTTAAACCACCGCATAGACCGCGATCTGTAGTGACAACGATTAGACCAATACGGTTAACCTCGCGATGGGTCATAAACGGATGTCTGTACTCTGAATGAGCACGAGCAATATGTTTTACTACACCGTAGATCTTACTGGCATAAGGTTTAGATGCGCGCATTCTTTCCTGAGTTTTACGCATTTTGCTTGCTGCCACCATTTCCATCGCACGAGTAATCTTTCGGGTCTTATTAATACTCGAAATTTTCGAACGGATTTCTTTTGCTCCAGCCATAATATCACTTCGCCTTAAATTGACTTACCAACTTGCCGTACGTTTAAAGTCCTCTACAGCTTTTTTCAATTTTGCTTCAATGTCATTATCGTAAGCGCCCGCTTCATTGATCAGTTGTAGTAGATCAGGATGTGAGGTACGCATATAGTCATGCAATGACGCTTCAAATGCAGCAACTTCACTTACCGGTACATCATCCAAATAACCTTTTTCAACAACAAACAATGCCGTACCCATTTCTGCAACAGATAATGGAGAATATTGTTTTTGTTTCATCAACTCAGTAATGCGCTGACCGCGCTCTAACTGTTTACGAGTTGCATCATCAAGGTCTGAAGCAAATTGAGAGAACGCTTCCAATTCGCGGAATTGAGCCAGTGCCAAACGAGTACCACCACCCAGCTTTTTCATGATTTTTGTTTGTGCAGCACCACCAACCCGTGATACAGAAAGACCGGAGTTAATCGCTGGTCTTACACCTGAGTTAAATAAATCAACATCAAGGAAAATCTGACCGTCAGTAATCGAAATTACGTTAGTTGGAACGAATGCTGATACGTCACCAGCTTGTGTTTCAATAATCGGTAAGGCAGTCAATGATCCTGTTTTTCCTTTAACTTCGCCATTAGTTAATTTTTCTACTTCATCAGCATTGATTCGTGCTGCTCTTTCTAGCAAGCGTGAATGCAAATAGAAAATATCACCAGGATATGCTTCACGGCCAGGTGGTCTTCTTAATAATAATGAAATTTGTCGATAAGCCCAAGCCTGTTTAGTTAAGTCATCATATACGATTAATGCATCTTCACCGCGCTCCATGAAGTATTCACCCATGGTGCATCCGGCATAGGGTGCGATGAATTGTAATGCAGCTGAGTCAGATGCACCGGCAACTACGACGATGGTATGTTCTAAAGCACCATGCTCTTCAAGCTTACGTACTATTGCTGCCACAGATGAAGCTTTTTGTCCGACTGCTACATAAACACACTTAACACCCGTGCCTTTCTGGTTAATAATCGCATCAATTGCGATTGCTGTTTTTCCTGTTTGACGGTCACCAATGATGAGCTCACGCTGTCCACGTCCAACTGGAATCATTGCGTCGATTGCTTTTAATCCTGTTTGTACTGGTTGGTCTACTGATTTACGTGCAATAACACCAGGAGCAACTTTTTCAATGGGAGCCATGCCTGCTGCATCGATTGGGCCTTTACCATCAATTGGATTACCTAAAGCATCAACAACCCGGCCTAAAAGTCCTTTCCCAACTGGAACTTCAAGAATACGGCCAGTACATTTACCTTTTTGACCTTCAGCTAAAGTAGAATAATCACCAAGAACAACCGCGCCTACCGAGTCTCTTTCAAGGTTAAGAGCCAGACCATAAATTCCGCCTGGAAATTCAATCATTTCACCAGCCATTGCATCTTCAAGGCCATGCAAGCTCACAACACCGTCTTTCAAACTGACAATAGTACCTTCATTGCGTGACTCAGATACTACACTAAAGTGTTCTATTTTCTTTCTGATTAATTCACTGATTTCAGAAGGATTTAACGCTACTTGTTCTGACATGGAAACTATCCTCTAAATTATGCGGCCAATTCTGTACTGAGCTTGTTAAGCTTGCCACGAACTGAACCATCTATAACTAAATCGCCCGCTCGAATTATTGCTCCACCAAGCAAGGAAGGATCAATACTGATTTTTAACGAGACCTTGCGCTGTAAGCGCTGACTTAATGATTCGATTAATCGCTGTTGTTGCGCATTTGATAAATCAGAAAAACTGCTTACATCAACACACAGAGTTTTCTCTTGCTCTGCACGATGTGCTTCATAGAGTGCACAAATATCTGGTAGCAGTATCAATCTTTTATTTGTAGCCAACAAGGTAATTAAATTGTTTAATGCCTTATTTTCATTTGACTTTGCATCGATTGCTGCATGCAACAACTCGATATGCTGCGCGACAGTAGTTGCTGGATTAGCAATAAACTTTTCAGCTTCAGGCATCAGCACAGCTTGTGCAAGATTTTTCAAATGTGCTGACCACTCAGCTAATTTTTTTTCCCCTAAAGCATATTCAAATATTGCTTTAGCATAGGGTCTGGCTATGGTGGTACTATCAGACATTTTAAATCTCTTCTATCAAGTTATCTAATAAGGCAGTATTTACCTTGGCATCAATTTCGCGCTTCAAAATTTTCTCAGCACCAGTTATTGCCAAGTTTGCAACCTGTTTACGCAATTCATCTTTTGCGTGATTGACTTGTTGCAGTAATTGCTCTTGTGCCAATTTCACTTGCATTTGCGCTTCATGCTTCGCAGCTTCTTTTGCTTCTTCAATGATTTGCGCAGCACGCTTATTCGCTTTTTCAATGATGTCTGCTGATTGAACCTTAGCTTGTTTTAATTCATCCTTTACGCGATGCTGAGCTAGTTCTAATTCTTTTCGACCACGTTCTGCAGCAGCTAAACCATCAGCAATTTTGTCTTGTCGTTCTTCCATTGCCTTTGCTAATGGAGGCCATACTAACTTCATGGTAAACAAAACAAACGCTGCAAAAACGAGCATTTGTACAATTAATGTTAAATTAATTTCCACTGTTTATCTCCTGTAACAATTAGGGCGCCTGGCGCCCTGATTATGTGTTATCAAGAACCCAGGTTGCTAAGGAAAGGGTTTGCGAAAGTAAAGAACAATGCGATACCCACTCCAATCATGGTTACGGCGTCTAATAGACCAGCAACGATGAACATTTTTACTTGTAACATTGGAACCATTTCTGGTTGACGAGCTGAGCCTTCAAGGAATTTGCCACCAAGCAAACCAAATCCTATCGCTGTGCCCAATGCACCCAAACCAATTAACAAGGCAACCGCAACAACGGTCATACTCTGAATTTGTGCTATTAAACTAGCGGCTTGCATATTTATCCCCTTTACAATGGATGAAAATTAAATCGGTTAATGATCTTCGTGTGCCAAACTAAGATACACAATCGTTAGCACCATGAAAATAAATGCTTGCAATGTTATCACCAATATATGGAATATTGACCACGCCAGCGCCAAAATAAATTGTGCTGAGCCTAAAGTCGCAGTAGCCAGTGTTGATGAAGTTGCAGCATTTAAGGTTAACAGCGCGATCAATATGAATATCAATTCGCCTGCATATAAGTTACCAAATAAACGTAATGCCAGTGAAATTGGTTTAGCAACGAGACCAACCACTTCGAGCAGTAAGTTAAAAGGTATAAATCCAGGATGATTAAAAGGCTGTAAAGTCAACTCTTTGATAAACTTTTTCACACCTTTTATCTTAATGCTGTAAAAAATAATCAGAATAAATACAGAAAGTGATAAACCAAAGGTTAAGTTTAAATCGTTTGTTGGCACGACTTTAAGGTAGTGGATGCCTCCGGTTTGCGCGAGAGCAGGTAATATATCTACAGGTAAAATATCCATGAAGTTCATCAGGAATACCCATAGAAAAATGGTTAATGCCAATGGCCCAATTAGGTTGTTTTTGCCATGGAAGCAGTCTTTAACCTGATTATCTGCAAATTGAAGCATGATTTCAGCAAAGTTCTGTAACTTACCCGGAATGCCGGTAGTCACTTTGCGTGCACCAAAATACATTAATCCGCAAACAACTATTCCTAAAACGATTGAGAAAAATAAAGTGTCAAGATTCAATGTCCAGAAACCACCCGAACCCAATTTCATATCACTAACGTTATAAGTAAGATACGTTAAATGATGCTTAATGTAGTTTGTGCTAGATACCATTTCAGTCACTTTCAGGCCTATTCTGTTTATTTACAATAATCAACGGGGCAAACCAATGCGTCATCAGTATCATAATATACGACGCAAAAAACGCTAACGGTGTGATTTTAAATAGCAAAAACACCGCAGTGAACAGGAATATGGATATAACTATCTTTAATGCTTCGCCTTTATAGAAGCTATTTACTATCTGTTTGGCTGAACGCGCACCCTGATACTTAAATAGTTTCCTAGCAAAATATGCATTTGGAACGATACAAACCATACCACCAAGCAATGCTGAACTTCCTGCATTAGTACCATATACTAGTGCGCATAAAGCTGCAAAGACCAATGTAACGCTTAGCTGTACAAACCATAGTCGTACAATTCCGCGCTTACTTAGTTGTTTGTTCACATATTCACCTAAGTTTCACCGCGCGAATTATAAATCAACGCGTATGAATAAGCAATGCCTGATCTAAGCAATAAAGTTAATAACTGTTCAGAGGATATACTTGAATCTTTGATGGCGGTTAAAATTTACGACGAAATGCACAATCACCACGCTAATTTAAAGAGCGGCATCCAATAAGATGTAAGACTTACGAAGTTTTATTTTCATACAAAGTGAGCCAAATACAGCCAATCAGTGAATGGGCACTCAGTGATTACTAAAATTATTTCACTTTAAGTATTTGACTATCTGCGTCCTCTTGCTCGACGTCTACAGATAGTAAATTTAGCTTAAACAATTCCTCTTTTAGTTTTGTACTCGATTTATAGACACTTGTGGGACTTGCGATGGGTGGTTTGGATATTATACTGATATCAAAACCATCATTCTTTATCTTTTCTTTCAACTCATCACTTAGCCCTGACTCAATCACTTGATGTACTGCTGTTGAGCAATTGAAGGTTCGGATATTGTACTCTTTTTTGCTTCTAGATAGTGCAACCATTCGCGCGAGCACACGTTCTGTATCTAAACTATGCGTCGGTTGCTGGCTATCATAATCCATTGGGAGTTCTATTACACCATCTGGTTCTTTCCCCACAGATCTATGCCGCTCAGCAAAATCTTCTTTACATGCCTCAAGTTGTTTCGTTGCTAACTTTAACTCTATCATGAGACTATCAACACGATCTCCGTCTTCTTTTGTAAAATCAAGTTGTAAATCGGGTTCTCTTCCTTCCTTCCTCGCTGACTCTAGCTCATTCATAAATTCATCCCGTTTCTCCATGAGCATTTTTTGCTCATCTTCTAAATTTACTTTTTTTTGATTCAATTGTTGATAGGCAGGATCATCTTCAAGTTGTCTGCCCTGTAGCAGAGACGGGTGCTCGAGTTCTTTTATTTTAGTCACTTCTTTTCTTGATATGAGATATCCTTTGACTGTAGTTTTCGTAGATATGGGTTGTTCTTCCGAACCATATAATTTTAATATTTGTTCCGCTTCTAATTTTCCCTCAGGATCATTCTCCCATTCTGATTTTCGATCATCAAGAAACCTATTGATATGATGTCCATTCGTATACCCTGGCCACCAGCTAAAATAGGCAAAATATACCACTTGTTCTTTTGGTTGATAGCTGTCGCCCTGTTTTTCAGAAATAATTTCTGTTCGTTTACTGATAGTGACTCCATCAATACTACCGTATTTTGTAGCGAGACTATCTCCTTTTTCATCAGAAGGCCAAGTTAACTCTATCGAAGTATGTCCCATATTTCCTCCGAAAAACTTCGGCCCAATTACTCTTTTCAATCCTTTTGAATACTCCTTCGTACTATGGTTCCAAGTATAAATCGTTAAAGCCATAATTGACCACCAATTAATCTTAATGATTAAATTATAGACTACAATGGTTTATGTTTTATACCCAGCAAATGTCACTGCGTCTGGCGGTAAGTTGAGCCTTCCCTAATATACGGTCCTGTCTTGTATCCAACAAAATTTCTAATTACCAATGACCTACATTCGGCTCTGATACCCAGGGTTCTTGTATTGGCAGTGGGTCACCTTTTTGCAACAACTCGATGGAAATATTATCTGGCGAACGAATAAACGCCATATGCCCATCTCTAGGTGGTCGGTTAATTACTACCCCTGCATTTTTTAATCGTTGACATGTCGCGTAGATATCATCCACCCGGTATGCTAAATGACCAAAATTTCGCCCCTCTTGATAGTCTTCGGGATCCCAATTGTAAGTAAGCTCAAGCAAGGGTGTATTTGCATGGGTTGTGTGCTCTAAATCATCTGTTGATGCTAGATATATCAAAGTATATCGGCCTTTCTGATGCTCCGTGCGTTTGACTTCAACCAGGCCCAGTTTATTGCAATAAAAATCCAGAGACTCCTCTAAATTTGAAATTCGTACCATCGTATGTAAATAATTCATCCATTTTCTCCTTTATAGTTTTCCTGCGGAAGCCAATTACACTAGATTTTAACGTCTATAATTAAAGTGTGGAGCTTATTATCGCAACTCGGGTAATAAGTAGTGTTTATTAACCTCGCAAAAGGAAAGAACATGCCTGATAAGATCCAACGTACTGCAGCCAGCCTGCAGCAAAAAATGCTCGCTCGTTATAGCGATGGGTTACATCATAAACATAACAAACATCATCTAGAATATCGACAACACTTTAGATCCCACCCTTGTAATCAAGGTAACGATATAAGTGAAGAAGAGTTAACCGGCTCCACGGGATTATTACGCCAACTTAAATTAAGGAAAATGCGTAAGCGACCTGATAAGGGGCATTTCCATTAATATACATACATCCTAAAAAGGGCGGTTGGTTGTATGTGATATTTTAATCAAGCGCTCTTTTTAGGATTACCCTACAGAATTATCCTGATAAGTAAAATATTTGAGCATTTTTACCACACGTACAACATCGCTGGTTTCTCTTGCCATATTAATTACTTTTTCAGCTTGTTCCTTATGGACATCTCCCATCAAATACACCACTTGATCTGAAGTAACAATTTTGAATGCATTAGGATCAATCGAATCATCAGCAAACATTTGCCCGCGAATTTTCGCCGTTATCCAGCTATCTAGCATCAAATTGGACTCTTCAGTGCGAACCTGTACTTGATTAAATAAACGCCTGTAACCTTTTACCTTAGCTAATCGTTGACTCAATTTCTCTTTCATTTCAGCCGTGGGAACGTGTCCGGAGACTAAAATATCACCATTGAACACGGCGATATCGATAACACATCCATTATTTTTGAATTTGTTATCGACAGTTATCGCATTATTCACTTTTATATTTAAGCTGTAATCATCCAGTTTCTTATACACATTATGTCTGTCGTAGACCATAGTAGCGCCAGTCCATATGCCGCCTACACAGCCATATAAACAGAATAGAACACTAGCAAGTAATACTGCAAAACATCCTTGTTTTAACATTTCATTTAGTGAATATACTGAAAAATTTTAACTACTTTATTCACACCATTAACTCGCCGCGCCGCATCGACTGCAAGAGCTGCTTGCTGTGCGTTAACGATACCCATGAGATAAACTACTTTATTTTCTGTCACAATACGAATTGATCCGGACTCAAGTCCCTTTTTAGCCAACATTCTGCTGCGGACTTGACTGGTTATCAAACTGTCTTTAGAGCGCTCTGTAAGCGGTATAGGATAACCAACTGATATTTCATTATAAACTCGATGTGCACCTGGAGCACTTCGGGCTATTTTTTCGGCTAAATCACGTAAAGAAGCTGTTGGTGTTTGGCCTACAAGTAAAACCGCACGATTAAAACTAGTCACAATAACTCGCGAATCACTAAACTGCCGATTTGTTACTATGGCCTTATGAATCACATGAAATAATCGCGCATCAGCCTCCATGGTAATGACACCGCGTCGGTCATAAACCATGCCAGCAACAGCTCCAGTTACAACAGCAGCAACACATCCTGTCAGCAAGGTGGTTACTAAAAGAAAAGCGATTGATTTTAATTTGAAACTCATTTTTTACCCCAACACCTGACCAAATAATGACTGGTCAATTAAATCACAAAAGCAGTGTAAGATGAACAAGTGCATTTCTCTAATTCGTGCTGAATTATCTGACACAACGCGAAGCTCAATATCTTCTGGGCCCAAATGATTTGCTAGCACTCCTCCATCACGTCCGCTTAAGGCTACGGTGTCCATCCCACGTTCATTAGCGGCATGAAGCGCGTATAACATACTGTCGGAGTTACCTGAGGTAGTTAATAAAAGCAGCACATCGTTTTCTTGTCCTAAAGCCTGAATTTGGCGCGCAAAAACCTGGTTATAATGATTATCATTTGCAGAATAACTTAAACTGCTCGCATCAGTACTTAAATTAATTACCGGAAGAGCCGGGCGTTCAACTTCAAATTGATTCAACATGGCGCTTGCAAAGTGCATGCAATTGGCACTTGACCCTCCATTACCACACAATAATATTTTGCCATCGGCAAGCAAACAATTCACTAAACGTTGCCCGGCTTTGGCGATTGAATCAGATAAAGAATCAGCAAGTGCTATTTTGGTTTCTATATTTACCCCAAACAGATGTCTTACTCGTTCTTCCATTTGTCCCATCATATTAAACCTCTATCTTGTACTTTCTTTGTAGCCTGGGTGAAGCGAAGCGGAACCCTGGTTATTGTTCAGATGATAAAACTCCCGGGTTCCACTTCGCTACCCAGGCTACATTTAATTAATAATCCGTTCCAAATGCATCTTTTATCCAATTAATGGATGCTGATTTTCCATCAATACTTACAACATCAAAACGAAGAGCTAATTGGTCATACTTTCGATGTTCCAGCAGATAATAAGTCGCTGCTTTGAGTATTTTTTGTTTTTTTGTATAAGTAACGCTTGCAATGCCACCACCAAACTGGGTAGAAACGCGCGAACGTACCTCTATAAAAACCAACTGTTCCTTGTCACGCATAATTAAATCAATTTCACCCAAGCGGCAATTGTAATTTTGCGTTATGAACTCAAGACCTTGCTTTTTTAAATATGCTAAAGCTTTTTCTTCAGCAATACGGCCTTTCTCATAGGTCATCAATTACACCGTCTCACCCAAGGAATGCACGAGGCCTTGTTTGAACTGCCCCCACTCCAAAATACGTGCAACCTGTTGAGATGGCTTGAGGTATAAAATACCATCCCCATTATGCGACCGATCCGCAGGAAATAGCATCAATTGATTCAATTGGGTGGCCAAAGTATAACTGTCTATTCCTAAAGCATACAATCGATTGTAACTGTTAAATTGTTCAGGCCAATTGCGAGTTCCTGCCTGATGCGAGAAAACCCAGGGAATATCACAGAAAATAACTCCATCAAGATCTTTATCTTTCAGTGGGTTAGCGCTTCCACCATAGACACTGGCTGTAGCATATACAGGAACGTCTCCTGCGTAATAATAATTTAGTAAAGGCATAATCTGACGGGCCTTTGACGGATAGGCCAGTAGAAATATCATATCAAAATCTTGTCTGCGACTAATAATTGGCTGAATTTTATACCCTAATAACTCCCTTAATTTTTTTTCACGCTGCTGGCTGTTGCTGATTTGCAGAAAATCCTTCATTTTTTTATTCAAATCATCATTAGAACCATATAAAAAAGTATCAACAACTCGTCCACCATTTTTTTGCCATTGTTGCGTAAACGCTTTGGTTATCTCTTTTCCCCATTCATTTGCAGGTGCAATAATTAATGCTCGACTATATCCCTTATCTTTTGCTCTGATTGCCACCTGGGTTGCTTCATTAGCGGGAGAAAGTCCGAATAAATAAGAATTTTCCTGAATATTGGTATCTGCATCATTTAATAACAGAGTGGGGACAGGATGTGGTAAGGCTGCAACTGTGGCTACTTGTGATTTGGTTAAAGGGCCTACAATATAATCAGCGCCATCATCAATTGCTTTTTGATACAAAGAAGCAACATTGCCTTTATTGGTATCATAAGTTTTCACCTGCATCGATTGTTCACTGTTTTTGTTATATGCCGCCATAAACCCATCACGTACAGCAGAACCCGGTCCTTGCAAAGAACCACTTACAGGTAACAAAAGAGCAACCTGTTTCGGTTGAGCACGTATTTTATTTGCAATCGAGTCCAGTGGATTAGGCAAAATATGACCTGCAGGGTGGTTACTGTACTGAGATTGCCACTGCTCTAAAGCAGCGAGCAAAGATTTTGGGTTATCTCGATACTTGCGAGAAATCAATGCCAGCCCAATCCAGCCTTGTAAAACAGATTGGCTTGATGCTTTAGCAGCCAATGAATTTAATTCTGTTTGTGACATCCGCGTTAGAGTTAACCACAGGGCGCGCCTATTATTATCTTGACTCTCTTCATCGGCCAACAAAGTCTCAAGTTCTATCCGCTCATTAATCGACTCCAATGACTTACCTTCGCCACGATAGGCTTGTGCCAAAAGTTCATGAAACTGGATCTTTTGGTATGCAGAAAATGCTTCACGTTCCTTTATACTAACTAATTTGTTCCGTGCCATATTGGGTCGGTCACGAATGAGATCAATTTGGGCTAGTAAAAGATTTTTTTCATCATTAAGTACCGGTGTTAAGTCAGAAGTCTGTGCTAAAATAGCAGCACCTTGTCGCCATTGACCGTCTGAAATCAAACGTCCCGCGGCCGAGAGTAACGATTGTTGCTTATCAATGCCTTCTTGATTTTTAGCCTGCATAAGGTAATTTGCAGTAGATTTGGAATAAGGACTCGCTATTTTTTTCTTTTCTACCTTAGATGCAGGCACTGGCGCTGCCATTTCTGGAGGATTCACTGCGGTAGTACACTGGCAAAGAAAAAAAGTAGATGTCAGTAAAAAAAATACGCGAATTTTTATTAACATGTTTTTCAAGAATTGAATAAGCAATAACGCAAGAGGATAAACCATGACTAACTCACTAGCAACAGGCATTGGTACGCTTTATATTGTTGCAACTCCCATAGGAAACCGTGAGGATATTACGTTTAGAGCATTAGAGGTTCTCAAGTCTGTTGATATCATTTTAGCTGAAGATACGCGTCATTCGGCACCGTTACTGAGTTCTTTAGGAATTAAAAATAATCTTGAATCACTCCACGCACATAATGAAAATGATAAAAGCAAACATTTTATTGACCAACTCTTAACAGGAAAATCCATCGCCTTAATCAGTGATGCCGGAACTCCATTAATTAGCGACCCAGGTTTTTTATTGGTAAAATTGGCCCGTCAGCAGCAAATTCCGGTTACTCCTGTTCCCGGAGCTTGTGCATTAATTACTGCTCTTTGTGCTGCGGGCATTCCTTGCGATTCCTTTTTATTTTTAGGATTCCTCCCAGCAAAACAGCATGCCCGAAAAATTAAACTCGATGCCTTGCGTACAGAACCGCACACTTTGATTTTTTATGAATCAACGCATCGCATTCTGGAGTGCCTGGATGACCTTGGCGAAATTTATGGACAGACGTGTGAGATGGTCTTGGCAAAAGAATTAACCAAAACTTTTGAACGCATTATTACTGGCACTGTACTTGAAGTCAAAAATTGGCTTTTGGCAGATCCGGGACATGTAAAAGGGGAGTTTGTATTATTAATTCCTCCGCGACCTGTTTCGAATGAACCTGAAGCCTACGAAAAACTTCTAAACGTATTATTAGATGAACTACCACTCAAGCAGGCGGTAGCAATCGCTTGCAAATTGAGCAGTGGGAATAAAAATGAATTGTATGAAAAGGCTTTAGCAATAAAAAATAAATCCATTTAATCAGGGTAAATCCACCTGTCTCTTGAGCAATCTGCACCTAAGCTCCACAGCTTATCCGCAAGGACGAGCGCTTTAGTGCAGATATTATGATTCCCTGCCATCCAAATGCAACCGGGGATCTCCCATCGAAACATTGTACTACAACGTGGAGATCTCTGGGTTGCATCACCTCAACCAGGCCTGAGCATTTTCTTCATAGAGCGCTTATTAGCAAAGACACGAAGCTCCGTCTACATTGTCCGTCTGAACTTCATCTAGAAGAAGTGGTATAGCTTCTATATCTTCTTCATTAGGTCCATCCAAAGCCAGCTTAGCAGCCTCTTTCTTACTATTATGCTGATCATAGGCATGGTAAATTTCATAACCAATATACAATACAGTTAAAGCGATTGCTGCCGGCCAACATGTTGCATAGGCAGCAATTAAAAGTGTAGGCATTACCGTATTTTTTATCATCGTGAAGATAAAATCATTACGTGCCGCTTCGTATTCTATTAGTGCCGCAGCATATTCTTTATCGGTAGCTTCCTCTAAGCGAATGCTTTTCTCTTGGTATTTCGAATACGCATCAGAAGAAAGATACATAGCTACCGCAAAAGTACAAACAAAGAAACAAGCAACAGCTATTCCTGGGCCAGTAAATAGTAATGAAGCACCGAATCCCATCATCAGCAAGGTGGCTGCGGCAGCAACAAAATAAAAAGTGCTTTCTTTAGTACGCCAGTTAATTTCCAATTCTTTAAGTTGTTGTTGGAGCATTGATGCATGAGCTAATCTTTGCTTATCAGTCATACCAGGAAATTTTTCTGGATGATTCAGGTAATCTTCCATTTCTTGCTCATATTGTGCCTTTTTAGCCAGATATTCCTGCTTGGCCAGATGACATTTATACAGGGTCATACACACGTCAAAACCCAAAAAGACGCAGGTTATTACTCCGGCTGTTGGATCGGGTATATGGGTAATATGATTAAAATTTGTTAGGAAATTTATTGTAGCCCATACCAGGTCATTGGCAAAATTACAGTGGCGTTTATAAAGTTCAAATTTAAATCGCTCATAGGCCGTAGTTCCATTCTTTTCTTCCTCCTCGGTAGGAAAACAAGTATGTTCAACCAAGTAGCCTGCATCAATTGCAAAACGCATTAAAAATAAACCCACACTAAAATATTTAAGTACTCCATTGGGTGCATTAAGAAAATCAATTATTTGACCGACATCCGTGTGTGTACCTAAAATTGAATCCAGATGCTCAATAAGGTGCATATCTTTTGCAAAAGATAAACCCGATACTAAAGTTAAACGGCAAAATACCCAATATACACGACATAAGTTAGCATAAGCCACATAATCACGAATCTGGGACAGATGTAATGGTGCATTCATCAAATTATGAAAACTGTTAAGAAAACTGTTTTTCAGTGATTCGATGAACTCTTCCTCTGCTTTGGCATCCTCTTGTACCTTTTTTAACAATCGGTTCTTAATTTGTTGCTTTATTTTTTTATAATCTTCTTCTTTACTGTACTGAGAATATGCTTTATGGAAGGTCTCTAACAGGGTAGCGCAATAGTAACAGTACATCCAAAAAGCTTCATTATCTTCTTTTTTTCGCTTTTGCAGCACTGCAAACATTTGGGTGAATTCAGCTTCAAGAGATTTTTGATTTTCTAAAATAAAAGGATAACCGAGCTTATCAGCACGACGTTCAATATCCTCTACAGTCTTAAGCTCATTCTTATTAAGTTGCATAAAAAACGAGTTCTTATCGTTACTAAGATCCGCATTATGTTTTGAATGAGCCATGACCACCTCACAAAAAATAGACAGTAAGACTTATACGTTATCATTGGACAATGGTTTTGACAAGATATTTCTGTTTGTTTTTTTAACATAATGTTTCAAAACAGTAAAGAAAGTGTTTATAGCTGTAAAGATCACTTTGGGGTGAAAAAGTGAGAATAAAAAACTTAATAATGCGGCGGTTTGTGTCCAGCAAAATTAAACAGCCTATCAATCAATTTATTTGCCAATACAAAAGCTGGAAAAGATGCGTCCTAATAAGTCATCCGAACTAAACTCGCCTGTTATTTCGCATAGACTTTGATGTGCCAGACGCAAGTCTTCTGCCAGTAACTCTCCAGCACGATGCTCTGCCAATTGTTGCTGGCCTGTCGAAAGTAATTTTTTTGCTTCATCCAATGCCTGCAAATGCCGTCTTCTGGCAAGAAAATTTCCTTCGTTAGGTTGATAGCCTACAACGTGTTTTATTACTTGCTTTAAGCCATCAATTCCTTCACCTGATTTTGCAGAAAGATAGATATCATGATTGTTTGTGTGAGCACGGTGACCTAAGGTGTCAATTTTATTGAAGACAGTAATAATCGGAACTTCCGCTGGCAAGGCGGTTCTAATTTCCTTAGTTAAATAATGATGGTGTTCCAGATCATTTACATCAACGACCAGTAAAACACAATCAGCCTTTTTCAATTCTTGCCAGGCTCTTTTAATCCCTTCCTTTTCGACAATATCATCAGACTCACGTAAACCGGCAGTATCAATAATGTGGAGGGGGATGTCATCCAATAAAATATGTTCGCGCATAATATCACGAGTGGTGCCAGCAATCTCAGTAACTATAGCCACATCGCGTCCCGCCAAACAATTAATTAACGTTGATTTGCCTGCATTAGGTCTTCCAGCAATCACTACAGACAATCCCTCACGTAAAATAACTCCTTGATTGGCTTGGGAACGGATTTCATCTAATTCAGTTAAAATATCGTGTAGCAAATGCGCGACTTTACCGTCATTAAGGAAATCAATTTCTTCTTCTGGAAAATCTATTGCTGCTTCAACATATAAACGCAAGTAAATAATCTTTTCATTTAACTTATTTATTTTATTTGAGAATTCACCCTGTAATGACTTTAACGCCATTCGCGCAGCGGTTTGCGAACTGGCTTGAATTAAATCAGCAATAGCTTCAGCTTGAGTTAAATCAATTTTATCATTTATAAACGCACGCTCGGAAAACTCCCCTGGCCGTGCCAAGCGAGCCCCTAAATGAATACATACTTTAGTCAGCATATCAAGCACAACAGGCGAGCCGTGCGCTTGAATCTCAACAACATCTTCCCCAGTAAAAGAGTGAGGCGCTTTAAAATAAATCATTATCCCTTGATCAATCAGAGTATCAAGTTGCTGGGCGTGCTCATTGTTGCAAAATGAATAAAAGGAGCAAAAAGTAGCCATGCGTGGTGGTAATGATTTGTTACCATTGAGAGAAAAGGCAATAGAGTATGCTTCTGGACCGGATAATCGGATTATTCCTACCCCACCTCTTCCAGGTGGGGTAGCTATAGCTACGATAGTTTCTGTAGTCATTTATTTAGCTGGAACAAGTTTTTTGGCTGGTTTTTCATCTGAATATTTACGTGTAATGTACCATTGTTGCAATATGGACAAGGTATTATTCACTATCCAATACAGAACCAAACCGGCTGGGAAATTCCAGAATAAAGCAGTAAATAACACCGGTAAAAACATCATCACTTTTGCTTGCATTGGATCTGGAGGCGCAGGATTCAATTTTTGTTGAATCAGCATGGTAGCCCCCATGATTATTGGCAATACATGATAAGGATCAGGTGAGGCCAAATCTTTAATCCAAAAGATAAATGGAGCTTGTCTTAGCTCAACACTTTCCAATAGAACCCAATATAGAGCAATAAATACTGGAATTTGGATCAATATAGGCAAACAACCGCCTAAAGGATTTACCTTTTCCTGCCTGTACAATTCCATAGTCGCTTGGCTGATTTTAGCTTTATCATCGCCATAACGCTCACGTAGCGCTTGCAATTTGGGTTGCAATTTACGCATACCAGCCATTGATTTATAGCTGGCCGCTGATAAGCGGTAAAATGCCAGTTTAATCAATACAGTAACTAATACGATAGACCAACCCCAGTTGCCAATGAAATTATAAATTGTTTTCATCAACGAAAATAATAACGAAGATAAAAACCATAACATGCCATAATCAACAGTAAGATCCAGTGATGGAGCAATCTCTTTTAACACGCTCGTAATTTCTGGACCAATATACAATTTGGAACCAACAGTTGTTTGCTCTTCGGGTTTAAGGGTAATCGGCTTGCTCACAGCACCAATAGTATAATCATCATTGGCAGCTCGTGTATAAAACTTGTTATTCGCATTTGCTGCAGGAACCCAGGCGCTTAAAAAGTAATGTTGTTGCATAGCAATCCAACCGCCTTTACTATCCACATCCAGATTTGCTTTATTCATATCGCTAAAGCTTACTTTTTGATAGCGGTGTTTTCCGGGTTCTGAATAAGAAGCACCAGTATATGAGCCAACATGAAATACGCTTGACTTATCTTCTTTGGGTGAGCTGCGTAATAACTGGGTATTCAAATATCCAGTCCATTCATTGCTGCCCTTGTTAACAATTTTATAATTTACATCGATAAGATAGCTGCCTTTAGTAAAAATAAACTCTTTTTTTACATTGAGTCCTTCACTATTTGTTCCACTAAGAGTTACCGTTAATTGCTGCTGGTCGGGCGCCATTACGTAATTCTGTTGTGCTGTCGTAAAATTGAAATCAAGAGCTTGGACGTTCTGTCCTGAAGCAACAAAAAGGCTGCTGTTTGCAACATAACGCTCATTTGCCTGATTTTGTAAAAGAAGAAATGGTTTATTCTTTTCATCTACACTTTGCGGATAATCAAGGAGCTGCCCGGAAACAACATCACCTTGTTGCGGATCAATAGCCACATCTAAAACATCCGTTTTAACCTGGATTAGCGGTACATTACTGTTTTTAGTTTGTTCCGCAACAGGGTTGATGGGCGTTGAGGTGGACGTATTGGATGGTGTAACTTGCGGAAGCAAAGGTTGTCCACTCTGCTCTTGGCCGCTCACCTTTTCTGTTGGCGCTGGCTGAGGAGGATAATCTAGTTGCCAGGCATTCCAAAGTGATAAACTAACTAGCGCAAGCGCCATATATAAAACAATACGTCGTATATCCATCAATGATTCTCGTTGTTGGGGAGTACAGGATCATAGCCACCACGTGACCAAGGATGGCAACGCAGTACTCTTTTTAAAGCCATCCATAAACCTTTGGTTATGCCACAGTGTAGGATAGCGCTTTCAGCATATTGTGAACAACTTGGGTAGTATCGGCAACTTGGCTTTAACAAGGGGCTAATCAAATATTTATATAATTTGATAGGGAAACAAACTATTTTTCGTAACATGAGATTAATTTTTTCCATGTTTTGCTCATTCTAGCATTTATAATTGCATTTGTTTGTTTTGCTACGCCTTGTCTTGCTAAAAAAACCACATCGACTGCAGGTAATTCTTTTTGTCGAAAGCTTTCTCTTAACAGCCGTTTAATACGATTTCGATCATGAGCTTTTGCTATCATTTTCTTAGATAACGCCAGCCCAAGTCGTGCATAACCTAAATTATTTTCTCTAAAGAGAACGATAAACTCGGATGTTACTATTTTTTCTGCTTGTTCAAACACATGATTATAATCATATTTTGTTAGTAATCGCTGTGTTTTTTTAAAAGCAAACACTTAGGCAGTCAAACGTTTACGGCCTTTAGCACGACGACGTTTGATTACTAATCTACCTGCACGAGTAGCCATACGCTCACGAAAACCGTGGTCACGTTTACGTTTTAAATTACTAGGTTGAAAGGTACGTTTCATGATGAACCTGTTAATAAATTTATGAGGCTGGCAATAATAGAGAACTTTTTTTCTACTGTCAATTTTGATAATTGATTATTTTTTGTGTCCTCTCTTTTTTCTTTGTTTTTTGGGCCTGTTAATAACTACATTATTTTATATTTTTTAAATTTTTTATTGTTATTAGGTTTTTATCTGTTGTTGATAAATGTTAAATAATTATTAAAAACAATAACTTAATTGATATGAAACTTTGTTTGTAACCTCTTTTTAAGCTTGTGATCTATTTGTATGTATTTTTATGATTTGATTTATTCAATGATTTATTATCAGCTTATACCCGTTATTCGATCGTATTTATTCATAGTTAACTTGATCCAACCTGATTTATTTTTTATCTTTTTTTATTATGTTTTATCGCTGTTCTTCGCTGGATGTTGTTTAATACTTAACTTATTGATTTTTTTATTATTATTCTTTTTTGCAATGCAACTAAACATCAATGACGTCAAATAATGAGTTCAGCTATTTAGGAATAATCATCTTATTTTTAACATCCGCTATAAATGGTATTGGATCTGGATCTAGGGTCGCATGGCTATTATTTGGTATCGTATTCGCTATGGTTGGTAGTTTTGTCGCTTTTTTTTCTTTAACTCGTGTATCTTTTCTATCGCTATATTTTTAGCTATTGGTAGTTCTATTTTTTATTTGTCACATTAGGAAATAAAGTTAACGTGCCAATAGTTCAAAAGCAATTACAGAAGAGTCAACAAAAGCTATTGCGCGACATTAATGAATAGATAGAGTATTCGTGGTTATTTTCTTTATGAACAAAAGGCTGAATGTTTTAATGATGTATTTAAACGGTTATGGCGTGCAATCAAAGTGCTACATTATCTTATGTCTTTAAATCGTTAGGTATACAAAGTGAGAACAAAGATGGAGCGATTCGTTCCAATCAACACCTCTGTACTGATCTTTATTTGAAACAATTATATTAAGGGCAAACTCAATTGTTTTTTTATCTTTTTTTAAATGAGAATAAGGAAAATTGCATGGAAATTCAAAGTGATACGTCTACTTAGCATAGCTCTCTTCAAATATATCAATTTAAATTTCTTGCAAAATAATTCTCTCTTACTTCTGAAAATATCCACACTTTTTTTGTGGATAACTTTTCTTTATTCCCAAGGCTGAGTATAATTTGCCTGCAGCAGCACCTTAGTGTACCGAAGAAATTCTATTTCTCAATTTCATACGTAGTAATTTCATGCTTAATTATCTTGCTGTCCGGGTACTTTCAGTGGCATATTTAATTGCTGTGGATAATTAGTTTTGTATTCTTTTTACCACCCTTCTTTAATGAGGAGTTATGTTGTGTCAGCATCTGTTTGGCAAAAATGTTTAGGTCTATTGCAAGATGAATATTCTGCTCAACAATTTAATACCTGGTTGCGTCCTTTACAGGCTCATACAGAAGAACAACGTTTTATTTTATTTGCTCCCAATCGATTTGTTGTTGATTGGGTAAAGAAGCATTTTTTTGCACGAATTGAAGAGTTGATTAAACAGTTTTGTGGTGATGAGATTAAATCAATTTCTATTGAAATTGGCAGCAGAGTTTCCAGTACTGAGTCTGATTCGAGCTCTGCAGGTTCTTCTAGTTCTTTTTCATCTGAAGTAAATGCCTCTGCTCCGGCCAATACCGTTGCAATCAAGACGGCACCTAAGAAAGCTGTCGATTATAAGAGCAGTCACTTAAATAAAAAATTTGTTTTTGAAAGCTTTGTTGAAGGTAATTCCAACCAGCTAGCTCGAGCTGCTTCAATGCAGGTAGCTGAGCGACCTGGTGATGCCTATAATCCACTGTTTATTTATGGTGGTGTGGGTTTAGGAAAAACGCATTTGATGCATGCTATTGGTAATGCCATATTAAAAAATAATCCTGATGCGAAGATACTATATTTACATTCTGAACGTTTTGTTGCGGATATGGTAAAGGCTATCCAGACGAACTCAATTAATGAATTTAAACGTTTTTATCGTTCCCTAAATGCATTGCTTATTGATGATATCCAGTTTTTTGCTGGTAAAGACAGGTCTCAAGAGGAGTTTTTCCATACTTTTAATGCTTTATTGGAGGGGCAGCAACAAATCATTCTCACGAGTGACCGTTATCCTAAAGAAATTGAAGGTATGGAAGAGCGTTTGAAATCCCGATTTGGTTGGGGATTAACTGTTGCTGTTGAACCTCCCGAGCTTGAAACACGTGTTGCTATTTTAATTAGCAAGGCGGAACAATCGAATATTGAATTGCCTTATGAGGTTGCATTTTTTATTGCGAAGCGTATTCGCTCCAATGTCAGGGAACTCGAGGGCGCATTACGGCGAGTTATTGCCAATGCTCATTTTACTGGCAAACCAATTACCATTGAGTTTGTTCACGAAGCCTTGCGTGATCTTCTGGCTTTGCAGGATAAATTAGTTACCATTGAAAATATTCAAAAAACAGTAGCTGAGTATTATAAGGTCAAAGTGGCTGATTTATTGTCAAAGCGCCGCAGCCGTTCTATTGCCAGACCCAGACAAATGGCTATGGCTTTAAGCAAAGAGTTAACCAATCACAGCTTACCCGAAATTGGGGATCATTTTGGTGGCCGTGATCATACAACGGTTATTCATGCATGCAGGAAAGTTAAGGAATTGGTTCAGGATGACAGTGATTTTACTGAAGATTATAAAAATTTAATGCGCATTTTGTCTTCTTAATTCAATCGACAGATTTTAACAGACCGACCATGGGCTTCTGAGGGGATTGAGGTGGAATCCAGGACTAAAGTATTCATCCAGGCCGAGACAAACCCTGTTCCGTTTCGCTTTACTCTGGCTACGATTATGACTATCTTAATCCAGATGATGCATGAGCGTGATGAAGCGATTTTTTTATTGTTATTCTTAGGTTAAGATGGAGTTCTATCTTGTTTGAATTCGCTATTAAAAAAGAGGATTTACTTTCTCCGCTACTTACAGTTGCAGGTGCTGTTGATAAAAAGCAAAGTTTAGCTATTTTGTCGAATTTTTATCTTAAATTATCAGATAATTCGTTAAATATTACGGCTACGGATTTGGAAATTGAGATTGCTGCTCAAGTACCCTGTAATTCTGGCGAACAGTCTGGAAGTATTACTGTCCCTGCAAAAAAATTTATTGATATTATTCGTTCTTTAGATGATGACCCCAATCCCAAAGTGATTGTTGATAATGCTCTATTAACTATTAAACAAGGACGTAGTTCGTTCAAATTGACAACGTTACCCGCTGATGGCTATCCCTTAAGCGAAGATGAATGCAACGAGGTTGAATTGACTATTCCTCGTTTGGTTTTATTAAAGCTGTTGCAGTCCACTCATTTTGCTATGGCACAACAAGATGTGCGAGTCTTTCTAAATGGATTGTTTCTTGATTTTGAACCGAACCTCATTTCTGCTGTTGCTACAGATGGACATCGAATGGCGATTTGTCGTCATCAATGTTCTAATACCAATGAGAAAAAACTGTTGATACCAAAAAAGGGAATTCAAGAGTTGTTACGTCTTCTAAATAGTATTGAAGATGAAGAGGTATTATTGGCTGCTGGAAAATCTCATTTTAAATTGGTATCCCGTCAATTTATGTTTTTATCAAAATTGATTGAAGCGCGTTTTCCTCCTTATACTAAAGCTATTCCTAAAAATCAGGACAAGCAGATCATTATTGATTGCGCTGTTTTTAAGCGCTCATTATCACGTATTGTCATTTTGGCTCATGAAAAGTCAAAGGCGGTTATGCTTCATTTACAACCTGGCATGTTAACTTTAATTGCCAACAATAATGAACAAGAAGAAGCCGTTGAATCTTTAATCGCTGAAACACAGGGCGATGAGTTAAAGATTGGCTTGAATGCTACCTATTTGCTCGATGTGCTTTCACATTTTGGTGAAGGACAAATTCGTTTGTCTCTATCGAATACGGATAGTAGTATTTTAATTGAGTCTATAGATGATGATAATTACCAATATATAATTATGCCTATGAAAATATGATCCTTTCTGAATTAAGAATTCATAACTTACGAAATATTTCATCGACACAACTTGGCTTAAGTCCCAGATTTAATTTTATATATGGTCCAAATGGCAGTGGCAAAACTTCTGTCCTTGAAGGACTTTATTTATTAAGCTGTGGACATTCTTTTCGTTCCCGTGAAATATCGCCAATTATTTCTTATGATTACCCATCTTTAACCGTATTTGCTCGAGCACAACAACAAGAAACGATTAGTATTCAAAAATCTTATTCTGAACCCACCCAGATTAAATTGAATAATCAATTTTGCTCCACAACCAGTCAATTGGCTTACGCGTTACCCTGTCAGATCTTTTATTCCGACCTTTTTCAAATTATCGATGCAGGTCCTTCTGTTCGTCGTAGTTTATTGGACTGGGGATTGTTTCACGTGAAACATAACTATCTTCCTTTATGGAAGGAATATAAAAGAGTACTAAAGCAGCGCAATGCGCTTTTAAAACAACATGCCCCTTTAAAGCATTTTGTTCCATGGGATAAACAGCTAAGTCAATTTGCCTACCAACTTCATGTGCTTCGTGAAGAGTATTTTGCGCAATGGGAACGTGCGTTTGTCGCTGCACTAAAAGAATTGAGTCATCTCGATTGTAAGCTTAGCTATTATAAAGGTTGGGACAAAAAAAACTCTGGAAAAGAACTGGAACAAATATTAGCTGAGAATTTTGCTTCTGATAATCAAAAGACTTATACACAATTTGGCGCTCATCAAGCTGATATTTTAATAGAAGTTAATCAAAATAAAGCGAAACAAGTTTTATCCCGTGGGCAACAAAAAATAATTTTAATTGCTTTGCGCTTAGCTCAAGCGAATCTTTTACAACAGGAATGCTTGCATTTAATTGACGATTTACCTGCTGAACTCGATGAAACACATCAAATGAAACTTATGGAGTATCTTGCTCAACGAGCGGGACAATACGTAATCACTTCTACAACTCATCCAGAAAAGCTCATTTCAGTAATATCGACCCAAGAACATTTAATTTATCAAATCAGTGAAGGCGTGTTACAGCAGAAATAATGTTTCACGTGAAACAAATCGTAGTCTCCAAACCTATTTACCATCAATGAAAATAAAAGAGGGAATAGTCTATATTCCATTATTGAGTGGCTTTAAGGAGGGCGTTATCGATTGTATGTAAAGTTCCTGGATGACATATAAACGTGGCGCAAAATATGCTATTATAGGGTATTTAGAACACCACCAATAGGGTAAGAGGACCACCTAATGAGCGTTGATGCCAGTTACGATTCAAATAATATTAAAGTCCTAAAGGGTTTAGATGCAGTAAGAAAAAGACCCGGGATGTATATCGGTGATACGGATGATGGTACAGGTCTGCACCACATGGTTTTTGAAGTTGTTGATAACTCTATAGATGAAGCACTGGCAGGATACTGCAAAGAGATTTTTGTTACTATTCATTCCGATGAGTCAATTTCTGTTAAAGATGATGGACGTGGTATCCCTGTTGATATTCATAAAGAAGAAGGGCGCTCTGCTGCAGAAGTGATCATGACAGTACTTCACGCAGGAGGTAAGTTTGATGATAACTCCTATAAAGTATCAGGTGGTTTGCATGGCGTTGGTGTTTCAGTAGTTAATGCCTTATCAGAAGAATTGCATTTGACAGTGCGTCGACATGGTAAAATTCACGAACAACATTACCGCAATGGCGTTCCAGAAGCGCCCATGGCAGAAACAGGCGATGCAACAACGACTGGAACTCAAATTTGGTTTAAACCGAGTGCTGAAACATTCTCTAATATTGAATTTCACTACGATATTTTAGCAAAAAGACTAAGAGAATTATCCTACTTAAATTCTGGCGTCTGCATCCATTTGTTTGATGAGCGCAGTCAAAGACAAGATACATTCCATTATGAGGGTGGGATAAAGGCGTTTGTCGAGCACCTTAATAAAAATAAAAACGTCATTATACCTACAGTGTTTTCTATGAGCGCTGAAAAAGATAATATTGTTGTTGAACTCTCTATGCAGTGGAATGATTCTTATCAAGAAACCCTTTATTGCTTTACAAACAATATTCCACAGCGTGATGGTGGTACTCACATGGCTGGATTCAGGGCTGCATTAACCAGAACTTTAAATAATTATATCGAAAGTGAAGGTTATGCCAAAAAGGCCAAAGTATCGCCAACAGGCGATGATGCTCGTGAGGGATTAACAGCGGTTCTTTCCGTTAAAGTTCCCGATCCCAAATTTTCGTCTCAAACAAAGGATAAGCTTGTATCTTCAGAAGTAAAATCAGTTGTTGAATCGAGTGTTGCCGAAAAATTCAATGATTTCCTCTTAGAAAATCCAGCCTGTGCAAAAGCAATTGTTGCCAAAATTATAGATGCTGCACGTGCAAGAGAAGCTGCGCGACGTGCTCGCGAAATGACTCGTCGCAAAGGTGCATTGGATATCGCTGGGTTGCCCGGAAAACTGGCTGATTGTCAAGAAAAAGACCCTGCCTTATCAGAGCTTTATCTGGTAGAGGGAGATTCTGCGGGCGGTTCGGCGAAACAAGGGCGGGATAGAAAGTTCCAAGCGATTTTACCGCTCAAAGGAAAGATATTAAATGTCGAAAAAGCACGTTTTGATAAGATGCTTTCATCGCAAGAAGTGGCTACACTGATCACAGCCTTGGGATGTGGTATAGGACCCGATGAATATGATCCCGATAAAGTCCGTTATCATCGTATTATTATCATGACCGACGCCGACGTCGATGGCTCGCACATCAGAACCTTATTACTAACCTTTTTCTATAGACAGACTCCAGAATTGCTAGAGCGTGGCTACATCTACATTGCTCAGCCCCCGCTATATAAAGTGAAGCGCGGAAAACAAGAGCAATATGTAAAAGATGATGAAGCATTATTTGAATATTTAACACAAAGTGCTTTAGATGGAGCAGCATTCTACCCAGCAAAAGACGCTCCTCCAATTGCTGCTACCGCATTAGAAGATTTGGTACAACAATATCGGCGGGCTGAAAAAATTATCAAACGTTATAAAAGAAGATATCCGACAGATATCCTAAAACGGGTAGCATATTTGCCCATGTTGCACAATGAAGATTTTAACCAGCAAGAAAAAATAGCAAATTGGTGTAAACAGTTGCATTTGAGTTTGCAACAACTAGGTAGTAAGACGGAGCAGTATCAGGTCGAGACACATGCTCTGGAAGATACAAACCAATTTATTCCACGAATCATAGTTACCCAGCATGGAATGGATAATTACATCCCTATGAATGTCGAATTTTTCAACTCTAAAGACTATAAAGAATTAGCTAATCTAGGTTCCAAATTAGCAAGTTTAGTAGAGGAAGGAGCGTATGTTAAACGGGGTGACAAGGAGTTGATGGTAGAAAGCTTTGAACAAGCCTTAAACTGGCTTATGGAAGAAGCCAAAAGAGGTCAGGCTATTCAACGCTATAAAGGTCTGGGAGAAATGAATCCAGATCAGCTGTGGGAGACAACTATGGATCCCGCTGTACGCCGTATGCTGCAAGTTAGCATTGAGGATGCAGTTGCTGCAGATGCGATTTTCACGACATTGATGGGAGACAATGTTGAACCCAGACGTGAGTTTATCGAAAGTAACGCATTAGAAGCTGAAAATATAGACGTATAAAGTGTTGCGTGTGAATATTCAATTAGAAAACTAATCAACATAGCCTGGGTGAAGGCGTGAGCTAGAACCCAGGAACTCTTTGCAAGTATGAAGTGTTCCCTTTGCAAGTAAGCCAATTATTCCGGTTGTTCCTAATTTAAAGTAATAGCATTGGTACGTATGATGGAGATAAAGGATTTAATTACATCGATATAAGGAAATACAATGAAATTGAAACTAAATGGCTTCCCATTTAAATGGCTTGTTACACCAATTGTACTCGGTTTATTGAGTGTGCAGGCTTATGCATTAGCAAAAGCACCAGGGGTAGCGCATCATCCAATCCATTATAAACCAAATACACCTCATTTTATCCCCACAGGATTAACACCAAGCCAGGTACGAGTAGCTTATGGATTTAATTCAGTCAACTCGCAAGGAAAGGGACAGGTTATTGCGATTGTAGATGCTTATGACGATCCAAAAATTGAAGCAGATCTAGGCGTGTTCTCGAAACATTTCGGATTACCTGCGTGTACAACAGCAAATGGCTGTTTTAAGAAGATCTATGCAAGCGGTAAAAAGCCAAAAACAGATGCTGGATGGGCCGGAGAAATTGCTTTGGATGTCGAGTGGGTACATGCTGTGGCGCCTGCAGCAAAAATAATTTTAGTAGAGGCTGCAGATGATAGCATAGATAATTTATTTAAAGCCGTGCAAGTTGCCGTAAAAAACGGAGCTACCGTTGTCTCCATGAGCTGGGGTGGAGATGAGTTTCCTGAAGAAACTTCCTATGATGCACTATTTAATAATCCAAAGGTCACTTTTGTAGCCTCATCCGGTGATAGCGGCAAGGGAACCCTCTATCCTGCATCATCACCTTATGTTTTGGCGGTCGGCGGAACTACGTTACTTGTTGATAACTATGGAAATTATCAAGGAGAGGAGGCATGGTCAGGAAGTGGTGGCGGAGTGAGCATTGTAGAACCATGGCCTGAGAATCAAAAAAAATTACCTATTCCAAAATCCAATAATAAGCGGGGGGGTCCAGATGTAGCTTATAATGCGGATCCAGAAACAGGATTTTCAGTTTATAACTCTGTTCCAAGTAGCGATGGTATAGGTTGGGCCGTTGTCGGTGGTACAAGCGCAGGTGCACCGCAGTGGGCAGGAATCGCGGCAATTACAAATTCACTCTATTCTAAAGTATATGGCACTCATTTTATTAGTGCTATCTATGCGGCCGCAAACCCCAGCACTGGAAAATACCATTACAATTTTAATGATATTACCACAGGAACTAATGGAACATGTGGATATTACTGTGCTGCACAAAAAGGATATGATTATGTGACTGGATTAGGTACTCCAGAACTTGGCAGTTTAATTCATGACTTAGTAAATTATAAATAGAGATTAGGTCGATTTTGCCGAGCACATTCTGACTCTTGATCCGGTCTTCTGATTAAGAGTCAGTCTCATTTGAAAAAATTCATTGAGTTAACATCGATTTTGTTGCAAAAAACATGCAACTCATTAACGTTAGCGTAAGAGCTCATAGATAAAAGAATAATGCATGTCTAACCGCATTATTATCCAAAAAATATATAAAAATCAGTAAAATACATAATTGTTTTGTTTGAGTAATCATAAGCACGCATGTATAATCTTTCGTCTTTGTGAATCTAAATTCAACATCTCTTTGGGGTGCATATGATTTTTATAATTATTGGAGGAGCGTCTGGCTCCGGGAAGACAGGACTCTCCTTGCATTTACTGGAAAAGCTAAAGCTCAATGGAGTAAGTGCACAAATACTTAATATGGATGATTATTATCGTGAGTGTCCTGAAGAAGTTAATCTTGAAGAATATCGTAGAGATACAAATTTTGATACACCGGAGATGCTTCATTTAGATTTATTAAAAGAACATATTGCTTTGCTTCACAATGGCAAGTCAGTGACCAAACCAATTTTTGATTTTAAGACAAACCGGCGTGTAGACGAAGAGCAGGTTCATCCATCCGATGTCATTATTATAGAAGGCATATTTGCGCAGTATTTTTATAAAAAATATTGGTCATTCAAGGTGACAGTGGTTACAGCGAATGTTGCAACCGACAGTTATGCAGACATTATTGAGCGTCGTATCAGTCGTGATATAGAGCATCGCGGACGAGTTCGTAAAGACTGTCTGCAGCAGGAACGAAAATATGTTGGTCCTGGCTTCCTAAAATACACCGCGAGCAGTTCTATGGGTGCAGATACCTATGTTACCAATGATCATCGTGATGGGTTAGATGGTCAAAATGTAATTTTGGATGCTGCAGCCGATGAAATTATTGCCACAATAAATAAAAAAATGGAAGAGCAACAGCTGGATGGAAAGCAGGAGACTGGCGAAGATATCGGAGCTAAAAATACTTCACCAAATGTTCGAGAATTGGTAGCTAAAAGTCATTTACTAGCGGGAACTTTATTTCAAACTCGTAAATTTGAAGGACATTTTAACGGCGTTTTCGGTGATTTTAAAGGAACGTTCGTTAAGGAGTTTACCGAAAAAGAGGAAGAAGAAATCATTGCTCAATATAAGTCATGAAGTTATAGAGCATGTGGGCGGCTTACTGTGAGGTGCACTTGAAGATCCCATAACCCTCAAGATAAAAACAGTCTCTCTTCTTATCAGAAATAGATGAAAGAGAGACATTTTCTTACGGAGAAATAAGATATATTAAACGTTTAGTGTGCTGCATCCTTGCAGCGGAGTACATCCCATGTACTGGTCCCTGTAGTTTGACTTCCTGTCAGACAATTCCGTGTCGTCCTTTATAGTTAGAGTATAGTCTTTTGGTTGCCGTTGTCATTGCGTGGATAGAGCAACAGAGCGTAAGAAATATCTCAAAGAGGAACACGTGTTATCTTGGGTTCCTGCTGGGTAATGCAATGAATTCCACCACCTCCTGCAAATACATCCAGTGCATCAATTTGGGTAATATGATAACCCGGATATAATTGAGTAAATAACTGGTAAGCTGCCTTATCCTGTTGTTCATAGCCAAAAGCAGGCATAACAATCCCTTTATTCGCTAAATAAAAGTTGATATAGGATAAGGTTAATCGCTCGCCATCAAGGTACGTTGCTGGTGGTTGCTCCACAGTATAAACTTCTAACTTTCGACCTTTTGCATCAGTTGTTGATTTAAGAATTTCCAGATTTTCGTGTAAAGCAGCATAGTTCGGATCTTCTTTATCATGGGTAATAAGACATAAGACTTTTCCAGGAGCGATAAAACAGGAAATCTCATCGACATGACCATCAGTTTCGTCACCTAATAATCCTTTGTTTAACCAGATAATTTTTTGAGAACCAAGAAAATCATACAGGTAAGTTTCAATCTCTTGTTGACTGAGCTGGGGATTTCGATTGGCATTGAGCAGGCATTCACGAGTAGTTAAAACAGTTCCTTCACCATCTACATGGAATGAACCGCCTTCCATAACCAGAGGTGCTGCAAAGGATAAAGCATGGGTTTGTTTAATGATTGCTGCGGCAATTTGGTTATCCAGCGCACAATCTTGATAGTTACCACCCCAAGCATTATGAATCCAATCGACACCGGCTAATTGATGGTTTTGGTTTAACAAAAAGGTCGGTCCGGTATCCCTTGTCCATGAGTCATTGATGGGAAGGGTAAATAAGGTAATTCCATCACCACATAAGCTTTGCGCCGAGTCTTCATCACCTGGATTGACTAACATAGTCACGGGTTCATATTGAGCGATGGCTTGCGCAACCCGGGCATAAGCTGCCCGGGCTTTTTGCAGACCTATTTTAGACCAGGTTTCAAGATGACAAGGCCATGCCATCCAGCAGCGCTCATGCGGATGCCACTCAGCGGGCATGAAAAATCCACTTTGTTTTGGTGTCATCTTATCTTCTCCGAATGTTTTCGTCTAAATAGGTTAATTGAGAAAAAATGCTTCTTAATTCATTTAAATATAAAAGCGTTGTTTCTTTAGGTAGCTCTGCTTGAATTAGCTGCTTTTCATAGGATTGAACGAGTTTTTTTGTATCAAAATGAGCAAGATTCAAGACATTGGTTACGGTGTCACCATAAACCAAATCATTGAGCTCAAACTGTCCATCATCAAAGAGTTTGACATCCAGTGAGTTAGTATCCCCAAATAAATTATGCAAATTACCCAATATTTCCTGGTATGCACCAACCAGGAAAAAACCCAGAGAGTAAGGATTGTTGCTATCATAGGGGGGTAACATTAATGTTGAGTTCACACAAGAACTGCCAAGATATTCTTTAATGGTGCCATCCGAGTCACAGGTTAAATCTTGTAACACACTGTGCATGACGGGTGGTTCTGTCAGTTGTGAAATGGGGGCAATTGGAAAGATTTGTCCGATAGCCCAAGCATCCGGAATCGATTGGAAAAACGATATATTGCAAAAAACCTTAACGGCCATGTCTTCATTGATTTTTGCCAATAAAGCTTCTTCTGTAGGATTCTCTACATTGAGCCGCGTTTTAAGTTCCAGGCATATATTAGTATAAAAAGCCTCTACTTTAGCTTTTTCTTGTAAGCTAATAACCCCATGCTTAAACAAGGAATGGGCTTCATTCAACGAATGTTCTGCATAGTTATAGATTTCAATGGGTGAGCTTGCAGTAATTGAATGATAGGTATCATAAATATCGCGAATCACATGCGAGTCTTCATTAGTAATTTCCGGAAGAGAGGGAGACTTACTCATTATTTCTATATCGCTAATATCAGAAATTAAAACGGCATGATGGGCTGTTAAGGCTCTACCTGATTCTGAAATAATGTTTGGTTCTGGAACATTTGCTTCCTGACATAAATATTGAATGGCGAGGAGAATATGGGTGGCATATTCGCGCAAGCTGTAGTTCATGGAACAACCCTGATTCGAATGGGTCCCTTCATAATCCACGCTAAGTCCACCACCCACATCAATAGTATCTATTGGTGCATTGAGTTGGCGTAACTCGACATAGTAACGCGAGACTTCTTGCATGCAGTGGCGAATGTCATGAATATTGGCTATTTGCGAACCCAAATGACAATGCATCAACTGCAGGCAATCAAGCATGTCATGAGCTTTTAATTGATTCACTAACTCGAGGACTTGCTTTGCAGTAAGGCCAAATTTGGATTTAACCCCGCCGGTATGTTCCCATTTTCCTGCGCTTTTAGTAATTAAACGAATGCGAACACCAAGTGATGGTTTTATTTTCAGGCGAGCAGATTCTTTTAAAATAATATCCAACTCAGAGATTTTTTCAATAACAATAAAGACTTTATGTCCCATTTGTTGGGCGATTAACGCGGTACGAATATAATAGCTGTCCTTATACCCGTTACAAACTATGGTGCTGTTTTGTTGATTGCCCAGCATGCCAATGACCGCCATGAGTTCGGGCTTTGAGCCTGCTTCCAGTCCTATAGAGTGGTTTGGTGATTTCAACAATTCGCGAACAACGCTTTGCTCTTGGTTTACTTTAATAGGATAAACCAGTTTGTAGTGCCCTGTATATTCGTTCTCTTCTATGGCCTGAGAAAATGCTTCATAAATGCGATGCACACGGTCATGTAAGATATCAGAGCAGCGAATTAGCAGCGGTAAATGCAATCCAGCCCTACTCGCAGCATTAACAATTGCCTGCAACTCGACACCAGGTTTTCCTGGTGCCTTACTCATTGCAATATTCCCTTCGGCATTAATACTGAAGTATCCCTCACCCCAGTTGTTGATGTTATATAAATTTTCTTCAGATGGTGCACTGATGTTCATAATATCGATATTCCAAAGGGATTAACGTGATGTTACAAGTTCATGGTAAGTTGAAGGTTCTCGCTGCTGTGCAAAAGGAAACAATCTTCCCCACAATGCACGTTGACTAAAGTCTAATTCTGCTACGAGTACTGCCGGTTTGTCGCGAGATGCTTGCGCCAAAATTTCACCCATAGGTGTACTAATGAAACTGCTACCATAAAATTCCAATCCATCTTCACAACCAATTCTATTGGCGGCAATGATAAAGGTATTACTCATGATTCCCTGTGCAACCATAACCTTTTGCCACATCGGTTGCGTATCTATTTCCGGAGCAGTAGGTTCACCACCTATCGCGGTTGGATAAACCAAAATTTCTGCACCCTTCAAACCATAAATTCGTGACAACTCTGGAAACCATTGATCATAACAGGTTGGTAATCCCCATTTATGTCCTGCGATTTGATGAACGGGGTAATTGGAGTCCCCTGGTTTAAAGTAGAAGTTTTCATGGTATTTTTCGCCGCTGGGGATATGTTGCTTTCTAGTTATTGCAATAAGCTCTCCCTTATTATTGTATGCCACAGCAGTGTTATAACCTGCTTTTTCAAATAGGGATGCTGTAATGCATAAATTATAAGCCTTTGCCATTTTACTGACGAACTGGGCAGTAGGGCCGGTATGAATATCCTCCATAAAAGGAGTAGGATCTACATCTGAACGCGTGCAGAAATAAGGGCTTAGGGTGAGTTCTTGCAAACAAACTACAGCAGCTCCTTGTTGTGCTGCGGAATGGATTCCGGAAGTCAGTTTGTCTTGATGTTCCTTAGGGTTTTCGTGCCATTTTTCTTGTACTAATGCGACAGTCAGTTTTTCTTGCGTCATTAACTTACCTCTCTTGAAATTAAGGATCAAAAAAAAGCGCCCTTACTTTGTAAGGGCAGATGTATTTAAAACCAAGTGTTAGTGGGAGAACCATCGTGTGCGTCTTCCTCTTCGTTAAAGTAAGAGAGTTCTTTTTCATCAGCATCACTACTTGATTCAAGTTCTTCCTTGTTTTGTATTGTTCTGCTCGACATGTTGAGC
This sequence comes from Legionella qingyii, assembly GCF_003184185.1. Next base: position 102,988 of record NZ_QHJG01000014.1, on the reverse strand, counting down.
GAGCTCTTAAACAAGCTATTGGGATTGGTGGCTTGAGATTTATTTTTCTCATGCTCCGTGCTTTCTTTTGCACTCATGGAATCAGCAATGAGCTTGAACGGATTGGTTTCATCAAATGCTTCAGTGTGCAACAATTCCAAGTTACGCTTGATTGATGCTTGAGCCTGAGACTCGAGAGCACCTAATTTTTCTCCAATTGTTGCTTCATGCCCATTCAATAAAGTGCGAAACATATTAACGAACATTTTGCAGGTTTCTTTATTAAAATCGCGACTTGTAAAAAATTTCTCTGGATTGTTTCCTAATAACAATCGTTCAATATTTCGACGCAGCATGAATGCAATTTGAGTTTTTACTTCAAGAATATGTTTGGGGAACGCGATGCTTATGTTATGGGCGATTTGACTTCGTTCGTGTTCTGGGGCACATAAGGCGACTCGTTCCGCAATTGCTGATTCATTACTTTCCAATACTTGCTCGGCGAGGGTACTAAAACGATGAAAAGAAGCTGGATTAAATTCCTTTCCTGAAAATAACGTGTGTGGTGCTTTATTTCGAGGGTCAAGTAATGATGTGATACGCTGTCTGACTTGATAGGCTTCAGTAATTACGGAGTGAAATGTTTCTTCACTTGTAGCCAAGCTTTCCAACGATTTAATTTGATGGCCATATTGTTTGAACTTTGAGTCAGGGCAGGCTGCAATGATCTTGGTAGCAAGAGAGACTTGTTCTTTGGCGCTTAATGCATTGAGCTCCTTAGCATTCTTTGCCAATGCGTCACCATCGCTCAGATGCTCGTAGGGATTTTTGAGTGCTGTTAAGTCGATACGAGTAAATGCCATTTAATCCTCCTTAATGAAGATGAGAAAGTGTAATGAACAATTATACAAAGGAGTTTCTCCAGCAAAAATGATAAATGTTATCTCCTTTGTTCTCTTCCGGCATGAGTAACCGAAATTCCTTGTTGAGTAGAATTCAGAGTTAAATTTGCAAACTATAGTAACGGATTAAAATCGAGCTGTCATGAAATTAATCTAAAGTTTTATCAAAAAATGTCGAATAAGTGATCAGATGCATGTTTTGCCTTTAATAAATACAATAACAACAAGGAGTGGGCAATGTCTAAAACTCATTTACTACAAGACCCCTTTTTAAATGAATTACGTAAAGAAAAGGTGCCTGTATCTATCTTTCTGGTAAACGGAATCAAATTACACGGTATCGTGGATTCTTTTGATCAATATGTAGTCATGCTGAAAAACTCGATCACCCAAATGGTTTACAAGCATGCAATTTCTACAGTAGTTCCTTCACGCGCAATAAAAATGCCTGCTGATGAGGAAAACTCTGGAAGCGAAGGAGCGGAGGAAGGCTAGGAACTTTAGTATGCCATATCCTTTACTGCCATTAAGCAAGGTCCATATGTGCGAAAAGTTGTCATCCCCGCGAAGGCGGGGATCCATGCTTAAAAGAAGCGCACTGCTATTTGTAGAAATAGATTACCGCCTTCGCGGGAATGACAAAGGTTTTTAATTTAACGGTAGCTGCAGTAAGCCTTGAGAGTTGATTCGCCAAGCTAATCTCCAAGTTTACTTCATTTCATTAGTAATGACCTATGGCGTATTTTAAACATAGCTTATTACAGAATAATCCAGCTCTTCTTGTTTTTCCGGGACTTGGCTGTGTACATTCTCAACAGCAGTTCTAAATGCAGTCAGTTTTGCATTTAGTGATTTCCCATGATCTTCGCCTTCTTTGCTTCTTGGCGAGAAATTTTTAAGGCCTATGTCGATCTTCTCAAGCAATTGCGAATGTGTGCTATTCACTTCCTCGACGTTATCAATTGGCGCCTTTTGATAGGCTTGCAATGCTGCTTGCAGCTCCTCGAGGTATTCTTCTCTTTTTTGTGACTCTGTTTTATAACCAAAGCACCCTAATACTAAAGCTGCAGCAGAGCTGAAAAAATCTCTGAAGGCGAAGGTGCTCTTTCGTTCTTTTAGATAATTGTCAAAAATAGATTCTTCCCCAAAGTATCTTGTTTTCAAATCAGCTCGAGCTTGTCCAAATTGTTCTGTGCTCGTAGTTGCCTTCTCAATCGCCTTATTAATTGCTTGCTTAGTTCCTATCTCATCATAAGCCATTTTAAAAGTATTGAGTTTAGCCTTTAATTCTGCTAGGCGTTCTATTTTTGCCTGGATCTCAGGCTCTCTAGTCTCACGCTCACTGATATAGTTCAGAAGGGTCACGAGTTCGCTTTCCTCAAATTCTTTAATGTCGGAGAAAAGCTTTTGTCTTGCTTGCGCTGCATTTGGAGACAATTTTGTTTCCCTTTCTTTAAATCCTTCATATCCAGCAATAACATGATCTAAGTGCTCTAAAATACTGTCCTTATCTTTTTGGTCCTCTTCGGCTTCTAAATCTGCAAAAAGGGTCGGAAGAGAGTGTCCTCCGTTTAACGTTATCAACGTATAAATCTCTTCTCCAGTAAGCTTTAATGGATCCGTATTTCGTTGTTTTTTAATCATTTCGAGATTTTCTTGAAATAGGTCCGGATCATTGATCTTTACTGGCTCAGATTTTCCATATGATATGTAATAAAGTTGACTAGCCTCTTTGCTATAGATATAGCATTTTTTATATGTTCCAAGTTTATCGTTATCAAACTCCTCCTTAGTAGGTAAGTCATCCAGCAAATGGAGGTCACACCCTTCTTTAGGAGAAGGCTTATAGAGCATTTTAAAATAACCAATTTTGTAATGCATTTGGAGCACTGGTTCACGTTCTTTTTTCACAGCAGGATTGTTATTTATACGAATTCTAGTTAAAGAAATTCCCAAGTCACTTTGTTCAAAGAGCTCAATCTCTTTTAGTAATTTTCTTCGAGCTAACACCATGTTTGGTTCACATGCATCGACCCTCCTATCCAATTCAGCATAGACGAAATTAATTTTTGGTAAGTGCTCCAAATCCTCAATACTATTTTTTACTTGGATAAGTCCTTCAAGCATTTTCTTTGTTGCATCAACTTTCTTCTTCACAAGCTCATTGGAGTTCTCCATAATGACCGTCAATTGCGGTTCAATTTCGTTTTCGAAATGTTTAATTTGCTCGTACAGCTCACCTCTTTCGTCTGGGCTCATTTGTTCTAACAAACTAGCCTTTTGTAATAACTCGGTGCTTTTTATTTGAGTGACGGCAAGTTCTTTGAGTTGTAACAGTGCGTTTTGTTTCTCAGCAATTTTAATGCTCAGCGTAGCATAGGTATTCTCGATTCCTTTATCCTCCAAAGAGGCGGTAAGCTGTTTTTTAAGATCTTGGAACTCAGAAGCCAATTCAGGACTAGGAGGTACCTGTTTCCATTTTTTTTCTAATGAGTTGATAGTTTCTTGTACTTGCTTAATCAATTCTGCAACTGATTTTTCCCAATATGTTTTCCTCTCAGTTAAAGGACGACAAATCGTATTTAGTTGTTCCTCAAGATCAGCTGATTGGGCCAATAATTCTTCATTAGCAAGATTGGCAAGATTTTGAAATAATTGATCGAAATTAGCTACGCTTTCCCCAATATCAGCAAGTGCATATTCAAGTTTGAGCATATCTGATGCCAAGATTGCTTGCTGATTACTAAATTCATCATGTTGCATAGTCAAGTCGGCTTGTTTAACTTTTTGTTCTAATTCTGATTTTCCTTGGTTCAAAATATCTAATAGTTCATTTGTTTCTTTTTGCTCTTTGTGTAATTGTTCTTGTTGGGTTTTTAGTAAATCTAATCGTAGTTCGCCTTCTTTTTTTTGATGAGTGGCCTTTTGATAGGACTTTTGTAGACTCCAAAGGTTTTCTTCGGCAATCGATTCACTCTCCGGTTGTTCATCCTGACCTTCAAGTTTAATCTTTAATTCCTTATCGATAAGTTCAATTTTGGCTTCGATGTCCTTAGAAACCTTTTGGAAATCTGATTCATGTTGCCTTGATCCTAAAAGATAACTCGCCCAATCAATTCCATAAGTTATATTTGCACCATAGTACGCGTTACCGTTTTGCGCTCTTTGATACAAGTTGTCATAAAATTCATTTGAGCCACACTCCAAATATTTTATTAACTCCGCTTGTGGGATTTTATCCGCGGGGATGTAGAAGCCCTGGTGCTTACTCAAATCTTCCTTAAATTGTGTTAATTTTTCCTTGGTTTCTAATAAAAATAGCTCACGATGCTTTCTCTTAATTTGGAGCTTTTTGATAGAATCTCTTTGCTGTTTGATTGCTTCTTCAGTTGTGCTAATCTTACTTGCTACTTCTGTTAGTTGAGACTTATGAGCTTGCTTAGAAGATAAAGCTCTTTCATATCTAATTTGGGTTCTATGGTAGTCATAATTAACGTAACTTGAATATTTTTTAGAGTCTTCTTTTTTTTGAAATGTTTCTTGAATACGGCTAGAGGCTTGCTTGGTGGCCCCGTCTCGGTTGAATTTTATTAATTCACGATTAATGCGGCTTTTCTCCAATGTTGCTGTTTGTATTAATTTATTAACGGCGTTGATTTGACTTTCCATTTCTGTGAGCAGCTGTTTTTGCTTCTCACTACGAGCTTTTTTAAAGATATCTTGATAGGGAAATTCTTCAGGCCATGCTGGCAAAGCATCATTTAAATCTGTAGATGCCAACTTTTCCTTTCCTTTAACCAGTTTATCGTGGTAGTCATTAAGTTCCTTTAAAGCCTTATCATAAGCGTCTCTATTAGCCGTTAATTTCACGCTATTGTCTGCATCTGTCGATAAAACAACGTTCAAGCTTATCTCAGGAAACTCACCGGTGACACAAGGAGGTTTGGGGATAGGAAGTCGAGATAATGCTGTATCCTTATCAATATAATCTCTTAATGAAGTAACATCTGCAATATGTAAATCAATAAATCCTTGGTCCTTAATTAGGCTTGAAATCATTATCTCAGTTACCGAGAAGGCTTTGTCTACAATAGATTGACCTTGCTCATAAGTGTCTTCCAGAGCCGTCGCAATTCGCTCTTCGCGCAGTTCATCTGCTACAAATTCTTCAGCGACCAATCGGGTCCACTCTTTTATTATCAATTGTGATTTTAGAACAGAGTTGGATATCTCAGTATTCAATGCCCGAATAAATGGTGATGATATAATTTCTTTAGGCAGGTTTCTTTCATCATTTTCTTTTTTCCATCTCTCATTAAACTCAGCAAATTTTTGCATTTCTATTTTTATTTCTTCATATTTTTGCTTCAAATCTATGAGGTGTGTTTGCACATTCTCGAGATGAGTTTGCAATGCTGTCGTTTCAGTAGGTGGCTCCTGCTTTAAAATCGAATTAACATTAAAAAAAAGCCTTTCTGCGTCGTTTATTTTTTTCTTTAAAGGTTCGAACTGGTTAAACCATTGCATCCTTCTCTCTGTTTTAAATTCTAAATATTCCTTACTTTTTTCAAGGTTAGAATGGATCTCATAAATATATATTCGCCAATCCAAAGTCCATTTCAAACTTTTCAAAAGGTTTTCTGCTGGTTTTCGAACTTTCCCCACACCTCGTAGAGATTCCGGAAGCTCTGCAAGTGCCTGCTCACTCAGTGCTGTTTCTAAAAATGTCTGTAGCGCCTTTCCTACTTGATAGGTTCGATCATCAAAAATTTTGGGAACCCAGGTTGAATCTAGAGAATTAAAGGATTGGGTGATGACATTTCTATTTGTAACTAAAGTAGCAGATATCTCAATGTAACCAGCATTAGGTTTAGGAATAGAATTAGCAATATTAAAAACTGCCTGCAATACTTGACGTGAATACTTGTCCTGTTGCTCTTTGGTCGCAAGCGCTATTTGTTTCTTAACTTCTTGCCGTGTTTTCTTATCTTTTTCTTTTATAGTGACAGTTTGAGGTAGCTCGAAAGAGTCTGGCAAAAGGTTTGGGTTGATAAACAATAGATCTGAAAGCTCTTTGTTTAATTTCTCAGTGTTGGTGGGTAATGCTGTATCTCCATTGATTTTTATCAATTCGTTCTGAAGCGTTTCTACCGCCGCAAATATTGTCTCAAACATTCGGATTACCCCTGGTTAGTCTCTGCTTACTTCCTACTCATTCAATCCAACCTTCTTACGATTATTATAATTGTTGTAGATTAATTTAATATTAACATCGCAGATTGTTTTGATCAAATTTGTTATAATCTGATAATTTGTTGTCTAACTAATAACTAAAAGATATGTAGGGAGACTATTTGGAGGCCTCTAGTTCTCAAAGTGTTTGCCAACATGGTGTTTTTTTTCTTCTTTTGACATAATACTTATCCTATTTTTTCGGAGAAAAACCTAGTGTTTGAACGTCCTCAAGGTGGCGAGCGAGCGGTATTGGTGCAACTGGCATTACCGGGTGTTGATGCAGATAAGGCATTGCAGGAATTTGAAGAGTTGGCTCTTTCGGCAAAAGCGGAAATTTTAGATTGTGTTTTAGGGACTCGCGCAACGCCTGATGCCAAGTATTATATTGGTAAAGGTAAAGCAGAAGAGATTGCCCAGCTGGTTAAAGCGCTTGATGCAGAGTTGGTTTTGGTCAACCATGAATTATCCCCATCACAAGAGCGAAATCTCGAACGTTTATGTGAATGTCGGGTAGTCGATAGAAGCGGTTTGATTCTTGATATTTTTGCCCAGCGTGCACGCACGTTTGAAGGGAAACTGCAAGTCGAACTGGCACAATTACAACACTTATCAACTCGCCTGATACGCGGTTGGACCCATTTGGAGCGGCAAAAAGGGGGTATTGGTTTGCGAGGTCCAGGTGAAACCCAATTAGAAACAGACCGTCGCTTATTGCGAGAACGCATTAAATACATTAACAAACGTTTGGAAAAAGTACGCAGCAGCCGCGATCAAAACCGTCAGGCTCGACGCAAGGCTTCTTTGCTTACCGTGTCTTTGGTAGGTTATACCAACGCCGGGAAATCCACTTTATTCAATACATTGACCGGGGAAAGCATTTACGTGGCCGATCAGTTGTTTGCTACATTGGATCCCACCATGCGCCAGCTTAATTTACCCGGTTCTTCCTCAGTAATTTTAACCGATACAGTAGGATTCATTCGTGATTTACCGCATCAATTGGTTGAAGCCTTTCGCGCGACCCTAGAAGAGACTCAACAGGCGGATCTATTGTTGCACGTCATCGATATTTCTGATCCGCATTGGCGAGACAATGTGTTTTCAGTACAACAAGTTTTGGATGAGTTGGGAGTGCATGATATCCCCATCATTCAGGTATTCAATAAAATTGATTTAAAAGAAGGCTGGGCGCCTAAAATTGATTACCAGGAAGGAAAATGTAAGGTATGGATTTCTGCCGCAGCGAATTTGGGATTGGACTTGCTCAAAGAGGCAATAAGTACTCAATTGCATGGGGCGGTTCTTGTGGAACAGGTCGTACTCAAACCAACTCAGGCAAAATTACGTGCACAACTGTATGAGTTGGGTGCTATTTTAAGTGAATCACATAATGAAGATGGCGATTGGCTATTGAAGATCCGCCTCACCCAAGCCCAAAAACAACGTTTGTTTGCAATGAGTAGCCCACCATCATTGTAAATTGCTAATAGCCTGGGTGTACCGTTCTCTCAGGTCTATACATACCGCGCAACCCAGGGTTTAGAGACACATGTCAGAAGGTAAGACTATTGTCGAACAAGAACATTTTGGATCGCGCCTATTAAAAAAACTCAAGTTTATTCATGCAATGAATGCACCGCTATAGAGAATCATCTTTGGTATTCTCTTCGAGTGAACCAATCAGGATTTAAATTCAAATCCATCCAGGTAATTACATTGTTGCTTGTACGTGTCTGGAAAACACTGAGTCATTGATCGTGCTGATGGAAAAATTACTCAACAACGCTCATTGCCAGTGAGTTGGATATGTGCCCTCTTTTTTATGCACTCCATAGACATCTATAAAGTCGTGAAGATAAAAAAACACTCATTTAGCATGAAAATTGTTCAATTAGGACTTATACTAACAATAGTGTTTTTTGGTTGTAACGGTTTTAATCAGAGCGTAGTAATGGAAAAATCAGATGTAGAGTTGTATAAAAAATTCACAATAACCAGAAAAATTAATAGCATATGTATACTAGTAACACCGTTTATTGCAACACTTTACTGCAAAGCTAACAACTTAAGCAAGCTTGTTCTAACTATTTTCAGGGGTATAGCTTTTGAAATCCCTCCATTTTTTTGGATGACTGCATATCATCGACCCTATAAATTCTCCGTTCTCGCCCATGGTGAAGGTTGGCATAATCGCCATCATGCATTTCCCTTCCCGGCGAGACATAGGCCTTTAAAATGGCAAATTGATTATTTATTACAGTTTTATTTATCTCTTTTCGGATTGGTCAACGAAGTTAGTTTGCCAACAAAAGAACAAATTAAAAAAGAATAATAATGAAGTGATATAAGTTAAATCAATTGGAGAATCGACGGTGAATGATTATCTACAATTAAAAGTTTATAATATCGCAGATCTTATTAGCATCAATACACAAAAAAATCCCCATGCATTAGCTTACCGATTCATCGAATCTGATCGTTCGATACAGTCTCTGACCTTTGCAGAGTTAGAAGCTGAAGTGAATCGATTTGCTGTTTATGTTAGCCAATATGTTAATCCTGGCGATAGAGTCATTTTAGCGGCGAGACCTGGATTGGAATACATTATTAGCTTTTATTCCTGTCTAAAATCAGGCGCGATTGTTGTTCCGGTTTTCCCTCCTGTGAACAGTGCAATGACGGAACGGTTTATTCATATTGTACAAGATTCTACACCAACCCTTGTGGTGAGTGATATGAAGACTCATACACTATTAAAAAAAGGGTTGTTAGTTAACAAATTTTTACCTAAAAAATTAAAAAGATATTCGGGCATTAATGACAGTACCGATCAATTACTCACGCTAATCAATCGACAGCGAATTAAATTAATTGCCAGCGAAGAAAGAAAAAAAATTAATATCGAACAAGCGATACAACCTCTTACAAAAACAGAAAATATAGCATTTTTGCAATATACCTCGGGATCTACAGGTGATCCAAAAGGGGTAATGCTCAGCCATGCCAATTTGTTAGATAACTTTGAAGTGATTCGTAATGCTTTAGATCATCGCGAGGGAAGCCAAATGTTTTCTTGGTTGCCTCCCTACCACGATATGGGATTAATTGCAGGTATTCTTGAGCCTTTATATGCGAATATACCCTCAACATTGATGTCGACCATGGACTTTATTTCACGACCATTAAATTGGTTAAGGTATATGTCAGAGTATGGATGTACTACAACAGGAGCTCCAAATTTTGCTTTTGAACTTTGCATTAAAGCCGCTAGAGATTTAGATCAATCCAAAATTAATTTAAGCCGCATAGAAGTGATAGCTAATGGGGCAGAGCCAATAAATCCTCATACGTTAGAACAATTTTATAAAACATATAAGGCATGTGGTTTACGTGCAGGAACCATTTTTCCATGTTATGGGTTAGCAGAAGCAACAGTTATGGTTTCAGCAAAGCCGATTCTACAAACAGAAAAAATTATATCGCTTGATACAAAATCACTGGCGAAAAACTCAGTGGTTTTGACTGACGCTCCAGACAGTACACGTCTTGTTAGTTCAGGTGTTCCTCAAATGAATGTTGTCATAGTCAATGAACGTACACAAAGTATCTGTCAATCTAATGAAGTCGGTGAAATATGGGTAAGTGGAAATTCTGTTGCAGGGGGATACTATAACAATAGTGAAGCAACCGATACTATTTTTAATAATTCCATTAATGAAGAGAAGTCCGCTACAAAATTTCTAAAAACCGGAGATTTAGGGTTTATTTATGAGAATGAATTGTTTGTGTGTGGACGATTTAAAGATTTAATCATATTAAATGGAGAAAATTATTATCCTCAAGATTTTGAATATACAGTAATTCAAACTCGCAATACTACAAATATAGTTAACTGTGTGTCGTTTTCAGTAAATATCGATAATAAAGAAAAGTTATGTATTCTATGTGAGCTGGATAAGAACATGACAAATCAAGTTAGCTCTTTTGAGTGCATTTGCAAAGATGTGGTATTGGCTGTGACTGCAAAACATGAAATTACACCCCATTCTGTTTATTTATTACCGCCAAGAACTATTGAAAAGACTACTAGCGGAAAAGTAAGACGAAAGCAAATGAAGAATAAGCTGATGAACAATGAATTAAATTACTTATATGCTTGGAAAATAGGAGAAACCGAAGATATTAATCAAAATATTAACTTAACGAGAACAGAAAAAGAGGTGTGCGACTTATTTACTGATGTACTAAATATTCAAGTTGGAATTGATAATCAAATTGTACGAACTGGTATTGATTCAATAGATGGAATACAAGTAGTAAATCGAATAAAGGATAAATGGGGCATTGACATTGATTTACATCGTTTCTTCACTAACATAACGCTTAGAGAGTTAGCCAGTTATATTGATAACCATAAAAATAAATGTGAAGTGAATCAAATGGAATGCAATCTGAACTCAGAGAGTTCGGATGATAAATTTCCATTAACCGCCGCACAGTCAAGCATGTATTTTATGAGTAAACTCCATTCGCAATCTCCCATATATCATCTATACATGATATTTGATATTAAAGGGGAATTGCATGTTGAAACGTTAATATATGCTATTAATGAAGTTGTTAAAAGACATGCAGTTTTTAGAACCTTCTTTGAATCATGTGATGGTATTCTCATGCAACGCATTAAAAAAAGCGAGAGCATTAAAATACCCATTTATAATTTATCTGAAAATGATCAAACAGAAAGCAATGATGTATTAAAAGAATCAATACAGCAAGAGACTGAAAAGCTCTTTAACCTGGAGACGGGCCCATTAATAAGGGGTTGTCTCTATATTTTGAACGATAACACCTATAAATTATTAATTTGTGTTCATCATATTTTGGTAGACGGGTGGTCACTTTCATTATTTTCTGAAGAGTTAACTACCTTTTACAATGCAGGCATGAACAATGCAAAATTTGTTCTCCCTAAATTACCGATACAATATTATGAGTATTCCCAACAACAAAACGTTAACTATAATCGTAGCTATTCGAAGCTAATTGAGTATTGGAAGAATGAGTTAAATAATGCTCCCTCTGAATTACTTTTACCCAAAGATAGGTCTAGAGACTCATTAAGGGGGCACTCTGTTGATAAGGTTAAATATCTAATTCCTCGAGAAGTAGCAAATCAATTAAAACAGATGAACCATCGCCAACATACCACTTTATTTATGTTTTTATTGACTGCTTTTCAAGTATTGCTCTCGCGCTACTCTGGTCAAAGCGACTTCGTAATTGGTATCCCAACAACACACAGGCGTCAATCTGGATTGGAAAAAACAATCGGATATTTTATCAATACGCTCCCAATTAGGGCTACCTTAGATGAAGGAGAAACATTCAACAGCTTATTAAGGAAAGTAAAAACAAAAGTACTTGATGCACTAAAAAATCAGGATATTTCTTTTGATAAAATTGTTAATGCGCTGAATAGACAGCGCAATGCAAATGGAACTTCGTTATTCCAAGTCATGTTTGTTTTACAAAAACATACTAAGCCACAAATGAATATGGAACATCTCGATGTAACCGTATCTTATCATAATGTGGCCTCCGAGTATGATTTGACTTTAGTATGTGAGCCAGTTGAGGATGGCATTGACTGTTCATTTGAATACGCTACATCTCTATTTGATAGAGATACTATTGAGAGAATGACAGAGCATTGGGGTATTTTATTACAAGAAATTACGAATAAATCAGAGGAAGAAGTAGACAAATTGTCGTTAATGACGCCTAAAGAATTGCAAAAAATTGTAGTTGAATGGAATAGAACGGAGTCCAATTATCCAAAGCTTAAAACGTTACAAGAATTATTTGCTGAAATGGTCGATGCATACCCTAATAATACTGCATTAATGTTTAATAATGAAAAGTTAAGTTATAAAGAACTTGATGTAAAAACAAATCAATTAGCCTCCTATCTTCGAAATAACGGCATTACAAGTGAGTCTTTTGTCGCTATAAGTTTAGATAGAGGAATCAATCTCATCGTCGCTATTCTGGCTATAGTTAAATCTGGAGCCGCTTTTGTACCTTTAGATATAAATTATCCAGATGAACGATTAAATTATATGCTAAACGATACTAAACCCTCATTAATCATTACCCAAGAGCAATACTGCACGCGATTTGATAATTTTTTAGGGCGTGTCGTTTTCATTGAAGAGTTGGGCGATAAATTGTCAGACATAAGAAACTATGAACATGATATTGTTTGGAGTAAACCTAATAGTGCGGCTTACGTCATGTATACATCAGGCTCAACAGGTATACCTAAAGGGGTTGTCGTTGAGCACTACAATATCGTTAGATTAGTTAAAAATACAAATTACATCACGATTACTTCAAAAGATGTAGTTGCGCAATCATCAAATATATCTTTTGATGCATCTACATTGGAGATATGGGGGGCATTACTGAATGGGGCCTGTTTATGCATTCTTGGTTTTGATGAGGTACTTTCTCCGAGCAAACTGAAAATGGCAATTCAAAACAATAAGATATCAATTTTATGGTTAACAACCAGTCTATTTCACCAAATTGCTCATTATTCTGAACCTGTTTTTTCTAGTTTAAAATATCTTTTAGTAGGAGGAGAAGCGTTAAATCCTGCAATAGCAAGTAAAGTAATGAATAATAAAATAGGTAAACCAGGATATCTGATAAATGGTTATGGTCCAACAGAGAATACGACATTTACAACAACCTTTACCCTTAAGAAAGAAATGGATTTTAACAAAACCATACCAATAGGTAGTCCGATCAGTAATACTTCAGTCTATATTTTGGATAAAAACTTGGCTCCTGTGCCGATAGGAATAATTGGTGAATTATATGCTGGTGGGGATGGCGTGTCTCGCGGTTATCTAAATCAATCAGAAAGAACAAAAGAACGATTTATTCCTGATCCCTTTTCAAATAAACCAGATAGCAAGATGTATAAAACAGGGGATTTATGCCGTTGGTTAAAAGACGGTACCATTGAATATATAGGAAGGATTGATAACCAAATTAAAATACGAGGATTTAGGGTTGAGCTGGGCGAAATAGAAAATTTATTAAATAGACAGCCGCAAGTACAGGAATCTGCTGTAGTAGCCTGTGAAGAAGGAGGCGAAAAAAGACTTGTCGCTTATGTTGTTTTAAATACTAGTGAAATTAAAGACAACAGAGATGTATTAGTGGCACAATTAAAAATGCAACTTCCTGAATATATGATTCCTAGTGCATTTATGTTTATGGATAAACTTCCAATAAACGAAAATGGCAAATTAGATCGTAAAGCATTACCCAGTCCGCAACATGTTGCTTCATGTTCTGAGTATGTTGCTCCACGCAATGAATGTGAATCGATACTTAAGCAAATTTGGGAGGATGTATTACAAGTTTGTCATATTAGTGTAACTGCAAATTTTTTCGACTTGGGAGGGCACTCATTAAAGGCTATTGAATTAATGCATGCCATTAAACAACAGACTGGCGTCGAACTCAATGTTTCTACCCTATTCAATGCACCAACGATTGAGAGTATGGCTCAACTACTAAGTAAAATGCAATCGACTACATCTCCCTTGGTAGAATTAAAAGAAGGTGGAAATTTACCCGTCTTTTTTGTCCATCCGGTAAATGGCAATCTTTTAGGATATACAACATTAATCAAAAAACTGGACAAAAATCAGTCTGCATATGGTCTGCAGCAAACCCCGTTACAGCAATCTAAATCCATTAAAGAGATGGCTGCTCATTATATAAATGCCATGAAGCAGGTTCAGCCTAAAGGGCCATATCGACTTGTTGGTTGGTCTTTAGGTGGTGTTATTGCTCATGAAATATCCTATCAATTGGAACTTCAAGGAGAACGGTTGATTAAACTATTAATGATTGATAGTTATCCTTTGAATCATTTGTCGGAAGCAGTGTGCGAAAATGAAGCGCTTGTCTGGTATGATTTGTATCATGAGTTAAATCATCGTTATAACTTGCAATTAAATAAATCGTTCAATGAACTCAAAGGGATGACACAACAAGAATGCCAAGATTACCTGACTTTACATGCCAAGAGATATAATTCAACAATAAATTTTGAGCCTCTTTTTGAGCAGATAAAAGCCAATTTGCAAGCTGGGAAAGACCATCAGCCTGGAGCAATCACGGCGGATGTTTTCCATATTCAAGCGAGCGAAACAGCTCTGTCTCCAGAGACTTGGAAACCCTATTTGGCGAGTATGGTTATTTATAAATTCGCTGCAAATCACTATAGTTTATTAACTGAACCGGTCATTGATGATCTAGTATCTTTACTAAATTCGAAGGTATTAACATGATAAAAGATGGCTTTGAAACTCCTTTTTCATTAAAGCCTTATTTCTTTTTCTTATCTTCATTTTTTAGTTTTTTTAAATTGGAACCAACTTATTTATAAGTATTAAAAGCAAAAGGACTAAAAGAATTGTAGGAGGAATTATGGATACTTTTGATTATAATGAAGCATTTAGTCGAAATATTGGTTGGGTTTCTGAAATGGAACAACAAGTATTACGTACTAAAAAAATTGCTATCGCCGGAATGGGTGGCGTTGGTGGAATTAATTTCTTAACTTCAGTGCGTCTTGGAATTGGGAGTTTTCATATAACTGATTTTGATGAATTCGAGCTTGCTAATTTTAATCGGCAAATCGGCGCGACCGTTTCATCAATTCACCATATGAAGGCCGATGTATTAATTGCTATGGCCAAGGACATTAATCCGAATCTAAATATTCAAAGTTTCCCTAATGGTGTGAATCCTGATAATGTAAACCAATTTCTTGATGGGGTAGATTTATTCTTCGATTGCATTGATTTGTTTTGTATTGAGGCAAGAAGACTAGTTTATTCTGAATGTTGGAAAAGAAAAATTCCAGTAATTTTCTCAGTTCCTCTTGGGATGGGATTTGGTCAGGTAATTTTTTTGCCAGGGAAAATGAGTATGGAGCAGTATTTTAATTTTGACAAGGATAATTCAGAGTTAAATTCAATCAAACTATTGTTGGGTGTTTCACCCAAAGGCGCTCATACTTCTTACTTAATGGATAAGTCAAGGGTTAATTTAGAAAAGAAAAAAGGTCCTTCGACCATTATGGGTTGTCAGTTTTGCGCAGGGGCAGCAGTAACCGAGGCATTAAAAATTTTATTAAATAGGGGGACTGTTTATGCCGCTCCCTATAGTCATCAATATGACGGTTATCGAAATAAATATTTCAGAGTATATATGCCATATGGTAATCGTAATCCAATTCAAAAATTACGCATATTTTTAGCAAAAAAAATGTTTATTAATAAAGGAAATCAAGAATATCCTTATCCAAATTTAAATTTTAATAACCCTATTGAAAACATCCTTAATTTGGCCCGATGGTCACCTAGTGCCCATAACAGTCAAAAGTGGGAATTTTCTGAGATTAATGATAAAAGTTGTAAGTTAAGCATTTTATCTACGGACATTTCTGGCCCTTCTAACCAGACAATAAAAATTAATTTCCTTCATGCGGGGCTTATGCTTGAAACACTAAGGCTTGCATCATCTTACTTTAAGCACGATTTTTCATGGACATTTGTTCCTAATGAAGTTGAAGGAGATAATACGTTACATTTCAATTTAAATTTCAAAGAGAATTTATCTATAACTCCAGATCCCTTATCTCAATTTATAAAGATACGGTTTACTGATCGACGTCCTTACCAACTAAAAAAAATAAATCCTAAAGTGTTAGAAGCACTTAAACAAAGTATTTCAATCAATCATGGCATTGTTTTTAAGGAAACTTTTAAAGATAAATGGAGGTTCTCTCTTCTTGATGCGAGAGCTCAAAAAACAATGATGTTACACCCAAAATTGATTCATTTCTTTTCAGAAAAGTCTCTTTCAAAGAATGATTTTCCCAGTCAGGGAATACCTTTGGGATCTTTTAATATATCCTTTATTTCCAGGTTGTTATCTCGGTATATACAAAAAAAACCAAAGCTATTTCACACTTTCATGGTTTCTTTCAAAGGCTATTTGTTGCCGCTATTAAAAGTGTCTATTATTTCCAATATGTTTTCAGGAGCGCAGTTTAGTATTGTTCGATTAAATAATGCCCATTCGGAACAGTCAGGAGTAGGCGATATCAACTCCATGTATTTAAATTTCATCGAGGATGGTCAAATGGTACAACGCTTTTGGCTAACATGCGCTCAACATGGAATTTCAATATGCCCAAGCTATTTTGCAATATTATTATCCAGGAGTGACACCCAAGAATATTACGCCAAGGATTTTGAAAAGCACACAAGGTTATTAAAGAAAATAGGTATCAGTTTTAACAATATACATGGGAGCTTGGCTGACAATATTATATTTTCAGGAAGAATAGGGTACCCTAAAAATTACGAAGTTAAATCGCGTTCTCTTCGCTTATTGTTAACTCATTTGATCAAAAAGACGTAACAAACTGTGCATGTTCTTAAATCATGAACTGAAGGTAGTAATAGGTTTGGTGGGGTGTCAAAAATCAAGGATATCTGCCTTGAATAATAGGCTATTAAGATTGCTTAAAACAGGCATAACTTAACCCTTTCTGCTCCTATTACCAACGACACGAGCCAAAGCCCAGGCAATGATGCTTTATGCTTTTTTTATCGCAGTGTCTAGAGTTTTAATGTCTTGCCCACCATAGAGGGTATTAACGAGATCTCCTTGTGGATTGATGATGAAGGTAACAGGCACACCAATAATATCACCTAATCCTAATGCGAGTGCTGGGTCAGTAGCTAATGATGGATACAAGATATTGAATTTTCGAATGAGTTTGTTTTGCTTATGAACTGGCAGCCCATCATAATTTACTGCGAATAATACGACAGGGTCGTTTTCGTGTTTTCGATAAAAATGATTTAACTCAGGAATTTCATCGATACAGGTTTTACACCAGCCCGCCCAGTAATTAATAAGCACCCATTTCCCTTTCAGAGATGAAAAAGAGATCGTATTGCCTTGAGTGTCTTTAAGTAGAACATCCGCCTGACAAGTGGCTGCGCTGGTCATTAACATCAATGCTGCAAATAAGGATTTTATTTTTGAGTTCATAGTTATCTCATACACTATTCAGAAGCTGCTTTATTTTATTGTAAGTGTGAGTCGGAAAAAATATCTTTTTGTACTATACCAAAAAATACTCCTGAAATCGCATGGTTCTAATGAGTTGTGCCTGCATAGTAGACCCTTAATCAGTGATTTAGGTATGATGACGGTATTTTAAAATATAACCGGGATCTCCATGGCTAAACTCTATTTTTATTTTGCAGCAATGAATGCTGGGAAAAGTACCGTTCTCTTGCAATCAAGTTATAACTATCGTGAACGTGGTATGAATACTTTATTATTTACGCCAGCGATTGATAATCGTTATCAGCATGGTATGGTCTATTCTCGCATTGGATTATCCGAACAGGCTTTGATTTTTAATCCAGAAGATGACCTGTATCAGCTCCTTTTGGCACAAGAAAAAAAATACGCGTGTATTTTGGTTGACGAAGCTCAATTTTTAACGCGAGCACAAGTGCATCAATTAACGGAAATTACTGATCAATTGGGTATTCCTGTTCTGGCATATGGGTTGCGTACGGATTTTCGCGGCGAATTATTTGAAGGCAGTCAATATCTTTTAGCTTGGGCCGATGAGTTGGTTGAACTCAAAACCATTTGTCACTGCGGACGTAAAGCGACCATGATTTTACGGTTAAATGCTCAAGGTGATGTAATTACTGAGGGTGAGCAAGTTGTTATTGGCGGTAATGATATGTATTCCTCAACGTGTCGTCTGCATTTTAAACTAAAAGAACCAGGAATCACACGAGTATTAAAAGAAGAAATGACCGAGTATTGATAAAATTTTCTTAGCCCCTCACCTTGCTGGGGGCTAAGAAAAGACCTTTTGCCTTATGACTTACAGTTTATGCTGCAAACTCTCGGCGCTTGTAGAGACCAGTTCTTTTGCCGGATTTGCTTCGATCAGATGCAGCGCATATTCAACGAGTTCTTCCGAGCCTATAGGAATCTCTGCGGGAACATCCTGCAATATCATGGTCTTATCAGAAGCTGAATATTTTCCCAACGTTTCTAGATACTTAAGTGAGCTCATCATAATAGAGGCATCGGCCAATGTTAAAACTCTATAGCCATCTTTAGCTACGCCTAATTTTTGTGCTCGTTCATTCATTTTATCAACGTACTTCAGAAACATTGAACTCTCTGCGGAAGTCGTTGATGCAATTTCAATGGACATTATTCGTTTACGAAAGAAGGGGTTTATAATCGTTGTTGTATCTACGGTTTCTGCTTTCGTAAAACCACTTAAAATACGCCCAGCGCCTTGTACTAGCACTATACTATGCAGATCGATATCAAATTGCGGGCGCCAATCATCTTCTTTTGTTGCGCCCAAGACTACGGTTGTTTCATTATTTCCCTGAGCAAGATCAAAAATATTTTCACCTCTGGTGTATTCTCCAGGTGCCTGTTGGGCATTGAGAATACTTTGATAATATTGAAACTGTTCCACATCGATATGCCGTGCTGTTTGTGGTCGAATATATACTGCAGGTAAACACATCGATGCAATGGCTCCTTTTGCACTAATAAGCTGAAATCCTACCATGTATTCTTTAACGGTGTATGGATCTGGTGATGTTGAAAGCAACACACAGCTCTGGGGCTTATGTATAAATTCAGCTATGTTTAAAGAAAAAGGTCTTTTAGTATATTTCCCGGCACCAAATCTTCCATAGGTCGCAATGCTTTCCACTTCAGCAAAGCCTGCCATCCCACGGTGAATTATATCCAGTCCACTTGGCAAACTGCCTAGCATTTGATGATAATCTACGGTTGCTTTTTTAGTAAGCTCATGATGGGTACTTTCGGTTGGTATATCTCGAAGGGGGCTAAAAATCTTCCCCATGCGAGCAGATTTTGCCAAATGGTTTAAAACCACACGACGGCATGGACTAACAGGGGTAACTCGAGCGACTCTGCCTAACATAACTTGGGCCTCCGGGTTGTTTTTGGCCAAGCGTAATTATTTTTAATTGCGCTGTTTATTTTATAAGCATAGTACAGGGTATTTTTTGTTCAAAAACGGGGCATAATGACTTGAGATGCTACGAAGGATAAAATTAAGGATGTTGTGCGAGAAGTAATTTTTGAGAAGAACTAATTTACCAAGATCGAATCATGGATTTTGATCTATGCTATATTAGCAGAAGGAAATTAAAGTTTTTCGTTAGCTAACATGGAGCGTATTCATGAGCGAAATTAAAGTAGAGCGATTAATCAAAGGTATCCTGGTACGAGAAGGTGCTGGTGTAAAATTACATCGCTATATTGGTATCGAGAGAAGCAATGATTTTGAGCCTCTTCTTTTACTTGATTATTTCAATAGCGCGGATCCTTTGGATTATATGGCTGGCTTTCCTTCCCATCCACATCGTGGTTTTGAGACAATTACTTATTTACTCGATGGCAGTATTACTCATGAAGACAATAAAGGACATAAAGGAGTTATCGCTGCAGGCGATGTTCAATGGATGACTGCCGGAAGAGGAATTATCCACTCAGAAATGCCCTCAGCTAATTGTAAATTACATGGCTTGCAGTTGTGGCTAAATTTGCCTGCTGCAGAGAAAATGGGCGCCCCCTTTTACCAAGAAATGCAAAGTGCCCAATTGCCAGTGGAAACAAATGACTCTGGTGCTCGAATTAAAGTCATTGCCGGTAAGACCGATAATGGAACCAATTCGCCAATTACAGGTATTGCTACCCAACCTTTTTTATTTGATATTATTTTGCCACCTGGTGCCAGTATGCAGCAACATATTCCCAATGACTACCAAACGATTCTTCTGGTGATTTCTGGAACCGTTCGTATCGGTGAGCAATTAGTACAACATGATACTGTGGCAAAACTTGGCGACGGAGATATTTTGCTTTTGAAAGGAGAGACAGCAAGCCAATGTATTCTGATTGCTGCGGCGAGACTCCATGAGCCTATAACTCGACATGGGCCATTTGTAATGAATACTCAGGAAGAAATAATACAAGCTTTGGATGATTTTCGTAGCGGTAGATTCTAAAGCGTTCGCGTGATGCTCGATCCTATGCAATGAAGTTCACTAAATTTGGTCTAAAACTGGATTAATGGATGTGAAATAAATAAGTGAATAGGAGTAAAGCCAGGCGACTTTTATTTGTTCCCCATTTATTGGTGTGACCATCCCTAACCCTTCTCCCACTTTGGGGAGAAGGGTTAGGGATGAGGGTCACATGAGCCATGCAGCTAACAACGATTCCATTGTTTTTCTTGCCGCTTTTAATGCGTCGGAATCATGGGAGGAAGGGCTATGCAAGTCATCGCAATGGGCGGCTCCTTGAATCAATTGATATGCCAATTTGGGATTAATTGCATTTCCATTTTTTTCGGCTAAAGAGAGAGTAGACCAGGGATCGTTTTCTCCATTAGTAAAATAAATGTTGGAGGTTAGGATATCCATTAAAGGAGTGTATAAAGTGTTATTGAGCTCTATGGTGTTGGCAGGATGGGTTAAGCCAAACAAGCGTTGGCATACATGGTGATGGTAATCCAGATTAATTAATGAAGATCGAGTAGAAAGCGTTGGGTTAGGATGGGCATTTTGCCAATAACCATATTCTTTGCATGATTGATAGTACCACTGACGCATGCCTAAGCCATCTTTATAATCACTGGGGTTTTCACTCATGGCGCCCTGCGCGGTCATCTCTACCGCACTGACATGCATGTCCTTGTATAATTCTTTGGCAAATTCGGCGTAACCTTGAAGTGGAGTTGGACTTGCAGATAAGCTATTGCAAAAATCATCACGCATTCCATATTGTACTGCTGCAGCCCCGGTATCCGCGATCAAGTATAAAAAATCAACAGGATCATCGATTGCAGATGCATCGAACAAAGCTTTCATTTGGGGCCACTTTGTCGCATCGTTTATGCTGGCTTCTACTTCACCGACTGCTTCTCGCATTTGGTTGGCACATTGCGAACCGGCGACTTGAGTCACATGGGCATCGTATTCAATAAAGTCTTCCTTAGCCATTACTGGTGCAGATGAAGCTAAGGCACCAACAACTAAATAAGGGAATTTTAAGCGATAATAAGCTGATAATGAACCAGGATAAGAGCCTCCAAAAGCGACCCATTTGCCAGTCCAGTTTTTCTCATTAGTTATGTGGCGTTGAAAATAAGCCAAATCATCCAAAGTGGCTTCTGTAGTTAAAAAGCGTAAGTTTTCGGTGGACAATGAATTGAAAGGTAAGCTCTCACCATAGTATCGATGTTCTAGAGCAATGAGTTTGGCATGAAACTTTTGTGCATAAGTTCTAATGGCACCATTTAGTGCACGCTTAGTACAAGCCGCTTCACCGCAAATATAAAAGAACACTGGGGAATCATCTGTTGGGCCATAAGTTTCATCAATATAGTAACGCTGAGAAAAGGTTCCTATTGCTGGATCATTATGATCGATAAGTTGCTTGAAATAGGCGAGTTGAATCTTTTTTTCAGCAACTAAAGGAATTTTTTCTGCTTGTTTTTGTTGCACGTAGCGTTCCACAATTCCTGCCTGGGCTGAAGAGACAGTAGCGCAGAGACCAAGAAAAAGTATGGTACATTTTTTAGTAAACATCATATGCATTATCCTTAGCGTGATATAAATTCCATTCATTAAAGTGAGGTTAAGGTGGCTTTTTAACTGCCGTAGATGATTTAAATACCCACCTTATACAGAGCCTGTCGTTTTTGCAAGAGTAATAGAGCTGATTTCTACCTTAAAAAGGAAGAGTTATTTTGCTGAAATTTAATATTAAATAATATTTGAACAACCCACTTGGATGTTGTCTATTTTTATGCCATCATGATGCCATTGTGAATTTTTTGAGTGATTTTTATGTTAAAAAAAATTCTGGGCTTTACTCTTGTTTTTATCACTTATGATGCTTTTGCAGTAACCGAGTTGGATTTGTATCAGGCTCCATTAAGTAGTTTGAACCAATTTTCAATTAAGCAACAATCAAAAGTAAGTGCACGCACAGCAGCCCCAACTGCAGAAAAAAATACATTGCAACAAGTAAGTCAAACTCAGGAGTACTCAAAAACAATCACGCGGTATCAACAAATATATCGAGGAATCCCGGTTGTTGGTGCACAAGTTATGATTACTAAAGAGGATGCACAAGTAAACGGACATTTACTTAACGACATTCAACTGAATACACAACCAACTCTGACTTCGAAACAAGCTATTGATTTGGCTAAGAAATCCTGGTTCAGCTTTAATTCTCAGGCACCTATTTATGAAGAGTTGAGTGAGTTGCAAATTAGAGCAAGTCAAAGTAATGAATTGAAACTGGTTTATCAGGTTTCATTTAAAACAACTCAAGCTGATAACAAACCTGCGTGGCCATTTTTTATTATAGATGCACAAAGTGGTGATATCACCAAGCAGTGGAATAACATAAAAAATTTTATGGATATTGGCCCAGGCGGCAATGAAAAAGTTCATGAGTATTGGTATGGACGAGATGGATTGCCTTACTTGGATGTAACCCAAAATGGCAGCCAATGTGTTATGAATACTGCTAAGGTAAAATTGGTGAATCTGGCGTCTGCTTGGGACTGGAATGATCTTTTGAGTACTCCATTTCAATATCCTTGTAATAAGAATACAGAAGAAAATATCAATGGAGCATTTTCGCCAACCAACGATGCGTATTATTTTGGCCAGACTATAGTAGATATGTATAAAGAGTGGTATGGCGTTAATGCACTGCAACATACTAATGGAGCACCAATGCAGCTCGTCATGCGTGTCCATTTTGGACAACATTATGACAATGCGTTTTGGGATGGGCAATTCATGTCTTTTGGCGATGGCGAAGACTTTTATCCCCTAGTATCTCTGGATGTTGCAGGTCATGAGGTAACGCATGGTTTTACTGAGCAACATTCAGGTCTTGAGTACCACGATCAGTCAGGGGCTCTTAATGAATCGTTGTCTGATATGGCGGGACAAGCATCGCGAGCTTATCTCTTGGACAAGTTTCCTCAGCTTTATAATAAACTTTATCTAGAGCCAAATACCGTAACCTGGGGTATTGGCGAGACTATTGTTCGTGACTCATTTGGTAAAGCTTTGCGCTTTATGGATTTTCCTTCGTCTGATGGCAGTTCCGCAGATTGTTTGGATAAAAATTTAGCTCAAAGTCAGGGGGCCTATTGCGCAATCAGTTATCCTGAATTAGTTGCTTATGCAAAATCACATATATCTAATCCACAAGAAAGACAAAGCTTTATTGTGCATACGGCAAGTGGGGTGTTTAATAAGGCATTTTATTTATTGGCTAAGAACATAGGTATTAAACAGGCTTATCAGACGATGATCATTGCCAACAGTAAATACTGGACTCCTACGACGAACTTTATTCAAGGTGCGTGTGGTGTGCTGTATGCAGCAAAAGATTTGCACATTGATTCACAAATGGTTAAATCAGTGTTTGGTCAAGTAGGTGTGAGTACCGCCAGTTGTATGGCCAATTAAATTTCTATCTTTTTTCTTGCCCGGGACGAGAATTCGCTTGTTCTGGGTGGGCGAAGTGCTTCACTTGAGTTCATGCAGATTAGGGGCCGATCAACTGCACAAAAAAAATCGAGCAAATGCGCTCCATTTGTGGCCTTGCGTAATTCACAAAGCATTTTTTTTGCTCTACATGTTGTTTCCCGATCAACATAATTAGTATATAATTATCAAGTTTTTAACTTTAATTTAAATATTTTAATGGTCATCCTTTTTATTACTTTAAGCATCTTGATATTAAGCCTGCTTTGTGTCGCAGTGATGGTTTTTAAGCTCTCTCGACAGCCTGCCGAACCTTTATCTCTGATGCAATATTTGAAATTAAGCATAAGCGGCGTAATTGCTTTTATTGCCGATACTTTAGGTGTTGGTAGTTTTGCTGTTAATGTAGCTTTGGCAAAATTCACGGGTACTTTTCGTGACGATGAAATGCCTGCTGTAAATAATGGCGCACAAGTTATTCCTGGAACGATTGAATCTTTATTTTTTATGAGTTTGATTGATGTTGATTTGACTACTCTGCTCACTTTAGTCATGGGTACTTGTGTTGGTGGTTTACTTGGTGGTTTTGTTGTCAGTCATTTAAGTAAGCAAGCGATTCGTTTGTCGATGGTTTGTTGTTTTGCTTTAATTATCCTACTGTTAGTTTCTCATCAATTCCGTCTATTGCCTGTTGGTGGTGAATTAACCGAATTACATTCATGGAAATTGGTTATAGGCTTTTTAGCAATGGTAGTGTGCGGTGCTTTAACTTCAGTGGGAATCGGTTTATTTGTTATGGTTCAAGGCGTCCTATTTTTAATGAATATTTCGCCTGTAGTCGCGTTCCCAATTATGACTACCGCCGGAGCTATGCAGCAACCATTAACTACTTTGGTATTCTTAAAACACGATAAAATCCCTTTAAAGAAAACCATGATCCTAAGTCTTTCCGGTTGCCTAGGCGTCCTTATTACTATCCCCGTTTTTATGCAATTAACTATTACCTGGTTGCATTTACTTCTATTATTCATTCTGATTTATAATTTTTTTGCTGTAGGGCGTTCGTATTTACGCTCTAGACCCAGCAAAAATTATGCACAAACCCCAACGCCTGCTTCCCTTGTAACAGCAGAATAATAGCTTATCTTCACGCGCTCATTTTGTGAGCGTGTGAAGTATAGTATGATTAGCTAATTTTAAAATAAACAGTATACGCTATGGATGAACCAGTCAGTAAATCGCAGAAAAAACGAGATGCCGATTTTTTGCAGAAAATGGGTGTAAAATTAATCGACTTGAGTTTGTCCAAACTTGAGTTGCTTCCACTTCCCGAAAATTTGTACAAAGCCATTATCGATGCAAAATCAATTAGAAGTCATGGTGCCAAAAGAAGACAGGCTCAATTAATTGGAAAATTAATGCGCGCGGCTGAGCACGAAGAAATTTTGGCAGCTTATGAGCGTTTGCTTGAAGAAGACAGTGCTGTAACTGCTTCATTTCATGAGGTTGAACATTGGCGTGATCGCTTGATCAATGAAGGTAAAGAAGCATTAACTGCGTTTATTGAAGCCTATCATCCCGAAGATGTTCAGCATTTAAGGCAATTAATTAAAAAAGCAGTTGATGATCAACAGAAAGAAAAAAATACAGGCGCTGCCAAAGCACTATTCCGCTATTTGAGGTCGACCATAGAATGAAATATTCTTTATTCATAAGCTGTCCGCGTGGACTTGAGTATTTATTAGAAGAAGAATTAAAGTCCTTGGGTTTATTGGTTACGCGCGTTAGCCCACAAGGAGTTTACGGAGAGGCCAATTTATTGACGGTATACAAATTATGCCTCTGGTCAAGAATAGCTAATCGCGTGCAATTAATTCTTTTTAGTGGGTATGCAGGTAATGAGCAGGCACTGCATCAACTGTGTACACAATTTCATTGGCAAACAGTTTTTTCTCATGATAAAACAATCGCAATAGAATTCCATGGCGCATCTGAGCACATTCGCAATACAATGTTTGGCGCACAAGTAGTTAAAGATGGAATCGTAGATCATTTCCGTAGGTTAGATCGTTCACGTCCTACAGTAGATAAAGAAAAACCGCAAATTCTTATTCATGCCTATTTAAAAAATGATGTGGTTACCGTGAGCTTTGATCTCACTGGATATAGTTTGCATCAAAGGGGGTATCGTCAAAAGGCAGGCGCGGCACCTATAAAAGAAAATGTCGCCGCCGCGTTACTTATGCGAGCTAAATGGCCAGAATTAGCAGCTAAGGGTTATGCTTTGCATGATCCTTTTTGTGGCGCCGGTACTCTGGTTATTGAAGCAGCAATGATGGCAGCGCATATTGCTCCAGGATTATTGCGTCAAGATCAGTCCTTACAATATTGGGCACAACATCAATCTTCATTATGGGAAAAATTGCGAGTAGACGCTTTGCAACACGTTAAGTCGCTACCACTAACATTATTAGGGACTGATGCAGATCACAAAATAATTGCTATAGCACGTGCAAATGCTGAACGCGCGGGTGTCGCTCCATTGGTTCATTTTAAACCCCAAGCATTGAATGAGGTTAACGCTCCCGCAACCAGAGGATTAGTCATATGCAATCCCCCTTATGGTGAACGCCTTAGTGATGCGACGCATTTAGTTCCGCTCTACCAGCAGCTAGGTAAGATTTTGCATGCGCATTATCAAGGTTGGCAGGCAGCCGTTTTGACCTCTAACCCTGTTTTAGGTAAAGCCCTGGGATTGCGCGCTAGCAAACAATACACCATCTATAACGGCGCACTGGAGTGTAAGCTTTATTGCCTGGACATTCATGCGACTAATGAGCTTAAAGGACTCATGAGCAATACCCTATCTGAAAGCGCACAGATGTTTTTTAATCGACTGGAAAAGAATTATCGTCATTTACAAAAATGGGCCAAGAATAACCATATCTCTTGTTATCGAGTATATGATGCGGATTTGCCTGAATTTGCATATGCCATTGATATTTATAACGATTATGCGGTCCTCCAGGAATATGCTGCTCCCGCGAGTATTCCTACCCATAAAGCAGAAAAACGAAGTTTAGAGGTGATGCAGGTTACCCCCAAAGTATTGGGTTTGGAACCCGATAAATTAGTAGTAAAGCAACGCAAACAACAAAAAGGCAGCGAGCAATACCAAAAACTGGGGCAAAGTCGAAAAACCATGGTCGTTACAGAAGGTCCAGCTAAGTTTAAAGTGAATTTATATGATTATCTGGACACAGGTTTATTTCTGGATCATCGCTTAATGCGTTTAAGTTTTGGTAAATTAAAGCCAGGAACACGGTTTCTCAACTGTTTTTGTTATACGGCCAGTGCCAGCGTTCATGCGGCTTTAGCTGGAGCTCTGACCACCAATGTTGATTTGTCCAATACTTATTTGCAATGGGCTGAAGAAAATTTCAAATTAAATCATCTTGATTTATCGAAGCACCAGTTTGTGCAATATGATTGCCGTGAATGGATGAGAGTTGCTCGCGATCGATTTGATGTTATTTTTTTAGATCCGCCCAGTTTTTCCAACTCCAAGCGCATGACGGATACTTTGGATATTCAGCGGGATCATGTTTCTTTGGTCAATTCTGCTATGCGTTTGCTCAATCCCAATGGCGTTTTATATTTTTCTACCAATTTACGTCAATTTAAATTGGATACTCAAATTAAAGAAAAATATTCAGTACACGACATTAGCGCGCAGACTATAGATCAAGATTTTAAACGAAATCAAAAAATTCATCATTGCTTTAAAATAATGATGCCTCAATTTGCCAGTACTTAAGCATGGGGTTCGTCTATAGGGAGTAAGAATGAGAACTTCAACGAAAAGGAAAAAAAGATTCTTAACCCCGGCTAATGTGTACCAACATATGGCCCGTAATGCAATTTTCGGGCTTTTAATGACGGCAATGGCCCTTTTTATAGGGATGTTGGGGTATCATCACTTGGAACACATGTCCTGGGTTGATTCATTCATGAATGCGTCCATGATTCTTTCTGGAATGGGGCCTGCGTCCAATTTGGTAACAATCCCTGGAAAAGTCTTTGCAGGATGCTATGCATTGTTTAGTGGTTTGGCATTTATTGCAATTATGGTGATCATACTTTCACCCCTGATTCATCAGTTTTTTCGTAAAATTCACTTGGAAAGCAAAACGATCTATTCTGATGGGCAGGAGTAAAATTAGGGTAAGGATTCACGCAGGTTTAGCAAACGAATTAAAGCGTATTTTTTTCTGTACCATATATTTGATCTTTTAAAGACTGCATGAATCCAGCCATAAAAAAGAGCTCTGCAACCAGGAATAACGGTGCGATAAGCGCTTGGCTTAAATTAACCATAAAAGCTGGTTTTTTGCCTTCGAGATAATGGCCATACAATTGTAATCCCCAGCCTACAATAAAAAAGAAGACAAACGACCAGATGCTTAGTGTTGTTGGACCATCTTGGCTAAACCAATTTGCAATCAATAACAGGATAAGCATTATTGGAGTAAGTGCCAAAGCTAATTGCCAATGCAGACGAAAGTAATAAATTAGGGCAATTAATGTAGCTAAACAGGCCAGATTTGTTGCAAAAACACCAGGAACGATAATTTTTACAAAACCTAACAGAATCATTACCGATAAAATAATAATCGGTACACCCGCCATATGCGTATAACGTGTTTGGATGTTTTGATGATACTCGGCATAAAACTGTGCTTGTTCAATAAAAGGTTTCATTTTAAAATTATTCTAATTAAGTTCTATAAAACATAGCACATTCTTTTAAAAAATGCAGTTTTGCTTCACCCAAGTATATTTTTACCTACTTATCAAATGTGTATGCTCCTACAAGATAAAGAACATTTCCATTGGTTGAGGAGCCAGGAATATAGGCTGCTTTTAAGGAAAGTTTTTTATAAAATAAGCCTGCCCATGGGACCGCTCCCGGGAACGGAATATTGTGCATGATATCAGGGCGTGATGTAACCAATACAGAAACACCCAATCCAGCCTTAAAATTTTGCGTTAATTTTGCAACTTTCAAATAGGCATATCCCACCGTCGGTTCAAGGTTACGATGGGAGTCGAGGAAGGCAATAGCATAAAGACCGTGCCAATTTCCTTTTTCATCAAAAAAACCTTTGCCAAATCCGCCCCCCCAAGCGAGTTCATTGTATTTTTTTTCTCGGAGTAGTTCAGCAGGATAAGTAAAGCGGTTATGCCATGCATAACCAGAGAAATAAAGTTCTTTGTTGCCTTCAGTCCATGTTTGATGTAAGCGATAACAAAGAGGTTTAAATATAGGAAGCCAATATTTACATCCTTTGGGCTCTTCGGTTTTAAATGCAGTGAGATCCTTTTTCTTTTCCTCATTCTGAGTTGCTGCATTGGCACTGGATGCTTTAGTTTCATTGGAAGAGGGGGTAGATGAAATTGTAGAGGATCTGTTACTGTAAGTATTCAAAGAAAACAATATTAATAGACCAATAATGATCATTCGTAAGGTTGTTTTTTTCATTTAACTTTTAACCTATGCGGGATCCAAACTACAAATATAATTTTATGATCTAACCTTCATATTATTAATTTGGCAGCTTTCTTGCTTATAAATAAATAGAATTTTGAAGTAATAAATCGTGAGCATACCATGGACTTGTTTCGTAAAAAAGAGATCAATGCATCATTTGAGGGAGAATCCCATCTTGTTAAATGTCTTACTGCCTTTGATCTGACCTTTTTGGGCATTGGCGCCATTATAGGTGCAGGTATTTTTATTTTGACAGGGGTTGTCGCTGCATTAGATGCGGGCCCTGCAGTGATTTTTTCTTATGTATTGGCTGGAGTAGCTTGCGTCTTCGCTGCTTTATCTTATGCTGAACTGGCTGCATCTATTGGTGGATGTGGCAGTGCTTATGGTTATGCTTATGCAGGTTTTGGAGAGTTAATTGCATGGATTGTTGGTTGGGATTTGCTATTGGAATATGCCATTTCTGTTTCTGCAGTTTCTGTGGGATGGAGCGGCTATGCCAATGATTTTCTCATGATTTTAAAAATCAATCTCCCCAAAGTTCTCTTGCATGGCCCAACGGAGGGTGGAGTTTTTAATTTATTAGCATGTGTCATTATGACAATTTTAACCGCATTATTAATTTGGGGGGTCAAATCAAGTTCCCGAGTCAATAATATTATGGTGATGATCAAGCTTATTGTTATTTTTCTTTTTATTGTGATTGCTTCAAGGGAGGTTTATCCGCCCAATTGGTCACCCTTTTTACCTTTTGGATGGGACGGAGTAATTAAGGGGGCATCATTAATATTTTTTGCTTATATTGGCTTTGACGCAGTTTCTACAGCGGCTGAAGAGGCGATCAATCCACAACGGGACTTACCTATAGGAATAATCGGCTCATTATTTATTTGTACGGTTTTATATATTATTGTTTCAGGGTTATTAACGGGTATCGCACACTACAGCACACTCAATGTTGCATCTCCGATCAGCCATGCTTTATTGGTTTTAGGTTATAAAACCGTGGCCAGTTTTATCAGCGTTGGTGCAATAGCCGGATTGACTACCGTAATGTTAGTTTTATTCTATGGCTTAACACGTGTTATGTTAGCTATGTCACGCGATGGCTTATTACCGAAGATTTTTTCGCAAACCAATCAATATACTCATACCCCCATACGCGTTATTTTGCTATGCGGTGTTTTAATGGCATCACTTGCTGCCTTTGCACCAATCCATGTTTTGGCCGAACTAGTGAACGTCGGTACTCTATTTGCATTTTTTATTGTTTGTGCAGGGGTACTTTATTTACATTATAAACATCCAACAATGCATCGGCCGTTCAGAACCCCTGGAATGCCTTTTGTCCCTATTTTAGGGATGCTCAGTTGTTTTTATTTAATTATTCATTTACCTCTGGTGACCCTTTTTCGCTTTGTGATTTGGATGGCTATTGGATTGGTGATTTATTTTGCCTATGGTTATTCCAATAGTGCTTTGGCAAAAGACTAGATATGGCTTAATACCAATGCAGCTGAAATTATTGCAGCTGCAGGCATTGTAATGAGCCAGGAAAAGAAAATTCTTTTAATAACGCGCCAATGCGTTCCTGCAACTCCATTAATTAAGCCAACTCCGGTAATTGCTCCGGTGACTGTATATGTGGTTGAGACTGGGATGCCACATTGAGTTGCAATAAAAAGAGAAACGGCGGCTCCAGTTTCTGCGGCAGATCCCTTCATGGGGTCAAGTTTTGTGATTTTAGTTCCCATCGTACGCACAATCCGCCATCCTCCGGCCAAGGTTCCGAGGCTAATTGCCGCCTGACATGAAATAATCACCCAACATGGGACATAAAAAGGACCTTCAATCCATGCGGATGAAAACAGTATTATGGAAATGATACCCATCGTTTTTTGTCCATCATTGCTGCCATGGGTCAAGCTTAGAAGAGCAGAGGAGCATAATTGGAATCCTTTGAATAATTTGAATTTAGGGTCATTTCTACTGTGTAAAAATTTATAAAAAAAATAAGTAATAAGCAGGGCAATGAGTAATCCAAGTGCTGGTGAAATAAAAATCCCGCCAATAACTTTAGCAAAGCCTGACATTTTAAGGGATGAAAAACCACCTTTGGCAATAGCGGCACCTGCTAATCCACCAATAAGCGCATGTGATGAGCTTGATGGCAGTCCATAATACCAAGTAACAAGATTCCAGAATATGGCGCCTATCAAGGTGGCTAAAATAAAATGGTCATCAACAAAATCAGACTCAATCAGGCCGCTACCAATAGTTTTTGCTACCGTGAGATTAAATACTAAAAACGAAATGAAATTAAAAAAAGCAGCCCACATTACGGCTTGCTTCGGGGTTAAAACTTTAGTGGTAACAATAGTAGCTATAGAGTTTGCTGCGTCATGAAACCCATTGATAAAGTCAAAGATATAGGCAACTAAAATAACAAAAAGTGTAAATAAAATTGCTGAGTCCATAGCAATAGCTCCTTGCGCCATAGCTTTATAGCTTAAGCGAAACGTCGCGAACGCAGGATAGTGAAGCCTGGATGCAATCTTAGGCTACGACGTTCAATCCTCAATTTCGTATTTGCTCTGTTTCACCAGACTACTATACATAGTAACTACTTTTAGTCATTAATTTAGATACAACACGCATCAATTGTTTGACAATGTAAGGAAGCTCTATAGCTCCAGCGTTCAACGCTGTCGTTGCGTGGTGCTCTTCATCTTCTTTCATTTTAACGAGAATTGCCTGAGATTTTTTATCTTTTGCAGGCAATTGTTGTAAATGACGCTGCAAATGCGCAGAGACTTGGCGCTCCGTTTCTGCAACAAAACCTAAACTTACTTTATCACCAACGAAACCTGCAAATGCTCCTAATATAATGGAACCGCCATACCAGAAAGGATTTAATAGGCTTGGTTTTGAACCCAGTTCAGTCAATCGCGCTTCACACCAAGCGAGATGATCAATTTCTTCTGCTGCAGCATCACTCATTTGTTTTTTTATATGGGGCAATTGCGCTGTTAGCGCTTGACCTTGATAAAGTGCCTGGGCACAGACCTCTCCGGCATGATTGACGCGCATGAGGCCCGCGACATGATTTTTTTCTTTTATAGAAAGCTCGATGTCAGTAAGTGATTGTGCAGGCGATGGCCGGGTACTCATCCGTTGTGCTGGGGGAAATAAAGTACGTAGCGCATTATCGACTTCGGCGATGAGTGTATCTAGCGTGCTCATAGGAAATGGGTATCTAGTAATTAAAATTTGAATTCTATATTATCTTGAATACCATTAGGATTGAAGTTATTTTTAGGGCCGATGGCTTTTTGTGTTTCTGCCTTTTGTCTCTGATGTTCTTGAGAAGAATTGTCTTCTTCATCTAAATATACCCATTCATTAGAAGAATCTTCTTGTTTCTTTATAGATGTCGTTTCATGAACGGGTTTTGCTTGGGCTGATAGATGCTTGCTCACATTACTTCCTTCCTGGGATACTTCAATATTGACTACACGTTGCGTTATAACTTGACTCTTTTGAGGATAAATAGTGTTCCTGCCTAGCTGATGCAGAGCACCTAAAAAGGATGCCCCGGTAATCAATGAAAGCATGGCCCCTGTAGCTGCAGGAATTGAGACGCTGATTAAAGAAAACAGTTGGACAAAAGGATAGGCTAACGTACTTAGCACGGCAAGTGCTCCAGGGCCTATAGAGGGCATTAGAGCTGCCACAATCGGTGGTGCAAAAAACGCCAGAGCTGCAATTGCCGCACCAATAAAGCATATAGAAGCTAAAGCACTGAGATATCCTAAAGCAGGATGAACTTTTTGCGCCTCCTTAAAGCTAACTATGGGGGAAGTAATGGTGCGAATCAGATAATTCGCTCCTTTAAACAATCCTTGCAGTCCCATTGTTGTAAGGAGTAAAACACTACGTAGGCTTTGGGTTAGCCAATTTGTCGGCGCCCAGGAGAGGATCCTGTTTTTTAAAAAGGAGCATGTTTCACTAAGAAAATTAAGTGGAAACTCAATGGCAAGAGACAGTAAGTTTGTTAATGGGGCGGTAATAAATTTTAAGGTAAGAAAATAGGCTATTTTTGAGCCTTTAGGATCGGATGGCCAACCGAGAAAGTAATGGCCAAAATGATACTGATTTCTAAACTGTGGGTCAGTTAGAGTCAAAAAAGTATCTTGCCAGGCCTTTTTCAAAAAGGAAAAAAAGGAAACTTGTACCAAATCGGGGGCATTCTCTTCAAGTATCTTTGCCGAGCTCGTTATAGGATTAATGGAAGCGTTCAAAAGCTCACTCGGATTTGGATTATCACCATGCTCGAGAATAGGCGCAAAAATTTTGATGAGCTGAGCCGTATGATAACCGCAAGTAACGCCATCAAAAAAGGATTGGGTTCCGAAAGCATGATATGTTGCAGAATTTATGCGTTCGGACCCTAAATGATTTAAATCAACATGTTGCTCTGGGCTTGCGAATGGATTTAAGGAATGGAAGGCAGCGCTTAGCATTCCGATAATAGTATTTTTTGAGGGGGCGGTCGAAAAAAAGCGTTCCGGATTGCTGTATTTGGAGTCATAAACTTGGGGTTGCTTCCCTGGAGGCAGATGCATGGTGACTATGTGGTCTTCGGTAGCCCCTTGTCCGATAACTCCAAGCAGAACATGCATTTGAGATAAATCTTCGCGAGCTGCGAGATCGTCAAAGAATTTTTTAAGCGATGCAACTTTTATGGGCGTATGCATAATAATTACATTACCACTTCGCTCTAGCTCGTACCTTATAGCTGGGGTAGTAATTTCTTCAATCGATATTTTTTCTTTCCGAAATAAATTCGGAAAGGTCAGTGGATGAATTGATAAATAACCTGGCATACTTACTCTTAATTAGTTTCGGTCTATTAATAGTCTGAGTATATGCTGACCAACCTTAGGGCAACATTAAACAGTCGGTTCAATTATAACTCAAATTCATTGTTGAAGCCAATCTTGGAGCACGGCAACAGTTTCCTGATGGACTTTGAGCAGTTGTTGATAAAGCGCGTGAGGATATAATTCGGGATTTTGTTGAAAATGTTGCTCAAGGACTTCGCATGTATGGCGCATGCGAAGGGTGCCACAATAAAGCGCGCTGCTTTTCATTTTATGGGTTAACTTATTAATTTCAATCAGATCTTGCTTTTCCCAAGCCTGGGCTGTTTTTATTAAATCCTTGGTGTTTTCTTCAATAAGAAGGTGCACTATCTTTTTGAGGGCTCCTTCTGAACCTAGATTATTTATACCTTCAGCACGATCAAACAAGGGATATTCATTAAACTGCAGCATAGATTCAGGCTGTGCGCCTAAATTAGGAGATGGAAGTTTGGAATTGCTATAGCGAATCAATAGCTCCTGCAACAAATGGGTGCGCAGAGGTTTTGTTATCACTTGATTCATCCCGGATTGTAAGCATTCTTTTTCAACATCAGCTACTGCATGGGCTGTCAAACCAATGATCGGAGTGGGTGATTGGTTATGGCTATGTTCATACTGACGAAATTTTTTTGCTAATTGTATTCCAGTAGTATCAGGTAGACCAATATCACTTAATATCCAATCAAAAGTATGGGATTGAAACAGCTCCAAGGCTTTGCTACCTGTTGAGGCCGATAAAAATCGGATGCCAACTTGTTGTAAAAGGTTTTCTATCATTGTTAGAGCAATCGCATTATCTTCAATAAGCAGCACAAGGGGAGCATTATTTAATTCTTCAGAGCTTGTTTTGTTTACCGGGAGCTTAAGAGGTGCCGGCTCTTGAAGATTGACTGGTTTTTCTGCCTTCTGCACAGGAATTGTTAGTGTGAATGTGGTTCCGGCATGGATTGCTGAGTCAACACGTATCTTGCCTTTTAAAAGCTGGGTGTAACGTTTCACTATATGTAATCCCACCCCATGACCTGAGTAAATACCTTGTGATGAAGGTGTTGCCCGATAAAAGCGTTTGAAGATTTTGTCTTTATCTTTAGGTCTAATTCCCGGGCCAGTATCTTTAACAAAAAATTCAACTAATGTTTTGCCATGATGTGATTTGGGCCTGACTCCAATTTCAATAAAACCCTTTTCCGTGAATTTAACCGCATTGCCTAAAAGATTTAATAAAATTCGATGCAGTTTTACAGTATCTGTAGCGATCCATTCGGGAGTATCGCAGTCGATGCTAATTAATAAATCCAATTTTTTCAACGTAATGGTCGGACGTTCCAGATCGGCAATGCTGTATATTAAATCATGAACATTACATACGGATTCATTGATTACGTTCTCTTGCTGACTGCCTGCAGCAATTATATCGAGCACCCCATTAAGTAATGCTAAGAGCTGTTCTCCGCTTATGTTTATCATGTGTGCATGTTCTTTGTCTCGGGAATTGTGGGCTTCTTGTTCAAGAATGCTGGAGATCCCGATAATCCCACTTAAAGGAGTGCGAATATCATGACTCATATTGCGGATGAATTCGTCTTTGGCATAGTTCGCAGCCTCTGCTTTTTCTTTCGCTCTTTTGAGCTCGGATTCGATTTTTTTTAGATGAGTAATATCAATGGTATTGCCAAGAATGCCAATAATGTTCCCTGATTTATCCAACATAGGTCTTTTAGTCGAAAGTAAAATCACCTCTTCACCTGATGGTAAAAGCGTTCTCTCTTCCCGTGACAATTCAACATTTTTCTCAATCACTTCAAGGTCATTTGTTCGATAAATATCGGCTGTTTGCTTGCCGAATATCTCATAATCTGTTTTGCCAATAACTTCATTTTCATCGCATTTATTGATGAATTTCATATGATAAAGACTTTGGACACATCGTTGATTCATCCCAGACCATACACCGTTTAAATCTTTCCAGTAGACATCTCCAGGCACGGCATCAAGCAGATTTTTTAATTGGGCATATTGTGTTTCCAGATGATCGATTTTATTTTGTAACGTGTCTAAATCAGCAATTAAGTTAGCCGTTTTGGGAGTTTCTTTTTTCGCCATTTTATTCCGTGATCAATTAAAATTTTAATTCAGCATATTTTTTGAGTGCCCAAATCTAAAAACATGAATTTTCTGTATTTTAGAGCGTGGTCATTCGTCTCCATTGACACAAAAACCAAAAGAAGTGTCCATATATTTTTAAGCATAGCATAGATAAATGCTCTCTAACTTCCGATTAATTTAGGATTTTTATTGAATTGATTGTTCTTAAAATTGATATCATGTTTTATTTTGCATTCTGTTATAATAAGCAAAATTGATTATCCGGTAATATCATGCTCACTCCCGATGGACATTGTGCGAATAAAATTGAAAAAGTAATGCTGCTGGCATTATGGGCAAATACTTTAAGAGACGAAATTCAAGCACAAGGTTTATCCGCAACAAAAAAATTAATTTTTGCGGGGCTTGGGAAGCCGACCTATCCTATTAATTCACATACGATTGCATCTTATCTTTCATATTGGCAAAAGTTAGACCATTTAACCAATAAATGGAAAGCAGACCCTCACCAGGTTGAAGAGGATATTGCCATTGACTATGGAGATCCTCGTGGTGATTACGCGCCACGAGAATTAATGGCCGACATCATGTCATGCTGGTATGGGACAGAAATTAAAGCGCAAAACATATTATTTACTGTAGGCGGTATTGGTGCCTTACGAGTATTATTTGAAACCTTTAATACTCATTATGAAGATGTGCCGGGATATCGAATTATTACCCCTTTTCCTTATTACAGCGCCTATTCCAATAATCCATTGCATTGTTTGCATCCTATTCATGTGATGGATGAGCCTGGATATAAACTAACAGCACGTGCAACAGAACAAAGCATTAAAGAGGCTTATTCCCTTGCTGAAATGGACCACGGTTGGCCAAAGGCCATATTAATTTGTAATCCATCAAATCCCTTGGGAAACATCATTGACGAAGATGAGTTAAGAAAAATTGCAGATGTTTTGCGTCAGTATCCTGATTTGTACATCATTTTTGATGAAGCTTATACCGAGATGAGCTTTTCAGATATGCCTTCTTTCTTAAAAATTGCTCCCGACCTTAAAGAACGAGTGATCGTTTTGCGTTCAGCAACAAAGGCTTTGTCAGCAGCTGGCGAGCGCATGGCAGTGCTTTTGGTGTTTGAATCAAGTTTGATGAATGAAATGCTCAATAAAAATATAAGCTACTTCATTCATGCACCGCGTTCAGCACAAGCAGCTTATGCTCAAACCATGGCGAATTTTGGGACTGAGGAAAAAAATAATATAGCAGCATTCTATAAGAAAAAGGTCGATTATGTGGTTGCGCGATTAAAAGCCATGGGAGCGGCAATGCCAGACCCTTTATACCAGGTAGAGGCCACTTTTTATGTTCTTGCTGACTTTAGTGATATGTTTGGTTTGCCTTTGCCCAAAGATGCGGTTCGCGTTTTACAGAAGTCGGGTTTAGTGAAGACGGATGAGGAGCTGTCTTATTATTTATTGTTTGAAGACAATCTAATGATTACACCTTTGTCTTATTTTGGATTGTCAAAACATGATGGTTTTATGCGCATCACATGTAGTGGCCGCGAAAATGAACTGCAAGATCTAATGGATAGACTGGAGAGAAGGTTATTTGAATCAAGAAAAAATAAAAAAAATGTTTTTTTAGAGCGAATCAATCGCATGCTCCCTGAATTAGCGAAAATTGATGCCCATATGTTTGACCTTATTTGCCAAAAACTGCAAGCAGGAAACGCGGAAGAAGATACTTGTTTGAATTTAAAGTCAAAGAATCAAGTTATAAGAAAAATCTATGATACGATTATTGATTTTTTTGAAATGATGAAGCAAGAAGCTTAGCCCGTATACTAAAAGCGCTCACTTCGTCGCATACAGGCTAAAATAAAAAGCTCGTGAAGGTTAATTAGTTTTGAGTAAATTGATTGATCGTCAAAGTTAATCGCTTAACCAATTCATCGATTTCGTCTTCATTGATAATCAATGGAGGTAAAAGTCGTACCACTGTATCTGCGGTAATATTAAAGAGTATGCCATTGGCTAACCCAAGTAAACGCATGTCATTGGCGGGGCGGTCCAACTCAATGCCTATCATATACCCTTTACCACGAATCGACTTAACACAGGGATGCTCACCCAGATTTTTAATTAATTTTTCCATTAACAGCGGACTATTTTTTGTTACTTTTTCACAAATTTTGTCACGCTCCAAGACTTCCAATACCGTTAAAGCGGTGGCACAAGCAAGTGGATTACCTCCAAAAGTCGAACCATGATTTCCTGGTTTAAATAAATCTTTTGCTTTTTTACTCATCAGGCAGGCGCCTATGGGAACACCATTACCCAAACCTTTGGCAGTAGTAAGAATATCAGGTTGAATATCATAGTGCATGCAGGTAAAAAGTTTTCCGGTGCGGCCATTCCCAGTTTGGATTTCATCCAGAATAAGCATCCAATCATGTTGTTCGCAAAGCTTGGCTAAGGAGCGAAGATAACTTTCTTCTGCTGCATGAATTCCACCTTCTCCCTGAATTGGTTCGAGCATAACAGCAACAACATCCTCTCTATTTGCTGCAATAGTATGAATGGCATCCAAATCATTAAAAGGAGCACGAATGAAACCAGGTACTAAGGGTTCAAATCCTGCTTGTACTTTTCGACTTCCTGATGCGGTTAAAGTAGCCATTGTACGACCGTGGAACGCTCGTTCCATAACAATAATTGAAGGGGTTTCTATTCCCTTTTTATGGCCATAAAGACGGGTCAATTTAATTGCCGCTTCATTGGCTTCAGCACCTGAATTAGCGAAAAAAACTTGCTCCATACCGGCCATAGTTGTAAGTTTTTCGGCAAGTAATTCTTGTTGTTTGATGTGAAAGGTATTCGAGGTATGGAGCAGCTTAGCTGCTTGTTGCTGTATGGTTTTGGTGACATCAGGATGAGAATGTCCTAATCCACAAACTGCTATCCCACTTAAAGCGTCAAGATAGGCCTTGCCTTGTTCGTCATACAACCAAATTCCTTCTCCATGGGTGAAAGTTATTGGCATAGGATTGTAACTGGTAATTAAAGCCATAATGTTTTCCTTAAAAATGAAGGATCTCCACTCAAAAATTATCTCTCCCTTCAGGGAGAGATAGGGTGCGGCCACATTATAGACATAACTTTCTTCCCTATGCTACATGAGGAAAGGTATCCATGGTAAAAAGAATGTTTTTATTTCAAATTACTGACTACAAAATCCCAATTAACCAAAGACCAGAATGCAGAGACATAGTCAGGACGTGCATT
The DNA here is from genome assembly GCF_003184185.1 of Legionella qingyii. Next base: position 63,289 of record NZ_QHJG01000014.1, on the reverse strand, counting down.
GCGGTAATCAATATAATATGCATGTTCCCATACATCGCACGTCAATAGCGCGGTTAAACCCTCGGTCATGGGCGTTCCTGCATTACTGGTGCTGATTATTTTTAAAGCGCCAGTACTATCTTGAACAAGCCATGCCCAGCCTGAACCAAAAGTAGATATTGCAGTTTTTGTAAACTCTTCTTTAAATGCACTGAATGAGCCAAAATGTTTGTTAATTGCTTCCGCTAACTTGCCTTGGGGCTCGCCACCACCATTAGGACTGAGGCAATGCCAGTAAAAGGTATGATTCCAAACTTGTGCCGCATTGTTAAATATGCCGCCATTTGACTTTTTGATGATCTCTTCCAGATCCATGGTTTCAAATTCAGTTCCTGGAATTAATTTATTTAAATTGGTGACGTAAGCTTGATGATGCTTGCCGTAATGATACTCTAATGTTTCACTGGAAATGTGAGGTTCTAACGCATTCTTGGCGTAAGGTAACTCAGGCAATGTAAATGTCATCCTAATCTCCTATTATTTTATTCGGTGCGCGTAAGTGTAGCAGGAAGGGCATGATATTCAATGAAGATTAATTATAATAAGAAAAAAAGCGGTTTTTAGCCTGGAATAATGAAAGTGCTTAAAAACAGAATCTACACGTGGTTTGCTGGTTATTATTAGGTCAAATGGAGCATTAGTTGGCTTTTAAACCAAGATCTGTTAATCTATTGTGCTAAAAATTTATTGGTTGCGGCTTTTATAGGTTTTCGCGATAATGAGCAATAATTAACTTATTATAAGGTGTTTGAGTGGATACTTTAGAAAAAATTAAAAAGCAAATAGCAGAAAATGCCATTCTGCTTTATATGAAAGGCACGCCGAAGATGCCACAATGTGGATTTTCTGCTCGTGCGGTACAATGCATCGAATCGTGTGGTGTCGATTTTGCCTATGTAGATGTTCTTGCTAATCCTGATATTCGCCAAACATTGCCACAGTACGCTGATTGGCCCACTTTTCCACAACTTTATGTGAAGGGAGAGTTAATCGGTGGTTCTGATATCATTGCTGAATTATTTCAACAAGGTGAATTAGAAACAATGCTGCGTGATGCAATTGCTGCATAATATAACGAGTTAATACCATAATAATAACGATAATGATGGAGATCATAGAATGAGCGTATTAGTGGGACGAAAAGCTCCTGATTTTACCGTAGCAGCTGTAATGCCTAACGGTGAGATTATGGATAAATTTAATTTACACGAGCATTTAAAAGGTAAGTATGGGCTCGTGTTCTTTTATCCTCTGGATTTTACTTTTGTATGTCCTTCTGAGTTAATTGCTTTAGACCATCGTATTGATGAGTTCAAAAGCCGTAATGTTGAAGTGGTTACTGTTTCAATTGATTCACACTTCACTCACAATGCATACAGAAATACCCCAATTAATAAGGGTGGTATTGGTCCAGTTCGATATGTTATGGCTGCTGATATGACTCATAGCATTTGCCAATCATATGGAGTTGAACATCCTGGTGCGGGTGTTGCATTCCGAGGTGCATTTATTATTGATACCAATGGCGTAGTTCGTTCACAAATCGTTAATGATTTGCCTATAGGTCGCAATATGGACGAAATTTTAAGAATCATTGATGCCGTTCAGCACTTTGAAGAAAATGGTGAAGTATGTCCTGCAGGCTGGCAAAAAGGTAAAGCAGGTATGAAAGCATCAACAGAAGGTGTTGCTGCTTATTTATCAGAGCATTCTGAATCATTGTAAAAATTGATCCCCGGGGACGCAAAGCGTCTTCCGGGAGATGAAGTGTTGAGATGAGTTATCAACACATCCTAGTATTGTTAAATTAGGTTATATTTCGCAAAATCTCCATTAAGTTTTTTGTTGTACTTTTTTCCAGATGTTGACCATATGACAAAATAAATCGGCGGTTTTTTCTGCATCATAAATCGCTGAATGTGCTTCCTGAGCATCAAAAGGAATTCCTGCTGCTTGAGCTGCTTTGGCTAATACGGTTTGCCCATATATGAGCCCGCCTAATGTAGCTGTATCGAAGCAAGTAAAGGCATGAAATGGTGATTTAACTCCTGTTCTTTTGATGGCTTCTTTTATAAACAATAAATCAAACCATGCATTATGGCCAACCAAGACAGCGCGCTGACATTGAGTTTCTTTAAGCGCAGTAAAAATGGGTTTAAATAGATTTTCCAAAGCGATTTTTTCATCCAGCGCAAAACGCAGAGGTTGGTAAGGATCTATTTGATTGAACTCCAGGGATTTTTGATCCAATTCAGCGCCAGGGAAAGGCAAAATATGTTCAAAATGACTTTTGCCACGATAAAAATTACCTTGTTCATCCATAAAAATTAATACGATGCACATTTCTAACAATGCGTTTTTGTATGGATCTATACCGGCTGTTTCTACATCAACGACGACAGGTAAGAAACCACGAAATCGTTCTTTTAAATTCATATAAAATACACTATCGCGTGGGCTCATGAATGCTCCATTGGATGGTTTCACCTGCAGCGATCGGAACAACTTGGTTTGAGCCTAAAGGCAGATAATCGGGTATAGTTTGTGGGGATTTAATGAGTTCAATGTGTTGTTGATTGATGGGTAGCTGATAGAACTCAGCACCAAAACGACTGAGAAAATGATTAAGTTGTTTTAACTGGTTCATTTCATCAAATACTTGTGTATATAGAGCGAGAGCAAAGGGAGCAGAATAAATTCCTGCACAACCACAGGCACTTTCTTTGGCACTTACGATATGAGGGGCGCTATCAGTTCCAGCAAAAAACTTCGGATTACCGCTACAGGCAGCATCCTGTAACGCCTTTTGATCTTTTTCATGCTTTAAAATAGGTAAACAATAATAATGGGGTCTCAGTCCGCCGGCCAGCAGTTTATTGCGGTTATATAATAAATGATGTGGAGTAATCGTTGCCGCAACTGTTGCTGGAGCATCTGTTACATATTCGACAGCAGCTTGTGTTGATATGTGTTCAAGGACTACTCTTAGTTTGGGAAAATTTCGGACGATTGGCTTTAAATACTCATCAATAAATAAGGACTCACGTTCAAAAATATCACTATGAGTAACTTCCCCATGAATTTGCAACGCCAGATTATTATTTTGTAACACTTCAAAAAGAGGATAAAGAGCTGTTAACGATTTTGCACCTGCTTCTGAATTGGTCGTTGCGCCTGCCGGGTAAAGTTTTGCACCGAGAACATAAGGAGTTTTTGCGGCTTGATGTAATTCTTCGGCACACACGGAATCATTAAGATAAAAAGTCATATAAGGCTCAAAAGTAGATCCTTTGGGTAGTGCTGTCAGAATTCTATTTCTGTATTCACCAAGGGATGACAATGTTGTTAAAGCCGGTTTAAGATTTGGCATTATTAATGCGCGAGCAAAATGCTTTGCACTATCTGCCACTGTGTGTTGCAACATCTCATTATCTCTAAGATGAACATGCCAATCGTCAGGGCGATTAATTATTAGCGTTTGCATAGTAAAGATTCCTGCGTTCTTGCCGATAATTAAGGATAACATGAAACAAGTAGCGAGAATGAGTAAAAGATGGCATTTGTGGATCACAAAGGACAATTTATGGCATGTATTGCGTTGAGCACGGTGCTTACAATAAATACTGCACATACAATGACGCAAGTTCATTTTGCAAATCCTTTAGGTGCAAAGGGATGGCGAGTCAGCCGTAATCCGATTCGCTGTGGATTGGCACTTACTATCCCTAATTATGGCATCGCATATTTTGAACAATATGCGGCACAACCTCCCCATTTTGTTTTACGGACGTGGGATGAAGTCCAGCAGTATTTACATGCTAAAATCATCATAAAATCGCCCAATTGGAAGCCAGATCGACCTTCTGTTTTTGCAGGAGAGCTAATGGTTAAGCCGGGTGAGTTTGGTATCTATCTAAGGCGCGATGCAAGTTTAAAGTTACTCACGTTCCTATCACAAGGCTACGAACCAAATTTCAGCTATCGATCTGAAACAGGGTTTAATACAACGGTTGCTTTATCACCCGTTGGATTTCAAAAGCCTTATTCCCGCTATCAAGAATGTATTGGAAATTTGTTACCGTTCGATTATCAGCAGATACGAGAAAGTGTCTTCCATTATAAAGAAGATAATAGCGAGTTGAGTGATGCAGATAAGGAACAATTACGTCGTATTGCACACTATGTAGAGGCAGATGCTCAAATAAATGAAATAAGAATCATTGGCTATGCTGATGCGAGTGGGCGAAAGGGTTATAACAACGCAGTATCTGAAAATAGGGCGCGAATGGTGCAAAAATATTTACTAAAACTTGGTGTACCTAAAAAAATGCTGCATGTGACTTGGGTGGGTGAACTGTACCCGGTAGCCAGAAATGATACCGATGCAGGTCGTGCAGCGAACCGAAGAGTGGTGATTACGCTAATAAAAAAATAGAGTTCGCTTGATTGTAATTAAGTCAAATAAATAAATTAAATTGCAAGATCATTAAATTTTAAAAAAGGTTGCAAGTTTTTATGGATGCTCTATATTAGTCATCCTCGGTACTCTGTTCTTGCATTTTTTAAGAAAGCGCAGAGGCCACATTTTTTTTAATAGGTAAAACCAAAGAACAGCCATGCTGCTCAAAAAAAACATCCAATGCGTAAAAAAAGCATATATACTTGAAAAATATTAATTTTTTTTAGTAAATCTTCTTGACTTATTCTACTCCACTGCTAATACTCACACTGTTGCATGCATCGACCTGAAGCGACGAAGGCATGCTAATGACAACTCCTAGTAGAGAGTTATCAATGAAATAGGAAACAATAATAATTTATGCGGAGACATAAGCATGTTAAGTTTAAAGAAAACTACTTTAGCAATTTTAGCTTTAGGCAGCAGTACATTATTTGCAGGTACCATGGGTCCAGTTTGTACCCCAGGTAACGTTACTGTTCCTTGCCCAAGTACTGGATGGAACATTGGCGGTCAAGCATTAGTTTTACAAACAATGACTGATAACAATGTTTCTTTGGATCTCAACATTGCTCCATCAGGCGTTTCTTTGAATACAGAACTAGACGCGCAATGGAACTGGGGCTTCCAAATTGAAGGTTCTTACCATTTCAATACTGGAAACGACATCACTTTAACTTGGTATCACTTAGATACTGGTTGGAACAACCATGAATTTACTCCTGCTATTGCCCCAGATGTATTAATTGGTTTTGGCCATAAAAACAGATGGGATGCAGTTAACGGTGAATTCGGTCAGTTCGTTGATTTCAGCGCGAACAAAAAAATCCGTTTCCATGGCGGTTTCCAATTTGCTAGCATTAAGAGAAGCATGCATGCATTTGGAACAGACTTCGATAATGGTGTTCCAGACTATACGCTTACATTTGAAGGAAACACTCAGTACAACGGTTTCGGACCACGTACTGGTATCGACATGAACTATGTATTCGGTAATGGTTTTGGTATTTATGCTAAAGCAGCTGGTGCATTGTTAGTTGGTTCACAAAAACATAGCTACAATGTTGATTTCATTGACCCAGATGGCTCTAATCCTGTTCTTCCTAATGTGTTCACCGTTGATATTAGCGGAACCAGAACAGCGATCGTTCCTGAATTAGAAGCTAAATTGGGTGCTAGCTATGATTATGCAATGGCACAAGGTGATTTGGTACTGGATGCTGGATACATGTGGTTTAACTACATTCATGCGTTAAATACAACCGTATTACCAGTTACAGCAACTGATTTCGCTGCTGCTGGCCCTTACTTTGGCTTGAAATATATAGGAAACATTTAATTCGCTATCATTTTAATAAATTTAATCGGTACTGTTGACTTTATGAAACTCCGGTTAGATAATTGAGCAAGGTACGCTCTCGGTATAGAGCGAATATGCGTACCGTTGCTAACAATTTAAATTGGTAACGAACGGAAATAATAATAAAAAGTGGAGATAAGCATGTTAAATTTGAAAAAAACAGCGTTAGCTGTTCTTGCTTTAGGTAGCAGTGCAGTATTCGCTGGTACCATGGGCCCAGTTTGCACCCCAGGTAACGTTACTGTTCCTTGCCCAAGTACTGGATGGAACATCGGTGGTCAAGCATTAGTTTTGCAAACAATGACTGATAACGATGTTACTTTGGACCTCAACATTGCTCCATCAGGCGTTTCTTTGAATACAGAACTAGACGCGCAATGGAACTGGGGCTTCCAAATTGAAGGTTCTTACCATTTCAACACTGGAAACGACATTACTTTAACTTGGTATCACTTAGATACTGGTTGGAACAACCATGAATTTACTCCTGCTATTGACCCAGATACATTAATTGGTTTTGGTCATAAAAACAGATGGGATGCAGTTAACGGTGAATTCGGTCAGTTCGTTGATTTCAGCGCGAACAAGAAAATCCGTTTCCATGGCGGTTTCCAATTTGCTAGCATCAAGAGAAGCGTCCATGCATTTGGAACAGACTTCGATAATGGTGTTCCAGACTTCACAGTTGGATTTGAAGGAAACACTCAATACAATGGTTTCGGACCACGTACTGGTATCGACATGAACTATGTATTCGGTAACGGTTTTGGTATTTACGCTAAAGCAGCTGGTGCATTGTTAGTTGGTTCACAAAAACACAGCTACAATGTTGACTTCGTTGATGCTGATGGTTCTGTTCCTGTTCTTCCAAATGTGTTCACTGTTGATATCAGCGGAACCAGAACAGCAATCGTTCCAGAATTAGAAGCTAAGTTAGGTGCTAACTACACTTATGCAATGGCACAAGGTGATTTAACTCTGGATGCTGGATACATGTGGTTTAACTACATCCATGCGTTAAACACAACCGTATTGCCAGTTACAGCAACTGACTTCGCTGCTGCTGGTCCTTACTTCGGTCTGAAGTATGTTGGAAACATTTAATTTCTTAATTGATTAAGATCTTATAAAAGCCCGTCATTAGTGATGGGCTTTTTTTTTCTAATGGAGTATTCATGTTTAAGAAAGTAAGTATAGCTGTATTGGGATTGGCCGCAGGTCTAGCTACTGCTGGCAGTATGGGCCCAGTTTGTACGCCAGGTAATGTTACAGTTCCATGCGTAACAAAACTCTGGGACTTTAGCGCTCAAGCGCTCTATTTAAGATCCATCTATGGTAGTGAGAAATCGATACAATACGGTACATTACCAGTAAATAAAGAAATAAAAAATGATTGGAACTGGGGATATTTTTTAGAAGGGTCATATCATTTTAACACCGGCAATGATATTTCCGTTAATTGGATGCACTTCAGTACCTCAACAGATCCTACAGAATTTTTCGGAGTTTTGAACATACCCGTAACAAGTTTACCACCTATTCCAGCGCCATTTGAATTCATTAGCCGCAATAGAATAGACCAGGTTAACGTAGTAATGGGACAACATACTGACATAAGTATGCGTAAGAAAATGCGTTTCTATGCCGGTATGCAATATGCAAATATCCAATCTACATCTACAAATTATTATATAACAGAATTCATTCCCGCTCTTGTGACAAATCCCTTTAGTAAATTCGACAATACTGAATATAAAGGTTTTGGACCGGTAGTTGGAATTGACTATGCATACAACATTACTGACTCACTAAGTGTCACTGCGAATGGAGGCGGCTCAGTTCTCTACGGAACTAATCGATATCATGCAGGTTTTGTAGTATCCCCTACAGAAGCAATTATTGAGCAAGTATCCTTCCGTAAAAGGGGTATTGTTCCAAGCTTGGAAGCAAAACTTGGTATAAATTATGCCCATTCTACACCTATAGGTCTTGCAAATATTCAAGCAGGTTATCAAGTAGTAAATTATTTTCACGTTTTGGAAGAACAGCCATTTCCCAATTTATTTGGTCCAACTCGCCCAGTTGACTATGGCGTTTTTGGTCCATATTTTGGCCTGAAGCTAATTGGAAATGCGTAAGCTAAACTGAATTGTAAATTGCTCAATGAAACCCATAGATTTTCTATGGGTTTTTTTTTAATCAAAGCCAGTTAAGTAACAAATTTTAAGCAAATTTGTGAAAAAGAAGCTAGCCACTCCTTGTTTACCAAGCTATAATTTTCTGCCTTTCCGATGTGGAAGTAAAAATAATGAACAGGAGTACCGCATGCAATATAAAAAAATCATATTGGCCCTAGTCTGTTTGTCATCGCCACTCTATGCGGAACATGATCAGCAGTTGCAACGTCAAATAGCTCGTTTACAAAAGCAAGCACAACAATTACAAACTCAATTAGATTCGCTACAAAAAGAACTGGTGGCTCAGAAAGTAACTCATTCGAGCAAGTCGACTAAAAAGGAGTCGAAAAAGCCAGGGCCTGTTGTTCATAAAAAGCATGAGAAGAAACATGAACAGCAAAAACATGAAAAAATGGTTAAGTATCATTCCTCAACTATAACGGTACATACACCTGAGGAACATCCAGAATCAATAGGGTTTTATCCAACTGCTTTAGTGGCAGAAAATCGAGTTGTAACCTATATTGCAGGAACACCGGTTGTAACTTCTCCTTATTTAGGGGACAGACCTGCTTTTGATGGATCGGATTATATTGTGAATATTTCAAGTATTAACCGAGATATCCGTTTGATGCAACAGCGTCGGAAATTATATAGAGCCTATCGAAATATGGGGTACCCGATTCCTGAAAGGCCAATCATTGCACTTAGTGGAAAAGCAGAGCCTGTTGGCATGATCAATAGTGATTATGTCGGTGGAACAAATGTTGATTTGACTTTAGGCTCTAGTGAGGTAGATGTTGCAGCTGCATTAAATCAAAATGTCGAGGCATATATCGCACTGGCCTATGATGAAAGTCCACCTGATGTTGGCCCAAGAATTAACAATTCAGCGTTTAACCTCAATATGGGCTTCGTGAATATCGGTAACCTGGATAAAACGCCCTTTTACTTTACTGCTGGGCAGTTGTATGTTCCTTTTGGACGTTATTCAAGTTCGATGATCAGTGCTCCGCTGACTTTAAATTTAGCCCGGACTAAAACAAGGCCTTTTATTATAGGTTATAAATCACAAGAAGATACCGGACCATTTGCAGCTACATACATTTATCGAAGTGATACTACCTTGGGGCGCGCTGGCGTAGGTGGCGCGAACTTAGGATATGTCTTTGCATTTAATGAAGTCACTGGTGAAATAGGCGCAAGTTACATCAGCTCTATTGATGATTCTGCTGGAATGCAAAATACTGGCGGTAACCCAGGAACTTTTGGCGGATTTGGATCGCTACTTAACGGAAATGAGCTCGTGCGCAAGACAGAAGCTATGGATGTGTATGGCAACATGGCTTATGACCGATTTAACTTTGCTGCTGAATGGGTTGGTACAATTGAATCATTTAGAGCACAGGATTTAAGTTTTAATGGACGCGGTGCAAAGCCACAGGCATTACAAACAGAAATTGATATGACGTTTAAGGCATTTAATCGACCTGCATCTATTGGCGTTGGTTATCAAAGAACTAAAGAGGCGCTTGCGTTAAACTTGCCAGAGCACCGCTTTATTGGCGTATTTAATATTTCAATCTGGAAAGATACTGTAGAAAGTATCGAATATCGACATGAAATTGATTACGGTTCCAATGATTTTGCCAATGGTGCTTCAGCTCCAGGATTTGTAAACGCACCCACAATAGGTACCGGTGGTACTGCGGATACTGTTTCTGCACAAATCGGGGTTTATTTCTAAAAAATTATTTTTGTACCCTGGGTGAACGCAACTCAGTAACCCAGGGTTTTAGCGCATAAAGATTCTTTGGATTGGCTCGCAACGCTTATCAACCCTACACATAAATTATTATCGATTATAATCCGTTGACTTCCTTCGTGTCGCAGCAATAAATAATTCAAATTGTGCTATCTTTTAACATATAGCGTATTTCATTAGGGAAGGGAGCATGTGTAAAGCGTACATCATGCCAAAGTCCATAGTCACGCCAACGGGTCGAATAATATTGTTATTACGATACAGTGTTCTGTTTATTTTGTTACTCATTTACACTTCATGTTCCTATGCGACTAAAGTGATTGAACTTAATATAAAAGGAACAATTGGACCTGCGACAGCAGATTATATTATTCGTAGTATCGATAATTCACAACATGCAGATTTAATCCTAATTACTATTGATACTCCTGGGGGACTTGATGAAGCAACCCGAACAATAGTTCAAAAATTTCTATCCTCTAATATTCCTATAGTGACTTATGTAAGCCCAAATGGTGCACGTGCGGCAAGCGCTGGTACTTATTTGCTTTATGCCAGTACTTTGGCGGCTATGGCTCCAGGAACGCAACTGGGAGCAGCGAGTCCGGTTAATTTAGCAGCAACAGGTTTCGGCGATGTGGCCAACTCAGATAAACAAACTACGATGGATAAAAAAATTACCAATGATGCTGTAGCCACAATACGGTCATTGGCTCAATTGAGAGGGCGTAATCCAGATTTTGCACAAAAAGCGGTTTTGAATGCTGAAACACTAACCGCTACAGAAGCTTTAAAGGAAGGTGTGATTAATTTCATTGCAAATGATGAGAAGGAATTACTGACCCAGTTGAACGGCGTATCAGTAATGCAAAACAATCAAAAAATAATACTTCATACCAATAATTCACAGACTGAACTCATTAAACCTGATTGGCGTACACGGTTTTTATCGATAATTACGGATCCAACAGTAGCTTATCTTCTTCTTTTACTGGGTATATACGGTATTTTTTTCGAGTTGGTTAATCCAGGACATTTATTTCCCGGAGTGATTGGTGCGATATCAATGTGTATCGCACTTTATGCGCTGCAATTATTACCGATTAACTATGCTGGTTTCTTTCTTATTATATTGGGAATAGCATTTATTATAGGAGAAGCATTTGTTCCTGCTTACGGTTCTCTGGGAGTAGGAGGAACTATTGCATTTATTATTGGTTCTATTATGTTAATTGATGCCGATAATCAAATGTATCATATTGCTTGGTCGGCAATAGGAGCAATGGCCTTTGTGAATATTCTCTTTTTTGTGATCATTCTCGGGATGGTGGTAAAAGCAAGGCGACAAAATGTAAAACATGGGTTAAGCGTTTTGATGGGAGCCAAAGGTCATACCCTTGGCAATGTAAATCTTGAAGGACAGGCAATGATTCGCGGTGAGATTTGGAGCGTGCACTCCAAACAGCCCATTGCAGCAAACACGCCAATAAAAGTAATCGGGACTTCAGGACTTAAATTGGAAATTGAAGAAGATTTGGGTAATCAAGGAGGTTAAAATGGGACCATTTTTAACGGTGATCATCGTAGCAATTTTAATACTTTTGATCTCGGCAGTTAAAGTCTTTCGAGAGTATGAGCGCGGTGTTGTATTTATGTTAGGACGGTTCTGGAAAGTTAAAGGGCCTGGTTTAGTGCTTATTATTCCAGTGATTCAACAGGTAGTACGGGTCGATTTACGTACTATAGTTATGGACGTTCCGAGCCAAGATGTGATCTCTAAAGATAACGTTTCAGTACGGGTCAATGCGGTCTTATATTTTCGAGTGGTGGTTCCAGAAAATGCAATTATCCAAGTAGAAAATTACTATGAAGCAACCAGTCAATTGGCGCAAACAACGCTTCGTTCAGTGTTAGGACAACATGAACTGGATGAAATGCTTTCTGAACGCGAGCGCTTAAATAGTGACGTACAAAAAATACTGGATTCACAAACCGATAACTGGGGCATTAAAGTGTCTAATGTCGAAATAAAACGTGTCGATTTGGATGAAAGCATGATCCGCGCAATTGCCAGACAAGCTGAAGCTGAGCGTGAACGACGTGCTAAAGTGATTCATGCTGAAGGAGAGTTACAAGCGTCAGATAAATTACTGCAAGCATCTCAAGTTTTGGCTCAACAACCCCAGGCTATGCAATTACGTTATTTGCAAACATTAGCCGCTATAGCGGGCAATAATAACTCTACCATTGTGTTCCCAATGCCAATAGAGCTGGGTGATTTCTTGGCCAATATGGCGACAAAAAAATCATAGCTTCAATTAGAACCATCTCCTGGGTGAAGGCAAAGCCGTACCCCAGGGCCTTAGCCCAAAGGTTATGAATCATTTGGCAAATATCAATACAATCTTTCGTTTATCCGACTTTTATGATAGAACACTCCTTTTGAAGAATTCATGAGGTTTTTATTGTGTCGATTAAATCAGATAGATGGATAGAAAAGATGGCGCTTGAACATGGAATGATATCTCCATTTCAACCAGGGCAAGTGCGTGAAAATGAAAATGGAAGAATTATTTCATATGGTGTGTCAAGCTATGGATATGACGTGCGTTGTGCGAATGAATTTAAAATTTTTACGAATATAAATTCTGCTATTGTGGATCCGAAAGCTTTTGATGAAAACAGCTTTGTCGATGTGCAGTCCGACGTATGTATTATTCCTCCCAACTCGTTTGCCTTAGCAAGAACTGTAGAGTATTTTCGAATTCCACGAAATATCCTGACTATCTGTCTTGGTAAGTCGACTTACGCACGTTGTGGGATTATCGTGAATGTGACACCTTTGGAGCCCGAGTGGGAAGGTCATGTGACTCTGGAGTTTTCAAATACTACCACATTACCCGCTAAAATTTATGCACATGAGGGTGTGGCACAAATGCTGTTTCTGGAGGCCTCTGAAGTTTGCGCTGTTTCATATCGTGATCGTGGTGGAAAATATCAGGGACAAACAGGGGTTACTTTGCCTCGCACATAACCTAGCGAATAGGCAATAAATTTTGTGGCTCGAAAGGTTGGTAAGCCATCGCCACAAAGCTAAATAATAACGGTAGTTCCCATGAAGGCGCAAACCTATTTCTTGGAAGGCACAGTCCTGCTATAAGAATAGGTCCCCGCCTTCGCGGGAATGATGAAGATCATTACCTTAATGGGGCTTCCCCATCTGAGGTTTGGACATAACGCTCCTGGTCCAGTGCTCAGATTAATATAAGATATAAAACAAACTTACCTTATTCTTCATCAGGTAATTTATATTTATCACGCGAGGCATCAACACGTTCACGTAATTCTTTTCCCGGCTTAAAGTGCGGACTATATTTGGCTTTAGTCACTACTTTTTCACCCGTTTTGGGATTATGCGCATTACGTGGCGGTCTGTAATGAAGAGAAAAACTGCCAAATCCCCGAATTTCTATTCTTTGATTTTTAATGAGTGCTTCACTCATTAATTCTAATATTCTATTTATGCCATCAGCCACTTGCTTTTCAGTAAGATGCGTCATTCGAGCAGCGATGTGTTCAATGAGTTCCGATTTGATCATACCCACCTCGTGTTGTCGCGTGTATCAAAGTCTGCAACCAATACAGATTAGGTGCTGACAATTGTCCCTTGTTTTATAAGTATAGACTGGGAAAAAAATTATTCAATATTTTCAAGACGGTTAGTCAAAAGTTGTTTTTCGTGTATGAATATAGGCGAAAACTACGCCCCAGCTCATTTCAACTTTGGTACGTGCTGTTACCATAAAATGAGTACAGGATAGTGCTTTGCTGGTTGTAATTACGGTATTCAGATGCGGTAGTTGATCCAGTTTAATACAGAGGTTTTCCCATATTGGACCAAAAAAGGCAGTGGAATTAATAAAAACAAGCGTTGCATCACTCAGATTCGCTTCAAGAAAATCACCTAAAATAAACTGAATCTTCTTTGCTTGTTCGGTGTAGTCCTTCATTGCTGCCAGTTGCTCGGCACGTTTGCATGCATCGAAGTAGAGTTGGGGAAATAATTCGACTCCAGCACTTTTGCGGACGGGGAAAACCATGCTGCACGCTAATACTGCTTTGCCTACTCCCGAACCTAAGTCATAGAATACGGTGTTTTCATCTGGGTTGGTTAAGGACAATAGTGCGATAAATGATAAAAACTCAATTTCTCCGTAAGCATATTCCATCGCATCATGGTTCTGGCGAGCATTCTGAGAAAGCAGAAAGCCGTTGGCATCTGTATAAATTTGGCGAAATGCTTGGGCGTGCTTTTGTAGATTTAATGATTTTTGCCAACGGTTCACACTGCTCTGTTTGCTTTTGCACTTAAAATGAAGAAGTAACGTTAAGAGTACAAGGAGCAAACAAACAAAATAAAGTGTCGAGTGACCCAAGAGTAAATCCTTAATTAAATGTGCAGCTAATTTTAGCTATTGCTCCGGAACCTTATAGAATAATACCAGCATCAGGACGTACGAAAAATCTCAAGGTCGAGGCAAAAAATGTTTTTAATGAGGGAGTTTAGATAGACTAAATGACCGAATTAAAAACATTTTTTAACAAAGAGATTGGGGTTTTTCGTAAGTCCTGAGTATATCTTATTAGCATAGTGAGAGGCTATGTGTTTCCACTTTAAGAGTAAGCAAGACATGCAATTGATTTTTCTTTGCGCCTACATTTAATCAGTTTAAAGAAGGGAGACACCAGTTTGTGCGCATAAATTTGATATTGTGATGTATTTTCCCTCATTAATCCCATATAATCATCATGGATAAAAACGGATATATGTCTTATTGCAATATAATCGAGTAAAATTTCTGCATGTAGTATAGAATTATAGTGTTAAGTATTATTTTTGTTAAATGATTCTGTTTCTAGAAACGGGAGTAGCTGTTTAAATTATGTCTTATGATGTTTATAGTTAATATTTCCTTAATTTTGATTCATTAGAATGAAGTTATATTGAGGGGTAGGAGAGCATTATGGCTGGTTTTTTTAGTAATCGAGCTTATCTACATCATGAACCTAGGCCACGCGTAGAATATAATTTTATCAATGTTGGTAATGAACAATTTCATGCGGTTGCTGTAGCTCTGATCGACTCGTTACAAAGCATTTCCCAACGAGGCAATGATGCTACCTTGAAAAAAATTTTGGAGCGTTTTTATCTTCATTTCCCAAAATATGTTAGTAATCAACCTTATTTAACACTTTCAGAACGTATGGGTATGTTACTCAATACGTCTCGCAAGTCAGAGTTAGTGGAATGCATGGCTTATGTGCTACGCCAGCTTGCAGTGGATGAGATATATACGCATCCATTAATGTATCGTGAAGTATTTGATGGGTTAAGTGCTGACACGCCAAAAAGTTATTTGCGTGATCCAGAGGTCGAACTGCCATCAAGCGCTTTAAAGGCCTTGGCTCAGGTGCTGGGGGTTAGTATTACGCTATCTTTTAAAGAACTTGGAAAGGAACTGAGGAAAAGAGATGTATATGATGGAGAAGCATGATGTCTAATAAAATTAATTTAGTAATTCAAGTGCAAGGGGATCAGTATTTCCCCGCTGTAAAGCATAAAGCAGATTTTGCATATGTTGGTCAATTAGCCATTAATGCTCCTAAACCTGTTGAAAATACAAAAGAGCAGGGGGAAACTCTAAGCGATATTATGGCGCTGATTGCGGAGGACAATAAACAAATACTGCAGTCTTATGAACAATGGCGTAAGACTATTTTAAGCATGGTTGTTGCAGGCGAATTATCCCGTGAGCAATTAATGGGTCTCTATATTACCTTTTTACCTGCTCAAACGAACAATACACTAGCGGCTGTTCTTGAGCAATCAAACAGAAAATCTGTTATTGCTGGTGTTCCCCAAGAACGAGAACAACAAACGATCGAACTGTTAGCAAACGCTTTATCGAGTTGGATTAGCACAAAACAAGTTGAGCCTGATAGTTTATTTGAGCAAATAGAAAATCAATCTACTGTTGCATTGAGATAAATTTTTGAATATGCGAAGCAGAGTCCGGTTTATATACGCTACATTCCCTCGTCTGCTTCTAGGGTAAACATTCGTCCTTTATTCACTCAACGGCTGTATTTGGTACCTCTTAGGCGAAAATAAATCTTCGGAAGTCTCACATACGGATTTATGCTATGTTTTCTCTGAGTTATTTTCACGCAACCTGCGCTCAAATCCAACCGTTGCCTAAGATTCAAGCATCCTCCTGAACGCTTGCCTTCTAGGTTTGTGCAATTACAAAAATCCGTGCTCATTCATCCATTCATCATTAGCAAATTTAGACATATAATTACGAATTGAATCAGGCAAAATAACCAGGCATTTTTGGCCTTTACTTAAAGATTTGGCAGCCTGTAGAGCCGCCCACATTGCTGCCCCAGAAGAACCTCCTACCAGTAAGCCTTCTTCTCGAATTAAATCTCTTGCAGTTCGGAATGAATCCTGATCATTTGTTTTAATGTACTTATCAATTAAACTATTATCTAAAACTTGCGGGAAGAAATCATAACCTATCCCTTCCACATCATAGGATTTAACTTCAGTTCCACCACCAAGAATTGAACCTTCAGGATCAGCACCAATGATCTTAATCTCTGAATTATATTCTTTAAGTCGTTTTGCAATACCTGTAATTGTTCCTCCAGTGCCAACTCCCGCAACAACCATATGCAAGTCTTTGCCAAAATCATCAATAATTTCTTGTGCGGTGCCATAATAGTGGGCATTAGGATTATTGGGATTGGCATACTGATCAAGGATATAAGAATTAGGAATTTCTGCTTGCAGCCTTTTAGCTAAAGAAATATGGCTTTCCGGATCGTCATAAGCAGCTTCTGTTGGGGTACGATAAATCTTTGCTCCTAAGCGCTCAAGTACAGACTGTTTTTCCTGACTCATTTTTTCGGGCATAGTGATGATTACTTTGTAACCTAATACCGCACCTGCTAACGCAATGCCTATTCCTGTATTCCCGGATGTAGGCTCAATTAGTGTATAACCAGGCTTGATATGGCCATCTCGCTCTGCATGAATAACCATTTCATACCCAATACGATCCTTAACAGAGCCACCTGGATTAAAAAACTCACATTTTGCATACAGTTCGCAATCGAGAGCGCGTCCTAGGCGATTAATTTTTACCACAGGGGTCTGTCCAATGGTGGCAAGTATATTGGGATAAATCATATTAAGTCCTTTATTAAGAGTGGTTTGATTTTGATTATATGGTTTTTAAGTGAAAAAAAAAATTCTTGGTAGATTTGGGTGGTGATTTTGACTTTTTTAATTTATATTTATTTTTCGAACTAACAAAGCAGGGAGCTAAATATGATAAATTTAAAGTCACTTAAGTGGTGTTTGGGTATTGCTTTAACTTTGGGATTATGTGCATGCATGGATATGCAGCGTTCAGAGCAAATGAATGCCCAAGGATATGAACAAATGAATACCCAGAACAAGCCACAAACAGTAAATAAACCTAAAGCGCAAAAGACCTACGCTTCAAAAGATCCTACTCAAAAAGCAACTCCTGGGCCCAAACGCAATGCCGCACCACAAATTCCTGTAATACAATAATGTTGTGCATCTAAGTCAACTTTCCCGCTGTAAAAGCGGGAAAGCAGTGTTCCATATTTTAAAACGTACAGCTTCATCATCTCTGGCTATACGGTCCTGTTCCAGCTCTCTCTTGAATTTCCATTAAATCCAGTCCATCTTTAATCATTTCATCTCGTACAAATTGTCGAGAAGCATACTCCCCAAAGAAACTCATTTTTTTCTTATCAGCTTTTTCAATGCCTCGATGAGATGTTCTTGCATTTTTGTGATCCGGCGTTATTGTTTGAGCCGGACGAATAATTCTTTTTTCTTTCATACTTAAACCTTATTTTCCTATAAATTTTTAATAAGTCGTCCTTGAATTTTCAGAAGCAAAATCCATTTTTGCTTCAAATAATTTAATGCTTTTAATGGGGCATGATTATATAAATAAAAGAGACATACCCCAAATTAACAGAGCAACTATGCAATCGATTCACCTGGGTTTATCAGGCGAAAAGAATCACTCGGGTGCAATCATTTTTTCTGGTCTGACTAATTCCGCAAAACGTTCTGCTGTTAAAATCCCAAGTTTGACCGCTGCTTCTTGTAAGGAAGAATTGTCTTGATGCGCAGTTTTAGCAATTTTAGCTGCTTTGTCATAGCCTATGTGTTGATTGAGGGCTGTGACGAGCATTAAGGAATGATGCAGGTAATAGTCAATAACCTTGTGATTGGCTTCGATCCCTTCGGCACAAAACTCTTGGAATGAATGACACGTATCAGCCAGCAAGTTAAGTGAATGAAGTACATTAAAAATGATCACGGGTTTAAATACATTCAGTTCAAAATTACCCTGACTGTCGGCTATGCCCACAGTGGCATCATTTCCCAGAACTTGCGCACAAACCATGGTCATGGCTTCACATTGAGTGGGATTGACTTTCCCGGGCATAATGGACGATCCAGGCTCATTTTCTGGAATAACTAACTCACCAATACCACAACGTGGGCCGGAAGCTAACCAGCGAATGTCATTTGCAATTTTCATTAAGGCGCAAGCCAGTGTTTTCATCGCACCGTGAGCATTAACTAACGGTTCATGGGATGCCAGAGCAGCAAATTTATTATCTGCACTAATAAATGGTAATTGGGTAATTTGCGCGATATGTTGTGCTACTTTGGTAGCAAATTGAGGATGGGTGTTTAACCCCGTTCCTACCGCAGTGCCGCCGGCAGCCAATTCATATAATTCGGGCAATACACCTTCAAGTCGATGGAGGCAGGCATCAAGTTGGGCAACATAACCAGAAAATTCCTGCCCTAAAGTAATGGGAACCGCATCTTGTAAATGAGTGCGACCTATTTTGACTATATCCTTGAATGCAGCCATTTTGATAGCGAAGGCATCACGTAAGTTTTTTACTGCAGGGATAAGTTTCTTATTGAAGGCAATAGCAGCCGCAATATGCATGGCGGTTGGAAATGTATCATTTGAAGACTGAGACATATTCACATGATCGTTAGGGTGAACTGGTGATTTACTCCCCATGGTTCCGCCAGCCAATTCAATCGCACGATTGGAGATAACTTCATTGGCATTCATGTTGGATTGGGTACCGCTTCCTGTTTGCCATACATGCAAAGGAAAATGATCGTCTAACATCCCTTTGCTGACTTCATCGGCAGCTTGAATAATTAAATCCGCTTTATCTTTAGGTAATTTATCCAAATCCAGGTTGGTTAATGCGGCAGCCTTTTTTAAGATACCAAAGGCATGAGTGACTTCGCGTGGCATAATGTCCTTGCCTATATTAAAATGATGTAATGAGCGTTCAGTTTGTGCTCCCCAATACTTATCTGCAGGGACAGCAATTTCACCCATGCTGTCAGATTCTATGCGTGTTGTGCTCATGGTTTTTAATTTCCTTAATGCGTTTAGTGAAATAAAAAATTCTATCACATGGGGCAAAAATAAGTAATTTTTGTTATAGTATTGGCAATTATAGATACGCAGCCCGGATGCAACGACCTGCCTCTTGATCTCATCTGCACCTACGCTCCGCGACTTGTCCGCGACGTTGGAATAGATTTGGGCTGGTTCTTCAGCGATGTGTAGAAGATTCAGATGTAACGAAGTGGAACCCAGGCTACGTAAGAGAACCAATAAACACATGAGAGCCGTACGCATTTATCAATCTGGAAACTACCATCCAGGCCAGCTTTTAGAATTATCTCCTGAAGCCAGTCAGCATGTTGGTGTTGTTTTGCGCATGCAGGTTGGTGAGCATCTTACTTTATTCTGTGGTGATGATCGCGAGTTTGCAGCCACCATAGAATCAGTGAAAAAAAAGCAAGTTACTGTCCTTATTGAGTCGAGCAAACATGTAAGCCGAGAGTCGCCTTTAGCTATCCATTTAGCACAAGCTATTTCCAAGGGCGAGCGTATGGAATTTGTAATGCAAAAGGCGGTCGAACTGGGCGTAGCGAGCATTACTCCTATTATTACTGAGCGTTGTGTTGTCAAGCTGGATAAAGAACGAATGGCCAAAAAACTGCACCAGTGGCAGGCGATTGTCATTGCTGCGTGTGAACAATCCGGGCGTAATGCGGTTCCCATAGTACATGCACCAATGTCTCTAGAGGACTATATGCATAGGGCTCAAGCTGAATTAAGATTTATCCTGCATCCAGGTGAAGATAAAAACTGGAGCGATTATGCAATTGGCTCGCCTGCGATTGATTTGCTTATTGGCCCCGAAGGCGGGTTAAGCGATCATGAAGTGCAATTTGCTTGTGAGCACGGGTTTCAGCCTTTATCCTTAGGCCCAAGAATTTTACGTACGGAAACCGCTGCGATTACTGCGCTAAGTGTGTTGCAAGCCGTAGGTGGTGATCTATAATAGAACTTGTGGCGAGTTTCTCTTGTAGCAAAAATCGCGAAGAACTGAGTGTTTGAGTGTGGGTTGAATGAAAAATCTTTTGACCGTATCAAGATGATTTGAGTCGATTCAGAAGATTTCTCATTCAAGCTATGCCAAATATAGTTGACGCACAGGGCGATTTGGCAATTAACGAATTTTAAACAACAGAGGTTGAACATGAGTGATCTTATTAAAACGATAACAGATGCAAGCTTCGAACAAGATGTAATCCATGCAAATAAGCCTGTATTAGTTGACTTTTGGGCGGAGTGGTGTGGTCCATGTCGTGCATTGACACCTATATTGGAAGAAGTAGCTGCTACTCATGGTGAGCAAGTGACTTTTGCCAAAATTAATATTGATGAACATCCACAAACACCAGCAAAGTTTGGTGTGATGAGTATTCCCACATTGATTTTATTTAAAAATGGCCAAGTTGAAGCAGTTAAAATGGGCTTGCTTTCAAAATCTCAATTAAGTGCTTTTGTTGAGAGTCACGTTTAATTTTAATTTTTCTATATAAAAAATGTTGTATCTTTTACTAAAGCTGTGATAGCCTGTCTGCAATATGTGATATAATATAAATATATCACATAGGCAGCAGAATCCTTAGCTGCTATTCTTAATAATATTTTTCCCGGATACCCAATTCGATTAATCAACAAATCAAGTGAGAAGTATGAATCTTAGTGAACTTAAGCAATTGCCTATTGCCGATCTTTTTAACATCGCACAAGAGATTGGTGTCGAGAACCCTTCCCGTATGCGCAAACAAGAAATTATTTTTGCCATTCTTAAGGCTCATGCCTTAAAGGGTGAAGACATCCACGGTGACGGTGTTTTAGAAGTCCTGACAGATGGATTTGGTTTCTTGCGTTCTGCCGATGGTTCTTATTTGGCAGGCCCTGATGACATTTATGTATCACCCAGCCAAATCAGACGTTTTGGTTTGCGTTCTGGCGATACTATTTCAGGTAAAATTCGTCCTCCCAAAGACAGCGAGCGTTACTTTGCTTTGTTGAAAGTTGATGAAATCAATTATGATTCACCTGATAGTGCCAAAAGAAAAATTTTATTTGAAAACCTTACTCCTTTGTTTGCTTCAGAACGCCTGGTTATGGAGCAAGGAAATGGCAGTACTGAAGACTTGACCGCGCGGGTAGTTGATTTATGTGCTCCCTTTGGTCGAGGACAACGTGGTCTGATTGTTTCTCCTCCCAAAGCAGGTAAAACATTAATGTTGCAAAACATTGCGCGTTCTATAGAAAAAAATTATCCAGAATGTTACCTCATTGTATTGCTGATTGATGAGCGTCCTGAGGAAGTAACTGAAATGCAACGTTCTGTAAAAGGTGAGGTAGTTGCCAGTACCTTTGATGAACCCGCTAACCGCCATGTTCAAGTTGCTGAAATGGTGATTGAAAAAGCCAAGCGCTTAGTTGAACACAAACGTGACGTAGTTATTTTACTTGACTCAATTACTCGTCTAGCCCGTGCATACAACACCGTGATTCCTTCTTCCGGTAAGGTGTTGACTGGTGGTGTTGATGCGAATGCATTGCAAAGACCCAAGCGTTTATATGGTGCTGCACGTAATATTGAAGAAGGTGGTAGCCTGACTATTATTGCTACGGCGTTGGTGGATACAGGTTCTAAAATGGATGAAGTGATTTATGAAGAATTCAAGGGAACCGGTAACATGGAAATTCACTTGAGTCGTAATATTGCGGAACGTCGTGTTTTCCCTGCGATTAATATTAATCGCTCAGGTACACGTCGTGAGGATCTATTATTAAGTCCGGAAGATCTACAACGAACCTGGATATTGCGGAAAATACTACAATCTATGGATGAGTGCGATGCGATTGAGTTCTTGCTTGAGCGCATGAAAAATCATAAAACCAATGCTGAATTCTTCGATGCAATGAAACGTCAAGAGTAGCATCTGTTATAAAAATTGTAGCCTGGGTGAAGGCTGAGCCCAAACCCGGGAAGGTTTAATTCTTTTCAAAACTGTCATTTGTAACAATAAACCAGATAAAAACTGAGTTCACAAAGCAGTTTTGAGCTTTAAACGAAGGTTTATTTTTAGTTTTGCTATAAACTTTCTCCGGGTTACAGCTGTCTTTACTGCCATTATAGTTAATAAACTAAATGTTCTTCGTCCTGTGGCTTGCCCACCAGGACAAGCCAATGACAGAACAGTTGCGCCTTTACCCAGGCTACTCTAGGGGATAATTAATGAAATACTCTGATCTAAGAGATTTTATTGCACAATTGGAATCACGTAATTTATTAAAACGCATTACTTACCCTGTTTCGCCGTATCTTGAAATGACCACCGTTAGTGATCGGGTGCTACGTTCTGGTGGCCCAGCGCTTCTCTTTACTAACCTCCCACACCATCAAATGCCTGTTTTAACCAATTTGTTTGGTACGGTTGAGCGGGTAGCAATGGGAATGGGGGAAGAAAATATCAGTGCATTGAGGGAGGTAGGCAAATTATTGGCTGCTCTAAAAGAACCCGATCCCCCCAAAGGATTTAAAGATGCATTTAATAAACTTCCATTATTAAAACAGGCATTAAATATGGCACCCAAATATGTAAGCGGTGCAGAATGCCAAACTCATGTCTGGGAAAAAGATGAAGTGGATCTAACTTCCTTACCCATTCAAACGTGCTGGCCTAAAGATGCGGCACCACTAATAACTTGGGGGCTCGTAACCACCAAAGGACCTCATCAAACACGTGAAAATATGGGGATTTATCGACAGCAATTGTTGAATAAGAATCAATTAATCATGCGTTGGTTATCCCATCGAGGAGGGGCATTGGACTACCAGGCCTGGCAACAGGCTTATCCGGGAGAACGTTTTCCAGTTTCCGTGACTTTGGGTGCAGATCCTGCAACGATACTTGCAGCAGTAACGCCTGTACCTGATACCTTGTCTGAGTACGCATTTGCTGGATTATTACGAGGCCAGCGTACTCGATTAACGCGGTGCATTGGGAATGAGCTGCATGTCCCGGCGAGTGCAGAAATTGTTTTAGAAGGTTATTTAGAACCTGGAGTAGAGGCCCCCGAAGGTCCCTACGGAGATCACACAGGTTATTATAATGAAGTACAATCTTTTCCCGTGTTTACTGTGGAACGCATTACTCACCGAGATAATCCTATTTATCATAGTACGTATACTGGCCGACCACCTGATGAACCTGCTATTTTAGGGGTTGCATTAAATGAAGTATTTATTCCCTTGCTGCAAAAGCAATTCCCGGAAATTGTTGATTTCTATTTGCCACCAGAGGGATGTTCTTATCGTTTGGCTGTAGTCACAATAAAGAAGCAGTATCCTGGGCATGCTAAGCGGATTATGATGGCGGTGTGGTCGTTTTTAAGACAATTTATGTATACCAAATTTGTAATCGTCTGTGATGATGATATTGATGCGCGCAATTGGCAGGATGTGATTTGGGCAATGACTACGCGTATGGATCCTGCACGAGATACCGTTATGATGGAAAATACGCCGATTGATTATCTGGATTTTGCGTCTCCTGTTTCGGGTTTGGGTTCAAAAATAGGAATGGATGCGACCAATAAATGGCCAGGTGAGACTCAAAGAGAATGGGGTGAGCCAATTGTGATGGATGAAGAGATTTTAAAAAAGGTCAGTGGGTACTGGTCTTCTCTGGGGTTAGATGAATGAAGGAAAAAACAATTAAAGCTCTTGTAGAGGATATTTCCCCGTTGACAGACAGCATTATGCGTTTGATTTTAACTCCTGAAAAATATGTAGCCTATCAGGCGGGACAATATCTGCAGATACTCTTTGGTGAAGAAGCGTTTAGTTATTCCATTGCTAATGCTCCGTTAGGATCTCATAAATATGAGCTTCACATTCGCCATAGTTTGGAAAATCCTTACAACCAGCGATTATTTGCGCATATAAAGCAGCATGGTTCTGTAAACATCCGCTTACCTTTTGGCGAGTGTTCTATTGAACATTTGCACCCACAACGTCCGATATTGTTTATTGCTGGCGGTACCGGGTTTGCCCCAGTAAAAGCGATGATCGAGCAGTTATTATCTACTTCCGATACTCGGCCTTTTGAGTTATTTTGGGGGGCTCGCTTGCAAAATGATTTATATATGGATGAGAAAGTAACGAGCTGGCAGGAACATGTTAGCCATTTTACTTATGTTTCTTCTGTCTCAGAGGACAATGCAGTGCCTCTTGTTTCTCTTGTACTCGCGAAACATCCTCAGGATCTTGGTGAATGGCAAATAGTCATTAGTGGTCCTTTTGATATGGTATATAGTACACGTGATGCATTAGTAAATAGTGGTATTTCACCCACCCGCTTATTTTCAGATGCATTTAGTTTTGAAGCAAAATAAGGAAGAGTTTTATGGAGACTTTATATCAAATTCTAGGTCTTATTGGCGCTGGAATGATCATTTTTATTTTGTACCGTACGGTAAAAGGTAGTCCTGAACAATTTAGTAAGGAAAATCTAAATAAAAGTTTTTATACGATGGGGGTTTTGGCGCTTGTCTTAATTGGTTTTATAGCGCTTTTGGTTTTAATTTTAAAAAATACTTAGAAACATGCAGCTAAAGTGGAGCTCGGGAGCACTCAATCATTGATAACCCGGGTTTTGCTTTGCTGCATCTAGCCTAAAAATCAGTGTTAATGTGAGGGATTTGTATTCCTATAACGTCCTTCCATTTCTTTTAAATAAGATCCAATATGTGGATTATTAATTGGCATTTTGCTTGTGTCTGCAATCAGCATACACTCTTCAACATATGTAATTTGACTGCTGTCATCAACTAATAACCGATACCAAGGGTTTCGAGTGGCAAATTCGCGTTTAGGAGCTTGTGGATTATAGCGTCCCGAAGCCTGAAATAAGGGGTCAACATCCACTACAATTGCTCTGTAGCGGCTGTTTTTGTGAATCACTAAATCCCCAATGTTGAATTGTGCAATTTTATTCATATAAGCCTCTTTGTTGGGCGTCTTGAATAATATATCGGTAGAAGTTAAAGAAGCTTAACAGTGTATAGAAAGGGAAAACCATAGTGCATCAGGACTTACGAAAAAAACCAATCTCTTCGTTAAAAAATGTTTTTAATTCGATCATTTAGTCTATCTTAACTCCATCATTAAAAACATTTTTTGCCTCGACCTTGGGGTTTTTCGTAAGTCCTGTTCATATATCAAATTGAATTTTATTGAAAGTAAAAATCGTAGCCTGATTTGAAGTGAAGCATAACTAACCCGGGTAACTCCATATGGAATAATGAAGTCCCGGGCTAGGGTAATAGCACTAAAGGTTATATATTTCCTTGTATTATATTAGCCGGCTAAAAATGTACCCAGATTCTCTAGGGCTAGATCAACAGGGGCTTCTATTTCTTTCTGATCTTCAGTTTTATCAAAGAATAAAGAAGCTCTGCCGGTTCTTGCTTTTGAACAAATCAATTTACCTAGTGTAATGACGCTAAGCAGCAGATTGATAATGATGTCTGGCCATGAGGTGTGTCCACTCATAAGGTCATCGTGACTATGCAATCTTGCTTTAATTGTCAATTTAAATTTTTGATATGATTCCTTGCTTGGAAAATGTTTCGAATTTTGGCAGACAAATTGATCGACATCTCTTTTAAGAGCAGTAACAAGTTGTTTAATTACTTTTTTTTCACGCTCAGGTAGCGTGTTTGCATAAGCGTTGATTCCCTCAATTTGGGTATATATGTTTTTCATTTTTAGAGCATATTCTAGAGACTTGCCCTTTTTTCCTTCAAATAACGACAGTACTTGCTTGGCCTTTGCAGGGAGATTTTCTATTTCTACCGGTTTGGCTTCAGCTTCTATGAGCTTAACTACCATTCGGTTAAGGGTGGCTTGCATTTTGATGCCGTTAAAACTGCTTATTTCAGCGGTAATGGTATTAAGCATTTTATCAATATTGCCGGAATCTACATATTCTTTTAATAACCCGTCTTTTGCATTGACAATTTGGCCAATGAATTGTTCGCGCGCCCTTTTATCTCCGGGAAGAAATACATCTTTAATAGAATAATGTTGTTTTCGACCATCGATATACTCGATCAGCACCTTCTTAAGTTCGGCGGCGAGTGCGCCCCGTTCCTTCATTTTTTGTTCTCGTCTTTCTTGTTTCCGATGTTCTTTCTCTTGTTCTCGTTTCTCTTCTTCGCGTCGTTCTCGTTCCCGTTGTTCTTTTTCTTGTTCTCGTTTCTCTAGTTCTCGTCTTTCTCGTTCTCGTTGTTCTTTCTCTTGTTCTCGTTTCTCTTCTTCGCGTCGTTCTCGTTCCCGTTGTTCTTTCTCTTGTTCTCGTTTCTCTTCTTCGCGTCGTTCTCGTTCTCGTTTTTCTTGCTCTTGCTGTTCAAGCTCTTTAATTTGTCGCTCCAGATCTTCTGCTTGAGCTGTCAGTTCTTTAACTGTAACCGTTTCTATCTGACTTATCTGTTCCTCCAGTTGCACAATTTCCACAGAAAGTTTATCGTGTTCATCATAGTTGTTAACCAATTTTGTTTGAATTTGTTCCAATGCTTTTAAACCACTGGCCATTTCTTTTTTAGTTTGTTCGTCTACTGCAAGAGTAAAAGCTAATGCTTCAATTTTTTGGGGAACAACTTTTAGTAAGTTATCTCTATCTGTTGAGTCCAAGGTCCAAGTGTATTTGCTAGGAGGCTCTCCAAGTAGTTCCAGTAATAAGGCAAATCCAGTGTTGTCAGTATTTTTGATACTTACAATACCTGATTTATTAGTAAGATCTGTAAGTGTCTTTTTGTTATAACCCTTCTTTAGATGCTCGTGCACTTGTTCCAATAACTCATTTCTCTTCTTTGTATTCTCATGGAGTTTTTCACTGTGTTGCTTTTTCTCGCTTAGGTCGGTTAGTAGTTTTTGAATATAATCTAATACGTCTTGTTTTTTTTCCGTATTTAAATTTTCTACTGGTTGAAATTTAACTTTAGCTTCATTGAAAGCAGCAGGTACTTTATGTTCTATGATTGCCTTATTTTCTTGATTAATTGTTTCTACAGCTTTTTGCATTTCAGTTTTTAGTTGCTGTAATTGCAAACTTTTTTCTTTTTGTTCGTCAATTTGCTTTTGCGTATCTTCATGTTGACGGCTTAGTTCTTCTTTACTGTTCATTCTTACATCTCACATCTAAATGATTAAATCGGGTGCATTATAGGGCGTATTTATTAACTGATTATTAAGAAAATCTTAATATGTTTAAAATAAAGCCATAAAGATTTAAACAAAATAAATGGCTAAAATAATTCCTATTTCATAAAGAATGCAGAGGGGTAGCGCGAGCATGATTTGCGAAAAAACATCGGGTGGAGTCAGGAGCATGCCAACGATAAAAGCGCCAACAATGACATAAGGTCTGATTTTTTTTAAGGTGATTACCTCAATAATTTTTAAGCGCACCAGGACAAAACAAAGTAAGGGTATCTGGAAGCAAAATCCGAAGATCATCAGCATTCTGGTGATAAAATCCAGAGCATATGCCATGTCAGGCATATAACGCACTCCCTTAGGTAAGGCATGTGCAAAAAAATGAAACATGAATGGCAAAACCAGATAAAAGCAAAACAAAGCTCCTGCAAGAAACAGTAGAAGACTAAAAATTAGGGCAATACGTAGCGTAGTTTGTTCTCTTTGATAAAGGCCGGGACTGATAAAACGCCAAATTTGAAACAAAGTAAAGGGAGCGCTCAGTAACATGGCCGCATCAGCAGCAAGTTTAAGTGGGGTAAATATGGGAGATGTCACATGGGTAGCAATTAAACCTTCTTGAGCTGAAAGTGTATGAAGTAGTGGATTAACCAGCGCTTGGTACAAATCATTCGCGAGGAAAAAGAAAATGAAAAATAAGCAGCCAAACCAAATGAGGGTTTGTAATCCACGCCGTCGTAGTTCTAAAAGGTGATTTAACATGGGATCTGTATGAATATAAATGGAAACTTTCTTTCACCCTCTCTAGTACTGAGAGAGGGACGTTCCTAAGCTTCGGCAGCTTCTTGAATTCCTGTGTTTTTAATTCCAATCTTCTCGGGGCGAATTTCCCTTAACCGATTGAATTGATCGACAAAAACTACGGTGGGAACCAGGCTTGCGCACTCTTCTTCTAATACCTGAGTAAAGGAGGCAATAATGATTAAATCTCCGGGGGTTACCAAATGTGCTGCAGCTCCATTTACACAAATTTCAGTAGATCCTGGTCTGCCGGTAATTGCATAAGTCTCAAAGCGTGTACCTGCAGTGATATTCCAGACATTGACTGCTTCATAAGGTAATATGTTTGCTGCCTTAAGCAGCTCTGGAGAAATAGTAATGCTTCCTTCATAATCCAAATCAGCTTCAGTGACACACGCACGATGGATTTTGGATTTTAACATTTTTCGATAAGCCATAGTGATTCCAGCCTTGTTCATAGTGGGCGAATTTTACACCAAATTTTGAAGTTTATGCTATATAAATTTGTCACTTGGATTCAAAGCATATTGCGCACTGGTTGGGGAAAACCGGAAGCGTTCTTCTCTTTATTCAGGCTACTTTTTATTGAGGATGCACGTTATAATTGGCTTTTAGTTTTATGGGGATAAATGGTGAGGCATAGCCCGCGCAAGCGTTTTGGCCAGAATTTTTTACAAAATCGACATATTATTGATGGCATTGTACGCGCCATTAATCCACACGCAGACGATAATATGCTGGAAATTGGGCCTGGCCTGGGCGCTTTAACTGAGCCATTGTTACGTCATTTAAATCATTTGACAGCAGTTGAGATTGATACCGATTTACAAAAATATCTCGCAGCGTTGCCTATTGCACAAGGTAAATTGCATTTGATTGCTGCCGATGCGTTAACTCTTGATTATAGCCAATTTGGTTCTCGATTACGTGTGGTAGGTAATTTACCTTATAATATCTCCACACCGTTACTTATTCATTTATTGCAGTACGTGTCATATATCGAAGACATGCATTTTATGTTGCAAAAAGAAGTAGTAGAGCGAATGGCGGCACAACCGGGTAGCAAAGCTTATGGACGATTAACGGTAATGTTGCAATATCATTGTGCTGTAGAGCATTTGTTTGATGTTCCTCCTGAGTCTTTTGAGCCACAACCTAAAGTAGACTCAGCGGTAGTTCGTCTTGTGCCCCATGGCGTTTCTCCCTTTGAAAAAGTTTCTGTTACGCAGTTAGAGCGTTTGGTGGCTAGTGCATTTTCCATGCGTCGCAAAACGTTGAATAACAACTTAAAAGGAATCCTAACGGCTGAGCAATTAAGCACTTTGGGTGTTGATGGAAGTAAAAGACCAGAACAGATTTCTGTTACGGAATATGTTCAACTAGCGAAATTTATTTCTAATTAGTGTAAAATTAATCATCATGGATATAAATTTTCCAACTTGGAGTTATTAAATTATTATGGAGATGGCTTTGTTTCATCGTCAACGTCAGCGTAAAGGTTCTCTGTCCTCACAAGGTAAATCTTTTAAAGATTTAACTCGTATCGTCAATACGAACCTCCTCTTGTCGGAAGACAAGAGACAGACATTATTGAAAAGGATGCGAATGTTATCTGGTTTGGAAACAGCACGATATGATAGTTTATGTGGCATTCTTATCGATAATTTAGTTCATTATTGTCAAAATTTGCCCGAGACAGCGAACAGTTATTACTCGCAGCAAGGTGGTTTGATCGATTATGCTCTGAACCGTACAGAAGCGGCATTGAGTCTTTTTCAGGAATTCATGGTGCAGGAGCAGCCTGAATTATTATCCGAAGAACAAAAGCTTTGGCAATATGCTCTTTTTTCAGCAGCTCTTCTTCAAGGTATAGGCAAGTTATTTGTTGATTACCGCGTTAGTTTTTATGATGCGAACGGCCAGTTTTTAAAAGAATGGAATCCTTTGCTTGAAAGTATGACCAGTATAGGGATTTATTACTTTTACGAGTTTCAAAAAGAACCTGAAATCGAATTTCGACGCCGTCTGAATTTATTGTTGGCAAGAGCAATAATGCCAGGGAGTGGCTTTGCCTGGCTCGCTTCTAATCCTGAAGTTCTCGCAGTATGGCTTGCATTATTGAATGAGGATGAACGCTCTGCTGGCACCTTGGGGGCCATATTAATTCGAGCGGAAGCAATAGCGATTCAGCGTTATTTACTTGAATTTATGACACGAGGTATTGCCGCAACTGCTGGTGGCGGGCGTTATCGTACCGGTACTTTTTCTGATGGCCAGCCAGAAACTTTGTTAGAAAAGGAACAGGCAGTTGGCATGGAATTTATTCAATGGATGATTAAGGCTTTAGACGCAGGCCGGATTATGATCAATAAAGCCCCATTATTCATGGTACCTGGAGGTATGTTGATGTGTGCGGAAATGTTTCAATTATTCGTACGCGAACATCCGGAGTATAAAAATTGGCAAGCGGCACAAAATGGGTTTTTATCTTTGGGTTTACATAATCGTGCAGCTGATGGTGGAGTATTAAGTCGATTTGAGACTAAAAATCAAATGGAGACTGGAGTTGTATTTTCCAAGTATGCACTCGCTCTGCCTGAATCAGTAAAAGTGGTTAATCCAAATACAGGAAAAGTAGAGTCCATGTCTGCAACCGAATTGATTCATAAAGCACAATTTAGCAGTCAGTTTATCCAGCAACAAAATATTGGTTTAACAAACTCGTTGCAAAAACTGGATGCCGCTGGAAAATGGCATGCGATTGAAAACGTAGGAAGTGCATTAAGGCCAGGAGCAAAAAACAGTGCCTGATTATGCAATTGGTGATGTGCAGGGTTGTTACGAGCCGTTACAACGACTGTTGGAATTAATCGATTTTGATGAAAAAACGGATCGTTTATGGTTCGTTGGCGATTTGGTGAATCGTGGACCTGATTCTTTAGCGGTATTGCGTTTTGTCAGTTCCTTACCGGTTACGCCAAGAGTGACTTTAGGCAATCATGATTTACATCTCTTAGCCTCATTATTTGGTGATAAGCCGTGGAAAGGTCATGATGACACATTACACGAAGTAATGCAGGCGGGCGATGGTGAAGATCTAGGTCATTGGTTGAGAAAGCAATCTATTTTGTATTACTCACCAGAACTTAATGTGGTGATGTGTCATGCTGGAATTTGTCCTTTATGGGATCTGTCACACGCAAATCCGATTCGCTAAAGAGCTTGAAGAAGTGCTTGCAGGTGATAGTTACCGCGATTTTTTATCGCATTTATATGGTAATCAGCCGGATATATGGTCTGATGATTTAAAAGGGATAGACAGACTTCGGGTAATTACTAACTATTATACACGCATGCGTTTTTGTGATGCACAAGGAAAACTCGAGTTGAGTTATAAAGGCACTATTGCTCAAGCGCCTGCAAATCTTTATCCTTGGTACGAAGTACCTCATCGTAAAGAAATTGATGTGGATATTGTTTTTGGGCATTGGGCTGCTTTAATGGGGAAATGTTCTCATCCTAAAATTCATGCAATAGATACTGGATGTTTGTGGGGTGGCCAATTAACTGCATTGCGCTTGCAGGATATGCAACGATTTGCAGTGTGGAACAAAAAATGATGTTACTAAAAAAACTTAACTCCATATGTTCATTCTACATCCCATGGCTAGTTTCGGGGAGCCTGAACGATATTCCATACGACGTCCCGCGGCTTGTCCGCGAGATCCAGGAATCTTACAACGAATTTAGATCCCGTGTACAAGTCGCAGGACGCAGGCAAAGAAGGGCAGTTATGTTGTTTTCACTCTGTTGGCTTTTTGGAGCTAATGCCTGGTCACTCCCTACAGCAGAAGATGTAAACGTAAAACAAGCAGAAGAACGCTTACAAAAAGCGATAGAGAATCCAGAGTTTATGCTGCACAACTGGATAGAGTTGCCAACATCTCCTGCATCTCGGAATAAAACCATCCATCAGTTGAGCTTAAGAGAAGCAATTTTATTGGCTTTGCGATATAACCCCAATATTCAAAATGCTGAATTGGATCGCATTGTACAGCGTTATCAATTGCGTTTGGCACACAATCAGTTTGAATTGCAATACGCTTTGGGTGCTTCTGGAGTAATTCAAAAAAGTAAGTTTAATGGTGTGGGTAGCGATACAACACGTACGCTCTTAGGTAGTCCTGAATTTAAT
This sequence comes from Legionella qingyii, assembly GCF_003184185.1. The sequence continues at coordinate 30,736 of NZ_QHJG01000014.1, read as the reverse complement.
TTGAAGACAAAGCTAGGCACAGAAGCTAATTTATCGATAAATAATAACGTCAACGAAAATAACAATTACAATCCTGTGTTGAATTTTTCTTTGACCCAGCCTTTATTGCGTGGTTTTGGAAAAGCAGTGAATGAAGCGGCTCTTTTAGATGCTGAGGACAATGAATGGCTGAACAAATTGAACTTGCAGCAATCTGTTGCGGATCAAGTCACCCAAGTGATTGTGGCTTATCGGATGCTTATTTTAAGTGGGAATAATTTACAGAATCAGCGTTTGCAATTAAAAGAGGCAAAAAAATCGTATGAAATTAATGAGAAAAAAATAAAGGCAGGTCAATTAGAACCGACGGGTAATATCCAGCAATCGTACCAAATTGAATCTTTAAGTTTGATGGTAGAGCAGGCAGAAAATGATTTTTTAACTTCCGCTCAGGATCTCTTGCAGACTATTGGCCTAGATCCGGAAATGCATATATCTGTTCCTAGTGATGTCGCGCTAGATAAGCTTGCCGTTCCTGATTTGCAACAATCTATCGAACAAGCATTGAGTCATAATACCGTGTATTTAGCACAAAAGATGACATTACGTGCTGATGAGCGAGCTTATAAAGTGGCTAAGAATCAGCAATTATGGCAGTTGGATGTGTCGGGTAATATACAAAGTGGGGTTGTAAATGATGTGAGTGGTGTGAATGGGGGATTTAATGGCATTTATAATGGAAATAACATAACGGAGGCCGCCCGTGTGACATTAACGGTCCCTTTGCATGACATCAGCCGCCGCAGTCAATTAATTAATGCTAAAGTCCGCTTGGAAAAAGACCGATTAAACTTACTTGCTACAAAACGCGCATTAATAACCAATGTAACCAATACCATTAATAACATAAGAAGTTTAGCAAAACGTTATCAGTTAGCTCTAAAGCAAGTGAAACTAGCGGAGCAATCTTATGCATTGGAGAAGAAAAAACAACAAGCGGGTATATCCAGTGCGTTGGATGTAAATAACACTCAAAATCAACTGATTCAAGCTCAATCTGGATTAATCAATGCAAAAATTGCCTATCTAAATCAGATATCAAACCTGCAAAGAATTTTGGGAACAACGCTGAATCATTGGCAAATTAAATTAAGGTATGGTGGATGAATAGGTATTTAAACACGTCAAAAATCATCATTTTATTAATAATCGGGTTTCTTTTGTCTTCATGCGGTCATCATGAGAAGCAAAAAAAAGTGGCGTTACATCAGTATAAAGTTGAAGAACAGACTTTGCATAAAACGCTGCATTTTACTGGAACAGTGCAACCTTTACATGAAAATACCATAGCCAGTCCAATGGAGGCGGTGGTCGAAACAATGAATTTTCATTATGGACAATTGATCAAAAAAGGCGATGTGATTTTAACTTTAAACTCAACCGAGTTGCAGAGACAGTTTAATGATACCCTAACAGAATACTTAAAAGCCAAAGACAGTTACACCATAGCTAAAGCCAAATTTGTTGGTACTCAGGATTTATGGGACGCGGGTTTATTGTCCAAAAATAATTATATGAGCGAGAAATCAAATGTGGATACGGGGCGGGTTACTTTAATGCAATCCACGCGTAAACTGACGGAAATGTTGGAAAAACTTGATGAAAATAGCCCTAAAAATTTATCTGCATTAAGTTTGGCTGATTTCGATAAGATAAAAAAAATTTTAGCCTCAAATCATAATGTGATTCGTTTAAAATCACCGCGAGATGGAATCCTGCTATACCCACCTAAAGCAGGTGAGGATAAGAGTGTGCGTGTTACCGTGGGCTCGACAGTTAAGTCAGGACAAGTCATTGGCTTGATCGGTGATTTATCCGGAATCAGTATTGAAATTGACGTCCCAGAAATCGATATAACCCAAATCCAAACGGGAATGGATGCCATAGTGAGTGGAGTTGCCTTTGGTAAATATCAATTAAAAGGACAATTGGTCGCTGTGAATGCACAAGCATCAAATAATAATGGGTTACCCTTTTTTACCGCAGTTGTAGAAGTTAAGAAATTAACCCCTCAAGAGCAACAATGGATCAAAGTAGGTATGAGTGCATCCATCGAATTAAGTGTGGATAATGGTAAGCAGCTCATTATCCCCATTGCTGCGATAAAGCGAGAAAAAGGGCAAAGTATAGTTAGCATACAAACCAAGTCAGGTGCTTTAGAGAAACGAGTAATTACAACAGGGGCGGCACAGGCAGACTCAGTGGTTGTCGAGACCGGTTTAAAAGCTGGTGACGTGGTGGTTTATGAGTGATCTTGTTATTAATTCCAGTAAAAGTAATGCCTCATCTCATGATGTGTCAGAGGATTCAAATATTCTTGAGCGGTTATTAAGCCCCACAATGACATCGAACCTTAGTCATGCGAAAAAGACTCAGCAACCGCTTATGATGCTTACGGATATTGTAAAGACTTATCATCTCGAAGGAATTAGCACCACAATATTAAAAGAAGTATCCCTGACGGTTTATGAGGGCGATTTACTTGCGATTGTCGGCGCTTCTGGTTCAGGTAAATCTACTTTGATGAATATTCTGGGACTCCTGGATAAAGCAGATAAAGGAACTTATCTATTGAAAAATCGTAATGTTGCCGCTTTGACAGATGATGAAGCAGCTGAATTACGCAATCAAAATATTGGCTTTGTTTTTCAGCAATTCAATTTATTACCAAGATTTAGTGCCATGCAAAATGTGGCTTTGCCGTTAATTTATCGCAGTGTAGGGGCTGCTGAAATTAAGGAAAGGGTGTTTGCTGCCCTTGAACGAGTAGGAATGCATCAATATGCACAGCATCGGCCCACCCAATTATCCGGGGGGCAACAGCAACGTGTTGCCATTGCTCGTGCATTGGTAACCGAGCCACAAGTAATTTTGGCTGATGAACCAACAGGTGCGCTTGATTCACGTACCGGTAATGAAGTAATGAATTTATTTTTAAGTTTACACGCGCAAGGGCGCAGCATCATTATGATTACCCATGATGAACAGATCGCTGCATTGTGTCAGCGAAAAATTACTCTTGTGGATGGTGTTGTCATGGCGGAGACTGGCGCATGAATTTTTCCGGACATTGCCAGCAAGCTTTAGTGAATTTGACTGCCGCCAAGTTACGTTCGTTTTTGGCAGTTTTGGGCATTTTAGTGGGAACTGCCGCGGTTGTTGCTTTAATTAGCTGTGGTCAGTTGGCTACAGAAAAAGCATTAGCTCAATTTAAGGCCTTAGGTACGGATTTATTAGCAATAGCCGTTTATCCCAAAACCACAGATAAATCTTCCGGCAGTATGGAATCAATCTCTGCTGCGCAATGGGAGCAGATGTCTGAGCGTATACCTTATATTATCGACATGGCACCCTATAGCACTGCATATCAACCCTTAAGTTTCCAAGGAAAATTAATGCAAGGAGCAGTCATTGGGGCCAATGAACATTTGCTAAAAATTGTTCATATCAAATTAGCCGCGGGACATTTTGTTTCTTTTGTTGAATCGTATGAGCACTACTGCGTCATAGGTGCAGGTTTAGCACGGCAAATCAAAGAGATCAGTTTTGATGATCCCATAGGAAAGCAATTACGAATAGGCCAATCTTTGTACACAATCATTGGTGTGGCTAAACCCTGGAAGGAAAATGGGTTTTTCAATGAAGACATCAATCAGGCTGCGATTGTTCCATTGGCTGGTATTGGTCTGATTAGCAAAGAAGCCAAGGTAAATAATGTGGTTCTGGAGTTGAAACCCGATAGTCCCATAGATGAGGTAATTGAGGAAATAAAGCAAATTGTTGGTTCAATCGCTCCCAAATTAAGTGTTTTTACACGTAGCGCAAAGCAAATTATTGCCAGCATGGAAAATCAGGGGCAGATTTTTACTTTATTACTGGCTGTAATCGGAGGAATTTCGCTGTTGGTAGGTGGAATTGGGGTGATGAATGTGATGTTGGTTTCTGTAAGTGAGCGGAGAAAGGAAATTGGTATTCGTAAAGCGGTTGGAGCCAAAAATAGTGAAATTCAAGCTTTATTTTTAGTCGAATCAGTCATGCTTTCTTTGGTAGGAGGCGTACTTGGGGTTATTTTAGGATTAATCTGTACCCGTATTTTGGCTTATTTTAGTGATTGGAATTTTTCAATCTATCTTTTGCCGCCTGTCGCAGGCTTTTTGGTATCAGCTGCCACTGGGATTTTCTTTGGTTTTTATCCTGCGCGGCGTGCTGCAAAATTGGAACCTGTAGTATCTTTGCGTAGTGAGTAATATGTAAGCGTTCACGCCCTATTCATTGAACGACTCGGCCGTATTTGACTCATCTTGCGCTCAAATCCCCCAGAGATTCAAGCATGCTCCTTGAACGGTAACAATAATGTGTAGCAATGTAGCTCGAGTTTCGTTTCGCAGCACCCAGGCTAAACGTTAGATGTCCAAAATTTAGTCTCTATTGCGCTGAATTTATAAGTACTTTATGATGAAAAAAAATCTTTTCATCTAAACGGATTTATGTATGGTAAAAAAATCTTTAGGAGTAATAGTCCTCACGGCAAGTATAGTTTCTTTGGCTTTTGCTGATACACCTCAGCCACAACTTGCTCCTGCAACTACCTCAGTGCCTTCAAGTTATATGCCAGTGGTGATTCACGAAACGTTTCAAAGTATTTTGCAACGCATGAGCAGTGAAAAGCAGGCAATTAATGAGCGGCAACACGAACTGTTAAAGAAGCGTTATGATTTAAGCAATAACCCTTCTAAAACGGCAAAAATGTCCAATGGAAAACCCATACAAGAAGGTGTTCGTGTGAAACTTCCTGCGGGGGTGACCTGGGAGCAATTGGCCAAAATGAGTCCTGAGGATGTTAAGAAACAAGGCCTTTTTCCACAGGGCTTCTTGCCGTTACCTCATCCCAATCATCCAGAAGGTGGAATGTTATTTCCTAAATTTGCTATTGATGAAATTAAAAAACAAGAAGACAGGGATTTGACCCGTTTTGATTTGGATTTTGATATTCCAGATCATTTTTTACCTCCTTATCCTGCTCCTATTTATTTGACTACCCGGCCTGATCTCGGGGACATTTCTCAAGGTAAATTGGTTACCATCGAGAATTATTATGAATTGTTCAATGGTTTATTGAATCCAAAACAGCTGGAAGGGTTACGCCTGTTAGTTACCCCATTTCCGCAACAACAATTTAACCAAACTGAAGATCGACGTACTGTAAAACCCAGTCGGGGAGTCGCTTGCTTTGATTGTCATGCGAACGGGCATACTAATAAAGCAACGCATTTGGTTGGCGATATAAGACCCCAAGAGTTTCGTCATCGCATCAATACTCCAACATTACGAGGCTTAAATATCCAAAGGTTATTTGGATCTCAGCGTGCATTAAAATCAGTCGAGGACTTTACTGAGTTTGAACAAAGAGCAGCTTATTTTGATGGGGATCCTGTAATTGCAACTAAAAAGGGCGTCAATATTTTGGAACGTGGTAGCCAAGTTCATTTCATGGCTGAATTCCAAGAAATTTTGGATTTCCCTCCCGCTCCCAAATTGACTTGGGAAGGAACGCTAGATCCTGCCAAGGCAAGTCCAGCAGAGCTACGCGGACAGGAATTATTTTTTGGCAAAGGAAAATGCTCTAGTTGTCATACTCCTCCTTACTATACTGACAACACCATGCATAATTTACAGACCGAGCGATTCTATCAGCCACAAATGATTAACGGTATGAAAGCAGTTGGTGATGGACCTATAAAAACATTTCCTTTGAGAGGAATTAAAGATTCTCCACCCTATTTACATGATGGTCGTTTGTTAACTTTGGCAGATACGGTAGAATTTTTTAACCTGGTATTGCAATTACAGTTAACGCACGAAGAAAAGGCTGATTTGACAGCATTTATGGAAGCGCTTTAATACTCACTGTATAATTCTTTACATTGGTAGCCTGGACAAAGGCCAGAGGAGCCGCTACAACTTAGATTTTTTGCATTCCCGCCAAGGCGGGAACCTATTTCTAATCAAGTTCAACGCGTGCAAGAAAAAATTTCTGCCTTTGCGGGAATGACAATAATTCATGCGTCAATGGTGGTGAGGTACAGTGGCAACTTGGGTTTTCAGTCTTTTGCTGTTCGACCAGGCTGCTTGTTTATATGATAAATGGTCTATCTTAAATATTGGGATGGCAATTAAGTAACAAAAAATCAGGGGGAAAGGCTATGAAAAAATGGGGACTTGCGATAATCGCATACGTTCTGGTACATCATGTTGCCTTCGCACAACAGAATTGGAATGATTGGGTCGCTGGTGTTCGAGAGGAAGCTTTGCAACAAGGAATTTCGCCAGAAGTTTTTGATAAGGCGTTTGCAGGTATCCATGAGCCAAGCCATCAAATTAAGGGTTTTTTACGCTCCCAACCAGAACATCGACTCACGTTCATTAAATACCGTAACACACGCGTTGATAATTACAGAATTGCTATAGGGCGTAAAGAATTTAAAAAGAACCAAGAGGTCTTGGAGGCTGTGGCCAAAAAATATGGGGTAAATCCCTGCTTTATCGTTTCATTTTGGGGAATGGAAACCAGTTACGGTACTTATATGGGTAATTTCCCTGTAGTGAAAGCTTTAGCCACCTTAGCGTATGATTCCAATCGTAAAGAGTTTTTCCGTAAAGAATTATTCATTGCTTTGCATATATTGGATGAGGGACATGTAGATTTAGCTGATTTCAAAGGTGAGTGGGCAGGTGCCTCAGGTCAGCCCCAATTTTTACCTTCAAGCTGGGTGAAATATGCTGTTGATTATGATGGTGATGGACGAAAAGATATCTGGAGAAGCAAACCGGATGTCTTTGCTTCAATTGCAAATTACATGAAGCAAAATGGGTGGCAAACAGGTGAGCCTTGGGCTATCCAGGTCAAGCTACCTCGTAAATTCGATATGGCTATGGAAGGCAAAAACATCGTGAAGCCTGTGAGTGAATGGAATGCGCTGGGTGTGCGTACAGAAAATGGTGAGCCATTGCCTTATCAGAATCTGCAAGGCAGTATTGTTCAACCATTAGGCGGCCCTACCTTCTTAACCTTCCCTAACTATAAGATGATTTTGCACTATAATAATTCAATATATTATGCAGGAGCTATAGGTTATTTAGCGGATAAAATTTGCCAAGGGCAACAAAGGTAGCAGTATGGACGATTATCTTGATAAAACAGCCAGTTTAACCCCTTTAGCCAAAAGGATAATCTGTGATAAAGCCACAGAGTATCCTCACACCGGAGCATATAATTTTGTCATGACCAATGGCACTTATTTATGCAAACGTTGTGGTTTAGCCTTATTTCGCGGCTCAAGTCAATTCAGTTCCGGGTGTGGCTGGCCAAGTTTTGATGATAATATTGTTCATGCAGTAAAACAGATCCCTGACCGTGATGGGCAACGAATGGAAATCCTTTGTGCGCGCTGCGATGCTCATTTGGGGCATGTCTTTACCGGAGAGTACTTTACCCAAAAGAATTTACGCCATTGTGTGAATTCCGCCTCAATTGATTTTGTTGCAGACAGTCAGGTATTGGATACCGAAGAAGCGATAATGGCTGGCGGATGTTTTTGGGGCGTAGATCATTTTTTAAAACAAATACCCGGTGTGCTGCGTGTTGAAGTAGGCTATACAGGCGGTGTTACTTTAGAACCAAGTTATGACCAAGTCTGTCAGAGCAATACTGGGCATTATGAGGCAGTACGTGTTATTTATGATAAAACCAAGACCGATTATCATCATGTATTAAAGCGTTTTTTTGAAATCCATGATCCTACCCAGAAATCGGGACAAGGCCCTGATATAGGCCAGCAGTACCAAAGTGCCATATTTTATTATGATCAGGAGCAATTAGCTGAAGCAGAAACTTTAATCCAAATGTTGCAAAAAAGAGGCTATAACATTGTGACTCGCCTTTTTCCAGTACAAATATTTTGGCCGGCAGAAGAATACCATCAGGATTATTATGCCAAACATCATAAAGCACCTTATTGTCATCAACCAGTAAATCGTTTTGGTTAGGATCTTGGGGTGTGAGGGGTACGAATATGGAATTTACTTTTCGAATTGCTAAGAAAAAAGATAAAGAAGAAATTTTTGGCTTAGTCAAGAAACTCGCTGAATATGAAAAAAAGAAACCGGAAGAGATTCATTTAACCCTGGACAAAATTGAAGCACATGCTTTTGGCCGAAATAAATATTTTTATGTTTTATTAGCTGAATATAAGAAAAATCCAGCGGGTTTTGCTTTATATTTTTTTTCTTATTCCGTCCCAGCAGGAGCACCTGTTCTTTATGTTGAGGAGCTTTTTGTTGATGAGCTTTATCGTAATTATGGCCTGGGTACGTCATTGTTATCTAACCTTGCACAGTTGGCACTTGAGAAGGAATGTTGTCGCATGGAGGGGCATGCATTTACCTGGAATAAAAAAGCCATTGAATTCTACGAATTTATCGGGGCTCATCCACGTACGGATTTGTTGCAATTTCGCTTATCGGGCGAGCAATTGCAGAAATTAGCCGCACAAACTTAGTTCAGTTTTTCAGGACTGTACCTAAGAAAGCAAATCGCATCGCTTTTATAGCCCATACGAAGATATAGCTTGCTGCCATTAAATTAATGATTTTTTACCATTTCTCGAAGACAGGAAGTACTATCAGCACTATGCACACTAAAAGTGGATCTCCGCCTTCGCGGAGATGACACAGGTCTTTCATCGGGTGGTTATTTTCTGTTTAATCCATTTTTATGATGACGCCAATCAGGACATGTGAACGTTCATCCAAGGTATCGTAAATCAAAGTTCTAAGGAAAATCTGAGTTGGCTTAGCAAGGCCATCTCTTGAATAGCACTCTTAGATAATGACCGTTTATTAATAGGTTAATGTGGATGGCTGATGTTTCAAGGCGTCGCTATTTGATTTTCCTTGTTGTTTAAATACATCATGCTGCAAAGGCTGGCTAATGTCTCCTGTTAGAGTCCCTTGGGAACCTGGCATGAGTTGCATCATGGGATTATATGAAGCAGCGGTATTATTCCATTTACCTAATTCTTTTTGAAACGCAGAAAAATTAGCATCAGTACCATTTCCTTTGATCGCAAAAACAATATTTTTGAAAAAGTATTTATATTTTTCCTGGTTTAAGATTTCATGATATAAACTTGCTACTTTATCAGGGGGATTGCAAAAAGCACCGCAGCCGAAGGCGCCTAATATGATATTTTGTTGGTTGTTTTCAATAAGCGTATCCAGCTGGGCATGTATTTTTTTCCTCATACTTTCCTCATTAAACGGACGTGGAAAAAAAGGAATAGGAATTCCAAAAATTCTGCGGCGTAAATCATCTGCAGCAACACGCAATTCATAAAAAGGAAAAATTTTTTCTTGATCTTTTTGGGGATCAAGAAGCGTACTATTACTATCTCGAATCAATATAAGGGGTGTTAAGTTAAAATAAACCCTGCCTTTTTCGGCATTAATTAAAGAAGACATGCGAGCCGAATAATGGCGGGAATCTTGTAAATCTTCTTCTTTAATTGTAAAAGACCAATTTGTTCTTCGAGCGATATCCTCTTCCTGGCTTCCTTTCCGGTATTGAAAAACACCTCCTACATCATAAGCATTTGCAAAATTAACAACGGTTTGAATTTCACCTGTTTTTTTTGTCTGAATACGTGCTTCGGTTAAAGAATCATTTGAGGACACAAAAATTTTGCAAGCTGAATGGCCACGGTTGAAGGATTTTTTCCAAGCATGGAGATTTTTTTTCGCAGTTTCCTCGTAACGAGAGCGGTGTTGTTCATAATTTTGAACAACTTCTGCTAACTGAGTTCGATAGATTTTATCTTTGCCTTGAAGAAAAAAACTCATTATTTTTACATGGAGGGGTAAATCTTCTTCTTTAATATAACGTTGCCACATCTTCGTGCTTCTATAAGTTAAGTTGTTTGCCTTTTAACACATATATTTGATGAGATCAAATGTATGCCTACAATCCAGTTAGGCAACTTTCATCCCGTCACACCAGACAATTGTTGCTAAATCGATGATAACAAATTCGTCTTCGATTGGTATGTTCGGGAGATCACTCATCACCATCATCTGGTTGACCACTTTAAAAAAATCAGTAATTAGCGACAAATTCATCTCGGGCATGCGTGAAATAAAAAAGGGTGTGCGGTCGCAAGTAGAATCCTCGCGTGTGAGAATCTGCTTGGCTAATTTATAGGAAGTAATCACGAAGAACTTACCGGGTTTCCACCAAAACAACGCACCCATTTCTCGTAGATGATTGCTGAAGTAGTCGTTTGCTTTAACTGCATTAAAGTATAGGGTTTCATAATATTTGGATCCTTTTTTGTATGGAAACAGTCAAAGCTTAAAAGTTGAATTATACTTAAACAATATGAGCTTTTGGTCAAAATAACTATATTTTTAGAGGATATGTATTATGGCTCAATCAAAAGATGAGGAAGAAGATATTCCATTAGTTCCCCCGCAACAAACCGTGCAAAGTACAACTCGAATGGACAATTTACCAGAAGATGAAGAAGAGCTGGAGAGCAAAAAGAAGAGCGTTCGTATTCAAAGCGAACAGGCTGAAGCGCTCCTGGCGGCCTATAAAGAACATTGTGGGGCGAAATGGCTTAAAGATCATCCGCCCGAGAAAGATGAGAACGGTCGATTGACTTTATCTTTTAAATCAGAAGAAGACATGGCATCGTTTTTTGAAAAGCAGGCAAAATCAGGGCAAAGTTTTATTATGATCGATGCAGAAACCAATAAAGTGATTGCCTATTCAAATGGTGACGGGAAGCTCTATCAAACAAGCAAAGATGGCCCCAAAGAATATACAGGAGGTCCTTTGGCACCCAACAAAGAAGCGATGAAAGACCTTCCAGATTTCGATGGGTTTACAATGCCTGCAAAAGGTGAGCCCCAAGAGGAAATGGGGGCTAGGCTTCAACAATAAGGCTTAAGGCAACGGTTCTTTCTTATAATGCTCGTCGGCTTCTTTTGCTTTGCGCTGATTTTCTTGTAATTGCAGCGAATTAAGTTGTTGTTGCCAGAGCATAGCGGCCTGTGTTTTAAGCTGGTTAAACTTTCTTACCAATAATCCTAAATGAGCCGCCAGCATAGGGAGTTTTTTGGGACCAAATACAATGAGGGCAACAATAAAAATGACCAGAAGTTCACCGCTGCTCATGAGGGTTTGTTATCCTCTTTGGAGGGCTCGTTTGCTTGATTATCATTTAAGGCATTGCGGAAATTTCTAATCGCTTCGCCCAGATCTGTGCCTATGGTTTTTAATTTGGAAGTACCAAAAAGAGCAATAATAATGACTAGAATTAACAATAAAGAAAGAGGGCTGATTCCACTTAGTCCCATGTTTAGTTCCTCGTGTTATGGTTAATAAGCACAAATAGCCCCGTCAAAATAGCTCCCGTAAGGGCAAGAGGGGTGAGCTGTTTGTGATGGATAAGATGCAAATAGTCGAGCAGGCTGACTAAAAGAAAAGAAAGTCCCGCCCCGATTGCAATACTGTTCCAATGGACTGCTGGTTTTTCATTTTCAGGCTGAGCATTAGCACGTTCTTTATTTATTATTAATTCTTCTTTTTTAAGCTCTAGAAAATCAAAGAGCAGTTTTGGCATATGCGGCAATTGTTCCGCAAGAAAAGGCAGATTTCGTTTTAATTGGGTGAAAAAAGCTTTAGGGCCTATTTGATCTTTGACCCATTTTTCAAGAAAAGGTTTGGCAGTAGCCCATAAGTCCAGGTCTGGATAGAGTTGGCGTCCTAAGCCTTCTACAGCAAGCAGAGTTTTTTGCAATAAAATCAGTTGTGGTTGTACCTCCATATGAAAACGGCGAGCAACTTGAAAAAGGCGCAATACCACTTGTGCAAAGGAGATGTCTTTTAAAGGTCTTTCAAAAATAGGCTCACATACAGTACGAATAGCACTTTCAAATTCATCAACGCGGGTATTACGTGCAACCCAACCGGATTCAACATGCAGCTCGGCTACCCGCCGGTAATCCCGATTAAAAAAGGCCAAGAGATTTTCTGCTAAATAACGTTTGTCATTATCATTTAAAGTACCCATAATGCCAAAGTCAATGCAGATATATTGTGGGTCCTTGGGATTATTATAAGAAACAAAAATATTTCCTGGATGCATGTCTGCATGAAAAAAACAATCACGAAATACTTGGGTAAAGAAAATTTCTACCCCGCGCTCAGCCAGTTTCTTTATATCAACCCCATGTGCTTGCAGGCTTTTGAGATCGGACACCGGGATGCCATGAATTCGTTCGAGCACCATCACATTGGAGCGTGAGTAATCCCAATATATCTCTGGAATATACAAGATAGGAGAATGCTCAAAATTACGTCTTAATTGAGCCGCGTTAGCTGCTTCTCTTAATAGATCGAGCTCATCAAGTAAGGTATGTTCAAATTCTGTTACAATTTCTTTTGGTTTTAAACGTCTAATCTCCGGCCAATAGCGATCAGCCCATTTTGCAATAGTATGCATAATGCTCAAGTCTTGCTCAATGATGCGGCGCATGTTGGGTCTAAGCACTTTGACAATCACTTCTTCGCCCGTTTTCAAAGTCGCAGCATGCACTTGCGCCATAGAGGCCGATGCCAAGGGAATGGAATCAAATTCAGCAAAAACTTCATATGGAGACAAGCCATAGGCTTTTTCAATAATAGCCATTGCCTTCTCGCTAGGGAATGGCGGGACTTTATCTTGTAATTTGCTGAGTTCAATCGCTATATCCATAGGCAGAATATCAGGGCGAGTAGAAAGTGCTTGACCGAATTTAATAAAAATAGGCCCTAATTCTTCCAATGACTTACGAAGTGCCTCGCCATGCGATATCGGCTCCTTACGAAACCAATTCCATGGATTTAAATAGACAATGAAGCGTAACGGGGCAAATAATCTCAATGACACGACTACATTGTCTAGCCCGTTTTTGGCAAGAATATAATTAATATGAATAAGACGAATGAGCTTTTTAATTGGTTTCATAGCGGCTTATTAGTTGATTAACATGAGCTTGCAAACGTTCAACGCTCAAAGATAACTCGTCGACCGCAACAAAAAAATCTTCTAATTCGTATTTTGTCGGCATGACTCGTAATTCTTCTTGCAGATATTCCGATACATTTTGCTGCAAGGATTCATTCAATTTCTTTTTGAATGCCATTCCTTTGCGTACAAAAGAACCAATTTGATGGGCAACTACATCACCAGTAAAATGGGCCAGATGCCCCTCCCAATCAATATCCATTTCGTCAAACAGTTTTTTTACTTGTTGTCCTAATTCAGTATCCCCGGTCATGCGAATTTTATCATTAAACAAAGAGCGGGCCTTGGATGCTGGTAATAAACTTAAGCGGATTAAGCCTAAAGGGTTACTGTGAATTACCGTATCTGCTTCTCTGTCGTAGCAATCCAGTAAGATAATTTCTCCATCTTTAAAATGAATGAAAAAATTAACGTTCAATGGGCTTATAATTATTTCAATGGTTTTATTATCAAGCGCTTTCAGCCTGGCTGGCATCAGTTCATCCAGTTTGGCAGCTTTGTTAATGGCAATTTGAAGGGCCTTTAAGGAGTATTTTTTTAACATAATGCACTCAATATTTATAGGCAATGTGCAAGGCAACGATACCACCACTGAGATTATCATAGTGACAGTCTTCAAATCCCGCTCGCTCAATCATTTCTTTTAGTTTAGTTTGATTGGGATGCATGCGAATGGATTCAGCAAGGTATTGGTAACTGGCTTTGTCTTGCGCAATAAGCCCCCCTATTTTAGGTAAAATATTAAACGAATACCAGTCATAAATAGGTTTTAAGCCAGGGAATGTGGGGGTTGAAAATTCAAGAATCATCACTTTTCCGCCGGGTTTGCACACACGATACATCGAACGAAGTGCCTCTTCTTTGTCGGTTACATTTCTTAAGCCAAACCCCATAGTAATACAATGAAAACTATTATCAGCAAAAGGAAGGCATTGAGCGTTACCTTGTACGTAATCAATATTTTTATATAAGCCTTCATCTAATAAACGATCACGTCCTACATTAAGCATGGCTGAATTAATATCAGCGAGAACAACTCGGCCTGTATCGCCGACTTTTTTACAGAGTAAACGTGTTAAGTCGCCACTGCCGCCGGCTAAATCTAAGACAAATTGTCCGGCACGTACTTGGCTATGAGCTACCGTGTAGCGCTTCCAGAGGTGATGGATGCCCAAAGACATTAAATCATTCATCAAATCATAATTTTTTGCCACAGAATGAAAAACTTCAGCTACTTTCTTTTCTTTCTCATCCCAGCCAACAGTAGAGTAACCAAAATGGGTTTTTTTTTCTTGCTCAGTCATCAGGGAACACGGAGTTGTTATTTAATGCCCCATATTAACTGATCTTTGCCAAGATACCCAGCCCTGCATCGATACTTTTCAATTTAGGCTCAGTCACAATAAAAATATATCAACTTGATGTTATGGTGTTTGATTGCGTTTGGTTTATTAATTTCTACGATCTAATTATCAACAAATAATAGCTATTTATTAATATAAATTTATTGCAAAACAATAATTATCGGTGTAATCTTGGCGAATTCTCACTAAAGGGTATTTATCATGCAAAAAATAAAAAATACAAGCCATATACTTTATTTACTATTTCGTGGCCTTTGTTGGCTTATTCCATTAACAACAACCCTTTTGATTTTATTTAAACTCGATTGGATGTGTTCTATCGGAGCTTGGTCTTCTTTGATTTCTACCGAACAAATCCATAATCCTTCTCAATTTTCTTGGCTGCATCGAGGTATCTTGTTGGCGATTGAATGGATGCCCATGACCATTACTATTTTGATCTGCCATAAATTAGCCAAACTATTCAGGCTTTTTGAAAATGGGTATTTATTTGAAGAAGAAAACATCAAATTAATTAAACAGGTAAGTATTTATATGATTTTGGGTGAGCTGGTGCAGTTATTTTATCAACCTTTAATGACCGCCGCGCTTACTTTTAATAATCCTAAAGGCGAGCGTATAGCCAGTATTACCTTGAATTCAGCAAACTTATCTACTTTAATTACGGCGTTTATTATCTTGGTTGCTTCCTGGATTGTTCAAGAAGCAAATCAACTGAAATCAGAAACACAATTAACAATTTAAGGAATATTCTCGTGTCGATTATTGTTAATTTGGATGTGATGATGGCAAAACGCAAATGCAGGCTTAAGGAGTTGGCAGAGGCAATAGGGATTACTGAAGCGAATTTGTCTATTTTAAAAAATGGTAAGGCTAAGGCGATACGTTTTGCGACATTAGAAGCAATCTGTTCTTATCTAAAGTGTCAGCCTGGAGATATCCTTGAATATCAAGCGGAGTATTCATGTAAGACTGTAGATAGCTAGAAAGTACTTCAGGACTTACAAAAAAACCAATCTCTATGTTAAAAACATTTTTTGCCTCGACCTTGGCATTTTTCGTAAGCAACTCAAGGACAAGATCCTCTACATCAGAAAATAACTTCAACTACCAAAAATCAATGGGTTAGGTTGAAGTTATATAGACGTCCTGTACTTTTAAAGACATCGTTAATGTTTGTAGATACTGATGTTGATCAGAGGGATCGTATTTTTTTGTAAGAGCCTCAAACACTCGTCTAACTGTCCCATCCCTAATCAATTACTTACTAAAGTTCTATCTGTATTTCCTGTGTAGTCTTGGCAATTTCAACAACATTAAGGGAGTTTACAATAGAAGCTAGCTCTCCATTTTTTGCTGCCTCGGGAATATTTTTGATGTCGAAGGTTCTATCGTTTAACGAATTAACAATGCTATCAACGGCATTAAGTTTTGCTGTTCTTGAGCGAGTTTCACTTCCAAACCATGAGGCCCAGCAAGTATAGTACTCGCGTTTATCATTTTGCCGTTTATCTCTATATTCCATTAACTTTACTATTGCCTCATAGTAATTACTAAGAGCGTCATTCTTTACTTTATCACAATGATCTGGATTTTGCTTAAATGCTTGTACAATAGGCTTTATTGCAAATAGCTGCCTCTCAGGGAGTAAGGCTACTTTTAAATAAGCGTCTGATGGAGGGGCTGAGTGATCAATTTGACGGGGTACTTGAATATGCACAACGCCATCCGAACTGTCGTCAATAGAGGTACTATCATCAACAATAATAACGTTTTTAGCCTTATGTGATGTTTTATATTCAATAGCAGTTTCTAATTTTGTCTTTTTAATTGTCTGTACAATTTTAATATCTTTATAATCAATCTTTGCCTTTGTTAAAGCAGCTTCAATTTCCCGCACCCGAGCATATTTAGAGAAAATAATGATTTGATCACCGCGATTCTGCAGATCTTCGAAAACCTTTTTGGTTGTATCTGGAAAAAACAAAACTCTGTTGGGATTTCCCAATTGATTGTCTGAGCTTAGCGTGTCGCCCATATCAAACAAGACAATATCAGGCATAAAGTAACCTCAATATGAAAAACAAAAATTGTACTGTCAGTCGCTTATTTGGTCAATATGAAATTGTGATGACCGGTATGTGGGGATAAAGTTCATTGCTTCACGTGATCGCATTTTTACCTCTGATTCACTGAAAAAATATTTCAAAGGTTTGTTAATGTTTGCAGATATTGATGTTCATCAGGGGGGATATTATTTTTTTGTGAGAGCCACAAGCACTCAGCCAATTGCTCCATCATTAAATGCTCTACTGCCAATGAGTCATTGTATTTCTTAATTAAATTTTTATAGATTGCATTAATGCCCGCAGGACGATCGGTTGTGATTTGTTCTCTTATTGCAAGATGGAGTCCCATGTGCAGGAATGGATTAGGTTGTCCTGACTCGGGAAAATAAGATTGCTGCTGAAATTTATTTTGATTCTCAAGTATCTTATGGTATTCAGGATGAGCCAATATCACTTGAACGATCTGATTTTCTAAAGGGGATAACAGTTGTTTCTGTTGGTATTTTTCCCAACTTGAAAAAAACATCTGTCTTGTTTCTTGGATGGTGTCGCCGTAAAACATGTCTGCTCAGTATTTGTAAAAGGCTGAGTTTAACTGAAGTGGGTTCGAACAACAATGGGGAAGGTTTTTGATGTCTAGTACCTGGTTGACATGGATAAGTGGTTATGAGATATTCACCTTGCGAGGTTGGACTTGCTATGTGTCATTCCACTGGGTCAATTGGCGACACACTGATTGACCCTTTCTATTAAATCGATTTTCCAATTAATTCTGAAACTAGGCTTAAACAATCTGTGCCGAGTTTAATACCTATAAAAGCCATCAATAAACCACTGAGTAATTCGATTCCTTTCCATACGTTTGCTTTTGTCAGAACATCAGAAAAATATCGTGCAGTGAAGGTTAATGAGCTAAACCAAATCAAGCTTGAAGTAAGTACACCCAATAGAAAAATATGTTCTTGTTCGGGATATCCGCTGCTGCCGCCACCAATGATAACTAAAGAATCAATAATGGCATGTGGATTAAGTATGCTAAAACCTAAAGCCAGGAGAATGATTTGAGTCCTGGTACGTGGTTGAAGTTGGGTATTTTCTTCGGCTTCTGTTGATTTGGAAAACGCACTGGATAGTGTTTTTGCAGAATAAAAAAGTAAAAAAGCGGTGCCTAAGAGCATCATCCAGATTTGTAGAACAGGACGTAGCAAAAGCAACTCATGTAAGCCTGTAATACTGGAACAAATTAGAATAAAATCACAGATAAAACAGATAACTGCGGAGAGCATTGCGTGATTTTTTTGTGCACCTTGTTTAATCAAAAAAATGTTTTGCGGCCCTAATGCAATAATTAGTGACAAGCCTAAAAGTAAGCCGTTAAGATAAACAAACATAATCACGATATAAAAATAATCAAAGATAGCGATTATAACATTGCAACTTATGCATTGTGGAGTATAAAATGCGTCGATTATTCTGTCTCCGCAAGAGAAGCGTACAAAATAAGAACAAATAGGAGGGAGCGTGGGCTCTTTGTTACTAAGAAAGCTAATCGTCACTGCAACTGTGGCGGTGCTTGGCCTGGCAGGTCAATTATTACATGCAGAAAATGAACCTGCACAAGAAAAATTATCAATTATTGATGGATATTATCCTGCTTATCCACCGACTGCCCCAGCTACCGGTGAGCAACAGAATTTAATTCAGCGTGGAGAGTATTTGGCAAAGATGGGAGATTGTATTTCCTGTCATACAAATGTTAAAGCAGGCACTCCTGCCTATGCAGGCGGATTACCCTTAGAAACTCCTTTTGGAACATTTTATAGTCCTAATATTACTCCGGATAAAGAAACTGGAATTGGTAACTGGACTGAAAAAGATTTTATTCGTGCGCTTAAAGAAGGCCGCGATCCTCAGGGTAGAAACTATTTCCCAGTATTCCCTTATATCTATTTTTCTAAAATAACGGATGAAGATGCACGTGCTCTATATGCTTATTTTATGAGCTTGCCTCCTGTTAATTTACCCAACAAATCATTACCTTTCCCATTTAATGTTCCAGGTTCACGTTTTACGCTTTGGGGCTGGAATCTATTATTCTTTTTCCCTGAAGGGCATGGATTTCAATATGAAAAAGGCAGATCTCCTGAATGGAATCGAGGGAAATATATTGTTGATGGTTTAGGTCATTGTAGTATGTGTCATACTCCATTAAATCCTTTCGGTGCACCAAAGAATAAATATTATCTGACCGGTGGATTCGTTGATGGTTATTGGGCTCCAAACATCACTAAGTATGGATTGGAATCAGGAACCCATCAGGAAGTCGCTGATGTATTCAAATTGAATAAACTTCTCAATAATGCAGGCCCCGTAGCCGGTCCAATGGCGGAAGTAAACCATAACAGCCTGATGTATTTAACTGATGCAGATAGAATGGCTATCGCTACATACATTAAAACAGTAGTAAGTGAAGAACCCTTAGGGCTACCTGCTTCAAATGAACCACCATCACTGGATCGTGGAAAGCAAGTTTATTTTACTGCTTGTGTGATTTGTCATCAAGACGGGGCAATGAGTGCTCCTTTGTTGGGAAGTTCAGCGAGCTGGTATGAGCGATTAAAGAGTAGCGGTTTAACAGGATTATATAGCCATGCCATTGATGGATATAACTCGATGCCTATAAAAGGTGCTTGTGTGACCTGCTCTGATAACGACATCATTTCGGCTGTTGATTACATATTAAATGAGTCATTAACTCGCACACAATTGATAAATCTCAAATCAGGAGGCGCAGCAAAATTCCCTGCAAGTGGGGAAACTGTTTATAACGAACATTGCGCTGCTTGCCATAATGATGGAAAACAAGGTGCGCCTAAAATTGGTGATCAAGAGGCATGGAAATCCTTGATTGCAAAAAATATGGATGTATTGATTGAAAACACCGTTCATGGGAAAGATCATCCTAAAAACGGAGGCTGTAATCAATGCACCACGAATGAAGTAATCGAAGCAGTTAAATACATAGTCAATAAGTCTAAAACTGAAGGAAATTACTCATTGTGGTAGTGTCGTATTGCTGAACAAGAACCCCTACATAATCGTAGGGGAGACCAAATTAAAAATATATAAAACAAAATTGGAGCCAGCTTAAACTGGCTTTCTTGACAAGACGAGGAATGGTGATGTTAAACAGGTTAAAGATCTGTAGATTATTAACGATGCTAGGTGCCTGGGTTGCGAGCCGACCACTATTCGCGGCTGCGGATCATTGGCAGTTAAATATGTACAAAGGGGTGACCCCCGTCAGCAAAGACGTATACTACCTGCATATGGTTTGTATGGCTATTTGTGCCGTTATTGGGGTCGTTGTATTCGGTGTGATGATCTATTCCATGATTCATCACAGAAAATCCAAAGGATATAAGGCCGCGAAGTTTCATGATAATCCTCGATTAGAAGTTGTCTGGTCGATCATCCCTTTTTTGATTCTTGTTGGACTGGCAGTACCTGCTACGCGAGTTTTAATCCGCATGGATGATACAAAGCAATCCGAAGTAACTATAAAAATAGTGGGCTACCAATGGCGATGGCAGTATGAATATCTTGATCAGGGAATTAGCTTTTTCAGTAATTTATCTACACCGTTTGAACAAATTCAGAATAAACAGAAAAAGAGTGAGTGGTATTTACTGGAAGTAGATAAACCAATGGTTGTTCCTGTTAATAAGAAAATTCGCTTTCTTGTGACTTCAAATGACGTCGTGCACTCATGGTGGGTTCCAGAATTAGGTATTAAACGCGATGCGATACCCGGATTTATGTATGAAGCATGGGCGACGATAGAGAAACCAGGAACATATCGAGGTCAATGTGCGGAGCTCTGCGGGGTTAATCATGGATTTATGCCCATAGTTGTTGAAGCGGTCAGTCAGGATGATTTTGATAAATGGGTTGCAGCACAAACAAAAGCAGAAGATCAGTCTGCTACAGAAGAGGTAAATGTTGCTGCTCAGAAAACGATGACCCGAGATGAGTTACTCGCACTTGGAAAGCAAAAATATGACCAATTTTGTTCTGCATGCCATCAACCCGATGGAAAGGGTATCCCACCAATGTATCCTGCGCTCAAGGGTAGTTCTGTGGCAACAGGTCATCCTATTTCACGGCACCTGGATATAATTCTTAACGGTATTGCTGGTTCTGCAATGCAGCCGTATAAAGATCAACTTACTGATGAAGAAATTGCTGCGATTGCGACTTATGAACGTAATGCCTGGAATAACAACACTAATGATGAAGTCCAAGCCGCGGAAGTTGCTGCACAACGTCAGAAAGCTAATCAACAACCAACCATGGTTAATAAAGTTCAAGCTGGAGGTTTGCAATGAGTAGTTATACATTAGCGCACGATGAAAAACATGATGATCATGGTCCAGAACAGGGTAAAGGTATCTTGGGATTTATAAAACGTTGGTTGTTTACTACAAACCATAAAGATATCGGTTCCCTATATTTGTGGCTTGCAATGATCAGCTTCTTTTTGGCTGGTGGCATGGCTTTAGTTATTCGAGCTGAGTTATTTCAACCAGGTCATCGTTTTGTTGATCCCAATTTCTTTAACCAAATGACAACAATGCATGGCTTAATCATGCTGTTTGGTGTGGTAATGCCTGCTTTTACTGGAATGGCAAACTGGCAAATTCCAATGATGATTGGTGCTCCAGATATGGCTTTACCGCGATTAAACAACTGGAGCTTTTGGATTTTACCTTTTGCGTTTGCATTATTGCTTTCAACAACATTTCATGCAGGTGGTGGACCTAACTTTGGTTGGACCATGTATGCTCCTTTATCTACCAAATATGCACCTCCCAGTACAGATTTTATGATTTTTTCGATCCATATGATGGGTGTTTCATCCATTATGGGCTCGATCAATATTATTGCGACGATCTTAAATTTACGTGCACCTGGTATGACATTGATGAAAATGCCGATGTTCGTATGGACCTGGTTAATTACCGCCTTTTTGCTGATCGCGATTATGCCTGTATTGGCTGGAGCAGTAACCATGATGTTGGCTGACCGTCATTTTGGCACCAGCTTCTTCGAAGCAGCAGGTGGTGGAGATCCTATACTTTTCCAGCACGTATTCTGGTTTTTTGGTCATCCTGAAGTATATGTTCTTGTATTACCAGCTTTTGGTGTGATATCGGAAGTTATTCCCACTTTTAGCCGTAAGCCATTGTTCGGTTATTATTTTATGGTGTACGCAACAGTCAGTATTGCAATCCTGTCATTTATTGTCTGGGCGCACCATATGTTTACATCAGGCATACCATTGGGTGCTGAATTATTCTTTATGTACACCACAATGCTTATTGCCGTTCCAACAGGTATTAAAGTATTTAACTGGGTAAGCACTATGTTTCGAGGTTCCATGACTTTTGAAACCCCCATGTTATTTGCGTTAGCTTTTGTATTTCTATTTACCATAGGTGGGTTTACCGGTCTTATGCTGGCATTGGTACCTGCAGATTTCCAGTACCAAGATAGTTACTTTGTGGTAGGTCATTTCCATTATGTTCTGGTTCCTGGTGTCGTTTTTGCTCTGTTTTCTGCTACGTATTATTGGCTGCCAAAGTGGACTGGGCACATGTATAGTGAATTACTGGGTAAATGGCATTTTTGGTTATCCGTGATTTCGGTAAATATTGCATTCTTCCCTATGCACTTCTTAGGGCTGGCTGGAATGCCCAGAAGGATTCCGGATTATGCATTGCAATTTACTAATTTTAATATGATCTCTTCAATTGGTGCCTTTATCTTTGGGTTTACGCAACTTCTATTTTTATATAACGTGATTGCTACTGTAAGGAAAAAAGGGACTAAAAAAGATATTGCTGCTGGAAGAGCATGGGAAGGAGCATATGGTTTAGAGTGGACGTTACCTTCGCCACCTCCATACCATACTTTTACAACTCCGCCCAAACTTGATTTATAGGTTTGTTGTATGAAAAAACAAAAAGGGCATCACAGGCTAATTGTTATCCTATCTGGTCTTGTGCTGGGGATGTTTGCCTTCGGATTTGCTTTAGTACCTATTTACAATAGTTTATGTAAATCACTGGGTATTAATGGAAAAACAAATCCTGAGGCGGTAGCCTATGATGCAGCCAAAGCGAAAGTTGACAAAAACAGAGAAATAACTGTTGAGTTTGTTGCGACAAATAACAGTGGAGTACCTTGGGCATTTTATCCCAAAACTCGAAAAATAACGGTACATCCCGGCGAAATAGCAAAACTTGCTTTTTATGCTGAAAATAAAACGGATCATCCGATGACAGTACAGGCAATACCTAGTGTCACACCAGGTATTGCTGCTAAGTATCTGAAAAAGACTGAGTGTTTTTGCTTTACCCGGCAAACATTAAATGGACATGAGGCAATGAATATGCCTTTATTATTTCATTTGGATGCTGATTTACCCGAAAAGGTGCATACAGTTACTTTGTCTTATACTTTATTTGATGTAACAGATAAGGGTTAGTATAAACCTGGCAATCCTGATTGTACGCAGACGCGCGATAATCGCAGGGTAATCATGCAGGTTTGGCAATTTTAGTAGGTTACATTCTCCCGATTATAGGGAGAGTGTCTAAAACAGATTAATGCCTGTTTATAATTATACTATCTTGGTCTTAAGACTTTGATTTTTTTGCTTTGATGCTCAAGAACAAAGCCCTACGGCTCAATCTAGACAATTCTAAATAGGCCCTATTAATACAGGAGATAAAAATATAATGGGAGCACATGGTACTTATTATGTCCCTAAGCCAAGCCATTGGCCTTTGGTTGCATCATGTGGGTTGACTACTACTCTTGTGGGAGCTGCATCTTGGCTTCACCATGATTGGTATGGACCCTACATATTCGCTATTGGTCTAGGACTCATGATTTTTATGTTATTTGGTTGGTTTGGCCAAGTGATTTATGAAAACTCGAAAGGAGTCTATGACGAACAGGTTGATAGATCATTTCGTTGGGGAATGTGCTGGTTTATTTTTTCTGAGGTCTGTTTTTTCGGCGCATTTTTTGGTGCCCTATTCTACAGCCGACTCTGGTCTGTCCCTCTTTTGGGCGGTGAAGTACATCCAATTACACACTTTACATTATGGCCTGATTTCAATTCAACGTGGCCTATATTAGTTAACCCCGATAATAAAGTTTTTGCCGCAGCTCATGAAGGAATGGGGGCATGGGGGTTAGCTGCAATAAACACTCTGATTTTATTGACCTCTGGAGTCACCATTACCTGGGCACACTGGGCTTTAAAGTTAAGAAAGCAAAAACAGCTAATTACCGGTATGGTTTTAACCATTTTATTAGGATTGTTGTTCTTGGCCTTACAAGGCTATGAGTATCATGAAGCATATACAGAGATGAATTTAACGTTGTCTGCTGGTATTTATGGAACGACATTTTTTATGTTAACTGGATTTCACGGGTTACACGTAACTTTGGGTACAATTATGTTAATTGTTATCGCAGTTCGTTGTAAATTGGGTCATTTTACTCCAGAACGACATTTTGCTTTTGAAGGTGTAGCGTGGTATTGGCACTTTGTCGACGTAGTCTGGTTGTTCTTGTTTGTTTTTGTCTATTGGTTATAAGTAATACGATAGCGAGAGCC
This sequence comes from Legionella qingyii, assembly GCF_003184185.1. Next base: position 6,444 of record NZ_QHJG01000014.1, on the reverse strand, counting down.
CGGGTGCGGCAAAGCGAGACCCGGGATTTCATCACACTAACCCATATCCTTCTTTACAGTACTTCGTATTGTTTCTATGGCAACTTCATAAGCGCGTATTAATCAACAAACCAGGTTGAAATTGAATTTCTTGAATTGATAATTGATAGGTAAAAAATGAGTGAGTGAATTGAATTTCCTCGATAATAGCCTGGCCACGAAAATGTTTGGCAAAAAAGGCAATCTCAATGTTCTTTTCAATATATGCTTCACATTTTAATTCCAGTTTTTCTTCGGACAAACTAAGTAACTGGCCAATATATTCATTCTCGCCAATCTTAATAAGTACATTAACAGGCTGGACAGGCTGAATTAACATTGCAGTCTCCAAGCAATATAACCAGCTTATAGTTTAATTGTAGTATAAATATTGAACTCATTTTATGTTTTGAAATAAGGAAACATTAATAGCTGGATTGATAGCAGATTTATATTAGTACTAATACTGTTATCCCAGCTATTATTAAGTATCTTTGAAACAATTTTATATGTCGACAATACGACAGTCCCTTCCATTTTTTATTTATTAAGATAATATATTGATCATATTAATATTTTTTTTAAACCCAAGTAAATTAATCGGTCTAATTAATTAATAAATAAGCAGTTTTTAATGTTTATTAATGTATAGCCCGTCTCTTCAAAAACAATAGATGCCATCCGATTTATGATAAGTAGGAACTACCATGAAAATACAAATAAGTTTAAAAGGTCAGACGAACAAGGAATATGCTCAACCCGATCAAGATGGGGATAGACTCGATTACCTCTCGTGGTGTCTGCATGCAGCAAATAAAGCCTTAGAACAAAAGAAACCTTTATGGGCAGTAGAAGAAGTGTTTATTAAATTGCTAGAAAAAAATTCTCAAACTAATATGCTCTATAATTTGGGACCAGCGAAGTACAAAGAGCTTTTGAATAGATTAGCTGACATTCAAAAAGGGAAAGTTCAATTTAGTTCGATGGTATTAAAAGGCTTAGACACTGATGGTCTTATTTTAATAGAGCTCCAACAGTCGGATAAAAGTTTGAAGATGGAAGATACTGAAGCAAATGCAAATGCATCTTTAATTTTCAAGTAAGTTTCTTGATGTATGGTACGCTAAAAAAAGACCGTACTTAATGCTTTTATTCCTCTAGCTTTCTAGGTTGATACTAAGTTGATGAACCTATCCGGTTCAACCTGGGTTTCACTAGCTAAACCCAGGTTGAGTACTCAAATTTGACTTTTCTTCAAGATTTCAACTCGTGAATAACAGACAGGAGCTTACTAACAGGCACTGGTTAACTGATCAATAATACTCTGCAGACTGTGTTCATCGTTATAATGAATAACTAATGAACCTTTACCTGCTTTTCCAGGTTTAAGTTTAATTGAAGCTTGTAAATGTTGAGAGAGATTTTTTAATTGATCGTGGTATACATGAGAAAGATCGCTCTGCGGTTGTTGCTCATTTGTTTTACCTAATTTAATTCGCTCAACCAATTTTTCTGTTTCACGTACAGATAAGTTTTTGGCAATGATAAGTTGAGCCACCTGATTTTGTTGTTCTTCTTCTAACATGAGCAATGCACGGGCATGTCCCATATCCAGATCACCATGTTCTAAAAGTTTTTTGACTCCGGCTGATAGAGCCAATAATCGCAAGAAATTGCTTACAGCCGCTCTTGATTTACATAAAAGATCAGCCACTTGTTGATGTGTTAAGGAAAACTCATGAGTGAGTCTATGCATGGCACGTGCTTGGTCCATAGCATTCAGGTCTTCACGCTGTAAATTTTCAACTAAGGCCATAGCCATTGCAGTTTCATCATCAACTTGCTTCAAAATAACGGGGACTTCTGTCAGGCCTGCTAATTGGCTAGCTCGCCAACGACGCTCACCTGCAATAATTTCATAACGACCATCACTTAGTTCGCGAACCAATAGCGGTTGTAGCAGCCCCTGTTTTTTGATTGATTGGGCAAGCTCCATTAAAGGAGCCTCTTCCATTTCACCACGGGGTTGATATTTTCCAGGTTGCAGAGAGTCTACTGCGAGTTTGAGACTTTCAGCTTGCGGTTTCTCATTTAAAATAGAGCTACTCGATTGGCTTAATAACGCGGATAAGTTACGCCCTAAACTACTACGCTTTACTGTCATAAATTACCCCATTTATCCTGCTACAGTCTGTTTATTAATCAACTCGGAAGCGAGTACCATATAGGCTGCTGCACCTGGTGACGTTTTATCATAGTGTAAAGCTGGCAGTCCATGGCTTGGTGCTTCAGCAAGTCTGACATTACGCGGTATTACGGTTCTGTAGACCTTACTTGGAAAGTGTTCTATGAGTTGTTTTGATACCTCTGAACACAATCGGTTACGAGCATCGTACATGGTTCGTAACAGTCCCTCAAGATGTAAACGAGGATTTACTGATGCTTTAACTTGCTCAATAGTTGAAAGCAGAGCAGCTAACCCTTCCAGTGCATAGTATTCACATTGCATAGGAATAAGCACAGAATCAGCAGCAACAAAAGCATTAATAGTCAGTGTATTCAAAGCGGGTGGGCAATCAATCAGGATAAAATCATAGTTATTTTGAATGGGCTGTAGTGCTTTATATAAAAAGGTTTCACGGTGATTGCGTTCCATTAGGCTAACTTCAGCTACCGTTAAATCATCATTGCCCGGAATTAAATCATAACCACTGGTTGTGGCAAGGCATGCTTGTTCTGCAAGACAATCATGCAGTAATACATCATTGGTTGTATGAACCAATTGGCTTTTATCGACACCACTACCCATAGTGGCATTGCCTTGAGGATCCAAGTCAATCAGTAAAACCTGTTGTCGATTTGCTGCCAAAGACGCAGCTAAATTAATCGCTGTAGTGGTTTTGCCTACTCCACCTTTTTGATTGGCAATGGCTATAACTTTTGCCATGATTTATTCCTTGGTTAAACTCGAATAAGTAGCGAGCATTCAGTATCTGTTCACATTTTAACCATCCTGGCCACACTATTCTGATTTTGGCTCAAGCAAGCGAAATGTTAACAGCTCTTAGGGTGTTAACTACTTTTTCTCGGTTGATTTTTAATAATGACGCAACAACGCTCGCCTTCAATACCTGCAACAGTATAACGCTCTACCGAGCAGTTTTGTTTTATCTCATTCAATTCAGAATCAGGATAACGTCCCTTCATTGCCAACCAAATTCCATCATCGGCAATAAGATGTTGTGTCCATTGGATCATTTGTTCCAGGCTACTAAAAGCGCGACTTACTACTGTATCAAAACCTTGAGTTGGGTGGTAGTTTTCGACCCTAAATTGTACAATCTCCACATTTTTTAAGTTGAGTTGCCGCTTCACTTCGTTTAAGAAACGAGTTTTTTTACCATTAGAGTCCAATAAAATAAAGTTAAAATCAGGCCTGGCTATAGCAAGAGGGATACCCGGCAAGCCGGCGCCCGTTCCTACATCTATAATGTGCTTGCCTTTAAGCCAAGGTAAAATTGCCAGGCTATCTAATATATGTTTACCAACCATAGACTCAAGATCTCGGATTGCAGTGAGATTATATGCTAAATTCCACTTGTTCAGTAAGAATAAATAATCCATCAAAGATGCACTAAGTGCATCCAGATCAAATTGTTGCAAACCTTCTTTAAGCTGCGATTGTATTCGCGTTATTTGTTGCTTCATACCTCAATTCGCTGTTTTTTTAAATGCACCAAAAGCAGGGACAAGGCAGCAGGAGTGACACCTGAAATACGGCCAGCTTGTGCTAAAGTAGACGGTCTTATCTTCGTCAACTTTTGAATCACTTCATTAGATAATCCTGTGACCTCGCTATAATCGAGTGATTCGGGAAGCACAGTGTTTTCTTGTTTACGCATTTTTTCTATGTCTTGTTGTTGTCTATCGATATAGCCTGCATATTTATTCTGAATTTCTATTTGTTCGCTAACTTCTGGTAACAGTTCAGGTAAATTTAAATCCTCGAGCATTAATAAATGCTGATAATTAATCTCTGGACGTTTCAGGAACTCTGATGCTCTATTATCATGCTGCATCGGATTGAGCAGAATATCTTTTAAGATCTCATTATGTCCTACACGAACCCAAGTCTGGTGCAGCAGTGCTTGCGTGGATTCTATTGCTTCACTTTTTGTAGCGAAGTGTTGCCAACGCTCATCGCCTACCAAGCCTAATTCTCTACCTTTAGCAGTTAAGCGTAAATCTGCGTTATCTTCTCGCAGAAGCAGGCGATACTCAGCACGAGAAGTGAACATTCTATAAGGTTCTTGAGTGCCGCAAGTAATCAGATCATCAATCAATACACCAATATAAGCTTCATCACGTCGTGGACACCAAAGTTCTTTATCTTGTACTTGTAAAGCCGCATTCATTCCGGCGATGATTCCTTGAGCAGCCGCTTCTTCATAACCTGTTGTGCCATTGATTTGGCCTGCAAAAAACAAGTTGGGGATTGGCTTGGTTTGCAAAAATGAAGTTAAGCCACGTGGGTCAAAGTAATCATATTCAATGGCGTAGCCTGGTCGGGTAATATGGGCATTCTCAAAACCTTTAATCGTACGTACGAACTGCACTTGTACCTCAAAAGGAAGGCTTGTCGAAATGCCATTAGGATAGATTTCTTCTGTAGTTAATCCTTCGGGTTCAACAAAGATTTGATGGGATAATTTATCAGCAAAACGAACAATTTTATCTTCTATAGAGGGACAATAACGCGGTCCCACGCCTTCAATAACACCCGCGTACATCGGTGATTGATGCAGATTATTACGAATAATTTCGTGCGTTGCTTCAGTTGTATGAGTAATATGACAAGGTACTTGTTGCGGATGATCGCTGGCATGACCTAAATAAGAAAACACCGGTATCGGTGTATCACCCGGCTGTACGGTCATTTGGCTGTAATCTAAGGATCGACGATCGATCCGTGGCGGTGTACCCGTCTTTAAACGGCCAACGGGCAAATCAAGATCTCGTAAGCTTTTTGCCAGGGCTACCGAAGGTGGATCTCCTGCGCGACCTCCTGCATATTGATTCATCCCTACATGAATTTTTCCTCCCAAAAAGGTACCAACAGTCAGTACTACTGCGCGCGCTCGTAAGACCAGGCCCATTTGAGTAACAACAGCAGTTACTCGGTCTCCTTCAATTAATAAATCATCAACAGCTTGCTGAAACAGGGTCAGGTTTTTTTGCGTTTGCAATTGCTCTCTAATTGCTTGGCGATAGAGGACCCGATCTGCTTGCGCACGTGTAGCACGGACCGCAGGCCCTTTCGATGCATTAAGAGTACGAAATTGAATCCCCGCCTTATCTGCAGCTTTAGCCATAGCGCCATCTAGGGCATCAATTTCTTTCACCAAATGGCCTTTTCCTATCCCACCAATGGCAGGATTACATGACATTTGACCGAGCAAATCCATGTTATGAGTAAGTAATAAGGTCTGCGCCCCCATACGTGCTGCTGCTAGAGCGGCTTCTGTACCGGCATGTCCACCACCTACAACAATAACATCATATATTTTTTCAAGATTCATGACTGATCAATATTTGCATAACAAAAAGAGGAATTATACACTTTTTTGTTCATTGTCCCAACATTAAAGATTGAGATGCCTGTGCGGAAACATCAGTTATTGAAGAATTCATTCATCATGATCAATCTTATATTACCTCAAAATGGTCAAATTCCTTCGATATGTATCGATTAGAGTATTAATTCTGTTTGATCAGGAGACAATAAAAAATTTGTTAAATGGTCAAAAAATGAACTGTCATCGTAATAATAAGACTTTCTCTGGTTTTTCTTATGTGGCGCGATGTGCCGAGTCTCAAAGATTGGGAAAAATTATGTGGAAAAAGTGGGTTAACTACAACTGAGATTAATACCTTTCTTGTTGCTATTACCCATGCATTGCAAAAATATCATTCAATTCCAAAAACAAAACTAGAGTTTTTTTAAGATCGATGATGAGAAATTAAAAATTATTCCCAAAGACTCTTTAGCGGAACTTCTACCCCTAAATACAATCCGCTTAAAAAACCTATCTTATAAACGAGGCATGGCGTTTGAGGGTGCGGCTTTTGTATGGGATAAATATAATGACAATTTATTCCATGTCCATCTTCATAAGGCTGGAATGTACCATCACTCGTCACTTTTTAATGGACGTAGGGTGCGTTGTGCTGGAATGTGGTTGGTTCAAGATGGGATGGTCGCGATGATTAGTAAAGCAAACCGAAATTAACTCCTGTTCACATCAGAGTGACATCGAGGAGATGCAATTTAATTCATTGGCACGGGCATGAGTGAGTATTTAGGCAGGGCGATTTCATCAAAGTTTAAGAATAGAACAGATTGATATGAGAATTCCCAGATGTTTA
>NZ_QHJG01000013.1:77779-146890 GCF_003184185.1 Legionella qingyii | reverse complement strand
ATATCCAATTCCCAATTTCAAAACACAAGAACTAATCACGGGGGACTAAACCCCTTCTCGGTAAACAAAATCACATCTACTTGCGAAAACTTTAGTCAACTCTTATAAGTTCCTAATAAATACCATGGATCCCACCCTGAGCTTGGGTGTGCCACAGTGGTGGTGGCCTAAAACTTAGGCCGCGCAGATGGTTAAGGCGGTGGGTCCGTAAACACGCCGGTAATATTGTTTCTTTATTTAAGAGTGTTACCCAAAATCGTATAATAATAACTTTTTTATCGATTATTAAATTCTCCTAAAATACTTTTTTATAGTAAAATAGTAAAAATCAAAAAAAGAACATGTTAAACGTCGATAATGAGTACGGTTCTCGACAGGCCTAGGTGTTTGTTGGAGTAATTAAGATCCACCAAAGCAGACGTGTGTTCCTAACCCGAGCACAGTTAAAACACGACTTAATCATTGAACCGCGGTGATTTAAGGTACTAAAATTGGTTATACCAGATATAATAAATTACAGTAAATGACTTTACCTCAAAGTTTACTTTTTACGATTAAATCGAAGTTATACCCATTTAGCTAAATAACGACAAGAAAAAAATAACTCGTCAGGTGATCAACCCCGTATACGTCGAACGACAAGTTCGGTACCTCCCCAACGAAGAACATTATCATGATGACCCCAGGTCTACACATTCCTACCATGTCGGAGAGGTCGTACATGAACATTCTTTTGTTTTTCATGTTGATTTTGGTGGTGTTGATGATGTTCATGATTTCCCACGACAAGTGTCGTACCTCCCCATCGAGTTACACTATGTAGATGACCGGTAAATTTTACATTCCTGCCATGTGTTAGATGACGAACAAGAACGGTAATTCGGATATCTTGGACTGTTAAACACCTATTCGGAACCACATCGCTTCTCCTCGTTTCTTTTAAAAGTCTATTTTGGACCCACAGCGAAGCAACGTGGGTCCTTAAAAATAATCTGCGAATTTACGCTGAAAGTCACTATAGTTAGTAGTAAACGTCCCTAAAAAATCGCAATAGCTATTGGGTAACGACTAGTAAAAGCCCATTAGACAAAGATGAAGGTCATTTAAGTAACTGATGTAGTGGACGAAATTGAAGTAATATTCGGTAACAAAAAGGAACAGAATCGTTTAGCTGTTCGCGTTGATCTACTCCCCCTAGTAATGCACTGTATCATCGTGTTGGTGTCGGATAAGGAAAAAGTAAAAGTAAAAATCCCCGAAGACGATCTAACTGATGGAGATATAAATTTGAAAATGTCACAACAAAATCTAAAAGATGGTACACTAAAAGTCATGGTTACCGTATTGCAAACCAAAACCGTGCTAGTACTTACTGTATTAGGGTCTATTTGCGCCATCTAGGACTCACAACACGATGAAATTAATGACTCAAAGCCGTAAGACCTACTTGCTAGCATCACATGGGAACTAATACGGTTATTAGTGTGTAAAGTCCATCTATTACACATACATGCCGCGTAACTGAGCGCTTATTATAATTAACTCGGAGTAGTTTGACAAAATCTCAAAAACTTAGAACCCAACATTCACTTATAACTCGGGGACGCCAAGGTGGGCCGGTTATCCGATCTAAAAAATAGGGATTGGTTATTCGCTGCAAAAGTGGGTATACAACTAGTCCTTATTTCTCCTAGAAAAATAAAACAAAATCACGGGTAACTTTATAAAAAAATTGTAACCTTGAACACGTTTGCCGAGGCGGAACTCGTGGTCAATTGCGAAACTGAGCTGGGCTACATAAGTATATCGTTTGGCCATTTTATAAGAGCCGTGGTATGGAAAGTAAGTTTAGTTCTTTTCGTCCAAGTTGGTACTTTAGGAACCGTTCGTAAAGGTATCACGTTGGCCTAAACCCTAACCAATATATTTGGACAACCAAAAATAAGCGGTTTTATGATTAACTAAGTCGGTACTTTACGTGCCGTCTGAGCTATTATTGGCTAAAAAGTCCTACAAGCCGACGGTAGTTACGATTAACTATCCTCAGTGGTTATTCAGGAGGCTTAACAAGTTGGTTCGCCTGTTATAGAGGTGGGTACATTATCACTCGATTTTCGTTATTAGCGAGTGGTTTTACTAGAACTCGAAAAAATTCTATTCCCCAGTAGGTGAAGTTCTGCCAGCACTCAAATGCTAGACCTTCACGGACTATAAGAACCCGTATCCCTTATTTAAGAAGAACTATGGTCAGTTAACCCATTAGTCAGACCGTTTACGAGTATAGTAAAGACTAAACGTAATTACATCAAAGTCCACACATTTCGCACCTCAAGAATTTGTAGATAACACGGAGTTTAGTAAAATTACATAGCGAGTTCATATCACATCGGACCTCTGTCGCTTCGTATTGGGTTTCGAGTAAGTACAGGTCTTAGGGTCCTAAGGAACGTGGCGTGGGTCCGATGGAATTAGAACAATAAGTCCACTTCATAGGTAGTCCGGTTCGAATCGTTATGAAAGAACACGGAGCCGTAAAAATAAGCCCATTAGAAGTGCCTTCACTGGCGGTGCACTAAGTGCGGAACGGTCTCGACGAGAATGTTAATTAAGTCGTAACTCTTATTATAAAGAATCGAGTTATTTTAGAGCTCACTACGTTACGAAGGTTATTATGAGAAGTTAATAAAAAAATGCAAAGTAATAATTAACATCATCTAGAAGTTCCGGCCGGAGTCAAGCGTGATACGGGCGTATTCTACAGTAAAGAGGAGAATTTGGTGCGGTGACACGTAACTAAACCGACCGTGCGGACCGTAACTGAAGTGACCCACGTGAGGTTAATCCTTATACAAGCCTCATAAAGGTACCTCGTCTTTATAGAAAATTTCATGTAGCTCGACGTAACCTTGGGTACTGGTTACGAAGCTCATTACTTAACGAACGCTCCGCTAACCGCGGTACATTTGGCCATTTTCGATGAAGAGGATAGCGCATCTCAGCAAAATTTAGCCACGCCGGTAGTTACAGCCATTCATAAGGAGGTGTGACCATTACACGACGACCGTGATGTCCTTAGTATAGGACTGAGTATAGTTATGGTTACCTATTATCTCAGCGTATTTAAACACCTTTTGCAAACAAATCCTTAAGAAACCTAACTACGCATTATAGTTCTATTTGTATAGGGTAAACTGATGCAAGTTAAAGTGATTTTTAGCGGGCGCGTTGCTGTAGTGCACAACGGTTAAGGTAAACGAGACCCCGTATCACAAAGTACTTGGCAAGCGGACAAAGGCGCAAAAATTCATTTCGCGGAAGTGGTGCGTGGCGAAGTCTCTATTCTTTCAATAAATTTCTCACCACTACGTCATCTCATCCCACCTTAACCATCTTAAGGTACAATGGTTGTGCTCGAGGTCGGGCTATACGGTATCGTTGTGGTAGAGGTCATCGTTGGTACCCTAACCACCATATAGACATCCAAAATGGACGCGGTGGACAACGATTGTGGTGCGTCAAACGATCTTTCCATACTTAAAATAAACGACGTGTTAGGTCTTGTATTCGAGGATTTTAGAGAGGAACTTATAGCCATGCTACACCTACCATCATCCATTAATCCAAATGGCGCTGTACTACGAGTTTTTTTACTTAGACTCCGACAACAACGCGCTCAACTAAGTAACAAACCCACTAACTATTTGGTCAAACTAGCGGTGTCAATTTTTATGCAGCTACGCTTACAGGGGGAAGAAAACGTTCTACTTTCAAAGGAAACGATAGAACGAATTTCACTTGTAATATGACCGGGTCAACAAAATAGTACAGACCCGGAACAGCCTATTACTTAAGCTGCCGCCCGTTTATCGTGTTGGGCAGCGGCCGTTAGTTTCATAGTCTTTATACACGAAGATCCCTCAGAAGACGACTTTTTTGTCGCCGTTAAGGTGGAACTCGTATTGCTGATAACGTGAGTTAGCGAAGCCGGAACGACTAATTTCGTTAAAAATAAGCCCCAACGTCCGACTATTCGACATTCGTTATAACGTCAGGACGGTCGGGACACGGGTATTGTTCTTGTAGTTTAAGTTTCCAAACGGGAACAACACTCCCACACGATGAGTATTTTTACGGAAATGATTGACCCAACGGTCTGGGCATATCAAGAGACCACATTCAAACTAATTAACGAGAAACCGAAGAAGTCCATAGCTATTGAGAACTTATTTAACGAACTCTGAAACAAGTAGTTAAGGTACTGGTGCCCAATTGCTAAAATCGACAAGTATCCGTAAACCGTGTAATATCGCTGCGTAGTACCAAACGTGGCGAAGTCGGTTGTGAAGGGTTAAACGAAAATTTAGAAGGACATTACGTGCGAATAACTAAACATTAAACAGTAATGGAAACCGATTTCTATCTATCCGTTACTCCGATATTCTTTTCCGGTATGGATATAAGGCGTTATGCCATCTCAGGCTATTTAGGGCAACATCAGCGCTAACTCACTCGAATAATCGTTTTACTTATTTGTCCCGTAACCGGTAGGGGTCTAAAGGAAGACGTAAAAGTTTTAGTTACCCTAACTGAAATACTCCGTATCACCTACTTGGTTGAAGAAGACGATGCCAAAAAACAAATTTCATCGGTTCCCTTTATATTGAGGTTTACAGGACACACATTAGCTCGTTATACAACAATTATGCGTGGTATTAAACACTATGAAGACGGTTTGGTAGTACACCAAGCTAAACCCAGCATATCCGTAATTTCCTATTGGGGTTTCTACATTGTTTCAAGCGCGTCACAAACGCGGTTAGATGAAGTCCTATTCGTTGTTATACGCGTAATATTAACGGTTGTCGTGGTAACTTAAATGGTCCTTAGTTCTGAAGTGTATTAACAACAACACCAGAAAACTCTGCCCGTTGCTTTAACTGATTGAGAAAGGGGTACCAACACCCCCAACGACCAACTGGTACACAAGACCTATTGTATCCCTGTAGTCGTACGACGAATGGTTCATCCCATTACGGTGGGTACTAAAGTCGTTCGCATCCAACTTACTGAACCCGCTAACGGACGAATTGGTAATTACGTATTCGATTTAATAACTACAGAAGACTACACGTTCGTTTTACTTATTTACCACATTAACGAAAGTTTAACCGTTCAACGACCTTAAACAGAAAATCTATTATAAGATAGCGAAATTGTAGTACTAAACAAACGAAGAGTTTAAGAAATTAAAATTCTCGGAGTAAGAGTAGTTTTAATCGTTATTCTAATAACTCCTTTAGAAACCGGAAGACTAGGTTACCCCCTTGGAGTCATTAGCGTAATAATCGACGATTTCTAAGTTCGGTCGCTTAAAGATGTCAGTCCGCTATTATTTAATTCCGCTTGAGTGATTTTATTCCTGAGTTTCGGGCACAAAATAATTATATTGCGGGCAGCTAACCCCTCTAGCGTAAATTTCGTCATTCTCAGTATTCATCGATCGGGATTACTATTTCGTGTATATTATAATCTACGCGCTCGTCTACACTTAACTTCATTCCTTAAAATAGTCTTTTAACTATAAAAAAATTATACCAACACATATTACTGAAGTAAAAATTTTTACTTAGCGTCGTAAAATACTTTTGTTAGTAACTTAGTATAGTTCGTCCGGACAAAGTCTTCTTCATAACCCATGTTTTATAATAAAGGCCTTAATAGCATCCCCAACAGCGAAATGGAAACCGATACCGTAAACGATAACGAAGTCCACAGGCTGGTCTTGTCCCATAAATATGTCGCTAATAACGACCAAATTAACACAGTTAATACCCCCCGTCAGCAAATGTTTAGCGACCAGGATGACCACGAAAATAACAACACGAAAGTCCATAGTGTCGTTTTATACCTCAAAGACCAAATGTTTAAAGTTGGTATGAGCGGCCTAAGTACAACGATAAAAAACCGGAACGAGCAAATCCTCCGTAATAATTCAAATATGGACGAGGACACTAATAACCAAAATGACGTCCTTAACCACATCACTAAACCCATCCCGTTACCTTGATGAAAAAACCAGAAGGCAGTCCTCCTTCACCAGTAAAAGTACTTTTTAACACCATAAATAATGTCAGAGAGGGAGTAGAGTTATATTGATGTTGTTAAAATCCGAAAAAGAGTGACAAAAATCAATAAAAAAGTTTGTCCTAAGGGCCCAATTTTGCACAAGGTCCGGGTGAACACCGAGATAACTAGCACTGTCCTAATGTTAGCCAAATAGTAAAAAGACCTCAACGCTGATATCCGAGAGATAAACCACCTTATGGAGTTCCGGATGGTCTTAAATTTAATGGGTCAGACTGTTAGTTATCTTACTAACTCAATTAGCCGGGACGAAAATGATAGCGCTACGAACCACGATATCTCAGCGAAAATAGCCGACAACAACGACTACCATACCGTCCCTGTTTTGTATTAAGTTTAGCCCTCAACCACCCCGTCCCTTATCGTTTGTAGAAACGTGGTAACAAACCGCCCAAACGACGTTGACCGCGATAACGAGCATGTCGCTGTTTATAAGCATTACCCCCGTTATCGGGAAACCGTCCATATTAAGTACGTGAGTGAAATCAAAATTAATAAGAAAAAGACCGCGGAAACCGTCACTTATATGGCGAATGACATAACCGACGTCAAAACAAACAACATCGGACCTTATACTCACTTCATTTTGTAAAATAATTTAATTATGTCACACGAGGTTTTCGCCTACACCACTAAAACAACCATTGGAAAAAAGAATGTCATAAACAACTAAACCATCAGCGACATTTATATCCACATTAGTAACGATATAATTTAAAATATGCCCCATACCGATGATCACAACTTCATGTCGTTTACTGGAGCCTTCTCAATCGAGTACTTAACCGAGCCGTTTTATATCTTTGGAATGGGCTACCTCACAACCAGATACGACATCTTCCTGGAAAAAAGAAACCACGTCGTCTTAGTAAGGTTGTACGAAATCGTCATTGAGTATGACTAGGGTTTTGTAATTAGTAATCTTACGCGACCCATGGTAAATACCTACAATGACCAAATGTTTGGGACCTTCTTTAATAACTTCTAAACGTCCTTGCATTACACTCTCATTAAAATTCACCACGATTAGGAGCACATCTTCTTTTTGACGCATTTCCACCATAATAATTTGAAAACCCGCTGCGTTTAAAAGTGTTTCTTAAAAGAGTTCGAAATTAACGTACATTACGTATTAGAGTGAGCTTGTAGGTCATGAGTACGAGTCCTAATCTATTATGTTGGGTAAATAAGACTCGATACCCATGATTACAAAAGACTGTTTATTTCAAAGATTAAGGGTATTGGCGTGTAAAATTCATTTTACTAATAGTAAAATACCTGAACCCCATCAATACTGCCAGTTTTGTGTATAATAGCTAAATCGTGTGGAACCGTACGTGCTGGACCTTGTCCAACCGCCTTTTTTACGAAGAGAACCTCTCTACTAGTCAGTAAATAGGAGTCGTCCTCATAGACAAGGGCCACCTAAACGTTGGTGACGTCTAAGTAAGTTCCTCAAAGACAGAGTTCTATTAAATCTATTTTTTTAGATACGTTTTGACCGATGGAACCTAGGTCTATTACATGTCGTTAATCGACAACAACCTTTTCTTTAGTCCCTTTACTAGCAATTATGCGGTAAATGAGGACTCAAACTTGCACGGCACGCTCGACGTATGCTTTTTGATAGCGTTTGATATCCGGTACTTTTAAAGTCACATCGACAAGCAAGTAGTCGCTGTCGTCTCCTGAATGGACTACGTAGTAAACGTCCAGTCGTTCTTTGGAAAAATTTGCAGTTTCCTTAACTACTTCAAAACGAGAGTTAGTTTGTACACAAACGTAGTGATAAGTTACTATCTCGTTAGTGGATAGCTTGTGTAGTAGTCAAACGAGTAGTACTTCACCGGAATAGACGTCCATAGGTTGTCTACCACGCATCGCTATACCGCCATTCACCCCACTACAAATGGTACCTATGACTCAGTCCAAAACTAGTTCATCATAAATAATGAAGTAGAATACCAAACCCCCTCTACCAACAAGTTCCTCGACAGTTAGGTCTGCTTAAAATACATGTATTTGGGCCCTAAGTTCGCCCATCTGGCCGACAATAAGCATCTTTAGAGCCATCATTTCGGAACTTTTACCAAATGACACTACTAGGGTCGTTCGTTGTCGCTCAGTTTTGGCATCTCCAACTACGTTTCCTCGCTAATGATAAAAGAAATTGAAGTTCACTCCATCTTTCGAATCGGGCGGTTCGGTACTAATAACTCTTTGTAATACCGGCTGGTTACCTGTATCTTACCCGTTTTCTACCACATTTACCAGTTAATATATAAAACGTTCGAGCCGGACTTTGGCATTTTTCGGCCCTATTATTTGTTTATAACCTTGCGATATGGAATGTTGTTTTCCCATGTCACAATCGACTTCCCGCATCATAGCCCGTTGCATATCCAGTCCCATTCCGTTCTTAATAATTTCTACATTCACTTTACCTAGCACACGTTGGACCACTACACAACTAAAGGCTATACTGCCTAGGACTAACCCTTGGACATTACTTTGCACGACGGCGATAACACTGATTAGCACCCCCGTCTTGTACGGTACGCCGATAATAACGTGCACTTAATCCATAAGGACGACATCAACCTACACCTCTACGGTGCTTTTGGTATGCACTACCACTACTTCACTGGCAGTCAACACGACTTCCCCTGTTGCCGATACAGATACGACCAAATAACGGGATGCTCGTCCATGCAGAACTACATCTTTGGTACGGACTTAATGGTTACTTTCAGTACAACTTACAACCTTTAGGACTTTCTCGCAAATGCAAAGTTAGGTAAGGATTGAGTCCCCATCCAAACCGAGCAGACCTCAAAGATTAAAGGTTATGATAACCATAGGTAGGCGCACGTAATGAACTAAAACTAGTAAACTTTCTATTCCTTAATTTTGTTAAATAAAGACTTTTTTGTCGTCGGATATTAAGAGGTCAGCTTATAATATAACTCGCGGATTTTCTTCCTTAACGCTGTTAACGACGTCGCAAAATAGGGTTTGGACATTAACATGCTAATAGTCTAAAATTTAGATTACTTATACGTTTAGAACAACCGCCCTTGAATATACTCGGCGTACTTCTTTTAGGTTACAACCCAAAATCTCCACGTAGTGCTATACAAAGACTTAGTAAACGTCTCACGAAACGAAATCTTACATTTCGTCAAGCTGCTCAAGCACTTCTTTACCCAAATTGATTGCATCTTCAATACTAAGGCAAGCATGCTTGTCAACGACTCCGTTCATTACATTAAGTTCAAAATTTCGTTGTACCCGAACTCGCTCCATTCGTACCCGATGCCCACTAATACTACACACTTAATGGAAGATTACGTAACGACCGGTTTCTTAAAAATCTCATAAAACTACCCAAGAGATATCCAAGATTACTGAATTGAGTCGACTGTAATCCTAATCTGTCCCTAAGCCCTGATCAACGACGAGTTAAACTACTTGCATTACTTCGTCACTTTCAGAATAACGTATACCGTTAAAGACGAACATTTTTCCGCTTTTTTATGTATCCATAAACACCAGTTCCAGGTAGCCTAGTAGTTCTAAAGCGAGTTACCAATTACTTTCTCCCTTATCTTTCGCAAAGTGAATTGGGACTGAGACAAAATCTTTGTACAAATAAAAACCGTTTCGTTATCGTATCTATCTCATTTACATTGATAAGTTATTCGGACTCGTTTTTTTAGGACAAGGCGTCGAACATCTTAGGTCTTAAAACACCTATTCGACGTCCTATCCTCGTACATCAACCGCACCTGTAAATACTCAATACAATTTAACGACTTCTCCATAAGCTTAAGGTCTGTTAAAGGTTTTCTTAGAAAATCGCTCCATATTTTGTCATTACGCCCCAAATTTTACCACCGAAGATTAACATCCTTGTACAGGACAATACCGAAAACGGAGATGACCCCGACTAGTACAACTAGGCCATCGTAAACATAATGAACCGCAGTGTTGATAAAAAAAGAAACGTTAATAGCCAGCAATATGACGTTCCGCATATTTAGTCGGGTCACAAGAACCACTCAACGAGTATCCTTAAGAATAACCGTTACATAAGATAATAATGCCTAAGGGTAATCGTCAAAATAATGCTCTTCCGAGAAGTTAAAAACTTCGACAATTTCTTCATGATGTCCCCCACGGTAATTTAGTCCGCCAATCAAGCCAGTAAGGGTTACTTTTAATACGTGTTGTTCAACATCCACGGAATTCGCCGGGAGTACCTAGGCTAAAAGAATTTTAACGAATATAACAACTATAAAAGAGTTCTATACCCCAATAAAAGGAGGATAAGTACCAACCAAACCTCTCGAGCTAGCTCCTTTACTTTGTATGTCCGGCACTAAGGCAATAACAGCGAAACTAACCACACTAACGGGGGTACAATAACCCTAAACCATGTCAAATAAATAACTACGGATTACCAAGGATAGTTAGGCTAAATAAATAACGTCGTTGGAACTCACGTTGCTCGTATCCTTATTGACGCGCACAAGAAAGGCTTTACTTTTTTAATGCGTGGTCTCTTCGTTCTTGGTATAACCCACGCCGTTACAATCTACTACATAACCCGGACTAATATAACCGACATCAGTCGAGGAACCATTAATCACCCCGACATCTAGAGTACCAACACAACGCGTAATAACATTCACGATACGATAAAAAACATCCATGAAATAAAAATCCAGGTTAATAAAATGCGTTCCGTTAAGTAAAAAAAGCAAAAGAACTTGGAACCCTTCGTTTTAATAAGTAAAGGAAAGACAAATAGTACTGCGAAAGGACCAATCGAAGCCACGAAGTTGAACGTTGTTAATAGCCACGTAAATGACGCCCTTAGTAAGAAGTACTACTGATAAAACTACCACATGGAAACTCAGTTGTTCTTTTAGCGTCATAAATAGTGAATAATAGGGGTAATCTTAGTTAGGACCGTGGCTACAAAAAATAACATTAACCGTAAGTTCAGTTTAACCTTTCGAAAATAGTAAACTTACATTAACAAAACCGGTGTCCAAATTAATAACGACGCCACTAACCGTTTAATTAATCACCTATACCCCGTGCGTGGGGTTTACTAGCCAATGATTAACCATAGCCATACAATGGAGCGCCGCTTCACCCCAATCAAAAGCGAAGGTAACCGGCTTGAAATCCACAATAAAGACTACTAAATAAAAGACGTTAGCAAAATTACCATTACCACTGCTGTAAATAACGGGGAGAGAATAATTTTTAAGCTATACGGGTCTTTCTATCCTTTTATCGTGTACTTATTGTGAAATAATGTCTATCTCCGGCTCCATTGTGCACGCAATGTACTTCTACATCCACTACCTCTACAATGGCGTTGAAATAATAGACGGCTTGAAGTCCGACTTCGTCTCTAATAAAGAGCTCTCGGTTACCACCATACGCCGGTCGAAACCCAATTACTTCATAAATTAGTTGAACTATTAGTTTAGTTTGATCTTACCGTTCAATCTCTTCCTCTTACCAATCGCCGAGGTAGATGAAACACATGAAATAGACCGAGCCGTTCTTCGTAAAATTGACCACTCGCGTGCCGTAATTTAAAAAATGTTTGAGAAAGGCGATGCCGTTGTGTTTGAATAGTTATGCGTGTTTTTGAAGTACCATGGGTCTGCGCTAATGACCTATGCGCTTTTTGTTAAGGACCTAATTCTCGTCGTGTTTTCATACGCCACTGAACACCTCCTCCAAAATTAGTGGCATACCCCGAAATACTACGATAAAATTAATTTCTTTTAGTGTAATTTCGGACACCGAGACAACGAGTCCGGCAACGAAACCGTTCTTTTTTGTTTTTTTTACAAAATCAACTCCACCTTCAGCTTTGAGACCTACTCAATACACTTCGTTAAACACGAG
Organism: Legionella qingyii; assembly: GCF_003184185.1. The sequence continues at coordinate 134,812 of NZ_QHJG01000013.1, read as the reverse complement.
TAGGACTAGCTTAATACAACCTATTAAAATCAGGTTTTTACGAACTTCTTCGCTAATCTTATTTAGTAGGTTTTGCAACATGAAATCTTCATAGGCCTCCGCAATGAGACCTTTTATAACGATGTTATCCAGTTAATCCACAACTAAAGTAAAGACAACCACGTTAATGGTTTAGTTAAGTACGGTATCTGAATTCGAATGAATAATCCTTTTAAAATACTACGGTTACTATTAAAAATGCCCTCCTCCATGTCGTCCTGTACACCGCGGATTGAACCGTAATTATGTACTCAAATCAGTATTTCCAACCCTTTAACGTATGTAACCAAGACGGTTACCATAACTCTTCGTCTACTAGCTTGGTGAATTTTAAGGTAAAATACCATATTCGTCACCATTTAACGCAGCCATAAAATCAAATTTTTTGAATAACCTAGGTAAATTCTAACATGAACCATAACACGTCAGAAAAAAGAACGAATTATTTAATTTTGGCCTACATCACAAAAGGTTCCCACCAAAACAACGTAAAGGCCAACACCATCCACGCACCAATTTGGCCTAGGGACAACAACGAGTACTTAGGCTATACTCAGGACCTGAGCGATTAGCAGACTCAAAAGGAAAGCAATTATTTTAAACGAACTGAAAACTTCGTCCTTTTTTCGTGAAATTTTTCGTTCTATTTTATCTTCATTGACCATGAGGTTAGGCATTCGTCAACAAACGGCCATCAATGCTGGCACCCGAACTCAATACGCCCAAATTATGTCTCTTTGGAACAGAAAATCGATATCCTCCATCGAACCCTCGTTCAAGATAGTTAGCCTCATAAGCACTCCGTAATGGGGTTAATTGGTTCCTTATAGTTCAATAAGTATATACGCCTTTTCCTTTTAATCTCCGGAGTAATTGATTAGCTTTTCTCATGTTTGTCAAACTTATACGATGACTTCTTAATCGACTAAATAAACGGCGTCGTAGTTAACAACACAGTGCTCGCCCACGATTAAGAGATATACTTTAAAATCGAAATCCTTTCGGAGTATAGAATTAAGGAAATGGTCGACTCCAATCAGCTCCCCTAGTTTAGGTTTTACGTGCGATAAAAGTTTCCGATCCTTAATCGGATCACTAACTTCTAACCAGAAATTTATACCTATGAAATGACGTTTGCAATGTACTTGACCTCTGATTATTTTTCCTATAATTATTATTTTAGTTGCGTGATTTATAATTCAGGCGATGCCTCGTTTAGCATCGATAATAACTCCTCGTTCAAGTACAAGTTAGGCGTTCGTGACATACTTAAGCAAACAGTGGTCACCCTTCTCCTTTATTAAGGATCAAATACACTAATGTATTTTTAAGGATTATTTAGTGGAGTGAAACTAGGACTCACCGTCCTTGTACCTAAGTACCTAGTTCGACATAGGGTATAACGACTAACCACATTCCGAGTGCGAGGATTTCCTTACCACGACCTTTAATACTCCGAGCTTCCTGCATGAGGGAATTAAAAATAGCTTCAGGGACCGCATTAACTGCTTTGACAAAACAACATGCCAGTGGAACTATTTGTTGGCCTTTACAGTCCTACCTTACTTCTAAACTTGGGGACCGCTGGGCACAATTTTCTACCGGCAAATATACCAGCACCACGTCGTCTACTACCAATACGACGTATACGGAGTAACTGACGTTAAACGCGAAATGTCTTAGTTCCCAATGGGTAAGGAGCAACACAAAACTAATAGCTTCGCACACTTCTCTCACCATCAATACTGGATGGAATAATATAACTTGTTAATTTACTCGCCTAACCATTTGGATTCGATCAATAAACGGAACTAAGGCCGCGACCTTTAATGCTTGTTAATACCTACTGATGAAGCAATGCTCCTTTAAACCAGCCACTTAACAGTCAACTTGAGTAAGTTCTTCCTCAAGTAAGCCCCCGACGTTCACCATAATAACGTCTGTCAAAAGCTCAACGCGCCGTTGATTAATCAGCATAACTTCTACTTCGAAGTCCTCTTCACTTTGGTAGGCTCAACATGACACTATAAGGACTTCTTGCTTATTTTGTTCGTCTCGTCACACGGGTCCAAAATCCTCTAAGACAAATGTGTCCCAAAGGGGACGTACTTCCTCAACTAGGCCATTGTTGCCTATCTTTAGTTAACTAAGATTTAGCCTGTACCTCTGGCCGTAACTGACAATGGCCTCGACTACCAAAAGGACGATATCGTTTGCGACCTTTACAAAATGCAGGTGTGTGGCGTGATTTTAATAGATACGCAAATGGTGGAAATCATCTAGGATTTTAACGTCGTTTTCACTACGTTCTCCATAATTGATTTCTTGGAGGAATAGCACGATTTCACTCAAAATGACATCCACTACCGAGCGGCCCTACCTTACGCGGACTTGAACGAAGGACCAACCTTTTTCGACGACTACAGCGGAGTTACTGAATGAAACCTTTTGGTCGACGTATAAACCCTCTTCCCCCCTGATAAGGAAAATACCCTTACAATCCATTCTTTAAAGGACTACGTGTTAAGTACTAATGACCTCAAAACCCTGGAGTCAGGTTACGGGTACCAGGATTACTCAAGAACGTGAATCTATACCACTCTTTTAATTGACGTACACAACGAATACATGAAATAGTACATTCAATTATATAAAAATTCGTCGACGAAAAGAGGTATACCTCCTCTCACTTTGAGGGAGTGGGATTGGGAGAGGGTACTACCCTCTCCCGTAAGAACCGCACATCGTGCAATTTTCGTGTCGTTTTTGTATTACAGGGTAAAAGGGAAGAAGGGATCCCCTCTTCCACGGGCACCCCGCCTACTAGGCTTTAAAAAGTCAGTGTAAGTTCGTTTTAAAAACAATGAGGAACTTGAATTTCGTTTTTTTAATTTTTTGGGAGAGCTGTCCGTCGAGTTAAGAACCCTATGAAAAAGGCCGAGACCTTGCTCGGTGAATCAGGTTGTTAATCCTCTTTTAATACTTTCGTTTTAAATAACGATGACAAAACAGTAAGCGTCATCAATGAAAAAGACGGGTACGTCAGCAAGGGTTTCTTTGAAGACAGTTTTTGTTCGGGGGACACCATTAAGTATTTTAACTAGAGTTGAGCCGACTAAATAGTTGCGAATGACCGAGTCAATTTCCGTATCCTTCTTTCGCTCGACTTCGGTAGTAACGTATAGCATTTTCAGTAGTACCAAAATTTAGAAACCTTCTCGAACGACTCCACTTCCCGAATCCGGTTGCAAAATACTGACGCTTAGCTCTATTTAATTTAGTCCACAAACAATAATTATTTTATCTTATTTTCAGTATCATTTAATCTCCTAATGAAAATACAGTGACAACATACGTAATAATCATGTTGTCACTGTGCACTTAATTTAAAAAATCTCATGAACAAGTCCATGAAATTAGCGAAGGTTTAGTTAAAAATTTACTGATTAAAGCGAGAATTTCTTACATTTTGAACAACGACGAGCTTAGCCTTATTTGGGGGAAAATACTACTTAACGAAATTCTTCAAATGGCTATAGTGAAAGAAATGGAAAAAGAAATAAGTTAAGTAGTAAATAAACAACAAGTCTGTTACACCGATTAAATAAAAACAGAAGTTAGCTGTCGACTACCTTACGACAAAGTTAACGGAGTTAAAAGAATACGCCTAGTCTCCTCTTTTTTGGTCGAGCAAGATTTTAAGGGAATAAATGACAAAGTTATTACGGTAATTAGAAAAGGTTAGCGAATTAAAGTCACTTATAAAGACTATTTGGAAAAAATAGCAATGTAAATTAATAAGCAACGAGATATAACGAACAGAGAAGACGTAAATTTGCGTTAAAAGGTTCCCGCTACGTATCTAGTTCAAAATAAAATAGTCGCCCATTAAGCTGAACGACATAACTTGATAAACGATGCACATTACCAACAACCCGAAATTCGTTATTAAGAAACTCAACTTGTAAAAGAACGACGTTCTTGAGATTGACTCGAAATTCTAGGTAGTTTAGCCTACGTCCGAGGAACTAAACGAAGGGAAGAAGATAAGCGACTTAATTACTTAATATAAAAACAACATTTCTGAGGTTAAGACTAAATTCAGCTGATCAAAGCCCCGATTGAAGTGAACTACTAAAAAATCAAACAACGACATAGAGTTCAACAACTACGTTATTAGGTAAAAGAGCAACGTTCTGAAGATAAACTAAAAAATCAAGTTCTTATCAAACGAGCACCAAGACACGTCTTTAGTCCGAAGGAAAATTGAGAAGTAAAAGAGAAACTTGTAAGACATTAAACGAGAAGTCGACAAGTTTTCGCCATGAGACGAGAACTTTTCGCTATGAAAAAACGAGATAAAGAGAAAAAACGAAAAGTTACCAAAGAAATCTACACCTGAGCTGAAAAAGATCAGCGAGTTCGAGATTTGGGACAAGACATTCGAACGCAGAACGAAGTAGTCGTAGTTCGAATTGAACGAGTATAAGAACAACATCCTAAACATCAACTGCTAATCTGAGGAGATTTCATTAGTAAGAAACTCTATTAACAAGGACACAGAAAACATTGAGAAGGGATCTTCGTCTATCAAGGAAAAAGTAAAATAGATTTCGCCGAACGGTAACTCACGGTATTTGAAACTATTCAACTCATTCCCCGTACCGAACATTACGACGCCGTAAGAGTCCTAGAAATAGGTACTCTCAAAAAGATTTACGTCTTTATATGGCCAACTAAAGGAGAACTAACGGAAGACCTTTTGGTTCTCGAAGTTTTCAAAGTGATTCTTGAAGAACTACAAAAGACCGAAGACGTCGTTTAAGAAAAACACGAAGTACTGCCCGTAATCGATAAGGTTTCGTAACAACTGTATCTAAATCGCGACCAAAATATAGAAATTCTTTGAACACACGAAGAAGACGGAACGGGAAAAAATTTTCTTATTATAGAACGTTCGAAACGAGTTACCGAAATACGTAACTCCAGGTAGCGTTTAGCTAGGGCCTTCAGGCACCAACGAATGGGTTAAAAAAACGAAGTCGATACAGACGGAAGAGGAGAAGTCCATTCTACGATTTTCCTCAAGCGTACTTTAGTTGATCCGATTCCTAACTTAGTTCCTCCAATAAATGAAAAAGACGTATGAACCGAAACTTGTAAAGGAAAACAAAAACTCCTCCATACAGAAATTTATAATCTTCAAAATTATATCAAAATACGAAAACCCTCCCCCTGGGTAGCTCTGACAGTTTTTTAACAAAACCACATTTAAGAACCCCTTAATTACCAAATTGTTTTCATACGTGATGGAGTTAAACAAGTAGCGAATTAAGTTGTTAACCGAACAATAATTCGCAATAAGGATTTGCATTTATTCGCGGATTGTTACGCCTACGTAGTTAACGACGAAACGGTACAACTCCCTATACTTCAGCGACCAGAGGAACGTCCGAATATTTTAATCGTTATAAAAGGTAATGGAAACATATAAGCTGCAACAGAAACGGAAATAATCAGCGAAGAAAATTTTTACTTTTTTCCAACTTTTCTTCAAATGGGTAATTTAGTCCAAGTGGTACCCAGGTGACGCTATTAAGTAAACTAAAATTTGACCACCCGTATTATTTATTTTTGGAATCGAATCAAGTAAATACAGTCCTGTCTATCATATATTATATTAGTTTTACTAATGTTTTATATAAAATTTACCTTTTAACTTAGTATTATTATTAAACGTAGTCAAAATTTTAACATTGAAACTTATTTATTAAATATTAATCAACTAATAAAACTAACGACCTACATGTATTTATCATAAATTTCAACAAATAAAACAAAAGTAATAAATAGTTTTTAACTTTTAAGAGAAGTACATATTTTTAAGTGACAAATTAAAATTTAACAACACATTCTTGACAGCTAAAAATAGGTTTAAATCATATTTCATCGCGTTTTTTTTCTTACCCTATCACGCCGAATACAAGTCTTTTAATTCCCCGCACAAGAGGTTACTAAATAGCTAACTAAACCCCTGTCGATTATGTAACTAAATACACTCTCTATTTCCCTAACAAGATTTACTTGGGAGACATCAACGAAATGCATTACTTAGTCCTGTTTTTGCACAACGGCGACATCCGGAACTTCGCTTCGCGTACAACCCTTCTTGGGGTCCTTTGTAGTTACGGTAATCTGGTTACTTTCTACCTCACTAACGACTGAAAAAACAATGACTTTTTTACGACGTCGTAAAGTAAGTATTTCAAGTACTTTTATTTAAGAATGCAGGTTCAGGTGCTCAAAATCAAACACAAGGAACACCAAGGTGTGTTCATCTTGCAGCACGCTAAGCGCTTAGTCGTTACCCACGACCACGAGCGCTTCATAAAGAATAACTTCTCGGATACCGTCGACGAAATCCCAGACCTTACGGTCAACTTCTTCGGTCACCGAGATACCAACACCTATATCCACCACCATGTTGCCTTCAACGCTAATAAAGGAATTCACCTTATCAAATAGTAGTTAGGCAAGCATAGCCACCGCTATTCAAACTACTACGCTAACATAGAATACATGCAGCATTGATACCGTGTGAATAACCCCTTTGATGACGTCTTGCGTAATTCGTACTTTAACCGAGTCGGAAGGGTTCGGCGCTAAATAAACTTTAACTTCAAGCGCCGTCTTTGGAACGACTTCCACAAGGGGCATCAAAATAAAACTGATCGCGTCTTTAAAATCTTCGTGACGTTCTTGGCAATAGGCCATAACAACCACGTCACTCTCGGCGAGATCTTAATCGAGGTGGACTCAACCGTCGACTGTAACGACTCGCCCCATACCAAAATTGACCTCCACCACGAGACAACTTTTTGTATCTATGAAACGAGTACCTTCTTTGACCAAATGGACATAATTAACGACTTCTAGGCGACTGGACACATCGTGCACCACCACCATTTCGAAATCTTTGGTACCTAAATGCGCCGCCACTAAAGGAGAGTTGTCTTATCATGCATATTGTCTAATAAATCATCTGCGCCCATGTCAAGATATCCTAAACACGAGCGAGAACAGAAAAGACAAAAAAACTACAAGAGACTAATGGTAATAGCAATAAATCTATTGCACGCATCACCAAAAAGGGAACAACAACGAGGAAACGTTATGCGTCATCTAATAGGACATGCGCAATAACCGACCCATGTCAGCGACCAATCGCGCTTTTTTCGAAATTAACGACTTTTATACGTTAATGCGATAGTCGTTTGGTACAACCTTCGTCTCAATGTTTTTAATTAGTATTATGTTTTTCTTTTGAGTGTTAATTTTCTTAACGAGGAATGGAGAAGTTTTCGTCTGTACTCACGTTACCGCCGTGTTTAAGAACGACAACTATGCTCGTTAAGTGCAGTCTATCAATAAAATTTATTTCCTTTTGCGCTACCGCGGATACATCCTGTTGGGCAAAATCTGCGATTTCCGCAATACCCCGTTTAACAACTACAACCAGGATATTGTTCATGTCAGAATGAATAAAGACTGAGATTCTCGCGACAAGGACACGCGTTATTAGCGTGCCCCCTCGCGCGTTAAGAACAACCTTGTTTACTATATCTCTTTAATAGAAATTAATTAAATGGGTTTTGAAGCAGCTAAGTAGGACCGCTACATGATCAATGAAGTCCAAACCTATCCGTGATGGGACTTCCAATGGGACACCCCTCACACCTTCTTCACTTATCGTAGGGACCACTTCTAAAACAATTCCAATTTCATTTTGGACAACGTGATGAATTAGCATTAGCCAACCATAACGACTATACCGTTCTACGCCTCGTTCTCGTCAATTTATGTGTTTAATTACTTGCAAATTTACGATTCCTCTGATACACTACTCTTTAGAAGCGTATGCAAATAAGAACCCTAAATAACAACGAGAAGAAAACAGATATAACGGATACGGACTTAATTAGAGACGAAAATCTGGAGGGACCCAAAATAATGAGCACGAAATATATCTCATAAAAAATGGCCCATTGAAATCTGACTGATGTAATGACAAACACCCTAATAATAACCTACAGAATAACCGTTGCCATTAACCTCTCGTAAGTAAACGGAACAATAACCACTGGACCTAACGAAGGTCGTTTAGTTCTGCTAAAGTTAAAAAAAGGTACTACGTCGTTTAGAAGAACTAACCTAAGAAAACAGAAAATATGGTTAGCTAATAGAGAAATTAATGTCGAGAAGAGCCAAAGTTGATATCAAATAAGTACGGAAATCGATCGCGTAACCATCCTTACAAACAGACCGGTACCTAAGCGGACGAACCACTTCTATGGAACGATTTTGCAGACCAAATAGCAATTCAGCAGTAGGGTTCCGTTGCTTCCTCGGACGTAGAACAGTGACATGATATCGTACCTCTTGGGACCAACTTAAGGGTACGGCCAGCCCAATAAACTTAACTACTACATAATAAGCCATGAGTGGTCCAACATTTAAGAGATTAAAGGTCAGTGGTTAAACTACCGCTTGATTAGAATTGCATCCTTTGGGTTAACGGCGTCAGTAAAATGCTTGAACTACTAAAAAAGGAAGAAAATTTTATTAAAGGTCGGTTGACCATCCTTATAAAAAGGCCTTCGCTTATCCTCCTTATGCACCGGTATTAACTCCAAGTAGTTAGTCAGACTGAAGCCGTCCATTTTTCGATTATAGGAATTCTTGATTTGGAAAAAATTCTCCTTGATTTAGATCAAGTAATCCATACGGAAGTTGAACTTGGGTTATTATGAAGGCAAATAACTTAAACCCTACCCAATCGACTACAACATCCCGAGGTACTAAGCAATTATTATTGTCCGGAAGTGACAAAAATAGATTGGCAGGACGACGCATTTTGGGGCCAAATAATTATTTTCGTCAATTACACACAAGGCCTCGTAGTGGTCTCTTAACCGACTGCTGTGGTATTCCAAATAAGTTATTATATTAAAGACCGTAATTCGTACTATATTTTGCTCAAAGATCAGACGAATATCATCCTCAAAAGGTGTAATACCCGTTAAGATTTTAAGTTAAGTAACAAAAACATCCAATTAAGAATATGTTATTGCGTTTTTAATATGAAATACCACTTTTAACAAATACTTTATGTGTTAGAACCAAAGAGAGAAAAAAACAGTTAAATGCATACGCTACTTAGTATAACATTACCAACCACTACTTTTTCAACTTTAATTCGTGTAACACCCATCTCCATTCTGGAAACAAGTGAATGTGGTATTACTTGTTTGGCGAAATTTTCGTCGAGTCCGACATTAGGTCTTCCTACCACCTCCAGAATAACGAAATCATGTAAGGCCACCAGCGTTATAACAGAAAGTAAATTTATTGGTTGCAATACTCAAACTAGGTTTAGCTTAAAAATGTCTATTACCCTAGTTTTTTTGCGAAAACGTCAAACCAGTTATATTAGGCGTCCGTGTAGTCCTTCATTTATTCAACCGTTTATTTTATTTTGTCAATGACGGTTTCCCCTTTTATCAACGACAAGTATTATTAAGTTGAATAAGTGAATTTCTAATAAATGGTCCTTTGTGAGACCTTTTTCTACGTGTCCGCTATGTGTACTAAGGCCTTTTAATAAAGGCATTAAAAATAAATCAGTGGTTTTAATTACTAAAAGAAGCAAATTTTTCGTTTCCGATGTTACCTTAAAACGTTTTTGGAAGACGTTGTCTACTACCTAGTAACAGTTATATAGAACGTTTTTTACTGATATAGTTACAACTTCGTCCTATACTAGTTGAACAACTCGTCTAGTTTTACAACGTTGTACGTATCATTTGTAAGTTCGTATCTGTTAATTTATTTTTACCATGAACCCTAAGGTTAGATAGTGTACGATAGTAACGGAAAAGAGATTAAAATGCCTCAACAGTTACTGTATGCTATTTTAGTTTCACGGAAGTGTACCACTCCGATAATGTCAACGACGACTAGACAGTGAAGCACATGGATTATTAGGGTAATAAGGAAAATAACTTCCTCTACCTTAACCACAACTACATTGGGGCGGTTACTAAGCTCAACAACTACGACGACAACGTTTTCGTATACCGCTATTCTCTTTTTAACGGACCTACCTTCATATACGGCCGCTTTTTCGTTGATTTCAAATACCACGACTAGTTACCAATGGATTTCTTTGAAATCTACGCTACTTTTTTATACAACAAAGCTAATTTCCGGGGGACTGTTGAGGTCAACCTCCGCCTTAAGCGAGTGAGTTGCAGCGATAAGCAGTTCTTTACCTAGAAATATGAACAAACGCGGGTTAAGCTATAAAATGGCCGCAGGGTTCAGGTGAATTTCTTGGACTCTTTTGGCTATACCAATAAAAATCCCTTTTGAGACTCCTATAGATACGACCATAACTTACCTTCCGACTAAGAGGTCTTCGATTCTTTCACTAACTTAAGAATTATTTCCTATACCCACAATTTTTTTAGGCAAAAGGGCTCTTAACACCGTATCCGTAGTTTGGTCAAAGATTTCTTCCTTGCTACGCAAACCATTCTCGGCGTTAGGTTATACGTTAACTATTACTGGCGGTATGTCATTGAAACCAAGTATTTCCGTTATAATACTTCAAATGACTTCCACGTAAATTTCTAACCCCGATAGTTCAACGTGCACTACAAAAACCACGGTTTCTTATACTTCCACCAGGAACCTACCTTAAGTTCTTAGGTTTTTGACCGTTCGTTTAGTAGTAGTTACTACATTAACGACTACGCAAGAACGTTGTTTAAGAAAATTCTGGCCTTCTAATATCGCATTAACGATGTGAATTGAATTTGCCACTAATATAAAGACTACGAAATCGACGGGTTCATCCGCCATAACCATAGCGAGGTCCACGGTTATATTCACTACTACAACGACATAAACTTCGTTGTGTACCTTGTCGTGGTTTTATACGTCCTTTCTTATTTCATTTGGGACCCAGATAATAAGATAGACGACTTTACTACAATGCAGTATACCCTACCTTACTTCGTCGACTAAATTAATAGTTTCCGTACGTTCGACGATAGCGTCGATTTTGTCACTGGATACTAAAACTTGCACCATACTCGCCTCGTTGAAACCACTCGTCGAGACCGAAACCTCTACTTTATTAATTTGTATACATTTAGCATACCTACTTTACATCGGAGTCATTTTACGTTATCTTCAATCCTAATAAAGGTTAAAACATAAAAGTAGTCTCCGATGAAGGTATGGTAATGTTAAATCTGGAATTTACTTACAATAGATTAGTTATACAAAAACTAATAAAGTTTCTGATTAAAAAAGTAATTTTTATCTACTAAAATGACCGGTTTTCACGCATCCCTCAGATATTTTTATCATATCTCCAACATACAATACTCGCCCGTTTTAGATCTCCTTTAACATTCCGTATTTCAGCGACTTGGCCTCAATTCGTGCCTTTTGTCTGACGGATCTTTCATGTTTCATCACAACGAGTTACTACTAATATGTGGATACCTAAAACATCAACTCCATGACTTCGTAAAAAAAGTGGATTTACTTCTTTAACGGTAAGTCCACTACAATGTCCAAGTATAGGTTCCTTTTCCGCACACACCCCATAAATGTGCTCTATATCGTCTTTGTTTTCATCGTGACCATTTACTTATGCGGTCTTACTTAGTCGTGGGTAACGATAGGTCGTACCTTGGGCTCATTAAACGACACCCGACTTCTCCTCGTTGCTGTTACAATTTATTTCTTGAACTTAAGTGGAACTTAAATCGGAAGTTCCTTCGTTTTCTCTTCGCAGTACTTAAATACTGTCAACTCGTAAACAACAACAGTAACGAACTATTGGGTCGCCGTCCTTCACATAACGTTCGAACACTACGTTTATAACTTCGTAATGCGGCGCTAAATTAACTTAAGTAACTACTTTGCTGAGGGTCTTAAGGACTTCTACTTAACCTATCTCTTTGAGTTGGATGTGAACCAAAAGTTGCACACAACGTTGCACGACATAAAGTACAAGTTAGACGTCCTTTTTGACTTCATTGACCACGATTGCAAAATCGTCGTTAAAAATCGCTTGTTCTTTCAGTTCGTCAAATAAAAAATGCAGCACTTTTGTAATGTGCCGAACTACATTAATTAATATAGAGAGTACCTCAAAGGTTCATAGTTTTGTTACTATACGTGCTTTTGTACTTGAGATACCTTCTACTATACTCGAGTAGTCTCCCATTACTTAGTGGAGACCTTTCAATAACATGCTTGGAGTTGGCTGCACGCTTTGTTCCTTTCTAACTAGGCAACTAACCTGCAGTACTTCTTTATGTCGCATGATAAGTCCATAATACGGCTGCAGCTTTTTTATTAGGTAACGAACAGCCGCTTCGGCCCCATCCATTTTGACGTTAGCGACTTCCGAATCGAGCTGCGTAACATCTACCACTTTATGGGCTGCGCTAGGCACTAACACAACAGATAAGGGAACTGAATCCACGAAACGAACGACCTTGGTTTATAGCACCACTAAAACTTTTTGCCAATTTCCGCCACAATTTTGTTAATCCAGTTGTTCTACCACGGCATAACAAGTAACTACTTTAAGTATGTTAATAACCACGACCTCGACGTAGTCCACCACAATACCTACGTAGATTAGATTAATTTGGGAACAACCGTTTGCCACTCGATTTTACATAACCAAGATGTTGCATAGTCCTTATGGCTCCATAAAAACTTTTTCTATCTCGAAATCGTTCTGCAAAGGTTTTTTAACTATATGGACTTGGATGTCATCTACTTTGAAAACTTTATAACTTTCCCAATTTTCCTGCTAATCTTCTCGTAGTACCACACTTTAAGTGATAAGGACGTGATTTTCGTCGACGACTTAATAGACGTTTTATGTAGTTACTGGCTAAAAATGGACTATTTCGTTAGCTACACCAACTGCTCCGTCCGCGGATAGTCTTAAATAATTGCCGCTCATTTGCGTTCTTTTAGTAATCACAGTGGCTTTAGCTCTCACAACAACGTTTTTAACGTGCGTATGGATAGTTCTTTCATAGACGAGCACTATTTCTATGCAATGCATTAAATCTTGCACTAAACTTTGAGAATCAGATACCCGTTCTAGTTCGCTAGTGACGCAATCGAAGACGGTAATTTAATCCAGCAAGTCCTGAATCTCTAGGGGTTTTCGGTCATCCTACAAAGGATAAACGACCTGGTTGCCCCCAACCTTTTTGTCTTCATTGGTCTGTTAACCGGTTACAAAATCCGTATCTTAATAATGCGAAACTATACAGACTTATGTACCTTTTCGTATGGCAAAGTGCAAATTAACCACGTGGAGGTCCTATACAACCAATACTAGTTCCACCAAACAACTGACTTCGTCACTGATTTTTAGGAGTACGTCACAACAATGAACTACTTTATCTTTTTCGTGTAGGTCTACATAAATTAAATGACAACGTTTAATACCTAGTACCATGGAATTGGCTATGCTTACCGGCAGTTCGACTAAAATCTGTATAATAAGACCATTACTGGAGATTACGTCCCCGTCCCCTCTACCATGCTTTAAGGTAACCGAAAAGTGTTGTTCTATTGTCGTTACTACCCGAACTCCAATAATTTTTCGTTAAATCAGGACTCAAATCTTTGTCTGAGCTACGTTAATAATTAAAACGAGGTAACCTACGACACTGTTAACCAAACCAACAACTATTCAAGTAATACCTCAACCTACTCGTTAATTCAGTATTCCCGCAATGAAAGTTGCAGCTATTTTACCGAGCACTCACCGAATAACTCGTACCAATACTGTTTCACTACCCCCGAGCAGGCTACCGAGCTAACTAAGTTCTTTTACATTTTTTTGGTGACCGACTACTCGAAAATAAGCCATTTAACTACGTACCACCTGTACAGTGGAATTTTCATTTTCTGCCATTCGACGTAAAACTGTCAGTACTAGTATCTCTCCCACAAAAAATTTACAGTAACTGACATTATTATTATTGATTTTTACTTCTCTCTTTATAATCTTCTACAGAGCTTAGGCATGCTAAACGGCTACTTCATCAGCATGACCTAAGCCCTTCATGGCTATTGTGTCATCGCTAACGGTTTCTTATGTGACTTGTGCAAAAGAGATGTCTGACCGGCCCAATACCACGGGTTTTTGTTTCTCGTAATAGTTTTCGATGTCCGCTAACCCATAATTTAGAACTACGACTACTCAGCCAGTCACTCCTTAACGTCGTTCTTTAGTAAAACCGGTACAGCAGCTTACGTCGGCTACGAAAGTCTTAGCGTTAAGTTTACATAAAGATATTAGTTGGGAATTTTATAAGAAGATCGGGATTTGCAGTGCAAGCAGAAAAATTTGCACGTTTGCGGATAAAGTCATTACTGTAACACGTACTTTTTTATCATGAAGGTCTCCCGTGTGCTTAACCCTTTTAGTTTTTACAATAATACGTAGTGAGTAAATTTCTACACTCAGTACAAAATATATTCTACTTATTTATAAGTAGAATGTCACGTTTCTGTATGTAGAACTTATTCTCTTCTAGGTCAAAATAATTTTGTTACCGTTCATGAAGTACCTACAAAAAGTCTACAATATAGAACGTTGCACCAAAAAACCTACCGTCTTATCCAAAAAATAAACGTCACAAATTACGTGTTCCATGAAAAATAGCGCCACAATTTGTTAACATAGTTCTGTCGTTATAGCTAGTTAACGGGTTTTCGTGTCTCCTTAATTAAACTCTGACTCGAACAATCTTCCTTATTTATTAAATGATTATGGTTACGACGAACAAAACGATCGCAAAAAATAGGGATATTCACAATCACAATTCAGTTAAAATCACCACTAATCGAATCACCGAGACCACGAACGAGGAATAATGTCTGTTATGAACATAATAAGAAAATTATGTAATACCCGAGCTCGACGGTAACCGAATAAAGAAAAACAGTAATAGCCAACGAAAACCAGCCTTCGTGGCAAGAGTAACGTTATGTTACAATAGCTATTTATAAGGTTCAATTAAAAAGACGGTCACGAACGACATCCGAAATAATTTGGGTTTTGTTCTTAGACCCAAAATTTATCGATATATGATTGGTACGATAACTGAACGCAAGAAAGTCACGACTTCCTGCTTGTCAATAATTACAAAGTAAGGTATCTAGGACGACTACATAAAATGTTAGTGTAATAATGACCCAAATACCATCGGAACCCACAAATAAAACGTCGTTAAAATGATAATGCGGGCTTATATTTATTTCCCAATGCTTAATAGATAAATTAATACCAACAAAACCCTTGTATAGTCTGTAAAAAAGAATTAGGACCCTCTTGTCCGATGTAATAGATGCCACAAAATTACAGAAATAACTAACACGATTTTGACGGAGAATTTTTTCGAAACTAGCCTTAACATCATAAATATCCTCGTTACTCAAATCGGATATGGGACTCAGGACACTACGTTTTACCTCAAGCATATTACTACCTACTATAATTCGAGAACGTTGCGTTAGTTCGTCTATGAAGAAACCCCAAATCTTAAGTCAAAGTAGTTATACGAGTTAGAAATAAACTTTTTGTAGGGGACTATCCTCATCCGTGTCCTCCAAAAGTTATGTCGAAACGAGTTCTCGTTGGATATGGACGGACCCCCTTCTTTGAATTACTTGGAGTACCAGTTATAACCAATTGCGAACGTCTTGACCCAAATTATCCCTAACAAGAAAAAGAAAAAAAATATCCGTGCAATAAACAATGACGGAAGTTCGAATTTCTTTACTTTGGTAAAGAAAACCCCAATAACCAAAGAAAAACACACAATAGAAAGAGGCTATGATATAAAACAATAAGTTGTTATCCAATGAATAATTAAGAAAAGTCACGGAACACAAAACCCCTCGATTAACTTGTTGTAGTTCTCAGTCATCGGGTTTTTCGTACTCATCACTTATTCGTAGTCGAGTCTATCTTGCCTATACAAAATTTATAGATTATTAACATGACCGGTATCTACCATTTTTACTACCTGACCAGGTAAAGGAACTGGTTGCGTTAAAAGAAAACGACGGACATACCGTAATTTATTTATAAAAAAACGTTATGACGTACGGCTTTGGTTCAGTTAAAAAACTCGATCCGTCCGACAATAACGACGTCTTTCCCATGTAGGTCAAGGCACCCATAAAAATCTTAATTAAGAACCCGAACGTTTGGTTACTCATAGAGGCAAACTAGGATAATTGTTTAGTAAACTAAGAAGACTCACGTTTTCTACAGGCGGAAACTCATTTTGCATAAATCCCGGTTCAAGTTCGTCGAAAACAGGTTGTATGTCGTAAAGAAAAAGTCTACTACGTCAACAAGGACATTTTCATCTACGAAGACCGTCTAATCCCCATTAGTGTCATCGTTCCCCGTATTCAACACAATAGTTACTTAGTTGTCGGAGCCCGTTATTATTACCCAGAGGTGAAAATCGTTGACAATGTCCCAGTTACTGTTGTCCTTATAGATACCGAAAAGAAAATTCTTTACTCCTTTGATTAAGTTACTAAAGTAATGACTTCTCGTATGGATAAAAATATGACAGACCAAATTACAGTAGTTTATATCGTAAATCAACTAGAAGATATCGAACGTTACCTTATCACATTGTCACAGAATGTGGTGTACATAAGACATGTCCATCACGGCATTCATGTCAGTAAGGTATCGTTGGATTTCGTCTTTTACAAAAATTCAGTCGAACTTAAGGACGAGGTGGACTCGGTAGTTTAGGACGATATCTATTCCGAAATATAGCGTATTGATTTAAGAGCATTAGCGAAAACTGTAACTTTAGGTCAGTCCTAGTTTATCTAATAATTATTTACAAAGAAACTTACACCGTCCGGGAAACTGAGCGAGCACTCGGTTAACGGGCGTATTCGGTTTTATCCGTCAACGAAGTTGACGTCGAACTTTTACTAACCTCACCGTGCGTTGTTTCCGTGATTCTTGTCGTCAGTAACATGTCGGGTAAGGTCACTAGTCACCGTACTCGAATCTCGGTTTACCGTCATATAAGAGCAGATGAGGTAATCATTATTTTAGGAGTCCTGGTGATTAATGTTGACAAAAAACACTAAAACGGTCGGATACGCGCGACAACTAACGAAATCAATGTCCTAGACTCGAAAGTTGAGGAAATCATGAAGGCACTCGTGGGCGATTACTTTACTAAAGTGACCGTAACGGAGACTACTGAACTCGTATTCTTTTATTGAGGTACCGACGTCTACAAGCTTCAAATGAACGAGGACGCGGTTGACCTAGTTCTTAATCACCAAAAGGATAGCTCAAACGATACAAACGACGTTTAGCTCGAGACAGGTATTTAGGTAGTAAGTTTCACGGATATAATTCTATATGACGGACTGAATATCTCTGGTTGAGAAGTTAAAGTAGAACTCTAAGTCTGTATTCACCGCGTCGTGGGTTTCGGTTTTCCGATAAGCGGTATTTTAGGTATCACTGCATTAATCAATCCGTTTCATAATTCCCAAAAACGGCAAAATCATCCCACTCCCACCTAACATAAGCCAGTTCGTATACGCAAGGACCGCTCGCTATGATGCGTCGTACTTTTATTCGACGCTTCATATATAGCCTTTGGATGGTTCGACGTTAAAAGAGAGGACCTGCATTTCTCGTGAGAAGACTTTAACTAGGTAGTAATGTATGTTGCTTAGGTCAATGCGACATCCATCTTTGTTGCGGCGGAAAGGTATTCGTCGTTGGTGCTTTATTAACATCTAGGTAATGCCGTACACCACACGTTATTGTTCATCTCATTTTTGGTAAAAATGTTTGTTCTGCTGGACGACTACTTAGTGTTATCGAGTGCGGCGGGTAAACTGATGTTGTTGGCCTTTATATGACTCTAACCCGCATACGACCACTTTATTCTTTTGAATTATATGGTTATGTCTTTTCTCAAAATTCACTGGCGTAGAACTAAAGAGCTTAATAAAAAGAAAAATCTTATCGTATCCCAGACAAATTTAAAGATGATAGAACGGGTTCGTCAGGACTAAAAGACGTTAAGCTTTAAGCTTTTAGCCCGTAACTCCATGTTCGCTCGTTTTACATTTGTTGGGGCTATAAAATATTTGGTAATCCAACGTGAACTTAACGAACATTGTTTAATCCTATTTCATGTTTATCTATTGAACATCGATTCGGTCGATTTTCCGGTTTATTTACACGAAGGGTCCTATGGGGAAATAGAGACCCTTTTTATGGTTTCTTTTATGGCCGTTTCATTATCTCTGATTACTGTGGGTCTTAATACCATCAATTACACGGCAAAACTATCTATAATGATTGATTTTTTGGGGTCATTGGTCACTATTCAGGCGATCGTGGATGTACGTTTGGTCCAAATCGCTTTGTGGTTTAGCGTTAAGGCGAATTTTCTCATTAGTATTGCCATTGCTGTTCTTTCATCAATTCGGGTAATTAATTATACTTTAATGAATTTTGATGGTTCCCTTAGCTCAATTTTTTATATACCAACTTTAAACTCACGTTTTCGCCTCGTTTATATTACGGTCCATTCGGTGCTTCTACGGAACCTTATTACGGGTCCTAATTCTAAAAAAATATCTGGACTGACTGTTTCTTCTTTTCGGTCCCTTAGTTATTTTATTAAAGGTCTTAACCTTATAATAAAAAACAAACCGAATATTAGGTTGAGTCTGATAATAAATTAAGAAGTTCGTGAAAAATGAGTACATAAACCCAATAAAGCGTTCAATTTAATGGAACACGGTTCGCATATAGCTAACATAGCGGTTATAAATGAACAACCGACCTTTTGTGATGAAATAAAAAAAAGCAACGTTATCGTATAGGAGATAGGTCACATCGGTTCCCCGATTGCCGTACGTTCCATCTATTAACACAAGAATTAACTATAACCTCAACCAACTAGAATAAAACGTAATCGACCTAATTAACACGACGCTAAAAAACATTTTCGTAAAGACAAACAAACTAAACACAAAACCCTAAAACCCGTAAGTTTACTAACCACGTGTCTACCTCGACTACACAAAAGACAAACTACTAGCTCATATACGGTCGTTAGTTAACAGCGAGGTTTATTAGCCAGCAAACGGTTATTGACCGTTAGCGAAAAACACCACTGCTATAAAACAGCTAATTCACGACATTAAATTGGACTATAAAAACGTTTTTAGCCACGTAACGAAGTCTGTTCGCTCTCTAGCTTACTAAATTATTAAATTTGTTGAGTAATGTCAGACCGCAGTGACGACAACGTCGCCGACATCCACAAAGGCGAGATATTAGTCGATGTTTCAGCCGTTAACATTTTAGACAAAGTACCGGGTGCGGCCTATGTTATCCTTAACTCGACAAACGTTATCAAGCACGGTTAACAAGTAGTAATTTGCGGGTATTCAGAAGTTACGAAGGTGGTGGAGCACGTTCGTCTTCGTGTAGTGTAGCAAAAAGACATAACCGTACAAAATTACGTAATTAGTTGACTTCACGTCGTGGCCGCGGAACTTGAAGTGAACCTATCTACTTCTGTAGTCGATTGCCTTTAGCAGCCCGGTCTCACCTATTATATAGCGCTTAGCGTCGAGGCCATCAACTTCACTATTGAGGTTACCGCGCTCCGTAACTACCTTACCCAGAAAAAAATTAACTTAGTTTATTTGGAAGCCTTCTTTCAAACAAAAAATTAAGAAGTTTTGCAACTATCTCCCGAGGGTTCGGCCGAAGCCATTAAACGAGGTGCTAATTAACTATTAGCGGGGCACGAAGTATGTCCGAATTGGAAGGTGATCGCTGATATACAACTGGCAGTTTGTTAAACAAACGTTCTGGTCACCGTACCGCCAAAAATTTCATTTGTGTTGCTTAAACCCGTAATAATAGAAAATTACATTTCATTTTTACAGGCCTCTGACCAAATGAGTTTAATCTCTCAAGAGGAAGTTGTACTTGACATGGATTAAGTAAAAGTTCTATCGAAAATTGAACAGCTAATTCAACCGACTGTCATTCTTAACATAAAGAAAAAAGGTGCTAGTTAAACACGCACGAGGTATTATTACTCTTTGTTCTATTTTAAAATTTGTACGTACCGAACGTCTCATGGTTTTAATTAATGAAGGTATATCATTACTTTCTTAAATTGAAGTAAAGTTGGATAGAACCGTTTGGAAGATTCTTATTCGATACTAGGAACGAAATTTTTAATTCTTATTTTTATTTTACTTGAGTAAGGTTTTATCTTTTAATTCTAAAAAGTCGAGTAAAAACAAAAACGAACATTGGTACTCATACCAACCAACACAGCTGAATAGTCCTCCATCCCGGAGACTCTTCTCTGGTTATGGCTTCTCGCGAGTTAGGCACTAAGAATTTTGTGTTTGAGTCTTTTTTCGCTTTTGTTGATGTTTCTGCCACTTTCACTCATTTAGGGTTGGAATAGTACCACTCCATGTATGGTACGACCCACCTGAACCCGAAAAATCGTGGCCCTACTCTTGTGATTCGCTATGACAATGACTTCTCACGTTACAGGGTCGTGGGTCACTATACACCATGTTGCGTCCATTACAATGAGCGAGTTATCGGTGAATGATAGTTTTTGTAGTTTACGTATCCGGATAATAAAATCACCCTGTAAGAAATCCCCGATTACTTGTTTAATTCCAACGAGCATTAGACCTATTTTACCCATAAGGACACCTAAACAACTAGTGACACCTACGACATAGAGTTTGATAACACGGAGGATTACACTTTGTACGCTACTTAAAAAAGTTCGGACCTATACATGGATACAAATCACCAAATTTCGAATCTCGTCACTTAGGTCTCGTTTGTGCATAACTGTTGTAATTGCACTGATGCAATTTTCCGTAGCTTCACTTAGTAAAATGATAACTATTTCTAGGGCAACATGTTCGTTACTATTACCTTCTTCATTTTTTCCACAACTCATTACGTTTAGTTCGTTTTCCCATTTCTCTCAACAGGAGCACAGACGTAGTAACCTCGTCCAGGCTCGCCAGAACGACGTTAATTTTTAAACGTTCTTCTCCCACATTGGCTATAGTGACATAAACTTTTTTTGTTAGTTTAGCCGCCATTGACCCATATACTGCTCTCCTTACTAGTAAGGTCACAAATACTTTGCTGAGTATAGTAATCAAGTTTCGCAACCAGCCTTAAGCTTCTAAAAGGATACGGCCGCGTAATAGGACTAATAGGTAGTGTATGAAACCAAAATCTAATAAAATTTTCGATGCGTTTGGTAAAACTAAATTGATTTATGTAAGCAAAATTGTGCTTACAAAACTTTCATCTTGTATGCCTAGACCCAGTTACCTTTCAGTAAAAACTTTTACTAGTTCCATGAGTACTTCTCAAAAAACTAATAGATAACCAGCGATTACCGGTAGTAACCCTAGGCAATTACGGTCTTATAGGTCCACTTAAAAGACCTGTCGACGAAGTGAGTGTAGTTATATTCTTTCGGAGACAAAAATTTCTAGTTGCACAAAACCAGCAACCACCGCCATTAAGACGAACACTATAACGACATCTTCATCGTGCGCAAAGAAGCTTTTACACATAGTCATACGCATCTCCGATAGTGTAAAAGGGATTTAAACATAAACCGTTTGGTTGTCTACTACGACATCGTTTTTACTCTACCTACGGAAGGACCGATTCTGTCTTCTGAAATTCAAAAAAACGCGCATAGAACGTCCCCGCTATACGATTTATATTTAATTACTTTGGTCTAACGCCAGGAGATCTTTAGGTAGGTTGTTAATTATGTCTCAACGAGATAAAATAAGCAGTACCTCTTCAAAAGGGAGCGGGTCCTTAATGAGTAAAGCTTCCTTTAGCTCAAGTAAAATGTTTACCATTAAGACTTCTCAAACTATGTCACTAAAAGCGGTGTCCAATATTTTATTCAAAAGGAAAGGAGCTATTTCTTTAACGACTGAAATCATTAAGTTGATTCTAAGGTGACATAGCATTTTACTACGTAGGCCTGAAACTATTAGAGATAAAATAACCAAACACAGTCGGAGTTCCTACATAAACCGGAGATCGACTAATAGTCAGTTTTTAGCGCCGTGCGTAATAATACCCTTGAAACTTCGCTGGACTATTTAACGTACTTTTTTGTGAAGTTCTTTACTTATTTGGAGTAATAGCTAAATTTAGGGTATATTCTGTACGACATCTTCACCTAATAGTATTCAAAGCGGCGCTTAATAACCTATACGACCTTCGAATTAACGTTTTAACATCGGACCCACTTCCGTTTCGGGGTTGGGCCCTTGAGACACGGGCTTATGGGTTCTAAAGCGTATAGGTCCAACTATGGTAACTTGCAAGTGGTTCTATACAATAGAGGTTATAAGTAATCCTATGCAGTCGGGTCTTGTTGAGTGCAGTTTGGACTCGGACTACATAGCAGTGAAGAATGGTAAATAACTGAGTAATTATACGTTCAACAAACATACATCACAGTAAGGGCGCTCCCGCCCTTAGATAGGTAGTTCAACCAAATAATGACACAAACACTCTACATAACCCTCACTCGCTAATTAAGGACCTAAGGACGGCAAATTAATCACGTGGGTAATTAAAGAGTTATAACCAATGTACACCCAAAAGGACCTCTTAGTACCGTAATCAAGCAAGAAGTGTTATAGGAAAATGAAGAAATAGGCCTTTTTATATTTTAAAGAAGACCAGATGAAGTACTTGTTATACAAGACGTTATAGATATCGCCCCGCACTTACACTATTTTCACTGAAATTACGAAGTACTTTTCTTCTTAAACGTGACCGACATACACTGTTGTCCCTACACAGACATTTCCTTCCTTTTTGTTGACTCTGTAGATGACCAAAAAAGTATGCGTGGTTTAGTTTTATATTACTAAGTCTGTTACGTTCATGTCGTACAAAACTGTACCTTATTCTTCACCAAACGCTTGGACATGTATTACGTATATTCGAGCGATATAACTATTATACACTTACTTTTCGAACAACTTTATTTTTGCCTTATTTTCGGACCTAGTATACTTAGTAAGGTATATTCAAGTGTAGGTAATGCGCAACCTATACAAGACTTCCGTTTAGGGTCTATCCGCGATTACTCGGATATTAAGGACGTAATAACATCTAGGTTAGTTAGGCAGGATTGAATAAGAGTTGGACAACACGGTTAACATGCTGCAGTAGTCGAACCCAATGTAGTGTCCGTTAACGGTTTTAAAAGAGGCCCTTCTCCCTGTTATTAGCAAGCCAAAGAACAAACTCAAATTACAGTAGAAATAGATGGTATTGATGTCATAACGGAACAACATTTAACTGAACCGAATTACGATTCGGTTAAGGTAAACGTCGTGGCCACTAATGTCGATGAAAGTAAAAAAAAGGAAAACGATATTAAAAATATTTAGTATGTTTGTATTCCCACAATAGAACTTTTTGCTGTTACTTTATGGTCTCGGAATACTCATAGGACTCCTAGGACTTCTTATAGGTTAACTTGGTCTCGGAATACTCGGCCTACTCGGACCTATAGGACTCGGACTTGGTAGTGTTGGTAGACTCGGTTTAACCCTCATCAACAAATTGTCCGCAATTGTTTTTACCACCTACGAAATATTAAGCCTAATTCCATATTCGGTATTGGGATTCGTAGGTCTAAAGGGCCCAAAACGAAGCATCGTGGGTCCCATGTCCCCCTATGAATAGGGTTCTAATTAAAGATAAATATTCGACGAGGTCTCGAAAGGGATATAGAAACCGGGAGTAATTTGAAAGAGGTTATTCTTTCCATAATTACGGTACTCTAACGTAGTTTAAATATAGACATGCACACAATTATGGTGAAAGTCACTATCATTAAAATAGAACTCCTTATATAACAAAATTAACCTATGACTCAACCTACAGACAGAATTTTCATACTTCTGATGCTAATAATTATGGATAATTCCCCCATCCATTCGCATTTCGCGCGAGGTCAAGGAGCACTGATACCGAAAGATGTTCATGACGGTTAAGGTCAAGCACGCGATTAACTATCTTTAGGCAATTGACTTGTAGTAGTTCATTACGTTGTTATTCATTCTATGTCAGACGTGGATTACGGTCCGAAAGTATTTAAACTATACCTAGTTCTTATTTTAGGAAAGCATTATGTCCATCCAACGTTACGCAAAAACGGTCTCGGTTTATTAGTCCTACTGGAACTTTTTTTAGTTACAGTCATTCGTGTCTTTCCGTTGCACGTGGTACAACACGTATCTAACAACGTTAAAGAAGATGTAATTTTAGGAGAGACTAATTAGGAAACGAACCGCTACGTGCGAATTAAAGGCGTTATTAACGGCCTAAAACAAGTGACAAGTCTCGTCGTTACTTTAGTGCAGCGAGGTACTCCCCGACAAGACGGTTATGCGAATTACCGAATAAAAAGAACCGTTCTCGCTGGAGAAGGACAAATGCAACCCGATATGCGACATTGTGTGATAAGTACTACGCTAAGAAATAAATTTCAAACTCAATCAACTGATTCAACTCATTTTGTAACCGACCGAAAAGGTGACAGATATTGCTAAAATCGAACGAGGTTACGTGCTTATTTGCTTTATGAAAGTACTCGCGTCATTTAACGACGCCGTCTTAAATTATTCTGGTATAGTGCTCGCCGAGGAACAAGAGGCCTCTTGTGGCGGACTTAGTAAAGATTTGAAACTCACCCCCTTAGTTGTTATTGAAGAAGATTTCTCACTACAAACTAGGGTATCAGAAGACCTAATTAATAGGTTACTAGCTTCCTAGGAAGAGCTATGAGTTATTGTAGACATCCACGCCGTTATGACTAAAGTAGATTAGGTAGAACTCTTGTATGATGATTTCGAGCAAGTGAAGGGTTCACTCGTTCTTGTCTTCGATTTCCAAAAACGGTTAGAAAACTTTTATGTGGTTGATGAACGAAAAAATGAGCTCGTCCTAACTAATTTCCCGGTTCATTCAACTTGTTCCAAGATTACGGATCAACAACAGCACGACGTGCACGTACAACGTACCGTCCCACCATCACTCCGCGTTTATTTTTACGGTCCGGTGTAACAAGCTATGTCCAGACATATACGACTAGCCTTTCCGAATTATATTTTGGACGAACAAGATTATTTAGTCGTGAAGGTGATGCTGATCTTTGTCTCGCTAATGGCACAAAACGTTGAACCTTAGGACGACGACGATGGTGTTTTGATGTACGACATCTTTGCAATTTACATAAAAACGGTAGAGGCGGACAGGGTTGCTATAGTTAATTCAACCTAGGATTTAGCTAACCTACCCGATTAAAGACGTATTGAAGACGACGTCGTTAATTGAGAAGTCATCAAAGTGGAAAGTACGCGTACTCACGATTTTTTCAGCGCTAAACATATAGTAATATAACCGGACTGTATGTGCGCACTTAGTGCCGAACGTAAACAAGTCCAAAATTTAAAAAAAAGCGCTAATTCACGAGTTTGTCTTGTAACCCAAAGTATAAAATTCTTTAAGAGATTATTAACGTCAGGTATAACCGAATTATAACGGAGACCCACCTTAACATCTGGTTTTTGTCCTATAACTGCTACACTATAACGGTATTAACATAGTAAACAGGTACGCAGTTAACGCTTCGTGAGACCTTCCGAAACAAAAAGTTGGTAGTTTCTTACTATTGCTCAACGAAACTTTACTAAGCCCTACGAAAATTTTTAAGAAACAACTAATACAAGATATCAACTACAAGAAGGTACGTAATAAAGACTCCGCCCATAATAAGCTGGCGGTTTTTGAACTCGTTACGAAACTACAGGTTCTGTTTATGGATTTTATCCTTATCATCTTATTTTTCATACATAACGAAGGTACCTTTATGGACGTAGTAAACCTCGAAAACCCGGACCACTCTACTGGTTCATAACTCCTGGATCAAAAAAATAGACCGAATATGACTAAACTAGTACCCATATTTGATTATGAAGAACTAACTCCGTAACCTTTATAACGTGATCCAACATCCACTTACTTAGTATTAATAGTTATTACTCGTCGTACAATTTAGTTTTATAACCAACCACTGCAGCGAACCCACGTTTTGCATTGGGACCCAAATGGCTTATATGTAAGGACCCGAGGCGACGCGACATGAGTCCCATGAATAAATATTCCACTTTAGGAGCGGATTTATTTGCCGGGATTGAACAACCAACCGGTCATATTAGAGTCCCCAAGGAAGTGTGTTATAAAAAGGAACCGACTGCTATATTCGAGCGAGTGTTTATAGGTCCCAAAGAGACTGTAATACTAGGCACTAATTTTGCGGTTATGGAAATAATGTATTTACAACTTACTAAAAAAACTATAGTTATTGGCTTTATCCCAGCTGAGGTCGTTTTCCAAGTAGTTCTTCTTACTTCCTTCCGAGTTATCGATTCCGAGAGCGTTAAAGTTGTGCAGCAGAAAGAGGAGGTCTATTCCTGTATGGTTCTGAAAATACGTCTACACATTATACTTTGAGAACTTCGTCTTCTAGATCGAAAAGAAGAGCTCGGACGAGCAAATTTAGTCCAGATTCGAGGTTTTATCGGTACTACAAAAGACGTTGTCAGTCAAATGCTTTCTGTCTTCGGAGAACCCCTTCCATCGATTAAGGGTCTGCGCGAGAAACTACGTACCGTGAATCACAATATAGAACCAATCTATCTTCTTAAACTGGAAGTAGCGTCCTAACGTTTGGTTGATAGTATATTTTTGTGCAACAAAATGGGCGAGGTAATCCCGGATTGTTTGGTTGCGTGAGCGGTAAAAAATATACCTATGACTACGGCAATTGGTGCCAAGCGCTAAATTTACTAAAAAAATCTAAAGCGCGAAGGTCATATGAGTACTACCAAAGAAAAGACCCACTATTTATTATTGTTAAGAAACCGACAGTAATGGCACTCTGTCTTGTACAACAAAGAGTCATAGTATTGAATAAAAACGTCGTCTTTTTCTCAAAAAAGGAACAAGATGAGCTCGTAAGGGATAATTGAGTTAATTTACCGCATTACCTATTATAGCTTACTATAGACGTATTCGTACATGCCCTCCAAAAAATCCTAGGCAATAACAGGTTATCACGCGGACAAAAAGAAATCAAGGTAACCGATACCGTTGTTGATCAACTAAAAAAAGTAAAGGATATCAGTGGCGAAATCTCCGAACATCTAAACAACAAGGAACGTGGTTAAGTTGTAACGGTTATATCTAAGGAAATACGAGAACAACCGAATTTAGTCGACTCAGACGGTAATGTACGTAATGAAAAAGAAATAGAAGACGATCCCGTTTACGTCTTCTTCACTTGTTCTTTTTTTCTTCGTTTGACATCAATTGGTAAGCGACCTTGTATTGAAGGAGAACGAACCACGTTATTGAGATGAGAAAAAAGTAGCTCCATTCGTAAGTAAGGCCATCTGACTTGTTGCAATGGACCAACAAGCATACAATGCTCGTTTAGTCTTGAACGGGAGAAAAGAAATCCCTTCATCTAATGAAGAAGACAAAAATTTCATGAAAGAACGCAAGGAAAAAAAACTGCGTGTTGTTGTAACGGTCATTTGCACTAAACAAATGGTGGAAGTTTACTAAACCGGAACTCACTCGACTATAGGGTCCCTCCGACAAGAAGAACCGAATGTTATTATACACCTAAAACATTATTTATCTGTAATGGAAAAACTTATACGACGTACTTACCTCTCCATTCGTGTAACCGTTCACAGGGAACAACTAATATGACTGCATGACATTGCAATCTTTATCATTACAGATGACTTAATCGGTCCCAAAGTGATAGGTTCGCTTAAGAATAACGTCTCACCGACATTATGGTAGGACTTGTGCGGTCCTATTAGTTTCATTTTTTGTCGGTATGCTTAACAAAACAGCGTAAGTAATAAAATCTATTGGACGATATCGACTTAGGTAGAATAAGACACGTAATTCTTATTCCAGTGTATTGAGTGCATGGCGAGGTGCCGGAGGTCTGTCACAACAGACGGTGTACCGTTAAAGAAATTAAACTACATGTCGTAACCGTTGCCGTTGTGATTCTGGTTGAACGGCGTATTAACCTCGTAGGCCGTGTAGTAGTGGTTATATTCGTTTCACAAGTAGGACCTCTAAATCAAATGAAAATTCAACGAACATTCAGAGAACGAATAGATTAACTAGAAATATCATTACTTATTATGGATTAACAACGTAAGATACTAGATGATGACGTAATGCGCTTGGTCATTATTGCCGCTGGAGTTAAGGACGTCAGTATTCATTAAAATTTGGGTGAGGCAGTACTTATACCTTACAAAAGTCAAGTAATTTCACCAATAGCTATATATTCTCTGGTAGTCATTCTTGCGGTAGATTCAGTGTCTACTCCGTAAATTACAAGAACCGAGCGAGTTAATTAAATAAGTAAATCTTTTGTGGGCGAAAATTATTTAGTACTTCTACTTCTTGTCGATATCCGGCAAATAGAAGGAGTTGCTGCTAATTACTTCACTATGACACAAAAACGTATTATCAGTTTCGAAGTCGGCGTTCGTAAGGGTACCCTTAGCATGCCCGTAGCGCTCAGTACTGAAGAAAATAACCGCAGCATAATTATAGTATAACCGCACAATCTCACGCAGCTTACAGTGGTAGACATATCTGGGGTTGTTCTACGGGAAACAATAATTACTGCGTTCAGTATGGGTTAAAAAATAGTCAATGAAGTTAATCGCGAAGTGACTGACAACGTAAAAGTACTTATTCGCCATCGACACGAGGAACCACTGTCTCAAGCAGTTATGCGTCGTTTTCAGCAAACGGATTTCTCGGAGGTCCTACACTATTTCGTTTCAGAAGGAGTAATTTTGGAGCGCGAACGTTTTCACGTTAACGATCACGTAGCGGGTATTGATTCCGATGCCATCATGACCAACAACCCCGTTCCGGTTCTCCCGTCCGAAGAACGAACTATGATTGTAGGTTCAATTGTAGCCGACGAAAACGATTTCAGCTGAGTCTTAAAGGTCAATCCCATTAGTTTCCTTGAAGGTCAGAAAAATCGTTTCCTTCATTACACTGATTGAGATTACATAATGGACTCACTCTTTACCGTTAATGCTATAGAACCGCCCATTAGTAAGGGTCTAGGGGCACTGAACGAAGCGGGCCCACGTATTTTTTGCTTCCCGAAGGACATGAACTATCTCAACGGCGCTAAAATAAGCGATATACTGGCCTAAAAGGGTATGGTCATTGATGCTAGGCGGGCAATGTCCTCTCGTTATCAAGTGTCCGAAAAAGTTTGGCCGATAGTTAAGCGACCCAATTAAGTTTCTGTCGAACACGAAGTCAAAGTTATTGTCGTTCAGGTTCACATGTTTTTAAGTATCCGATAAACTACAAAAAATGAATAAAAGGTAAGATTGTTTTTTTGTAAACTTATTTATCCTAATTTAGCGAGTTAAAAAAATGCCAGGTCATATTTAATAGTCCTATGAGGTTTTACAATTAAAATCAAACAACGAAAAAAACGAGTCCTACGAAAAATTTATAAGCGTTTTTTGAACCGATAATAAGTAGGAATTTTTCATAGGACTCGCTTTTTTAGTTCGGGGGATTTTTGGATCGTAAAACCTCTCATAGAACCCATATGAAGATGAAAACCGATATTGGCCTTTTGTCTCGTACGGACTTTTAACCCAACTTTATTTTTTAAATTAGAAGTGAGCGCTCTCGGCAACGTATAAGTTACCATAACTATACGACCAAGTCGCACCGTTTTAATGGCGTTAATACCCCGGTTCACCAAGACCTTTTTGATGAAATAACGTCAATTAACCACGAGTCGATTCTGGACTGTCACCGACATAAGTTCAGTTACCAGTTCTGTATGTAGTTAATAGAGCGTTCCGAAACATACTCCGATCCGCTTTGTACCCGAACGAAAAAGTCTCAAGACGAAATAAATGGGTAGATAGTCACAAACTATTACACCGAAAAGGAAATGCCCTCGTATGAGTTAATTTACTCAGGTACAACGCACTGTAGCATAACTACTTCGATCTTCGGCATCCCAACGCTCCCCGGCGATGAAACTACGGACGAGTTAACAGTCCACCATACCGGTCTGCTCAACGAAATCGTGCGTGGTATCGAAACCTAGGACTTGAATACTACATACTACTTGGTAAATGGCCTGTTCTGGGATAAAGAAATCCACAAAACCAAGCAAACTAGTTTTCCAACTTACTCAACAACGTATGTTGGTGTTAATAACAGAGGGTGCTGCAACTTCTTTGAACAAGATATCGTCTAATATAAATAGATTAGAGACCACCTTTTTAGTATCCGGTTCCTTGAGGCTTACTTGAGTAAGTTAGTAGACTCGGAGTCTAGTCTGTTAAATACGTACCTCTTCGCCTACCCCAACAAGGAAAAGTAATAGGACGGTCTCGCATATATCTCCTCGATAATCTACGAACTCAAGTAGTGTGCATACCCATTAGCATCAAGTGCCCAAAATGTTTTAAACCCTTTGAGTCCGAATAAAGACAAAAAATACAACAAGTCTGCGGGCCCATAAAGTTTTGAAACCGGAAACAACGCAATAGTTTAGGTAAAACAACCACAAAACAGCACGAACTAATAACAACAAAGACGAAATAAATAACCTTACCAACACCCCGAAGTCCCAATATTATGCAACGTTTTTAAACCGCGAAGTTCGGTCAACCCAGTCAATAATCGGAATTCATAGAGTTCTCTTGAACCTGGTCATTAATCACGAAACAACAAACGACCTGCACGTCCAAGTCGAAATTGACGGCTTTAACCAAACTACTTTCGTTGTCTTGTTAATAGTTCATACCTATACTACCCTCAACTAGGAAATCCTTCTCAATAAATAGGAGCAAAATATCGCCCAAAATAATGTAATGGAGAAAACCGTAACTAAAAAAGACGACAACGATAAAAACCACCAATAAAATAACCACAAGTGACCAATCCACAACTACGTCCTTCAAAGACCAGGTTATACGTTCGTCGACACCTAAAGGCTTAGCTGCATGAGTCACCATAGTAATTTTCAAACCAAAAACGAAAACAACATTGGACCTAAAGACATAAGGTCCCAAAACTTACACACGGATGACGTCTTCCATAATCAGTTCGCTGCTGATTTTGTCATCAAATAAGTAGCGAACGACATAATCCTGAACTAAAAAACAACTGGCGTTACTACTAACCTCTAACCATTTACTCATTCGTTGCAATGCATCTAAAATCACAACCGGATAAATACAACGAACCATATAACCGAAACGACCAGTACTGTTACTTTCATTCATTAAAAAGATCAAAACCTAGAGTACTGTCAATACTACATTGCCGACTAAAATGGCTATAACCACCGAATTTTCACGCCCGTGGACAATGACATCGTCCTCAATTCTAACCTCTTCATTGGGTATAGCTCAATGTCGGTCCTCTCGAATTACGTTTCCATTGATACGCAAACGCTTCACTATTTTTTTATGGCATACTGCTACGAAGGCGTGCGTAAAACTGACTTCCCAACGAACCAAGGTTAATATAATCATAACAAGGTCCGAAACTCCTACTTCCCCTATTTCTTGTAGGAATAAACGTTTTACCTCTGCACTAACCTTTCTGAGTTCTCCGTTAATAAGATCTTTTAAATTAACCAGTTGATGATAAATTGTAATTTTTTATTCCAGTCTTGTACTCTTATTATTTTTGTTAAAATAATCAACGGTCACACTAAAATAGAGGCTATTACTTACGTAGTGTTTTAAGAGGATAAGGCTACAATCTCGTTTGACGGTTGTTGTAGTAACGATGAGATTTCCTTTTATTCCTGTTGAACTTTTCGTTAGGCTTATAATAAATAGTGCGACATCTTTGTTTAAACGAAGGATAACAACTACAGCGTCCATACAGTGCAAGACAAAACCCTTCTGTTCGAACCTGGTTCCGTTGCTTAAGCGTTTCTCGCGTTAAAAGATTTCGCAAATGCGCGAACCATTAAGCATGAATAAGGTCAGGAAACAGTGTTATGTGATTACTTTCGTATGTTAAAAATGGAAATTCTCCGAGAAACTTGAGAGCTAAAAACGCACAATTGTCATAATAATAAGCACGACTTCCAGTTTTATAAGGTAACAGAATATCAGAACAACGATTTTTACCAGTCACCTTCTAGATACTAGAATCACAACTTCCCCAATCGGACAACGTTTCAAAGGCAAGCGTCAAACGACGGCGTAATGTTTTAAGGTCATAACTGCTTCAGTAGTTCAATTACCTAGTTTTTGTTGAATTTTCCTGAAGGATTAACACTCATCACGATTAAAATTTGGACCACAACTAGACTGTAAATTCAGTCATCAACAGCACGCTCGGTTCGAGATAGTCCGAAACTACCTTCTATTTTCACTGGCTAAATCAAACCTAGATTCACTACATTTCGTAACACTATCACGACCAAATCGTAACGAATAGCTTCGATCTTTTAATACATTTTTTTTGTTATTCAAAAAACTTTAATATCCATACGGATGGCTTTGAGTTAGAAATCATCTCAAAACGCCACACTTCCCGTAAAACCTCCGACACATTATAAACTAACAAGATTATCCTTACGGATGAAAAATTTCTCGCCAATGAAAAAATCCTAATATTTAACATCGGACCCACTGCCACACTCGGTCTCGGGCCCAAAAGAAAAAATAAACCTTATTGTCTTATAACCTACTACGTAAACAAAGTAGAGTCTATCGAAACAACAGTTTTCAACATAAATAAAGTTAAACACTCGATTAAAATTACTATTCATTACTTCTTTAGCTTGTTTTTAAATTTCGGTAGCTACTACAAAGAATGTAGTTTCACCTCCCCCTACCAATAGTTATGGTCTATTGATATCAGTCACTACAAAAAAATTTATTTTGTTTCCAGCGGTCTGTCGTCACCCAAATACGCGTTAACTTTCTTAACTAATGGTGGCCGTCCGAAGTACGCTAATCGTACTTCTGCACCTGTTTTCTTCTTACCCCCTACGTTGTACCTATTTAATAATTATTTACCACCATTCCGTGATTTACCGCTTCATCAATAAAGCCCTCGTTTTTTACGACGAAATGGATAATACCGTCGTTCGAATGAACGTTCTCTAGTACAGTGGTAAAGGTTACAAGGAGTAGACTTTCTGTAGTGATGGTACTACCTCAACGAACCAGTTAATCCGCGAGTTAATTAACAACTACTTTTTTACTTACAGGTTCAACTACGGTTAGTTCACTTACTCAAACAACGAGGAATACTAAACCAATTTTGGTACGCCCGAAGCTAAAATCACAACCCCGGAAATGAACGAGCTAAACCATTTCGTCTACACAGAAATGGGCCTCCAACACGATAACCTTGTTCTGGACAGCTAAACGTAAATTTTCGTAACTTTTGATACCCGCGACTATAATGGCACTTTTTACCAATATAGTTACGAGCAACAGCTGCTCCAGCGAACGTTCCGTTTGCAAATTACAAACTATGTCAGTGACAATGTCCATGACTTTTGTATGAATACCGTCGTTGGGACCGACTTCCTTGTTGTTAATAGTTTTTACGACGAGCACTCGGACTTCACCAACTAAATCGATTAAAAGATTAAGTTTACCCACGTTTTTAAAGACCACGTCCTTGGAGTTATTAGCTTTAACTTCCACAACTCAGAGAAAGACCTCCGTGGATAAGTCATTACAGACTGGCCTAACTCCGTCCTTGAATAAACCGACGTCCTCGAGACTGGGCTCCTGTACAATGACATTTTGCTCAAGCAGGACTATGCAATAATAGCGTTAATACATTTAAACTTCTTCGACCGCGTCTCAATTGGTATCCACTCCTAACCCATTCAGAATTGTACGTATTGGTTGCAGGTGTTCGTCATTTATAAAGATGGCGTGGCATAGGACGAAAACGTTGTCTGTACGTTCGAGTTAAATACCGTTACTTGAGTCAACGCCTCCCAAGGAGATGATATCAACTTTGCTATAAACTTTTAGCAAAATACGTGCATGTTCTTAATGTTGCGTACCCGCGCGTCTAAGTTGAATTACCTTTATGACGTTATTAATTACCTCAACTTGCTAATTGGCCTCGTGGGCATTACCGTTGACTAAATGCACGAAGTCGGTCAAACTAAAACCGACCTAATCAACGACTACCACTTTGATGACAACTCGCATAGATAGTACATCTATCTCCAATGCTCGCATATCTTCTTTTTAATAGAAATAATCCGCGACTGTAGTTCTCTCAAAGTCTGGCCACTAATGATTTCTCCTTAATAGGAATATGGACGTGGTTGATAACTCGACACTTGCTATATCACTAATACGAGGGTTACCTTACGTTCAACTTCCATTTCTCGTTTAAGCGGCTTAAACATGACGTCACTGGCGAAGACTACTCCGCTAGTGACTCCGTTAACGTACCCCACGTCTACGAAACAATCAAGTAGTACCAATGAAAACCGCGCCACTTCGTGGTTACCAATATCCCTACTTCGCAGTTGCTTAAATATTTAATAACACATTACTTAATTTAGATAAGCGTATAGTAGAAGGAAACCTAACGGTATGACTAGACCCTTTATTACGGACAAATCGGTTTAATAAACTTCACCTGAAACAAGTATGCGTGGCCCGTCCTCCATGACTATTAGACTACACCAGTCCTTTCAATCGAGTTTGTTACTTCGTTCATCTCAAATGACTTATAAATTGTTTTTTCAATGCTGCTTGGGGTAACAAGTAACGTCCATCACTTTTTCGCTAGTGTGTATAACGAACCACATCACCCCCTCGTGTCCTAAAATAGCTTCTACGTAAGGCAAATCCGCACCTACGAATATAGTCGCCCCTTTATAGACTTGCTTGAATAATAGTTCGTTTTCTTAATCCATAAGTAATAATAAGGACACCGGTAGTACGATGACTTGCAATACCTTAAGTCCGAAATCCATTAGTAGAACGAAGAGTCAAACTCGATCTCGTAAATAAATAACTATCACTTTTAGGATATATTCGATTAAGGAAGTCGAACTAGTAGTATTTATCGGTTATAAACTTTTACTTAACTGAATCTACACGATGTAAATTATTTAGTTATCACTAAATGGTATACAATGAGAACATGGTCATTCGCAGTATCCGATTGTACTAAATTATTAGCGATTTCCTAACAAAATTACTCGTTAAAAGCAATGAAATACAAAAATCAAAAAAATAAAACAAGGAAAAGCTCAGTAAGTTTACGATTACTTTTCGTGTTATTTCGAAAAGCTTTAAAAACCGTAGGATGAATAGATCCCCTCGCAGACCTAATAACATGACACCTACCATTCCTTACACCGTTTTAGCATCGCCTAGCAATAACGGTTTACGATCCAATGCTAATAAGCTCGCTATTACTTTAACGGATGTTATATCCTAATTGTGTAATGGATAGTTGGTCAAGTTTGACGTTTCCGACCGCGACATTACCAAAATACTGGTATCAAACACGATGACCTAATAGAGTATGGGGAGGTTTTGGAATAGTAATAGCCCTTTTCTCAAAACGACGGGGAGCGAAATTACTAATAGCACACCTAACCACGATACTGGTTTTCGTTCCAACGCCAAGTGCACGTCGTTTAAGGAAAACGTCAGCATACCCTATATATGTGCGGTTCGTAAAACACTTTCTTTGGGTTCATTCACGGTGATTTTGTTAGCCATCGGTTCTCAATACGAAACCCTTAGTCACGTTACGCAAATTTAATTAGCACACAATAGCTATCACTCAATAACTTTAGAAAGGAGCGAAAACCTCCTTTCTTACTATTACGTTCATATATTTTGAATTCCTATTCAAATACTCATAATTACTGTTTCAAAAATAGTAACTATTATTACTTTCAGCACCGTTGTGCAACGCATGGTATGAACTAAAATAACCACTTAGATGACTTCAGTTATTCATATCGCTCACCTTTCACCGACTATAACTCGGATTACAATATGAAGACCCTCGTTCACTTCGTTATGTCCTCTGTTAGTTACTCGACCTACGAAACCATTTGTTTAAAGGGTTACAAGGTCAATAAGAGCATCCGGTTTTTAATTTATTATGAGTTACGGAGAATGCGTTACAACAACGAACAGTTTGCAAGGGTAAATGAATACGGGTTTATTACCTTAGGAACGTAGTTACGGTTTAACGATTCCTTCGTCAGTTTAGATAATAATCGTCGTTAGTATTTTTAGGAAATAATGCGTCGGAACACCCCTTATCACAGTCATAAGCATTACAAGCGTCTAATTATCTCGTTCATAGACTATGACTTCGTTCACAAGATTAAGATCCCCTTAGACCATGTCCATTTCTCCAACATCGTGCATTATAAGTAAGAGACAGAAGTGCTCGATGATTCGGAAAATAAGGATAATTGACACCACGGTAAGGGCCTCTCGACGAACTCTCACTTAATAAACCAGTACTCTTCCCGCGTAAATGACCGCGCTAATGGAGTGCGGTTCCTGCTAAACTTAATCGTTTACCGCCATGAAATAAAGAACTACTCTATCCACTATACGGCAATGGGTACGTTCAGTTTAATAATGCCCATAATGTTCTCGCAACAAAACTCGCTCATCCAAGATTATTTTCATAACTACACTTACATTCCTAATAACGACGGTGAGTATCTTTAAACCTCCTTCGCTAATTTCTTCCCTTCAAGTCTCTCCTAAATAAAATGTCCGAATTGCATAAAGGGTATCTTTACGGAGGAGAGTCCCTTGCTCGTCTCCTGTAAGGTAATAATAAATTACTCAACTAGAGAGCGTAGCTTTCACTTTTGTCTGGATCGCATGCGAATTACGGCCTACGATACCGATGCAATTCAGTCATATCGACCGGTCCATTATAATCTCTCAATCGATTAAATCAGCTCGCTAATTGATAAGACATAGGGTTTCCTTAAAACTCACTTTTTCTAAATGGTGTTTTCTAAGCTCCACTTATATTCGGAGGCGTATGTCTTAGTCTATGTAGCTCAAGACTTGCTCTTCGAAATAATCTTCGCTACTCAGTCCTCGTCGAAAGACCATGTCTCCCATATCTGGATTTTCTTGTAAACCATTTTTGACTCAATCGGGAATAATCAGTTCGTAATGTACTCAGTCTAACCCATCAACGTGTACGACGTTCAATAAACTTATACTCCGCGTGGTGAAACCATCTTTTTTACGCATTTATACCAGAATGGGCAGGGCTTGCTCAAACTTCGCAAAGAACTCAATCGATAAACCGTTCCACACAGTCTATTAAGTGTATATAATACATTCAGGGCCCAAAGCGATGCGAAGTGGGTCCGATGTAACATTAGTCAATTTGATGAATGACAAAGCACAGTAGCCAAAAGCCAAGAAGACCACCAAGTTGACCAACGCACCTAAGTAATCTACGCGAAAGAAGTTGCCAAAAAAATCCGAATCGGAGAAATTGTCCGAGATGTAAACAACAAACGAGACAAAAAAGGCAAAGGAGACGAACAACCCGAGATAAAAGAAATATCCTGACTTGCTAAAGTGGTTGTGAAAAAAACTATAGACATATATTGAACGAACAGTAACTTCGATTGAGAAACTCTAGACCGTCAAAACAAAATTTCAGTGAGTATCGAGTGAGGTAATACATTAGATTTAATTAATATATGGTAATAGAGTTTAAGTCGACAACTAAGTCATAAAACTTATAATTTCGAAAAA
Organism: Legionella qingyii; assembly: GCF_003184185.1. The sequence continues at coordinate 96,649 of NZ_QHJG01000013.1, read as the reverse complement.
TAATAAGTAGGAATATTAAGTTGACGACTTAAATTAACCAATTGGGGTCCCAACGTATTTGGAGTAACGACCAAATTCGTTAAATAATCGATCTCATCGAAACCCACCGTGTCAATCAAACTTACGAAATTTCAAACGTTAAAAAAGATAGTCTATCAGTAGTGAACACGTATTAAATAGCTGCTCTACGTCTCGTTTCCGTAGAAACCGATTGGTTACAAGAGGACATCTTTGAAATAGATATAGGTCAACAAGCGCTACAAGTCGATGTATTAAAGATTTTCGTCGTACTTAAAAAAGGTCTAGAAGGACTCGGAAAAAGAACGGAAAAAGTCATAAGAGTGGATCGTTACAATTTCAAGCAAATATGAGAGGCCGTCAATTGTTAAGGTGCAGTTATAGCACAAAAAATTCGGTCGCTACCTTTAATCCCTAAACCCGATGATGTGGATATCTCGGTTATTAGCGTTTTCCACGACGTTACTAGACTAAGCGTTGTGTCCTGTAATCTATTGGCGGTGACCGCCGGTAAAATAGTTATGAGTGTCAGTTACCTTATAAAGATAGTGCTTATGCAACCTCGACACTGCGTCGGTTAGGTATCGATAACTGATGGGGTGGTCCTGATAGGTCCGCTTGATTTTGAAGTAGAGGTCTAAAACGTTACGTATCATACCGACAATAAAGGAGAGATTCAACAAGATGGACCCTCCGAGATTACAGGGGTACTTTTAGTTCTTGTATTTCTCAACCGACAAGAAGAAATAAAAAAAAGAAAAAGCCGCCGAAAAACGGTTCTTGAAGAAACAAGTAATACCTATACTATACTAGTACTACGAGTAAATTACTACACTAAAGGTCAAATCCGAACCCAAACGCCGAGTACCTTTTTTTTGGACGTTTATAATACTCTTTCCGTTAGTGATGTCAGTGACTAAAATTTTCTTTGTATGGCATAACTCGATTTTTAAGGTAGTAATTGGAAATTTTTTATTTTTGTTTTAATACCGAGAGTTATTCTCTCATGCGTTCTCGATCAAATTCATATAAGTTATTCAACATCCCCTTACATTATAATACGGAAGATTACTTTCTAATTCTGTTTTCTTTTAACTCTTAAACGTCATACGTCGTAATTAAGAGTAGTTCGACTATCTATTATTTAATTTCTTCCTACAACTCTTTCTTCCACAAAAAGCATATAGACGTAAAAGTCTTGGTTCCGCATTTCGGGATCAACGACTTTAACTTGTTCCTTCCTAACTAAAGTGACTTTACTGTTAAGACGTTACACGTGTTCATGATTTTCGTTAAAACCCGTGTAATGTTCGGTTATTGCTCGAGAACAAATGTCGATAACTTAATCCGTGAAATTAGTTTCGCTTTGTCTTGTTACTTTTAATAGATCTTTTTTATTTTGTGTAGAACCTTGTTGCGAGTCTTTAATTAGTTTTTTATCGGAAAACGAACAATTCTTACAATTTGTTACAACGGTTACTACTTTTTTGGTTCTACTGTAGACTATTAAACTCAGCTTACTAACCAGGGTTAGATAAAGGTTACAAGCTATTATTACTAAATTCAAGGTATTTTTATTAGCTCTTTGTTTTACTTTAAACAAGACTAGACTAGTGATTACGAAGTTAAGAATAGTTTGGTGTTAAGATGTATCAGTCATGAGTAATACTTCGAGTTCATTTTTTACGTAGTCTTTTATCTAAGGTAGAAAAGTTACGTTTCTCAGTGTTTAATCTACCACTAATATTTTTTAAATGACCACTAAATAATTTTTCGGTTTAAGACAACTTAAAATTTTTTGTTGAACTTTTGCGATGACGCGTCTTAGAACTCCTTCATTATTGTTTCAATCTTTTTAGCGGACTCATATTCCACGAACGACGTTCAGTTCCTGAATGTTGGACCCAAAACTCGAAAAAACACGTTACGCTATGGAGAAGACATTTTCGAAAATCTCTCTACCAGCGTCTTGCTTCTTCGCTAGACCTTAAACTTTTTTGGAACCTTTACTTTATTGTGAACAAAACAAAAAATCAAGTTCATGATAAGAAAATAATCTCATATCGGGCTCATCCCATCGCCGTGACGATAATTCACTTGAACAATCTTTATATCAGATACAGTAGAGGCGCTTCCGCCTCTAGATAAAAAATCTCACCGAATCGCGAAGTACATCTTTATCTAAAGGTGGAAACACCCTTACTGTTTTCATGAACTAAATTACTGAATTACCATCTCTTCACGCCGACTTGACCTATAATATTTCAACTTTACCAAGTTTCAAAAGCGATACGGAGTAGGTCCGCAACCGTGGTTGGGTGTCACATAATAACTGGATACGAACTACACTAATTGGAACTAAAACTAATAGTTCTATTCGGAAATAATTTATTCCACCGAAAAGTAAACGGCAGTCCCCCTAATTAAGTAAATGCACCCTCTTTACCACGTCCGTTCTGCTGAAATAACTTTAATTAGCGGCCAAATATAGTAGGCGTAGTCCCACTTTAAGTTAAAGATCCCGCTTTATATCTGGTCCTGGCTCGTTGAATAGTTGCGGTAGATACAAAACAACCAGTGTTTAGTCCCTAATTAGGATTAAATTGCAATTTTCTTTTAACACAAAAACTAGAAGTAATATGAAGAAGTACAAGTGCATGGTAGTTCTTGCTACTTAACTCATTCGATTTTCTTAAGCGAAGCTAAAAATTTGAACTTGTAGTAGATCTATAGGGGACGCCGGATAATAGATGTCCTGTCGCGTCCGTTCGACCAAATGATGCGAACACCAAGAGACTACAATTTAATACCAACGAACTGCTCGGAAATCACCGCAATCTACTATTCCGGTAATGTGTCTAATACCTATTTTATCGTCGAGTAGCTTTCGTCCCACCCCGACATAATAACTGCAGCGTGGTCGTTAACGGTGAGTTGAGGAGACTAATACTCCTCATAACAAACACTAAAGTAGTAAACGAAATAAATGGTTTGTTACGTTTGCGCTCAACGAATAAGTCCACGCAGTTTAAGCAAAAAATCAGTTGAGGACAAACAAAAAAAATTACAAGGAAAAATACAAAGGAGAATGTCATTTCGGTCTCTAGTAAAACGAATCTTGATATCGAGGACCTAACCACACCTACCGCTATGAGAACAGAAATAACGAGAGTCGTCTCGCGAATAAAGTTGTTCTAATACTCGTACCCCATTAACTTGTTACCTAACAAAGACCAGTCAGTAATGGTAACGATCAATCACGTTTTCATTAACGCGTGACCAATAAATTAAATGACGGCAATGAGTAAAATACGGGGAATTAACGAAATAACAAAAGTAATTCAAATACCCTCTGTCTTCATGAACGCGAATGATAATAAACGCCTTGAGGGCGAAATGAAAAAGAAACACGGAACCGACGACGCAAACCACAGCCTCAGTTGGTTTTTCCAGAAAACTACCGAAACTAAAATAATGGTAATTGGAATGGAAATGAATAAAAACCTTCACCTTGAAATTTATAACGGTACGTTCCAAATGGTCAATCGCGAATAGACCGGAACAATAGTCGTTATAGCCATCAACGACACCCTAAAAATGGAATACGTTAACGACCTCACTACGCGTAGTCAGTACAACTTATCCTCGACTAAGGGAAAAATGATAAAACCGGTTTGACAGAACTAATACCTAAAACGCTTATTCACCTATGCACTATTTTAGGCGAAAAAAACTAAAGTTAATAAGGATACACCTTTAATAATATGGTTGACCGTAGCGGATTCAATAAAATATTAAAACGACCTGCGGAATAAGGTTGAAACCGTCATCCACGAAACCAATGCAATAAACAACCATAGCAAACCCCTGACCGTAAATGAGGCGGACTAATAGTTGTTCCGCTACGTAAGGCATAATAGATACACGTACAGGGGTCACGCAAAAATAGCTACTACGAGATACGAACCTACCCCAAAAATCGCCATAACGAAAACCAAACCGCATAATTCTATCGTCCAGAAAACTAATTATAACACCGAGTTTACCCAGAATCATACCGAAAAGAACGCGACCATTGACCTTCATAGACCCCTTTCGGGTACACCCCCCGCACCACCCAAACCCTACGAGCAAATTGTAGACTTAATTAGGAAAATAACGAAATACGCCGCTAAAATCGCTGAGTGATACGATATTTTTCGTTTCTTCTACCTCTATTTTAGTAACGGTAGAATTGAAATCAACCTTATGAACTAAATGGTTAATAAGTAATAAGTCAAATAACCACCTTATGGAATGTAGTTCCTAGGTGAAACAGCCAAAAACGGTTTGGGTTTTAACTACCGTCGTACAATATGGGGAATAACAACTGGTATCGCCCTAAATAAAATATAACAAACACCTAATAAAATCCCTTTCGTGCGGTCCTTGATAACGAATCCCTTTTTTCTGTTAGAACCCAGTTCTAAGTTAAACTTCCCCTTCAATTTACTTAGTCAAAAATCTTACCAACCGCTACCCTCCTATAAGGTAAATACACACCGGTCGAATACCAAACCAAACACAACAAAATCATTACTTAAATAATCCATACTTTACCTTTCCTTTCGTTTGTGCGGTTTTTAATGTTGTTACCAAATTCGCTATTTCTACTGAGGTCGTGCGTTTGCGTTCTATTACTAAGATCATAAATGGGACAGATAAAATAGGTAACGACGTCGCAACCAAAATATACGAGATTCTGTTTTATAATCGAACAAAATATGAGGTTGGGTTCAACATTGACCACTTCGCGGTGCTGTCGTATTATAAGCACACCCCCCTTACCAATTCTCGCCAAGGTAACAGGCAAGCTTTCTTTCAAACTTACAGTGGAAATTTTATTGACTAAAACTATTCTGCTAATGGCATTGAATATTCCCCTAAGAAGGACTAAACAAAGCTCTCCCCGTCCCACATCAACGACTTCCCGTCGACGAACTATTAGTTGTAAAAGCACGGAGTGTTCATAACCGCTTTGTACTACGTTTAATATACGGCGGCCTTCACTTTCGGCGAAATAGGTTTTTCCATGTGAGTACTAACGTCTTAATCCCCAAAAAAGAAATTAAAACCGAAACGAAAGCAGGTATTACGAACGGAAACAAGGAGAACATCCCAACGTTGATTTCGCGTCATTAACCTACCTACGACGTCCATGGATACACCAGACGGTCAAAAAGAAATACCGGAACAGAATAAAAAAGGACTGGGAAACGAAAAATTTCTTACTAAAAAGTCAATAAATACATCATTCATTGAGCTCATAAAGGAATGGAACCAAAATGTTTGAGACACGTCATACCCCGCCTGTACTTCCAAGATACAACAATACCCAGACATAAGAATCAAAAACCTACAACGAACATCGAAAAACGTCATGCCCAGAGCTATTCCGATACGCATGCGCGCAAAATCAACAAGAACCGACCAATTCATATCCAAAATAAGACAAAAATGACTGATGGAGGTTAGGAAAAAATGCGGTTAAAGTTAAAAATTTATGAGTTCCAGCACTAAACTTAGGTAATAATGTTCTAGGTCCCAAAGATAAAGTAGGCGGATACAACATATACCCCATACAACCAAAAAGACACCGAAAACGAAAACGATATCGCCGTGAAACCCGGCCGTTCCATCTTTGGTCAACCAGGTTTACCTGATCTGGTACCTGGAATCGACGGACCACAACAAATTGACGACCCTAATGAAATCCTTCAACCACCCGGATAGCTCTCAATCCAACCCCTCCTACCACCAAAACCCTAGGTCAGCTTTTGCGAAGAAAATACGGAACCGACCATCCTTGACGAAATAACGTAAGAAACCGTCACTGACTCGTTGCGGTTGTTAAATTTCGCACCTGCTACAACAACCGGTAACGGCGAAAAAGAAATTCGAATTAACCATGAAAAGAACATGCAAGGCCACAAGAGTGGAGCCAAGTACGTAAACGGCATCTAGGCGTTGCACCTAATATGTATAACCCTAAAAATGATAAACAATAACCGCCAAGAAATAATAATAAAGAAAAATCCCGTGTTTCGAACGTAAGTCCGTCGTTGGGTTCAGGAAAAAGGGCTCTTTCACGCAACAATAATTTATTACAAAAGAATCACCATTAATACGAATGACAAAATTACCCTTGTCACATAGGCAACGAACAACTTCCCAACCCCGATCCATTTAATAGACATCCACGAGGGATAAAATTACGCCATAAACAAGGCAACTACCAAGGAAACGACAATAACTACCCTTAACCATAAGTAAATTCTACCTTATCACTAGCAACCGTTCTACACAATTTCTTTGAAACCTTTTACCGTAAAGAGTCAAAAAATAAAGGAAAGTAAAACAACGAATGACGAAGCTCTCTTAAACTGTAATGACGGAAATACCCGAACTAGGACCGTAAGACCCACTAAAATTCATGCTGAGTCCGCCGAATGTCTGCCTAAATGCTCGCACCAAATAAGGTCCATCCCGTCCGAATAACCCCTTACTAAGACCGTGTAAATCCACACCGTTGATGCCATTAACCGTAACGCCACAGATGTCGAATACCACATGTTCTACTACACGTTTACCTCGGACCTTTTTTTCAATGAGACGTTCCAATGAGATAGCTCAAATACGTCGTTCTTGGTAATAGACCGGGGTTGATATTCCCTTGGTTTCGCGTTAAATTTTATTTAATAGTTCCATTCTGCTTCTACTAAATGGGACTCTTTTCCAACATATGTTATCCAGTTTACGGGTACTGCCTTAGCCGTTAACTACACTGTGGAAAATCTCTATAAATGTAACGGGAGCCACTTGGTAATTGATTATTAAGTACCAGCCATTCCGAGATAATATTTGGAAATTAAGCGACCTAAACCCGCCCACCTAAATACTAAAATCGACCACCAAAAAAACGTAACTGACTGTCTGCTATAATAGCTTTTTCTGTCAGCCATCGTCAACCACAAGTCCTCAATTTTCGTACTTTTTTTATCCTACCTTCCAATAAGGTTAATGAGAAAAAAACGACGAAACACAAAAAGAAACCGCACCAAATAGAGATTTAGGTGTACTCAATGGAAGACAAGTCGACCCTTTCGGTAACGGAGTCAAATCAGATGGAGTTAACGTCCGAGGCCCAAGGGAATAATTAAGGTTAGTTAATGCGCTAGTCCACTAAAACAATTTACAAACCCGGTCAACCACAAGCCGTACATAACTACTCGTTCAAAAATACAACGTTGACCGTGCGCTTCCTTATGGTTAAATACCCAATTTAATATTTCTGTTTCGTTGACTACGTGAGGCTACCAATCTCGTTACCCCCTTAGGGATATTTGAGCAATAGGTCCTGGTTCTACCTTCCCAACGCTAACTAAATCCTCAAATACCTCGTGGTCTCTGAAAACAACAACTATTTGTTCCTTATTAAGCAATAGCTGTACACCCTCAATACTGAGTTCTCCATACCAATTTTCTCCAAAATGGGAACTATTTCGTCAACCTCGTCTGAAGTACTCTTATCTGGAGTAGAACAAACCTAAAAATGAAAAAAATACAAGTAGTCAAACCCGTTCGTCGTAAATAGGAAACCTAAGTCGAGTTTTTCTTCGAGTCAAATTGGTAAATGAGTTTCTAAACGCCACGGAACAAACAGTTTTAGTTCTAAACCGCCTAAGATTACGACTCAATCGGTTTCTGAACGCACGAGTTCATATAGCTTACCAATTTCTCCCATTCTCACTATTACTTTATTCACTAATAGATTGACGAGCAATACCGCTAAAATAAGATAAGTTTGGTGGTCAATTCCGCCACTGAAAAAATGACACCAAACCTGGAGAAAATAAAAATAATGATCCTAAACAATAAAAGACCGCTTGAACAAAATCTTGAGCTCTCTTCTTCGTATGAAGTGAACTTGATCCAATCACTCAGTACCTCTCCCAAGAGCTTGGGTCCATAATAAATTTTAATCACTCAAAGAATACTTACTTACCACCAATAACCCTAATAATCGTCCAGATTGTCCTGACCGGACATACAAGTATTAAATGGGTAAGTCCGCAGTAAAATATCGCCCAAACGACGACCAGGGCAGATATAAAAATGAGCGTAAACGACCTATAAAAATAACCCCACCAAAACCACCTACCGTTCTCGTGCAAGTAGTTGACTTAAGAGTCCTTGTTCGATTTTTTTACAATCTTAGGCATTTTTCAGGCGTTCTTAATTAGCTATTTAATGCGCGTTTTAACCTACTGTGAGGTTTTTCACGATTTCCTACCATAGAAAACCCTGCGAATATATGATCGGTTTTATTTGTCGTTTTACGACATCTACGAAAACGCTTTCGTATAGTTAAATTAGGTCTACTACTTGTTAAGCGGTAGTTAATACGTGTATCGAACACCCAAGACTTATTAGTCGTTAAATGGGTTGTTTAATGGCTCTAAAAATCAGTTAATAATTTTTTATTAGGGTTAGTCGGTCTACGTAATCGGTACGAACGCTACCTACGAAAACACTCAGTACGAATACTCCTACGGTATTCAATAACCGTTGCGAATAATTTTGACCGTGGTCTTGTTAGTCTTCTCCGATTACGATAAGCCTTTCGTTAACGATTTCGACTTCTCGTATAATCTAATTCTCTCTTTTTAGACCTAACTACAACCGTAGACTCCATTACTTCCTTGCACGGACTTCACTCCGTGCGACTTAAAATTCTTATCAGTTCTCTCGACCTAAAGTTTCACATAAGTACCTACCAAATAGTCCTATTAGTTTGAGGAATCTACCAAGAAATAAACTTTCCTTTTTAGGAGCAAACTTGGGGGGCTTTCATCCAAACAGAAGAAAGACGAATCGACGTCCTCATTGTTGGCTGCAAACGAAACAACGTTCTAGAAGAAATCCTTATCGTAAGCGAAGTACTATACGAAACTGTTTCGAAAATACAAGGAGAAGTCTTTATTAGCTTATAAAGACGTTATGTAGATTTTACGATAGATTAAATGGGAGTAATTACCGATAACGTTTAACTCGTACTATTACTAGTAGGAGGTAAAGTTTTAGCAGAACTACTATATTTATTACTAGTCGTAGTAGCGCTACATGTTTCGCTATTTGTGGGTTGAGCAAACTCGCTACGTATTTTTTTAATAACTGAAGTCGTGATTGCGTTAAGTAAAATCTCTTGTTATCTTCTTTTTCATTCGAATTAAGTAGAAAATGTCCTCCATCCGATGAAACAACATCCGAACCAAACCCTATTTGTCAGTTCCATAGCAATATATTTGATTCTAATTGAAAAAACGTATTTACCCATTTTCGGAATCCGTAACTTTTGAGGATTAGCAACCTAAATAAACTGATTTTATACGGGATTCTCAAATAACATTTTTGTAATTCCAAAATAATTCTTTCCGGATTTAAACGTTTCTTAAGTAGATTGAATAGTTTCGTTCTGCGTAGACTTAGTTCTATTTTAATGTTTCTTACCCTTTAAATATTATGAATAGAAAAACTATTCTTTGTACAAGATAAACATTACGTTAATTAAAATTTAGACGATCAGATATTCATCCGTAGCCTTAAAATTCCTCTTTTACTACATATTCTCCCATAACAAACGATGACTGAAACTGCTTCAACCATAATATCGTCGCGTATTCCGTTTTTTTTAACGACTACTCTTACCGCGACTAAACTATAATCAAGTACAGCATCTCGGGTAAGGACGTATACGTATAGGACCAAAACGGCCTAAACGACTCCAACTTAATAGATAAGCTCTCGTTCGGCTTTTTCTTGAGTTACTAAATCCGGTTTTCAATCCTCACCTACGTTTTGTGGCTAAATAACTTAAACCAAGGTGGTTTTTACTTTAAAATTCTTAACGTGTTCTCGCTGTATAGCTAAACTAACAATGTCCTTCAGTACCTTTCGTGCCAGAAAGTAATAATAATCCGAGTTGTCGTTTGAGATAAAACGTGCCTCGAGTTACACTACAAAACTAACAGGCGAGACGAGTAGGTCTTTTTAGTATTTTACATAGAGCCCCGTTGCTTCGCTTTAAGTCTCTTATATCCTTAGAAAATTTTGGATTAAAAACGAAAACGAACGAGGACCTCGACCTTGCTGCGGATTATTAAATAAAAGTTAGAAGAATAATAAAGAGTTGACCCGTCTTTTGTTCATATGATGATCCAAAGCTCAATGTGCTAACTTAATAATACTTTAACAACGCGCCCTAAGTTGTAAAAAGACGAAAACTATTTCCACACCATCGATGATAACCTTTAAAACTACCACACGTAAATCCAGTAGTTTTAGAATAATCCTGAAATTCTCGATTTCGTTTACTTAATTTCAACGGAAATCAGGAATAAGATAAACTCGGTGTCGGGTCTCTTATAAAGGTTGTCCTCTTTCGTGGACGTTCTGAGAGGTCAAATTCTCTTTTTAATTTACGCAATGCGAGTACGGTCTAACTAATATATATGACAGATTTTAAATTATCACCTAATCGCGTTTGTAGTCGCCGTCTAAAACGTGCATGAATAAACAAAAGATGTGAGTTACACTTCATAGATGAGTATCCACTCCTAAAAGCAAAACCGTTTTTATCTCTTCCGCTACACTCGAACAACTTCCTTGAGTCAAGACTTATACGAACGCTACACTTATAAATAAGTTTAAAAACATAGTTGCTTTTAGCTTAGTCAAGTTGTGCTTAATCTTGTCGAAATGTCCTACCGCTCAACTCGTATCGATGGTTTATAGACCCATCCGGAATATCATAAACGCCCGCACATAATGTACCTCTACCTGCGCCTGCAGTCACCCCTTAAGGATGTCGTTTAGACCGAGAAGTAGCCATGAGCAATGGCGATGTTCCTCATAAACGTCAAGTCCAGGCTTAACGGAGGTTTTACCAAATACCACAGCGATTACAACCTGCGGCAGGATGTCATCTACCGTCGTTTTTATAAAACCTTCAAGTAGATAAGCTAAAATTAGTCAGTTATATACCGCTTAATAACGTCCACAAAAAGAACGTGTTTAACGCACTACTCCAATTTAAGTGAAGCCACCTACGAAATTAACGTGTCTAAATACTACTATAACGCCACCGCTTTCTTAAGGAGTTCTTAACATTACTTTAATGGAGATATAGTTTCGATCCACATCTAAACTCACGGCCAACTTACTTTTAGTAAAACCTTCCCGTCCCTATTACGCGCAAAAAGGTTTTACAAAAAGTATGATTCTACGTGGGCTACGCTCGATATAGGACTATGCCCCACTCTTCAGTGGTTTTCAAATTGCTAAAACGTCTCGCTTGAGAATACCGTCTTATATTTCTATGTAATTTGGAAGGATTATGAAGTAAAGGCTACTTCCGTTCGGACCGATGGGCTCTTGGACTCCAAAACCGACTAACCGTTCGTTTTTTCCATATACTTTTTTAAGCATTTCGGGCACGACCTACATTCGCAAAGTAAGACGTACTACCAGGTGGAATACGCTTACCAGTAAACGTGACGCCTGTACGCAATTTATTCTAAGAATTTCTGTAATAACAATTTAGTTTTAGTGAATCACCTATACTGCGCGGTAAACAAGGACCTACCCTAACAGTGCCCAATGGGTAACTTGAATTACATCTCTTTTTTTATCCGGCTCAACCACTGTTCCATAGGCGAGCTCTCAAAGCACGATTTACGGCACTCATACGACGGTCGGTTTAACTGTAAGTCGCTCTTCTTAAAGTTTCCGAACCTCAAAAACCACTAACCAAGTTAGGAATACAGTGATACCTAAAGGCAATACTTCGGTTATAGCACGCGCGTAACCCCGACTACTAATTTTTACCAGTAAATGTTGTTCCAAAATTTGGTCATGTAACCACATAACTAACACCAAGACGAAATCGACTTCGTCTTCAACTGATACTACTCTTTTGGAGAGGTAGCTAACTACAGCGAAAAAAACGTCATTTAGGACTTCTTAAATAAGTAAACAAAGTTCATTTACGTCTTTATTTCGGGGATCCAGAAGGATAAACCTGTTGATGAGGTACCTGAAATGGACGATTACTTCGCCATACAAACGTAGGACGCTAACTAATAAGGAACCAGCTATGACCACTACGTATAACCTATGAGCGATGACTAAACCAACTTAGACGCTACCGAGCAATACCCTACTCAGTTATATGTTATGCACCGAGCCGCTTTCCTTTCGTTAAACTTGTAAATTTTAACTTTGTAGGAAAAATATTAGCAAAACATGGTCACCATAATCCACTCGTACAGTGATGGCTCAGCCCATGTCCTTCACATGTATGACGCGGGCGAGTACCAGGTCTACTAATAGACCAACCATTTCGCATATTAAATGGAAACTAATTAGGTCAATTTCCTTTACCAACAAAACGACTACTACAACTTGAAAAACGACCTGAAAGACATAACTTCCGATTACTCTGGTAGAATCCACAAAATCGACTTTTTCCTCAGGAAAATCGATTTCTTTTATAATCTGTATCAATAGGAGTAACGACCGCCGTATTTAGTGGCTACTAAAAAAACCGATGCGGAGTTACCAAATAGAGATACCTATTTTCGGTCAATTCCCTTGTATAACAGTTTCTTTAACTATTTCATTGAACCCAAGGACTAACCCCGTTCCGAGCATAATCGTTATACCAACTTTTATCTGGGCTGACCACGTATAGTTCTGTTTCTCGGACCCCGTGAGGATACGGAAACAAACATGTATCGCGCTGCGCACTTAACGTAGGATTATGTGAACTCGACTAACTTTTCCAGCGAAATGAATAACTCTTTAGCCCCTAGCTACGGACCAAGCTTTACCTACATTTTCTCAACGATCCCCTACTACGACTCAAAATACTCTTTTAATTACTATGGTACCTGCACACCAAACTGAGTCCTCATTGAGTAAAGACACAAAATGTTGTTTTATTACGAAACCGAAAAGGACGTCTATAAATAAAGCTCCCGAGTCTAGTCGTAGCGCCAACCAAATTGAGGAGCAATTGATGAAGGCACCGGTACATACCACAACGAGGAATATTTTGGCATAACTGAGTACCTATATGCCACCTACGACTTCCATTCTTTGAAAGATTTAGGTTTCCTTTAATACAACGAAATCTAGTTAACCAATTAGTTGTGCCACGACTATAAAATGCAAATACCCATCGGAGATGACTAATGGCTGTACTTCACTCGTAAAGCCTACTTTAATAATTCTCTTTACGTCTACGAATGGCGTCTTAAGCATTATGTCGGGCGAAAAACAATCGATTAAATAAGCTAAAACTAGGCCGTTAACTAACACAGGTTCTGTTTCTAGAAAACCTCAACCTATTTACCCGTAATTTCGCGTCAGTTGAGAATGTTTTTCTTTAATATCTTCGGATACTTTCGATAGTTAAAGTATAATAAATGGTCTTCTAAGTATTAAAGACACGTCATCTATACCCTTCAAAAATAGAACTAAACTAATTCCTGTCTGTTATATGGTGTCGTTTTCTTTCGTTCCGGGCAGCAAGAACAGTTTGACGCTACATGGTGTAATAATCCCGTAAGAGAGAAACCAATCGAGGGTATAATAGGAAATGCCGACTCCTCTATCCCGCGATATATGGACCTATATTGGTCCTTAGTCAGAAATGACTTGAAACCATACTACGCACCGGAGTTTAACTACTACACTTGTACTACCTAACCCTACTTAACGTAAATTAGGCACTACTTCACTTATTCCGCAACCTCCTTTGTGCAGTTTTTCCTCTTTAGCCAAGACGAAACCGACGTCTCCATTGAAATATACGACTGCTGTTTCATAATGGATTTAACTGAGCAAACCCGCTCCTTAACGCGAAAAATAATTAATGTAGTCCTCGTCGTCAAGTAGGGTACTCAAGTCGGGGACGACCGAACAGACGATGCTGTATACCACAAAGCTAACGACAAAGTCGTTCATTCGTACTTTTCACACGAGCAACAACCGTATCTGCTGGGCTACACCCTGTTCTACAAGTTGTAGGGCTCGAGACAAATGCAACACAACCGTTATAGTCACCGGTTCTCCTTTACTCCGTTAAATATACTTTTTTACCGGTACCAAATATAATTCAGAACATCATTAATAAACACTAGTTCGTTCATTTATGAACCACTCACGAAAAAATTGAGGGATATTTGGTAATGGACAAAAAGGTTACAAATTAGAATGAAACCGAATATTAAGACCGCGACGAAAATCAAAAAATTCGCCACGGCCTCTAACCGTAGCCACCAAAAAACGGCAGAAATCGAATTATCACTCATCATATGAACGATAGACCGACATAGCATGACGCTCGGTACGATTCAATGAAAACCGTCCCTATTCGGAATAAAATCCACCACGATATCCATTAGACAAGCTATCTCGTATAGTGCCAATACATTAACTAAAATATCTACAGATAATATTTGTGGTGGTAAAACGATGAAAATTGTATCGTCTATCACGCTAAACATAGCCTCGACCTAAAAAGTAAAACCTAAATAACCAATTATTTTCGTTAATTAATCCAAGATAATCATAACCGTAAAGAAGTTACGGAAAAAATGAATCTTGAAGAACACGAAGAAGAAAATCAAAGACTTTAACTGACCGTTAAAGAAAAAGAACAGCATCAAGTAACGATTACGGATTATAACGAAACTAAAATAAATTTGCTAGAAGTTAACTAAGGAGTAAATCTCGAAGAAAATTAAGAAATTTGTATGAAAATATGCTTCTACTCTTTTTCCTATCCTTACGTACAGGGTCCCATAAAAGAAACCATACCTATTTTAGACTGTGGTTATGTTAATGTGAGCTAAAAACTGAGAATGTAAGAAACTGGTATATCAACTACGAATTAACTTCAGGAACTTGTAAGAGGACTCGAGATCGATATCTCTTCAGGTTTCGCCGTTAAAAAAAACGATAACTATTCAGTCTTCCATTTCCTTCTTGACACACGGAATAAAATAACGAACGGAGTAGTTCCTTATTAGATTTTCTCAGAAGGTTCGAACATGTTAGATGTACGAAGAAGTTAGCAAGATAAAAAAGTACCTACGAAAATTCGCTAACTTAGTAAAAGAAAACGAAAAGGTTTAATAATTAGTTAAGGAGTTATAGTGATAAATAGAAACGGTTACGTAAACAACAAAATACCGAATATTGTAGCTGTTGGAGAAGATTATTTAGGGAAAATTGGAAAAAATTAAGACGATTCAATAAATTGAGTAGAAGATACGATTATTACTCCACTATTCCGAAAAGAAGTAGGCCTTAATTAAACACAGCAAGTTAAACTCAGACTTAATAAACGTCTCCAAAATTCCGGCATAGTAAAAATGAGGAGTTATAGAGATTTCTTTAGCAGAATGAACCCTACGGAGGCTATTTAACTCCTTCCGGGGTTGCAGGACAGGTGTTGTTACTCTAACGAACAAGGACTATTCTCGGTACAACCATAAATTTTATAAGCAAGGTAGGGCTAGAAAGTAAAAGACCATATAGTTCTAGCTAGTCTTCAACTAACTTAAAAAAAACTCATAGTATGACCGAGGTTTTAACTGAGTAATCCAGAAGCGACGAATGACTTCCAACGAGTAAATTATTAACAACATTAACTCAATAAGCTAATTTAACAAGAACTCCTTTCCATAAATATAAAACGTCTTAAACGCGAACAACGTAAAAATTCACTAAATTAACTAGAAATTTCGCAACTATACTTTATAGAAGAAATCCTCGGTCAAAAAGATTACCTAGTTGATTAACTTGACTTCCAGATAAAAATAAAAGGTTAAACAAAAAATTAAGTAATTTAAATAGTCAGTTGTCCCGAAAATACCGAGGGTAAAGTAGAAATATAAAAAATCCACAGTCCATATTTCAACAATTAAAAAGGAGTTTACTTCTATCCCTTCACATGTCACGGTTATTCTATAGTACCGAGCAAACAAGGGGAACTAACTATAGCATAAAAACTTAGGTCGGAAAGTAAGGTAGATAATGAAATAATTAACGAAGAACTAAGTCAGAATTAGGACAATAAGGGTGGGTTAATTTACGTAACTGGGTTGGTAATGAATTTGGTCTATTCTCGTATAGATATTTCCGTTAAAGTCCTACTAGAAATCCATTTAAAACAAAAGCAAGCTAACGATTACGACAATATCGTTTTTGATTTCAGGTTGATGCGAAAGGTGGTGATTGGAACAGTTAAAACCGTCTGTATGACGGACAAAAAAGAAAGTAAAGAAACCGTTATATTAAGTTAACGACACGTTCACCATTGGAGAATGTAACTAATTATTTTAGTTGTTCACGAAAAAAATACGGAAGAAACATCAATAGTTTATTTCCTAGCAAAAACACAAAAGGCAATATTGACCTTTCTCAGCGATAACAAAGTAGATTTTATCGCAGTCAGTCGTATCATTTATCGGATATTTTTGATCCATTAATTGGATAATATCCGTCCTATTGTAATTCCTTACGAATCGGTATTCATATATGAATTCTAATTTAAAACTTGAAGAATTGTTTTGGTCCTGAATGCTTTTTGAGGTTAGAGAAACAATTTTTTACAAAAATTAAGCCAGTAAATCAGATAGATTTGAGGGAGTAATTTTGTAAAAAACGGAGCTGGAACTCTAAAAAGCATTCAGGACTTTTGAATTTTAATACGGTTTTATGAACAACACTCGTGCAGGTCGACAAAACGTAGTCCTAATACATACGAGTGACGACGATGTCTCCCGTTTAATTCTTTTACGAGACGAAGAAGGGTAAGTTAAAGTCGACCTTTATCGAAATTCACTCCTTCCGTGAATAAGTTATCTCATGTTTTCCGGTCTAGTCGCCCCTTCCCCGCCTGCACACGTTTTGGTTCCGAGTAGCGTCGGTAACGAAGACTTTAGCATCGCTGAGGACCATTCATTAACTTACTCATTTGTAAACGACAAACACGTTAACGTCCATTCATTGGTCCTGATCATCGTTTTACTTGTGGACGAACTATCGTCAAAAGCTCAACAACACATAGTTATTGTGGTGGCCGTGGTTAAAATTCTCTCCCCATAGCTAGCTAACGGACTCGATTATTAAAAACTAGACAACTTAATTAAAGTTGATTTAGCTTTGGCCGACGAAATTAAACAAGATTGGCAAGTTTGTTCTTTAACAGATGTAGGTCACTATATTAGTGTCTAACGAAAGGGTCATTGAATAGATTCTAGTATAACTCAGGATGCCACTACATAAAAAAATCATTTGAAACCAATTCAGTGTTTCAAATTACAATCTTCTCAATCAAATATAACCGTTCATATAAACATTAAGAGCAAACTTCTTTAATCCCTATAATTAATCAAAACGTCCTTACTCTATGATAATAAATTTTTCATGGGGTTAGTAGGTCTACCTATAAGAACTCCATGTAAAAAAGATAATACTTGCCAAATTCATAACCTACATCATAATTTACCTCTTTCGCCAACACGGACGAGTGCGACACGGTTACCCGAAAGAAGTGTTCATTGTAATCCGAATATCCGAAGAAGTTTAAGTCGGTATACAAAATTCTTTGATAAGTAACGATAGAGTCCTTGTCCACGAAAAAGATTGTATGAGTACTCAAAAGCAAAATTACGAAGACCCAATTTAAATAGGTCAAGTAAAAAAACAAGAAGACCGTTCAAAAAGAATCGAAGTAGTCATTCTTTAAATAGATTTAGAAAAACCCGAGAACCTAGGACATAACAAAATTGAAATCTTTTGTACTTCGGGGTTCATCCAAACCCCAGTAATGAATATCAAACATGTTTCCGTCGCCGTAATTTATAGACACCGCTACCGCATCCGCGTCCCCTACGGAATCCACTAACACGTCGCCAACCGTAACTACACTCCGGATCCGGTTTGAAAACTCAACACTAACAACTAGGACCGCCGACGTATCCATGTAGTTACCGACGAAATTCGCGGCGAACGACGCGTAAACGCGCCCGTCTAACGTAGTTACATTAAACCAAACGTTGGTAATTAACAAGACGAAATAAATGGCGTTAAAAACTTGCTCAAAGAAGGACAGCACAACATAAATCAAGCTGAAGAACGAAAAAATGCACAACTTGATGTAAAAAATGTGAGTATTAGAGCCCAAACCGAAAAAGTTTCGCACGAACCCGTAAAAGATTAAAACTGCTTAGTAAAAACTGTAGAAGGGTTAAAAGAGGAAATAGTTCTTCTTTTATGAATGGTAGCACAAAATGTTCAGGAACCCGAACTAGAAACCCTTCTCGTTTATTACGAAACAGTATCCAATGCGGAAGTCTCAAATTGAGTCGTAGTTTTTTATGAAAGAGTAAAGGGTGAAATCTAAACTACAGGAAATCCGAACGGTTAACGTCCAAATTTCGTAAAACAACTAAGTTATAGAATGCGCGAAGGAAAAGTAACGGAAACAGATTAAGCAGTTTGTGTGAAACTCAGTAAGATAGCTAAACAGAAAGCTCACTCGATTAAAGGGCTAGATTGTAAAGACCTAGTAAAAGTTTCCAACCTCGTCTAAATAGTATACGTAAGTTTTGTAATAATATTCAAAATACGAAAAGTAGATACCGATATGAGAGTAGAAGTTCGTATGAATCGAGTACCCATTCCCGAACAAGAAGACGAAATTCTAAAAGAACAACAAAAACTTTTGAAGATTACCTC
>NZ_QHJG01000013.1:0-77769 GCF_003184185.1 Legionella qingyii | reverse complement strand
TCTCTTTGTTAAAAAATGTTTTTAATTCGGTCATTTAGTCTATCTAAACTCCCTCATTAAAACATTTTTTGCCTCGACCTTGAGATTTTTCGTAAGTCCTGAAAACTTAAAATTATGCCAAAATACTTGTTGTGAGCACGTCCAGCTGTTTTGCATCAGGATTATGTATGCTCACTGCTGCTACAGAGGGCAAATTAAGAAAATGCTCTGCTTCTTCCCATTCAATTTCAGCTGGAAATAGCTTTAAGTGAGGAAGGCACTTATTCAATAGAGTACAAAAGGCCAGATCAGCGGGGAAGGGGCGGACGTGTGCAAAACCAAGGCTCATCGCAGCCATTGCTTCTGAAATCGTAGCGACTCCTGGTAAGTAATTGAATGAGTAAACATTTGCTGTTTGTGCAATTGCAGGTAAGTAACCAGGACTAGTAGCAAAATGAACACCTGCTTGATAGCAGTTTTCGAGTTGTTGTGTATCAATAACACCACCGGCACCAATTTTAAGAGAGGGGTATCGATCGATTGCCTGAGCTAATAATTTTTGATCTGTTGAATTAATTTCAACTAAATCGAAACCGGCTGCTTTAATTTGTTCTAACCGTTCAAACAAGAAATTGTCTACATCCAGTGATATAATCACAGATTGCTTTCCCAGTAACTTATCTAAGATCATATTGAGTCCTACGGTGATGTATTTTTTTAGTAAACTTTGGTTAAGTCACAAAGTTTAATGTTAGAAGAGTTAGTTTATATTGGCAAGTATATTTGTAATTCTCGTTTGAAGAAATTAGGGATATTAATTAGTTTTGCAGGAATGAGATACTATTATTTAAAAAGTACCCCAATCATCCAGATGGATATTCTTGAGGTACATTTTTTCTATTATGAACGGTTTAAGTATTGGATGTAGTATTAAATGGAGAAAGCGGTTGTGCCTGCTCACGCTGTGCCAATGGGCTTTCTTCACAAGTAACATTAGGCTTATAGGCTTCTTCAAATTCAGCCATATGTTTTAAGAAACTATTCATTGCTATCTCAGGAACAGGTGCTTTTTCTAACATACTCATGAGTTTTCGTTTTAATGCTTCTGGGTTAAATTTATCCAGTTCATTTTTTTGTTCTTCTGGCAAGTTTTTCTTAGCTTCATCAGTAAGAAATTTATCTAAATCTTTTTGGGCTCTTGGATCCTGTATTGTTTTAACTTTAGAAAACATGAAGCCCCAAGTAGGTTTGGGGTCATTACTTATAGTTTGTACAAAGGCAGCGGCATTAAATATCTGTGGCGATGGCGTAGGCGCAGGGGATGCCTTAGGTGATTGTGCAGCGGTTGGCATTGATGTGAGGCCTAGGCCAAACTTTTGAGTTGTGATTGTTGATCCTGGCGGCTGCATAGGTACATCAATGGCTGCTTTAAGCGCCGCTTGCTGCGCATTTGCGCGGGCAGATTGCATCAATGTAATTTGGTTTGCAACCATTAATTGTTCTGCTTTATTTACCGCAATTTTTGAACGAGTTTCTTCCTGTCGTGTTGTATTTAGTTCGACTTCTTGCTTTTTTACGTGTTGAACTACATTTTTTACACTCATAATCTCGGGTTTGGCTTTTTCAAAGCGTGCTTGGGCATTTTCTAATTTTGACGAATCATTTTTGACATCTTCCCAATTTTCTCCTTTATCAAGAAGAAAATACTTACCATCGTGTTTTACAAGTCCTTGGGCTTGATCTTTGGGAAGAGCAAATAATGCTTTGTCATAGGTTACGCCTTCAGAGTTTAACTCAGCATCAAAAAATACTTTCTCATTTCCCACTTTAGATTTGATGTCCTTTAGGCTTGCCAATTGCAGGTTTAAAGCATTTTGTTGATTCAATATCTTACGCGCTTCCTTTTCATTGCCTTTGTCTAATTCGTCAAACAC
Source organism: Legionella qingyii (assembly GCF_003184185.1). The sequence continues at coordinate 75,856 of NZ_QHJG01000013.1, read as the reverse complement.
ACTTTGAGTCATTCTATCGATTTGTCTTTCGAGTGAGCTAATTTCCCGATCTAACATTTCTGGATCATTTTCAAAGGTTGGAGCAGATTTATCATATGCATTCAAAACATTATTATAAGTTTTATGCTTTTCATCTATGGCTATACTCTCATCTTCAAGCATACTTAGCTCATGGGTAAGGGCTTGTTCTTCTGCTTTAAGATTTTCTTGTTGTTTTTGAAAACTTCTAATGGAGCTATCATAATGCTCCAAAGTATCCTTAAGCGCATCATTGGTCTCTGGAGTCGTTTTTTTCTGAGCAGTTGGTTGATTGGGTTTTAGCATTTTCTCCTGTTGCATCTCAATTAACTCATTTTGAGCTTTTTTTGCTTCGGCTTCTTCCGCGAGCAGCCAATGAAATAGAAAACCTCTTCTTCGTTCCTGCATCGTGATTTCTTCTTGTATTTGCAGCTGCCGTTCTTCTTCAATGGCTCGCTCAAGAGCTAACTCAGTACCAATTTCATGGGTCACTGTTTCCCCTGCAGGGGATAATAAGAAGATCTTTATGTCTTCAGGATTATGTAAGCCAAATTGGCTCAGATCGATTGTAGAAGGATTAGGATCTGCTTGATTTTCAGGTGAAGAAAAACCAAGTGCTCCGCTGTCTATTTTTGATTGTATGGCAGCATCAAGTCTTTTATTTATAAGGGCGAACTCATCAGAGGTAAGATATTCTGTTAGGTTCTCTTTTGAAATTGACATAGATCTGTATCCTCTTACACCATATTAAAATTATATACGATATTGTTCAATAAATCACCAGAAACAAGTGGCTTACAAAGAGCACGTTAAATACTATAGCTGATTGTTTCCTTTTGCAAAGGGGCTTTTGAGTTACTTTTCGAATTTTTTACCGCTAATATGGGAGCATGATGAGAAATCGGCTCATGATTTTTTTCTTTTAAATAGGGTTCACTGCGTTTGTCCAGGAGAGTTTGTAAAAGACAGTGACTTTCAGAGTGTGGGATTAATTCATAACGTCTAGGGTCACTAGAATAATATTCCGCATCATCCAAAGTAGCGTGTAATTTTAGATCTTCTTTTGCAAATGCCCAATAATATAAATGACCACGTTGACTTTCTATAAACGATAACAAAGTTTGTTTTAATGTACTGGCTTGGTTATCGATCCAGTTGCAAATGGAAGTGATTCCTTTTGCACTTGTTGTAAACAAAAAACCAAATGAATGATCCCATACCTCGCCAATAGTGCAGATAATACTGCCTAATACATAGGCAAGAATACGTATTACAGGATCTAAAATGGTAAGGGCTATGCGCACAGAGAAAGAAATAAAATCCAAAATAGGCAAAATAAAGAGATTTTTCATTAATTGTAATAGTGGAAGGCACAAGGCACGAACCGTATTAATACAGAGATTGAGCAATGGATTATCAGAAAAGTGTCCGAATGGCCAGGTAAAACCATAAAGTGGTGATAATCTAAAATTGGCGATTAAATTATCTGATGGTGGTCTTGTTGCAAAGAAGAGTAATAATTCTCCTATAGCACTGATATTGCCAGGAATAGCAAGCATTTTAGTGAGTAGATTTGTAATGCCACGGAATGGTACATGAATAAATAGGGCACTAACTTCGACAAATGGAATGGTGAGTAGGGCTAGAGTAAAATCAGCAGATGCTGCAATAATTTGTTTGCTGAAACTCTTAAAAAGGAGTCCGCTTTTTTTCCAACCGTTAAGAAAACCCTCATGAAATCCATAATGATATCCTTCAAAAAATGGCGCAATACACAACTTTCCTAAAGTGACAACGCTTTTGCAAAACCATTTACAGGTACCAAGAAACCAATCATCACCAGGATGCATAATGGTATCATAAATCGCCGCGCCACCTTTTCCACCTAAAGCGGCATAATTGGTGTAAGGAAAATCCCCCATTTCATGGCCTAATGATGGAATTACTTTAGTTAATCCATAACCCAGGCTAAGTGCTAATGAAGCAATAATTGCAATCTCCGCTGGATCTTCTTTGAGGGTATTAAACGCTTCAACAAAAAATTTATCCAGATTTCCACCGGCTACGACACTTTGCCAGTAGGTCATTGATGCAGAAATCGCTTCAGAGATTGTCCCATGACTCATCCAGTGAGCTAATTTTTGTGTGGGTTCAATTCCTGCAATTAAACCATGTAAGTGTAATTTGGTTAAAATTGATTTAAGAAACTCTGGAGCAAGTACTGCACCACCGCCGTAAGTATATGCTGCCATTGCTAAAGTACCGATCAATGGATTTTGCTCACTTACATCGATGAAAAAGCTGGCGATATGTCGTATTATTTCTAAGAACCGATGACACGGATTATCATAAGCAGGGTGGCTTGGTGGATGATTGGGTCGAGCAATGATATAAGGGCTGATGCTAATCTGCTCTTTAATGAATTCTTCCAAAGTTTGGCCATTAGCTAAAAGACCTTTATTTTCCAAAGCTAATCTTAGTGAATTCCTTACTTTGCTGTTTTTGCTTTGTTGTTCTTTAAGCTCATCGGATTTTGGAATGTGTGTGTCATGAATATGATTGAAAAAATCATCACGTAGATCATGGATAATAAAGTGGCGCATACTTTTGTAGAATTTATGAAAAAACCTGGGGATACGTGAAATAAACGCATCAAGTCTGAGACTAACTCGCTCTGGTAAGTAGAGATGACGTTTACTGATTTGTCCTAAAGTATATAAATCCTGACCTTCTGGCAAAGGGTAGAAGAGCCCATCATGAACAAAATAGCGTAATCTCATTATTTTGTTTTCCTGCCTGATTAGGATAAGCTCTTCATCAGCAATAATTATCGAACTACCATGTGGTAGTCTACTGATCATTTTATCCGCTTTTTTTGGGTTTTGAGCAAGTATAGGTTTGCTGGTGCTGTTGATGCGTTTGCTGATTAGGGTTTGTAAATCGGAGTAACCTTTTTGTGGAAATCCTTGTAGCTTATAGTAGGGTGTGATTTTCGTTATAGTCAGACCGTCTAATCGTTGTACTACTTCTGTTTTGTGTTCCGGTTTCGTATCTATTGCTAGATAATTGATCCAATCATGGCCATCTCGCCATAATTTATTAAAAAATGCCGCTAGTTGTGCAAATCGATTTGCAGGGATATTGCTCAGGTTTGCTGCAGGAGATAATTTGTAATAGTCACTAATCGCTCTTAATGCATCATCCAAATCTTTGCTGCTATGCCCTATATGAAGCTCGCTATCCCACACCAGGCATGGTTGTTTTTCTTCATGATTTTTTACAACATGGCTAAAGTCCATTTGATCTTGTCGCGACACAGAATAGACACGATTAAAAGAATAATGTTGTGCCATTTTATGAGCTTCATAAAGTATGTTTCCCAAGGTGCCTTCGGATATCAGTGGTGAAGTTGCTAACAAGCGGTTTTGATCGGAACAATAGCCGATAATTTTGATCACTTGTTTTCTCAGTGCTTCATGGCCTTCGTGATCCTGACTGGTTAATCTCCGCTCTCTTTTTAGCAATTTTTTTAAAGAATCAATGCATTCATTAGCAAGCAGCAGTTTTTGTTCTTGTGCAGAAGTGAGTGGCTGGCTGTAACTTGCTGCACGTATGCGGTAGCGATGAATTTTACTAATAACATTTGCTACTAATGAAGAAGAGCGATCTCCTGGAAGCAGTTGAATTACCTCTGCCTTGTAGGTAAATAACATCAGCTGCACTGTTTTTTTATCATGATTGGCGATTAAGCGCAGCCTATCTCCCCCTGGAAGGAGGTATTCCATATTATAATGACCGTATACTACTGTTCCTGCTTCGCTGCTAAATGGACTTCCTGTTATGGTAGGCAGTGCTTGATGGCTAGAGGGTGTAATGGCTAAGGGAACGATAAGTTGAGTGTGGCCTTTCGATGTTACAAAATAAGACATTGGAACTATCCTTTGTTCACATACTGCACAGGATACTTGGTTTTTTGGTGAAATATCAAGTAGAAACACTACAAATCTGGATATTTTATAGTGTCACTGATAAAATGTTTTAAAAATAAACAGGAATATATTTTAATGATTAGTTATTGTGGTTATATCGCTTTAGTTGGCAGGCCTAATGTAGGTAAATCAACACTTCTTAATTGCATTATGCAGCAAAAAGTAAGTATTACCTCAAGAAAGCCACAAACAACTCGGCACAGTATTTTGGGGATACGTACTGAAGGTGATTATCAATTTGTTTATGTAGATACCCCTGGAATTCACCAGGGAACTAAAAAAGCAATGAATCGCATGATGAATAAAACTGCGATTAGCGTCTTGCGTGATGTTGATGTAATTGCTTTTTTAGTTGATGGAACGCATTGGCAAGAAGAAGATGAATACGTTTTGAATTTAGTAAAACAAGCCAAAGTACCTTGTATTCTAGTCGTGAATAAAGTGGATAAAATTGATGATAAAGCTCAGTTGTTACCCTGGATAGAGCAAATAAGTCAAAAACATGAATTTGCAGCAATTATTCCAATATCAGCAAAAACAGGGGTACAGGTCGATGAATTGCAAGAAAAATTGCAGAATTATTTGCCTGAGGGGCCTCATTTATTTCCAGATGATCAATTGACCGATCGGCCCATAAAATTCTTATGTGCGGAATTACTGCGTGAAAAAATTTTCCGCTTTTGCGGACAAGAATTACCTTATTCTGTTACTGTAGACATTGAATCATATAAGGATGAAGGCGCGCTCGTACGTATTCACGCACTGATTCTCGTCGATAAAGACAATCACAAACGAATGATCATTGGTGATAAGGGACAAAAATTAAAGGAAATGGCAACGAATGCGCGAGTGGATATGGAAAAACTGTTAGGTAAGAAAGTATTCTTACAGTGCTGGTGTAAGGTAAAATCAGGCTGGTCGGATGACGAGCGTATATTAAAACAATTAGGTTATGACAACTAGGACAATAGCAGCTTGGTTTTTACACAAACAATGGTCTGGGGATACCAGTGCCCAAGTCAGTTTTTTTACACGTGAGCTAGGAGTTATACAATGCCTTTACAAGGGCGGGCGTACCCCTAAAAAGCAAGCCCTTTTGCAACCTTTTACTCCGTTATGGATCAATCTTGTCGAGCGCCGTGAGCGATATTATGCACAAACTGTTGAAAGTACCTCGCCATCACTTCAACTATCAGGCGGCTCACTTTTCGCAGGTTTATATATAAACGAAATTCTTTATTATGCGCTAAGTCGCAATTATTCTGACTCGACATTATTTGATGCTTATTTGTTTACTTTAAATGGCCTTACGTTGGCAAAGGAACGATTAGTTATTGAAGCCTTATTAAGGCGTTTTGAGTGGGCTTTACTTCATGCATGTGGTTATTCCTTTTCATTAACACAGGAAGCGAGAACAGCAAATTTGATTGTCCCTGATTCGTGTTACCAATTTGTCGCAGGCGAAGGTTTTATTCCTGGCAGCAAGGGAATTCCGGGGGAGCATATTCTTGCTTTGGCACAAAATAACTTAAATGAGGTCCTCTATCTTAAATCAGCAAAAATGATTATGCGTCAAGCGATAGATCATCTTCTGGGTGGACGAGAGATTAAGACAAGGGCTTTGTATCTTGCCGAAGTGAAATAAAGAGTTGGAGGCAGGAGTTTGATTGCATGGATTTTTACTGCATTTAACTGATCTAACGAATATTTATGTTTTCAAGCAACTTGAGTTTAGGCCAGAATGGACTTTATACTCTTTATTTTATGTGTAAGGTGTAGAATGAAGAAGCCAATACTATTGGGTGTCAATATTGATCATATAGCTACTGTGCGACAGGCACGTGGTACCCGTTATCCTGATCCTGTCCAAGCAGCTATGGATGCGGAGGAAGCAGGTGCTGATGGTATTACTCTGCATATGAGAGAAGATCTAAGACATATTCAAGCTCGTGATGTGCGTTTGATTAAACAAGTCTTGCAAACACGAATGAATCTTGAATTGGCAGTTACCGATGCCATGCTTGATTTTGCAGAAGAAATTTCACCCGAGCATACTTGTTTGGTTCCAGAAAAACGTGAGGAATTAACCACAGAAGGGGGGCTGGATGTAATAACGCACCAGAAATCAGTAGAACATGCAGTGCGACGCTTGCAATCCATGGGTAGTGAGGTATCTTTATTTATTGACCCAGATCATGTGCAGATTAAAGCTGCAGCAGATATTGGTGCCCCTGTGATTGAATTGCATACTGGTTGTTATGCTGATGCTACTGATGTTGAGCAGCAGCAGTATGAATTAGCGCGAATTAAAAACGCTGCGGAGTATGCAGCCAGTTTAAATTTGATTGTTAATGCAGGTCATGGTCTTAATTATCATAATGTACAACCTATAGCGTCTATAAAAGAATTACATGAACTTAACATAGGCCATGCAATTATTGCCCGAGCTTTATTTTGTGGTATGAAAGAGGCAGTAAGACACATGCGTCAACTAATGCAGGAAGCAAGACTTTATGTCAACATCTGACGTCATTGTTATTCGTATTACTGGGGATTCAGGCGATGGTGTGCAATTAGTGGGGGAACAACTCACCATTAGTGCGGCACTTACCGGTCGTGATGTGCGGACTTTACCTGATTTTCCTGCAGAAATTCGGGCCCCCGCAGGTACTGTAGGGGGAGTTTCTGGTTTTCAACTGGCGATGGCCGAGCATGCTATTTTTACCGCGGGTGAATCGCTTGATGTGCTTGTTGCATTAAATCCAGCCGCATTAAAAAATTCCCTGCAACATCTGAATCAAGGCGGTTTACTGATTATCAATGAAGACAGTTATCAGGAAAAAGATTGGCAAAAAGCGGGAATGGATAAGAGTTTTCTCGATAATTGTGCCGAACATTATCAAATTGTTTCATTTCCTTTAATCACCCAAACCTTGCAAGCCGTATCTTCGCTTGATTTGACTAAACCTCAAGCTACAAAAACCAAAAACTTTTATGTTTTGGGTTTGGTTTTATGGTTATTTGATTTGCCAACTGCTGCATGCGAAGCGTTTATTGCTAAAAAATTCAAAGCGAATGCTGTTGTTGCTAAAGCCAATCAATTGGCTTTATTAGCCGGATACAATTATGCAATGACTTTAGAGTTAACTCGCCGAGATTATATGCTAGGTGAAGTTAATCGAGGTGCGGGAGAATATCGGCAAATTACAGGTGTTGAAGCAGTAGGTTTAGCACTTGCTACCCTGGCTACTTCCACACAAGTACCAATGTTAGTTTCGGGGTATCCGATTACGCCTTCTTCAGCAATCCTCCATGAATGTGCACGATTATCTGATTTTGGAGTGCAACTTCTTCAAGCCGAAGATGAAATTGCTGCGATCTGTGCTTGTATTGGAGCTGCATATGGTGGGAGATTGGCTTTAACTACAACTTCAGGACCTGGATTAGATCTAAAAAGTGAAAGTTTAGGTCTGGCCGTAGTGGCTGAATTACCTTTAGTCTTGCTTGATGTTCAACGCGCAGGCGCTTCTACCGGTTTACCAACGAAAACAAGTCAAAGTGATTTACGACAGGCACTTTATGGACGTCATGGTGAAGCACCCTTGCCGGTATTAGCCGCGCAATCTGCCGCAGATTGTTTTAATACGGTTTTAGAAGCATTTTATTTAGCGATTAAGTATATGACTCCAGTAATTGTATTATTGGATGCTTATCTGGCAAATGCTGCTGAGCCTTGGAAAATTCCTGAGGTATCTTCTTTAAAATTACCGCAAATTGAATTTAACCGTTTTCCAAAACCATTTACTCGGGATGAGTTTTTAAGTCGAAGTTGGAATAAGCCAGGGACTCCGGGGTACATTCATCAATTGGGGGGCTTGGAAAAACAAGGTGAAGATGGCCGTGTCAGCTATGATGCGGAAAATCACCAAAAAATGGTACATTTACGTCAGCAGAAAATCAATGGAATTGCGCAGGAGTATACGCCCTTGACCGTTGAAGGGGATGCTAATGCACCAATCATTTTAATTGGCTGGGGCAGTACGTATGGCAGTTTAAAGTCAGCAGTTTTGCAATGTTTGGAACAAGGGGTGGCGATCGCTTACGTGCATTTACGTCATCTGAATCCATTGCCTAATGATTTAGGCCCTATTTTGAAAAAATACGATAAGGTATTTGTCGCCGAATTAAACTCTGGACAATTATGCCAAGTTATTCGCGCTACTTATTTGGTTGATGCACAAGTAATTAGTCAATCGAATGGCCAGCCTTTTACTGTCAGTCATCTGGTGAACATTATAAAAGCGGAAGCTAACTATGAACAACAACTATAAACGCGAAGATTTTGCTAATGCAAATGAAGTTCGCTGGTGTCCAGGCTGTGGTGATTATGCAATTTTGATGGCCTTGCAAAAAATGTTGCCTGATTTGGGGTTACCACCAGAACAGCATGTCTTTATTTCCGGAATAGGTTGTGCAGGCCGATTGCCTTATTACATGAACACTTATGGCTTTCATACCATTCATGGTCGAGCAACTGCGGTTGCAACAGGATTAAAAGCGCTGAGGGATGATCTGTGTGTGTGGGTAATTACTGGAGATGGGGATGCTTTAAGTATTGGTGGTAATCATCTGATCCATATTTTACGCCGTAATGTAAACGTGAATATTTTATTATTTAATAATCAGGTATATGGATTAACTAAAGGACAATTTTCACCTACTTCACAGAAAGGCCAAGTGACTAAAACCTCGCCAAGAGGGGTGGCTAATGAACCAGTGAATCCACTTACTTTGGCTTTAGCTGCGGGTGCTAGTTTTATAGCTCGAGCAGTAGACAAAGACCCCATTCATTTGGGAACCATATTAAAGAAAGCGCAGGAACACCAAGGCTGTTCTTTTGTGGAAATTTATCAGGATTGTAATATTTTCAATCATGGTGCTTTTGACGAGTTTGCGCTTAAAAGCAATCGCGCCGAGAACACGGTGATATTGGAAGAAGGACAACCTTTGCTTTATGGTGCGCAAAAAGAGAAAGCATTGCATGTAAAGGGAGAAGAGTTCACCAGCGTTTCTGCAGAAGATGTCGGTATTTATCGACATGATCCAAGTAACTTTGCTGTGGCGATGCGACTTGCTTCTTTATCTTTTCCTGATTATCCAGTTCCTTTGGGTGTGTATTATCAAAAAACTCGGGATTTGTTTACTCTACCTCAAGAAGTAAAAAAGACTGCAAATGACTTACCTGATCTATTCAGGGCAAAAGCCACTTGGCAACAGAGTTAAGCTCATAGCTTGGATGAAGGCACAAGACGTACCCCGGGAATTTATTACGGAATCTTCTACGCATCTCTGAAAACCAGTCTATTTCTATTCAAACGTCCCGTGGTTTGATCCTGAGAGATGGTCACTTTTTTGGACCATCTTTCAGGCATAAAGCGCGAAACGTAGACTAATGAAGCAATTGTCAACAGATCTTAATATCATGAGCAGTTATTTTAATAACAGCCAACACTCTGTAAGCAGCTCTGTTTCAGCCACTTCATGGTCAAAGTTGTAATAGCAAAATATACAGGGTAAGTCACCTAACTGTTCACCCGAATTAGGTAACCAGTCACGATATAAACTATAGACAGTGTCCCCAATGGCATCTCGTGAACCCTTATGTACTGCCACAGCATAACGTCCTGCAGGGAGATACTTTTCAATGATATGCCCTTCAATTTTTATTTGCTCTGGTACAGTAATTCCTAAGTCAAAACGAAAATCTGCAGGATTGGTTACTTTCGGGTCGTCATAAGCAAATCCAAACGCTTCCCCTGCTTTTGGTTTTAGGTTTATTGATTGAGATTTTGCCCAATGAATTAACTTATTGACACTCTCGCCCAATGTTGCAGGTGAACCTCGATGTTCAAATACCGCCAAACGTTTCGCTGGTATATCTTTGATTAATACATTCATGTTGATATTACCTTGTTTCGGCAAAAAATACGGTGGATTTTCCCAAGAACCCCAATTTGAATGCAATCTAAATTCACTTGGGCTCAGACCACAAGCTTGTTTAAACACACGAGTAAAGGCTTCATGGGATTCGAATCCCGCATTTATTGCAATTTCAAGAATGGTTTTATCCTTATTAACAATTAATTGATGGGCTGCCCGTTTTAGGCGAAGCCAACGAATATACTGTTGTAGTGATAGACCTGTATAAGCAGTAAATAAACGATGAAAATGATATTTAGAAAAGCAGGCAATCTTGCTTAATTGCACCAAATCAAGCTTTTCATCAAGATGTTTGCCAATAAACTCAATTACTTTTTCTAATTGGTACTTATAATTCATACTTTTCTCAACTTTAAGTCATCAATTTATTTACACAAGTAATGCTATCGTATTTTGGAAAGAATGCTTTGACCATTTTTGCTAACTTGAACAAACAAGAAATTGGTGACAGGAACGCTCGGGTTACATTCCTTTTCACCCACGTTTATATTGAAGCAGTTTGCGATTTCGGACTTAACCTAGCCACTAAAAAAAATCCCGGCAAAAACTTAACCGGGATTCAGGTAGAGGAGAACGATAACTAGTCGCGGCCTGAAAATGCACTTAGTATATTGAGCAAGCTGACGAACAAGTTATAAATTGATACAAAAAGGCCTACTGTAGCCGAAATGTAATTCGTTTCACCTTCATGAATAATTGCACTCGTTTGCATGAGAATTAATCCTGAAGAAATAAGTATAAAAATAGCTGAAATGACTAATTGTAAGGCGGGCATCTGAATGAAAATTCCTGCTATCATTGCTAATAAAGCAACCATTACACCAACAAAAAGAAATCCACCTAAGAAACTAAAGTCTTTTTTAGTCGTTAATGCGTAACCGGATAATGCAAAGAAAATGATCCCTGTACCACCTAAGGCAGTTGCAATTATTTGTGGGCCGTTAGTAAAGTGGCTGATATAAAAATTAAGCACAGGACCTAAGGTATAACCCAGGAATCCAGTGAAGGCAAAAACACTGACTAGTCCCCAAACGCTATTTCGTAATGCTTGAGTCAAAAACATTAAACCATAAACGCCGACTATCATCAGAATAGGGTTCATAGGGCGTGCGCCACTTGTAAGAGATAAAACTGCCATACCTGCACTGAACAAGAATGTCAGACTTAGTAATAGATAGGTGTTACGCAGTACTTTATTGCTCGAAAGCGCAGATTCATGGCTTCGCGTAAGTATAGTGACATTATTTCGGTTCATTGTTTAGAGCTCCTCTATTTTTATATTAAGTCTAGCATATCTATGGGGCAGTTTCCCATATTTCAAGTTTAAAACGAATTATTTTTGTTTTGAGGTTCTACAGTACTATAGTAGTATTATAAATAAATTTTGATAGAACAAGTAGAGTGGTTATTGCCGTTCTGATTATCGTAAACAGGAAGAGTTCGTAGGCATCCGGGTTAACCGATTCATATCACTAATCAGGGTTTGGCGGTGCGCCATATACTCAGGTTATGGAAAAATTTCGACATTTTTGATGTCCTAAATTTTAGGATTTATTATGGCACGGGCAGCATTAGTACAAATGGTTTCTTCAGCAGATGTCGCTGACAACTTGCAACAAGTAGAAAAATTAATGATCCACGCTCGTGAAGAGCAAGCTGAGCTAGTAGTATTGCCTGAAAATTTTGCGTTCATGGGATTTCATGAAACAGATAAATTACAGATTGGCGAAGTGTATGGAGACGGTCCCATCCAACAAAAAATGAGTCAATTGGCAAAAAAATTAGGTTTGTGGGTAATTGCCGGGACTATACCTCTTAAAAGTTCAGGTTCCAAAGTACGCGCCAGTTGCCTGGTATATGATGCACAAGGCAAGTGTGTAGCTCGTTATGATAAGATTCATTTATTTGATGTGAACGTCTCATCAAATGAAGCATACCAAGAGTCAATGTCCATTGAACGCGGGCATGAGCTGGCTCTTGTTGACACTCCAGTTGGAAAAATAGGATTAACGGTTTGTTATGATGTACGTTTCCCAGAGCTGTATCAACAGTTGATGTTGCAAGGAGCGCAGTTATTTACGGTTCCTTCTGCATTTACGACCATCACAGGTGTGGCGCACTGGGAGGTATTATTACTAGCAAGAGCCATAGAAAATTTATGTTACGTCTTGGCAGCAAATCAAGGGGGGAGACATGAAAATGGACGAAGTACTTTTGGTCATAGCATGATTGTTGATCCTTGGGGAAAAGTACTTTCTCAAAAAGAAATGGGTACTGGAGTAGTGACAGCAGATATTGATTTAGAAAATCAAAGGGAAATACGCCGAAAATTCCCCTGTATAGAACATCATGTATTAAACTTATAAAGTAGATACTATTTTTTGATAACAAAAACCAATAGACACTATTTTTATTTATTTAAGGTAATTAAATGACAGAAGCCCTTACTACAGCAAAAAAGATTTTACTAGCTCCTGCAGCACTGGATGAAACGGGTATAGAAAAATTATTTAAAACGATGATGCATCATCATATTGATGATGCAGATCTTTATTTTCAAAGTTGCAGTTATGAATCTTGGTATTTGGAAGATTCGGTAGTGAAAAGCGGGAGCTATTCCCTAGATAGAGGAGTAGGGATTCGCGCGGTTAGTGGTGATAAAACAGGATTTGCTTATTGTGATGACATTTTATTACCTTCAATGTTGCGAGCTGCCGATGCAGCACGTTCTATTGCACTGACTGGCTCCAAACCAACTCAATCCATCCAGGTAAAAGGAGCGGCTGTAAGTCGCTACCAAGGTTTAAATCCAATTGAGGGCATGAGCAAGCAAGAAAAAATTGCTTTATTAGAAGCAATTGATAAAGAAGCTCGTCGAATTGATCCTCGTGTAATTCAGGTTAATGCTTCATTAAGCGGCTGCTATGAAGTTGTGATGGTTGCTGGAATGCACGGACAGATGATCGCTGATGTTAGACCGCTGGTGAGTATCAACGTAAGCGTTATCGTAGAAGACAAAAATGGAAGAAGGGAATCTGCACGCTCTGGTGGCGGTGGCAGGGTACCTTATTCTTACTTTCATGAAAAAGAAAATGCCTTAAGTTATGCTCGTGAAGCGGTACGTGAGGCTTTGATTAATCTGGAAGCACAACCTGCACCAGCAGGAACAATGCCTGTGGTTTTGGGTCCGGGGTGGCCGGGTGTTTTATTGCATGAAGCTGTAGGACATGGTTTGGAAGGAGATTTTAATCGCAAAGGATTATCTGCATTTTCTGGCCGTATTGGTCAACAAGTCGCAGCACCAGGAGTTACTGTAGTTGATGATGGTACTTTGAAAGACAGACGTGGTTCCATAACCATAGATGATGAGGGAACTCCATCTCAGTGCACCACCTTGATTGAGAATGGTGTTTTGGTGAATTACATGCAAGACAAACTAAACGCCAAATTGATGGGTATGAAATCTACGGGTAACTGTCGTCGTGAGTCTTATGCACATGTACCTATGCCCAGGATGACTAATACCTATATGTTGGCAGGACAGCATGACCCTGAAGAAATTATTCGTTCTGTACAACGTGGTTTATACGCAGTTAATTTTGGTGGTGGTCAAGTTGATATTACCTCAGGCCAATTTGTATTTTCTGCAAGCGAAGCATATCTCATTGAGAATGGAAAAATTACTGCACCAGTCAAAGGGGCCACACTGATTGGCAATGGACCGGATGTGATGAAAAAAATCAGCATGATTGGAAATGATTTGGGATTGGATCGGGGAATAGGTGTTTGCGGTAAAGACGGACAATCCGTTCCAGTCGGAGTGGGACAACCTACTTTGAAAATCGATGCATTGACAGTAGGTGGAACAAGTTAAATCGGGTCTTTAGCAGCCTGGGTGAAGTGAAAGCGGAACCCGGGTTTTGCCAAGAGAAATTCTCCCTGGGTTCGGCTTTGCCTTCACGCCCTATTCACTGAATGGCTTTATTTGGTACCTCTTGCGCGCGAATAATAAAGCCTGACATACTGATGTATGCTACATTTAACCTCTCAAACCAGCAGGAATATGAACACTGATGGAGTTGTTGGATTGGGCTTGCACAGTGCCTCCCATACCATTAGTTACAGTGTAAGCTACGGTAAATCTTGGATCTACAGGATTATTGCTTTGATAACTACAAATGATGTTTCCCGACGCACTGTTATAAGTAACTGAATCATTAACGTAGTTTATTAAATTAGCGGGAACATCTTGAACCGAGCCGGTTGAACGAAAGTATACTTGCAGTGTTTGGGATAATACGTATTCTACGCCATAGCCACCTATATAGTTTCCAAAATGAGTTACAGCGTTTGGTCCTTGAGTAGCAGGGCAATAAACATTAATATCATATGCAGTGGGATCCGCCATTGCAATTCCAGGAACGAAACTTGAAAGCAATAACAATGAGCTTAAAGAAAAATTCTTAATCATAATAGTTCCTTCTATATTAATTAAAAAATGATGACTTGTATTATATTGACCAATTAGATTGTCAATTAATTGATTTGGGCTGTCAATGAAAACGATCTAGGGGTTTACCTGATTGTCTTACAAAAATGGAACATCCAATTTCTTGCAGTTATTCAACAAGGTCTCAAAAATCATTTCTCGCCATTCCTTGGCACGTCACTAGGTATTTTTCTCTCCATTTAATTTGTTAAGTAAAGAGCTGATTTCAAAAATACGCTCTTCTGAAGAAGTACTGTCCAGGTTAAAACGTAAGCGCTGTGGTCCTTCCATTTGATATCTTTTGGCATGTACTTGAATTAAATGAATCAAAACGCCAGGATCAATAGAAGGTTTTTCACTAAATTCCAGTTTGCCTTGCTGTGCTCCGGCACTTATTTTTTGAATACCCATTTGTTCCGCTTTTAATTTTAATTCGGTAATCAATAATAGATGTTTGACTTGTTGTGGTAATAAACCAAATCGGTCAATCATCTCAATTTGTAAATCATGCAGCTGTTCTTTACTTTTTGCGTTCGCAATTCGTTTGTACATGATAAGTCGATTGTGAATATCGGGAATGTATTCTTCAGGAATAATGGCGCTGATTCGTAAATCGATCTCAGGTCCTTGGTGCATTGGTGCCGATAATTCTGGTGTTTTTCCTTCTTTTAAATCATGCACTGCTTTATCAAGCAGTTCCATAAATAAATTAAATCCAATTGCCTGCATGTTCCCGCTTTGTTCTTCTCCTAAAAGTTCACCTGCCCCGCGAATTTCCATATCATGGGTTGCCAGTGTGAATCCCGCACCCAGATCTTCCAGTGATACAATTGCTTCCAAACGTTTGACTGCATCGGCAGTTAATACTTTTTCATGGGGAGTAAGCAAGTAGGCATATGCCTGGTGATGAGAGCGACCAACGCGTCCACGTAACTGATGCAATTGGGCTAATCCAAATTTATCCGCGCGATCAATAATAATTGTGTTGGCTGTAGGAATATCTATACCTGTTTCAATGATCGTTGTGCAGACTAACACATTAAAACGGTGGTGATAAAAATCAGACATTACCCGTTCTAACTCGCGTTCACGCATTTGTCCATGGGCACTGCGGATTTTTGCTTCTGGAACTAGTGTTTGCAAATCCTGACATATTCGTTCAATTGTTTCTACATTATTATGCAAGAAAAAAACCTGACCGCCTCTAAGAATTTCTCTTAGAATGGCCTCACGGATGGTGGTGTCTTTCTTCTCTTGCCAAAAGGTTTTAATTGCCAGACGTTTGGCAGGAGGTGTAGTCATAAGGGAAATATCCCTGATTCCAGCCATAGCCATATTCAGTGTTCTCGGGATTGGGGTAGCAGTCATGGATAAAATATCGACATGAGTCCGCAGCGCTTTGATATGTTCTTTTTGTTTGACACCAAAGCGATGTTCTTCATCAATAATGAGAAGCCCTAAATTTTTAAAAGCAATATTACTCTGGAATAATTTATGTGTTCCTATGACTATATCAACTGTTCCTGATTTCAAGGCAGTAAGAACCGCCTCGGTTTCTTTGTTTGAACGAAAGCGAGAAAGCAACTCAATGTTGATGGGGAAGTCAGCAAACCGGTCTCGAAATGATTCAAAATGTTGTCCAGCCAATAGGGTGGTGGGTGCCAGAATGCAGACTTGCTTATTGCTTTGCACCGCAATAAACGCAGCACGCATTGCGACTTCAGTTTTGCCAAAACCTACATCCCCACAAATTAAACGATCCATAGGTCTTGGGGACTTCATGTCCGTTATGATTTGATCGATTGCGTGTAATTGATCGGGAGTCTCTGTAAAAGGGAACGCGCTGGCAAATTTAACATATTCATTGTTATCTATTTGATATTGATATCCTGGTTGCGCTTCTCGTTTGGCGTAGAGATCCAGTAATTCGATTGCTACATCATGAATTTTTTCAACGGCCTTCTTCTTTTCTTTTTGCCATTGATCAGAACCGAGTTTATGCAATGGAGCATGCTCACTATCCATCCCAGTGTATCGGCTAATAAGATGGAGTGAGGTCACAGGGACATATATTTTATCCTCACCCGCATAGGTAAGAACTAAAAATTCACTGGAAAAGCCGCTGGATTCGATATGTTGCAATCCCTGATAACGTCCGACACCAAACTGTAAATGGACTACCGGATCGCCAACACGTAGCTCGGCCATATCGCGGATAATTAAATCGGGATCAATCGTCTTTTGTGTCCCTCGTCTTTGAGGTGTGCTTTGTTCTCCAAATAATTGAGACTCAACGATGATTGCGATATGACTTTGCTTTAATTCACATCCATAAATAAGGTCTCCAGTGCTGATGTTGAGCGGAGCAGTATCATTAATAAAATCGTACCATGAAGATTGTACTTTAGCGGAAATGCCACTTGGTTTGAGTAAATCAAGTAACACTTCACGTCGTCCAGCACTTTCGACCACAATTAAATAGCGGCGTGTGGAATCAGCACAATATTCACGAAGTTGACTCAAAGGTTCCTGGGTTTTCCTGTCTATAGGCAACTGGGGGCCAGGTAAAATATCAAAATTAACTACAGCACCTTTTTTATCTGAAGGATTTTGGAACAAGCGAAGTTGTTCGTATGTATTCGCTTTGGTTAATAATTCAATTGGATTAATGAAACATGCTTCAGGAGATAAAATAGGCCTGCTGATATCATATCGTCTTTGTTCAAAGCGCTCATTCAACTCTTGCCAGAATTGTTCTGCATTATTTTGAATATTTTCAATCAAGCAAACCTTGGCATTTTCTGGTAAATAGTCAAAAAAAGTAACGGTTTTTTCAAAAAATAAAGGTAAATAATATTCGATCCCCGAAGGAAACTGACCTTCACTGATTGCTTCATAAATAGGGCACTGGCTAGGATTTCCTGGAAATAATTCTCTAAAAGCACGTCGAAAGAGCAGTTGGCTTTGTTCATTTAAAGGAAATTCTCGTGCAGGTAACACATTGATTTCTTTTATTTTTTCTATTGTACGTTGCGTTTCGGTATCAAACTCCCTGAGACTTTCAATTTCATCATCAAAGAGTTCAATACGAAATGGTAAACCAGAACCCATGGGATAAACATCGATAATTGAACCGCGTAAGGCAAACTCTCCATGTTCAAGTACTTTATTAACACAATGATAACCGGATTGTTGTAACTGATTACGAAAAGCAGTTAAATCGAGCTTTTGTCCTTCTTTAAGCATCAAAGCATATTGATTCAAAAATTCAGGCGGACATAGCCTATGCATTAGTGTACTTGCTGAAGTGATAACAATTGCATCAGTTACTTGTTGAATACGACTTAATGTATATAACCGTTCAGAAATGATGTCCTGATGTGGCGAGAATTGATCATAAGGAAGTGTTTCCCAATCAGGAAAAAACAATAATTCTTGGGGGGTATTGGGGTTGAGAAAGAAATTTAATTCCGCTTGCAACTGATTTGCACTGAGATTGTCTTGGGCAATCAATAACTTAATTCCAGGCGTTTGTTGGCAATATTCAGCCAGGGCCAGTGCTAAGCTGCTTCCATGGAGTTGTCCCCATATTTGTTTGGCCTGTGTCGGTTTGTAGAGTAAGGTGTTGATGGGCATGGCTTAAGCAATCGGATTTAAAAAGTGTCGATTATACCTTATGTGTTGTCTTGGTTCATCTTAAAATTGCAGATTATTGATGATTGATTGGATAAAAAATCAATTTTAACATAATCGCTGCACCAGGCTTCAATAAATACTGAAGGGAAGGAGAAAAGTTTGTTCTCTTCAAAGGGATTATTCGAAAAGCATGCATTCTGGTTGAAATAAATTTAATTCTGTTTTTTAATTAACATGTGTTTTTAAAACTTTCAACTCGAGTCCTTTCTTTTTCCTCATCTCCTATCCCAAGCCTTTCGCGAGTTGCTTGAATTTGAGCTTTCATGTCAGCAAATTTACTGGCTAGACGTCCTGTAGTTCCATTTAATTGTTCATTTTCTTTTGAATATCTTGTTACGATTGAATCGAGGCACTCAAGCGATGCTTCAATATCTGTCATCGACGAGGAGCCATTCATTTTATCCATTGCGTATACAAGTTCATCATGGAACGCTTGAGCAATCGCAGACTTGGCTTGAGTTAAGTCATTTTTGAATACATCTCTAAACAATTTTGTTTTAGTACTATTAAGATATTCATCAAGAGAATTGATATTACTTATCATAAGTGCTTTAACTTGATGCACAATATCGAGTGCAGGAACTTCATGCCATAGATGCTTATCCCCCGCTAAATGAACTTTTTTTGATAAAAGTCCAGATGCTTTACCGGGTGCTCTTCGTAAATACACTTTGGTTTCTGAAATATCTACGCCACGATCACTTAAATATTCTAAAAAACGTGCCACAGAATACAATGAAGGCTTATAATGTCCACTATAAGTATTAATACTAATTAATTTACCATTTTTTATCTCCATCTCTCCCGCTGCTAATACAGGAGCACCTGCATTCATTGATGAATGTGCTAGTTTTCTACGTTGTTTATCCTCTTGTACACCTAAATGTTCAAATGCAGAAAGCTCACCATTCGCGTTTAAAGTAAACGCGACAAATCCTGGTTTGTTGTGGGCAATTAATTCGGAGGAATCAAAAACCCGGCCTTTTTTATGAAGTAGGCCATTATGGATTTCAATCCGATACTCTGCTCTTTGTTCTGGTGTTAAATAGGTAGTACCCCAGGATCTATCAATTTGTTTAGAGCCTTGGTTGACATCGAGTAGTTCTCCCGCATCAAAAGCTTTTTGAATATCTGCGTGTGCAGAAACTTTAGAAATAGGTGTAGCCTGTAAGACTCTATCGCTTTCAAATTGATATATTCCATTTGATAGCATGGGAATGTAGTTTGGATTGTTTTGTTTTTTACTTTCTCTTTCATCCATTAAATTTTTTAGGAGCTGGTTAAGTCCATTTTTGTTAGTGGAAAATTTCGTAATATCAAAAACATAAATCATAAAATCGAGAGCTTTAAGTCGAGCATTTTTAGATAAAAATTGATTATTATAATCAGCCCAAGCCAGATCGAGTCGTTTTGCTAGTGTTCCTCTTCTACTTGAAAAATATTTCTTAGGCATTTAGAGCCCTTAAAAATAAACTATATAATTAATTATAGTTCGAATTGCCTAGATTATTATGAGGTGGAGGACTAAGAGCCCACTACATATCAGTCGTTTTCAGGCCAATCATTAATTTTAATATCGAAATGGTTTAATAAAGCGATGACTTCCGGGAAGGAAAAGCGTGCTTGTTTGATTCTATTTTCATTAGGATTGATTGTATAGTTGATGGCATTTGTAAAATCAGCAAAATTTAAATTCGTGTGCAGAAATAGGCTGTTTAGCAGGTCGGAATCCACAAAGCTTGCATGGCTTAAATTGGCTTCCCTGAAATCAATATCATGTGCCTTACATTCTTCCACAATCCAATTGGAACGCCCCAGTCCATAATTAATTCAGTGAATGTTTGATTAATATAATTTTTTTCCGTAAATGGTGAAGTCATATATTTTCTCTATATAAGTGAGGAGTATATTCAGTTTTCTGTACCCATGTTACGAAACTTTTAGATCTCATTTATGCATCATTTGTTGTATCCGTTTCAATGAGTTCCAACTCATCTAATTCGATGTCTACTGACTCAATTTTTTGGAAGCGCGATGTAATTTTTTTAGCAGAAGTATTTACTTCACTGACATCTTGATGTGCCAAATTAATATGTTTGGAGAGCTTATCCATTCTTTTTTCAAACCGTTGGAAATCATCTGCCAAAGCCTGTAGATGTTTTTGTATAATGTGAACTTGTTTGCGAGTAGCATCATCTTTGAGTACCGCTTTAGCGGTAGTAAGTACTGCCATTAATGTACTTGGGGAAACAAGCCATACTTTTAATCTTTGAGATAGCGAAATTAAGTCTGGATAATTGGCATGGATTTCTGCAAAAATGGATTCTGCTGGAATAAACATCATGGCGCCATCAGTAGTTTCATTGGGAATGATGTATTTTTCTGCTATGTCTTTAATATGTTTTTGAATATCCTGACGAAATTGCTGTTGCAACGATTTCTTTTCGACTGAACCTGCATCTGTACTAATCAGTCGTTGGTAGGTTTCCAAAGGAAATTTAGCATCAATAACAACATTACCTGTAGGTTCAGGCAAAAATAAAATGCAATCGGCACGTTTCTGATTGCTTAATGTATACTGCATTGCAAAATGATTGGGAGGAATCATATTACTAATAAGTGTTGCCAGTTGTACTTCACCAAAAGCTCCTCGCGCTTTTTTATCGACTAATACATCTTGCAAACTAACTACATGATTCGATAATTCAGTGATTTTCTTTTGCGCTTCATCAATGATCGTTAACCGTTTCACTACATCGATAAAGGTAGAAGAAGTTTTTTCAAAGCCTTCAGTTAATTTATGATTAACTTGTTGGGTTAAACCATGGAGATGATTGCGAATTTCTTCGGTAAGCAGCTGTAAATGGGAGGTCAGGGAGCTAGCATGTTGTTTGAAACTATGACTCATTTGCTCCCGAACATCGGTCATTTGCTTTTGGACCGTATCATGGATTAGTTGTTGCGTCATTAATTGTCCTTGGGCAATTTTGTCACTTACATCCAAGTGCACTTGGTGCAGTTGCATGGTAAAGGCCTCAAGAGTCTTTTCATTTAACTGTCTACTCAGTTTTTTTTGCTGACTTTGGTTTAACAAAAGCCAAATTAAGATTAAAAATTGAAGGGCTAAAACACATGCTACGCCCTCAAGTAAGGTAATTGAAGATAAAAATTGCATTCATTAGTCCAAAAGTTGACTGAGTTTAATCGGTTGATCATATTGATACACTGGTTTTAATTGCCCATAATCAGTCAGGTGCAAATAACCAACAGAGAGCAGATCCTCTGCTAAATGTGCAGAATTGTCAAAACTAAATTTAATTATTTGCTTTCCTGGTTCGAGCCATTGGGCACTCTGGGCTGTTTCAATAGGAATATTCTCTCCCTTTGAGTTTTTCTTGTATAAAACGCTTTGTAAAGCATACCTACTTGCTGTAGCAACCTCTACCGTAGCAGCTAGAGTTAAAGGAGCGGATGAAATTTTCTTGATGCTAACTAGACTGGCAGATGGAATTGCATAGGAAAAAGCGGCGCGTCCAGTGCGATGTATGAGGCTATTGTCACTAAGTTCGCACAATACATCAACATCGATATACCAATTTACTCCAGGAGCACTCTCATCAGAGGATAAAAGGGCGCTGGCCTGGAATTGGTTGCGCTTTACTTTTTTTAATTTAAGAGGGATTGTCTGGTTATCAGGGCCTATTAAGGAAGCATTGATATCATCTGCAGGATAGGATGTTATATTATCCTTTAATGTAATGAGTGCGTTAAATTGATCTCCATATTGATATTGCAATGCAGACGGCTCGATTTGTAAATAAATCAAAGAGTATTTTTCAAAAACATAAATTAGATAATTATCTGCTTCATTTGCAGAATCTGTTGTGTTGCTTTTGATTATGAAATTACCAGCTCCTAATTCTGGTTTGATTTGCAGCATGGCCTGATGTGATCCGATTCTCAGCGATTCATCTATGGCTTCATCTTGACTATATAGAGAAGATGCCTCTTTTAAACTCATGAAATTACCAGAGGCACTTTTTAGTTCTAATTCAGGTATGGATTTATTTTTTTGCAAAGGAATAATGCGTATCACAGCTTCTGGTGCTTGAATAGGTAAGATAACACCTTTTTGTAATTGGGCAGCAGTAACGCTTTGTTCATAACTGTAACTTTTTTGAATGTTGCTTTTTCTTTTATTCAAGGAAGTTGCTGCTATGCTCCAGTGATCCTGTAGGTTGTCATGAGATAAAGTATCGCAAATTTCACAATCATAAGATTTAACTGGATTTTGCGGTAAAGTGAACGCGTTAACTTGCGCGCAACAAAATAAAGACAGAAAAGTAAGAGTGGTTCTCATAGTGCAGCTCCTTCTGAATCTAATGCAGAAATCAGTATTTTATCCAGCCCAAAGCATGAGTGACGACTTTGGTTATGACTCAGTGTTGTTTGATCATCAGTTTTTTCTTTATCGTAAAACCAAACCGATCCTGCAGCAGTTTGGGAACTGCAATTTAAAAAACCATCCGCACAAGAATCCAAATAGATTTTAGCAAGCCTTAAACTACTGTTGAGTAAATAACCGTTACAGTAACTGGCTGAAGATAAAGGTGATGAGATGACATCAGTACCTATCACTGAATTAAAAGGTATGGGTAAGGAGGGGCGATTTTTAGTGCCAAATAAGAGCTCTTCGTTGTAGATATGCATGTCACCCACACGTTGTTGCTTTACAGCATCTCCTGTATATCCTAATAACCAACTCAAGCTGGCTTCAAAAATGCCGCCGTTAAGGAGCATATCAGCGAGAGGGGTTCCTTCACTTGAAGGAGCTAATGCGACAATTTTCTTAATTTTGCTTTTTAAATGCATGTATCGTTTGTCATAGGTTGGGTTCGAGAGAATCCAGCGCATTACATTTCCGCCATTGGAATGCGTATAGAGAATCAGGGAGTCAATTTTTTTATGATTTATAAAATCTAATAACTGATTTGCAGTACAACCCGCCGCATCTTCATCCCACATATATTTGCTGTAATCACAATGGACTACATAGTAATTTTCAGGATTAGGAAGTGCTTGAGCAATATTTTGGATGAAATCAGTTTTCCAATAATCACCCTCGGCATCTTCTCGGTGATCATTTGTTCCATGAACAAAAGCAATACCTAAATTGCCATATCCATGAGACTGTGAAAGGGCATAAGTTAATGTAGCGGATGCAAGTAAAAATACTGCGACTAAGATACGTTTAAAATCCATTTTTATCACGCCTCGGTTCCAGTTGAATCGATATGTATCTATAGCATATTTTTTAATGATAAACTAATGTTTTAGGATCATTGCTAACTACCTGTAAGGTTATAAATTGATGCATAACTGAGTGAAGACACAGAATCTTGGAGACAATGACTTCTTGGTTTGAATTATGGATGGAAATGAATGAGTATTGATGAGATAAAAGGACAAATTGCTGAACTGAAGGATAAAATAAGGAAGTATGATTATCACTATTATGTCCTGGATGAGCCATTAGTTCCTGATGCCGAATACGATAGATGTTTTCGTGCATTACACGATTTAGAAGTGAAGTACCCTGAATTATTAACGGCGGATTCACCTACTCAACGAGTTGGAGGTACTCCTGTAGATGCATTTATGCCAGTAACTCATCGGCAACCCATGTTGTCTTTATCGAACGTATTTACTGAAGAAGAGCTGCAAGCATTTATTAAACGAGTTACCGAAAAGTTGGATGAACCAATCCAGCAATTGGT
The DNA here is from genome assembly GCF_003184185.1 of Legionella qingyii. Next base: position 51,887 of record NZ_QHJG01000013.1, on the reverse strand, counting down.
TTTTACTTGTGAACCTAAGTTAGATGGATTAGCCGTTAATCTCACCTACGAAAATGGAACTTTAGTTTCTGCTGCAACACGTGGGGATGGGACTACAGGTGAAAACATTACTGCCAATATTAAAACAATCGCTGCGGTTCCTTTGATTTTAAGAGTACCGAATCCACCACGCCTTATCGAAATCCGTGGCGAAGTGTATATGCCAAAAGCAGGTTTTGACGAGTACAATAAAAAAGCTAAAGAAGCGGGGGAAAAAGTTTTTGCTAATCCTCGTAATGCCGCAGCTGGGAGTTTACGGCAATTAAATCCTGCAGTGACGGCAAGTAGACCTTTGGCTATTTACTGCTATGGGATAGGGGCTTGCGAAGGGTACAGTTTACCAAACACTCATTGGGAGCAATTGCAATTACTCAAAGAATTTGGTTTCAGGGTCTCTTTAGATACCCAAAAAGAGGTTGGCATTAAAGGGTGTTTGGAATATTACCATGATATTTTAGCCAAGCGTGCTCAACTTCCCTTCGAAATTGATGGAGTTGTTTATAAGGTTGACAGTATTTCTTTGCAACAACAACTGGGTTTTATCTCAAGGGCACCTCGCTTTGCTTGTGCCCATAAATTTCCTGCTACAGAAGAAATGACTGAACTTTTAGCTGTTGATTTTCAAGTAGGAAGAACGGGCGCTTTAACTCCAGTGGCACGTTTGGCACCGGTTAATGTTGCCGGCGTTACTGTAAGTAATGCGACGTTGCATAATATGGATGAAATCATTAGAAAGGACATTCGTATCGGTGATATTGTCATTATTCGACGTGCTGGTGATGTTATTCCAGAAGTAGTTTCTGTTGTTCTCGAACGACGTCCTGCACATACCAGGGAGATTCATTTACCTAAAACATGTCCTGTTTGTGGATCTGAAGTAGTGCGTGAGGAAGGTGAAGCAGTTGCTCGTTGTGTTGGTGGTTTATTTTGCAAGGCCCAATTAAAAAGAATGATGTGGCACTTTGCTTCTCGTAAGGCCATGTATATAGAGGGATTAGGGTCTGTGCTTATTGAACAGTTGGTTGATGAGGGAATTGTCCGTCATTTGCCTGATCTGTATAGGCTTGATGTTGCTACTTTGGCAAATCTTCCGCGGATGGGAGAAAAGTCAGCAAAAAACTTATTGGACGCTTTAGAACAAAGTAAGAAAACAACGTTTAGTCGTTTTCTTTATGCGCTTGGAATTCGTGAGATTGGTGAGTCGAGTGCACGGATGTTGGCAGAGCATTATGGAGATATTGACTCGATCTCTAAAGCAACAGAAGAAGAGCTGATGGGTTTGCAAGATATGGGACCTGTAGGTGCTTTTAATGTGGTCCATTTTTTCGCCCAAGATCATAACTGCAAAGTTATTGAGGATTTATTAGCACTTGGAATTCATTGGCCAAAGGTTGAGAAAAAGAAAGTTAATAAAGAACATCTTTTATTCGGAAAAACTCTAGTGTTAACCGGGACTTTGAGTAGTATGGGGCGCGAAGAAGCCAAAACAAAATTGTTAGCTTTAGGCGCTAAAGTAAGTGGCAGCGTCTCATCGAAAACAGATTATGTGGTTGCTGGAAGTGAAGCTGGCTCCAAACTGGATAAAGCAAATGATCTGGGGATCGCTGTGTTGGATGAAGGACAATTTCTGGAACTGTTGGGTAGTTAGTAAGGGCCTGAAATTTCTCTTTTCCCATGGAGAAGGTTCCGCTATTGTCATTTTAATAAAGCATAGGCTGAAGCCTTTTTCTAATAAAGAGAAGGGATAGGGTTGAGGTTAGATTCCCGTCTGCGCGGGAATGACAAATTATTTAACTTAATGGCGGTTAAAAAGTCATTTGGTTTTGGATGAGGGCATTGATTATGACGCTCATTTCACTCTCTCATATTAAGAGAAGATTTTTTTGGTACTAATTGGTCGTTCCTTGAGGCGGCTTTAGATAAGGATATTTTTTTGAATCGTATACAGCGAATAGTTCTGATTGTTCTGCTTTTAAAAAATTTTAGCTTCGCTTATGCTTGGTCCTGGGTTTTAAATAATCCATATCCTCAAGAGCAATCGAAAGAAAATATTTATTATTCATCATTTTCTGAGCAACCTAAAACTCTGGATCCAGCGCTCTCTTATTCATCAAATGAGTCTATTTTTGTTGCTCAAATATATGAACCTTTGTTGCAGTATGATTATTTACAAAGGCCATATCAATTAATTCCATTAATAGCCACACAAATGCCCCAGTTAAGATACCTTGATGCACAAGGAAATCCATTATCTGAAAACAGTCAGCAAACACCTGCTTTTAGCGTTTATACAGTAAATATTAAAAAAGGAATTTATTACCAACCTCATCCGGCGTTTGCTAAGGACAATAAAGGTGCGTACCTTTATCATCATGTAACTCCTGAATATTTAGATGACGAAGGTATTAATCAATTATCAGATTTTAAGCATACTGGCACACGAGAATTGATTGTTGATGATTATATTTACCAAATAAAGCGCTTGGCCAATCCTCAATTAAGTTCCCCTATTTATGGTTTAATGAATGACTATATTGTAGGTTTTGCTGAATATGGACAGACATTACCTAAAGATAATAAATACATTGATCTGCGTAAATATCCTCTAAAAGGTCTTAAAAAAATAGATGATTATTCGTTTGAGATCACATTAAAGGGAGAATACACCCAATTTCTATTTTGGTTGGCTATGAGTTTTTTTTCACCAGTTCCATGGGAAGCTGATTTTTTTTATTCTCAACCGGGCATGTTGGACAATAACATTACTTTAAGTTGGTTTCCGGTAGGTACTGGTCCTTTTATGTTAATTAAAAACAATCCCAATCGAAGCATGGTATTACAAAAAAATCCAAATTTTCGCGAAGAGTATTATCCAAGTATAGGTTCTGATGAAGATAGGAAATTAGGATATTTGGATAATGCAGGCAAACGTTTACCTTTAATTGAAAAAGCAGTTTTTACTCTTGAAAAAGAATCTATTCCTCGATGGAATAAATTCTTGCAAGGTTACTATGATAATTCGGTAGTGGGTGCGGACAGTTTTGATCAGGCTATCCATACGAATCGATATGGAAATGCTGAACTATCACCCGAGATGCAAAAAAAACATATGTATCTCACGGAAGAATTACAACCTACTACATACTATATGGGCTTTAATATGCTAGACAAAGTAGTAGGTGGATCCAGTGAGCGTGCGCGCAAGTTAAGAAGAGCAATTTCAATCGCGGTAAACTATGATGAAAATATAGCAATTTTTCACAATGGCCGAGGTATTGCTGCTCAAGGACCGATTCCTCCCGGAATTTTTGGCTATAAGGACGGTAAAGATGGAATTAATCCTTATGTTTATGAATGGAAGAATGGAGAGGTAGAACGACGCCCCATAAGCGACGCCAAAAAACTTATGGTTGAAGCTGGCTATCCTGATGGAGTTGATCCGGCTACTGGAAATCATTTAATTTTACATTATGATGTGACGACATCAGGTGCCCCTCAGGACAAATCATTATTTGATTGGATGCGTAAACAATTTGCCCAGATAGGCATTGATTTGAATGTACGTGCAACCTTATATAATCGTTTTCAGGAAAAAATGCGCACTGGCGATACACAAATCTTTAGTTGGGGGTGGGTGGCAGATTATCCAGATCCTGAAAACTTTTTATTTCAATTGTATGGTGCCAATGGCAAGGTGAAGTTTAGTGGTGAAAATGCTGCAAATTATCAAAATCCTGAATTTGATCGCCTCTTTAATTTAATGAAAAATAGGAAAAATGATGAACAAAGACAGCAGATTATTGATGAGATGCTTCAGATTGTTCGAAGTGATGCACCATGGATTTGGGGGATACATCCTGAAGAGCTTGTTTTATCCCAGGACTGGGTTTCACACGTTAAACCCAATACTATGCTTTCTGCAACTTTAAAATATATTGCTGTCAATGTGCCGGAACGCAATAAATTGAGATTAATCTGGAACCAACCTGTATTTTGGCCATTGGGTATGTTGTTTGTGCTTAATCTAATCCTAGTTCTTCCTTTGGTAGTTGCATATTACAAGAAAGAGAGAAAACCAGCAGAAAGGAAGCTTATATCATGATCAAATATTTATTCCGTCGATTGGCTTATTCGATTCCTATTCTTCTTGGAATTAATCTCATTACCTTTATTTTATTTTTTATGGTGAATACACCTGATGACATTGCGCGGATGCATTTAGGGCAGAAACATGTCGAGCAGCAAGTGATCGATGATTGGAAAACAGCACATGGTTATAATTTACCCTTATTTTATAATGAACAAAAAACAGGGATCCACAAAATACAAGCGACATTGTTTTTTCAAAAATCAATGAAACTCTTTACTTTTGACTTTGGTGTCTCTGATTCTGGACGAGATATCAGTGAGGATATTACCTATAGAATGTGGCCCAGTCTTTCAATTGCATTCCCAGTTTTATTACTGGATATTGTTGCTAATATTATTGTGGCTATGGCCATGGCTTTTTTTAGAGGAACTTACCTTGATTTAACTGGCGTGGTGCTGTGTATTATTTTAATGTCGATATCCAGTTTATTTTATATTATTGGTGGCCAATATCTTTTTGGGAAATTATTGCGTCTTGTGCCCATTTCAGGGTACGACGGTGGTTTTGAAGCATTGAAGTTTGTTATTTTGCCAATTACCGTTGCAGTTCTTAGCGGTTTAGGAGCCGGTGGTCGTTGGTATCGCACGTTGTTTTTGGAGGAAATGCACAAAGACTATGTTAAAACGGCCAGAGCTAAGGGGCTATCTGAGCAAAAAGTGATGTTTAAACATGTATTGAAAAATGCAATGCTTCCAATATTAACCGGCATCGTAGTGCTCATTCCTTCATTATTTATGGGCAGTTTAATCCTGGAGTCCTTCTTTGGGGTGCCAGGCTTGGGTAGTTATACGATTGATGCGATTCAACAACAAGATTTTGCTATTGTGAGGGCTATGGTGTTCTTGGGTTCAATTCTTTACATTGTTGGCTTGGTATTAACTGATATCTCTTACATGGTGGCCGATCCCCGAGTGAGGTTATCTTAAAAAATGTCTGGGTAGGGGCGGAGTTCGGATTGAGCAATTTATTCAAATCCATAAATCCCGCATTTCACTGTGTTGCACCCAGGTTACGAAATTGATGAGATTAGTTGAGAAGAAAAAATGACTTTTGAGTTTCTATGGACTGATAAATGCTTTCTCACCTTATTGGCCTTAAGCATATTGGTTATTTTATCAAGCTTGCGTAAGCAGCATATAAGACGTTCCTTTTCCATAATTTTGCATAAACCCATAGCTGTTAGTGCAGGCATTATCTTATTATTTTTTATTATTATTGGGGTTTTGGATTCGATTCATGTTACCTCTGTACGTAATGAATCAGAACCGGCAACTACTGTGTTGGACCGGATTTTGGCTCCAATCGATCAGATTTCCGAAAAAACCTATTCGGCCCCATTAGCCTTAACGCAGTTTATCAGTGAATCCACCTTAGTGAATGGTGTTGTTAAACAAACTTATCCATCATTAATTTATCCTGCGCAATGGGTAAAAACCGAAGCAGAAAAAAATAAGGTTATAAAGAGTACAATTGGAACTGCATTGAAATGCAGTATATTAACAGCACTTTTTATTGGAATGGCGCTGATTTTTATTCGTTTTAGCAGGCGATTAAAACCTCATTTTGCTTTAAGTGCTACAAGCTTAAGTACCATAATTACTGTTGCTGTCCTTACATTTTTTGTTGTGCTTGGATATGAGCTTTCGAGAGTATTTCATGTATTGGGTACAGGACAAATTGGGCAAGATATTTTTTACTTTACAATTAAAAGTATCCGCACGGGTTTGGTCATTGGTCTTTTAACCACCTTATTTATGTTGCCTTTGGCTTTATTTTTGGGGGTTGTTGCGGGGTATTTTGGTGGTTTTGCAGATGATCTGATCCAGTATGCTTACACTACTTTAAGTTCGATACCCGGCGTTTTATTAATTACCGCCTCAGTTTTATCTTTGCAAGTGTATATCGCCAATCACCCCGAGCAGTTTACGACTTTGGCTCAGAGCGCAGATGCACGTTTGTTAGCGCTTTGTTTCATTTTAGGGGTGACGAGTTGGACTAGCTTATGTCGGCTTTTGCGTGCAGAGACTTTGAAGTTGCGTGAAGTGGATTATGTGCAAGCGGCACGTGCCTTAGGGTCTAATTGGTTTACCATTATTCGCAAACATTTATTACCAAATGTGATGCATATTGTGGTAATTACCCTGGTTTTGGATTTTAGTTTTCTAGTCATGGCTGAGGCATTACTTTCTTATGTAGGGGTAGGCGTTTCTCCCATGACCATTAGTTGGGGAAACATGATTAACAGTGCACGTTTTGAGTTAGCACGCAATCCCGTGATTTGGTGGCCTATGCTGGCGGCGTTTGTTTTTATGTTTTTGTTAGTTTTAGCAATTAACTTATTCGCAGATGCGGTCAGGGATGCTTTTGACCCACATCAATCACATATTTGATATAAAAAGTAGCCGGGTATCCAATGTTATAGGCTCTTGTTTATCGTGATGATGCAGGTATGCAAAACTCTTGATTTAGGTTAAAGTTCATCAATTAAGCTTAATGAGTTAATTTCCTTATGCAACAACGTTTTGTCCATTTACGTGTTCACACTGAATTTTCTTTGGTTGATGGTTTGGTTCGGGTTAAGCCATTAATGAAGGCTTTGCCTTCTCGAGGAATGTGTGCCGTTGCGATAACTGATCATTGCAATTTGTTTGCAGCAGTGAAGCATTATAAAAGTGCAGTTGATGCGGGAATTAAGCCTATTATTGGAAGTGATTTACCGTGTCATGACCCTGAACAGCCAGAGCGAGTTTCTTCTATAGTTCTTCTATGCCTTAATTCGGAAGGGTATAAAAATTTAACCTGTCTTGTTTCTAAAGCGTACCAGGAAGGGCAGTATCAAGGGCAACCTAGAGTACAAAATAAGTGGATTCAAGAATATTCAGCGGGGCTTATTGCTTTATCAGGTGGACGTTTTGGTGATATTGGACAGGCTTTATTAGCCAATGATGATGCTTTGGCCAAAAGCCGAGCATTATATTGGCAATCACTGTTTCCCAATCGTTTTTATTTGGAAATTCAACGTACAGGACGACCCGATGAATCCCGTTATAATGAAAAATTAATTTCATTAGCGGATGAGTTGAAATTACCGTTAGTCGCTACCAATGATGTACGTTTTCTTGATCAAGAAGATTTTGAAGCACATGAAGCTCGTGTTTGCATTCATGAAGGCTATTCATTAGCAGATCCCAGAAGAACGCAAAAGTATAGTGCACAACAGTACTTACGCTCAGCTGATGAAATGGTCGCTTTATTTTCTGATTTACCCTCTGCAATAGAAAATACTGTTGAAATCAGTAAGCGCTGCACAGTAAAACTGAACTTGGGTAATAATTATCTACCTAATTTCCCTATACCGGATGGATCTACTGTTGAGGAGTATTTATCTCATTTATCACAAGTGGGTTTGGAAGAGCGTTTACTGCAAATATTTAAAAACAAATCACCTGAAGAGCTGCAGGCATCTCGAGAAGCATATGATAAACGCTTGCAAATCGAGTTAAACGTTATTAATAACATGGGGTTTGCTGGTTACTTCCTTATCGTGGCTGATTTTATTCAATGGGCCAAAAATAATGGCGTGCCTGTTGGACCTGGACGAGGATCGGGAGCCGGATCACTGGTTGCCTATGCGCTAAAAATTACTGATTTGGATCCCTTAGAGTATGAATTACTTTTCGAACGTTTTTTGAATCCAGAACGGGTATCCATGCCTGACTTTGATATCGATTTTTGTATGGAGGGTCGCGATCGAGTCATTGATTATGTGGCGGAGAAATACGGGAGACAAAGTGTTTCACAAATTATTACCTTTGGCACCATGGCTGCAAAAGCGGTGGTACGTGATGTGGGTCGTGTCTTAGGACATCCTTATGGATTTGTAGACAAACTAGCTAAATTAATTCCTTTTGAAATTGGAATCACATTAAGCAAGGCTTTAGAACAGGAAGAAGAGCTCAAACGTCGTTATACCGAGGAAGAAGAAGTCAAAGAACTGATTGATTTAGCCTTAAAGCTCGAGGGAATTACCCGTAATGCAGGAAAACATGCTGGAGGGGTAGTGATTGCACCATCACAGCTTACAGATTTTACTGCTATTTATTGTGAAGAGGGCTCCAATCAAATTGTTAGCCAATTTGATAAAGATGACGTTGAGGCAGCAGGTTTGGTCAAATTTGACTTCTTGGGACTGCGCACCCTAACGATTATTGATTGGGCATTAGCCACAGTAAATAAGAAAATGGCTGCGGAAGGGCTACCACCAGTTGATATCAGTCAAATACCCACAGATGATGAAGCAACTTTTGATTTATTAAAAGCGTGTAAGACAACAGCGGTGTTTCAGCTGGAATCCCGCGGTATGAAGGAGTTAATTGGTCGCTTACAACCAGATTGCTTTGAAGACATTATCGCTTTGGTGGCTTTATTCAGACCAGGACCTTTACAATCTGGAATGGTGGATGATTTTATTGATCGTAAGCATGGGCGTGCTGCAGTTGACTATCCACATCCTGATTTGGAACCTATTTTAAAACCAACTTATGGCGTTATCTTGTACCAAGAGCAGGTGATGCAAATTGCTCAGGTATTGGCAAACTATACTTTAGGGGCTGCTGATTTATTACGTCGCGCCATGGGAAAGAAAAAGCCAGAAGAAATGGCAAAACAACGAGAAATTTTTACTGAGGGAGCAACTGCCCGAGGCGTTGATGAAAAAGTTGCAACTCATATTTTCGATTTAATGGAAAAATTTGCCGGCTATGGTTTTAATAAATCGCATTCGGCAGCTTATGCCTTGGTCGCTTATCAAACTGCTTGGTTAAAGGCACATTACCCGGCGGCATTTATGGCAGCAGTAATGTCATCAGATATGGATAATACAGATAAAGTAGTCACCTTTATTGATGAATGTGCGCATATGAAATTGAAGGTGCTGCCTCCTTCAATCAATCACTCCATGTATCATTTTACTACCGCCGATGATGCTACCATTATTTATGGTCTTGGTGCGATAAAAGGCGTGGGAGAATCCGCAATTGATTGCATTACCGAAGAGCGGAGTGCCAAAGGAATATATACTGACTTATTTAGTTTTTGCCAACGTCTCGATCTGCGTAAAGTCAATCGACGTGTATTGGAAGCAACCATTAAAAGTGGTGCTTTTGATGATTGGAATGTGGAACGCGCCATATTGACTGCTTCTTTGGAAAAAGCGTTAAAAGTGGCGGAAAAGGAGCATCAAAATCAATCCAGTGGCCAGTTTGATTTGTTTTCATTATTGGAAGACGAGAGCAATGATGATAAATATGTACCATGCAAACCATGGTCTGAGGCTCAACGCCTGGAAGGGGAGCGGGAAGTATTAGGTTTTTATCTAACCGGACATCCAGCAGATCAATATCGTCGTGAGTTTGGTGATTTTATCGTTTCAATCAGTCAGCTAAATCCTTCTATGCACAAAAAAGCCATAATATGTGCGCAAATAGTAGGAATTCGTAAGATTGTGACCAAGCGTGGTAAGAAGTTGGTAATTCTGGGTATGGATGATTCTACGGCGCGACTTGATGTTGTTGTATTTGGAGAGCTTTTTGAGTCTTCTGCTGCGAACTTGGCGACTGGAGATATGCTCGTGATCGAAGGCGAAGTAGCGCATGATGATTATAATGGCGGCGTGAAAATGACTGCAAACTCTCTCTACGATGTCCCTACAGCGCGCACTAAATTTGCTCGATGTCTGGAGTTGCGCTTGCATGCCGGGAGCCAAGGGATTTTAGCTTCGATTAAGTCCCTGTTAAGCGCTCATGTTGGTCATTGCTCGGTGCAGTTTTCATACAGCAATGATTATGCAAAAGCGCAGTTGAGTCTGGCACCGCAATGGCAAGTAATGCCCAGTGATGAATTACTTGAGCTTTTGAGCAATCTCTTGGGTGATGAGCAAGTGGTGATGAAGTATTAGTATTTCGCAGCAAGGAGCTTGGGGGGGTATGTGAGAGAGCAAGCCCGGGTTCCGCTTTTTTGCCGTTCCCGGGATATTCATTTTTTAGTCCGCTAACAATTTATCCATTTTTGCCGCACAAATAAAATCATTATGACTTAAGCCATTAAGTGCATGGGTCATGAAACTCACGTGACAATAATTATAACCTACCTCTAAATCAGGATGATGATTTTCAATATTTGCTATCCATGCCAGAGCATTGACAAAGGCCATTGTTTCATAAAAATTGTTAAAAGATAAACTACGCTTAATGACTCGGTTATCTGCGCTGACTTCCCAATTTTTATTTAATTGAGGCATTAAATTTTTAATTTGTTCTGCATTTAATGCAGCCCCTATGCCTTCACATGCTTCGCAATGTTTGCTGCTTAAGTCACTAGTCATTTTATTTCCTTACTCACTTACTTCATTTATGCTGCGTTTCGGTGCTCTAAAATCCCACCATTTTGGCTCAATCTAGCGAATTGTCAATAGACTCTGATAATTACTCAATGTATCTAGAAACCGGCTGTTCTGCTCCTTGGTTCCTATACTGACTCGTAGGTAATTGTTCATCTTATATGGATGCAGTGGTCTAACGATGATACCTCTATCGAGTAGATAGTTATAGAGCGACATGCCGTCTTCCTTGCAGTCAATAGTCAGAAAATTGCATGCGGAGGGTAGGTAATTGATATCCAATTGATTTAACGCTTCTTTCATTTGCAGCATTCCCTCGGCATTAGTCCGTAAACTTAATTGAATAAATTCATCATCATCCAGAGCCGCATGGGCGGTAGTGAGGGCTACTTGATTGACGGTAAATGGTAGTTGTATACGCCGCATGAGTTCAATGATTGAGGGATGAGCCATCGCATAACCTAGCCGTACGCCAGCTAATCCATATATTTTTGAAAAGGTGCGTGTGATTACTAAATTGGGATGATGGGCGAGCCATCCAATGCTTTTTTCGTTTAATTGGGACGCAGCATATTCATAATAAGCTTCATCAACTACCAATAAGGTGCTTTCTGGAATATTTTCTAACAGGCGTTTTATTTCTTTCGGGCTAATAAGTATGCCTGTAGGATTATTCGGATTCGCTAGAAAAATTATAGCTGTTTGGGGGGTACATGCTTGAATCAATTTATCTACGTTGACATGCCAATTTGAATCAACCCCAATGGTATGAACCGGGATATTTAAAGTATTTGCTTGAATCGCATAGGTGCTAAATGCATATTCGTGGGTGATGATGTGTTTGTCATTATGTAATGCGAAACAGTTTAATAGAATCGTGTATATATAATCTGAACCATTACTTACAAAAAGCTGATCCGTATCGATTTCGAGTTTATGCGCCAGTTTAGGAATTAGGGGATGATTCATGGGAGAGGGATACGTTGCCAGAGTATGAGAGGACATTTCTTTTAAAGCGGCCAAAGCTAAAGGACTACAGCCTAAAGGATTTTCGTTGCTGGCCATTTTGATAATATCGTGGTCACTAATCCTTTTTTCCCGAGCTAATTCTTCTATGGATTTGCCTGGTTTATAAGGGATTAAAGATTGTATGCCTGGATGAGGTAATTGCTGAAAGTTAACCGTCATAATTTTCCCTAACTAAAAATTTTTATCATATTATCCAAGCTTTAGCATTCTGTCACGAGCCTATTAGGTTAAAAATCATTTAATTAATCACCGGATGATGAACATCCGGTATGAGATTATTTTTTAGAAAAATTCATTTGGGATGCCAAGTCATCAAAGGCACGATTGGGGATTAAATCGGATTCTGTTAGATACTGGCGATCAATGGGACATGAATGGTTTTGGCGTACCCAAAATCGAATACCTTTGGCTCCAATTCCTTGATCATCATTAAATGTATGACCATGAGGATCAATAACTGTAGGCGTTCCATTTACTCCTAGATGTTCGAATGTGATGGGATCCAAAAGTTCATTATTTGATCCAGAATCTTTTTCTTTCTTAGCAGAAGATGCTTGTCCTTTTAATGGGCCAAAAATAAGTTGTGCCCATGAAGTGCGCTTATAATGTTCTACTTGATCAAGAAATTCATCTGAATGAACTGCTTTATCTGGTACGCAACAGTCCGACCGATGTCCAGGGGCACCGACAGGAGCTTCCCCTGATTTTGCATAAACAAGTGCAACGCCCTTAAATATCGTATTTCTGCCTAGTTCAATTAAGTCGGTACATCTATTTAGTAAATAGGCTGGCATATAGAGTAGTGCTCCAATAGCCCAGCCTGCCAGGCCACCAAGTTCAGAACCGATGTAAGCAATAGGGGCAGATAAGGGTAAAAAAGGTACGAAAAATTCAAGTGCTTTTGCAGCAATATAAGGGATGGCAGTTAATGCCATGCCTATAGTAGCTACGCCAAGATTCCATGCTTTTTGAGAATAACTGCTTGGTACTTCATAAACATTGAGGTTTTCGAAAAAAGTTGTTTTGCCAATAAATACAGCAAACTCATCAAGTGAATCATACAGCTTCGTTTTAAGAAAAAGAAATCCTCGGAATAGTAAATCAGGAAAAAATAATGCAGTACCAATAATGGCTCCGACAGGGGCACCAATTGCAATGCCAAATATATCACCTATCCAACCAAAAAAACCGCGCATCACGCCATGGAGACGTGTGCCATCCTCGTATTCTATATATGCGCTATTTGTATCCCAATAAGAGGTATAATCAGGGAGCCAGAACAAAGCAAATATAAGATCAAGAATTATCCCGGGAATACTTGTAATTTCTCTTAAAACCCGACGGGTTAATAATTGACCTACAGTTGCACCTTTAGCGAAATAAGCATACATCGTTTGTCCCCTTTGATTTCCTAATTATTTTGTTTGTATTTCTTCTAGACTTGTATCCGGCGTCATTTTAAGCACATTAAAGATTAATAACAATCTAATGGGATAGATATAGATCATTTTGGTCCGCTTAGAGACTTTTATAGTTTGTATGCAGTGATGCAGATCTTGAATTTTTATTTCCAGGGCGCTAACCTGTGCCTGCAAACCAACCACAGGATAATGGAATATGAATTGTCAAAAGGGATTTTCCCTTACTGAAGTACTGGTATCTTTAGTACTGCTAACTACTTTGACTCTAGCTTTATTACAGCAACAGTCGCAGAGCAAACAATTATTAAATCAACTGGTTTTTCGAACACAAGGCTCTCAATTTCTTGACCAAATTGAGGAAACGTTGGTAGCCAGAGTTTCAAAACTTCCTCCAATTCCCGCTTCATATCATTTGGAAATACAACAAAAACATCACCAGGTACTGATTCATCTTGCATGGTTTGAACAACTAGGAACCATAACTCGTAAACGCAATCCCATAGGTCATATTAGATGAAAAAACAGATGGGGCTCAGTTTGACCGAGGTATTAATAAGTCTTTTTTTGGCAAGCGTGATTATGACTGAATTAATCCAACTTTATTTAGAAAGTAAGCATCAATATCTTGAGACAGAAAAAATTTTAGCAATGCGTTTTGATTTGCAATGGGTGAGTGATTTGCTGAGTGATAGTATTAGACGAGCAGGTTTTACGCCATGTTTAGGGTTGGATCGCCTGCAAACTATTGATCGACGAAATCATCACAACAAGATTCGTGCATTGAATATTAGTAATTATCCGAATCAATTCATTCAAATAAATCGCATGAATGAACATTTTGCAAAAATAGTTAAAATTCAAAATTCAACAGGAATATTGGTACAGAATTCGGTGATATTTCATAAAAGGCGTCCAATACTGATTGCAGATTGTGAACATGCTGAGATACAAGAAATATTCGATATCGAACCACAAAGTGAGCATTTACTTATTACTCTCAACAAGCCTCTGTATTTTTCCTATAACACCTCACCTTATGTTGGTGAGTATCTTGAGGAGAAATGGTTCATTAAGAACAATGCAAATCATGAGGATACGTTACATTATCAGTTGGTCCATACAGAAGAAATAACTCCGTTAATTCATTTCATGCATACCCGAAATCGACGCGTAAAAGAGAAGCAGTTTCTCGAAATTAGTATGGGCTTGGATGAGAACAAAACGCATGAGCTTAGGGTTTTGGTGCGCGGATCATGAGTCGTACGATGGAAACAAATAAAGGTTTTATTTTATTAGTAACCTTGCTTATTATTGGTGTGATCAGTTTACTGGTATTGACTTCAATGCAGCATGTATTGCTCTATTATAAGGCAATTAATAAACAAGAAATGTTACATCAGAACTTTTATCAATTAGAGGATGTAACTTTGCAATTAATGCATCAACATCAAGCATTCAATCAGGATTGTTTGGTTCACTCAGATTCTGCAAATCAGGCGATACATCATTTGCTTCATCAAAAAGGGTGTTCTTTGATGAGTGGGTTAACCCAGTACACGTATTACATTGAGGATTTGGGGGAGTTTCCATGTTTGGTAGTTCGGTATAAAGGACGAAAATCTGCAACACATCATCAACGAATTACGGTAGTACCCATGGAAGATGGGGCTCCTGCCTCGCTATTGCAAGTACGCTTTATCAGTGCGGGAAGAGTGATCCCTTGTCTTGCAAAGGAGCGCACAATTTCTTTAGGAGTGAGTAGTTGGCGGTATTTACCATCTATTTATTAAAATTTTTTTATATTGAATATTTATGGAATTTTTTTGTTTGTGAGTTCCATAAATATTATTTAAAATCAATTTCTTATTAATAGAATTTTTTGCTTGCCAATAGTTTTCAATAAGAACTTAATGGTTAAATTCTGCTATACTTTGTTGCAAAATATTCCATAACGTGTAAAAATTGTCCGCTATGAAAACGAAAATTATCTCTATTACACTTTTTTTAGCCTTGATTGCCTTAAGTAGTTTGGCATGGTGGTTTTGGCCGGCAAAACAGCCCTCAAAGATGTTCAGACAGGCTGATTTTGAACGTTTGCCTGGTTGGAAATCAGCAGATTTAAACAAATCCTTACTGACTTTTCAGACATCATGCCGTGCTTTTATCAAGCAAAACCCGGAGGCAGTTGTCGGGACGGATCATATAGATTTACAAGTAAAGGATTGGCAACCGGCTTGTAAAGCTGCTTTAAAAATTTCTCCTACATCAGAACAGGAAATAAAACAATTTTTTGAAAAATGGTTTACTCCGGTAGAGTTCACTGATATTGGGGAAAAACCTGGATTATTTACCGGTTATTATGTCCCTACAATTAAAGGAAGTTATAAAAAATCCAAAGAATTTCATGTTCCTCTGTATGAAACACCAGATGATCTTGTGACTTCTGATTTGGGTCTATTTTTTAACGACCTAAAAAGTCGCCGTATTGTAGGCCGGTTAGAGGGTAAAAAGCTGGTTCCTTATTATACTCGTGAAGAAATTAATAATGGAGCACTTAAAGGTAAAGCACGTGTTTTGGTATGGATTAATAGCCCTATAGATCGTTTGTTTTTGGAAATTCAAGGCTCGGGAGTGATTGAACTTGAAGATGGCAGCAATCTTTATATAGGTTATGACTCCCAAAATGGAAAACCTTATACTGCAATTGCCGGAGTATTGATTAAAAAAGGGGTGATGACTAAAGATAATGCCTCCATGCAGGCAATAAAGCGTTATTTGGAAGCTCATCCCAAGCAGATGGATAAAATAATTAATCAAAATAAATCCTTTGTTTTTTTCCATAAGATGTCTTATGGGGTTGCTTTAGGTTCACAAGGTGTGGCATTAACTCCTATGGAGATTGGGTTGATGTCATTGTTCAAGGTCCAGATACATCTTATATTGAACCACTGTTTANCCCCCCCCCCCCCCCCCCCCCCCCCCCCCCCCCCCCCCCCCCCCCCCCCCCCCCCCCCCACAAAGCAACTTTAATCGCCGGACATATGAAGAATCATGGCCATTACTGGATTCTCCTGCCCAAGCAAGCGATATCTCGTTTAGAAAAAAATAAGTTGATTTCTGGATAATTACCCTCACCCCTAGCCCTCTCCCGATAATGGGAGAGGGGAATACTTTTCTTGAGAAACTTAAGTATTTCCTTTCTCTTTGTTGGGAGAGGGGGTGGAGCGTATTTTCTTTATAACTTACGTATTTCCCTTCTCCCCTGTGGGGAGAAGGTGTCCATAAGGGCGGATGCGGGATGCGATAAGATTAACTGTTATGGTTATTTTTTATCTGCTGTAGATTGTTCCAAATTTCCTTGCAACGGTGGTATAACACTATTTAACGCTTCAGTATTGCTATTCAATGGCTGAACCGCATCGTCTCTTAAAGCATCAGCCAAGCTTATGAATTTGTATCCATTTTTTCTATATAATTCAATAATATCTTCTAAACATAAACTGTTAAGAAGGTTTGCGTGGATTAATAAGATTTGTTTTACGGGTTGGCCATCAACTTTTTTTGCTCTTCGCTCTGCGAGTAATGTTTGTTTCCAGATGTAAGCCAGGTAGCGTTTTTTAAATGCTGGAAGACTTTGAGCTCTTTTTCTATAAGGAATTTTGTAGAAACGAGCATTAAACTCATAATCTTTACTGTCGATTGTTACGGGAGCGATAGTATATTGATGGGCAGCCAGGTAGTCATACACTTTTTGTTTCTTTTGCCCAGTCCCTTCAGCGAGGTATGGGTAGCGAAAATATTTAGGTTCTGTCATTACAGGGGCTAAAACCGTATCAGCATGATCGATATCAGCAATGTATTTATCTGCGCTCATACTATTCAAGCTTTTATGAGTATAAGTATGATTTCCTAGAGCAAAACCTTGATTGCGGAATGTTTCCAGAAGATCCCATTCACTTTTCGGAATGGCACCTCCAATTGCAAATCCAGTAGCGGGGACTTGATTGTCAACAAGTGCTTTGACTATAGCCATAAATCGGGCTTGGGTTCTTTTCAAGCTTGCCGGTGTTGCAGCACCAGAGCCAACAAAGGGTAAATCATCAATTGTAATCGCAATTTCTTTTTCTTCTGCAAAACATGGAGAATTCAGTATGCAAAACAAAAGGGTTACAGCGCTCCATCGAAGTAACATGATATCCCCTAATTTATTTTTATTATTTAAAAATAACTATAGTAGACAATTATTAAAAAAGTATAATTTTTTAATAATTTCTTATTTATCAAGAGAATTGTTAGTGATAAACTGAAAAATTTTTTAATCAAAGCACCAGGGCAGAATTAAATGAAATGTTCACAGACTCTAGAATTACAACACTAAAATCCTTATCCAGTCCGAGTTGATTGTTATTCTAATTTTTGTTTTGTTTTTCGTAATCCTTCAAATATTGACTCGGAAATGTGACTCGGAAATTGGGATGGTAATTGCTTTGCAACTTCCTGAATAACAGAATCCGTTCGTTCCAACATTTCATTGAGAATGAGTTCAGCTCGTTCCGAAGAATAATTCGCATCTTTTGCAGTGTCTATAAAATGTCGACGTTGCAAAGTATGCCAATGGTAATGATTATTTTTTCCTTTTAAAGCCATGGCCATTTTTATTTTCTGGATTTGTAATTGGTTGTTCTTTATTAGTGGATAGGCGGACATGATGTCGTATAAAGGTGTGAGTCTATATTTTCCTTCTGGTTCAATAAAAAGACTGAAATTTTTAGCATGTCCATCAATTCCGGCAATAAGCCAGAAGAATACCTGGGCGCGATAAAACATATCACGATCAGCAATCGAATTCGCTGAACCGAGCAATAACTTCATAATATCTTTAATACCAGGACCTCCATCTGATTGATATTTGATATTGTAAGAAACGCCTAATGCTTGACATGTATCTTCTTGAGGTAATCGCATAAGCCAGCTTTTATCACGAGACAATCGGCGATCAAAACGTTCTACTGATAAAACTTTTATATCTTCAAATTGAAGAATTTCACAATCGGCTGTGGGCAGTCCATAGCTTTTTGCGAGTAGCGAGCACAACCATTCATTTTCACAACTATCTCGTAAATCCATTTGTTGGTGTGCAATCATGCCAATAGGTAATTTAAAAATGTGTGTGGTGGGTGTCTCTTGAAGTGGTTCACACCATTGATTCTGATGATATAGAAAAGCAGTTTTTTCTTGTGCACCAGCAATAGAAATCCGGAAATCCTCATCTTCTTGACTCATGCCTAATGGATTTATTTGATAATTTCGTAAAATAGAGGCAATTTTTTGTTCTGTTAATGGTTTAAATTTAATTGTTTTTTCAAATTCAGTTAATGGCCCCGTCATGAGTTGAATGGCTCCCACGCAATCTCTGCCAATCCCTGCAAGTAAATCAAAGGGCTGGCTCGTTGCTATTTGAAAACGGGCTTGGATTCGTGCACGAATTTGTTGGTTATCAGGGAGCAAATTATCAAAAAAATTATATACCACATCACCAGTATAGGTTTGCTCAATAAGTGGTAAAGATAATGAAATGGGGCGAGCTCCTGCTTGATTTAACCAGTCTTGATGATAAGTAAATTTCAATCCCCCCTGAGACATTTTCTCAAGCATTCCCACCAAAATGCCATTCATTAAGACATAAAGAATTTGATTTTTTTTTACCATTCATCGTTCCATTGATTGGTTGTTGTATTGGATTTACTTTTTGTTGATGTTTTTAAATCCAAATCCAGAGCGGATAATATCCTAAATAAAGTACTTAACCTCATATTTTCTGGGTTATTTTCGATTGCAGAAATAGTTTTTTGCTTTAAACCCACTAAATCGGCAACTTCAGCTTGGCTCAGGTTTAGTTTTTTTCGTTGATTTTTTATCAACAGGGCCAGCTCCAGAGGTGAGTGAATCAGCATAAACGCTCCTGATAAATTGATACCTTATTGGGGATATTTTTAATTCTATACCCTAAAATGGATAATTTCAATTTTATCCTTTTAAGGGTATAAAAATGGCTTGCGAAAACCCCAAGGTCGAGGCAAAAAATGTTTTTACTGAGGGAGTTTAGATAGACTAAATGACCGAATTAAAAACATTTTTTAACGAAGAGATTGGGGTTTTTTCGTAAGTCCTGATAAATTTGAATCGATACCTTACCGGGGATAGATTCATTGAGTAACGACGTTCTAAAACGCTCAATTGGTTTAAGTAATCTATACTAATACAATTCGCTTGACACGGAATGTTTTTGTTTTTCCTAGAGTATGTTGATATTTCATTTAATTCCGCCTACTTTCCGCTTTATGTTCTGGATCGATACAGAGACACACTAAATTTGGATTCTGCGCATAAAGCACGGAATGTAGGTGGCACATAACAAAATTTGAGGGTTAAGGACTTAAATCGAGCCTAAATTCTTCTGAATCTGAATCATCTTCTTCGTCATAACTCCAATTCTCCCAAGGATCGCCAATAGAAAATGCTACTGCTAATTTTTCATATTGTTCTCGAACTAAAGAATGTGCGTAATCAAAATATTTGCAATTTAATGTTCTATCACTATCAGATTGATCCCATTTCATTGCGAGCACATTATCATGGAATTCTTTGAGGGAGTTATGTAGATTCACTGCTAATTTATAGTCTTCAATATCAAATTTACAATCATTGAATAAAATATGTTGTAGCATAAATTTTGTTTTTAATTGCAGAATATTTACCTGTAACTGATAAATATTTTTGAGTAAACATTGACTATCTTTTATAAAAGAACCAGTAAAGTTAGAAAGAAGATTATTAATTTTATTTTGTATTTCTTCATTTTCTTTTAATAAATCAAAATTGTTTTTGTTATCGCGGAGAATTTCATTATAAGCTGATTCGATATGTAACAAATCTTTCTTAAATTCTTTACTAATCGATTTATAGATACCTATCATTTTTCCAATAGATGGGTTGATAAAAAAACGCTTTGAATAAACCATGAACACACCAAAACAACAAGATAAAAAACAGTCATATTATACAAAAATAATATTAAGTGAGTATTAAGTGATCCATGGTGGGGCTTGTAAAATGGTTCAATTATTTTCTCAAAATGTTTTATATATATGAATATGGTGTCTATTTATTTTCAAGTAATCCCTTTGTTTTTCTGGGTAGTCTTTTTTTTCTAAAATTGATTTTAAAACTCTTAATTCAGATTTAAAAACAGGAATAAATTTTTTATCTGTCATATGCATATAAATATAGCTTTTTTTTAAATTTATCTTTGTAATATAAATACAAACTTGATATTCATATGTGCTATGTACCCATTTATAGATTATGCAGGCCGTTGACTCATCGATTTTCTTGATTTTAGTATCTAAACTATAACGAGACCTTGAGCGAATTTCATAATAACCATGTTTTGTTGCAATTATAGATTGATGGCAAGTCCATAGAGGCATGTTTTTTTGTTGGGCTACAAAATTTACCAATCTAGACATTGGTTTGTGAATTTCTATACCGACTTCCATTGGCACCTCTAAATCGCCTTTTTTATACTATCTGCAAGTCTTTTCATGTTTTGTTCAGTAAAGTCCTCTTCTTCGGTTGCAGAATTCGGTGTCCTTTCTATTAATTCGATAAAATATCCAGCATAATTTTTTGTAATAAAAAATTGTTTTAAACCACTTATCGGATCAAGAATAATCTCACTGGAAGTCGTCTCTATTTTATGGTTTACACAAAAGTCCCACTCAGATTGTATATCGTTAACTTTAAATGCTATATGATGAATTCCGGGACCATATTTTTTTAAATATTTATGAAATACTGTGTCCTCATTCATCCCCTGTGTCACAACACAAAATATTTTTTTATTGTGAGGTAGCAGCAGGATACAATTAGTCATATCATAATCTGGAGCAACAACTGTGCCGGTATTAATAAGTTTTTCATATTTGTACTTAAAGCCCAAGTAATTTACATGAAAATCAGCCACTTTTTTTGCATCTTCAACTATTAAGGTGTAGTGATCCATATTTCCTAGTGTAAGACAACTTTGTTTATTTCTGCCCATACAATCTCCTCGTTTAAATCTATTAATAAATTGAAAATCCTAGAGAATAAATATTATTCGGATCAAATGTTTTTTTTAGCTTTAAGAATTCTTCCCAGCAAGAACCATAATGATTTGGCCAACTTAAGGTTTTTAAAGAATCACAAGGATAACGACATGCTCCAAGTGCAAGCGCTTTTTTATAGAAATCCATGATCAGATAAGAAAATTGCTTGCTTGCAAGTGTATTCATATTTCGAGATAAAATACCTAATAAAAAACAATAAGTTGATTGAGGCTTTATAAAAAAGGGGCTTTTTATTACCGAGCTTTTCAGAGGAATAAATAGGATAGTACCAAATCCTAATTGCTCATAGCTTAGTTGATTAAGCAAAGTATAAAACAAGTCTAGGCATTTTTGATTATAGGGAAATAGTAGAGTAGCTTCAGTATGAGTAGAATCTTGTTTTTCTAAACCAGGATCTAAAATGGGTGGAATTCTATAAAGATAATCTTTAATAGAAAAGGATTCTTTAAGGCAATCTTTAAATATAGGGGGGGATGAATTTGATGCAGAAAATTCTGTAACCTCTAAAATGGCTAGCCATTTAGAGCGAGAAAAGTCTTTGTGGTAAATTTTTTTATAATCACTCCCTAGTCGCCGTTTAATTAATTCACTCTTGTTACACTCAAAGTGCGCAATTATTGCATCAACTCTGGTTTTCTCTATAAGCTCAAAACTATCTTTAAAAAATGTGTCAAAATTGGTGTAAATTTGTTTATACACCGTACAATTTGTAGGGCTTTTTCTTAAGGTCATTTCAACGCTAGTTATAATCCCAAATTGGCCTAACCCTGCGCGTGCTGCGTTAAACAATTCAGAGTGATGGGTCTTGTCCATTCTATAATGCTGTCCAAATTTTGTAACAATAGACGCTTTAACAAGATAATCAGATTGAATTCCATAACGGAAAGAGGCACTCCCAATACCTCCCATAGATATTGTTCCGCCGAGTGATAAGTCCAACCAATCTGTAAATACATAGGGCATTAGTCCATAATTTAAACAGTAGTTAATTAATTTTCGCCAACTTACCCCAGAATCAGCATTTATGCAGTAAATGTCATTTTTAGTCTTTTTTAAACTGTGAATACGATTTAATTTTTTTATATTGATTAAAATTCCTTTATTAGTTTCATGCTGGTTACCTGTTGAATGACCAAAGCCTTTTACGGCTATAGGCATTTTATATGTGTTTGCAAGTTTTACAATTTTAAGAATATCATTCCTGCTTTCAGGTTCGACAATAAGGGTTGGAGGGTTAAAAGGGCCTCCATAATTACAGGAATACGAAATTAGTTGCCTTGGCTCAGTAATGCATTTTATTTTTTGATTCTGTAAATCCTTAAGGATGGGCAACATAACTTTCGCTCCTTTACGGTAAATTTAGTTTATATAGAGATATTCTTCAAATTTTTTTATCTCTACATGTTAAGAAGCGGCCAGTTTTCACTTCAGGTTGGCCATTCTCTTTATAAAGGCGGACCTTATCCCAATTATGCGCTCCTCTAATCAGTCAGGACTTACGAAAAACCCCAATCTCTTTGTTAAAAAATGTTTTTAATTCGGTCATTTAGTCTATCTAAACTCCCTCATTAAAAACATTTTTTGCCTCGACCTTGAGATTTTTCGTAAGTCCTGTCAGTGTTTACTCGCGAATTGAACACTCTTAGAGCATTTCCGGCATCTCTATATCCTGCATCTATTCTCCTTCCGAGAGTGTCGGAAGAAAAATCAAAGGGGGCGTTTACATTCTCGGGATCTTTGTTTTCAATATAAAGGATATTTTGAATGTATTTATAGTTTATTAGACGTTGATACCCTGGCAATTGCTTGATAGGACTATCAATGGGGACAATCTGTTCAATTTCATTGATTACTTCGATATATTCATTAATTTTTTCCGTTAATTCTTTATTAAAGCGGATCTTATTAGAAAATTGAATTTCAAAAATCCTGTCAAAAACATCAATCATATTTTTGGGTATTTGGCCTTTGCTTGGGAAAAGATTAATTACAATAATTTGCTTTTCTACGCTAGGATCAGGATTAAGGCTCTCTAAAACAGGGGAGAGCGGTGTGTTTTCAAATAAGCCGCCATCCCAATAACAGGTGTTTTTTATCGTGGTCATAGGGAAACCAGGAGGTAAACTGCCGCTTGCTAAAACATGCAGTGGAGTAATTTCTGTTCGATCATTACCTTGATTCGAAAAGGTTTTGACTTTTCCTGTTGCAATATCGGTTGCGGTAAGAATTAGACGCATAGACGAGTTATTTACTTTTTTAAAATCAATGTATTTTTCTAATAGTTGTTGCAAAGGTTTGGTGAGGTAAAAGCAAGTCCAATCGGCTAAATTCCAATAGTCAGTGCGCGGGTAGAAAAAGGACGGATTTCCGAATAAGGCTAAATAAGAAGCGAGTTTATCATTCAGAAAAGGGGAAGAAAAAAGAGCAAATTCGTTCCATATTGCTTCAAGAGTTGCAATAGGCTCATCTTTGGCTCCAACTAAGGCTATTGCATTAATAGCACCTATAGAAACCCCTGAAACAATATCTAGTGAAAATTGAGGCTCTTCATAGAGACGTTTTAAGGCGCCAAACTCATAAGCTCCTAGTGCACCGCCTCCTTGCAGCACCATCCCTGTTTGTTTCATGATATCCATTCTTAATATCGATTGAATCTAATCCTTAAGTATAGATTATTTTCATTAACTCGAAATTGCAGCAAGTTCATAGTGTAAATTATGTTTCTAATTAGAGATCCACATGGGGAATCTTTCGATTCTTCATATCACCGATCACTATAACCGCTGGTTTTGCATCAGTCTGAGTATTGGTGCCATCCATACCTAGAAAATCATCATAGGAAAAAGCGTAGGAATTTAAATAACTAGTTTGTGGATGATCTATATTTTTATCGAAACTCAACGCATGCATGGCCTCAGAATACACATTGATGCAGGGTGCATCTTTTGTAGCACCACATTGATTGATAATGTAATCCACCGAATTTTCAACATTGTTAAAGTAGTATTTGAGTAGTTGTTGCATTTGTTGTTTATTTTTGAAAACCGGGTTACCTAGTGAATCAAAGAAATCCTTACCAATGAAGGCAGATTCTTTGCGCATCAACATGCCCGAAACAATAGCAGAGGTCAGATCGCGCGCAATGGTTGAATCTACAGCGTTTCGATTATAAAAAGGTGCTTGTGCTCCCATTAATATTGAATTGCTGGCTTGTGGTGAACTTAGATTATAAGACAACGATTCAGAGCTTGAGCCCCCATCCGGTGAAAAGACTAATGTTTGAGTGTTCGGTTCAAAAGTACCTGACCAGATACCTTTATTCAATTCGCTTAAATCAATTTTAATGGAACGATTGATAGCGGAAGAATAGTATTTACTAAGCTCATTGATATAGTTTGTAAAATATCCATTAAATCGATTACCAAATCTTCCAGGAGCATCAACTCGCATTAATACATTTGCTGAATTATATACCACCAGACTGGACCATTCAGAATTGTTCCATCGTAGAGCGCATTCGGGAGAGTTTATTGTTTCACCTGCAGCACGACAAACAATGGTTTTCATATTTTTAATGACACCATCTAGGCCGCCCGCATGTCCATACTCGTGACCCGCTTGTTGAATCGTATAGGGGATAGCAATAAAATCAACTCCTGTTGGGTTAATAACCGTTTCATCACTGGTGCTGTAATTAAACTCAACCTTATCAAAAAGCGTTCCATTTGTAGTCGTTTCGGGATTATTTACATCAGGTTGTTTTGGAGTCAGGGTATTCTTTTCTGTAGGCATATCCAAGGCATTTCCAAAAGAAATATAAACTCTACCAGAAGTAAGATGTGGAATGCAGGCTTGAGCTATTCCTCCTGAACTGGGAATTAATTCTGACAATGAAATACCGTAGTCTTTCCCATTCATATTGGCATCATTAATATCAACAAGTGTGCCCACTTGATTTCCATCATTAAATTTCACGTAAGCATGTTTGTTTGTTGTAGGATCAATACCCAAAACTACGATATACGTATTCTTATTTTCAATGCTTGTATTGTTCGTTTTTGATAAGTCAAAGCGAACCGACATTCCGCCGCCCTTACATGAGTTTTGTGCGAAAGCACAGTTACTTATAGCCAATAAACCAGTCAAACCGAACATTAAAGCGTTCATTCTGTTCATTTTGGATATTTTCATTGTATACCTTATTTATTTGGAAATATTTAATGCATAATGCGCATTAATTAGTTTGAAATTTTATTTTACACGTCTTTTTGCAGTAATTGTACTCAGTAAATCAAATTAATGAGCATAAGGTATATAGCATATTATTCTTAAATACGAAAATCCCTGGAAGTAAGCAAGGTTAAATAAACTCTAAGATTACGCTGTTATTGTTTGACAGTAAGGATACTTCGTGAAAAAAATATGGAGGAGATAAGTCCAATTCTTCGGTGGTAATGCGGCTATCATATTACTCATGATTCATCTATATTTATAGATGGGAGTCGAAAATGAAATTAAGTAAAAAACTGTGTTTTATGCTGGCTTATTTGTTGGTGATATTGCCTTTTATTGGTTTTTATTTTGGTAATTTTTATACTTTCCTCCCATTTTTTATATTATTTACCATGGTTCCTTGGATGGATGTTTGGTTAGTTGATCCCAGCAATCCTGATAGCACTCAAGAACACGTATTACTAAAAGACAAATATTTCAAACTTCTTACTTGGATATATGTCCCTTTGCAATGCTGCTTTGTAATTTATGCCGCTTATTTGGTTGCACATGTTCCTTTAACAGCAATAGAGTTTATTGGGTTTAGCTTATCAATAGGGCTCTTAACCGGTGGAATTGGAATTACTCTTGCTCATGAGCTCATGCATAAAAACTCCATGATAGACCAACTCTTAAGTAAAATTTTATTAGTCACTGTATGTTATGGTCATTTTTTTATTGAACATGTCCGCGGTCATCATGTTCACGTGGCCACACCCAAAGATCCTGCGACATCTCGATTAGGAGAAAGTTTGTATCACTTTTTACCAAGAACAATTATCGGCTCGTTTCGTTCTGCTCTGAACCTAGAGCGTAAGCGTTTAAATCGTCTAGGGTATCCATGGTACCATTTAACCAATCAATTCTGGTGGATTATCAGTATGCCGATTATTCTGGCAACTGCTCTTTTTTATTTTGGCGGATGGATGGTCCTTCTTTTCTTTATTATTCAGTCTTTGACCGCCTTTATTTTGCTGGAAATCATCAACTATATCGAACATTATGGTCTGGAACGTAAAAAACTCGCCAATGGAGCCTATGAGAACGTTTCAATTCAACACTCTTGGAATGCGAGTCATTGGCTTAGCAATATGCTTCTATTTCACCTGCAAAGACATTCTGATCATCATGTTCACGGAGCACGTCCTTATCAGTTATTAAGGCATATCGAGACAAGTCCCCAACTTCCTTCAGGTTATTTAGGAATGATAATCCTAGCTCTTTTCCCTTCACTCTGGCGGAAGGTAATGGATAAGCGAGTACTCGCTCATCGCTCGAAAAATTAGTGAATTTTATCTTATGGGGTTTATCAAGAATAACGCCTGAGCCTTAGGCTCAAACTCTGGAATTTATAATAATTAATTTGAATAAACGCGAAACAAATTTTGGATCAATGGAGTATTCATTAGATAGAGATTCATAAAACTCCAAATTCTTTTTTTCTTGCTCGAGATCGATAATTTGTTTCCCTTCTTTTCTTATTAATGTGCCCATTTTTTTACATAGATCCTGACGAAGAGCGATATATCTAATAATGTCATGATCTATGTTTTGAATTTGCTCTCTTAATTGTTCGATTGTTGACATATGTCGCTCTAAGTTCCGTATCACTCAGTCCAATGACGGATTAAATAGCCATGTTCCAATTGATTGACCTCTTGTATATTAGCAGCAATTCGAACAACATGACCACTACCTGGGGCACGATTGATTGAATATCCCTCGGTGCTTTCAATGGCTTCAAGTCTAAAAATGAGATTACCATTTGGAAGCATGATTTCAAGAGTATCACCAAGAGCAAATTGATTTTTTACTAATACTTCAAGCAGTTGTTTACTGCTGTCATAATTAAGTAATTCACCTACAACCTGCTGTTTAATACCCGTTTCATTGCGATCTTTATAACTTTGATATTCTTCCGGAACATGACGACGGTAAAATCCTTCTGTGTAACCTCTGAGTGATAGTCCTTCCAATGTATCCATGAGATTCCAATCAAAGGGGTTACCAGCAACCGCATCATCGATGGCTTTTCGATACAATTGAGTCACGCGAGCCACATAAAAGTCTGATTTAGTACGACCTTCTATTTTTAAACAATCAATACCCATTTGTGCAAGTGTTTCAACATGTTGAATTGCCCGTAAATCTTTTGAGTTAAATAGATAAGTACCATGTTCGTCTTCTTCGATGAGATTCATTTCTCCTTCACGCTGAGGCGATTGTTCAAATAGAAAAGTATTGGGTTCTACATGTGTATTACCCCATTCATCTTCTGTGCCTTCTTTAATATTATATTTCCACCGACATGAATTGGTGCATGCTCCTTGATTCGGGTCGCGGTGATTAAAATAGCCGGATAAGAGACAACGTCCCGAATGGGCCATACATAACGCGCCATGCACAAATACTTCTAATTCAATATCTGGACAATTTTCTCGAATTGCCTGGATTTCTTTCAAAGACAACTCTCGAGATAAAATAATTCGCTCAAGACCAATAGATTGCCAAAATTTTACGGCGGCAGAGTTCATCACATTAGATTGTACTGACAAATGAATCGGCTGATTGGGCCATTTTTCTCTAACCATCATAATGAGGCCCGGGTCTGTCATGATTAAAGCATCTGGACCGGCTTCAATCACTGGAGCAAGATCATCAAGGTAAGTGTTTATTTTATTGTTGGGAGCAATGATATTACTTGCGACAAAAAATAGTTTGCCTTGGGCGTGAGCTTCACTAATGCCCAACACCAATTTATCATGGGAGAATTCGTTATTTCTGGCTCGTAGACTATAACGAGGTTGTCCTGCGTAGACAGCATCTGCTCCATAGGCAAACGCTCGTCGCATACGCTTTAAAGAACCTGCAGGAGATAATAATTCTGGAGATTTCATATTAACTGTTTAACCCTTATAAAAATAAATCAATGAACATTTTGTTTGGTAAGTGGCCAAGAAGCGTCTTAAGAAGATAATTCCATCTTGTTTGACTTTCTGGCCATAAAAGAACAGCAGGGATTACATTGCCATCATGTTCATGTCCATCTTTTCATATAAATTATACATTATCCACATAGTACCTATTACCAATACCAACACCACAACTAAGGTGAAGAGAAAACTTAATAAATTCCAACTTGTTTTTGAATTTGTATTTAAATGGAGAAAAAACACAAGTTGCACAAAAAGTTGTATTATAGCAAGAACCCCTACTGCTATGTATAAGATTTTTGGAGGCAGGGCAGAAGAGGCAACCAAATAAAACGAGAACAGCGTCAAAAGAAGTGAGGCAACAAAACCAATAGTATAGGATTGATATGTGCCATAGGACGCGCCTGTATCTGCATCTAAAATAAGTTCATGTTTTGACATTTTAAATTGCTCCCATCAAATAGACGACTGAAAAAACAAAAATCCAAACAATATCCAGAAAATGCCAAAACAAACCGAGACAAGTAAATTTTGTCTTGGTGATGGGGGTAATACCATGCACATTAATTTGAATTATAATGGCTAACATCCAGATAAGTCCTACGGTGACATGTAATCCATGGGTGGCAACTAAAGTAAAAAATGATGATAAAAATGCACTTTTAGTCCATGTATGGCCTTCTAAATATAAATGCCGAAACTCATAACTTTCCATTGCAATAAAACAAAGACCCAAAACAAGAGTTACCCACATCCATCGGGTCACTTTCTCTGAGGAGCTACTCTCGCGAGCGAGCATCGCAAGACCATAAGTAAAGCTGCTGGTTAATAGTAGTAACGTTTCAGTTAAGACAAAGGGCAGACTAAAAAGTTCCTTGGCATGCGGCCCACCGAAAGTATGGGTATGAAGAACGGCATATACTGCAAATAAGGAGGCAAATAATATGCAATCCGTCATAATGTATATCCAAAAGCCGAATACATTTTTAGAGCCATCAAAATGATTATCATCGATATGAGTGTCTCGTTCTGCCGCGTGACTGCGAAGCTGGGAATGTTTGTCGCTACTGGATCCTGTTAACATGTCACGAGTAGTGGTCGGAATTGCGGTCGAGGCCTGAATATCTTTTATTAGCGTATTACTCATCATTAGCTTCCTACAATAGATCGTTGATATTTAATTTCATTCGCTTCCACTTCATTTGCAGTGATATGATAATCCGTGTCGTAATTAAAAGATCTCATTATCAGAGATAGGACAATGCTGCCAAGGCCTAATAGGACGAGCCACCAAATATGCCATACCATGGCAAAACTAAAAATGAACGCAAAGATACCTATAATAAATCCCACTGACGTGTTCTTAGGCATATGGATATCCTGGTAGGTTAAAATCTCTTTATTGGTTTTATCTAATCTATTTATTTCTTTCTGTTTTTGTTCCCAAAAATTATCAATATCACTAACAACGGGGATATGTGCGAAGTTATAAGGAGCAGGGGGAGAGGCTGTATTCCATTCTAAGGTGCGACCATCCCATGGATCTCCAGAAATATCACGATACTTCTCTTTGTTTTTAATGCTCACTATGATCTGTAATACCTGAAAGATAACTCCCAATGCAATGATTCCTGCACCAATGGCCGCTACAATTAAATAAGGTTGAAAACCTGTGGAAGCATCATAATGATACAAACGACGAGTCATTCCCATCCCACCCAGGATATAGAGGGGGGTAAATGCGACAAAAAAGCCAACGAGCCAACACCAAAAAGCGCATTTACCCAGTGATTCATTTAGGGTGAAACCAAACATTTTGGGGAACCAGTACGCCAAGCCAGCAAAATAACCAAACACAACGCCACCAATGATTGTGTTATGAAAATGACCGACTAAAAAAGTACTGTTGTGAACTTGAAAATCAATGCCTGGAACAGCAAGCATGACGCCAGTCATTCCACCAATCGTAAAGGTTACAAAAAATCCCATTAGCCAGTACATTGGGGTAGTAAATCTAATCCGTCCTCGATACATTGTGAACAGCCAATTAAAGACTTTCACACCGGTAGGGACGGAGATAATCATTGTAAGGATTCCAAAAACAGCATTCACGTTTGCACCTGCACCCATCGTAAAAAAGTGATGAGCCCAAACAATGAAGGCCAAAAAAGTAATCACTGCAGTAGCCCAGACCATCGTTTTATAACCAAATAATGCTTTTCGAGAAAACGTTGCAACAATCTCTGAATAAACACCAAATGCGGGTAAAACTAATACATAGACTTCTGGATGACCCCAAATCCATACTAAATTGACATATAGCATTTGATCCCCACCAGCTCCAGTGGTAAAGAAATGCATATCAAGGTATCTGTCTAAACCAAGTAATGCCAATGCAACAGTCAGTACAGGGAAAATAAGCATGACTAGAATTGAAGAACAAAAAGCAGTCCATGTAAAAATCGGTATTTTCATTAAGGACATTCCAGGGCAACGCATTTTAAGGATTGTCACGAAAAAATTTATTCCCGACATAAGGCTACCGATGCCGGAAATTTGGATAGCCCAAATGTAATAATCCATTCCAACTGTTGGACTGTATGCAAGTTCAGAAAAGGGAGGATATGCTAGCCAACCGGCATGAGCGAAATCACCGATCAATAAGGACACATTGACTAATAGAGCACTCACTGCAAAAAGCCAAAAACTAAGTGAGTTTAAAAAAGGAAATGCAACGTCACGAGCCCCAATTTGTAGTGGTATTACGAAGTTAAATAACGAAAACATAAGTGGCATTGCCACGAAGAATATCATTATAGTCCCATGAGCAGTAAATATTTGATCAAAATGCTCGGGAATGAGATAGCCATAGGAATCACCAGAAGCCATAGCTTGCTGAGCCCTCATCATAACCGCATCGATAAATCCTCTAACAAGCATTACTAGCGCAACAAAAAGATACATTTTCCCTATGCGTTTATGATCTACTGTGATTACCCATTCATGCCAAAGATAACTCCATTTTTTGAAATAAGTGATTCCTCCTAACACGGCAACACCGACAATAATGATGAACGTCAGCATTGAAAATATAATAATTTGCTGGCTGATGGGTTCATAAAGATAAGGGAAAACCTCTTGGAGATTACTAAGTTTTCCTAATAATGTTTGTAGCATGACGATTTCCTTTTTGTATTAACTTGGGTACATAAACTTACGGAGAATTTGCTCTATGCTTTTTTATGATCTTTGTTTGGCATCATGTAATGCATAATTATGCTGTCAAATAATCCAGCATCTACACTACCGAAATACCTGGCGGGATCATTAATGGATTTTGGTACCAGCTGCTCCCAAAATACTGATGAGGTCAATTGGTCATGTGACTGTTTGATTGAATCAACCCACTTGGTAAAATCCTCTTGAGAAGTAACTTCGGTGTTAAAGTTCATTTCTGCAAAACCGATACCCGTGTAGTTTGTTGCAAGCCCTCGATAATTTCCTGGAGTATCTGCAATAAGATGCAACTGTGTAGTCATTCCTGTCATTGCATAAATTTGTCCCCCAAGCTGTGGAATGACGAAGGAATTCATAGGTGATGCAGCTGTAATTTTAAAATTGACAGGGGTATCAGTAGGAATTTTAAGATAATTAAGGGTGGCTATTTGATACTCCGGGTAAATAAACAACCACTTCCAATCAAGTGAGACAACCTCAACTAAGACTGGCTTTTTTTGTGAATCAATTGGCTTATAGGGATCTAAACTATGAGTGGTTTTCCAAGTTACTGTACCTAAGATTAAGATAATAATGCATGGAATTGTCCACCAGACTATTTCCAAAATAGTACTGTGGTTCCATTCGGGTGTATATTTCCTATTACTTCCCTCGCGATACCGCCATCCAAACCAGCATGCCATGAAAATAACCGGAATTACGACAATCAGCATGAGTTTAATTGAAAAGATCATTAGATTTAATTCAGTTGCTGCAATTTGCCCTTTAGGTGCTAATGCTCCGGAATTGCAACCGTTTAAAATAAGTAAAATCATTATAAGTAGAACAACACTTACAGGCCTCATTATCCATTTACCTGGAAATCCATACTCGGCTTTATGAATTGGTTGTATCATACTTTTAATTCTCCTATTTTTAGATTCGCAGGCGGTTTTTTTATATTTCTAGGGTTCTAATAAGATATTTACTGTATTATTTTGATGTGTGGAAAATCCTCGATTATGCGGCCTCCTTAAAGGTCATCCACAATTTGTTTTCAAAATCATATAATTTGCAGTTCTTGAAAATATCTAATACATAACGCAACTTAAAATTATATTCATGAAAGTATTCGCCATATTTAGTTTTTAGTGCCTTATGAGCTTGCGGTAAGTTATAAAAAGGAATTCTTGGATCTAAATGGTGAGGTATATGTACCATTATATTGTGTAATAATACTCTTGAGATTTTTGAGGTATGGATAACAGTACTGCAATATAAAGCACCAACAGAATGAGACCATTCAGCTTTTAGATCAAAGAAAGGGACATCGGGATGTGTATGATGCAAATATATAATAATTGAAATAAAATAATTAAAGACAATGAACGGTAAAATTACGGCTATAGCTATACCAACAATACCTCCCGCAAAAATATATGCCAAGACAGACATCATTAGCCCATAAAACAGCACTATAAGTTTACCATTCCGATAATATCGGTTTTGTTGTTTATCTTTACCAGGATTAAAACATAGCATTTGCTCCCACCAGATTCGGCGTAAATAATGGAAAGCACAAGTGAAAAAGCATCGCTCTATCCGATAAAGTACGCGTTGAAAAATGGAGAGTGATTGATATTCAGTACGAGTCAGTGGACGCCATATCCAATCAATTGGAGAAAAAGAGGCAAACCCATGGTGAACCTTATTATGGCCGTAGGACCACATTCGATACATATTTAATGAGGGTAACATCGCAATGGTTCCAAGCACTTCGGAAATTTTAGTGCCTTTGAACAATGCCCCATGTGCCGCATCATGTGCCCAAACAAATAACATTGCTGTAGCTACACCTGAAATCACACCGCCGATTAGCTGTAATTCCAGATGAGAATTAAAAAAGACCAAGGACAGTCCAAACAAAAACAGTGTCAAATCAAAAAAATACCAGAATAACGTCTTGACCTGTGATTGCTTATAACACTCAGTAGGTATGATGGATCGGGCTAATGATGATTTTATTCCCTTTACTTGTTTCCATGATTTATCTGAATGAGCGTTTTTCATAAGATACTACCTTTATAGAATTCCGACTAAAATTGACGGAATTTCCAAGTTGATAAAACCATAAATTGAACTTCTTACTTAAAGATCCAGAGAATCAGACCTTATCGTGAACAATTTTTAGTAAAATAGTTATAGATTTGCATTAAAAAAATAGTGATCAGAAAATCCGATAATTGCCGGTATAAAGCCGAATGATGCAGCCTATAATCTTTTTTTAGGTATTTTAATTAAATTTTTTTAGATGACATTGATCTACATCATGGAAAAGTAAATAACTGTTACATATTGAGTGTAAATAGTGTGATTTCAAATTGAATTGATATTATTCGTCATATTTTGAAGCGACCGTCGTTCATATCGGCAATAAGCTGTAATTGTTCCAATTGTAGAAATTGAATTTTCTTATGATCGATCGCAATAATTTTATTTTCTTTAAAGTGGGAGAGAAGGCGGCTTATGGTTTCTGCTGTGAGCCTTAAATAATTACCGATGTCTTGACGAGACATGGGCAGTAGAAAGGTTGCTTGCATTTCTGATGGGCTTAATCGGTAGGACAAATCAATAAGAAAAGCGGCAAGCCGTTGCTCTGCCGTGATTGAAAATAAATAAGATCCTACATTTAGTTGCTGACTCATTAAATACAAAATATGTTTTTGCAGAGGGGGGCTTAAATGCAGTAATTCCAGGAAATTATCATAAGGAATTTCACAAATAACACTATCAGATAATGCTACTGCTGAAAAAAGGTAATGTCGTGTGTAAATTGCTTCAAAACCAAGGACTTCACCAGAAAAATAAAATCCTCGAATTAATTCATTTCCATCCGCATCTACTTGATATGTTTTTAAATTTCCACGCTGAATCGCATATATGTTTCGAAAGGTATTTTGAGGAAGATATAAGGCTTCATTTTTTTTTAGATGGTAGTGCTGTTTTACTGCACGATTAATTTGATTCATCCATCGTGAATTTTTTTCTTCGGTGATGCAAAAAGGAGAGAAGGTGCAATGTTCACATGTTGGATGGTTATTGTCGAAGTTTATCATATCGGAACTATCATACAGACAAGCAAGGTCTAAATTCCATATTATAAATCGCAAATGCATTTTATAATACAAATTTTTTCCATGATGTAGATCAAGGCGATAAATTTCATCGGCTCATAAAATCCCAATAAAGCAATACTTAGGATAACAAGAGCTATCATGACTTTTTATCAGGACTTACGAAAAACCCCCATCTCTTCGTTAAAAATGTTTTTAATTTGGTCATTTAGTCTATCTAAACTCCCTCATTCAAAACATTATTTGCCTTGACCTTGGGGTTTTTCGTAAGTCCTGTTTATTAATAAAAATTGGCTTGATTGCAAAATATAAATAAAGAATATCGCAATATTCTGACATCAGGATGATTAAAATGTTAGTAATACCCCAATTTAGCTTCCCTGAATTAACAAAATATCAAAAGTCCAAATTCTTGCGCTATGCCCAACAGGTTCTTGAAGCGCAACAACAAATGGTTACTCCTGAAGGGCGAAATGTCATTCATTATACCTTGGATAATAATAGTCGCCATCAACATATGGAGCATTACCCAAAGGGAGATCGGATTGATTACGATACGGGTGCTCAATATTTTTATCATTGTCATCGTGAGAATTTTGAAACAGAAGAACATGGACATTTTCATTGTTTTTTGCGTTATAAATATATTTCGAAAAAAATTAGACCAACACTTTTACCTGATTGGAATAAAAACATCGACAATCCGATGACACACATTGTTGCTATTGCAATGAATCGTTATGGCGAACCCATTCGTTTATTCAGCATCAATCGATGGATATCCAATGAGGTTTGGTATGATGCGAAGCATACGTTGAGTTTTATTAAAAAATTTAAAATGAAGAAAAATGATAGTTGTTATTGGCAAGTACTGGATCGCTGGGTAGAAGGGATGCTTCATTTATTTGCCCCACAAATTCAGTGGATAAATAATGTACGGGATATGACTATCTCGCATTATAAGACAATCTATGCTGATAGTAATGTTTATGAAGATCCTCGATTGGATTTGTTATCTGAAATTCCAATTAATTTAAACAAACAAATTAGATGGGTCCTGGACCTTGATTCGACTGGAAAGCAGAACAATGTAAGAACTAGATCAACTCCAGAGGAGAAAATGATGGCATAAAAAATAGAGCGTAGCCAAGGGCGTTTTTTGAGTAAAAAATTTTAGCATATCAATGTTTTTTGCTCGCATAACGCCTCTGATGATGCTGAATTAATGTCTATTTCGGGAGCGACATGATTTCATCCTTGGGAGCGATTTCTCCGTTAGCAGAGGTAGTAACTTGAGAACCATATATCATTCTAGACATGGGATTCCAGAAGAAAGAAAACGTTCTTGAAAGAACGCTGCTTGTCTCTATATTTACTTTTTCAGATTCTTTATTTTGTTCCTTCCTGCGATCAACTATGCCAAAATGCTTAACGGCGTGTTGCTCTACCAACTTCATGAATTCTGATTCTACTATAGGGGGAAGTGACTGCGGCCTGTCTTTATAAAAACGTTCTGCAGCTGTTGCAATTAATCCATTGACTTGCTTTAGCAAGTACAGTTCGTCTAGTTCAATTTTATCGTTTGGTACCATATAACGCATAGCAGCCAAGTCATAGAGAAGAGTCTGAATTTGTTGATAAAGCTTTGCAAAATCTTCAATAGTATTAGCAAATTGCTCTTCATAGCTGTTGGTAAGTTGCTCGATATTGTATTTTTCCAGACCTTTTCCATCCAGTTTTTTATAGATATGAGTTATTTTGATTGCTGATGGATGGTTAGGTAATATTTTATATTCCTCGGAATTTATAATTTCATCCAGAATAACGGAGGGACTATTTTCATTCTGATTTACTTGCATTAATAAAGCACTAAAAAAATGTGTTAAACGAATATCTATAGACTCTTGCAAGCAATTAAAATCCTTTTCTAATCCCTGGGATTGGAGCATCAGTGTATGGTTTATGCGGGTGAAACTTAAGTTAAGAAGTTCTTCCACAAACTTTTTAATCGTGACATTTTCTGATACAGATAGTTCTTTAAATTTAGTTAAAATATCAAGAATCCCTTGATGTAGCATTTCTTTTTCTTTTTGTTTTTCAATAGAAGTCCAATCATCAGTTAAAAATTGCTGGCTAACCTGTTGAATCACTATGCCAAAGGTTTCCAACACTGTTTTGCGAGTTACCTCGGAATCCAGAATAGATGGTTCTTTATTGGCCATTTTTTTAATGTTTTCTTCCAGGACTGAGCTTGCAGTGGCAATCATATCAGCAAGATTTTTTCTTTTAGTATCTAGGCCAAAAATTTTAAAGAAATGTGCTTGCATTAATAAGGCATGCTCTTCATTAACATAGCCAGAATATGTCGAAAAGATGTCATTGAAGAATCCATAAACATGCCCTTTAAGCAATGTTCTACGTTGCTTGGTGAGTCCCATATACGAATAGTGTGTTGAGTTATATGCATCATACCCTATTTGATTTTTGGCAATCGCGGCATAAAGTTTCCTTAAAATAGCAGGAAAATCGAGTTCAGCCACATTAATTGATTTTGGTTCGTTATTGTTTGCCAAATATTTTCTGCCTAAAGCAGTATATTGATGAAAGATCTGGATGCCATCATTAAACACTACATCCTGCTTACTTAAGAAACTAATTAACTTATATATCATTAATTTTTGAACATGGGTTGTTTTATAACCATCAGGAGAAACAATTATTCCTTGCTGAGAACCATCATTTCCATTTGAGCCAGTGCCGTGATGTCCGGGCATGGAATATCGAACGAAATTTTGTTTTTCCTTGGCGACTACTTCAGGAAAAATTGGAGTAAATCCCCAGTCAGAACGTTCATTTGCATAATAAATTAATTCAATATTTTTTAGAATTTCGGGTAATGTGAAAAATCGTTCGTCATACCAGGTAATTGGAAAACAATCTCCTGGGACGGGGTCTATACCAAAAAAATTTATTGATGCATTAGGCAGATATGTTTTTAACTGATTAAACCATTGCTCTTGCTCTTCTTTAGGTATCAGATTAATTTGGGATTTTAATGGCTCAATAATATCTGGTGTATTATTTGTCGGGGTACCTTTTTGTCTTTTGACTTGCTGTTCTGATAACTGTTTTAACACTTCTTCAAAAGTGGCAGATGATGTAATAATTGTTTGTATCGCTTCTAGTTCATGGGCTATTAAAATCGACTCAACAGCGCCTCTACTATGAGCAATAATGTTGATTAGTATTTGCCCACGAGCTATTGCTTTTAGAATGGCCGCTAGACCGAAGCCAATTTTTTCTCCTACATTAGCACCGTCCGTTTTTGGGCCATTAATTACTGTCAGTTCATCAGCCTGAAAGGGATAAGGGTCTTTGCCATCTAGTTTTGACGTTTTAGCAGGTACTTTTGTTTTAATTAAAGAAGAGATTACACTTAATGTCTCTCCTTTAGGGTAATCTTTTACTTTGGCTCCCTTTGTATACGGAGTAGGTTTGGGTATTTGCTTTAATTCAGGGGTAAAATCAGTAAGTGTCCCTAACATTGTGAGTGTGAATGGTTTTTTTTCAATTTTACTGTCCATAGTATCTGCCCCATATTGTGACATAATGACTCATTATAGAGTCCGAACAATAAAAAAATAAACAAGTTACGTTCATTTTTTGCATTCGCCTGATTTAAATTTGCAAAGAATGGTTTTTGACCCCCGCCAATAAAGAATATGACATTCCAGTGGATGATTTAGATTTGTAGTCTTATATGCGCCAAAAGGGATGATTTTCCCAATTAAAAGAATGAGACGAATTCTTTACTATAATATCAAAGAGCTGTAACTTAAAACCAAACTATATCAATGAAATTTGATGCAGAAAAATTCTATCTTTCACCTATATGGAGGTAGTGATGGAACATGAAAAACAACAATTAGGTGAACAGTGCATGGCTGGTTTCGAGAATCCTCCACTCCCTAAAACACCATCCGAATTCATCACCGTACTGGCTCATTATCATCGAGCCGAGATCGCTCGAATGGCCGGATGGAGAGACCGCATTGATCGAACGACCAACTGGGCAATTACCGCTGCGGCTGCAATGCTTTCGCTGTCCTTATCGACTCCATCTGCTCATCACGGTGTGATATTGTTTGCAATGCTGCTTGTTCTGCTGCTTCTTCTCATAGAGTCGAGGCGATATCGTTTCTTTGACGTCTATAGAGCACGTGTGCGTATGATTGAACGATATTATTTTGCGCCTATGTTCATGGCAACCAAAACAATGGAAGAGCCTTGGGCTCGAGTTCTTGGACAAGACTTGCTTGAGCCACATTTTCTGATGAGCTTCGGGGCGGCAATTTCACGAAGGTTACGGAGAAATTATGTGTGGATGTTCCTCCTTTTACTGATGGCATGGATCTTGAAAATATCTTCCTCAAAGCTACAACTCGTTGGGGGGCGTCAGGAAATGACAATGTCTTTCCTGAGAGTTGTAGAAAATGCGGCATTGGGGCCAGTTCCTGGATGGGTTGTTATGTTCTGCGTTGCCCTGTTCTTTATATGGATCGCTTATGCCTGTCTGCATTCACCAGAATATACTGGCGAATTGTTATATGGTGATGTTCATGTTTGATAATAGGCATGCGTATTTAGAGCTGAAATCTAATAGATACAGCAAGGTTGGATTTAACAGCCTTAGGTATCGTCACTTTTTTGTACCTTTTTTAGGTTAATTAATAGATAAAGTGTTTATATATCGCGTCATTCCCGCGCAGGCGGGAATCTATGCATCAATTTGGTTTATTACTTTGTTTGTGAGGTGGATTCCCGCTTGCGCGGAAATGACATTAATTTAGAGCAATATGAATTATTAATATTGAGGTTAATTATTAAAAATTCTTGTGTTAAATAAAAGACGATACCTCAGGTTTAACAGCCCAACACAAGATAGAGATTAAACTAATCTCTATCTCTTTAGCTATTCTGTGATTTTTACGAATCCTTCTTGAACGAGTTCGATTAACCTTGCCATAGCGTCGGTGGTGACTTTGATTCCGGGGAGCAAATCAGTGTTTCCCCAATTATGAGCCTTAGCTGTAGCGCCACATAGTTCGACTTGCACACCATGCTTCGTTAAATCGGCAATGAGTTCTTTATAAGGATTGCCTGTAGCGATATTTCGTTCGGTGTTATACATTTCATCGTTTAGCACCACGTGCCCTGCATTCGTGTGAAAAACAACAATCACTTCAGATTTGGCACCCCAATCAGAGATGTCATTTTTTATGAGCTGAATGTGGAAAATTGATGCAGGTAAATCGCCTTCGAATACGAGGGAACCAACACTGAATACAGCTTTTAGCTCTTTGAGTTTCACCGGTACATCGATATGAAGCGGTTTCTTTGAAATAGACATTTATGATTCCTTTCAAGAGCCGACGTTTGGGGTTGTCAATAAAGTCGGCAGGTTAAAATATAACGTTTCTGTGCTTTATAACTATAAAAAGTATAGATTAAGCGTTAGCGATGTACAATATTGATTCAAGTTTATCTGTTTGAAATCAAGTGGAACTATCTTGAACTAGGAACGCCCTAAACTCAGAGATCGCATGGAAACCGAGCCAAATTGAATTTCCTCAAATTCAAAGCGTAGTAAGTCATTAGTATCAGAAGCTCCTAAAGCATACAATAAAGGGAAATAATGGTCCGGAGCAGGAACACTTAACCGACCAGCCTCTGTAAAAGGTAATTCTTCGAGCAGAGGTTTATAATCTCGTTGGATAATACATTGTTTTACTTGCTCATCAAATTCAATAGCCCATGGATAGGGTTTCGCATATTGATTATCCCAAATGATCATTTTGTCATTGTGAACAATATTTCCACTACCCACGATGAGTATTCCATGATTACGCAGTTGTTTAAGGCGACTGCCCAACTCAAAATGATATTCTGCTGGCTCTGCCATATTGATACTAAGTTGAATAATAGGTATATCGGCATCAGGATACATATGGATAAAAATACTCCAAATGCCGTGATCAAATCCCCAATGGTCATCAAGTTGAATATGTGGCGTTGGAATTGCTGCTTTGATTTTTTCTGCTAACTCTGGAGCACCTCTGGCCGGATAGTTCACTGTAAATAAATCGGAAGGCCCTTTGTGAAAATCATGTATTGTTGTAGGCGTAGGAGTGTGGCTAATCCATGTACGTGCAGTTAGCCAATGAGCAGAAATACAAAGAATTGCCTCTGGACGAGGTAATTCTTTTGCTAATTGCGTAAGTGTTTTTGTGAATGGATTGTCATCAATTGCATTGACAGGACTTCCATGCCCGATAAATAAAACGGGCATCCTATAGTTGTTCATAATCTCTCCATTTGTTGTGAATAAGCCACTATAACTATA
Organism: Legionella qingyii; assembly: GCF_003184185.1. The sequence continues at coordinate 10,722 of NZ_QHJG01000013.1, read as the reverse complement.
ATTTTAGAATAAAAAATAAGAGAGCATATGAGAAACGCGAACATGAAATTTTGAATTGTTCTGGACTCTAAGTCGTGGGTGATATGTATTCGTAATTGGGAACGATCCAGAATGATTTAGCTGTTAAAATCAATATCAGAGCAGCAGCAAATCATAATATTATTGTGACGAATGTTCCTGATTATAGTACCGACAGTGTTGCGCAACATGTGCTGGCTTTATTACTTACTCATACCAACCACGTTGAGGCTCATAATCAATCCATCCAAGATGGTGAATGGCAAACCCAACCTTATTTTTCGTATTGGTTAAATCCCATAACAGAATTAGCTGGAATAACTTTAGGATTAATGGGCTATGGCAGAGTGGCCCCAAAAGTTGCTCTTGCAGCTAATGCTTTAGGAATGAAAGTTATTGCCCACAAGCCGATGCCTTTTCACGATAAGTTAGCAACGCGGGTGAGTTTTGCTGATCTTTTGAAACAAAGCGATGTATTAAGTTTGCATAGTCCACTGACCGAGTCTACAAAAAATATCATCAACAGCGATACACTGAAACAAATGAAGGCGACCGCTATTCTCATTAATACTGGCCGCGGTGGTTTGATTAATGAGTCAGCTTTGGCGCCTATGCGTTAAAAACAAAACAAATTAGTGCCGCATATCTTGATGTTCTAAGTCAAGAACCTCCGGGTATTGATAATCCTTTAATTGGTTTATCCAATTGCACCATCACACCCCATATTGCTTGGGCCTCGTTTGCAGCACGAAAACGCTTGTTAAATACAGTATGTGAAAACATTGCTAATTTTCTCAATGGGCAACCCACTAATGTAATATGTACTTCATAATGAGAGGAATATGCACTATGGCCACTTTGAAAATTATTGTTCTATCATTCTATTTTTATAGTACTTAGGTTAGTAGTATCTATTAACAATCGATTGAAGTAAGCCGGCCGAGTTTTCGATTGTGTCTAGTCAATAAAAAATACCGCGGCAAGCCGCGGTATTTAGATTAACAAGCAAAATAATTTCAGCATAATCTTTGATAAGGTTACCTGTTCGACCTTCTAACAAAACAGAGGCATAAGAATGAACTTCTTTGCTGAGCCTCTCAAGAGCACAAATTAACTTCGTGAGGTCGTTCCAAATATTACCCCAAATTAGAATATTTTCAGTTTTTTGAAGCACTTTAATTCTCTAAAAGATATGATCTATTTAGTATAAAAAAAGCACAAAATCCTTATGGAATTATTAGGCATATCTAACTTGGATTACTTGAAAGTGTCTGATTTGCCCCTACATATGAAATACTCTTTTCAAATAATATAAAGTTAAAGAGTACTTTTAAAATTAGGGTGATGACTATTTGATCATAATTGCTTATCCAAAAAACTTCAATTTTTGATATCCTAAATTTATAAAGGAGATTTAGATGAAAAAGAAACTACTTCCTATTTTAATCTCTGTTACTCTTATCTCTATGATATCAGCAGGAGCTATGGCACTTGAGGCGAAACAAAATAATCAAGTGCAAAAGAGTAATCAGCAAGTAACTTTGGATCCTTTTGATAATGATCCCTTTTTTCAATCGCCTGATGATATTTTGAAGCAAATGGTTCAAATGCAACGAGCAATGGATCAATTTATGAAAAGTCAATTTTCACAAATGCAGCATAACTTGGCGAATCAATCCAATCAAATACCATTTGGTAGTACAAATAATATTGAAATTAAAGAAAGTAAAAATGAGATTATCTATAAAATAAAATTACCAAAAGGTGCTGATAGTAAAGTTGATGTCTCTGTTAAAGAGGGACAATTAATAGTTAGCTCAAATATTACGCAAAAAATTACACGTGAACTGGATAATAGTAAAAGTGTAAGCTACTCTCACAGCAACTACAGCCAAGCATTTCAAATACCCCAGGGTTATGATCCGAGCTCTATGACCACAAAAACGAAAGATTCAAATTTGATTGTTACTTTCAAAAAATTAATTCCCCCATCTTCAATACTTTAGGAAATTATGAGTTCAAGCTTTTCACAGTAACGCCAAATTTTGGCGTTACTCTATGGACATGCTGCTAATATTGGTTTAAAACTTTGACTATTTGTACGTGCTAATGATCTGATGGTTTATGGGAGCACAATGAGTTTTTTCAAATTTTTGTTCATTACAATGTTATTTTATATAATTAATTACTTGTTGAGTATTGAGGGTGAATTAAGTGCATAAACTAGTCCATGTTCTAATATCAGGTGGAGGTATATCGGGTTTAACCCTGGCTAATTTATTAGTTCGTGTGAGTAGAAATGTAAAATTTCACGTCACAATATTCGACTCTCGACCTAATTTAAGTAATAACCAAGGCAGTATCGGTGGGGGTATTGGTCTTTGGCCTCCAAGTCAGATGGTATTAAAGAATATACCAAACTATCAAAATTTTGTTCAACAATACGGTTATCCTATGCCATTTCCCAGTTACCGGGATTCGAATGGAAGGATATTGGCAAGAGCAAGTGATGATTTTGGTAACCGATTTCCTGTTCAATGTTTAAATCGAGATGATTTAATCAACCTGCTGTTAGAAGGTTTAAAAAATAGAGATGATGTTGAAATTATTACATCACAGAAAATCAATGGATATAAAAGAGACAAAGATGAAATTGTGGTTACTCTTGATGGGAATAAATCATATCGAGGAGATTTATTAATCGCTTGTGATGGAATTCATTCAAAGATCAGAAATTGTCTGATGTCTGAGTTAGGACTACCACCAGTCCATGAGACCGATCTTGGTTATACTTATTTTCGTGCAAATGTTCAGCTCCCTGAAGATACCCAACATAAATGGTGGTCATCATCATTTGAAACATGGGGCACGTACCAATCTAAAAAGTATGGCAACCATGAAGTTCGGTTTGGTTATGTTCCGTTAAAACCACCAAATGCCTTTTGGTTCATCGCTGTTAAAACACAAGAAAATCACAAATATCTATCGCCAATTAACGGAGTTCGGTTAGTTGACGAGGATACTAAAAAATTTCTGAACGATTTGGTAAGAGAATGGAAACCTATTCGGACAGACTCTGGTGATGTTGCAGTTGATTATGAAGAATTAATCAATTTGACTAATAAAATAGTCAGAACAGATATTGCTAAAATTGAAGGGGTTGAACAATTTCCATGGACATCACGCGACAATCGAGTCGTGTTGATGGGGGACTCAGCTCATGCTACAGCGCCGAATATTGCTCAGGGAGCAGGCTTGTGTATCGAAGATGCGGCGTGCTTGGCATCTAAATTGACTCGAGTTGACTTTTTAAAGGGTATATCTGAATACGAACAAGAACGAAAACCACGTGCTAAAACAGTTCAAAATGTTGCAGATTTGGTTGCCTCAGTAGGACAAGTTCAAAATCCATTACTGAGAATGTTAAGAAACGGCGCCATGCGAACTGCGACTCACTTTTTTCCATCACTTCAACGAGGTATATTTGAATATTTAGTATCGTTTAGTTTAGGTGGATCAACAAAGTCAACATACTGGCAGGCTCCTCCATTATCGATAACTGATAATCAGCCATCCTCTTTATTTGCTAGGGCTTTTCCTGATGCCCATTTACTTGATAACCAGGTAAAAGATTTTAAAACCTCAAGCATTGGAGGAAGTGGTTTAGGTGCTGTTACAGTAGAAAAGCCTTCATCTCTAGCAAAAATAATTGGATATTTTGCAGGTTTTCCCAGTGATATGAAGCAGAAGCCATTTTACGCTGAGGTAATCAATTTATCTAAAAATGTGCAACGTTGGAACAGAGTATTTGGCTATAACACGCCGCAACAGAAAACATATTCAACCACACATTCGCTGTACACCGGATTTAATCGACAAATGCATTTAAGTGAAGGCATTGGAGGGGTTCTGGACAAGGCGATTCGTTTTATTTACAGCATACAACTTCAACCAGATAGTTCGTTAAAATATGAATCCCAAGGTATAACATTTTTTGATTCATTCAAAATACCATTACCTACGTTTTTATTACCAAAATCAGAGTGGACCGAAAAACCAACAGCCCAAGGGTGGAAATTTGACGGCAAAATCTCTTTTCCTATGATTGGCACCTTATTGCATTACTATGGTCATTTTCAAGTGAATAAAACCGATGTTGTGAAGAATAAAAGAGTAATCATAGCAGGTGGTTCTGGGATGATCGGAAAAGAGGTTTGTCTGGAGTTTATCAAAAAAGGGTATGACGTATATTGCTTAAGCCGCTCTTCGGATACACAAATAAATATTGAAGGCGTCAAAGTCAGACAAATTGATGAAGATTGGTCAGAACTAATTGATAACAATACAATCATATTAAACTTGAGTGGCGAAAATCCAGGAGCTAAAAGATGGACCTCTTCAGTAAAATCGGATATAGCAGAATCACGCGTTCGTGTAATTGATACAATAATTCGCAACATTGATAAAGCTCACGAAAAACCATTAAAGTATCTGCAAGCTTCAGCTGTTGGGATTTATGGAAATGCTGGGGATACCATTTTGACTGAAGAAAGTGAATCAGTCGTGGGTAGTGATCCTGGAACAAAATTCAGAGTGGATGTCTGTAAGGATATTGAAAATAGAGCAAATAAGGCGAATTGCAACGTGGTTAATTTAAGACTGGGACATGTTCTATCGAATACTGGTGGACTTTTGCCTTATTATAGATACGCGGGATTTTTTGGTGCAGGTAAATTGGGTTCTGGTAATCAATTTGTTCCTTATGTGCATGTTAAGGATGTTGCGAAAGCCATTGAATTTATTGCTAACAACGACAATATTATTGATGGAGCAGTAAACATAACCGCTCCGCAACCATCTACTAATTCTGAAGTTTTGAAAGAGTTACGATTGGTTAAATCAGGGCCAGGAATACCGCTGCCAGACTTAGTTTTAAAATTACTAATTGGCGAATCATCTGTTATATTAACTGACTCTGAGCGCGTCACACCGAAAAGATTACTCGAGAATGGATTTGAATTTGACTACAACACCATAACTGAATCCTTACATGGATTACAATAATAAAATGGTTCTAGCCTGATTTTTATACTCAAGGCGCTATTGACAATTGCTTCATTAGCCAGTAAATGCCGCTAAAATAGGTAATTTTAATGTGTCTCTGTATAAAGCGCATAAAGCGCGAGAAATCGAAATTAAATGAAATTTTACAGACTCTAACCACTCTCAATAAAAGGAGGTTTGTTGAGATCTCATGGTACTTTTTACTATCAGGCTTATTTATGTTATGGGCATAAACGAATTGATCATAATCCACTCAGAATCAAATTGGTGATTTTTTTTGTATACTAGGTGCTATTAAAAATAAGGTGTTAAATAGTTGAAAAATAATTTGAGTCAAGACTGTTTTTTTAATTTTTAATTGTATAAGATAGCCTTCCTTTAGTTCTCTTTTGTATATCCCTGGTCTGTGGATATTTATTTCAATCAATAATTAATCAATAAACAACAAGATTAAATAAGTCCTTGCTTTATAAGCTTTATTCTAAATTTTTATACCTATTTGATGATTAAAGTTATTCACATTTTCTGTGGATAAGTCTGTTTGTATTCAGTTTAAATACTTGTGGGTATTTAAAGTTAATCGGATGATTCATCCTTTTCCAATGTGTTCTTCTAATTAGAAGGAGGGTAAAATTAAAAATTGATAATCGAGAAATTAATTTTAAAATGGCTGAATCATAGATACCTATCAATATGATACATCACAACATCTACCTATGACGAAACTTAGCTTGGACATATATGCCTGGCATAGGTGTTGCGGCAAATCAGGTAACAAGTTATTCTCAGCCTCCCCATTTCCGGAACTACTATGATGGAGTGACGTTATGGTTTTAGTTCTGCAACAGCGACACAATTTGCAGGCTCATTTGCTGCAGGACTTGATTATTGGCTAATCGACAAGAGTCAGATTAGTCATGGGGTATGAATTAGCATGTTATGGATAAGCCAGAACTGGTTATAGCGAGGTCTCTTAGATCAGAATCGTCTAGGGAATAATTATAATGCTAATGCAGTTGCTTTAACGGGCGCATTTTTCTTTAACTAGCACACAATGGCTTTTTGGAGTTGGTTAAGCTTCATTGTTGTAATTATTTTAAGGATAGGTTTGTGACATACTATATACGTTATTTTATTTTTACCATCTCAATTTTTTTATCGATAACTGGCTATGCAGTTGATCCCATTATTTGCAATAGCGCAAATAATGGGACTCCTGCTAACACTCAAGATGGCCAGACTTATTCAAATGTTTATAAGTGTTCTAATACGTACCCAGCTTCTTTTCCATCTATTCAGTCTGCCCGGATTACCTGGCCAGGATATAACAGTGCTATGGCACAAGTAGATAATACTGAAAATGGTTTTGGTAGTTTCACCGCTAATGCCACAGACAGTTCCAATCATCCTGTTACCTATGTATATGAAATAATTTCAGGACCAGGAACGGTGAATGGAACTCAAACAGGGTCATTCACTTTAACTGGGGCAAATGGTTCCACAGTAGTAAGAATAACTGCTACAGCAGATGATGCTGCTCCTGTAGTTGGAACACCAATTACTGTTCAAGTATCAAAGGTACCTATTAAAGTACTCGCTTTTTACAATAATACTTCAGAGACTATCTATCCTGTTATCGAGGCGCCAACATCTGGAGTCGTACCGCCCGTAGCGTTACCCAGAGATCCTTGGATGCAGGGACTATTTGCAGTGACCGATGTAAATACATTTAGATTTCAAGCTACAAAATTACATCGAGTCTATGTTAATGGAACCAATGGGATAGCTCCTAAGCAAACAGCATTGGTATCGGTACCATTTTACAGCCATTTGCTTCCCGAGCCATCAGGCGGAGATGTAGCTGATCAATACGTCGATTGGTGGTCTTCAATGCGTGTATATCTCTATGATGTGCAATCCAACCTAATACAAACTCAAAGCGAGCCAGGCGTGAGCCCAGTTACGTTGTACTCTCCCGGCCCGACCTGTATTAGCGGTTGTTCGCAAACAGAGGTATTCAGTGCAACAGGAATCTTGCCAACCAATGATCCACAGCAACTCACAGAATATACATTTGCTGACGTCATAACGGCTGCCTCAGCTCCTTATCCAATCAATCTTAGTATAGTGAATTATGATTATTCAGCTGTAGATCAAGTGTACTTGCCAGTGGCAATGGAGCCCTTTGGTTCAAACCTAGTTGGTTATACTGGGACTGTTCTGGATTTAACGAGCTTTAGAAATAGTTTGAGTACCTTTTTAGCTGAAACATCATGGCCTGTTTACGCAGGGCTCCCTTACCCTCGAATTCCTGGAGCCTATAATGTGGTGGTAGAAAACTCACAGCTAACTCCTACAGGTCCTCAAACTACTGCGCTTACAAATAATTGGAATGACTGTTTAGCAAATGTTTCGAATCCAAACCATGTAAATTGCCTGACAGTAAATAAGTTATTTGTGGTTAAAAACTATCAAAATGCTTGTGGTAATTTGGGTTCACCAACGACGGCACAACTTATTCAACACATTTATGGCTATGTTTCGTTCTGTGCTACTCCTTTACCAAGTAGCGGATCCGATTTTGATGCTTATACAGCCCTGCAATATAACCTTTTAGGTTATGCTCAAGATTTTAATCCCTATACTCAGCTGATACATAGAGCATTGCGGATGAATGTATATGCATATTCTATAGATGATGCAGTGGGCTTTATTAGGTCGATAGGAAATGGACTTGTAGTTACAGTCGGAGGAGATACAGGTTTAACCAATCCTCAACAATATGATAGGAAAAAAGTAATCACAGTGAGTCCTGGCACACCGCCACCTGGTCCTCTTCCTATCTTTACGCATTATGGCGTATGCTCTAAGACGGCATCATCAGGTCAACTTGGAAGGGGAGAGTCATTCTCATTCCAACTACCGAATAGTTCGTTTCCTTGTGAAATAACCTTAGAGGATTCAAATAAAATACTGTACCACTTCAGGTTGAAAGCGCCTGCGCCATTAACATCTACCGCTGCAGACATCGACTGTACTGCGGCAGATAATCCTTGGTGTAGTAGTGTTCAGGTTACTTCGGCACAAGGGATTAGTACTATAGCTCCTAATACATAGTTTGTCTGTGATCGGGGAGTCATAGGCCAATATACTCGGTGGCCAATGACTCCCGATCTTATCTACCGGCACAAAATTTAAAATATTCTTTGCATCGAATAAATTAGCTTATCTTCAATAAAGTTCTTTTGAGGCTCCCCTGCTAATCTGCTGATATGTCACGATTTGGCTTATAACCTTAAGATGGTTTTTCATTAACTCGGTTAATTTTTTTTGTGCACAATCGTTATCCTGTTGCCCGATTTGTGCCTAAAATATATAAGGCCAATATTGTAAATGAGTGTGCTTAAGTTCATCCAGTATCTGTAAATTTTTCTGCCCGTCAATTTCAAAAACAATTTGAGATGGAAAATTTTATTAAGATCATGTTAGAGAAATTTTCTTTGCAGCCTAGCTTCCTCGAAATGGAAGTAACTGAATCACAAATGATGAGTGATCCTAAACGCAGCATGGAGGTGCTGTCATCACTTCAGAAACTTGGTGTTCAAATCTCTATTGATGATTTTGGTGTTGGATATAGCTCATTTGAATATTTGAAGAAGTTCCGACCCACAGAATAAAAATAGATAAATCATTTATTGATGGGTTACCTGTCGACCATGAAAATGCGGGCATTGTGAGAGCCATTATTGCATTATGTAAAAGCTTAAATATAAGGGTAATTGCTGAAGGCGTTGAACATGCAGATCAATTACGGTTTTTAATCAATGAAAAATGCGATGAAATTCAGGGATTTTATTTTTCAAAACCATTACCTCTCTATGAGGTCAGAGATCTAATCGATAGAAAAATGAAACTGGCATTACCTAGTCGAATTGAATGAGAATAACGTTTCGGGAAAAATAGCATAGCCTTGGTCAATTTTGATTGATTAATTTTGGATGAAATTTTTACTATACAATTTTAGTATGGCTGCGAAATTAGCCTGTAACGAGATTGCAATGATTAATAAAGTCTCAGACATATAAAAAATTCTAGCAAAAAGTGCTATCTGCTCAAGTCATGATATGCATGATAATCTACTCTTGGGATTCATATCTATTTTACTTAGTAGTTCCTTGATACAAAGTATTGAGAGCAAATCACTCTATTTTATCGCTCAGATATAAAATACCTAAGATGAAAATAAAAATTACTCTATAATAAAGTTTAGGAGACAATTATACATCAAGGAAAATATTGTGCCTTGTCAAAAATGTGATTTAGCGGCCTCTTATCAATTATCAGGAACTTATCATTTGCTCATCTCAGCCCCCAGAGGCCATTCTTATTCAAAGCTATTAAATTATCTAACTCAGAATAATTATGATGTCAAAATAAAAAAAAGTGCAGTTCTCGAGTTAATCTTTTCCGCTGAGGAAGCACAGGGCATAGGCCATGTCCTCGAGCGATGTTTTTCGCAAGCGGAACTTGAGGACAGCAAAGCTGTTTTGCTGCCAATTGATATCGAGGATAGAAGCATAGAGAACGTTCTAAATTATACACATTCACTAAAGGAGATTGTAGGGTTGTGTTTATCACAATGGCTAGTTGGACTCATTGAAAATCAGGGACTGTCAACGTTTTGCCAATCGATAGTAGATAGTAATACACTTCAACCCTATGGTTTTGAGTGCCTGCTAAGAGGAACCCAGGGTAATACTATCATACCTGCATTAGATATATTGGGCGCGGCAAAATCCAGTGGCATGCTATTTTTTTTAGATAAAAAGGCGCGTATATGCCATATTGAAAATATGAATAAAATTGATATTTCTGATAAAAAAATTTTCATTAATTTTAATCCAACAGCGATTTATGATCCTCATTTTTGCTTAACGACAACAAATCAAGCCCTAAAAAAAACCTCTATCAAGCCTTCACAAATTGTATTTGAAGTCACTGAAAGTGATGAGGTTAAAGATAAAAAGCACTTGTTAAAAATAATGGATTATTACAGAGAGCAAGGATACAGTGTTGCTCTTGACGATTTGGGCTCCGGTTATAGCTCTTTGAACTTACTTACAGAGTTACAACCTGATTATGTTAAGCTTGATCAAGAATTAGTGAGTCAAATCCACTCAAATGAATTTAAGCAAATCATATTGGAGAAAATATGTGAGATGGCTACAAAGTTAAAAATAAAAATAATCTGTGAAGGGATTGAAACAAAAGAGCAACTGCAGATTATTAAAAATTATGACATTGATTTTTATCAAGGTTTTTTATTTGATAAACCTATGCCATACGAAATAATACCTGAATATATCAAATCAAAAGATAAATAACGTGGCTAAAAGAGATTATATGAATAGCAAAAATCAAATTAATTGATCAAATCAGTGATGCTCTCATTATAACCAAGGCGATCACTTGATGCACCTAATGGCACAAAAGTAGTATAGAAAATTTTATTTTTCAGTTAGTTAGTTGAAAAATAATTAGAGTCTGTTGACGCTTCATTTAGTTCCGCCTACTTCCCGCGCTTTATGCCTGAGAGATCCTCACAAAATTTAGCCATAGTGAGGACTCTCTTGTTGAGTC
>NZ_QHJG01000012.1:115727-124160 GCF_003184185.1 Legionella qingyii | reverse complement strand
AAAGGCCTTAGACGCTAGTTTACGCCGGCCTTAACCACTAGTAAAGCGAGGCCTTATGTGTGGGAAGCCTATTTTTAAGCTTTCGTATACGAGATACCGTTTGTTTTACAGTCTAAAAGCCGAGACTTTTTCATTCATCCAAAAGAGTTCTTTAGCAGCTATGTTTGCTACCGAGATCTCTGCTCGCACTATCTCGAAAGGTCAGTAACGATTCACGATAAGCAGTCCTAGATGTACTAAGTACTTTTATTTCGATCTTCGAAAACATCGATGGATTGTGAAGATAGTTGATCGATCGAGGGAGGGAGGGAATTGTATGACATGGGTTTACTATATAATCAGTAACTCAGTCAATACAGGGTTTTTGTGTTTAAAATCTCGGATCGGTTTAATAGATATACTTCTGACTAAATACTTTAACTTATCATTAGGAGCCTAAAGTATAAGATAAATAGATAAAATATCTGGGAAAGTCTAGTTTATGAATAAGTGAAACACAAGATATGATTAAAATATACCTATAAACACTCGATTTTACAAAAAGATGCATCTGCTTTCACCCTTGTGACCCTTTCTAGAAAAATTACTTAGAGTTCCAAGAAACAAAATGCCTGATAATTGATCGTTTTGTTTAAAACTATAAGATCGGGCTTTAAGACATTTAGTTTAGTTTGTTTTTATACCATAACGAGTAAACGTACCATTTATAGAAAGATGTTTTAATTAACCGATAAATTGTAGTCTAAATTAATTTGAAGTCTTTTTTAAATTTAATGCGAAACTAAATAGGTTTCAATTGTTTGCACTAGAACGTTAATATAGCAAGAAGCTAGTCCAAAAACTAGTTCCTTACTTAGGACGAATATGGACCTGCCCCATAACCTGCGGTAATTCTATAGAATACAATCAATTTCAACGTACGAATAAACTAGAACTATGTAATTTTGTTAGTACCCTACGTTCTTATACAAATCTGTTTCTATTCAGTTTTCTCTAAAAGCATAGCCAAACACTACAGGAGAATTCAGCTAATCCTTCTTATGGACTACTCGCTAGAGTTGTTAATTAGATGCTATGAAATTCAACCCGTTTTAGATTAATAAAACTAGAACCCATAGTAACATAATTATTTAGAGTTCAATTTCTTACGAGAGGTTTAGAGTAACCAAAAGTTAAACAAGAAGTGGTTTAACCTCTTATATAATTCCTAATAGGATTTAGTGGGCATTTTTAGTGCTAACTATTAGTTAACCTTATGTTATTTATAGTCGTTTTTGAACGACTAATAACACGATAAAACTTTTTCGCTCCCCAACAACTCCTTTGCGGCAATCCCTGCATACTAATATCTTTGATGGGTAATCTATTTAATCACAAATATAGGGTGTTTTTGTCATATCCATAACTTAATTGTCTAAATCACAACACCTATATAGTTTCCAAAGAAGTTTTCTTACTCGATAGATGACTATATAATGGAGAGAATTTTGTTAAAAAGAAATTTTGGGTCATAGTACTTTAAAGTTATTTACCTAAGTAAGTCGCTAAATTTAGCACCCAATCAAGTAATGGTTTAAAGCTAGTATTTCTGTAACGACTCCGTTTTTTTTATTATCTGTATCTACTTTTTTCTGCAGAAGTTCGATAAGTTCTATCGTAATATTTTATCAATATAATAACCATTCATTTAAGAGATGAATTTAACCAATTGAAGAGTTGGATCTATTTAATTGCTACAAAAAATTGAATAGAGAACAATTAAAAACAAATCGCTTCTTAATCCAATACATCATTTGTTTTAGGGTTAAAATAATTGATACTACAAATTAAATTACTTCAAGAATTTTCAAGAATTTAGTTTATTATTGAGAATTCTTGAGACATAACAAGTAATAGGAATTCTGGATATATTATGAAGAATTTAATTAATTCTTCAAAATTCTTCTAATACAGTGGTTTACTAACCGTGATAGGCGCAGGGAACAATCGGCTCTTTATAGAATTAAATAAACTATATCCTAATTGCAGACGTGCGCCCGATAAACGATCTGCATCTTACCCCTTTTGTCTCAAAAACTTTTTTCTGAAATAAGGACGACGGTTCTTTTTTCCTATGCAACAACATATATGGTTAGAGACCCTTAATCTTCATCTGGGACGTTGTCGAAATCATAGTCTTAACATATTCTACTAACTCGGATTCCCTAAACGTTCTTATACCCGATTGAACTTATGCGGTTAATTATATTTTTTTCAGTTTCGTAGTCCTGTCCAAGGTCCTAAACCCCTTCCACGTCATCTCCGACTAAACAGACTAGGATTTTTTAATTGTCCTTGCAATAACTACCTTCGCTACTCGCGCATACTAGCTTTTTTTTTATTTTACCATAACCAGTATCTGCTTCGAGTTCATGAACGAATACTTCTTTTGAGGGTAAAACGAGTACGTAACTCTCGTCGAAATCTACATTCTTTTCTATGATAATTTCATTATAAACGCCCTTCAAGGCTTTGATGCAATTCCGCTTACAAACCACAACGTAGTCTTGGTAAAATATTAACCCGCGGGAATCTTGGTAAACTTAATGATCCATCTCTAAAACATCATCGATACCACCTTTCTCATTTATTTTAAAGATTTAAAGGAAATAGGAATCTACTTCGTTATCTACAGAAACTTTTGGATTTTACATGTGGACTTAAAAAGTCTTCTATGTATCTTATAATGAACTCATTAGGACTTCTCCCATCATTTCGTCGTAATCTTATATGGGTTTTATTTCATAAATCACTATTCTTAAAATTTTCCGTCACCTTAAGTAATAACGGACGTCTATTCTAGTAGAATAGATACTAACGAGTACTCCAACCACTAAATGTATCAGTTAATCGGGACTTTTTTTAACCACTCAGGAATCCATAACCTTTATTACATTTATTTTTATGTTGAGTTTTACGTAATTCTGCTAACCGATTATTTTTAAATTAATGTTTTCAACTTATACCATAAATAGTTAAACTCCTGCTTCGAAAACGACTAACCCACTTTGTAAATCTGCCTCTCATTTATTGTACAGTTACCTTGCGCCTTAGATTCTATTGCTTTTTCGTCCAAGATATCGATTTCTAAAGTACTTTTTCCTTGGCTTTACATTCGAAGAAACAACCAAAATAACTATTACGGTGTTATATAAAGAATAGATCAAGAAGGTCTTTTCCAAAGAGCAAACAACCTGCGGTTTTCTCTAATTGAAAACTACCCCTAGTAAAAATACGACTAAATCAAAAAATGGTATAATAAGAATTTACAATGCAATAACAACTAGATTTTTTGGCTTTTAATTGAGTTCGTCTAAATCCCTTTTACGTCAACATACATTTTAATGAAGCTATTCTTTATTTTGTTCTACTGCTTGGGGGACTAACCAGAACATGAAACGTGTCTTTTCTCGCTCCTTTACTGATCTATATACGATCCTCTACCTCGGTTTGTTTATAAACGATCATTTATAGTTAATATAAATGACTGTCTTCCCGTTGAACTCCTTCTCTTCATAATTAAAATTTAGTTGTTTTTCGTCTTATCTCATCTCGATACATTATCGAAATAACTATACCGTCATATAGTGGAGCGCAATCAAACTGAATAAGTCATCCTTTTATTTTTTACGGTGTCAATTATGAATGATAAAGTGTATTATATTTGTGACTACATTAATTAAAGTTTTTGGATAAGTTAGTCTAAGTACTTTGAGAAGTTTAGCATGGGTTATACCTACAATTATGACGTGTATCACCTCATTAAGTCCTTAATAAAAGAATATAACCAAAACTGTTAGGATTTCGTTGATTTCAAATAGAGCTCGAAATGACCTACCTTCTACTTCTCGCCTGACGTTACTTTAGTCATAATCCTTTCTGAAACTAACTATAAGAATTTTTTTTGTAGCAGGGTCTTCATCTTCCCGTCCCCGAATATACATATGGTTCCCATTCTTAAAGTTTAGAACCCCTAAATTTAGTTTCAATAAAGTAATCATCTTCAATTATTCACCTTCTCTCATCTCCTATAACCCTTACAGGGCTCGCATATTTACGATAATTCAGACTAAAGATGCTTGTCATATGAAATTCGGTTTTTTATAAAATAAATCGATTTATTTGTCGTTACAGGTATTTGAGGATAAAGATCTTTGATATTAAGTGAAGTTGTTGTTCGAAATATAAAATAATAAATAGTACCATAATGATAGTTATAAATTAAACTAAACTCCTACTTATTCTAAAGTTCACTCATAATAAGCCTTTAATACTATTTTATTTCCTGCGAAATAACTGGAAGTTAAAATCTAGTAAAATTCGTTTTTTAATTTATAAACTATTAATCGTATGACGATAAAATCGTTAATACTAAGAAAGTCGAAAATTTGGAATTTAGACTTAAGAACTGGATATATTTAGCTTTATTTTTACGACGGTTTATCAAAAAGAACAATAAATGGACAGGAACCACAAATAAATTCGTATCGAAACTATCCGAAATAATAAATATTTAATTTTTAATTATTGTTTAAATAACGGTCAACAGAATACAACCATCATTATCGCTATAAAAAATATCCTCCTCCATGATTAGCGTAAGGGTTAGGTGAACCAGTAAATAGGTAAAATTAATCGACAGGACGATTATCGGATTGTCAATTAACCCATTAGGGGGGCTTTTTATTGACTACAGTTTTCATCTTAAAAGAGCATTGGATACTGCTTCCTCTAAGAAGTACTTTTCTAGTTTTAAATGTCTGTCAGTCTAAGTGAGTTAAGATTTTGTTCGACTCTTACCTTGAGGACATAGTCTTGGTATTCATCTTGTAACTGTTTAAAAATTAGAATGTTTGCGATCGGACGTAGGTAGTCGAGTATGAAGATCACAATCTTCTCCTTGATACTTTTCAGAGGACTCCGTTTCAAAACAAATAGTAGTTTTTTCGATGTTCTTTAGACCTAAAATCGAGTTTTCGGTACCTAGTAAGGCTATGATCCTTGATGTTTGTAACTTACGTACTTTCTTTTAAGTCCACGGCGGCAGCGTACTACTCCGAGCAACTTAACTAATTACTTAAATTTCTTTTCCCCTAACTTAAACAAAGGGAACTTTTATTAAATCTATGGAGTTGAGTGTACCCCTACAATAACAAATTATAGACGCGACGTAAAAGACTCTACCTTGCACTTAATTAAGCACTTGCGCAATTTCGTCCGGAACTGAGACGTTTTGTTGTCCCTGCATTTCCGCCCGCTGGATTTCGTAATTGACTACTTTCCCGATTACGATAAGCTCGTGACGCGGTCTGCCCTGTCTACAGACATTTTTTATAAACACTTTGCTACTTTTAATCGGCCAGACATAAAATAGCAACATAATTAGTTGTCCAACTCCACATTGATACCGATTACAATTAAGATCGAATCTCGTTTAACTCGCTACCAGAAACAAACTTGACGTAGCTAAATTAACACGGTAATGGTTTGATAACTCACTGGGACTTTCTTTGCTACGGTAATTCGCGGTTGAGTTTCATCCTTACGTTTAGTGGATGAAAACATCACTATTTTTATGAAACCAACTTCGTTAACAACTACTTTATTCCTTTCGATCTCGAAGACACTAATTATAGGTACTACCAGTTGTTACCCTATAGTCAAAAAAAGAGTAATTAGACCTTCCATAACTATGGGCGTAACAAGGATTTTTTATAAGGTCACCAAATCTATCCTTAAGTGAATTTCACCCACTAGACCAATACCTATGAGAAAGGTATGTTCCACCGGTTGATAAATAACTTCCACTCCGCTAAGCAATTTCTCTAACATGTTTAAATCTATGCGTTATTTTAACTGATACTATAAACGTATTTCATTTTAAAAACGATAACTAAATCGGCTTCCTTTTACTCAGTACCCCGTGGGTCATAATTTTTGATATCCCGTTTCTTAGAACTCTAACCTCCTTGGGAAATTTTTGGGAGTCGCGCTAGTTCAAAAATCGCTTAACGTTCGGAATTTTTACTTTGGGTTAATGAATTTTAAAGTCAACTTCCAACTGGCAAAACTTTCTCTTAATGTTTGAAACTAACGGCTTCGAATAAGAAGACACTTGTAACTACTTAAGTTAAGAGATCGTGTCAAATCGTCTTTTCGGTAGCCTCACTACCTATTTCATAATTGATGGTTGGGTAGCGTTTTTTTAGGTCCCTTTTTTCTCAAGCTACTCTAATTTCCTAATAAACTGCTCAATTTTGTTCTCTGCGGACTATTATGGAAACCTTCCTAGACAACACCTTATAATTGCCGAGATGAGTAGGGTTAAGAGAAACAAAAACTCTGCAACGATAATGGACCAAAATCCACGATGCTCGGAATGGTTCCATGTTTCAGCACGCGCCTAGATTGGATAGCTAACAAAGTAAGGTTTCGGGTAGGAGACTAGCTTAGATAACTTCTATAATAACTCTTTATAGTTTATTATTGCCCTCTAGATCTAGGATGCTTGTGGCAATCCGTTCATCAGCCGATTGTCGCTCGTTTATATGGAGTAATAAACAAATCCAAACTATTTTGAGTAATAGGCACTTTTATGACAGACTAATAAATTTTTTTTATGAAACAAGTAGTAACCCAAAATCCTCAGTACCTAATCCGTTTGAATCTACTAATAATTAACGTGTATTCCTTAAAAAAACCTCCTTACCGTACTCATGAAACCGTTAATGTAAACTACTAGTCCGTCATCTGCAATCAAAATGGTTTTTTAGCCACGTAAAATGCTCAAACGTCTATTGTTTTCTATTTCAAGATAAACTTCGTGTTTTATTCCATTTTCTCCGATAGTAAATTGAAGTCTTTATTCTAACTAAAAATCTGTTATTTTTTATGTATTTTTTTGTAACTTTGAGAATAGGTCATACCCAATGTCTCCCCAATTTTAAATTTTTCAGGATAAACGGATGCATAGGACTGAATGGGGGGAAATGTAGGCACTATCACTTCCATCCAGATAATTAACATTTTCATCTGATTTCCCGTCCCTGATAGTTAAGGAATGGTGTTTTCTTGGTAATCCAGACTAATGACACTTTTCGTCTGTATTATAAATTAAAAGTATTTTTTATAAGGGCTTTTCACCACATCCATTTCAGAACCTTTAATTACCGCGTCGATTTCACTATCCATAATAGTAATACTTTCTCAACGACTCTTTACTAAGGAGATTAAAACGAGGTATTTGGATAGTGAAATTCTCCGTAAGTTTCAGATAAAATATGTAAGCTTAGATTTTTAAAAAGGTCCCGACTAACGCTGGACAAAGGGTACTCTATCAAAAAGTATAATAAAAATTTTCACTGTCCTTGTGAAGATTATCGTCATGGTGTTTGTAAAAGTTTAAATAGTAAAAGGTAAATAAAGAACGAGACCTATACTCCACTAAAAAGTCGATCTCAAAGTTGTGTACTGGTTGTATGCAATCCATACGTTTAACTTCGTTACTTTTTTATACGATTGCGTGCATTAACCGTATAACTTTCACTCTAATGACTTTAACCGAGACCTAGTTTCCTATCCGGGTTTTCTCGACTTAACTATGTAGTCCGCTTTGCTGCAGTTTAACTACATTAATAACAAACCTTCGAACTAGCTACCCCTGCAAGACAGTTACTAGAAAAAGTATGAGAAGTACTCAATTTACTAGAACCGCAGCCTAAATATAGAAATTGGCTTCGAAATCTAAATTGGTGTCGTTGTCCTTCCCGTTACCGTCCGAACGACCGTTAAAAACGTCTCAAACTCGCTCTTTAAAACGCGCTTGCTCAATTTCGTCCATAACGTGTACGATCTTCGTTTCCTTTTCGAGTACCGGCCGGATATTGACGATTCTTCGTGTGACTGTTTCAGCAACGTGAAAAGTTTTGTCCCTACTTGGTCAGCCTTTAACGTTCCGTTGATCTATAACCCGCTTGCAGGCATTCTTCTTAAAATTTACTTTTATGAGATTCATTTCTTAAAATTATACTAACTAAGTTCTCTTTTTTATTCTGTTCAACACAATTGGCGTGGGTTAAGTCTCACCGGTTCTAATAAATTACTTAGTCGATGACTTTAATTTTTATAAGATCCGGTTTTGACACGTCCATAAGTAGTGTAACCTTCGTGACGATATGGGTTGTAAATACGATTTGGTTAACACCTACAAGAGGGGCAACAATTTCTATAATTTGACCAACTAAGTAACTTAAATTTCAAACTCCGAAATCCAATACAAACATACCCCCTTATACCATAAGGACCCGCCGCAAAGATGACCTTTAGTTTTTTATTTTCTTGGGTATTATAAGTAAACAAACTTGTCCCTAGTAGTCTTTAAAATGCAGTATATAG
>NZ_QHJG01000012.1:1290-115655 GCF_003184185.1 Legionella qingyii | reverse complement strand
AAAAGTTCTTTTGTACAAATCATTGACTATCAAACAGGTACAGCTCGAGATAAGCAATTAAATGCTAAGGATAATATTATTATTCAACCTTATAATCCTGCTTGGCCAAAGCTAGCAGAGGCAGAAATTAAGGCGATTAAAACAATTGCTAATCAAGCGTCTTTTGTTTCTATAGACCATATAGGAAGCACGGCTGTTCCTGGACTTTCAAGCAAACCAATTATTGATATTTTCATTGGCGTTCAATCGATAAAAGAAGCTGATCGTTGGGTTTATCCTCTTGAATCACTTGGATATATTTATTGGGAAGAAAATCCAGATAAAACACATTTACGATTTTTTAAAGGAATGCCTCCTTTTGGTGAAGGAAGGACGCATCATGTTCATATTGTAGAGTCCAATAGTAATACATTTGAACATCGCTTATTGTTTAGGGATATACTTCGTCGTGATAAAAGTACGCGATTAGATTATGAGTCACTTAAACTGAGATTAGCACAATCTTATAATCTTGATCGTGAAGCTTATACGGATAATAAATTAGATTTTATTACATCAATACTGCGTGCGAATGGTTATATAAAACCTATTTCACGCTAGATTATTGTACTTTGGATAGAAGCTAATAAACTATTTCATTCGAACGCTATTTTTTAGATTAAAAGTTAAACATGACCCTTTTTTACCAGGATCCCGGCCGGGGGGCATCATTGGGAGTTCTGTCGCAGGATTATATTCTGTGTGGTTTGATTGAATTTCGAAATTTAATTTATTAGTTTTTTCGTTTCTACTGTTGGTTTTAATAATGGCCAAAAACACAATAACCATTAAGATAAAAAGAATGATTATTTAAAACTCCTTTTCAAATTATTTAGAGGGATGTTGGAAAGCATCACCAATCGAGTCAATCACAAACGCGCAATTGATTTGCGCTCTACTAAAATCTGTGGACAATTAGATTTACGGCCTGATTTTATGTTCACGCCTCCAATTGTCTACAGACTGCCCGGCATCAGGATTACTAGTTTATTTCCGGGTATTTCTCTTCCGTTTGATCCTCGACCTGTCCTTGATTATCTTTAGAGCTAGCAAAGAAAGCTATTTGATTTTTTACACAAATAAGCAATAGAGCTTTACTTTTATCTTCTTCGGAAATTAGGGCTAATTTAATTTCAGCCAATAACCCATTAATTTCATCCATGCTATTTTGTAAATTTGGAAAAAAATAAACCTCTGACCTGCCGCTTCTAGCTTGAATTTTTTGTTTAAAAAAATCTATAGAAATTAGATAGGGATTATTGCCAATATACTCCCCTATCTGTTTAATCATTTCTTCACAACTAGCCTGGTTTGGGAGCTTGACATTCTCAACAATTTGACCGGGATTAACAGAGAGCTTTATCCCATATTTCCACTGATCTTGTGCCATTGATAAGACAATACCCCCTAAAAATATTTTAATTTTTTCAAGGGTAGAATCGATGGTAAGTCCTAGTCTTTGCATCTCGAAAAGCACCGATTTACATTCAGCACTTACATTAGATGTCTTGATTTGAGCTAAGGTATAAAGTTTGTTACACAGTTCAGATTTATCTTGCATAAAACATCCTGGGAATTAATAAAAATCAAAAAAAATCGATGTTTAGTCGAAATAAGTTTTCGTTTTTACCATTTAGGTCAATATAAGTCCAATTATTTTTTTTGATATGTCTTATCGAAAAATTTAATATTGCTCGGTTAATCAATTGATTTTAAAGCAGCCGGGTAGTTCGTGGCAGGGCAATTTCAATGATCTTTAGATAGTCTCGTTTCCAGGGCAATACCTTGACTACAAAAAAAATTCACGTAATTTACTGCGATAGAACTTTATGTGAATACTTTAGTTCAAAAAAAACTGTTTTAATTAACCCATGTTTGTTGTTTTGAAATCCAATTACATGAGTTTAAATAACTTTTTAGAGGCTGTCCGGAAAGGGTAATATCTCCAGCGCAGCCATTTTATGTTCAAATTAAAATCATTTTATGGCGAAATCATTGATGCTAAATTATGCTTTGCTGATTTGAAGATTAGGGTGATTTAATTGGATGAGCAAGCGTTATCAAAGTGATTTGACTGACAAACAATGGGCTATTATCAAGCCATTGATTCCTGCAGAAAAAGAAGGCGGCCGTCCAAGGACCACCGGTATGCGGGAGGTTATGAGCGCCATATTTTATTCACTGCGCGCCGGTTGCCAATAGGACTATTTACCCAAATGTTTCCCACCTAAATCAACGGTCTATGATTATTTTTCCCAGTGGCGAGATGATGGTGTTTTAGATGATATGATGCGCGGGCTAAGGGAAGATATAAGGGTAGTTTCAGGACGAAATCCTAAGCCAAGCGCGGGCATAATCGATAGTCAGACGGAAAAACAGCAGGACCTGCACTGAATACAGGCTATTATGGTGGAAAAAAAATTAAAGGAAGAAAGCGACATATCGTAGTAGATGTTCTTGGATTGTTGCTTACAGTTATGGTGCATTCTGCAGGTATTCAAGACAGAGCTGTTGCGCGGTTGGTCATTACTCAACGCATAGTTGTTTTCAATAGCATAAAGATTATTTGGGCTGATGGTGGCTACACTGGAAGCAAATTGATTGACTGGGCTCTCTCTCTTTTTAATATTGTTTGGACTGTGGTTAAACGCCCTCGGAAGATCTTTAAAATCGTGAAATTTCGCTGGATAGTCGAGCGTACTTTTCGTTGGATGAATTATCAGCGACGATTGAGTAAAGACTATGAGTTTTTGCTAAAAAGTAGCGAGGCATTCATAAAATTATCTGCTATTGAGATAATGGTGCGGCGAATTAGTCCTGGCTGAATATGCATAATGGATAAAATAGCATAATTTGATCGATTATCGCGGATATTCATGCGGTATTATGCCGAAAATTAGGTTTTAGCTCTTCAATACTTACCTTTAATTTTGGTTTTATATACTATAGTTAACAAATATGAATTGAAAAGTTTTTCAATATGAATAAATTAATATACAACTTATTATACGAATTATTGAAGCCCAGAAAGAGTTTGCGATTAGCTAAACCCTATAAGAGAAAATATGACGAACAGTTGTATAACACCCTTTTTGAGGATCTGATAAATAGAAAATTAATTTTTCAAAATTTTAAACGAACAATCAATTCATTAAAGACTCATCGAAGCTTTAATAAAAACAAAACATACATACCTAATATGCCATTATCTATGTATGTTGAACCAACTAATATTTGTAATTTAACATGCCCCTCTTGCCCAACTGGAAATAACACCTTAAATCGACCAAGAGGACATATGTCCTTAGAGCTTTTTAAAAGTTTAATGGATGAAGTGGGTGATTATCTTCTTCAGCTTTATTTCTGGAATTATGGGGAACCTACCTTAAATCCTCACTACATTGAAATGTTACACTATGCGAAAAACAAGAATATTTATATTCAAATGGATACTAATGGAACTACTTTAAATAATGAAGCAAACTGTGAAAAAATTGTAGGCACGGGTTTGGATAGAATTACTATTTCATTGGATGGTATAACCAATCACTCCTATAAAGAATTTCGCGGAAAGAATTTTTTTGAAACGGTACGTGATGGCATTCAAAAATTGAGTGAAGCAAAAAAGAGACTAGGCGCAAAGACTCCATTTATTGAGTTACAATTTATTCTAATGAAAACCAATGAACATGAAGTTGATGAACTACTACAACTAGCAAAAAAAATTGGAGCCAACGAGGTGACTCTACGCTATTTTATTTTTAGACAATATGATCAAGTACTACTAAAAGCTTTACTTGACAAATACAAAACAGTGACAAAAGAATATACAATTTATGATTCTTGTAATGGTATTACCGATTATAAGAGAACTATAGACAATTCCTGTTGGAAACTTTATTCAAGTTCCACTGTATGTTGGAATGGAGATGTAGTGCCCTGTTGCTACGATGCGTATGCAAAAGTTCCTCTCGGAAATATGAAAGATGGTTTTCGTAAAGTTTGGAATGGAGAGAAATATCAAGCATTCCGCAAAAAGATTTTTACAGAGAAAAGAAAATTTCATTTGTGTATGAACTGCAACTCAAAAGAAAATTGGGTTCACCAAAGAATATCAATCTCTGAATCTTTTTAGGGCATTAGTCGGTGGGAATGAATTGTAAACACATCCTAGAATAAAAATTCTTTTTTTTACTGGCGTCCCGGAGAGGATTTGAACCTCCGACCTGCCCCTTAGGAGGCGCAAGGCATTAAATTTTATGTTGTCCGATAAAGTTCTTGTTTCCTTGTAAAATATAACATTAATCCTATTGCTTTGTCCGATCTTGTCCATTAGAATGCGTTCAAATCCAATGATTTTTAGGCACCCATTTAGGCACCTGTTATTACTTCCAACCTCACAGAAAGGACATAGTATGAGTGACAAACCTCCAGAAAACAAACTGACTATTCGTAATAGTACTGCTGAATTTCTTATTTTCACACATCAGTCTGGTGAAAATGGGATTGAGGTGCGATATGAAGAGGGAACCATTTGGCTAACTCAAAAGCTAATTGCCGAGTTATTTGACGTGACTGTACCTACCATTAATGAACATCTTAAAAACATTTTCGAATCACAGGAGCTTGATCAAAGTTCAGTCATTAGGAAATTCCTAACAACTGCCAACGATGGTAAAAATTACAATACTCAATATTACAACCTTGATGCAATAATATCTGTTGGCTATCGTGTTAACTCTAAGCGTGCCACTCAATTTCGCCAGTGGGCAACACAGATTTTGAGTGAGTTTTCTATCAAGGGTTTTGTTCTGGATAAAAAACGGCTTGAGAATGGCAGTTTCCTTGGTGAAGACTATTTTGAACGCTTGTTAGAAGAAATTCGAGAAATCCGTCTCAGTGAACGTCGTTTCTATCAAAAAATCACCGATATTTATGCAACCAGTGTTGATTACAATAAAAATGCACCTACAACACGGGATTTTTTCGCTAAAGTACAAAATAAACTACATTATGCAATTCATGGCTACACTGCATCAGAACTTATACTTAATCGTGCAGATAGCAATAAACCCCATATGGGACTCACAAATTGGGAAAATAGCCCACATGGCAAAATCCTTAAAACGGATGTGCCAATTGCCAAAAACTACCTAACAGTTGAGGAATTAGATTCTCTCGGTCGTATAGTCAATGCTTATTTAGAATTAGCAGAAGACCGTGCCAGACGAAAAATTCCCATGACAATGGAAGATTGGTCTACACGACTAGATAAGTTTCTTGAATTTGATGAGCGTGAAATTTTGCAAAATGCAGGCAAGATTAGTGCAAAAATCGCTAAAGATCATGCGGAGAGTGAGTTTGAAAAATATCGCATCATACAAGATAGGCTTTTTGAATCCGATTTCGATAAAGAAATTAAGGCTCTTGAAGAACAAATGAAACTTCAAAATAAAGGGAATGAATAATGTTACGTAGATTCGCGAGATAATGTCTCCCAAATTCAGTGTTTAATTGTGCAACAGGGCGTTGCACAATTTAAGCGAAGGCAATTATTGACCGATTGGGGATTCACTGACTCCCGAATTCGGCAACAACCTGTTGCCAAGTTGATTATAGGAAAATAGATGGGAAAACTAACTGCTAAAGCTGTAGAAAAAGCAGCTCCTCGTGATAAAGAATACAAGCTGCATGACGGTGAAGGTCTTTTTTTGCGAGTTCGCTCAAGTGGGGCAAAAAGCTGGCTCTTCTCATATAGCTTACCCGGCGATAAACGTTTAGTGCGTATGACCATTGGTACTCCTAAAGAACTTAGTTTAAAAGAAGCACGTGATAAAATTAGAGAATTACAAGCATTTGTAAATAGCGGCATTGATCCACGCACGGCAAAGGCTGCTGTGATTGCTGAAAATATGCAAGCAATCACGATGCAGGTTTTATTTGAGCGCTGGATTGAATTCGAAAAGAGCACTCAACGAGTAACGAATACTTGGCTCAAACGTCATGAAGATCGATGGCGGTTGCATCTGCAAAAACCATTAGCTGGCTTATTAGCAAAAGATGTAACACGCGCTCATTTATCTATGGCACTGGATGTCATGACCCATAAAGGAATTAAAGAAGAAACTAGGAAAGCATTATCCTCTCTTAATTTAATGATGGATTATGGCCTTACACGTCATTTAATTGATCAAAATCCAGCACGATTACTTAAACCTAAAGACTTTGCTGCAACGGCTAGTAAACCACGTGATAGGGTATTGTCATTACATGAACTACGTAGATTGTGGCAAGCATTGGATCAAGCAAGTAGTTCAACCCAATTGCCATATGTGGAAATCTCATCTATGTCTATTGTTCTTACTAGCGCTATTAAATTACTCATTTTAACAGGTGCGCGTCGAGGTGAAGTTGCCGCTATGCGTTGGGACGAATTAAATCTTAACGAAGGAATTTGGGTGCTATCATCAGAAAGAACAAAAAATCGCCAAGCACATACAATTTACCTTTCTTCTCTATCTGTTGAAATTCTGCAATCGTTATTGCCGATTTCAGGGCATTCTTTATTCGTTTTTGATACAGGGAGTTATGAAGAGGGCGGTCATATACATACAGATACGTTAACAGGTGCGATTGCACGGTTACGTGGTAAGTCTAAAGGTACAAAAAAGAAATTAGCTTCAAATGCTCCTTTAGCGGACATACCATCTTTTAGTGTCCACGATCTTCGAAGAGCAGCTGCTACGGCATGGGGAGAACATTTAAAAACAGAACCACATATAATTGAGAAAATGTTAAATCATCAGCCTTTGAATAAGTTGGTTGCTACTTATCAACGAGCAGTTTATGCAGAGGAACAAAAGGAGGCATGGGCAAACTGGGGAAATTTAGTTAAGCACCAGATTGCACAAGAACCGAATAATGTAAAACCAATTAGTTCTGCAGCATTGATTAAATTTAAATAGTGAAAGGAATTCAAGTGATGGATGTTGATGCTTTGATTAAAAAGATAGATTATTTAGTAAAGATTCAGCCTGCGGCAATTTGCTCTACTTTAGATAAATCGGATAAGACGAAGGTATCTTATGAAACAATACCTAAAGAGCAAATACGAGCAGATTTGATAAAGCTTGGGGCAGAAGAGATTGAAAGACTTTACAATGAGGAAATTGTAAAGCAAAGAGAGCAACGTGAAAATGATGAAAAAAAACTTTTTTTTCATCAACCATATTATAATGCTGATTTTAGTTATTTTGGAAAAAAAGCACTATGGTCTATTGAAGAAGGGATTACCTTAATTCTTGGTAAAGATCCGGGAAAAATTAAATGGGACAACATAAAAATGTATTCTCATTTATCGCCATTAGTAAAAAAATTCGAAGAAATAAAAGAATTAGCATTAAATTATAATAGCGCTGGCCAACTTCCTGATCCTATAACACCTGGTAAATTTTTAGCATGGGCAGAAAGAATGCAATTTGACATACCTCTAAAATTAAAAGAAGCAGTACAAGAGATAGGTGCTCAGATTGCCGATTGGCAAACACTATACACGCAATCAATTGAACTACTTGATAAAAAAGATCAAATAATACAATTACAACGAGTTATGAATGACAAACTACATTTATCTCATGAGGAGCTAAAAAATAATCCCCTTCAAATGGATCACGGATGTGAGAATTATGCCCCAGAATTAGATGCAGCTAACAATGTTTACAGAGCTGTTATAAATAATCGTAATGAAAGTCTCTCTTTTAAACAACAAGCTTTGTTGCTAATAGAAGAGCTTTATCCTAAATGCTTTTCAAAAGAATCTAAGGAGCGAATAGCAACGGTTATTAATACTAAAAAAGGTAAAAAGGGCGGAAGAGCAGAAATTTTAAATTAAATTTAAAAAACCTACCCCCTTAGATAGCTCTTATATTTACTAGGCTTCTATTAACTTACCCCCCTGTTTTTCGAGAAACCTACCTAACCCTTCTGTCTGTTTAGTCAAAAAAATAGTTTTTAAACTGTTTAGAACATCAACAGACAGGAGTGACTTTTAATGAATCAACTACCGCAAACTGGCTATTTGCGTTTATCGCAAATACTGGGTAATCCCAAAGCTAATCCACCTGTTCCTCCAATAATACCTATTGGTAAATCTTCATGGTGGGAGGGTGTTAAAAACGGCCGTTTTCCTCAGCCTACAAAGTTAGGTCCGCGTATTACTGTTTGGCGAGTTGAAGAAATACGTCAATTGATAAACGACGGTGTAAGAGGGGGTTGATAATGAAGAAAACAACGCATTTGGATCGCGATTATTTTTTATCACAGTTGATTTTACTCGCTGACAAAATGATATCTGATTGTTATTCCGGTCAGAAGTCTAGTGAGGAAATTAAACGGAATTTTTTTATCGGGGTTCAACGTTTAAGAGCAGAGTTATGATGCAAGCTCAAATTGTAGTCGATAGATTTTTAAGACAGGAACATTCTCATGCATTTATGTTAAATGCTTATGAAAGGTTATTGCTTGTTATGTTAGCTAGCTATATGGGTAATAAAACAAGCTGTTTTCCGTCTCATCAATCACTTTCTATAGATTGTGGTATGTCCACCGATTCAGTAAAACGTACTCTGAAGTCTTTAGAGAATAAATATCTAATAAAAATATTGCGTACGACAGGGTCTAGTAACCATTATCAATTAACAATACCTAGTGCCGATAGCACTGGGTGCTCACAGCCACCAGTAGCAAATAGCACTATCCACCTAGTGGCATCAGCAGGGACACCTGGTGCTAATAGCCCCCCTAATAACATCAGTAATAACATCAAGCAATATACATTATTAGCCAACAAAAAATTACGGGTTAAAACTATAAAAAAGACTTTTCCTCAAAAGTTCGCGATAAATGAATCACACCGAGAAAAAGCAAATGGATTAAGTCTAGATATCGACTCTGAATTTGAACACTTCAAGGAACATCATATCGCTAAAGGAAGTAAATTTTCTGATTGGGGAATGGCTTTTCATACATGGTTAAGAAATGCAGCGAAGTTTTCTCAACAAAAAAAATCATTCGATACAACAAATATAATGTCGGGGGTAGGTCGTGAATAATTTTAGACAAATATCGGTAATGTTAGCGCAACGTGCTGAAGAGATAGCTCGATATTTATTACCCAATGGAAAACGACAAGGTAGTGAATGGTGTACAGGAAGTATTAATGGTGAGTCTGGTGAGTCTCTAAAGGTACATCTAGTGGGTGATAAAGCCGGAGTATGGTGCGATTTTGCAACGGGTGAGAAAGGTGATTTACTTGACCTTTGGGCGATTAAACGTAATTCAAAGATCTCTGAAGCCCTTAAAGAAGCAAGCCACTATCTAGGTATATCAACACCCAAATTTGAAGCTCATAGCACCTTAAAATTTGTTAAACCGATTTTAAAAAATACTTCCCCAGTAAAACAAAATTCACCAACAATGGATTATTTAATAAATGAAAGGAAATTAACCTCTGAAACCATAAAAGCTTATAAAGTTGGGGAGGCAGGTCATAATATTATTTTTCCTTACTGGCGAGAAGATGAGCTTATTTTTGTAAAACAGCTTAGTTTAATTCGAGTTAATGGAAAAAAACAAATTGTCGTTGAGCCAAATTGTGAACCGTGTTTGTTTGGCTGGCATTTAATACCTAATAACTCCAGAACAATCACTCTTTGTGAGGGCGAAATTGATGCAATGAGCTTATATCAATATGGTTTTCCCGCTCTTTCAGTTCCCTTCGGCGGTGGAGGTGGTAATAAACAAAAATGGCTTGAATACGAATTTGATCGGCTGGCAATTTTTGATGAAATAAACCTTTGTTTGGATAATGATAGAGAAGGACAAACAGCAACTCTCGAATTAATCGAGCGTTTAGGTCGCCATCGTTGCCGTATTGTAAAACTGCCATACAAAGATGCTAATGAATGTTTACAAAAAAGAATAATAAAAGAGCAAATCAAAAAATGTTTTGATGAAGCACGCACATTAGATCCCGAAGAGCTGCGCTCTGCAAGTTTATATACAGAAGAAGTCATCGAGGAGTTCTATCCCAATACACATACAATGCTTGGTTATAACCCACCCTGGCAATATATTCAAAATAAAATTATCTTTCGGCCTAATGAACTTTCAATCTGGACTGGTATTAATGGTCATGGAAAATCTCAATTGTTAGGACATATAATTTTGTCTTCAATGCAACAAGGTGCGAGGGTGTGTATTGCTAGCCTTGAAATAAAACCTAAAAAATTGTTAAAGAGATTAACTCGTCAAGCCGCAGGTCTTGCTGAACCAACCCCAGAATATATTCGCGCAATTCTTGAATGGTATGAAGATAAATTGTGGTTATTCGACCTTGTGGGTACAGCAAAGTCAGATCGATTACTTGAAGTATTTCTTTATGCACACCAACGTTATGGTATTGATGTATTTGTAATTGATTCCTTCATGAAATGTGGAATAGATGAAGAGGATTTTAAAGCACAAAAAGCATTTATCGAGAAAATTTGTGACTTCAAAAACCAGTATAATTGCCATGTTCATATAGTAGTTCATCCCCGTAAATCTAATGATGAAACTCAAATGCCATCAAAATTAGATTGTAAAGGTACCGGGGCTATTACAGATTTAGCAGACAATTGTTTTACAGTGTGGCGCAACAAAGCCAAAGAAGAAATTGCACAAATGCAATTAAATGGAATGTCTCTCGATTCAAGACAATCTGCAAAGCTGGAGGAGTGCGATTGTATTTTGCGTTGTGATAAACAACGCAATGGAGAATGGGAAGGTAAAACCGCATTATGGTTTGATAGGCAATCATTTCAATACCTCGGTAAACCTGGCCATAAAGCTAAGCAGTTTGTTGAGTTTTCCGTATTAAATAGCAAATAGTATTTTCTTAAAAGGAGTAGCAATTATGGATTTAAATAAGAAAGTTGGAAGACCAACGATTTATAATCAAGAATTAGTAAACCTAATCTGCGAACGGGTAGCCACTCATGAAGTTGGGCTGAAACAGCTTTGTTCTATGTATGATGATATGCCAGATAAAACCACCATTAACAAATGGCGTTATAAATATCCTGAATTTTACACCCAATACGCGCAAGCCAAAATATCTCAAATTGAAACCTTAGTGGATGAAATTATAGATATAGCTGATGATTCAACACAAGATGAAATAATTAACGAACAAGGTGTGCGTGTTTGCAATGGTGAGTTTATCGCTCGTTCTAGGCTTAGAATTGACACACGTAAATGGCTGGCTGCTAAACTGATACCAAGGCTTTATGGCAATAAAGATGATGCTTTTATAAGCCTGAAATTTCCAGATGAGGTTAAAGATGCAAACATATTACTTCCTATGAGTGCAGAGGTTTTCAGGGCATTGGGAAATCAAGAGATCACTTCTGGTGAGGCAAAAATTTTAATAGGAATGTTAAAAGATTACAGTAGCTCTATAGCAATTATCGACTTGAACGAAAGAATGTCGAAATTATTAGAAGGTGAGAAAATCAATCGCCCCACTAATGCAGGAGAAGAAAATGCGTAAGAAAATTGATCAACTATTAGCCTATGGACAAGAAGATGAGGCGGTGTTTCTCATAGAAAAACTATGGGAGAGAGAGACTAAAGCAGCTCAAGCAGAGCAAAGAAAGTTAATTAATCAATTAAATCGGCGTATAAATGAATTAGAAAATCGATTGAATTAAAGAGATGATATACGGGTCTTTGTCAGTTGTAGTAGTTATAACTTGATCTGACAGTTGCCAGTTTATCAGAAATGTCTGCCAGGTCAAATTTAATTTATAAATTTAGTCTTTATGAACTCGAAGTCAGAAATCGCGCTTCACAATTGCTTACTATGACGGTATCACTATCATCTAAATTATGAAATTGAATATGGGAATCTGCTTCACCCCCATTTATTTCAACGGGAAATATCATAAGATGATTAATATTTCTGTTTAATTCCCCTTGATAATAGGGAGAAGACAATTGTGCCCCATTTAAATATATTTTATATGGATTTTGATTGGCTACATTAAGTTTCATTTGAAGAACAACAGGATATTCTTTTTGATAATTAGGATTGATAATATCACAAGTAATCACGTATGTTGCTTTAGTAATTCTTGGTATCATAACCTTTAGAAAACTGTATGGTTTGCTTTCACCCCCGTCAAAAGGGAATGGGCCGGAATTTAAAACAGCTGCATTTGTTGTTTCAATTGTTAAAAATACAATAAACAATAAGATAAATTTTTTCATTTATAGTCCTCAATATTCGCTGGAGAATTGCCTCCCTAAATGATACTCATAGCCGTGGTTTTATGAGTATAGGGCGCATATTCTAAATGTATGCGCAAAAACATCCAGCACTTATTAAAATAGGCGAAAGAATCAGGGAACTCCGCAAAGAAAAGGGGTACTCTCAGGAGTCTTTTGCTTCTGAAGTTGGGCTGGATCCAGATATATGGGGTCTGTGGAGCGTGGTGAACGCAATATAGCAACCCTTAATCTGATTAGGATAGCAAAAACCCTTAAAGTAGAAGGTTGGTGCATTATTCCCTGATGCCATAAGTTTATCAATTGATTAATTATTGTTTAGATCAAATTACTTGCATGTACCAGAATATTGCTTGATATAGTCAGTTATTATTTCTTGGGCATAATATATTGTATCAACGCGCACCCTAGTCTATAAAGTTTTTGTCCATAAAAACTCATATATAATTATTTAATAAATGCATGAAATGGAATTAAATTGGACAATATCGAATTACTTTGGCAAGAAAAAGCAAAAAAAGCAAAGATAAAACTTGAATCTTTAGTTAGCTCAGCTGATGCTGAAACACTTCTTACTGTTATGATTGGTTACATATGTTTTTTAAGTCCAGAATTACAAATTGGAGATAAATACGGAAGGCATCCAGCTATGCTAGAAGCATTAGCCAAAAGTCTTATACCTAATTTTGGAGATTCATTTCAAAAAATTACTACTCCCCAAATGATTGTTGAGTGTTACGACATACTGGATGAATATGTTCAATTTAATACCATATCACCGAGCGAGGCTCACGTGGATGATAATCAAATTGAATCTATTGAATACATTTTACGCATGTCATCTGAGGTTATTCGAGGCAATGCCTACCCAGAACAAACACAACGAATGATTTTAGAGATTCAAGGTCGTTTTGATAAATGGTTTTCACAAAAATCAGGTTTATGTCCAACTAAGTTAGTTGGAACAATATCATCCATAATTTATGATCTTGAAAAGCATTATGGTGAATGGTTAAATCAATTTAAAAGCGCTCTGAATAACTCTAGACCATCTGAAAACCACGATGCAGACTATGCATATAGCTTTTTGAAAGAGCTAATTTTTTCAATGCCAAAAATATTGCCTATAGCCCTCGAAGATTATTTATTAACTTCAGATGAAGTATATGCCTTAAAAAAATTAATCGGAGTTTCTAAAAGCGATTGTCATGGAGATATTGTTATTCAAAAACACCCTATGTACATTTTGACTTGCGGAAAAGTCTTGTTTTCACATTTATCAAATCTTATGGATGTAGCTTGGGAAAAATTTAATTTATTAGCTAAGACTGATAAAAAATTTTATGCAAGATATCAAAAACATAGGGCAGAATGGCTTGAAAAAGAAGGTGCGAATGCTTTAAAAAGGATATTTCCTCAAGATTGTATTTTCGAGAATTTAACCTACCCCGATCCAGAAAAGAAGACAGGTATCGCTGAACTTGATATTGCAGTTAAATTTGGCCCCTTTTTAATATTGCTTGAAGCAAAATCTAAACAATTTAGATTTGAGTCACAGAGGGGAAATAAAAAAACCTTAACAGCTGATATTATTGGTAATATAGTTGAAGCCTTTACTCAGAATATAAGAACCATAAAATATATAGCCTCAAACAAGCATGTTACGTTTAAAGAAACAGAAACTGACCGAACATTAAGTTTTGCTAGCAACTCCATTCAAAAAATATATCCAATCTCATTATCATTATTTCATTTAGCTGGGCTTGGTAGTGAAATGAAGCGATTACAAGAACTAGGACTTTTCCAAGATAATAATTTTCCTTTTTCTATATGTTTAGCTGATTTGGATTTAATTACAAAGACAAATATATTTCCCGAAGCATTTTTACATTACATAGAACGAAGACTTTGTATTTTATCCTTGGAACAAGATTGGCATGGGGATGAACTATCACTTTTTTCGATGTATCTAGATACCAGATTAGAATATTCAAATTTTACAGATAATCATGAAGCTGTACCCGACATAATTTACACTTCCTCTTCTCCTAAATTTGATGAGTTAATGCTTTATGAGCGAGGTTTATTAGATAACCCGCCTGATTTTAGGTTAAAACTTCCAGACTCCATTAAAAAAATTATATCTGAATACAGTGTGTATAATGATGATTCTGCGAAATGGATTATTTTTTCTCTACTAGAATTAGATAACAGTGTACTATACGCCATTGATCAGGCTATTAAAAATCTATCAAACTATAAATCAAGTGGACCAAGAAAAATAAGAAGGTGTGTAATACCCATAACACCTGCTAAAGTCGTTATATCTTTAATCGCATCAAACAATTTATCTTTAATTGATCTTCAAACCCAAAACCAAGCAATAACGTTATTGAAAAATACCGTCATAAAGCCAATAAATCAATCGGATTAGGCATACTATGTAATAATTCCGATCATCTAATTAATACCGCAAGTTATATAGAATTTCCTTGGGAATATGATCGTAATATAGAGGGATTAATTGATAGCGAAACCAAGCCAACCCCCACTAAAAAGAAAAAAACAGGAAGAAACTCTCTTTGTCCCTGTGGCAGTGGAAAAAAATACAAAAAGTGCTGCTTAAATAGCTAGTCAAAGGTTTAGATATCAATATTTTTAATCAACTGCGCACAGTTCACCATGAACAGAATCGACTAAACTCGATATATTTTCCCCTAATTGATCGGGATTAAGAGAGGGTAATAAAGTATTGAGAAGATAATTATCGTGGCTAATAATCACAGAAAAATACGAGGCAGCGATTACTTGAAGGCTATCTGTAAATCTATCTTCGCGTGGTGTAGCTTGATTTCGTATGATTAAAAAATTCAAATAAAACTGGGAATATAATGCTGTTCGCAATGCCGGAAGTGTATTCAGCTTTTTAAGAAGAGTTGCAATATTGTCTTTTGACAAAATTTTTCCGGTTAATTCTTCTATCCATTTTTGTAATATCAAGGGAGTTATTTCAATTTGCTTAAAGCAATGCGTCAAATAAGCTTGTAATGTTAATCCTTTATTTCGTTTAATATTTTCTGGACTCCATAATTTTTCTCTGCAGTCGTCCCAAAAAAATTGTCTTCCAATGATAAATTCCTCATGAGTTTTATCAAAAATACCCATTGAATAGTGTTTGATCCGATCAGTTAATATTTCTTCGGTATAATATCCCAAGAGAGGATCAACACTACTACCCTGCATTAGATTATTAAGTTCTTGTTCATATAAAACTTTTCTTTGGCAGCTATATACAGGTTTTAGTTGTTTTAGAAAATTAAAAAGATTGACAGCTTTCTCATATTCAACTGTAAAGCAACGTGCCAATTCATAAATGGTATCCATACCAACGACCGGTATCAAGTTTTTTGATGCAAGTAGCTTATTAGCACTGACAGCATTAAATTGATTTTTATAAAACCAGTTAATTGCAGAGGTTTCTATAAAGGCAGTTCTCAACTTATTTCCTTTGAGCATTCATAATCACTCATTATATATGCATGAATGCCATATGCCCATTATTTAAGTCACATCTAGACTCAATACCAATTCAGAGGAACTATTAAAAATTTTCAAAAGGTAGTACCGAGGTAGCACAAAAACATAATATTTAAAAATTTCATTATTTCATTGATTATTAAGCTTTTTTTTGTGCCGCTGATGTGAATCGAACACACGACCTTTTGATTACGAATCATTTATTTAATCAATAGGTTATCTAATGCTGATAATACACTATTAAATCCTGTAATGATTACCTCATAAAAATCGTCTTTTATGATATTCAATCCTGTTTTATCGTCAAACTCATATTGATTGGGATCAACTGCAAATGAGGATGGATATAAAAATTTGTATAGCTCGGTTTGTGTTGGATCTAATTGTTCTTGTTTCCTCTTTTTATCAGCATAATACAGATGTATGTTAAGAGTGATTTTTTTTATTATCTCTTTGATAATATACTGATAATATAAACTTGATAAAGTTAGGCTCTGATCATTTTTCTTGGGAAGGGTTAGGGTCTTTTCTAAAATACTTATCTCTTTTGATATGACATACGCTTGTTTCGCTATTTCCATAAGAGGGGGAATTTTATAATCATCAATATACTTAATAAAATCATCATTATGGCTTGGTCTGAATTCAGGCTGCCTCTGTTCCAGGATAGAAAAGTATAGTCTATTAATATCCATAGCAATGTTAAGAAAATTATTTGATTGTCTTTCTGCTATGTAAATTTTTTTCCATTGAGTGTAACCATAAATTACTAGAATAATTGTTGTTGCAGATAAAAGATTACTAGTTACTGGGCTGGATAATACTTTTAATATGATCATATGGGCTTCAGAAAGTAATATTTAATTTTAAGGTACCCATCTAGGCACCTGCAAAATATAACATCTTAATTATTTAAACTATAAATCATTAACTCTTTGATTTCATTGGCGTCCCGGAGAGGATTTGAACCTCCGACCTGCCCCTTAGGAGGGGGCTGCGCTATCCAGCTGTGCCACCGGGACTTTAATTAACGTCATAAGTCTACCGTTATCATTAAAAAATCTCAACTTCCACTGCGGAAAATTAAATTTTCATTTTGAAATTTATCATTAAGAATGAGTTAATTATGAGCATTTTGTAGGCTCAATGTGATATACTCGTCGACCTTTTACTTTGAGCATGCATGATGGACACTTCAGATATAAAATATCCATTTCATTCAGCCTGGAATTTTTTATGGCAGGTCATTAAGCCTTATCGTTGGTGGTATGTGT
The DNA here is from genome assembly GCF_003184185.1 of Legionella qingyii. The sequence continues at coordinate 98,478 of NZ_QHJG01000012.1, read as the reverse complement.
TAATGTTTCAGGCGCCGGTGCTCACTGCAATTTATATTTTTGCTAATAACTATTCGTTTAAGCTTCTGGTGGACGCGTTTTCCAGCGAGACGATTACTTCATATCATCAATTGGTGTTTCCTATTGTACTATTTATTACAGCGCAAATTGTACTGGATGTAGTTTGGCGAATTAGTGATTTTGCGGAGTGGAAAGCTGAGCCTTATGCTCGGCAAAGATTATTGTCATCTGCTTATGATTATGTCCAACATCATTCCTATAATTATTTTCAAAATACGCCCAGTGGTACGGTCATTAGTAAGTTAAAAGGCCTTTTGGATGGATATGATAGTGTTTTCGCTAATCTCCATCATGTTGTTGGAAAACATTTTTGTGTAGTTGTTGTTTCTGTTTTTGTTTTATTGGTAGTTAATTTTAGTGTGTTTTGTTTTATGCTGGCCTGGTGTGTATTAGTTATGGCAATTATGCTGCCTATGGCGCTTAAACTGAATCAGCTTTCTAATAATATGGCTGAGAGCAAACATCAGGTTATAGGTGCTTTCTCAGATAATATTACCAATATTTTCTCTTTGTTTTATTTCGCAAAACGACGAGCTGAACATCGACGTGTTAATGAGCTGATGTCGGCTGATTTTGTGCCTCGGCAAATTGAACTTTATCAGTATGATTTTAAATTCAATATAGTCGGATCAGTGCTGTATTGGTTCATGCTGATTGCGGTTTTTATTTTTATGATTTATCTGCGTATTCATGGTGAGATTTCTACAGGAGATTTTTTATTTGTTATGCTCACTGCCATTACCATTTCGTTCGATTTATGGTCGCTGATGAGTAGTCTTTGTACCTTTTTAAAAGAAATAGGAGATTTCAAATCGTCATTTGGTATTTTAGCTATGCCTCATGATGAAGTAGATGTGCCTCCTGCACAAGCATATCAGATAAATCAAGGGGAAATTGAGTTTAAACAACTTTCTTTTGCATATCGCGAGGGAGCTTCTTTTGTATTTAAAAATCTTAATTTACTCATCAAACCCGGTGAGAAGATTGGTTTGGTAGGGCACTCTGGTGCAGGTAAATCAACATTAATTTCGTTATTGTTAAAAAACTTCAGACCTACTGATGGACAAATTTTGATTGATGATAAGCCGATTTCAGAGATTACTTCAGATTCTTTGCGCCAACAAATTGCTCTTATACCCCAAGATATTATGCTTTTTCACCGCTCTATTGGTGAAAATATTGGTTATGCAAAAGAGAATGCAACGCAAGCAGAGATAAAACGAGCAGCTGAAATGGCTAATATTGATGATTTTATCGAATCTCTACCGGAGAAATATGATACGTTGGTTGGTGAGCGCGGGGTAAAACTTTCAGGTGGCCAGCGTCAACGCATTGCGATTGCACGAGCATTTTTAAAAAATGCATCCATTGTAGTTCTTGATGAGGCGACCTCAAGTCTAGATACACTTTCAGAACACGAAATTCAACGATCGATTAATGCCATGCTGGAGCAAAATAATGCTACAGTCATAGCAATCGCCCATCGTCTTTCTACCATTCGCCATATGGATCGAATTGTAGTGATGGAAGGGGGAGTTATTATCGAAGAAGGTACTTTTACCGAATTGGTAAATAATGAAGAGAGTTACTTCAAAATGCTTTGGGATAGTCAAGTTAATGGGATGGTTTTATAAAATGAAAAAATGTATTGTTTTTTTTATTGCTTCTCTTGCAATTAATTCAGTGGTTTTTGCCAATAATAACTGCTTTATAGCAAAAGAGAACAACGTCACGCTAAAACAAGAAGGGCTATGTACGGAGCGCCATTCACCTTGCTCAACTTTTAAAATTGCAATCAGTTTAATGGGGTTTGATAAGGGCATATTAATCGATAAAACTCATCCTGAATGGCCTTTCAAACAAGGATACAATGATTGGCTGGATGTTTGGAAACAGCCACATAATCCAACCACTTGGATACAGCACAGTTGCGTTTGGTACAGTCAGCTTATTACGCAAAAATTAGGAATGGAGCAATTTAAACATTATATGCAGGTTCTTAATTATGGAAATCAGGATGTTTCTGGTGATAAGGGTATGAATAATGGATTGGTTCGCGCTTGGCTGTCAAGTTCATTGCAAATCTCACCACAGGAACAAGTTGAGTTTTTATCTGCCTTAACTCAAAACAAGTTGCCTGTAAGTCGTTTTTCCATGCAAATGACTCGTGACCTTCTATTTATTGAGAATTTGCCAGGAGGCTGGAAGTTGTATGGTAAAACTGGGGCAGGGAATCCCTTCAAGAAAGATGGTTCACGTAATCAGGACAAGCAACTAGGATGGTTTGTTGGCTGGATAGAGAAGGATTCACATACTATTTCGTTTGCTCAATACATAGAAGATGATGCTACGCCTGATTATTCAACGGGGAAGCGTGCAAGAGAAATAGCGAAACAGAAATTAATATCATTGACTCAGTAAACTAAGTTCTGAGTGTTGTACCCTGAGTGCAGTAAAGTGGAACCCAGGAGTTCAAAATGAGCAAAACTCAATCTTTGCACTTGGGTTTCATATAAGTAGTGAACAAAATCAATGAGATTAACTGTTTTAATTTTCCCTCAAAAATGAGGGAAAGGCTGATTAAAAGTGGCCATGTACATGACTACCACCATGTCCGTGCACATGACTGTCACCATGTCCATGCACATGACTGCTGCTATGTCCATGAACTGTTCCGCTAGTAGGATGTCCATGTGAGTGAGCGGTACTTGCATAAACGGTCCCTGTACCATAATCAGAATAAGGAAAGCCATTATAAACAGAAGAAGGAGTGTAAAAACTATAACTTCCATAACTCCTGTATCCGGGAGTAGTCGTTCTTACTGTAGTATAAGTATTATTGTTACAACCAAATAAAAAAGGTACCACGAGCATAAGTCCAATTGCAAAAAGGGCAATGGGTAATACTGGTGTAAAAATAAAAGCTGATGCGAGTAATGTTTTCGCTGCTAGCGCAGTTGTTGCTACTGCAGCTGATTTTAGTGATACTGCAGCAATAACTCCTGCTGTGGCTATTGCAGCAGCAGAGAACGCCGCCATGCATTTGAGCAAAAAGCTATAATTAGTATCATCTTCCTGTTGTTTATTCTTCTTGGCCATTTCGTCACCTCATGTGTTGTACCAAATTAAAATGAATTTGAATTGAAATGTATTTTTTGAGTAATTGTCGAAATTGCATTTTCGACTGATTTAAGATTCTACTATAGGGAAGAAAAATGTCATCTTTATTTTTTTCTTATAGATTTTCTTATAAAACAGAATAAGTTTTTTGTACAATTATTTAAGGATGAAAGAAAACAAGGATAGTTTGTTTGATGGAATTTATATGATTTATTACCTGGTAAGGGTTAAAACCCTTACACAGGTATAGGAGATTATCCAACTAATTTTAAATTACCGCTATTCATCATCCCAGCTTAGTGTGCCGCCCGCTTGATATTCAATGACACGAGTTTCAAAGAAATTTTTCTCTTTTTTCAAGTCCATCATTTCACTCATCCATGGGAATGGGTTTGTAGCTCCAGGATATTGCTCTGGCAAGCCAATTTGGTTTAAACGACGGTTAGCAATGAAGTGCAAGTACTCTTCAAACATTTCGGCGTTCATTCCCAGGATGCCTTGAGGCATAGTGTCCTTAGCATATTGATATTCCAATGCTACACCTTGGCGAATTAGTTGAATCATTTCTTCTTTAAATTCAGGTGTCCACAAGTGTGGGTTCTCAATCTTAATTTGGTTGATGACATCAATACCAAAATTCATGTGCATGGACTCATCACGTAGAATGTATTGAAATTGCTCTGAAGTTCCTACCATTTTATTACGACGACCCATGGAGAGAATTTGTGTGAAACCAACATAGAAAAAGATTCCTTCAAAGATTACATAGAAGGCAATTAAGTCGCGTAACAAACGCTGATCATTTGCTACAGTACCAGTGTGGAATGTTTCATCACCCAAGCTTTGAGTAAAGGGTAGTGCCCAGGCTGCTTTAGTCGCTACAGATGGAATTTCACGGTACATATTAAAAACTTCCGCTTCATCAAGGCCTAAGCTCTCAATAACGTATTGATACGCATGAGTATGCAGTGCTTCTTCGAAGGCCTGGCGTAACAAGTATTGTCTGCATTCAGGATTCGTAATATGTCTGTAAACAGCGAGTACCAGATTATTGGCAACTAGCGAATCTGCTGTTGAGAAAAATCCCAAGTTACGCTTGATTATCAAACGTTCCGCTTCTGTAAGGCCGTTAGGATCTTTCCAGAGCGCTACGTCAGCGCTCATATTGATTTCATTAGGCATCCAGTGGTTAGCACAAGCGGTTAAATACTTGTCCCATGCCCATTTATATTTAAACGGAACGAGCTGATTTAAGTCTGCACGGCAGTTAATGATGCGTTTATCATCAACATGAATGCGCGCGGCCCCCATTTCGAGTGGTTCGTATCCAGTTGCACCAGTATGAATTATATCTTGGTGTTGTATTATGTTTTCTGACATTTAAATTCTCCTGATTATTGGCACGCTTCACAGTCTGGATCGAGTATGGAACATACCTTAGGTTCCTCAGCTATTATTTTAACTGCATTGAGTGCACCATCAGTTACAGTAGATTTCTCAGCATTGGATGCGCCTAAACTGCGTAAGTAATATGTGGTTTTTAATCCGCGTGTCCATGCATGCATATAGAGTTGATCCAATTTCTTACCTGATGGTTGAGCCATGTAGATATTCAGTGATTGTGCTTGATCGATCCATTTTTGACGACGAGAAGCCGCATCAACTAACCACATGGGGTCAATTTCAAAAGAAGTCGCATAACGCTTTTTCAATTCAGCAGGAATACGGCTGATTGGTTGGACGCTACCATTAAAATATTTCAAATCATTGACCATCACTTCATCCCAAAGATTCAATGCTTTCAAATCAGCAATCAAATAGGGATTAACCACAGTGAATTCACCTGACAAATTGGATTTTACATATAAATTTTGGTATGTAGGCTCAATGGATTGTGAAACACCACAAATATTTGAAATAGTTGCTGTTGGTGCGATCGCCATCACATTGGAGTTGCGCATTCCTTGTGTGCGAACTTTAATGCGTAAGTTTTCCCAATCCAGACGTTGTGAACGATCCTGTTCTAAGTATTTATTGCGAGCTTGCTGCAATAGATTAATTGAATCAATTGGCAATATACCTTTACTCCATAAAGAACCTTCATAACTGGAATAACTACCCCGTTCTTTAGCCAAATCACAAGATGCTTCGATTGCATAGTAGCTGATTAACTCCATAGATGAATCAGCAAACTCAACCGCTTCTTGAGAAGCATAATCAATTTTTAATTCATATAATGCATCTTGGAAACCCATTAAGCCTAAACCAATAGGTCTGTGTTTCAAGTTGGAGTTACGTGCTTGAGGTACAGAATAATAGTTAATATCAACCACATTATCCAGCATACGGATTGCAGTTCTAATGGTACGTTTTAATTTTTCAGCGTCCAATTTGCCATTTTTGATGTGAGCGGGAAGATTAATACTACCCAGATTACATACGGCAATTTCTTCTTCTGAAGTGTTGAGTGTAATTTCAGTACACAGGTTAGAACTATGAACTACACCAGCATGTTGCTGTGGCGAGCGTAAGTTACAAGGATCTTTAAAGGTCATCCATGGGTGGCCGGTTTCAAACAGCATGGATAACATCTTGCGCCACAGTTTGACGGCAGATAGTGTTTTTGTGTTTTTGATGAGGCCTTGGCGCGCTTTTTCTTCATACTCACAATAGAGTGTTTCAAACGCTTTACCATACTGATCATGCAAATTAGGTACTTCATCAGGAGAGAATAAAGTCCAATCCCCATTTTCACGTACACGCATCATAAATAAATCGGGTATCCATAATGCAGTATTCATATCGTGTGTACGACGTCGATCGTCCCCGGTATTTTTTCTTAGCTCCAGAAACTCTTCGACGTCTTTATGCCAACATTCCAGATAAGCGCAAACAGCACCTTTGCGTTTACCGCCTTGGTTTACTGCGACTGCGGTAGCATCAGCAACATTTAAGAAGGGAACTACACCTTGTGATTTTCCATTGGTGCCTTTGATATGTGAGCCCATCGCGCGAACTGGAGTCCAGTCATTACCCAAACCTCCGGCATATTTTGAAAGCAGGGCATTATCTTTGATTGCACTGTAAATTCCATCTAAATGATCGGGAACAGTGGTCAAATAGCAACTGGATAATTGAGGTCTAATGGTACCTGAATTAAACAGGGTAGGTGTTGATGACATATAATCAAATGAAGACAGTAATTGATAAAACTCTATGGCTTTTTCATTTTTATCTTGTTCACGTAACGCCAACCCCATCGCAACACGCATGAAAAATGCTTGAGGAAGCTCATACCGTACCCCGTGATCATGAATGAAATAACGATCATATAATGTTTGCAAACTTAAATAACTAAACTTCATGTCACGCTCGGGTAATAGCGCCTTGCCGAGTTTTTCCAAATCAAAATCGGCCATTTTTACGTCTAAAATTCCTTGTTTGATGCCATGAGCGATATATTCTTTGAAGTAAGCAGGATAAAGTTTGCTCATTTCATCAAAAGTAGCGTCTGAGTGAATTTCTAATTTACTCAGGGCTTCCATACGCAAACTGTCTAATAACAAACGAGCGCTAACATAAGTGTAGTTTGGCTCTTTTTCGACCAGGGTGCGAGCAGCCATGATCAGGGCTTTGTGCACGTCTTCAAATTTTGCTTGATTGTAAAGATTGCGCATCGCATCTTTAATAACAGGTTCTGCTTGGACATGTTCTAAATCACGGCATGCTTCAGCAACAATTGTATTCATTCGCTCTGTGTCTAATGGCTTTAACTCACCATCGGGCATGGTAATTAATAAGACTTTGCTATCAATAGCCTGTTGTTTTAATTCGTTTTCGCGGGCTTTACGATGTTCTTCTCGATACAATACATAAGCGCGAGCAACTTTGTAGTGACCACTGCGCATGAGCGCTAATTCGACTTGATCCTGAATGTCTTCAATATGAACTGCACCACCACTGGGTAAGCGACGTTTGAATACCTGGGTTATCTGACGGGTAAGATCTTCGATCTGTTGATGAATACGATCTGAGGTAGAGGCTGTACCGCCTTCATCAGCAATGAATGCTTTAGTAATTGCGACTTTAATTTTCGTATCATCATAATTTACTACTTTACCATTGCGCTTAATAGTTTTTAATAAACCAGGGGCATTAGCGGTCAATTCCAGTTGACTGGTTTGCGGTACATCATTTACCGGATCAAGAATTGCGGACATTTTTCCTCCACGCAGTTTTTATTGTTATGAATAGTCGAGTTAAATTTATTCACTATTGATTAGATTATAGCAGAAAACCCAATATATAGGGTCTTGTGTGGCTACTAACAACAAGATAATGTGTTTTTGGATGATGGTCAAGAGAATAATATGGGAGTATTTTGTGGATAAGTTGTGTGTTTATGCACAAATTGCTAGTAGTTATGGGGGGATAGCCCTGAATCTTTATTTTTTATGAAGTCCATTATCCGGGGTGCTACACTGCGCCCAGATTATTAGGTTACACGGTATCTCATTTTATCTTTTTTTTACGATAACAGCATCACTGACATTGGAAAATCCGTGAACATTTAATAGAAACGAACCAATGTGTGCATACAATTGACTCGAGCTTCCTCCATCCAAATTGATCGCATCGATGCAGGACAAAGGTGGTGATCTGAGCAATTGAGCAAGCTTGCTGGTAGTCATTGCTGCATTAGTTGAAACAAGGATAATGACTTTCCCATCACCCGTAATTCCCAGAGCAGAACGATCGGCAATACCTGGTTTTAGAGAAGGTATTTTCCGTTTAACTAATAATCGAGGGCCACTTTGAATAGCAAAATCAATATCACTATCATGGTTAAAATGTTTCAGACTTGAAATATAGGCCTTATTATTTTTTATATAAAAAATTCCCCACCAGCTAATTCGTTTTAAAGGGTTGATCAATTTTTTATTATTAATTCTGAGTCCAAGTGGATGAAATTGATGATCAAAAAAGCCTCCATTAATACTTAAAAGGGCTTTGCTGTGTTCGGCAAATTGATCTGCAGAGGCATTTTTTAAGGATAATTTTTTTGCATTAACTAATGCCAATTTATTTTTATTGAGATCGATACGAAATGCATAAATATGTGCCCAGGGCGAAAGTATTCCTCCAGCAAGATCTTGATATTCAATACCAGAGCTTAATTTCCGCCAATATCCCTCAGCATAGGAATAAAGTGGGGCGAATAGGAAGCAAAGAACAAATAATAAATGGAACAAATATGATTTGTTTGCAGGATAAACATTGGTTTGTGAAGACATGTTATTGTATCCTTATGTACATCATTCAACACCACGGAATCTCTTATGCAAATTAGAACGCAACATAACAATAGTGAAGTACATAAGTCAACAACAGATTTAACTCGTTTGATGAATGATGTACTTGAACTCGCAAAAAAAGAAGGTGCAACCGATGCGATGGTCGCAGTGAATAATGATAAAGGATTCTCAGTTGATGTGCGCATGGGAGAGGTTGAAACCGTAGCATTTAGTGAGGATAAAGGCGTTGGTTTGACTGTTTATATTGGTCAACGTAAGGGTGGAGCAAGTAGCACAGATACGTCACCTGCTGCGTTGGAAGCGATGGTTAAAGCGGCCTGTGATATAGCAAGAGTAAGCGCAGAAGATCCATGCTTTGGATTGGCGGATAAAGAGCTAATGACTAAAAATCATCCCGAGCTTGATTTATTTCATCCTTGGGATATAAGTCCACAACAAGCAATTGATATGGCTTTAAAATGTGAGCGTCATGCTTTATCACTGGATAAGCGAATAGCGAATTCAGATGGAGTGAATGTATCCTCTTATGAATCGCACCATGGTTTTGCAAATACATATGGTGGATCTGGATTTATTCACAGTACACGCCATAGTTTAAGTTGCTCTTTAATTGCGAAGGACGGAGAGGAAATGCAACGTGATTACGACTATACAACGGTCCGTAATCCTCAAGATTTGATTGATTTTCATGTAATTGCTAAAAATGCTGTTAACCGCGCTGTGAATCGTTTGGGGGCACAACAGATTGAAACACAAGCAATCCCCGTTATTTTTTCATCACGAATTTCCAGTGGTTTATTTTCAAGTTTTATTAATGCAATTAGCGGTTCAAATCTTTACAGAAAAAATACCTTTTTGTTGGATTCCATAGGACAACAAATTTTTCCAGAGTTTATTCGTATTTATGAACAGCCTCATTTACTAGGTGCTTTAGGAAGTTCAGCATTTGACAGCGAAGGGGTTCCAACGCGCCCTAATATAATTGTTGATAAAGGTCGTGTGATGCAATATGTATTGGGCAGCTATTCTGCGCGTAGAATGGGTTTAAAAACAACAGCAAATTCAGATGGAGTCCATAATTTAACAATTGACCCGACAGCAGGTGATCTGGATGATTTATTGAAAATAATGGGTAAAGGATTATTAGTCACTGAATTAATGGGGCAAGGAATAAATATTGTAACAGGTGATTATTCGCGGGGTGCCGGAGGCTTTTGGGTTGAAAATGGTGTAATTCAATATCCTGTTGATGAAATTACGATTGCAGGAAATTTAAAGGATATATTTAAATCCATTCTTGCTGTTGGTAATGATATTAATCCAAATATTGCGACACGATGTGGTTCGGTACTCATTGAAAAAATGATGGTGGCCGGGAAGTAAAAAGAATATAAGAATCCCTGCGTTATGGCAGGGATTTAATTTTTTAAGGTTAAATTACATCGTCTAAAGTAATGATGACTCCATATGGAAATCGTGTCAGCATCCCAATCTCCCCAATAAGATATGAACCAAAGTAGACGGATAAAATTCAAGTGGATATTGAGTATTGTTTGATTTTTTAGATAATATTCAATGAACATACTGAGTTTAATTCGCTCATCAGACTTGCTTTGTTGATTCTTTATTCTACGCTTTAGATAAGAGGATTGAATTGGAGTCAGCATGCGTAGGGTGATTTTAGCAGCATTGCTGGTAATGAATACTGCTTTTGCAGATGAAATTGTTGGTTTCGCTGCATATGAGAACGGAGATTATACCACTGCTTACCCTCATTTAATGCAATCTGCCCGGGATGGAAATGTTGAGGCAATGTATTTGCTTGGCCGTATGTACCAATACGGTGAAGGTGTTGCTAAAGATTACACTCAAGCAATAAGTTGGTATCAAAAATCAGCGGATAAAAATAATCCCTTAGCACAACTTAGTTTGGGCTTTATGTATGATTTGGGACAAGGGGTAAAACAAAATTTTCCTGAAGCCTTTAAGTGGTATATGAAATCAGCAAAGCAAGGTAATGCAATTGCTCAAAGAAATGTTGGTTTAATGTATGTATCTGGTGATGGTGTTCAAGCCAATAAAAAGACTGCATTTGAATGGTTTGAAAAATCTGCAAAAAAAGGATACAGCAAGGCACAAGTAAATCTCGCCTATGATTACATAATGGGGGAAGGAACAAAAAAAGATGTTAATCAGGCATTTTATTGGTATCAACAGGCAGCGGATCAGGGAGATGTGAGGGCTCAATATAGTTTAGGTCTGTTATATACCGGACAACAACAAGGTATTGCCCAAGATGATAAATTAGCGTTTTATTGGTTTTCGCAAGCAGCGAATCAAGGCCATGTTAAAGCACAAACTTATTTGGCTTATTACTACCTAAAAGGCTATGGCGTTGAGGCAAATCCAGAAAAAGCAGCTTATTGGTATCAGGCTGCTGCACAAAGCGGTCAGCCTGAGGCGCAAGCTGAAATCGGGCAGTTACTTCTTACAGGCACCGGTATTCCTAGAGATTACGAACAGGCGGTATATTGGTTTACTAAATCTGCAGCACAAGGAAACCCTATTGGTCAAGCCAAATTAGGTTATATGTATCTTGCTGGATTGGGTGTAGATAAAGATTGGATTAAGGCATATGCCATGTTTAAGATTGCTGCAAAAAATAAAAATGAAGAAGCGATTAGAGAACTTAAGCTGCTAAAAAATAAGCTATCTGAATCAGATATTAAGGCCGGTAACGAGTTAGCTGACGAAATACTCCATCAGAACACCATTCAACCGACTAAAGATGAAGATTAACTCAGTAGTATTTGAGATTAGAAAACATTAACGCTTTCTCTGAGGATATTGACAGAAATTTTTCCTTTTTTATCACGATTTCGTTTAAATAAGGTATATACAGTTAAATTGAGGTTATCACTCGTTGCCGAAGCGATACTGAGAAAATAATTACTCTCCAGGGTTATTTGATCGTTTGCTATATTAAGTTTTTTGAGTATTTCAGAGATTTTGCTTAATTCTTTAATTCCATTTTCTTTTCTCGCTTTAATTAATTCATTAAGTTGTGTTTCATTGGTTGTGCCGCTTAGCGATTTGAGTACTTTTATCGGTGCTGTATTAATATTAATGGGTGTAAATTCAGGTAATGCAGTAATTAAAGGTTCCAGGACCAAATAAAGAGATGCGTTCACATCCTTTACCAGACGTAGTTCTGATTTGCTGCTCATAAATTGGTGGCTAGGATAATAGGGTGGTTTTTGGCTCATATAATATGATAAGTAATTGTCATTACCGCGCGCCAAATCATAGGAGGAAAGCCAATCAATAATTGCTAGTGTTAATTTGACTTTTTCTGCTTCTGCATATTGTGGCACGGCTGTACTTATGAGATTTATGAATCCTATCATTGATTTTTTGTGTTCCAAATTATTAATATTATATCGAGATTGCAAATCATAAAGAGCACCTTTTAAGGTAACTGCGCTGTCGATATGTTCCATATCATGTGGGAATAAACTTACCACTCCTTGGACATTAGCTTTGGTAAATTCATTTTTTTTATTACTTAATTCACCCAATGCCCAAAAAGCAACTGTTTGTGAGGCGAGATAGACTTTATCGTGAGTGATCATAAGTCGTGTACGATAAATATCTAATTGAACTTTGGTGCTCATGGCTGTGGCGACAATCGCGACCAGTGTCATAATAAAAAGCGCGGTGAGTAAGGCACTTCCTTTTATGGTTTTAACTTGAAACATAAAGTGCACCCGGTAGAATAAAAAGTAAATTTATTTCGCCCTGATTCCGAAGAGTCATATTAATTTGTACTGCTTTAGGAAAAGGCTCTTTACGTTGATTTAAGCCTACTGCTTGTTCTCTCCATTCAGGAAGTATCTGTAAGTTTTGATTTAAATAACCAAAATGACAGTTATTAAGCTGATTTAGCAAGGGCTTATCTTCATAGATTTTTTGATCAATTATGTCGAGACTATTCCAAGTTCTACGGATCAGCGTTCCATGCTGGCAAAGATACGCAACTCGTTTTAGGGTGCTGCGCTTTTCAATGCTGCCAGGATTTACATTACCATCACGTGTGAATTCAAGATAATTTGTTTGTCCTATAAATGCAGGTAATAATCGCATCTCGTTACTGCGAATAGGGCGCTCTACAGTTTGACTGATATCTTGTTGAATGAGACTTATTGCAAGTTGTAACTCATTGAGACGTTCACTTTGTTCATTAACGCGGGAGCGTGTGGTAAATGCGTTATACAATACGGAAGAGGTGATGGTTGCTAGAATGGCAAATACTGCAAGTGCAATTAAGATTTCAATCAGAGTAAAACCGTTTACTTTTTTGGAAGTTATGTTTTTTTTCATGGTACATACCTGAATGCTTGCAGTTCCTCTCTAAATGGACCTGCTTTATCCGTGCTGACTGAAATAACTATTTTTTGAATATTTTTTTGTGGTGTCGAACTTACTTTTGCTCTCCAGTACCAATGCTCATTCAACATCATTGAATCTTGGGTTGTTTCCTGACTTTGATTAATTTGTAATAAATTAAGCTGAATCATTGCCACGCCTTGCATAGCAACCCAGTGACTTACTGATTTTTCTTTTACTCGGCGTGTCGTTTCGACATTTTGTGATATCGCTTTAAGCAAAGCAGTTAAGGCAATAGCAATTATGGAAAGTGCTAATAATACCTCAATTAGGGTGAATCCTGATTTATTATGATAAGGTCTCATTTAGTGTGTACCACATTAAATTTTAACTCTCCATTTCGTTTGCCAATCAGTAACGCCAAATTATTGTCCTTTTTGCTACCAAAATTTAATGTAAAAGGAGTTAGCTCGCCAGAGGAAGAAATAATAATGGCAGGAGCTCCCACTGGAGTTGGGTTAATTGTTTTTAAGGTAATATGTGTGTCTTTGGGAAAGTAAGTCATTTTAAACACTCCTTTATCGGAAATAGCTTTCCATTGAGTGTTGTTATTCAGTTGAAGTACTTGATAGCCTGTATTGTTAATACGCAGACCAAGCGTGCTGGTTTCCAAAATAGCTTGGTGCTGGGCCAAACGAAGCGTGTTCATGAGTTGTTCCGCTGAAAACAAGATACGTCGGCTCTCACCAAAGTCACCAAAAGCAATTAAGGCAAAACCGAAGGTAATGCCTATAATTACCAAAACAATCAAGATCTCAATGAGAGTAAAACCTTGATTAGACCTCTTGGAAACTGCTACTGCAGACGGGGATAGTTTCATTGATGCAGTTCCATATCCTTGCCTGCATACATCAGTTCCATGCTCTGTCTTTCCTCGCACTTCACTCTCTGTAGTGAATATCCAAAGAAGTTTATTATTTGGGTTCATCCCAGTTACCAATTTCGGCATTAATACCTGTACCTCCAGGTTGTCCTTCAGCACCGTAGGTAAATACATCTATATCGCCATGTTGTCCTGGATTTAAATAAAGGTAGTCTCTACCCCATGGATCTTTAGGGAGTGATTTGAGGTATTGTTTCCAATTATTAGGTACTGGATTTGATGTGGGTTTTTCAACAAGGGCCATCAAACCTTGATCTGTAGTAGGATAATTACCATTATCCAGTTTATATAAATCCAGGGCATTTTGTATGGCAAGCACGTCTTGTTTGGCTTTAACTCTTCGTGCCTCATCAGGGCGTCCCATAATTTTAGGTACTACTATGGAGGCGAGAATGCCTAATATGACAACCACTACCATAATTTCAATTAACGAGAATCCTTTTTGTTTATTCATTTTTACTCCGATTTAAACATAGATTGGATGAGTGAAGTGCACAACCTGAACTTCACCAGACTACAAGTTTTAAAATTTAAGTAATTAACTGCTCCATTGAAAAAATAGGTAATAAAGTGGCTAAAACAATAAATAAAACGATCGCACCCATCAAAAGAATCACCATCGGCTCCAATAACGTTAATGAGGTATCAATTAACCGTTTGACTTCATTATCAAGATGAACAGCTGCGCGTTCCATCATATTTGACAATTGGCCACTTTTTTCACCGCTAGCAATTAAATGGATTGCCATCGGACTAATATAACCCGTATCTTTTAACGCTTCGTTAATACCACATCCTTCTCTAACTTTTAGAGTAGCAGAGTCAAAAGCCTGCCGCATAACGACATTGGTTACAAGACTTGCTGCAACACGCATTGTCTCTAGAACACTCACTCCTGCAGCAAAAAGTATACCAAAAGTATGTATATAACGCGAAACATTAACTGTTTTTACCAAATACGACACTATAGGCAGCTTCAACAATAGACGATGCCAGGATGTTTTGATTTTTTCATTAGCGAGACTTTTTTTAAAGGCAATAAACATAAGAATAAGAGCAATTAAAGTATAAAGACCATAATCTCTAATGAAGTGACTTATATTAATTAACAATAGGGTCATTTCAGGCAGGGTTTGTCCGCCGCTGGTGAACACTTCAATGATTTTTGGTACTACAAAACTTAGCAAAAATGAAATAATCGCAATGGAAACAATGATCATGATAAGCGGATAAATCAATGCTTGCTGAACTTTCTGCTTTGTTATCTGTTGATTTTCAGTATAGTCCGCTAATTTTTCTAAAACCACATCTAGGTGGCCCGTTTGTTCGCCAGAACCCACAGTAGCACGATATAACTCAGGAAAGGCGTGAGGAAACTGGGCCATCGCCTGTGCTAGCCCATAACCTTCAAGCACTTTTGCGCGCACACCTATAATCAGTTCCCTGACTTTATCTTTTTCTGTTTGCTCACTCACTCCACGTAATGATTCTTCAACTGGAATACCGGCAGCAAGCAATGTAGCCAACTGTCGTGTAAACAGAGCGAGATCCGCGGCAGAAATTTTGCTTTTAGTTTGACTACCTGAACGTTGTTGAGTCAACACACGGATTTGAGTTGGAATTAATCCTTGATCACGCAATAGTTGGCGTGCATGACGCTCAGAATCTGCTTCTAGGACGCCTTTTGCTGTGTTGCCATTTTTTTGAAGCGCCTGATATTGGTAAGCACCCATAGTTTTTTATGGTTTATGTTAAAACATAGAGTGTAATCTATTGGGTTTAATAAGTCACTTAAGGTACACTATACAACCAGACTATCCTGGAGAGCAATAATGAGCAAAAATACGGTACTAGAGGCAATTAAGGAACATGATGCCAAATTAATAGACCTGCGATTTACGGACATTCGTGGTAAAGAGCAGCATATAACAATGCCAGTTTCAGCAGTTGATAATGATTTTGTTGAAAATGGAAAAATGATTGATGGCTCTTCCTTTAAAGGTTGGCAAAAAATCCACCAATCCGACTTGGCTTTGATGCCTGATCTGCAAACAATCAAACCGGATCCTTTCTTCCAAGACAACACTTTATTTATTCGATGCAATGTAGTTGATCCCAAAACAATGATGGGATATGAACGTTGTCCCAGATCATTGGCTTTACGTGCTGAAGCTTATTTGCAATCTACTGGTATTGCAGACACCGCCCTTTTTGGACCTGAGCCCGAATTCTTCGTTTTTGACAGCGTACAATGGGAAACAACCATTGGTGGCTCTTTTTATAAAATTGACTCAGAAGAAGCACAATGGTTTTCAGGAAAAGAGTTAGAAGGGGGTAATATAGGACATCGTCCATCGATAAAAGGCGGTTATTTCCCGGTTCCACCAGTAGACTCCTCCCACGATATGCGTTCTGCGATGAGCTTAACTCTTGAATCTTTAGGAATCGTTGTCGAAGCACATCATCATGAAGTGGCTACAGCAAACCAATGTGAAATTGCGACTCGATTTAATACATTAACCAAGAAAGCAGATGAATTACAGATTTTAAAATATGTAGTTCATAACGTAGCTCATAATTATGGAAAAACAGCTACTTTCATGCCAAAACCATTAGTGGGTGATAACGGAAGTGGTATGCATTGTCACCAATCACTAGTTAAAGATGGTGTGAACCTGTTTTCTGGCGATCAATATGGTGGTCTTTCAGAAACTGCTCTTTATTACATAGGTGGAATAATCAAGCACGCGCGTGCTTTAAATGCATTTACTAACCCATCAACCAATAGTTACAAACGACTGGTTCCTGGTTTCGAGGCTCCAGTTCTATTGGCATATTCAGCAAGAAACCGCTCTGCTGCGATTCGTATTCCTCATGTGAATAATCCTAAAGCGCGTCGTATCGAAGTACGTTTCCCTGATCCTACAGCAAATCCATATCTGGCATTTGCCGCTATGATGATGGCTGGGTTGGATGGTATCCAAAGAAAAATTCATCCAGGTCAGGCTATGGATAAAGATCTTTATGATTTACCGCCAGAAGAACTTGTTGATGTACCTACAGTTTGTGCTTCTCTCGAACAATCTATGGAAAATTTACAAATGGATCATGATTTCTTATTACAAGGTGATGTATTTAGTCAAGATTTTATTAATAACTACATCAGCATGAAAGAAGAGGAAATAAGTAAAATAAGAAGCCTGACCCATCCTTATGAGTTTGAATTATATTACAGCCTCTAGGAATAAGTGGTGATGAGTAAATTTTTTGTTTCTCTGTCATTGATGATGGTAATTTGCGTATCTTATGCTACGCAAATTTTCAGATGGACTGACAGTCAGGGCAATGTTCATTTCAGTGATACTCCCCATCCGGGAGCTGAAACTGTGACTATTCCTGATTCACAAAGTTTTTCATCACCAGCCTCCTCAACCTCTCAAGCTTCAACGCAAGAACCGGAACAAACTGACCATCCTGATATAGTGAAGTTAAAGCATTCTTATACCAAAATTGCAATTGCTGAACCTGCAAGTGGTGCAACGGTTCGTAACAATCAAGGTTTTGTCATGGTCACTGCTCAAATTGAGCCTGACTTGCTTCCTGGAGATAAGTTACAACTGCTTTATGATGATGTTGCTCTTGGTGAACCGCAAACAAATCTAACCTTTGAAATAAAAGGGATGTACCGGGGCTCTCATTCCTTGGCAGTGCAAGTAATGGATGCTGAGGGAAATGTGATTGATAAGAGTGAACCTATAACAATTTATGTTTTTAGACCACGGGTAGGTATGGTTCCTGGTACTGCACCACGTTAAGTTTCTACGGACTGATTATGCTAATTTTATTATCACCAGCTAAAAAATTATTAAATAGTTCCAAGCCTTATTCTGGAACGACATCCAATCCTATGTTTGTTGATAAAACCAATAGTCTAGTTAAACTGATGAAATCTAAATCAGTAGCTGATATAGCTGCTTTGATGGATTTATCCAAGGATTTGGCCGAATTAAATTATAAACGTTATCAAGATTTTTGTTTGGACAATACAGGCTCATCACATGCATATCCTGCATTACTTCTTTTTCAGGGAGATGTGTACCAAGGTTTAAAAGCTGCAAGCTGGGAACAAACGACGATTGACTATTCGCAAAATCATTTGCGCATCTTGTCTGGGCTTTATGGCGTATTAAAACCTCTGGATAATATCCAACCTTACCGGCTTGAAATGGGGGTTCATTTGCAGAATCCAGCTGGGAAGAGTTTGTACGATTTTTGGCAAAAAACAATAACGGATGCACTAAATCAAGAGTTAGCAGCTCAAAAAAATCCAGTATTGATTAATTTAGCGTCTAATGAATACTTTAAGGCTGTAGATACAAAGGGATTAAATTATCCGATTATTACGATCAATTTTTATGAAAAAAAGAATGATCAGCTGAAAATGATTGGTATTCATGCTAAAAAAGCACGGGGAACAATGGCTAAGTTTCTCATGCAAAATCAATTTGATGATCTGGAGCAGCTTAAACAATTTAATGAGTTGGGTTATAAGTTTCATCAATCAACTTCAACTGTTAGCCATCTCGATTTTGTAAGAGATACTCATTAATGTGACAAAATGATTTATAGCCTGGGTGGAGCGCCACGAAACCCAGGAACGTAAATTTTTATATATAACCCGGGTTTTGCTGCGCTCCATCCAGGTCTCAAAATTTGTTTAATCTATGTGGAATTTATCCAGTCGAGTACATCGTTTAAATCAATTTCCTGATGACAAGGTGAGTTGCTATGTTAAAAGAGATGATGAATTAGGTTGTGGAATTAGTGGTTCAAAATTACGTAAATATGCCAGCCTTTTTCCTTATTTAATTGATCAGGGGGTTCAGCATTTAATTATTATTGCCGGACCTCAATCTAATAATTTACTTGCTGCGTTACAATTAGCCCGAGAATTCAAGCTGAAAGTGACTGCATTTTTGATTCAGCCGTGGAAATTGGAATTACGAGGAAATTATAAATTAAGCCGCTTATTCCTTGAGGAACAGGAAATTGTCTGGATTGAGCGTGATGATTGGCCAAATGTTAATGAATTGGCATCTGATTATTTACAGACTCTAAATGAACCTGGATTTGTATTGCAAGAAGGTGCGAGTGTTCCACAAGCAATGAGCGGCGCATCAACTCTTGCTGATGATATTGGTGTAAATGAGCATACTTTAGGGGTGACGTTTCAACATATTTTTATTGATGCAGGAACAGGTTTTTCTGCTGCGGCCCTCATCCAAGGGATGGCTCGATTAAATCATTCAGCACAGATTCATGTATTGCTATTAGCTGATAATGAGGCAACATTTAGGGGAAAATTGAAACTATGGCTTGAATTAATTCCTCAAAATTTTCTTTGCTTTTATCCTACTACTGCTAAAGCCTTTGGCTCTGTGAATCAAACCATTATAAATGAAGTTAAACGTTTAGCGCGAGAGGAGGGTATTTTGGCTGATCCCATCTATGCAGCCAAATTATTTTACGCATCCAGGAACTATATTAAAACCCAACAATTGAAAGGTAATGTATTAATTATTCACTCCGGCGGTACCTTAACCATGCCTGGATTTGATTATAAATAATTTGTGACATTAATTTCATTCGTTTCCCCTTGAAATTTATCGACTGAAACCCTATATGACAATAAATCATAAGAAAATGTGTTAGTCATAGGAGAGTAGGTAAATGTCGAGTAAGCAACAAACCATGGGCTTTCAAACAGAAGTAAAGCAAATGTTGCATTTGGTAGTACATTCGCTTTATAGCAACAAGGAGATATTTTTACGTGAGTTAATTTCTAATGCTTCGGATGCATTAGATAAATTAAGATTTTTGGCTTTATCAAATGGCTCACTGTATGAAAGCGATTCTGATTTAAAAATTACTGTTGATGTTAATGAAAAGCTAAAAACTATAACCATTAAAGACAATGGTATTGGCTTAAGTTGGGATGAGGCTGTTGAAAATCTAGGTACAATCGCGAAATCTGGTACTAAAGAATTCATGAGCCATTTAACCGGAGAAAGTGCAAAAGACTCTCAGTTAATTGGGCAGTTTGGTGTGGGTTTCTATTCGGCATTTATTGTTGCTGATAAAGTAACCGTTAAAAGCCGACGTGCGGGCTTGAAACCTGAAGAGGGAATTATTTGGGAATCGAAGGGGGAAGGCGAGTTTACCATTGATTCTGAAAATAAAGTAACTCGAGGTACTGAAATCACCTTACATATTAAAGATGATAATGATGAGTTCCTGAGTAATTGGCGTATACGCAGCATTATTAGCAAATACTCAGATCACATTTGTTGGCCCATCGCTATGAAAAAAATATCTGAGGATGATAAAGAGTCAAAAGAATATGAAACAGTAAATAAGGCAACTGCTTTATGGACAATGCAAAAATCAGATATTACTGACGAAGAGTACAAACAACTCTATAAACATATTTCTCATGATTTCCAGGATCCATTGACTTGGTCGCATAACCACGTTGAAGGAAAGAATGATTACATTTCTTTGCTCTATATTCCATCGCATGCACCATTTGATTTATGGCAGCATGAAACGAAACATGGCTTAAAGCTTTATGTTAAACGCGTTTTTATTATGGATGATGCCACCCAATTTTTACCACGCTACTTACGTTTTGTAAAAGGTATTGTTGATGCAAGTGATTTACCACTCAATGTGTCACGAGAAATTTTACAAGATAACAAACAAGTAGAGAGCATTCGTTCTGCATGTACAAAGCGTGTTTTATCCATGCTTGAAAAAATGAGTACCCAGGATAAAGAAACCTATCAAAAATTTTGGAATGAATTTGGTTTGGTCTTAAAAGAAGGGCCGATTGAAGATTTTACCAATAAAGAGACAATTGCTAAATTGCTGCGTTTTGCAACAACTGCAACTTCTGAGAAGCAAGAAGCAACATTGGATGAGTACCTGAGTCGTATGAAAGAAGGGCAGGATAAAATTTATTATATCACCGCCTCCAGTTATAACGCGGCTAAAAATAGTCCTCATTTGGAAATCTTTAAGAAAAAAGGAATTGAAGTATTGCTCCTTAGCGACAAAATCGATGAGTGGTTAGTTGGTTATCTGAGTGAATATGCTGGGAAAAAACTGCATTCTATTTCCAAGGGTAAAGTAGAGTTAGGGGATGAGTCACCTGAACAAATCAAAGAACAGGAAAAGACATTGGAACCTTTGTTAAACCATATTAAGAAGGTTTTAGATACCCGAGTTAAGGATGTTCTGGTGACAAATAGGCTTACTGATTCTCCAGCGTGTGTTGTTGCTGATGAGCAAGATATGGGATTAGAAATGCAACGTATTTTGCAGGCTGCTGGCCAACAGGTTCCTATGAGCAAACCCGTTTTTGAGATAAACCCCGATCATCAAATTATTAAGCGTTTACATGATGTTCAAGATGATGATTTATTTGAATTATGGGTCACCATGTTGTTTGAACAAGCTGTTTTAGCTGAGGGTGGTCAATTAGATAATCCTGCAGATTTTGTAAATCGTGTGAATCGATTATTGGTTTCATCTGTGGCGTAAAATAGTTTTAGCCTATATCCCGCGGTTTTTTCGTGGGATATAGGCTAAAGTATGTGTCATTAACCTAATAAAAGTATACCGATACTTCACTTCGGTTATGGTCAATTATAAGTACTGGCTTGCCCAATTGGCTCCTCCATGAATGGAGCTGTTGGTTGTATTAAAAATGGATATGCTTCAATATTAGTAACTTCAGGCAGGGGATCATTGGTGAATAGCTGACTGCTTGGATATATAACCATTACTTTTCTTGCCTGGCCCAATTGTAATTCAGCTTGTTGATGCAGGTTCATATAGTCTTTAGCTACTTTACTAATTTCTTGTTCTGTTGCGTCGATTTCACTTTTTAGATCGGGAATTATCGTGTTTTCTAAAGAAATTATGTCCTTATTTTGTTGCTCAATCTTTGCATGATTATCTTCCATGGTTAATTTGTTTTTGCTTAATTGATTTTCATCGATATTTGTTTTGATTGCATAGACTAATGCTGCAATGAAAAGACTGAGTGTAACAAAAGCAAGTACTGCAGCAGGAGCAAAAATTAAAGAGGTTAGAGCGACTAATCCACCTTCAATAGCTATCCCAGTTCCGGTTGCCCCTCCTGTAAAAAGAAGAAAAAGTAATCCTGCTATAGAAAGATTCTTTCTATGGTTGCGAGCGTTTTCGATGGTGATTTCTAATTGTTTATTTTGTTCTGCTAAATTTAAATTTGCGGATGTCAACTGCGGATTAGATGTTTTGCATTGTTCGATCCTTTTTTCACTATCGCGCATTTGTTGCATTAATCGGGTCTTAGCACGATACTCTTTATCCAGGATGGCTTTTTTATTGTTCTCCTCTGCTGTTGTTACAAGATAGGCTTGCATGAGTTGAATTATTTGTTTTAGCGCCTGATGCTCTGGGTAACTTACCTTTATTACGGAGGATAAAAGATTCTCAAGCCGGTTGAGGTAAATTTGATAGCTTATCTCATTAGCTTTCTGTATCAATTCTTCTTTTGTTTGATTTAATCTTTTATGTTCTTCTCTTATCGCTTCTTTCAGTGCATTACGGTTTTGTTGCGAAAGTTGCAATAAATTTGGATCATCAGTCGAACGAGCTTTTTCTCTTGCAGCTCGTGCGTGAGCACGCTCACGTCTTTGATCCGTTCTCTTGGTCAGCTCAACTTGCTCTTGGCTTATTTTTTTGAACTGTTCAAGCCGTGTTTCAAGATTTAATTGTTGGACTCTTAATAAATTAATTTCGAGTGAATGTATTTTTTGAATAAGCTCTATTTTTTGAGACTCAAGATCCGCTGTTTGATGTCCATGCTGTGTTGTATTTGGATGACTATGAGTTGTTTGTGAATCAGGGGCAGTTTCTGAGTGAACATGGGTAGTTGCTGTGTCTTGCTTTGTTGCTTCTGGATGCGAATGTTCGGTTCTAACATGCTGCTCTATTGCTTCTGGATGAGTATGGTTATGGGGCGATGCCTCAGTTGATGGATGGGAATGATGCTGCGTTACTTCCTCTTTCTTTTGATTATTTATAATATTTTGTTCTTTAATCCGTTTTAAATGAAGTTGAAGTCTTTGAATATGCTCTTGAGCTTTTTTTATCTCTAGTTCCGCTATGATTTTTTGCTCATTAATGTGTTGCAAATGACTTTTTAATAGAGATGATTTAAGTAAATCTTGTTGCTCTTCGAGATGATCACGTTCTTTCTCTTCTAAATCGCATTGTAGTTGATTTTTACTTGCATCTGATATTAATTGAGATGCTGATTCTTGTTGATCAATCTTAAGAATACCAGTTAGCTCTTTGTTAACTTCTTGAGTAACAGCCGAGACTGGTGATGGGAGAATACATGGGTTGCGCAGGGCAGAATAGTTCGAGCTATGGAGGTTAATGTATTGATCTGTTATTTTTTCAACTAAAAGATTAATATTTAATTTTGATAGAGACATACTTAAAGGTTCCTTGTAAATATTTTTTTCACATTTTATACAAGTGCATTAAAGTGTCAATAAGTGTTATTTTTTAATAAGATAAAGAAATCCTGGAAAATGACTTTAATATTTTCCAGGATTATTGAACGCCGATATTTTTTTATGCGTACGGCAGTACTAATACAGTGGTTCCTACATCGATAAAATTCTCGTTTAGCCATTTAGCCGCACCAGGAAGGACACGGATACAGCCATGACTGCTATTGGATTTTGGTACTTCATAAGCTGCGTGAATCGCATAGCCATCATGGAAATGCATGCAATAAGGCATTTTAGCTCCACCAACTACATGACCGTCACGGGCAATAGGGTATTCATTGGATTTGCAGTCAGCGCCTTTTTTATTGAACACATGATAGGTTCCTGTTACTGTGCGACATGATTCATGAATATCATCACAATAATCCATTCCACCAGAAGCGCTACCGGTCATGACTCTGTTTCCCTGTGCATCATATGCCGCCCATGCATAGGCTTTAGGGTCAAAAATAAAGAGTTTCTTACCATGGACGTCTTTCTTCATGGGAAAAATATTGCGTCCTCTTGTATCATCTTGATAGGGGGTAGTGTAATGTAAATTACCTGCATCATCTGCAATCACATCGGGCTT
This sequence comes from Legionella qingyii, assembly GCF_003184185.1. The sequence goes on along the minus strand of NZ_QHJG01000012.1, from coordinate 74,454 downwards.
GTCAGTCACACAGGAGGCAATTAGAAGGCTTAGTAAGGGGGGTAGATACATTATTTTTTTCATTACATATAATCCTTAAAACGATGAAATGCTTATTGCAAAAAAAAGGCTCGAAAAACGAGCCCTTTTTGAGAGACACAAGTAAATTCTGATTTAAAATTTATTATTCGTCAGTTAAACGGAAGTATTTAGTTCCAAAATATCTTTGGAGTTTCTTTCTGATTGTGCCGCGGCTTATGCCTAGCATCTTAGCAGCTTGCAGTTGATTGCCACGACGTTTTTCCATTACTGCTTGCAGTAGTGGAGGCTCAACTTCAGATAATATCATATCGTAAAGATCGTCAATGTTTTTGCTTTTGTTTTCAGTGAGAAAACGAGAGACTAAATTGTAGACTAGATCTTGGAGACCTTGGTCTTGTTTAGTTATGCTTAAAGTAGCTTCAGGTGTTTCAATGACAGTCATCTTAACTTCCTTATTATTAATTAAATCACACATTCCAATTGCTAACATTTAAAATGAAAGCAAAATTAATTGTACATGAAGCATAATTGATATTCTATATTTTTAAGAGAAAACTATGCATTTTTTTCGAGCAATTCATTCACCACAAGATTAAATAATGTGCGATCGGATTTTTCTGAAGACAATGAGGTTTTTACTTTATTTAAATTGGCAACCATTTTTTCCGGTTGACTTGGATCATTATAAAAATAATCAACATAACGAGTTAGTTCATGAGCGTTGCAATCATATTGTAAAAATTCAGGGACGATCATTCTGTTCGCTAAAAGATTGCACAAACCAAAAAATTTAACTTTTATAAATCTCATGGCTAATACATAGGAAAGGAACGAAGACTTATAAATAATACACATAGGTTTTTCTAATAAAGCACACTCAAGGGATGCAGTACCTGAAGCAACAATAATGAAATCTGCAGCAGCCATGCAGTTTAGTGCTTTACCTTGTACAAAGCTAATAGGTAAATTCACATTAGAAAAATAGTGTTTGATTTTTTCTGGGTTAATTGTATCAGCAATAGGAATTACAAAATGTAAATTTGGATATCGCTGCTGCAAAATTAGGGCTGTATCACGTAGAACTGGCATATGATACTTAATTTCATTAGCTCGACTACCCGGAAGAAGAGCAAAAATGTTTGCCTCTTGAGGAAGTCCTAATGCGGTACGCTGAGATTTACTTTCATCAACAGATGCTATTTTTTCTACTAGAGGATGGCCGACAAAATTTACTGGAACTTGAGCCTTTTCATATAAAATTTTTTCAAAAGGCAAAATAACCGCCATTCGATCAATGCATTTCTTTATAAGGTGAATACGATTGGCTTTCCATGCCCAAATTTGAGGACTGATGTAATAGAGAATCTTAATACCTAATTTAAGCTTTGCATATTTTGCCAGTCTCAAATTAAAGCCTGGATAATCTACTAGAATCAGTAGATCCGGCTTTTGCTGATTTAAATGTTTTTTAATTGCCAGAAATGCCTTGCGAATTACATGAAGGTTACGGATAACGGCTGTAAGTCCTGTCACACCAAGATGAGCCAAATCTGAAATCAAATGTGCTCCAGCTTCTTGCATGTGTCTACCGCCAATTCCACTAATTTCAAGATTGGGGTAGGTGGCTTTTAATTGGCGAATTAAAACTGATGCGTGAACATCTCCAGATTCTTCACCAGCAATAATAACAATGCGCTTAAATTTTTGCATGACGTTCAATTAAGTTATTGTGTATAAGCGAAGTAATTGTTTCTGCAACCTTCAGTGCTTGTAGACCATCTTCACCAGTCACAAATGGCGTACTATCTTCTTGGATGCATTTGATGAATGATTTTATTTCTTCAAATAATGCATCTCCTTGCTCGTACTCTGTTTCTTCGCGAACAATATCAGGGATTCCAGGGAACATTTCGCCTGTACCTTTTTTGAATACTGCTAGTTTTTTGCTTTGATAATCAATTGAGAGATAGGAGTTTTTTTGGAATATTCTTGTCTTCCGTTCCGTTTTAAAACTTACACGACTGGCGGTAAGATTAGCTACGCACTGATTGGCAAACGTAATACGGGCATTAGCTATATCAATTGCTGTTGTTAGTATGGGTGTGCCTTGAGCCAAGATTGATACTATAGGACTCTTAACTATATTTTGAATTATATCAATGTCATGAATCATCAGATCAAGAATTACATTAACATCCGCTCCGCGAGGTTTAAACGGAGCTAATCGTTCTGATTCGATAAATAAAGGTGTTTCTAAATATTCATCTAAAGCCAATCGTGCAGAATTAAAACGCTCAAGATGCCCAACTTGAAGTTTTACCTGGTGTTTTTTAGCAAGTTGAATTAACTCATTTGCTTGAGCAACAGTTTCAGTAATTGGTTTTTCTATTAAAACATGTATGCCATGTTCCAAAAAAGCTTTGGCGATTTCAAAATGCTTGTTCGTTGTTGACGCAATACTTACCGCATCAACTTTGTCAAATAAGTCGTAATAATCATTATAACCAGCAACATTCAGTTCTTGTGATACAGTTTCTACCGCTTTTGGATTCAGATCACAAACCCCAATTAATTCTGCATTTGGAAGAAGTTGATATTTTTGTGCATGAAACCTACCTAGATACCCTACACCAATCACAGCACAACGAGTCTTATTCATTTATAATTCAGATATGTTAATTATTTGTGCGAATGATCGCATTTCCTGGATGATAAATCAATTTTAAAAGAGTATTATTGGCCAACATTAATGTCTATGAATACACTGATTTTGATACAGGGAATAAGAATATTATGCTTATAGCTGGAGTTGATGAAGTAGGGCGTGGTCCTTTAGCTGGTGCAGTTGTAACAGCAGCAGTTATTTTAAAAGAGCCGATAGAGGGGCTTGCAGATTCAAAAAAATTAAGCGCAAAAAAGCGCGAGTTATTATCTGTGAAAATAAAGGAACAGGCCCTTGCTTATGCTTATGGCAGGGCAGAGGTAGATGAAATCGATACATTGAATATTCATCATGCAACTTTGCTGGCAATGCAAAGAGCAGTAGAAGCGTTACCAATCAAACCAGATCAAGTACTGGTTGACGGTATACATATACCCAAGTTAAGTATTCCTTGTAAGGCAATTGTGCAAGGAGACGATTTGATCCCCGAAATTAGTGCCGCTTCAATTCTTGCCAAGGTGCTCCGAGATGCAGAAATGGTAGCGCTTGATGCGATTTATCCTGGATATGGATTTTCAGAGCATAAAGGATATGGAACAGTTGCTCATCGGGAAGCATTAAATCGACTTGGCCCTTGCATGATTCATCGTCGAAGTTACGCACAAGTAGCCGCATTGCTTTAATTTGTATTGCTTGAGGGTAGTGCAGCGGAATTTCACGTCACCCTTAGGGGGTTATGACGAAAGATCTTCTGATTTTTAGCGTTATATATAAAAAGGGCATATAGGCAGGAGATCCCTCACTACGTTAGCAATGACCTATAATAGTGAGCGCTTATTCGATGCACTTAGGCTGCACGTCCTTTTGACAGTTATCTTAAACTGTTGAATAAAATTTTATGTGAGCTGATCGACATTAATATCCCAAAGCTTGCTAAAAAGGTAACCATTGCCGTACCCCCATAGCTGACTAGAGGCAAGGGAATGCCCACAACAGGAATAATCCCCATAACCATACCAATATTAACAAATCCAGACATAAAGAAAGACATTGCAAGACTTGCGGCTAAGAGGCGGGTATATGTCGTTTGTGCATTCGATGCGATATTCAGGCTTCTCAGTGAAATTAAAACAATGAGTGTAATAATTGCAAATCCTCCTGCAAAGCCGAATTCTTCACTTGTTACTGCAAAGATGAAATCTGTAGCATGTTCGGGTAAGAAATTAAGATGAGACTGGCTTCCTTGTAACCAACCTTTACCAGCAAGGCCACCTGAGCCAATAGCAATTTTGGACTGAATAATGTGATAGCCTGCTCCAAGTGGATCTTGTTCCGGATCAAGAAGTGTATAAACTCGTTGCTTTTGATAATCATGCATTACATGCCAGGCTACTGGAATAGCAGAACCTACCAGGAGTATCAGTAACAAAATAACTTTAAACCGAATTCCAGCTAAAAACACAACACAAAGCCCTGCAGCTGCAACCATAATCGCAGTACCTAAATCGGGTTGTTTTGCAATAAGAAGTGCAGGGACACAGATAATAAGTCCAGCGATAGCAAGAGATTTAAAACTACTGGGTCGTGTTTGTCGATCAAAGTACCATGCAGCCATCATAGGGACAGCTAGTTTCATTATTTCAGAAGGTTGAAAGCGAAATAAACCCAATTCAAGCCAACGCTGAGCTCCTTTCCCTATTTTTCCCATAAGCATTACGGCAATTAATAAGGTTAATCCGATACTATAGATCCATGGAGTCCATATCTTATACTTATGAGGGGGGATAAAACCAAGCACAACCATAATGAGTGATGCAAAAACAAGTCTCATTGATTGTCGTAAAATCATTCCTGAATTGGCATTAGATGCACTATACAAAATTAAAAGACCAAAGCTGATTAATAAAAGCAATAGCCCTAATAAAGGAAAATCCAAATGGAGTGATTTTGCAGTGAAGCGATAAACGGGTTTAGTGTGTCGTCTGTTCATAAGTTTTCATCGGATAAAGTTGATAGTAAGCATCAAGTACTTTGCGTGCAACCATTGAAGCAGCAACATCATTCTCTACAACCACTGCAAGTGCAATTTCAGGTTTTTCAACTGGAGTAAATGCAATAAACAATGAATTGTCGCGTAATGCTTCTGGAATATCCTCATATTTTGCTTTTTCATATTGTCTGCCGCTAAATACCTGGGCTGTTCCGGTTTTTCCAGCGACAGGGTAAGGTGGGTTGCGTCCAAATCGATAACCTGTACCTTCATTGCTGATTAAAACGTTGTGCATTGCATCAGCAACGATATCCCAATTTGCTTCATCTTTAAGGTAAATTGGATATTCTTCGATAGGTTTATATCGCTCTGTCTCACCACTGTCACTATTTACAGTTTTTGTTAATAAATGAGGTCTGAATCGTTGCCCATGTTGACTCAACGAAGCGGTGGCATTTGCCATTTGTAGAGGTGTTGCGAGCATAAAGCCCTGGCCAATCGATGTAATTAAGGTATCTCCGGGATACCAGGGGACTCCTTTGGTTTGCTTTTTCCATCGTAGGCTTGGAACGATACCTGAGGCTTCTTCATAAAGATCAATATGACTTAAATGACCCAGACCAAATTTTACGAGCATATCTTCAATATTAGAAATGCCCATCTTATTGCCTAGCTGATAAAAATAGGTGTCGCAAGAAACGGTGATCGCTCTTTTAAAATTAATCATTCCATGTCCTGTTTTTTTCCAGTCCCTATAAATATGACTTGCAGTAGGGAGTTTATATTTACCAGGATCATAAATTGTTGTCGCTGTAGTAATAAACCCTTTATCCAGGCCTGCCAAACCGACAAATGGTTTAATAGTTGATGCGGGTGGATAAACTCCCCGTACAGCTCTATTAAATAAAGGTCTTTGTAATGTATTTGATAGTTTTTTGTATTCTTTAGAACTTACGCCACCAACAAAAATATTAGGGTCAAAACTGGGCGAGCTCACCATGGCTAGAACTTCGCCATTTTTAGAATTAATCATAACAACAGCACCTCTTTTATCTTTGAGTGCTTCGTAAGCCGCTTGTTGAAGTCGGACATCAATACTCAAGTAGAGTTTTGAGCCTGAATGAGGATTAATTTTGTTAACAACTCTTAATGTACGCCCACTTACGTCAGTTTCAACCATTTGGTATCCAACCTTACCATGGAGCACATCTTCATAATATTTTTCCACACCTGCTTTACCAATAAAGTTTGTAGCACGATAATTAGCTGGATCAACGGATCTTAATTCTTCAACATTGATTCTGCCAACATAACCCAAAACATGGGCCGTAACTTCGCCTAAGGGGTAGTGGCGCATCAATCGCGCTTTAATGCTAACGCCAGGAAAATGATATTGATTGATAGCAAAAATTGCTACTTCTTCTTGCGTTAATTTTAATTTAACAGGTATGGGGACAAAAGAACGGTTTTGCTTTCGGATTCGTTTGAAATTTTGTATGTCGTCTTCTGTAATTGAAGGAATCAATTTTTGTAATTCAGCTAATGTTTGATCCATGTTTTTAACATGTTCGGGAATTATCTCCAGAACATAAACGGGAATGTTTTCAGCAAGCAAGACTCCATTCCTATCAAGGATTACTCCTCGTGGCGGCGCGATGGGAATAATACTCATTTGATTTTTTAGCGACAAGGTTTGATATTTTTTGAATTCGGAAATTTGCAAAAATGCCAGTCTTAGAACAAGGATTAAAGATAAAATAATAAGAAAAGCAACCAGCAAATTAATTCTAAAAAGTTGATGCTGGGATTCTATCCTATAATTTTTGAACGATTGATTTCGACTCATTGACGCACAGTCAGTTAAGCTGGACTTAAAGACGTGAATAGTAACTTAAAATGGAATGGTTTACTATAGATTTCTGGTGCTTGCAGACTGGATGAAATGCAGTGTAACGTGGGTTTTGACCCCTCGGACCTATATTTAGGTTACAGCTACTATAATGTGATAAATGCTACTTATGATAAGGATGATTATTAATAATAGACCAAGCTCTATATAAGGTTTCTAGTAAAATAATACGAACTAAGGGATGGGGAAGAGTAAGTTTTGATAAAGACCAACGTTCATCACATAATTTAAGTATTTCTTGAGTGAGTCCTTCAGGACCACCGATTATAAAGCAGAGATGGCTACTTGTCTGTTGCAATTGAGATATCTTAATTGCTAACTCTTCACTGCTAAATGCCTTACCTTCAATTTCGAGGGCGATAATTCGTGCATTATTGGGTAGGGCCTCTTTAATAAGCGCAGATTCTTTTTCTAATATCCGAGATAGGTCCGATGATTTACTGCGTCGAATTAAAGGTATTTCTATTATTTTAAGTTGAACACCATCATTTAATCGTTTGGCATATTCATTTGAGCCTTGGGTAACCCAGTCTGGCATTTTATTGCCTAAAGTAATGATGGTGATTTTTAACATAACGATTGAGTAAAATATTTAATTTTCGGGATGTTCTTCCCACAGACCTTCTAGATTATAGTATTGTCTATATTCAGGTTGCATAACATGAATGATAAAGTCATTAAAATCAATAAGCACCCAATCACCGGTTTCTAGACCAGTGCAATTGATCGCTGGCGAACCCGCAGCTTTCATATCTTCCATGACTTTTTGTGCAATTGCTTTAACATGTCTAGAGGAGCGTCCTGAAGCAATAATCATATAGTCTGTAATTGTTGTTTGTTTTTTAACATCAATTACTTTAACGTCGATTGCCTGATTATCATCAAGCAGCTGTAAGAGTTTCGTTAACATTGGGTTTTTATCTGACATAAATAAGCTAACAATTATAAAAGGCGCTGAATAATAACAGTATTTTGCCTATATAAAAAGAGCTATAATGAATACACTCAATTCATTTAATGGCAAAATACTGGTTTGATAAAAAATATATCAAAAAATCAATAAGATATATTTTTATCGGTTTGCATAGAGAACATGGGCTCCAAGACTGAGTCTGGATAATCATTTAAACGAACATGAGTTAATAAAAATTTAATCACAGCAAATAAAATCAGACAGCATAGAGCTGCAATAAATAGTATTCCTAATTGTTGAGTAAATGCCGCGGCATAAAGCGTTTTCAATACAGCAATATTGGTTTCGCCTGAAGGAATCGCTGTTAGTGAAGCCAGTTTGCCTGATAAAAATCCCCCAATTCCAAGAGAAACAAAAAAGATACCCATTAAGGTGCTTACTTTGTTTTTATCTGCAAGAAGTGTAATTGCAGATAATCCAACTGGAGATAAAAGCAGCTCAGCTAATGAAAACATTAAATAAGCTGGAATGATTAAAAGGGGCGAGAGCAGGGTGCCTTTATCAGTAAAATTACTGACAAAAGCAATAACAGCATATGCTGCAGTTGTAATAAATATTGCGAGTAGAAATTTTTTCCCAATACTTAATCCGCGCTCAACGATGTTAAGTTTGGGGTTTTTCTTTGCTAGAAAGTAACCGATAAGTAACATGCCCACGCTTTGAATAGTTACATAATAAGGTGCTGGAAATTGAATGCCGCAAAAAGTTGGTTCAACAACGCGTGAAATAAACAGGGTCAGTGACATAAACATTTGAAAGTAAAAAGACCAAAATACTACTGAAATGATACATAACAAGCCAATTACTAGAGTTTTTCGCGATTGATTGGCATTTTCTCTACTGACAGAATATAAAATGTATCCAGCTGAAAACAATACAACAAGTCCAAATATAAGATTCGCTAATTGAGGGGAGTTTAAAATATAGAACGATAAGGACCATAAAAATATCATTAGGAACATGGCCACAAAAATCTTTTTATATTGAAAAACAAAAGGATTATAGTCTTTGATATTGTATTTTTTGATGCCATATAAAAAAACGCCAAAAGCGACGATCATGCCGATTGCAGCGCTTGTGAATGAGGCAATCCAACCCAGGTGCTCATTTAAAATACTAGGTAGCGTGGTTCCTAAAATGATACCTGTAGTAATTCCCATATAAAAAATTGTAAAGCCACTTTCACGACGTGCAGAACCCATAAGATATTCATTTCCTAAAAGAGATGAAATATTGGGCTTTAAAAGCCCTGTTCCTACGGCAATTGCAGCAAGAGCTGCTGTAAGTACAGTTGTGCTATCTACTAGTGATAGAACACAGTAGCTTGCAAAGAGCACAACTGCACCGAGTAAAACAGCGCGTTTTTGACCTATTAATTTATCCGCAATCCACCCGCCTACTACCGGTGAAAGATAAGTCAATGCAGTGAATGACCCAACCAAAGCATACACTTGTTTGTCTGGCCATTTGAAATGTAAGGCTAAATAAAGTGCTAAAAGTGATTGCACTACATAAAAACCATATCGTTCCCACATTTCAGTTGCGAAAAAAATACGGAGTGACTTTGGGTGTTTTTCAGAGTTGGTATGCACTTTATTTAAATCGATAAGTAAACATGGACCAATTATAACATAGTAATGTAGTCTAGCATAGACAATCTGTTTTCTTATAGGACATGTTGAGTTAAAATTGTCGTTACTGAGATCAGGTTGCACGATTATTATAGAATATTCATAAAAGAGTCAAAAGGATATATCGCTTACATCCAGTTATCAAAATTGATATCTATGCTCTGAAAAAGCTCTGGTGTATGATGCTTCTATTTTTAGTTCGCTATGGAGAATTTTTAATGGAAGAATTTAAGACAAAGCGTGTAATTAGAGCAAGTCAAGGCAGCGAAAAACAAGCTAAAAGTTGGCTTACTGAAGCAGCACTTCGTATGTTGTGCAATAATCTTGATCCAAATGTAGCAGAAGATCCAGATTCTCTAATCGTTTATGGTGGTTTGGGGAAGGCTGCCCGCAATTGGGAATGCTTTAATAAAATTGTAGAAGTACTAAAAACATTAAATGATCAGCAGACGCTATTAATTCAATCAGGAAAACCTGTTGGTGTTTTTACCACTCATGAGGATGCTCCTCGTGTCCTTATTGCTAATTCTAATCTGGTTCCGCGCTGGGCTACTTGGGAACATTTTAATGAATTAGATAAAAAAGGTTTGATGATGTATGGCCAGATGACTGCCGGAAGCTGGATTTATATAGGTTCACAAGGTATTGTTCAAGGGACTTATGAAACTTTTGTGTCTGCAGCTCAAAAACACTACGAGGGGAGTTTGGAAGGACGTTGGATATTAACTGGTGGCTTAGGAGGAATGGGAGGAGCGCAAACTTTAGCGGGTACGATGGCAGGCGCGAGTGTTTTAGCCGTTGAATGTGATATGTCACGAATAGAAAAACGCATTAATACAAAATACTTGGATTGTTATACAACAGATTTAGATGAAGCTTTAGCCTGGATAAATGAATCCTGTCAAAAGAAAAGTCCTCTATCAGTTGCTGTTTTAGGAAATGCTGCTGAAATTTTTCCACAGTTGATTCAACGAGGAGCTTCTCCCGCCTTAGTCACCGACCAAACCAGCGCTCATGATCCTTTAAACGGATATCTTCCTGCGGGATGGACATTAGAGCAAGCAACAAAAATGCGTAAGACTGCACCTGAAGAGGTTGTTGCTGCAGCGAAAAAATCCATGGCCCTACAGGTTCATGCAATGCTTGAATTTCAAAAAAGAGGAATTCCTGTTTTTGATTATGGCAATAATATAAGGCAAATGGCTTTTGAAGCAGGAGAAAAAGACGCCTTTAAATTTGAAGGTTTTGTTCCTGCGTACATTCGACCTTTATTTTGTGAAGGTATTGGACCGTTTAGGTGGGTTGCTTTATCAGGAGATCCTGAAGATATTTATGCCACCGATGAAATGGTTAAAAAATTAATTCCAGACAATAAACATCTGCATAATTGGCTGGATATGGCGAAGAAGAAAATTGCATTTCAGGGTTTACCTGCACGGATATGCTGGGTTGGATTAAAAGACCGAGCCCGTTTAGCTTTAGCTTTTAATGAAATGGTTCGCAATGGTGACGTCAAAGCTCCTATTGTAATCGGGCGGGATCATTTGGACTCAGGTTCAGTAGCAAGCCCTAATCGCGAAACTGAGGGTATGATGGATGGAAGTGATGCCGTTTCTGACTGGCCATTACTTAATGCGTTATTAAATTGTGCAAGTGGTGCTACCTGGGTTAGCATCCATCATGGTGGTGGAGTAGGTATGGGATTTTCACAACATGCAGGTGTTGTGATTGTTGCTGATGGCACTGAAAAAGCCGCACAACGCCTTGCAAGAGTACTTCATAATGATCCTGCAACCGGAGTGATGCGGCATGCAGATGCCGGGTATGAGCTTGCAAAAAAATGCGCTAAGGAAAACTCACTTTGGTTACCTATGGAATCCTAGAATAGATTCGTAGTTGGGTTTTGTCCCAATAAAAGATCTTAGTTTGAGTTGTGTACTCTGGATGGGGCAAAAACCCAACCTATTTTTAAGGAGGTAAATTAATGCAAGAGTCTTTTATTCTTCAACCAGGTGAATTGAACTTGCATTCAATCAAAGAGATTTTAGCAAAACAATTAACTTGTGTTCTTGCTAAAGAGGCATTTGAGCGGATTCATGCATCACATCAAACAGTTAAAAAAGTAATTCTCGACAAAAAAACGGTATATGGCATCAATACTGGTTTTGGGTCTTTAGCAAATCAGACAATTTCAGAAGAAAATCTGAAACAATTGCAACGAAATATCGTACTTTCTCATGCTTGTGGCACAGGGAAACTATTATCAGATGAAATTGTTGCTTTAATATTATTGCTTAAAATAAATAATCTAGCTCAAGGATATTCCGGAGTTCGTCTAGAGCTGATTGAAGCATTAATCTCTTTATTTAATCATAAAGTATATCCTTGCATTCCAGCAAAAGGATCAGTAGGTGCTTCTGGCGATTTGGCTCCTTTAGCCCATTTATCTTTACCTTTACTGGGTGTGGGGGATGTGCGATATCAAGGAATAGTCATCAGCGCACTTGAAGGATTAAACATTGCGGGTTTAAAACCAATTGAATTAGAGGCTAAAGAGGGTCTTGCTTTGCTTAATGGACTGCAAACCTCTACTGCAATTGCTTTAAATGCTTTATTTACGACAGAAAAGTTATTTGAAACGGCACTTATTGCTGGGGCTTTATCCGTTGATGCGGCTAATGGTAGTGATGTGCCATTTGACGATCGCATTCAAAAAGTACGAGGACATGAGGCACAGAGAAATGTTGCAGCATATTATAGGGAGTTATTAGCTGGAAGCGAGATTCGCGAGGCCCATCGCCATTGCTCTCGTGTTCAAGATCCTTATTCGTTAAGATGCCAACCCCAAATTATGGGAGCAATAATGCATCAAATACGATTTGTAAGAGAGACGTTAGAGGTTGAAGTTAATGCGATTTCTGATAATCCGCTTGTGTTTAGCGAGCAAGAGCAAATAATTTCAGGAGGTAATTTCCACGGGGAAATAGTTGCTATGGCGGCTGATAATCTTGCTTTGGCTATAGCTGAGATAGGAGCGAGTGCTGAACGACGTATTGCATTACTAATTGATAAAAATTTCAGCAGATTACCTGCATTTTTAACTAAAGAAAGTGGTTTAAATTCGGGATTTATGATTGCCCATGTTACGGCAGCTGCCTGTGCAAGTGAAAATAAAGCACTAGCTCACCCACACTCAGTAGATAGTCTTCCAACTTCCGCAAATCAAGAAGATCATGTATCCATGGCAACCAGTGCTGCACGTCGTTTACATGAAATGAATGATAATACTGCAACGATTTTAGCTATTGAATTATTAGCGGCGGCACAGGGATTTGAATTTCATAAACCATTAAAATCATCAGTATTATTAGAAGAAATTTATCAGCAGATTCGTTCCCATGTAGCCGCTTATGATACCGATCGATATTTCGCGCCTGACATTGCTATAATCAAGCAGCAAATCCTAAATGATAAATTTGTTACTCCATTTTTCCATTTATGGAATAAAGATTAGGAATAAAAGTGACTATTGAAATTTATACCGATGGAGCATGTAAAGGAAACCCAGGGCCGGGTGGTTGGGGTGTTTTGCTTCGTTATAAAGGACAAGAAAAAACCTTATATGGTGGGGAAGCGCATACTACAAATAATCGCATGGAGCTTATGGCCGCAATTAAAGGCTTGGAAGCCTTAAAGCGCCCCTGTTCAGTTGATCTGTATACCGATTCGCAATATCTAAGACAAGGAATGACTGAGTGGCTGCCTAACTGGAAAATAAAGGGTTGGCGAAACTCCAAAAAGGAGCCTGTCAAGAATGCAGATCTTTGGAAAATATTAGATATATTAGCTTCTCGTCACCAAATAAAATGGCATTGGGTAAAAGGGCATTCTGGTCATGTAGAAAATGATTTGGTAGATGCTTTGGCAAATCAGGCGATTGAAGAATTAAGCGAGTAAAAGATGCGTCAGATTATTTTAGATACAGAAACTACTGGTATAGGGCCAGAGCACGGACATCGTGTCATCGAGATAGGCTGTGTGGAGTTAGTTGAAAGAAAATTAACTGGGAAACATTTCCATGTTTATCTCAATCCTCAGCGACAGGTTGATGAGGGTGCTTTTCGTGTTCATGGAATAAGTGATGAGTTTTTGCAAGACAAACCACTATTTGAAGAAAAAGCTGAAGAGTTTTGGCAGTTTATTGTTGGGGCTGAATTAATAATTCATAATGCCCCTTTCGATGTTGGATTTTTAAATTCAGAGCTAAAGCTGATTAAATGGAACAAAAAACTTGAGGATTATTGTAATATTGTTGATACATTAGTTTTGGCACGTGAAAAATATCCTGGACAGCGAAATAGTTTAGATGCTTTATGCAAACGATTCGGCATAGATCACTTTAACCGTGAACTTCATGGTGCTTTGCTGGATGCGGAGATCCTGGCATATGTTTATCTGGCAATGACTGGCGGTCAAACCAGTTTATTTGCAGAAGTTGAAGAATCTTCCATTCATGCCAAAGTCAAAACTCAAGAAATTGCTGTACTTCAATTAGAAAATCCTGTTGTTTTACCTGCAGAACCAGAGGAACTTGAACTTCATAAAGCTTTTGTTGAGTTTCTGAGTAAGAAATCAGGAGTTAATCATTGGGATCAAAACTGATAAATATAATAAACTGACAGATACTAGGTCCAATTAGGACCAGGTATCCATCATTCTTTATTTATTTTAATTTCTATTGGCTTTTGGGAATTAGGTATTTTATCGCAAAATCTTTACCAATACATTCTCCAAGCGCTTTTCCCCAAATCCCAGCATTATCACTGTTGATTTTATCAGGAATAGTACTATAAAGTTCTTGCTGACATTTACTGACGCTATCTGGAATCTTTGCAGCACATTGTTCATAAGTCATTTTGATTTCATCAAGCCGCTTTTTTAGCTGAGGATCATTTTCAAATCCTTTGCAGATGAGATCAGGCAATAATGGGGTAACTGATTTTAACCAACTGTCTTTTGATATATCAATTGGATTATTAGATGTATTATTATTGGAAGAGACATCTCCGGCACTAGTACTACTGGATGTATCTTCAGCATTTATTGTGAAAGAAATAAATGTACTACCTAACAAAATGTACAATCCTGTAAGCAAATTTTTATTCATGATTGAATACCTATTAATATCCCTCCATTAAATAGTAGAACAAATAATTCTACTTTGCTTAAAAATAATTTGTATTGATTAAATAATGAACTAGAATTAAGGTGAAGATGGATAAATCATTAGGAAATATTATGGAAAAACAAAGTTCTATTTTATTATCATTAGTTTATTTTTTATTTATTCCTCTATTTGCTTTTCTTTTTTGTTCTTCCGCTGCTTTAGCAAACACCTTTGTTTTCAATCCCAATACCTTGACATGGAAGGCTATAGATTCAAATGGCAAAGTTGTGCGTATAGGAAAAGGATCTGGTGGTAAAAAATATTGCCCGGACATCCATAGGGGATGTAAAACACCAAGTGGTGTTTTTACAGTATGGAGTAAGGGAGGACCTGGATGTGTTTCGAGTCGTTATCCTGTAGGACGCGGTGGCTCGCCAATGCCATATTGTATGTTCTTTACTAAATATTATGCAGTACACGGTTCTTATGAAGTCCCTAATTATAATGCGAGCCATGGCTGTATTCGGGTACATCCAGCTGATGCTAAATGGCTAAGCAAAAATTTTATTAAAATAGGAACTAAGGTTGTTGTTAAACCTTACTGATTCTGCAAGCGCAGGTAACGAGGCAAAATATATTTTGCTTCGTTACGCCAAAATGATACTGAGTATTATTAATTAATAATCATCCTCATCATCAATACTAAATGATGAACCGCATCCGCAAGTAGTTTTTGCGTTTGGATTACGAATGACAAACTGCTCACCTTGAATGCCTTGGACATAATCAATTTCAGCATCATGCAAATATTGATAACTCATTGAGTCAACTAGAAGTTTTACTGAGGAGACACCATCTGAACATTGCTGAACAACTACAGTATCATCTTCGTTGATTTCTTCATCAAAACTAAATCCATACTGGAACCCAGAACAGCCTCCACCTGTAATTGAGACGCGGAGATTCAAGTTTAAATTATCTTCTTCTTTTATTAGCTCTGCCACTTTATCTGCTGCACTAACAGAGAAGTGGATGTTGCTGGCAGTAGGGGATATATCAATAGCAGCCATTTTAACTCCCGTTGTATCATATAAATTATAATGCAATTATCGAATAATTTGTTCAATTGTAGCACCACCCAGACATTGGTTTTTATCATAAAAAACTACATATTGTCCTGGGGTAACTGCTCTTTGTGGATTTGAAAACATCACATAATGCTGATTATCATTCAGAGGTGAAATGATGCAGCCTTGTTCTGCTTGTCTGTATCGTGTTTTGGCGTAACAGGTAAGTGGCAAATTATCCTTACAATCAGCTAACCAATGAATTGGGCTACAAATCAGTCCTTGTGCATAGAGCATGGGATGTTGACTGCCTTGAGCCACATATAAAGTGTTAGTAGATACTTCTTTATCGACCACATACCAAGGATCATCGGTTGAGTTTTGTAAACCACCAATACCCAGCCCCTGGCGTTGACCTAAAGTGTAAAACATTAATCCATCATGTGATCCTAGAACTTTGCCATCAGTGCTTTTGATTTCACCAGGTCTAGCCAGAATGAACTCTTTTAGAAAAGATTTAAAACGTTTTTCACCAATAAAACAAATTCCAGTTGAATCTTTTTTTGCTTGAGTAACTAAACCCAAATTTTTAGCGAACGCTCTAATTTCTGGTTTTGTATAATCGCCAATTGGAAATAGGGTTTTTGCTAAAGCTTTAGGATCTACCGCATGAAGGAAATAGGTTTGGTCTTTATCACGATCTTTCGCTTTGTATAAAAATCCTACTTCTCCTGCTATTTTATTTTTAGCATAATGGCCTGTTGCAATATAGTCAGCTCCAAGTGTTAATGCATGGTTTAAGAAAGCATTAAATTTGATTTCTTTATTGCACAATACGTCAGGATTAGGAGTTCTCCCTTTTTCATACTCACTTAAAAAATGGGTGAACACTCTTTGCCAATATTCTTCAGAAAAATTAACAGTATGCAGCGGTATATGTAATTGATTACATACGGCCTGAGCATCTGCAAGGTCTTGGGCTGCGGGGCAGAATCCGTCTTTATCGTCTTGTTCCCAGTTCTTCATGAACAAGCCTTCGACTTGATAACCTGCTTCTTGCAATAACCATGCTGCAACGGATGAGTCAACGCCGCCAGACATTCCAACAATAACTTTAGCTTTCATAAAATTAAGATACCGCTTAATATTCTATGTTTCAAAATCATAGCCGGGGTTTCGCTGCGATACACCCCAGCTATGATTTTGATGACATTATTAAAAAAATATAACTCTTTAGGATACGACAATAATGCTGCACTTACAAGAAATGGTTAAACAAGGCCAACAAACTAAAATGGTGACACTGAGTGAGCGCTTACCTAATTATATTACCTCTTCCTGTCAGTTGGATGTTACTTATCATGTTGAAGCTAAAGAAGATTTTTATTTAATTCATCTTCATGTTAAGGGGCAGTTACCCATTCAATGCCAGCGTTGTCTGGACGAATTTAATTTTCCGTATGATAATATTACTGTGATTGCTGTATGTCGAAATGATGAAAGGGCAGAACAGATATTAGAACATTACGAATGTATTGTTTCTGAAAATTTGCAGGTTAGTTTGGAAGATATACTAATTGATGAATTACATCTCTACGCGCCACAATTTCATCCAAAAATTGATGATTGCAGCAATGAAGTTAATCAAATTTTAGTGGGAAAAAATGAATTTTATTGAAATTTTATCTAATTAACACTAATATTCCCGCTTTATGAATGCAATTTGTTTAGGAGTAATACAATGGCTGTACAACAAAATAAAAAGTCACGCTCACGTCGTGATATGCGTCGTTCGCATGATGCTTTGACCAAGCCAACACTGTCTGTTGATGAAACTACCGGTGAAACTCATCTTCGTCATCATATGACACCAGATGGTTATTATCGTGGTAGAAAAATAATTGACACTGATACTGTTTACGAACAAGAGTAATTTTCTTGAAAAATATCACCATTGCAATTGATGCGATGGGTGGGGATCATGGTTTAAATGTTGTGATTCCTGCCTGTATTCGTGCAGCAAAGAATGATCCTGATTTGAAACTTATTCTTGTCGGAGTTCATGACAAGATTAGTGCTATTCTAAAAAAACAGGGTGTAGCGTCTTCAAATCAATTTTCCATAGTTCATGCTTCTGAAGTAGTAACTATGGATGAGTTGCCTTCGCATGCTTTGCGAAATAAAAAAGATTCTTCCATGCGTGTAGCCATTAATTTGGTGAAAGAAGGCATGGCTCAAGCTTGTGTTAGTGCTGGGAATACTGGTGCTTTAATGGCTACGGCACGTTATGTTTTAAAGACGCTGCCTGGAATCGATAGGCCCGCAATTGTTTCCGAGCTACCAACTATGAAAGGTAGGACATGGGTGATTGATTTGGGTGCTAATGTTGATTCGTGTGCAGAACATTTATTTCAGTTTGCTGTTATGGGATCTGCATTAGTACAAGCTGTAGCGAATAAGCCTAAACCTAAAATCGCCTTATTGAATATTGGCGTGGAAGAAATGAAGGGAAATGATCAAGTAAAACGCACAGCTCACATGCTTGCCGAATGCGAGATTATGAACTATGTTGGTTATGTAGAAGGTGATCATTTTTATACCGGAGATGTGGATCTGGTTGTTTGTGATGGTTTTGTGGGGAATGTAGCCTTAAAAGCAAGTGAAGGTCTTGCCAAGTTGTTTGTAAGTTTACTCATGGAGTCATTTAGCAGAAGCTGGTATACCAAACTTTCTGCGTTAATTGCGCGTCCAGCATTAAAACATCTTAAGAAGCGCTTTGATCCTTCTCGTTATAATGGCGCAAGTATGCTCGGTTTAAATGGTATTGTAGTAAAAAGCCATGGTGGTGCTAATGAATTAGGATTTCAACATGCTATTGAACAAGCAGTTCTTGAGGCTAAAAATAACGTAGTAGATTTAGTACGTGTCCAAATAAATGATTTTATAAATCAGGGATTGCTGTTATGAATAATGCTGTAATACGTGGTACCGGAAGTTATATTCCTGAAAAACAACTTACCAATCTTGAACTAGAGTCAATGTTGGACACTACTGATGAGTGGATTGTTACCAGAACCGGCATCAGCAGCCGTAGCGTCGCGCAACCTTACGAAACAACCTCGTATATGGCTTCCAAAGCTGCTGAGCAGGCGTTAATCTCCTCAGGCTTGAATGCTGATGAAATCGATTTGATATTGGTTGCTACATGTACTCCGGATCATTTTTTTCCTGGAGTTGCTTGCTATGTTCAACATGCTTTAAAAATTAAGCGACCTATTCCTGCTTTTGATGTTGGTGCAGCATGTAGTGGTTTTGTATACGTGATGGATATTGCAAAACAGTATATTACATCCGGTGCAGCAAAAAATGTTCTCGTCATCGGTAGTGAAAGCATGTCCAGAGCAGTAGATTGGACTGATCGATCAACCTGTGTTTTATTTGGCGATGGCGCTGGAGCAGTGGTTTTAAGTGCCAGTGATAAACAAGGTATTATGGGAAGTGTATTACATGCTTCTTATGATGCTGAAAAATTATTAAATCTTAGTAACGCAACATTTGATAATCAACGTGCAACGATTAGTATGCGAGGTAATGAAGTATTTAAAATTGCCGTCAAAATTATGGGCGATGTTGTTGATGAAGTTCTAGAGATGAGCCATTTGAAAAAATCTGATATTCAATGGTTAATTCCTCATCAAGCAAATATGCGTATCATTCAGGCCATTGCTAAAAAGCTTGACCTTCCTATGTCACAAGTGATTGTTACTATCGGTAGCCAAGGTAATACTTCGGCTGCATCTATTCCCTTGGCTTTGGATCATTCTATTCGGACCAATCAGATTAAAAGAGATGAGTTGTTATTGATTGAGTCTTTCGGTGGTGGAATGACTTGGGGAGCTATGGTAATTCGTTATTAATAATTTACTTGATTCAACTTTTTGAATTAAATTTTTAGTTCGGAGCTATTTTTAAATGGTAAAAACCGCATTTGTATTTCCTGGGCAAGGTTCACAATCAGTTGGTATGTTGGCTGATTTTGAGTTGCAATATCCTATTATTGTAAAAACTTTTGCAGAGGCATCAGAAGCAGTAGGTTATGATTTATGGAAACTTGTGCAACATGGGCCGGAAGAAAAACTAAATCAAACAGAGCATACACAAGTTGCGATGCTTACTGCTGATGTGGCTGTATATAGAGTATTGATGCAACAAGGTGTTGCCAAGCCTATTCTTATGGCTGGCCATAGCCTGGGTGAATATGCTGCATTGGTTTGCGCTGACGCACTGTCATTATTTGATGCCGCATGTTTAGTAGCTCGGCGAGGACAGTTAATGCAAAATGCAATACCTTTGGGCATGGGGGCTATGGCTGCAATTGTGGGTTTAACTGATGAACAAGTAAAAGCTCTATGTGAGCAAGCCAGCCAAGAACATGAGGTTGTAACGCCAGCCAATTATAACGCAATTGGACAAGTTGTTGTTGCGGGACATACTCCAGCCGTTACGCGAATACTAGAATTAGCTGAGGAGGCTGGTGCTCGTCTGGCTAAAGTAATTCCAGTTAGTGTTCCATGTCATTGTCCCTTACTATCTGAAGCAGCAGCATCCTTTGCTGAATATTTGGCTAAAATCGAATTTAAAAACACAAAAACAGATGTAGTAAGTAACGTTGATTTAAGCATTTATCATTCTGTTCAGCACATACGTGAAAAGTTAAAAGAACAATTATATAGCCCTGTTCGTTGGGTTGAAACAATCCAGCTCTTTAAAAATAATGGAATAGAACTTGTTTTAGAGTGCGGACCAGGAAAAGTATTGGGCGGCTTAATTAAAAGAATAGACAGAAGTTTAAATACTATTAGTGTTTACGATACTATTAGTCTGGATCAGGTTGAAGAGCAATTTGCCTAGTTTGTCCAAAGATACAACCTAAAAAATAAACATTTTCTATTGAGGAAATACATGATGAGTCTAGAGGGAAAGATTGCCTTGGTTACAGGTGCAAGCCGAGGAATAGGTCAGGCTATAGCCCTTAAATTGGCGCAGCAAGGTGCTTTTGTATTTGGTACAGCTACTACAGAACAAGGTGCTCAATCGATTAATGCCTATTTTGAAAAAGAAAAACTATCTGGAAAAGGATTGGTTCTTGACGTTACAAATTCGGAGCAAATAGAGCAAGTTATAGGTGAGTTGACTCATGAGAATCAATCTCCGTCAATATTAGTTAATAATGCCGGGATAACATCAGATAATTTATTACTGCGTATGGATGATGAAGAGTGGTATAAAGTAATCGAAACAAATTTGAATTCAATATACAAAGTGTCTAAAATTTGTATAAAGCCTATGTTTAGAGCACGATGGGGACGTATAATTTCTATTGGATCAGTGGTGGGTTCAAGTGGAAATTCTGGTCAGGTGAATTATACTGCAGCGAAAGCAGGTATTGTTGGTTTCAGTAAGTCTTTAGCTCAAGAAGTTGGGAGCCGAGGAATTACTGTTAATGTTGTTGCACCTGGTTTTATTGATACAGATATGACCGCTGCTTTACCTGACATGGTAAAGGACGAAATGTTAAAGAGAATTCCTATGCGTAAGCTAGGAGAACCCAAGGATATAGCTGAAGCAGTAGCATTTTTGGCATCAGACAGTGCTAAATATATCACAGGTGAAACAATTCATGTCAATGGCGGTATGTATATGGACTAAATGCACTTGCGTTATCTGTATAAATGAATAAACTATACCACTTCCATTTAACTTTGGTTGTTTGGGATTACTAAAAATATAAGTGATTGATTAGGTTAAAAATGTATTTAGGTTTATTGACCAAGTAAAAAAAATTAAGTGGAAGTAGTATATTAAATAATCCGAAGTTTTTTTAAATTTCTATCAACCGAAAGAGGAAAATCAAGTTATGAGTACAGTTGAAGAGCGTGTTCGCAAAATTGTTGTTGAACAACTAGGCGTTAAAGAAGAAGAGTTAAAGAATGATGCATCATTTGTTGATGATTTAGGTGCTGATTCTTTAGATACTGTGGAATTGGTTATGGCTCTTGAAGAAGAATTTGAAACAGAAATTCCTGATGAGAAAGCTGAAAAAATTACCACGATTCAAGAAGCGATTGATTATATTGAATCTAATTTAAATAAAGAAGAAGCATAACTATTTGCTTTTATCTCTTTCTCTCCCTCTTGCATGTGGGAGAGAAATGGGAGTGTTTTGCGAGGAGCTTTCATTGAATAAGCGGCGTATAGTGATTACTGGTATGGGTATGGTTACCCCTGTCGGTCTTAATGTAGAAGAAACTTGGCGAAATATATTAGCTGGTGTAAGTGGTGTTGTTTTGGCAGATGAGTTTGATGCCAACGAATACAGCTCTCGCATCTGGGCTAAGGTTAAGAATTTTAATATTGAGAACTACGTTGCGCTTAAAGATGCGCGTAAAATGGATTTATTTACCCAATATGGTATTGCTGCAGCTGATGAAGCAATGCTTGATTCGGGATTGAAGATTGACGCAAATCTATCAAATCGTATTGGTGTAGCTGTGGGTGCGGGTATTGGTGGCATCCAGACAATTACCAATAACCAGGATAAACTGATGGCGGGTGGTCCACGAAAGGTTTCTCCATTTTTTATTCCGGCAGGTATCATAAATATGGTTGCTGGACAGATTTCAATTCGACATAAGCTTAAAGGCCCCAATGTTTCTGTTGTTACTGCCTGCACTACTGGCACACATAATATTGGTCTAGCTGCACGAATGATTGCTTATGGTGATGCTGATGTTATGTTATGTGGTGGGGCTGAAATGACCTTAACCCCGCTGTGCTTGGCAGGATTTTCTGCTGTGCGATCTCTATCTAAACGTAATGATGAACCTGAAAAAGCATCAAGACCTTTTGATAAAGATAGAGATGGTTTTGTTATGGGTGAAGGGGCAGGTGTTCTTGTGATAGAAGAGTATGAACATGCCAAAGCTCGTGGTGCAAAAATTTATGCTGAACTTGTAGGGTTTGGTATGTCTGGTGATGCTTATCATATCACTGCTCCTGATGATGATGCTGATGGTGCTGCTCGTGCAATGGAAGCAGCCATACATGACGCAGGTATCGATCCAGAACAAGTTGATTATATCAATGCACATGGCACTTCGACCTATCTTAATGATTTAAATGAAACAAAAGCGATTAAGCGCATATTTAAACAACATGCGTATGATTTAGCAGTCAGTTCTACAAAATCAATGACCGGTCATTTATTGGGGGCTGCAGGTGCTGTAGAAGCAATATTTAGTATTTTAGCAATTAGAGATCAAATTGCTCCACCAACTATTAATTTGGATAATCCAGATGAGGGATGTGATTTGAATTATGTACCCTACACACCCCAAAAACGATCTATTAATTATGTTCTGAGTAACTCACTCGGTTTTGGTGGAACAAATGGCAGCTTATTATTCAAGCGTGTATAAATGACATTTCCAAGACATAAAAAACTGGTACTTTATGTTCTAATGTTTTTTATGTCTTTTTTTATTTTCTTTTTGATTACCTATTTTCAAATTACTAAACCTATTGTTCCCATGCAGGGTTCTCCGGTCATTATCACTCTTGACCGAACTGCTACGGCCTCACAATTTGTAAAAATATTAAAAGATAAAAATTTAATACGTTCAGACAAAATGCTTCTAACGATGATTCGTTTTTCAGGATTGTCCTCTCAACTCAAAGCTGGTGTATATCAAATACAGCCAGGTGAAACTGCGATGCAGTTAGTGCATCGAGTTGTAGCAGGAGATGTCTTAACGCAAAATTTTACAATTATTGCAGGGACCACCCAGCAGAAAATATCCCAAGATTTACTAAAAGCAGCTTATTTGAATTATCGACCAGAGGATTGGAATTCTATTAAAGATAATCATCCAAATGCTGAAGGATTATTGCTTGCTGATACCTATCAATATCGCGGTGGTAGTACTGGTAAAAGTTTATTAGAGCATGCCCATCGTAACTTAGTTAATTATTTGACTATGAGTTGGGTCAATAGAGCACCTAACTTGCCCTATAAAAATCCATATGAATTGCTAATAGCAGCCTCAATAATTGAAAAAGAAACTGCTATTCCACAAGAGCGTAAGCTGATTTCTGGTGTCATGCTCAACCGTTTAAATAAAAATATGCCTTTACAGATGGATCCCACGGTCATTTATGGTTTAGGGGCTGCATATACGGGAAAATTATCTCATGACGATTTACTAATCGATACACCTTATAACTCATACCACTATAGAGGATTGCCTCCAACACCTATTGCCATGGTTGGCAAAGAATCATTAGATGCTGCAGCCCATCCTCAATTATCTAATTATTTATATTTTGTTGCTAAAGGGGATGGAACTCATCAGTTCTCAGAAACTTACCAGCAACAAAAACAAGCAATTAATCAATATAAACGGAAGGATTTCTGATGTTGTTTTCAACCGGGAAGTTAATTGTTATTGAAGGGTTGGAGGGGGCTGGTAAGTCCACTGCAATAAATACGGTTATAGATCTGCTTGAAAAGAAACATATCAAAACCCTAACAACCCGGGAGCCTGGTGGAACAGTAATAGGTGAGATTTTACGTGATCTGATTAAAAATCCAGAATATAGGGATACTTTGGATGATCGAAGCGAATTGCTATTACTCTATACAGCCAGAATTCAGCTTCTCGAAGAAGTTATTAAGCCTTCATTACGTCAAGGAATTTGGGTTATTGCAGACCGATTTGAACTATCAACCATGGCTTATCAAGGTGGTGGAAGAGGATTAGATCAGGAGGTGATTAATCAATTATCTTCTTTTGCTCTGAAGGGATTTAAACCGGATTTGACTTTATATTTGGATATAAGCCCTGAAGAAGGAATGGCGCGAGTTAAATCTAGGGGTGAGGTTGACAGGATTGAGCAGCAATCGATTGATTTCTTTCATCGAGTCCATAAAAGCTATATTCAGCATGTTGAAATGAGTACTAATACGGTAACTATTGATGCGCGACGATCGTTACACGAAGTACAACAGGCTATTCAAAATGCAATGAATGAATTTATAGAGCAGCAGCAATGAGTCACATCAAGGAGCTGCAGAACCTTTCTTCACTTGATGAAAAGGATAGGTATCAATCACAGTGGGATCAGATTCAATTTGCATGGGCAAATCATCGTTTGCCTCAGTCGTTGTTATGTGTTGGATCATTTGATTATGCCTTTAAAGATTTTATCAGAAAATTATCTCAATTAATTTTCTGTAAAATGAAAGAAAATCAACCTTGTTTTCAATGTACTGATTGTCAAATGGTTGCTCGTGGTGAACATCCTGATGTGAAATGGGTTAAACCAGAAAAAAGTGGTGGACCAATTAAAATCGATCAAATCAGAGAATTACAAAGTTACGCCTATTTAACTCCCCAACGAGCCAAATTTCGTTTGATTGTGATTGAATCTGCCGAACGAATGAACACCGCGGCTGCAAACTCATTACTAAAAATTTTGGAAGAGCCTGCTCCGCAAACCATATTTTTACTTTTAGCCCAGCAATTAAGCACTTTATTACCTACAGTTTTAAGTAGATGTCAGATAGTACGTTTTGCTTCGCCTGATGATTTATTACTTATTAATTTTCTACGATTAGCGGAATATTTTCCCGAAGAATCCGAACAGACTTTGATTATTAAACAATCTGAATTTATTTTAGATGGCATAATTGCAGTAATGGAACAAAAGAAACATCCGAGTATGGTAGCCGCCCAATGGAGTCAGTTTGAATTTGGTGCATTACTGTGGCTTCTTTATTTAGTATATGCGCAAATACACGTGATGCAAATTAATGGGGCTGTAGCTACGGGACCAGCTATTTATCAACTAAATTATTTAATGTCTAAAATTGATTCCATAACGATTTTTTCTCAAATCGATAAAATAAATACATTACAACGAAAATTAAGCCATAATATGAATGTAAATCAAACTTTGGCATTAGAGGATTTATTACTAGGATTAAATAGCTAATCTAATGTTTTCCCATAAAAAACGTGATGAATATATTTTGTGATTTTTTATCGGAAATTCAGGATGTTTAAAGGAGATCTGTGATGGATACTATACAACAGATTAATTGCTCGTTTATTAATGAATCAGCGCTTTATATGGCTTATATGCCTTTTGTGAAAGGAGGTGGGCTATTTATCCGAACTAACACGAACTATGAGCTTGGTTCAATAGTTAAGCTCTTGATCAAATTAATGGATGAAGATGAGCTCTATGTAGTTGATGGTAAAATAGTTTGGATTACACCTAAAGGAGCCCAGGGTAATAAAGTGCCAGGAGTTGGCGTGCAATTTATTGGGGAAAATAGCCGTTATTTGTGTAATAAAATAGAGACCTATCTAGCAGGCATGCTAAAATCTTCTCAGTTAACAGATACAATGTAAATTAATTCAATGTAAGAAATAATTCCTATTATCTTATGCTGAATTGATCAATATTTTATGAGGTTATTCCATGTTAGTTGATTCACATTGTCATTTAAATTTTCTTGATTTATCTGATTTTAATAATGATATGGCTAATGTCTTAGCGCAAGCAAAAGAAAATGACGTGCAGCATTTTTTATGTGTTTGTGTTGAACTAAATGACTATCCCAAATTAGAACAACTTGCTGCAGAATACCCTAATATCAGTATTTCTGTTGGAGTCCATCCAAATACTGAAATGGAATATCCAGTTACGTCACAAATGTTATGTGATTTAGCCGCGAATCCAGCATGTATTGCAATAGGTGAAACAGGTTTGGATTATTATCGAACCCATACTGAGGAAGCGCAAGAGGTACAGCGTAACCTATTTAGACAGCATATAAAGGCTGCTTTAAAATCTTCGAAGCCATTGATTATTCATACCCGGCAAGCGGCAGAAGATACAATCGCATTAATGGCAGAGGAACATGCCCAACAAATTGGTGGCGTAATGCATTGTTTTGCTGAGAGCCTTGATATAGCACATAAAGCCATGGATTTGAATTTTTATATTTCCTTTTCAGGAATTGTTACCTTTAAAAACGCAACTGCACTTCAAGAGGTAGCACGGAAAGTGCCCTTGGATAGAATACTTATTGAAACGGATGCGCCTTATTTAGCCCCTGTACCATATCGTGGCAAACAAAATCATCCTGCTCTTGTGAAATATGTTGCCCAGGCGATAGCAGACCTTCGTAATATGTCATACGATGAGATAGCTGAAATTACCACAAATAACTTTTATACTTGTTTCAGATTGTAGGATATTTTTAGTTTGGATGAATTTTAGCCTGGGTGCAACGAAGCGGAATAGGGGTTGCTCTATTAAAAATTTCCTAGGTTCGCTGCGCCCAGGTTACAATCTACTCGTTCTAATATTATTTAGTGATGAAGTGAGGATTAATTAATGACTTTGTATATAGGTTTGATGTCTGGAACAAGTATGGATGGTATTGATGCCGCGCTTGTCGATATATCAAAAAATATACTAATTTGTGGAATCACTAAAAAATACAGTAAAGAAGTGAAAACACGTATTGATAAGCTGCTTTCTGGTGCGGATTTAAGTCTGGCTTCTATTTGCCAACTGAATACATTGATTGGAAGAGAGTTTGCATATGCAGTTAATGAATTATTGCAGAACGTAAAATTGTCAGCCAATGAAATTTGCGCCATAGGAAGTCATGGTCAAACAGTGTGTCATGATACCAATTGCAATATTCCATATACCTTACAGTTAGGATGTGCCCATACTATATCTGAATTAACTGGAATCACTGTTGTTGCAGATTTTAGGACTCGTGATTTAGTGTTAGGTGGGCAAGGAGCACCGTTCGCTCCTCTTTATCATCAGCAATTATTTAAAGATGTAAATAACTATATTGCTGTAGTAAATATAGGTGGCATCGCCAATATTACATTTATTAATGAAAGTGAACCAATTAAAGGTTGGGACATAGGACCTGGAAATTGTTTAATGGATGCTTGGATTATGAGACACCAAGGAGTAACTTATGATGCAGAGGGAGCATGGGCACAGCAGGGTGAAGTGATTGAACCTCTTCTAGAAACACTAATGTCTGATTCTTTCATTATTTCTTCAGCTCCAAAAAGCATAGGTAAAGAATATTTTTCTTTATCATGGCTAGAACGCTATTTAAAAGAAGGATATAGACCTGTAGATATACAAAAGACCCTGCTTGCATTTACGGCTAAAACAATTGCAGGAACAGTATTAAACGAACCAGGACATGTCAAAAAAATGTACTTGTGTGGTGGAGGTGCCCACAATCTTGTCTTATTACAAATGATTGCTCAATTATTGCCTCAGACCAGTGTAATGAGTATTGCTGAAGTAGGTATCAGTCCCGATTATTTGGAAGCGATGATGTTTGCCTGGTTTGCTGCTCAAACGATCAATCGAGTTCCAGTTGATTTAAGTACTATTACTGGCTCGCGACACCCTGCAATTTTGGGGGCAATCTATCCAGTAACAAAATAAGATAAATGAATAGCAAGCTTAGGTGCCATGCAGCAAAACTCAAGTTTAAACAAAGAACTTGCCTTATATTATCTTCTATATGTCTTTTATGTAACAAGAACGTATTGACAAAATAAATACGTATAGGCTTAAATGTGGAATTTCAAACGGAGTGACCTTAAATTGAGCGCACATTATTCAGATAAAACACATCAAGGAGCGAGCACGAATCTTGTAGCCGCTTATTTTATTTTCTTCCTTGCCGCATCTTTTTATTTATATGAATTTATTTTGCAAGTAGCGCCTAGCGTTATGGCTGAATCCATGATGAAAACTTTTGGGGTTACCGGTCAAGGGTTTGGCGTTATATCTGCTTTTTATTTTTATGCCTATGCTCCAACACAATTACCTGCGGGTGTGTTATATGATCGTTATGGTCCACGTAAACTCATGACTTTTGCAATTATCCTATGTGCGCTAGGGTCTGCTTTCTTTGCATCAACAGACAGTGTATTTACGGCGTGTATTGGAAGGTTTCTTATTGGAATTGGCTCGGCATTTTCATTTATTGGTGTCCTGGTCCTTTTATCACGTTGGTTTCCTCCTTATTATTTTGCCATTTTGGCAGGGGTCGCCCAATTGATGAGTTCAGTAGGTGCTATTTTTGGCGAAATGCCTCTTGCCTATTTAATTCAAGCTGTTGGATGGCGTAATGCAAGTTTCATTCTTTCAATTATTGGCTTTATTTTAGCAGCATTTTTTTGGTTGTATATCAGAGATTACCCCCACCAAAAGAGTCAATCAGTTCCTGAACATTACCTACGTGATGAATGGAAACGACTTCTTGCCGTATGCAAACATAGTTATACCTGGATAATAGGTTCTTATGCTTTTACGATCTGGGCTCCCATAGCAGTTTTTGCTGCACTCTGGGGTGTTCCATATTTACAAGAAAAACTCCAAATAAGCGTGGTTGCTGCTTCAGGACTATGCAGTATGATTTGGATTGGAATAGGTGTAGGGAGTCCTCTTTTAGGATGGTTCAGTGATAAAATTGAAAGTCGACGAATCGCTCTGATTATTAGTGCAGTTTTAGGTTTATTTGCAACATTGGTCCTATTGTATTTGCCTGGGTTATCTTATGGATGGACTCCTTTTATTCTCTTTGTGCTGGGTTTAGGAGCCGGTGGTCAAACGGTAAGTTTTGCAGTGGTCAAAGAAAATAACGCTCCCGATCTGGTTGGTACTGCTTCAGGTTTTAATAATCTTTCGGTAGTGATAGGTGGTGCAATATTCCAGCCATTAGTAGGTTACATATTACAGCATACTAACTTATGGCATGTTGTGAATGGGGCGCATGTATATAGTGTTGCAAGTTACCAAATTGCCTTAATCGTAATGCCAATATGCTTTTTAGCTAGTTTGCTTATTGCAGCCTTCTTACTTAAAGAGTCTCATCCAGCACATCAGAAGCATTAACGCTAATTGTTCCAACTCATCTTTTCAATAAGGAAAAAGATGAGTTGGTTTGTTCTCACGATCCTAACTGATGGTTACATAAAGGAATCAATAAGTCCGGGGTGGGTGTGTCCTTTTGATCTTTTGGTGTAAACCATAATAAAGCACATTTCTCTTTATAAAAAATAAAATGTGCTTCATTTAACCTACTTAAATATTTTTGCTTAGCATATGCCTCATAGCAGCTTTCATTGCGCGCTATCCGATAAAATTTTTCGTCAAAAGCAATTAACTTTGCGGCTAAAAATTTTGCTGCTTCTGAAGTATCCCAGGAACTGGATAGGATTGTAGTAATGTTATTAGGGTGAGTAAAAATATGATCCTCAAAAGAGTCAAATAGAATGTCCCATAAACTTAATGCTTCAAAAGGACCTTTAATTTGTGAGATTGTTTGCACAAATTGGCAAACCGTTGGAGCATGCAACTGCAAAATACCTTCTTTTCGTGCCTCTTCTAAAAGAAAAAACTGAATGGAGTGAGCCCATTTACCATGCTTGGGGCCCGCCCCCGCATCAGCGGATAAATAACCATTTTTTAGTAGAATGTTATTAAACAGGTCCGGTGTCAGCTCACCATACAAAACAGGAGTGTGTTTAGGATAGTGGAACTGTGGGCTGGTTTTAAATTCTTCACTAATCTCAAAAGAGTCGGGCCTATTAAAATGATTTTTGCTGCCCCATTCATCGAAAAATTGGCGTAAAGTTTTTGTTTCATGTTGGGTAAATGCAAAATAAGCTGTAACAAATTTTTTCAAGCCTTTGAATACCAGTTCTTCATTGCAAAAAAACTTCCAGATAGCAATAACATCTTCTTTAAGATGATTGTCTAGCTCAGTGTAACCTAAGTCTTGTAAGCTTTGTTCGTAATCATTTGTATCTTCTTTTCCTGTTTGTATGAGTTCAATAGTCATAATTCTTATTCCCTTTTAAAAATATAACCAAACGAACCTTGGCATATTGATACTTGGATTGTTGCGCAATGAGTTGAAGCAAAAATGATTTTTTTGTTAATTAAAACACAATACTAGTCATTGATTAATATTTATGTCAAATGCCTGATCTCACGGTATTAAATTGTGCCCGTAAATGCAATGATTATACTAATTGATACTTAATTACAAGCAATAGATTTTATACCAGCACAATAGCACGAACTGTTCCAGCGAATGCGGAGGGTAAATGTTCATCCTGGCCTGGGGTAGGTATGTATGAAAGGGCCGGTTCAAGGTAGACATTAGTCATTAGTTTTGCCTGGTAATAAATTTGGTACATCAACTCAGAGGAGCGGTTTGAGATTCTGTGATTGAGCCAAGCAAGAGAAAATCCTGTACCTAAAGAGTCTCCTTCACGGTTTGCAATAAGGCCAAATAGAGTGAAGCCAGCGCCAATGGAGCGCTTCATGGGTAAAACACTGGAATTATTGATACTCAATTGATAAAACGCAGAAATGCCACTGATGTCATATCCTGGGTGGCGATACCATAAACGTTGAGAACCAAATAAATAAGCACCAGTTGCTCCTTTTTCGGATAGATTATGTTGACGAATCAAACCGGTCTGATGCCATACTCCTATTCCTGCTGTACCTGGTCGGTGGTTCTTACCTAGAGTCCAGGCTCCACCAGATTCAGTTACCTGAAAATAGTTTCCATTGAAGGTTGGACCACTTAAACCTGTTTGCTTCCCACTGGCTAAATTACCATCATATATTCCATATGAAAGATACCATTGAGCCATTGGAGCCCAAGTCGTAGTAATGCCATATGCAGTATTTGTATAGCCAGGCATGACTCCATCTACAGCTGGATTAATAAAAATCGGAGTATAAATTAAGCTCGTTACAGCAGGAATATTAGGCTCATCAGAGCTAAGAGGGGCGGGTTTGATTACATTATTAAAATCGAGCGTAGTAATAGTTTTTCCAATTCGAACAAACATTTTTTTATCAAAAAGTTCTTGTCTATACCAAAGAGCATATAGCTCGGACCGATTAAAAGGGTAAACATCGGGTAATGAGTTATACCCTTGAATAATACCTGCTTGGGCATTGGTATTTTGAGCGTTTTGTTGCAAAAACTGGGCGCTAAACAATCCTCCTTTCCATCCATTAAATTGTTCCGTGTTTACCGTAAGATCCAATAAAAACACGCTGTTTGATGTTACACGATCAGCATCTGGTATTCCTCCTGAAAACAATTTATTCGTGTCACCAATCCAGGCACCTTGAACCATAATTCCATGATTATTTTCAATACCTAGTTTTTTCTGCACGTAACGTTGCATTGCCCCCGAACCCGTGGTTACATTGACTGCAGCGGGGTTAGAACTGATACTGGAGTTGTTGATTACATTTTGAGGTTTAGCTGATATTGTGGAAATGGACTTTGAGGTTTTTGCATTCACAATATCAATGCAATTTATAAGAATAAAGAAGATAAAAAA
The DNA here is from genome assembly GCF_003184185.1 of Legionella qingyii. The sequence goes on along the minus strand of NZ_QHJG01000012.1, from coordinate 42,535 downwards.
TAGTAATCGGATCATAATTTTTCTTTTATAACCACTAGGAAGAAATTTATAAACTTGCAGCCTAAATAGTCCACAAGTTTAAATGAGCATGGCGGACTAACAGCCCGCTCCAGACAGCAGTATTGCAGATGCAAGTTGGTTCTGGTTCAAAATATAGGTTTTATTAGGAACAATATCGACCCAGTTTGTAAGTAAATCAGGTTTCTTTTTGCCAGTTGACCACACGACTACTCTAAAGTAATGGGCATGATTAGGTATATTGAGCTGGATTTGCCCTTTTTGAGAAAGAGTCATCATGGATCTCAAGTCCAATTTTGAACCATTCATGATGGTTTTATTGTTCTCTTGAATGGCCTCAGCTGATGCAGCCCATTGTATTGCAATTTTGCCTGGATTACTTTTTTCAGGGTAATTTGTTTTATTATCAAGCACAATTGAGGTAGCTAAGGCAGTTGAAGCCATGAAGTATAAGCATAAGTAAGCTGAGATCTCATTCATTATTTCACCTAAAGGTTATTCAACAATTTTGCCTTCTTGGGGCTCACAGGTTGCCATTTCATTGATCTTGGGCGTTGTTAGAGGGAACTTGCCTTCAGAGCTGAGTGTGGTCGTCTTCCCATGGTGTATGAAGGCTTCTTTAGGAATATGAACAGCTACGTTTTTAATGACATTAACCGCTTCAGGAATATTGAAATCTCCTACCATGCTTAAAAATTGATAACTTTCTTGGGGAGAGAACCCTTGAGTGCGTACTAAAAAGTCAATTGCATTCTTGGAGGCAAGCTGCATTGCTTCAAACAAGTTTTCATGTAAACCCATTATTATCCATTCCTCAGCATTTTCAACAATAGGCCAGGTGAATAAATTACTTCCATTCCGTTTGGTTTTATCAAATACTCCTTCGGCTCTTAAATCTTTTCTTACAATAAATTGCAAGGTGATTCCTTCGTAGGAGGTCTCGAGTGCTGTGACATCAATCTCTCCATTGCTCTGCATTGCATGTGAATCACCAGTCCATACCAAAGCACCCTTTTGAAAAACAGGCAGATATAGAATGGACCCAGCTTGCAGACTTGGCTGATCGAGGTTTCCTCCAAAAGGGCCTGGTGGGACCGAGTTGAATTGTCCTGGAACGGGTTGGCCCATATGAGTTTCTAAATGCACAGGCCATCCATCAGGCCAATCTCGAGGTGGGGCAACTGCAATAACCCCCGGAAAGGGTTTTAGGCGTAAGCATATACCTTTGGTGAATTCTGTGGTGGTCTTTTCTTTATTATATTTGAAGTACATGATTCTTGGTTTAGTAAACTCTGATAAAATTCCTTGTGTTGGGCTTAAAAAGTTATATCCAAAATCATTTAATTTGATATCTAATACTCGAATCTCGAGTACATCCCCGGGCTCTGCTTCTTCAATGTAAACAGGGCCTGTTAAGCTATGCATACCTCGTCTTTTTTGAATATCATGTTTTGCATAGAATTTTGCAATTTCAGCTGGGGTTGTTTTATTAAAGACCATTTCATGCAAGCAACTATTCCAAGTTTCTAAAGACACAGAATCTCCAGAGTGAACTTTAACTACAGGTGTTTTATCTAATGCAAAAAGGCCGAGGGTTACTGTGTCTTTGCTGGCGGCCACTTTGTATGTTTCTGCATGAGCAGTAGAGAAAAATGCAGTTGCTATTAATAAAGAGAATAATTGGATTTTCTTTAGCATTTCTTGTCCTTAAGAATAAATGATGGCAATAAAGTGCATCATATAACTTAATAGATTTAATATGAATTTAATAAAAATTCAAGTTAGAGTCATCATTCACAAAACCATTATGAACTAACTTCATAATTAAGCTTGTCTTACTCTATTTAGCTTAAATGGAAGACCGTTGTGCAGGTACTTAAGATCTTTAGGCCAATAAACTATTCAGGAGTCAACAACAATAGCTAAATATGCTGTGTCTCTGCTACGTGCTAAATTGTGACACTCAAATCGGGTTTACGTTCATCTACAATCGGATTTTTAAGTAAAAAAGTTAAACCTATAAATACCAGAAAGATTAACTCAATTGCATTACAATAAAGACCAAAATGAAGGTTATTATGCTGCTTATAAAATAAATTAGCTACTTCTGTTCCTATCGCGCCAACAACCATAACACATAGACTAACTAGTGCAGAGGCAGTGCCTTTGCTTACCGGGGTCACAAAGAGGCAGTATCTGTTTAAAGGCGCATTAATTACACTCAGTGCAAAAAAATAAATAATTGTTCCAGGAAGCAAATAATAATAGGCATTACCAAACAGATAGGGAAGCAAAGAGGTTAAAACTGCTCCAACAACCAGAATAATACAACCTAGAAAAACTATTTGTTTAATTTGATACTTATAGGTTAATTTGTGTAAAAACCAATTGCCCAAAATGGTTGCACCAAATACTGGCAGTTGCCAAAGTCCATATTGAATTACTGTAAGTTTTGCCTCCACAATAAAAATTATAGGTGCTAATGCAATCCAGGCAATACAAGGAATACCAACTGTACCTGCTGCTAAAGTTCCAAAACAAAATGCTCTATTAGTAAACAGGTCTTTATAGTTCTGAAGTACCTTATTTGCTGAGAATTTAGTTTTTGGCGTTAACTCCCCATTTCTCTTTATTTGGCCAATCGGTTCAGGCATATATCGCCATAACCCCCATAATACAACAAGGGCGCCTAGTGCAATAGCAACAAAAATGTAACGCCATGAAGTATAATGAATAACAACCGCTCCAATGAGAGGTCCAAGTAATGGGGCCAGGATCGCAATATTAGCCATAATGGCTATTAAGCGAATTGCATCCATTTCTTCAAAAATCTCCTGAATGGTTGCATAGCCTATTACCCCAATGAAGCATAAGCCCATACCTTGAAAAAAGCGTGCGATCAAAAACTGACTCATCGAATTGGAGCAAGCAATAAATAAAGTAAAAATAAAAAATAGAAATGCTCCAAGTATCATCATTGGCCTGCGCCCATAACTATCGGATATGGGTCCCAAGAGAATTTGCAAACTTGCGCCTCCGAGAATATAAACGCTCAAAGAGGTAGCTACAGCAGATTCTGGCGCATGAAATGAACGAACAACCTGAACCATGCCAGGCATGATCATGTCGTTTGCTATATAAGTTAGAAACTCATACATGACAAAAAAGCAGGTAAATATAAGCGCCTGTTTTTTTGTTATAGGAATAAGGGGTTCAGTCATAGCAAGAGCCCTTGTTGTTTAATTTTTTCTTTAAGTGTGCTGTCTTGTAAATCTGTGTCTAAATTTTATATACTCGCTTGATGTTCAATTTCGCGAAACAATCTTAATGAAATGGCATTTTTTTGGCGAAGATAGTGGCAAACCTAGAATTAATGAACATTTAATGATTTACATCCTAAGTCTACTTGATCCAGCATCGCAGTTCAAGGCGTCATTGGTAAATCATAAATGGAAAAAAATGGTGGATTTAACTCAAAAATACATGAGTTTATTGCCAACAATTCATCGCATTCCACTGCTTTCTGAAGTGGGACTCGATGTATTAAGATTAAAATTAATGTCAGGTGGAATGACAAATATTGTTTATAGGGTTCAAACTGAACAAGACTATTCTAAATTGCTCGCAAAAATTCCTGGGATTAATCCGGCTCTTATTGAAAGTAAAAAACCGCCACGATGGGTATTACGAATTCCAGGAGATGTCTCGTTGTTTTCAGTATCGCGTAAGGACGAAGCAAAAAATGCTCATAAGGCATCCATATTAGGACTTAATGTTCCTATAGAGTACTTAGGACCGGATGGACTACAACTCACTAAATTCATAGAGGGCGTTCAGAATTTAGATAAGGAAACATTACAACGAGATGATATATTACAAACCTTAGCTGGTATGGCAAAAAAGCTACATGCCTCAGAACGCTTTGACAATGACACTGCTGTGTTCGAGCGTAATAAGCAATTGCTCGAACAATTAAAAATTAAAAATTTTGCTTTTCCTGAAAAAGTTGAGTTTGTAATAGAACAAATGTCTTATTTAAAGAAATTATTCTCTTCTTATAAAATTGAAATGTGCCCATGTCATAATGATTCGACGCCTTTAAACTATATGAGGGCAGTTGAGGGAGCAAAGGAGCAAGAAAGGTTCTATCAAATTGATTGGGAATACTCAAGCAATAACGATTTTATGTGGGACCTTGCTTATTTTGCTATAGAAGCGAAACTCAGCAAAGAACAAGAATTAGCTTATTTAAGTGCCTATTTCGGGAAAGAAAAACCTTCAGATTCAATATGGGCATGGTATACCGCTTATAAACCTGTTGTAGAGTGGTGGATTACTCTTTGGTCATGGACCCAATTAGCAAATGATGCAAAATCTGTAAGTATGGATGAGTATCGAAACTTAGGGATAGAGCGTTTTGCAAAGACTTTGGAGCATTTGCAAAGTAAAGAATATAAAGATGCATTGAATATTATTGAAGCAGATCGCTTGGAATCTACTTTTGACGGTCATCGGCCTTTTTAAAAAACAAGGTGGCCGTGGGACAGTACAGCAGAACCCGGGAATAAAATATCTCTCATATCCCGGGTTTCGCTGCACTGTCCCCAAGCGAAAACATCTGCTTACGACTGTTTTATGCCATGTTGTTTAAAAATTCTTGTAGGTGTTTTTTTTCTTGCTCGGATTTTAAATATATTTTGAGTAATTCCAGTGCATGGTTATATTCATCATTTTGAAGCACGCCGCGCATTAGTTCAAATCGTAAAAAAACACAGTAAGTATTGAGTACATCTGTTTCACAATAATCACGAATACTTTTTAGTTGACCTAATGAATATTGTTCCCATACTTTAGAACCACTCATCCCCATTTTCCCAGGGAATCCGAGCATGCTAGAGATTTCATCCAGGGGAGCAAAAGCTTTATTTTGATATCCTGCAATAACATCCATGAGATCAATATGTCGGTAATGAAATCGACTTAAATAATTGTTCCAACGAAAATTCTGTTGATTTTCACCGATTTCCCAATAGGTAGGTGCTGTAATTCCGTGTAGCAAGGCGCGATAATGTAGCACAGGCAAATCAAAGCCACTACCATTCCAACTGACTAAAGTTGGGGTATGTTTGTCAATTCCAGAAAAAAATCGGGTTATTAATTCTTTTTCATCAGATGATTCATCGCCTAAAGACCAAACTTTTATTTGTGAGCCATGACTCATAACTAAAGAAATAGCGCAAATTTTTTGTAAATAATGAGGTAAGAAATCGTTACCTACCTTAGCTCGACGTAATGCAAACATTGCTTCAGCCGTGTCCTTATCTGATAGCCCATGTAAGTCATATAAATTACGGCCAGCTTCAACATCGGGAATTGTTTCTATATCAAATACAAGAATGGTCATTGGTTCAGCTTAACTTATTTTGATTAAGCTATATCTTAACATGGGGTAAAGCAGGGAAGTAGTAGTTTATTTTTAGATACAAAAGCATATCTTGAGTTCCTCATGCAAGCGTAGATTGTAGTTATCAAATTTGTTAAAATGATCTTTTTATTGTTTGGTCGCTCATGGACGCTTTATTACAAATTTTTAAGAAATTACGTATAGTTGTTTTGTTGTTTACTTTTTTTCTTACTGCTTGTGTTAGTCATCCCCCTGCAGATATAAACAATCTGTGTAGTATATTTAAGCAGCATCCCAAGTGGTATCGAGATGCTAAGGATGTTGAGCGCCGATGGCTGGTTCCCATTCCTGTACAAATGGCTATTATTCATCAAGAATCAAAATTTAATGCTCGAGCTCGGCCACCACGTAAGAAGCTTTTTTGTATCATTCCCTGGAAAAGACCTTCGTCAGCTTATGGGTACACCCAAGCATTACATGGAACATGGAGTCATTATAAACAAAATTGTGGTGGTTGGTTTGCTTCACGTGATAACTTTGCTGATGGTGTCGATTTTATTGGTTGGTATGCAAATGAAGCTTATAAAAAAGCAAGAATTCCTCGAACAGATGCTTATGCGCTTTATTTGGCCTATCATGAAGGTATAGGTGGTTATCAGCGTAGAACTTATTTGAGAAAATCATGGTTAATGCCTGTTGCACGTAAAGTAAAAGCACGTTCGCAACTTTATGCAATGCAGCTGAATTCGTGTAAAAGATCATTAAAATCAATATCTTGGTTTTAGTGTTTTAAAAGGTGGTAACCCTGGATTAATGAATTAGATTTGGGGTTGCATTTGAATTTATATAGTTTAATAAGTAATAATATATCAGTAATCAAAACTGATATAGATCACTAAGGAGTTTTTAATGCGATTAATGCTTTTGGGTGGGCCGGGCGCTGGAAAAGGAACCCAGGCTTTGCGTTTGATTGAACGTTATCAAATTCCGCAAATCTCCACTGGTGATATGCTGCGTGCAGCTATTGCACAGGGAACTCCCTTAGGGCTAAGTGCTAAAAAAATTATGGAAACAGGTGGTCTAGTATCCGATGAGATTATTATTGGATTAGTTAAAGAGCGTTTAAAAAAGAGTGATTGTGCGAAAGGGTTTCTTTTTGATGGTTTCCCCAGAACAATTGTGCAGGCAGATGCTCTAAAACAAGCAGGAATTTATTTAGATCATGTGATTGAAATTGCTGTGGATGATGAGGAAATTATCAAACGAATCAGTGGGAGACGAATCCATCAGCCTTCAGGTCGTGTTTATCATATCCAAAACCATCCTCCCAAACGTGAGGGGATAGACGATATTACTGGTGACGCTTTAATTCAACGTGAAGATGATAAAGAAGAAACGGTAAGAAAACGTCTCGAAGTTTATCGCAGTCAAACGGCACCTTTAGTTAATTACTATAAGTCATGGGCTGAGAGTGGTGATCAAAGCGCTCCTGAGTTTCATAGTATTTGTGGTACTGGTGATGTAGATGACGTTTTTCAAAAAATTGTTAACTCAATTGAAATTAAGGAAGCAATATGACCAGCCTCAATGTATCCAGTGCAGAATTCCAATCTTTAATTGATGATAATAGCATTGTATTCATTGATTTTTGGGCTGACTGGTGCGCGCCATGTAAACAATTTTCTAAGGTTTATGAGCAGGTAGCTGAGCAGTTCCCTAATATAAAATTTGCTAAAGTTAATATTGAAGCAGAACAACAATTGTCTGATTTTTTTGAAATACGCTCAATCCCTCATCTGATGGTATTCAAAGAAGGGATTGTCATTTACTCGAATGCTGGCAGTATGCCAGCTTCTACCTTAAAAGAATTGGTTGAGCAAGCACTAGCAGTTGATGTTAGTGCAATAAAAGAGGAACTTCAACAGAAGGAAACGAAGTAACTCGTGATAAGTAATTTGCGAGTTCCTTCCTGCCTCGTTCATCAATGATTAAGTCGAGTTTGGTTCGTCGTTTGAGTATATCGTCACAATTTTGTGCCCACTCCTCTAAAATCAAATAGTCTACTTCAACTTGATATAGGTGAGTGCAGTATTTTTTCCCTAAGGATTCCTGATTATTACAGGTGGCAAGAAATAGCTCCATGCGACTTCCATAAGTATATAAATAACGGTTCAGTAAGTTTGGATCCATCCATCCATATTTCTTTTTAGCATAATGCATATACTGCTCAAAATTCATTCCTTCAAAAATTGCTCCAGGCAGAGGAGTTGATGCCGTAATCGATGGACTAATCTTTGGAAAAGTTTGATTAAGCTGGTTTATGACTTCTTCTGCCAATTGGCGGTAGGTGGTAATTTTTCCTCCATAGATTGTAACGATTGGAGCCGGTTTATGGTGGACTACATATGAATAGTCGCGACTTAAAGCCCTGGCTTCCTTATTCTCATCAGCAAGTAAAGCGCGGACGCCACTCCAAGTGTAAATAATATCCTCTTGGGATATCTTGCATTTAAAATATGAATTAACTAAATCAATTAAATAATGAATTTCTTGATTGCTAATACTCGCATCATCAGGATTATCAGTTAATGGGATATCAGTTGTGCCTATCATACTAAACCCATGATAAGGAATAACAAAGATGATACGTTTGTCTTGATGTTGTAATAAATAGGCGTGATTCCCTTCATAGATTTGGGGTACGATAATATGACTTCCTTTAATTAAACTGACTTTTTGCCGATCTGGAATTTTAGTAAGTTCTTCGACTGATTTAACCCATGGTCCTGCTGCATTAATTACTGATTTAGCATAAAGCATATAATTTGAACCAGATTTAGGCTGTATAGTTAATTGCCACAAATTATTGACTACTTCTGTATGAATTACTGTTGAGTGAGTTCGTATGCTTGCCCCATGATTTTTGGCTTGGAGTGCATTAACAATGGTTAAGCGAGCATCATCAGTAACTGCATCATAAAATAGAAAACCTATATTCAGTTCATCGATGAGGGAGTCAAAATAATCCTTTTTACTTTTCCTATAAATCATTTTGCATTTAGGTAAACGATTTTTTCCACTTAAATGATCATAAATGAATAAACCCAAACGCAAAAACCAAGGAGAACGCATGTGTTTTTCATAGGGGAGAACGAGTGCTTGCGGATGTACTAAATGTGGTGCCAGGTCTAAAAGTCTTTGTCGTTCAGTTATTGCTTTTCTAACCAGGCTAAATTCATAATTTTCTAAATATCTTAATCCGCCATGAATAAGCTTGGTACTGCTTGAGGATGTTTTAGAAGCTAAATCATCCTGTTCCAAGAGCACCACAGATAATCCTCTTAATGCTGCATCTGCAGCACAGCCACAGCCATTGATGCCGCCGCCAATAATTGCAACATCAAAAACCGAATTCATATTTTGGTCTCCAGAAAAAAGGTATACACTTATCAATATACACATAATAGTTGGGACAAGGAACTCTGCAACAATGAATTATTTACTTGCAATTGATCAAGGAACGAGCAGTACTCGTGCCATGATATATAATGTATCGGGAGACTTAGTTGCTAGTAGTCAATATCCGCTCACTCAATATTATCCTCAAACAGGTTGGGTAGAGCATGACCCAGAAGAAATATGGCGAAAAACCTTAACTGCCATGCGTGATGTGATAGCTAAAGTTCCAACAGATCAAATAGTATGTTGTGGTTTGACAAACCAAAGGGAAACTACAGTAATCTGGGATAAAAAAACAGGCAAATGTGTTGCTCCAGCTATTGTATGGCAAGATCGCAGAACAGCAGAATATTGCCAAACCTTGGCAATTGATGAATCTATGATACAAGAGAAAACCGGTTTAATTGCAGATCCCTATTTTTCTGCAACCAAATTAAAATGGCTTTTAGAAAATAATGCAGAAGCTAAGAAGCTGGTGAATAAAGGTGACTTAGCGTTTGGTACCATTGATAGCTTTCTTATTTGGCGTTTAACTACAGAGCATTTGCATTTAACCGATGTGACAAATGCATCGAGAACGATGCTGTTTAACATCAAAAAAGAACAATGGGATTTAGATTTACTCGATTATTTTAAAATACCCGAGTCTGTATTACCTAAGGTTTGCGCGAGTGATAGTCGCTTTGGGCTGATTGATAAACAGTGGCTTGGTATTGAGTTACCGATTACGGGAGTTGCAGGTGATCAGCAAGCCGCTTTAATTGGCCAAGGCTGTTTTAAAATGGGAATGGTAAAAGCTACTTTTGGAACGGGTGCATTTTTATTACTTAATACAGGTAATAAGCCAGTATTATCACAGCATAAACTTTTAACAACAATTGCTTATAAGATTCAAGGACAAACAGTATACGGGTTAGAGGGTAGTATTTATCATGCAGGTACTACTGTAAAATGGCTACGTGATTCAATGAAGTTAATAATAAGCTATGATGAAACTGAGATCTTAGCCAGCTCATTGACGGGCAATGAAGGGGTTTATTTAGTTTCAGCATTTACAGGTTTAGGTGCACCACATTGGTTATCATCACCAGGAGCATCTATGGTCGGTTTGAATTTATCCACTAATAGGGCCCATTTTGCCCGCGCCGCATTAGAAGGTGTTTGTTATCAAACTCGTGAAGTATGTTTTTGTATGAGAGAGGATAGCCAATTGGATTTATCGCTATTGCGAGTTGACGGTGGCATGGCGGTCAATAGTTGGTTTTTACAATTTTTAGCAGATCAATGTCAATTAGAGATACAAAAACCCAAAGATATCGAAACAACTGCAAAGGGTGCAGCAATATTAGCGGCTTTGGGTTACGGAATTTTTAATTCGCTGGATGAGCTGCATGAAATTTGGGATGTAGAGCAAGCATTTAAACCACAAAGGTCTTTGGAGCAAGTAGAGCGGGACTATCGTGGTTGGGCTCGGGCTTTACAAAAAATAAAAAAGTAAACATGCATTAGTTATGAGATTTTTACGAATAGAATGACTGAGAGTCGTTCCCGCTTTCGGGGGGAACGACTGTTGTAACCTGAATCCAGGTTATACATCCATAAATTTATGGAACATTTCTTGTCTTTTCACCAGTATAAAGCTGGCGTGGTCTACCAATTCGTGATTTAGTGGCAACCATTTCCATCCAATGGCTCATCCAACCAACAGTACGAGCTAAAGCAAAGACTACTGTAAACATATTTGTTGGAATTCCTATAGCGCTTAAAGTAAGACCTGAATAGAAGTCAACATTGGGATAAAGTTTTTTCTCAATGAAATAATCATCTTCGAGGGCGATACGTTCAAGTTCCATAGCAAGCTTGAATAATGGAGCATCTTTTGCACCTACCGCTTCCAATACATCATAGCAGGTTTGGCGCATCACTTTTGCTCTAGGGTCGTAGCTCTTATAAACTCGATGACCGAATCCCATTAATCGGAATGGATCATCTTTATCTTTTGCGCGCTTGATATAATGTTGAATGCGATCAACGCTTCCAATTTCTTTGAGCATATTAAGACAAGCTTCATTTGCACCGCCATGAGCAGGTCCCCATAATGCACCGATTCCTGCAGAAATACATGCAAAAGGATTCGCTCCTGTTGATCCAGCAAGGCGAACAGTCGATGTAGAAGCATTTTGTTCATGATCCGCATGTAAAATAAAGATAGTATCCATTGCGCGAACCAGAACTGGATCTGGAGTTGATTCTTCTGTGGGAACGCTAAACATCATATGTAAGAAGTTTTCGGCATAAGACATTTTATTTTGCGGATAGATATAGGGTAGTCCTATTGAGTATTTATAACTCATTGCCGCGAAGGTCGGCATTTTTGCAACCATGCGTATTGCAGAAATAAAGCGATCTTCCGCATTATTTAAATCCATGGTGTCATGATAAAACGCAGATAAAGCACCAACCATTCCTACCATAATTGCCATAGGATGTGCGTCACGACGGAAACCATTTAAAAATTGATACATTTGTTGATGTACCATAGTGTGGTTGTTAATTAAATTAACAAATTTTTTCTTCTCTTCGGCGTTAGGAAGTTCGCCATTGAGCAAAAGATAACTTACATCAAGAAAATCTTTTTTTTCAGCTAATTGTTCGATTGGATAGCCTCGATAAAGTAATATCCCTTTATCACCATCTATATAGGTGATTTTAGATTCACAGGAGGCAGTTGATAAAAAACCTTGATCAAAGGTAAAAACGCCACGCGCACCTAGTTGTGTGATATCAATCACATCATTCCCTAACGTAGGTGTATATACAGGTAATTCCAGTGGCTCTTGGCCTTCAATGCTAAGTTTAGCTGTTTTTTTTGTCATTGCTTCTCCTGATAAAAGGATTCATTTGTTTGTGCCGGCACTATATACAAAATGAGCACTTACAGTCAATTTTATTATGGTTTAGAATTTCAAAGAATAACAGTATAAACCAACAAATTTATCTTTGTTATGCCGAGAATCCAAATTTAGTGTGTATTTTATCACTTGTCCCAGAAAAATACTGCTTGTTGTGCAGTACTTGGGGTACATTTTAATGTAGATGATTTAATTAAATCCGTCTGTATGGTATCCTTTATCATTAAAATTTATCGTCAAGGATACGTCCAAACTATGGTTTATCTAGCTAAAGAAATCTTGCCAGTTAATATCGAAGATGAGTTAAAACAATCCTACCTAGATTATGCGATGAGTGTTATCGTAGGCAGAGCCTTGCCTGACGTTCGCGATGGACTGAAACCGGTTCATCGACGCGTACTTTTCGCAATGAGTGAATTAGGCAATGACTGGAATAAACCCTATAAGAAATCTGCACGTGTCGTAGGGGATGTGATCGGTAAATATCATCCACATGGCGATACAGCAGTTTATGACACCATAGTTCGTATGGCTCAACCTTTTTCGATGCGTTATCTTTTGGTAGATGGTCAGGGTAACTTCGGTTCTGTAGATGGCGACGCACCGGCGGCAATGCGATATACCGAAGTAAGAATGTCTAAGGTAGCCCATGCTTTATTAGCGGATCTTGAGAAAGAGACCGTTGACTTTAGCCCTAACTATGATGAGACCGAATTTGCTCCTGTAGTTTTACCTTCACGAGTACCCAATTTATTAGTTAATGGTTCTTCAGGTATTGCTGTAGGTATGGCGACGAATATTCCACCTCACAACCTTACAGAAGTTATTAATGCCTGCATTGCTCTTGTTGATGATCCTGAGTTAAGTTTGGACGACATTATGGAAATTATTCCTGGTCCAGACTTTCCAACAGCAGCCATTATCAATGGCCGAGCTGGAATTATTCAAGGTTATCGTACAGGAAAAGGGCGCGCAATTATTCGTGCCCGAACAGAAATTGAAACGGATGAAGATACAGGACGACAATCTATTATTATTACGGAGCTTCCTTATCAAGTAAATAAAGCTCGACTGGTTGAGCGTATTGCTGAGTTGGTGCGCGATAAAAAAATTGAAGGAATTTCTGGTCTTAGGGATGAGTCTGATAAGCAAGGCATGCGAGTCGTTATCGAGCTTAAACGTAATGAAGTAGCTGATGTCATCTTAAATAATTTGTACGCTCATACTCAAATGCAAAATGTGTTTGGAATTAATATGGTTGCCTTGGTTGATGGACAGCCACGTACATTGAACTTGAAACAAATTCTTGAATATTTCATTAAACACCGTCGTGAAGTTGTAACCAGAAGAACCTTATTTGATCTGAAAAAAGCTCGTGCTCGCGCTCATTTATTAGAAGGCTTGGGGATTGCTTTAGCCAATATTGATGAAATGATTGACTTGATTAAAAAGTCACCAACCCCTCAACACGCTAAAGAAGCATTGCTTGCCAAGCTATGGCAACCAGGCATGGTTAAAACGATGTTGGAAAGAGCTGGTTCTGATGCTTCTCGGCCTGATGATTTGACCGCTGAGTTTGGATTAGGGACTGATGGCTATAAGCTATCAGAAGCTCAGGCTCAGGCTATTCTTGAATTAAGACTCCATCGCTTAACAGCTTTGGAACAAGATAAAATTCTTGGCGAGTTTGAGGAATTATTGCAATTGATTCGTGAGTTAATGGAGATATTGGCATCTCCGGAACGACTCATGCAGGTGATTCGTGATGAGTTCATTGAGATAAAAACTCAGTTTGGCGACGAACGTCGTACTGAAATCACTGCATCACAAGAAGATTTGACAATCGAAGACTTAATTACTGAAGAAAATGTAGTGGTAACCCTGTCGCATCAAGGCTATGTAAAATACCAACCGCTAAGTGCATACCAGGCTCAACGTCGAGGTGGTAAGGGTAAATCCGCAACAAATGTTAAAGATGAGGATTTTGTTTCTCGGTTAGTTATAGCTAGCACGCATGACACATTGCTTTGCTTCTCTAATCTCGGAAAACTTTATTGGTTAAAAGCATATCAACTTCCTTTAGCCAGTCGTATTTCTCGTGGTCGACCGATTATTAATATTTTACCACTTGCTGACGGCGAAGAAATTAATGCCATGCTACCGGTCCGGGAGTATCAGGAAGGTTACTATGTCTTTATGGCTACTAAAAAAGGAACGGTTAAAAAAGTACCTTTAAATGCATTTAGTAGACCGAGATCTAATGGAATTATTGCTGTAGACCTGGATGAAGATGACAGTTTGGTTGGTGTTGATATTACCGATGGTAGTAAGGATATCATGCTATTCACTGATGCAGGTAAAGTGGTGCGGTTTGATGAAAATAAAGTTCGTCCTATGGGGCGTACCGCCCGTGGCGTACGAGGTATTCGCATCGAAGAGGGGCAAGCAGTAATATCCTTAGTTGTAGCTCATCCAGATGGTACTATTTTGACTGCAACAGAAAATGGATATGGAAAGCGCACATCAATCGAAGAGTATCGGGTTTCTGGTCGCGGTGGACAAGGTGTAATATCCATTCAGGTAAGTGAGCGTAATGGTAAAGTTGTGCGTTCAGTACAAGTTACTGATGCAGATGAGGCAATGTTAATTACAGATAAAGGTACGTTGGTACGATTTAAGGTTGATGAATTGTCCGTAATTGGTCGAAATACGCAAGGTGTTCGATTGATTAATGTTAGCCCAGGTGAAAAAGTAGTGGGCATGCAAAAAATTGAAGATTTAGGCGAGGAATCTAACGAGTCCAATGAAGAAACTGAAATTGAAGAAAATGGCGATGACAACTAGAGTCTATAATTTTGGTGCAGGGCCTTCAATGCTTCCTGAGGCTATTCTTAAGGAAGCTCAAGAAGAGCTTCTTGATTGGCAAAATCTTGGCGTTTCTGTTCTTGAGGTTGGACATCGTAGCCCGGAGTTTTCAGCTCTTTTAAATCATGCAGAGCAGTCTTTAAGAGAATTGCTCTTTATACCTTCAAATTATCATGTGTTATTTATGGGAGGAGCTGCCCGTACTCAATTTGCCATGATTCCAATGAATCTCTTAAGTCCAGAGGAGCGGGCGGGCTATCTGGTCACTGGAGTATGGTCGCATATGGCTTTATTGGAAGCACAACACTTAAAAAAGGCCTATTGTATTGCCAGTGATGAACAAAATGGCTATAAAACAATTCCTGAACCGAAAAATTGGGATATAAAAGAAAACACATCTTATGTTTATTACACTCCAAATGAAACTGTTAATGGAGTACGATTTCCTTATGTTCCTAACACTAAGGGAATTACTTTAATCGCTGATATGACATCCGCTTTGCTTAGTGAACCTGTAGATGTTAGAAATTTTGGTTTGATTTTTGCTGGAGCACAGAAAAATATAGCGAATGCTGGGTTAACAATAGTAATTATTAGGGATGATCTATTAGAAAAAATACCCACTCCCCATGTGCCAACAATGTTAAATTATAAAATTCAAGCTGAGCATCATTCACTTTATGCTACTTCACCAGTATTTAATTGCTACTTAGCTGACAAAATGTTTGATTGGTTAAAAGCTCAAGGCGGAGTTGAAGAAATATACCGTCTTAATTGTCAAAAGGCAGCTAAATTATATCAATATTTGGATAACACCGATTTTTATACAACTCATGTAGATCCTGAGGTTCGTTCTATAGTTAATGTCTGTTTTTCACTTAAGAATGATAAATTAGAGAATGAATTCCTACATTTAGCCCAGCTACGCGGTTTGTACGGTTTAAAGGGACATCGACTCATAGGTGGCATTCGCGCCAGTCTCTATAATGCGATGCCCATGGCCGGAGTTGATGCGCTCATAGAGTTCATGTCTGAATTTGCAAAGGAAAATAGTTAGTGAGAATACTTAATTTTATCAGTAAACCTGTCCGGTCAATAAAAGGTGAAATAACTGTACCTGGTGATAAATCGATTTCACATCGTTCTATTATCTTTGGTTCTTTAGCTAAAGGAACTACGATTATTAATGGATTTCTTGATGGCGAAGATTGCATGGCAACCTTAAAAGCATTCCAAGCAATGGGAGTCACCATAGAAGGACCTGATGAACAGCAAGTAGTAATATATGGCGTTGGCAAGTATGGATTAAGAAAACCTGAACAGGTTATCGATTGTGGAAACTCTGGAACCAGTATACGCCTGTTAGCAGGATTGTTAGCTGCCCAATCGTTCGACAGCCAATTAACAGGGGATGAGAGTTTATTAAAAAGACCTATGATGCGGATCAGTAAACCATTAACACAAATGGGGGCTGATATTACTACCGTAGATGGCAAACCTCCCATCACAATCAGAGGAAACCAAAAACTTAAAGGAATTCATTATATAATGCCTGAAGCGAGTGCTCAGGTTAAATCATGTATTTTATTGGCAGGCCTCTATGCTGAAGGTGAGACACGAATTACAGAAGCAGGTGTGAGTCGTGATCATACAGAGCTTATGCTAAAAAACTTTTCTTACCCAGTTCACCGTTCAGGTAATACTTTAATTGTTAATTCTGATAGTGAATGTATTGGCACAGAGATAGATATCCCTGGGGATATTTCATCCGCGGCATTTTTTATTGTTGCAGCCACTATTATTCCAGGTTCTGATATTATCATTCGTAAAGTAGGGATTAATCCAACACGTACCGGAATACTACATATTTTATTGGAAATGGGGGCTAATATTACCCTTTTAAATCAGAGACAATTAGGAGAGGAGTGGGTTGCTGATTTGCGAGTTCAGTATGCACCATTAAAAGGAATTAATATTGATCCCAATATGGTACCGCTTGCAATTGATGAGTTCCCTGTTATTTTTATTGCCGCAGCTTGTGCACAAGGACAAACTACGCTGCATGGCGCAAGCGAGTTACGCTTTAAAGAAAGTGATCGAATTGCTGCTATGGCTGATGGTCTAAAAGAATTAGGTATTTATGCGAATGCACTAGACGATGGAGTAGTTATAGAAGGAGGGACCTTACAAGGAGGTACTGTTGAAAGCAGAGGCGATCATCGTATCGCCATGTCTTTTGCGATCGCTGGGGCTGTAGCTAAAGAACCTGTTACCATTAAAAATTGTGTCAATGTAGCTACCTCATTTCCTTTGTTTGTAGAAACAGCAAAGGAGCTTCAATTACAAATAGAGGAAACCATTAATAATGCACCATGACACTGTACCTGTTATAACCCTGGATGGTCCAAGTGGCACTGGTAAGGGCACTTTATGCCAATTACTTGCGAAACATCTTAAATGGAATATGCTTGATAGTGGAGCCATTTATCGTGTTCTCGCTTATGCAGCTAGAAAAAGCAAGATTGACTTCAATGATGTGGATAAATTAACCACTTTAGCCCGTTCGCTAAATTTACGCTTTGAATCTTCTGATGATTATGGAGTGCAAGCCATTTTGGATGATATGAACATCAGCTCGGAAATTCGAAGCGAACAATGTGGGCAGGATGCTTCTCAGATTGCTGCAATTCAGGAGGTAAGACAGGCTTTACTAGAGCGCCAACGTAATTTTGCCCAATCTCCTGGGCTCGTTACCGATGGTCGAGATATGGGGACCGTGGTCTTCCCTGAAGCTGTTTTGAAGATTTTTTTATATGCTAACGAAGAAGAAAGAGCAAATAGACGTTATTTACAGTTGAAAGAAAAGGGAATTAATGTTAGCCTCGCGCAGGTTGTAGAAGAATTGGCTAAGCGTGATGTAAGGGATACAGCTCGTACGCATGCGCCATTAAAGCCTGCGGATGATGCAGTGCAAATTGATACAACCAGATTATCCATTGTACAAGTGTTTAATATTGTATTAAAATTAATAAATGAACGTTTGTATTGTGCTTAATTATTTGTTGGGGGAAAGATGAGTGGAACTCATTCTTTCATTTTATTACTAAAGAGTTTATTAACATGTCTGAAAGTTTCAAAGAATTGTTTGAGCAAAGTATTGCCGGCGCTCAATTTTATCCTGGTGCCATTATTAATGCCAAAGTTATTGGTATCGATAGTGACTATGTCATTTTAAATGCAGGTCTAAAATCTGAAGGTATCGTACCTAAAGAAGAATTTTATGACAAAGATGGTGCTTTGGAAGTTAGCCTGGGTGATACTGTTGAAGTAGCACTGGATTCTGTGGAAGATGGCTATGGCGAAACGCTCCTTTCAAGAGAAAAAGCAAAACGTCAGGAAGCTTGGCGTAAATTATCTAAATCGCATGAGAACAATGAAACAGTTACTGGTCTTATCTCCGGAAAAGTTAAAGGAGGCTTTACTGTTGAAATTGGTACTATACGCGCCTTCTTACCTGGTTCATTAGTAGACGTCAGACCTGTAAGAGATCCTTCTTATCTAGAAGGCAAAGAGCTTGAATTCAAAGTTATTAAGATGGATTTAAAGCGTAACAACATCGTTGTATCACGTCGTGCAGTTGTTGAAGAAGAAAGTAGTGCTGATAGACAAGCATTGCTTGAGTCCTTACATGAGGGTCAAGAACTCCATGGTATTGTTAAAAACCTTACCGATTATGGTGCATTCATTGACTTGGGCGGCATAGATGGCTTGTTGCATATTACTGATATTTCATGGAAACGTGTAAAACATCCAAGTGAAGTATTATCAGTTGGCCAAGACGTAAAAGTAAAAGTATTGAGCTTTGATAGCGAAAGAAACCGCGTTTCTCTAGGTATGAAACAATTAGGTAACGATCCTTGGGTTGACCTGGTAGAACGTTATCCAATAGGCAAAAAATTACAAGGTAAAGTAACTAATATTACTGATTATGGTTGCTTTGTTGAAATCGAAGAAGGTGTTGAGGGCTTAGTCCATATGTCTGAAATGGATTGGACCAACAAAAACGTACATCCAAGTAAAGTAGTTTCTCTGGGTGATGTAGTTGATGTTATGGTTCTTGAAATTGATGAAGAAAGACGCCGTATTTCTCTAGGTATGAAACAATGTGTTGGTAATCCATGGCAACAATTTGCCGCCTCCCACAATAAAGGCCAAAAAGTAAGTGGTAAAATTCGTTCAATCACTGATTTTGGAATATTTATTGGCTTGGATGGAGATATTGACGGTTTGGTTCATTTGTCTGATATTTCCTGGACTGTTGCTGGTGAAGAAGCAGTAAAACAGTTTAAGAAAGGACAAGAGTTAGAAGCTGTTATTCTTGCTATAGATCCTGAGCGTGAGCGAATTTCTTTAGGTATTAAACAACTTGAAGGCGATAACTTCGCAAGTTTTGTTGATGAATATACTAAAGGCGCCATAGTTAAAGGTACAGTTGTTGCAGTAGATCCTAAAACAGTTACTGTAGCTTTGTCTGATGATATTACAGGCACTATTCGTGCAAGTGAATTGTCTGATGAGCGTGTTGATGATGCGACTACCCTTGTCAAAGAAGGTGACGAGATTGAAGCAAAAATCATAAATGTTGATCGTAAAAACCGTTCAATTACGCTTTCAGTAAAAGCGAAAGATGCTCAAGATGAAGCAGATGCCATCAAGAAATATTCTAGAACCGAAGGTGCTTCAACAACAACCTTAGGTGATTTGCTGAAAGAAAAAATGGCAAGTAAAGAAAGTGATTAATTCCTTTATTGTCAACTAGTTAAGAAAGCGTAGATTTTTCTACGCTTTTTTGTTTGTATATTTTATAACCAGAGTGAACGAGGTGGCGCTCAGGTTTTTGTTACAGTATTATCCTGGAACGCTCCCAGGTTCCACTTCGAATTGCCCAGTAAACAAAAAAGGAAGAATTTATGCGCATATTAATGCTAGTTATTTATATAGTACTTATCATTATTGGCGTTAGTTTTGCTGCTTTAAATGCAACTTCAGTGGATGTTAATTTATATTTTAAAACGATAACAATGCCTATATCTGTTCTCATGACAATTATGTTGGGTATCGGTATTTTAGTAGGCTTTATACTTTTTATTGGTCGATATTGGCGTTTAAAAGCTGAATACCACAAAATTAAAAACCAATTAAAATTAACTGAAAAAGAAATTAAAAACTTACGATCAATTCCATTGCAAGATCAACACTAATTTTTTTATTATTATGAAGTTTAACATGCAGAGAGGAGGGTAATAATGATTGATTTATGGCCATTACTATTGCCTGCTGCTGCATGGTCTGGTTGGTGGATGGCAAATCGTAGTAAACCTAAGGAAGATCCTACTCTTAATAATCGCTTATCTCGTGAGTATGTTGTCGGACTTAATTATCTTTTAAATGAACAACCCGATAAAGCTGTTGATATATTTATTAAGTTATTAGAAGTTGACAGTGATACGGTAGAAACTCATCTTGCGTTAGGAAGTTTATTTCGACGTCGTGGTGAGGTTGATAGAGCTATACGCATTCATCAAAATTTAATCGCAAGACCTCAATTAAGTATATTACAAAGAAAAGAATCGTTAATGGCATTAGGCCAAGATTATATGAGTGCTGGTTTATTCGATCGTGCAGAGCGAATTTTTTTGGAGGTTGTAGAGTTAGGTGGATCTAAAGAAACTAGCAGCTTGCATGGATTGCTAGCGATTTATCAACAAGAAAAAGCATGGGAAAAGGCTTTGGATGTTATTAAAAAATTAGAAATTTCTACAGGAACAAGTTTTCATAACCAAGCCGCCCATTATTATTGTGAAATGGCCAATCAAGCTTTAAAAAGCAATGCGATTGATAGGGCTACATATTGTATTAAACAAGCCATAAACGTTGATAATGAATCTGTTCGAGCCAGTTTAATGAATGCAAGCCTTGAAATGAAAGAAGGGCGTTACAAACATGCTATTCGTTCATTAAAACGTGTGCCTCAGCAAGATGCAGATTTTTTAACAGAAATTATCGAACCTCTAGTTGTATGTCATAAAGAATTAAATACAATGGATGAGTGTATCAAGTATCTTGAAGAGACATTAGAGAAAAATCCCAGAGCTTCAGTAATTTTTGTAATAGCGGAATATTTAAGACAACAAAAAAATATGGATGCTGCTATCGATTTCGTAGCTGATAATTTAAGCAAACATCCATCAATTCGAGGTTTAAATCAGTTAATCTATTGGCATCTTGAATCTGCTCACGGGAAGGTACGTGACAAGTTACAAATGCTTTATGATATAACGAGTAAATTTTTAGACAATAAGCCAGTTTATAGATGTGTTCATTGTGGTTTTGGTGGAAAGCATCTTCATTGGCATTGTCCCAGCTGCAAAAACTGGGGAAGAATGAAACCTGTCCATGGATTGGAAGGATATTAATTAATTTTTTTAGAGATTATGATGCAATTTATCGATTTAAAAAGACAATATTCAATAATAGAAAACGAAATTTTAGCCAGTATTAAAAACGTTTTGGATCATGGTCAATATATTATGGGGCCTGAAATTGCGCAGCTTGAAAAGCAATTAGCTGATTTTATAGGAGTTAAACATGCTATTGTCAATTCAAGTGGAACAGATGCTTTATTAATGGCATTAATGGCTTTAGAAATTCAGCCAGGAGATGAAATAATAACTACTCCTTTCAGTTTCTTCGCTACTGCTGAGGTGATTAGTCTTTGTCAAGCCAAACCTGTTTTTGTAGATATTGATCCACTGACCTATAACCTGGACCCTAATAAGTTGGAAGCCGCAATTACCAGCAAAACCAAGGCGATAATGCCGGTTGGATTGTATGGTCAATGTGCTGAACATGATGAAATTAATGCGATTGCGGCTCGTTATGGTATCCCGGTAATTGAGGATGCAGCACAAAGTTTTGGCGCAACTTATAAAGGTAAATATTCTTGTGCTTTATCAACGATTGGATGTACTAGTTTCTTTCCGTCTAAACCTTTGGGTGGATATGGAGATTCTGGGGCCTGTTTTACTAATGATGATATTTTAGCTCAAAAACTTATTGAAATAAGAATTCATGGTCAAAATGCGCGTTATTGCCATAACCGTATAGGAATTAATGGACGAATGGATACGATTCAGGCCGCTGTTTTAATTGAAAAATTAAAACTGTTCCCCGATGAAATTATTATGCGCCAAAGAGTCGCCAAAATGTATGATCAGATTCTTTCGCCTTTAGTAAAAACACCTTTTGTTCATAGTTATAATACAAGTGTTTATGCACAATATACTATTGAAGTCACTAATCGAGATGCTTTTCAAAAGGCGATGCAAGAATCAGGAATTCCAACTGCAGTGCACTATCCTGTACCACTGCATCAGCAAGCAGCAATGGCTTATCTTGGTTATAAAATCGGTGATTTTCCACATGCAGAATATGCAAGCAGCCGTGTTATTAGTCTACCCATGCATCCATATTTGCAAGAAGCAGAGCAAATGAAAATAGTTACAGCAGTTAAAAATGCTCTAAAAGTTCATGAACAAGAAGCAATGGTATAAATGATGCCCAAATTAATTGTAGCACTGGATTTTGATAATGAGCATGATGCTTTACGTTTGATTGAAAAGCTTGATCCCCAAAGTTGTGCTTTAAAAGTAGGAAGCGAACTTTTTACACTGCTTGGCACAAGTTTTGTGAAACAATTAGTCAAAAGACAATTTAAGGTTTTTTTAGACTTAAAATTTCATGATATTCCTAATACTGTTGCAAAAGCGTGTAAGGCCGGTGCTGAACTCGGTGTATGGATGATGAATGTCCATGCTTCTGGGGGAATGAATATGATGCAAGCAGCAAGGAAGGCTATTGATTCTTATGGCGCTAGTAGACCAATCTTAATTGCAGTAACTGTTTTAACCAGTTTTAATCAAATCGAATTAACTTCGGTTGGGATTAACACTCCTGTTATTGACCATGTGAAAAAATTAGCAATTTTGACTAAGGAATCAGGTTTAGATGGAGTGGTCTGTTCTGCTCAAGAAGTGAAAGCCATTAAAAGAGCTTGTGGTGAGCAATTTATCACGGTTACTCCAGGTATCAGATTGCCAAATAACGTCAGTGATGATCAATCTCGAGTAATGACACCCAAACAGGCTATCGAAGAAGGTAGTGATTATCTGGTAGTAGGGCGTCCAATCACACAAGCAGCAAATCCTGAACTAGTTGTCGCTGAAATTTTAAAAGAATATTCAAGATAATTAATCCAATTTATAGCCTAGCTACATTCCAAAATGTGACTAGGCTAATCATGAAAGCCCGGGTATAGGCATATCATATTAATACTATAAGAGCGTCAATTTCGAATAATTTTATCTATTTAATTTATGATAAATTTGTGTTAATTATATTTGTGATGGTTAAAAATAATAAATATAAAGGAATCTAATCGTAATCTTATCGTTTGAACAAAAGGTGATGGAAACAGCAAGAATCGAGATAAGTATAGCAAGATCCATTCAGCAATAAATTAATGGAAAGCAGGGAATGCTTCGATTATTTGCTGAATGAGTTAATGGATTATCATAACTTAAGGATAAGTGATGACACCACAACACGTAATAAGTCAGCTGCTTGAATCTGACACACACCCATATGCCCAAAATCTTGATTTACTAAAAAAAATTATTATGACGGCCTATTTAGGACGTTTACAAATTAATGGGTTTCCTCCTGATAATAAAATCCCCTTGGGTAGTTATCTATTTGATAACGAACAAATAATGTTCGATTTTACCCGGGTAAGTGATGAGAAAAGAGCATTGTTTAAACAATGGCTTTTGGAACCCCATCAAAAAGAAAAAACTAAAGCCTTTTTAAGTGGCGTAACTGTAAATGAGTATCGCGGCTTTACAGCAGAGGTTGCTTTAACCTGGTGGGGAAGAATAGTAAGCTGGTTTCAGGGACAATATCTAGAGCATTGGAAAATAAGTGATTTAGATTTATCACTGAAAAATATATCCCATTATCAATTGACAGGCATTCAAATGTGTCATGGTAATCACGGGATATTAATTGGATTTAATCAATTTTTAGTTCCGGGAACAGGGACAAAATATAAAGATCCTAATGACTCACAGCAAGAACCTTTAGGAAATACAAAACGAGTTTTTATTACCGATAAATTGGTCGATCAACTTATCTCGCTTAATATAAAAAATATTAACTTTGAATCAATATGCAAGAGTCCTCATCCTCAATCAATAGAGGTAGATGATCCACAAGAACGCCTAGATAAAATGTATGATTATCGAAGAATGCAGCGTTTTATGTCATTAAAACCTTGGTATGTTCGAATTTGGAATTGGCTATTTCCCTGGATAAGTGAAGAAAAAGTTAAAAGTAAATCAATTAAAGAAAAACATGTAGTGCCTCTATATCAAACAAAAAAAATAGAGATATTTCGGTTTTTAAAATCACATGAGATTTTAGTGCGTGAAAGAAAACCTAATATTGAAAATATAGTTCTTTGTGGTGGTGGTGCAAAAATTTTTGCTCATATTGGTGTCTGGAAAGCATTAAATGAAGCGAAAATATATCCTGAAAAATTCGCTGGTAGCTCCGCAGGAGCCATTATGGCGTTAATGTGTTATTTAGGTTATACAGCGGCCGAGATTGAAGCCCTGTTTAAACATTTTAAACATGAGCATTTAGTTCATTTTGATATAAATATCAATGGAATTTCAGAAGCTCACTCCTTAAAGACTGCTCTTGATTATGCTATTGCCTATAAATTAGATCAAATCGTTTCTAAATATAAAATTCCATATCCGCACGGAAAAATTACGTTTGCTACCTTAGAGGAAATACGGCAGAAATGTCCAGGTTGTGGGATTGGAAAAGAATTGGTAGTTACAGCAACAAATAAACGGCAAGGGAAAACTCGATATTTCTCTTATTTTCGCTCACCAAATTTTGAAGTGAGTGAGGCAGTTAAAACATCTGCCAGTTTTCCTATTGTTTATAGATCAACCCTTATTGATGGTGAAGAACATAATGATGGTGGAATATTAAATAATTTTCCTACAGAGGCATTTTTTGATGATCACTCCACATTACTCGAATCAGAATACGGTAATAACCTAAAAGTATTAGCCGTTAAGTTTGATGATGGTCCAGAAAGAAAGGCTATCGATCGGGTGATGGATCGAGTTTATAGAGAGAATGTTGTATTAAACTGGATTTATAGATTATTAACTGGCGTTAGTGATCCTGCCAGCGGTTGGGAAAAAGATCGCTTGAAATTGAGAAAATATGCATGTCAATCCATTATAATTAACGTTGATAATGTATCTACATCATCGTTTACCGTGGCAGAGGAAACCAGAAAACAAATGATTGATTCTGGTTATCAAGAGACAATCAACTATTTGAATACCCGTTATCATAAAAATGACTCTGAAGAATATGAAAATGAAGAATTTATGTATACGACATTTAGTTCCCTTGGTGAGTTACTTTCCTATTGTTGTTATCGAGGTGATAGTAACTGGTTTGAAAAAGTGTATCGACTGATTGAAGAGTCTAGTGCTCCTAATCAATGCGAATTAATGCAACAAGCGCAGGAGTTGCGTAGACTTTATTTCAGTTCAAAAAGTTTTTCACCGCAAACCAACTCACCCAAAACTCCTAAACAAGATGATAATCAATTGACTTTTTTTGGTAATGAAATACATCATGATTCATCTTCATCAATTAGAAAAGACCATCACAAAATCCTGCTTGCTATATATCCTGTGTTTTTAAAATTATCGCAAGATTTATTAAAAGACAGCACAGACAAAAAGATTTTTGATTATGCGCGTCACGCTTTTTCGTTAAAAGCACCTTTTGATTGTTTGAGCCATTTTGCAAAAATCCGCAATGAAACACACATAGTTTTTCATATTGCAATTAATTTGTTAAAAGAACTTAAAAGGAATCCTAGTGAGAAAGTATATGATGCGATGAGTCAATTGCTTGCTTTGCTTAACAGTAATGTAAATGTGTGTAAAGAAGAGTATTTTTCACGTTGGGATTTATCTTTTTCTCAATGTTCACGCATATTAAGCTTATTGAGTAAGCATTCTGATATTGATCCTCAAATGCTTCGTTCATTAAGCAGAAAATATGAGCCCATGCAAACTGTGATTTCGGGTGTTTATTATGAAGATGATTACGTCGATTTAGAGTCTGATGAATCATTTTCCTATAGTATGTAATATATTCATCGAACTATGGTATTTTATTAGGTAACTCGCAAATCAGGAAATAGAAACGGAATAAATTTTAATTGATGAAAATAAACGGTTTTACGTTACTTGAGTTACTTATAACTATGTCTGTGTTTATAGGCTTATCAATAATAGGGATTGGCTCATATACTTATTTTGTGAAAAAAAATGAGCAGAAGACGATAATTGATGAACTTCGTACGGCAATACAATATGCCAAGATGCAGGCTATTATTCTTGGCAATCCTGTATATCTTTCTCCTCAAGATGCGTCATCGAATTGGTCAAAGGGTATTGTTTTAAATTTTTTAAATAAAAAAACGAATCAAATGGAATTGATTTATCAATGGCAATGGAGTCATCCTCGTTGGGACTTGCATTGGGATGGAGTAAGTTCATCAAAGAAGATCACTTTTTCAACTTATCCTGGACAAGCGATTAGCAACGGACGTTTCATTTTAATGAATTTAGATACCCATGAACAGACTGTTGTTATTTTGAATCGACTAGGAAGAATAAGAGTTAGCAATAACTTGTCGCTGATGCGTTAATTTTGTAAGATCATCCTGAAATATATTTTGTAATAAGTAGCTAACATACATGTCTATTAATACCCATTCCATTTACACAATAAATGCACAAAGTTCGGAACAACTTTCACAATGGCTTAATTATAACGCTTCATTAACTGATAAACTGCTGCAAATTAAAGGGGAATCACGCATTCAGCTTATTTCCCAATGTTGGAGAGATACAGACTGGTGGGGTAGAAACCTTCTACAAATCCAAGATAACCTCGTCTTTCAACGTGAAATCATGATGAAAAGTCATGATGTTGTTTATTGGTATGCACGAAGTATTATTCCTAAGAGATGTTATGAGCTTGATCCTGCTTTTTTTGGACGCTTAGAAAACGAATCAATAAAAAACTTAATTTTTAATGAAGATCGAGTGCATCGCGTTCGATGGACAAGCTATCCTGTGGATCAACAATGCTTGGAGTATTATTGGGTTAAACAAAATCTGGACTCAATTAATGGTGTGCTTTGGGTGCGACTCGCTGAGTTTTCATTTCAACAAAAAGAATCATTTTTTTTGGCTGAAATTATGTTACCTGAACTTGAGAATATTAACTCATGAAGTGGAATGCATACTGGCGATTAATGCGTTTTGATAAGCCCGTGGGAATTCTATTGCTCTGGTACCCAACGGCATGGGCTTTATGGTTGGCAAATAAAGGACTACCATCGCTCAGACTGTTAATCTTTTTTTTATGCGGTACTGCACTGATGCGTGCTGCGGGCTGTGTGATCAATGATATTGCTGATCGAAATATTGATAAACATGTTGCACGCACTAAACTAAGACCGCTAACTGCTGGTGAAGTGAGCTTGCCAGAGAGTTTTCTTGTATTAATAACATTACTTTTAGCTGCATTATTTATATTAATTCAGCTTCCTAGAAATTGTTTTTTTCTTGGATTAATCGCACTATTTATTTCTCTGTTATATCCCTTTTGTAAACGCTTTCTCAATGCACCCCAATTTGTTCTTGGTTTAGCATTTTCTATGGGAATACCTATGGCTTATGTTGCCTCAGATCGATTTTTAAATAGTGAATGTTTCTTGTTGTTTTTAATAAATTTTTCCTGGATTATTACTTATGACACCATGTATGCCATGGCTGATAAAGCGGATGATTTACGAATTGGGGTGAAATCGACTGCAATTTATTTTGCTAGTTATGATCGGGTGATTATTGGTTTGTTACAAGGTTTATTTCATAGTTTGTGGTTATATTGGGCATTCATAAATCAAATAAATTTATCGTTTTATATTTTTTGGTTTATAGCGGGTATTGTCTTGATTTACCAACAAAAGCTGATTAATAAAAGAATACCTCAAGATTGCTTTAAAGCCTTTATTGTGAGTGCGTATTATGGCGCATTAATGTGGTTGGCTGTTGTTGGTATTGGTCTGTGATGATCTTCCTGAACATATAAGACCATGTTCTCACAGTAGTATTATAGTTATAGTAGCCCGGATTCCACTACGCTTCACCCAGGCTACACCTATAGTTTAGATTTAAAAGGCCTCACTACCATTATCTGCAACAACTCGAGTATGTTTTCCATAAATTACAAGTATTTTTTGCTTTGTTTTCAGCTTGAGATCTTCTGCTTGTACTACAGAAATAATTCCTCCTGAATTTAATTTAATGACATATTCAACACCACGTGATTGGTTATAGCCATTGTCCTCAAAACTATTGTTTGTGTTATTAGTTACATTGCTCATTGTTCGATGCAAATTCACAGGGCGTTTGGAAATAATTGTTCCTGGAATTACTTTTTTAATCTTACCTACCTCATTTGAATCATATTCACCAGGAGGCAATGCTTTATTACAGCTTGATAAAATAAGACCAAAGAATAATACTAAAATTGGTTTAAATATGTTTTTTCGATTCATAGATACTCAAACTCCAGTAAGGAACATGATTAAGATAATAGCCCCATATCAAATTTAACTGTGAGCTTATCTTGAAGCAAATAGGGAATTATCTATGTCACGTACTAATTAATTTTACGATCGAATGAAGTATAACCGAGAATTAATTTATTTTTAACAGTTCTTCTAATAAACTGCTGGCCCCAATGCGAAACCAGCTTTTATTAATTTGTTTGCCAATTATCAACTCTGCGAGTATGGCATAATTATATGCTTGCTGTGGCTTTCTAATGCCTCCTGAAATCTTAATCCCACAGACTCTACCTGCATCTCGAATAGCACTTAAAATAGCAAATGCTGCGGATAATGATGCTCCTGTAGATATTTTTCCTGTTGATGTTTTAATAAAATCGCAGCCTGATTCAATTAACTCATTGCTTGCATTGTAAATAGCTTTGATATCAGGAAAAGAGCCTGTTTCTAAAATAATTTTTAAAGTAAGCTTATGCCTCTTACATAATTGTGCAATAGTATGGCATTGATTTAACGCTTTTTGCATTTGTCCCTGAAGATATATATGGTAAGGAAAAACATAATCAATTTCTCGAGCCCCCAGCTCAATTGCCTTTTCTATAGCTTCAAGTGAAATAGAGAGTTCTTCGCTTCCATGGGGAAAGTTAATAACCGTAGCCAAATCAATATTATTTTGTGAAAAAAATTGATCCAGATGCTGTATATGAATGCAGAGCGCAGCAACTTTATTTTGATTCGCATTGTGTTTTAATTGCAATAATGCTTCAGGAGTTGCATGTTCATCCAATAATGTAAGATCAATGGTTTGAATAAGTTGCTTGGCGGGGATGATTCTTTTGGAATAGCTACCAAGCAACGTTTCCATGACCTCATTCAAATGGGTCTCTAAAGTCACTTTATACTCGCAATGTATTGTTTTAGAATTAAATTAAGTTTTTCCGCAGCACTTTCTGCCATCGCGACTACAGACTCGTGGCTGTGTGCAGTTTTTGAGAGACCTGTTGCATAGTTAGTAATCATAGCAATAACTGCTACGTGCATCCCACAATGATTCGCAACTAATACTTCTGGTACAGTAGACATGCCTACAGCATCAGCCCCCCAAACTTTAAATGCTCTGATTTCGGCAGCTGTTTCGTAATGTGGGCCTAACACCGAAATGTAAACTCCTTCAGTAAGCTTAATTGAATTTTGTGCAGCAATAGATAATAAGTCAAAACGCATTTGTTTGTCATAAGCGTTATCCAAAGGATAAAATCTTGGGCCAAACTCATCATCGTTGGCCCCAATCAATGGGTTGCTAGGCTGTAAATTTATATGATCCGAGATTAGCATTAATTCTCCGGGCCCAACATCTTCTCTTAATGAGCCTGAGGCATTAGTGGCAATAAAATAATCGCATCCTAACAGTTTTAAAGTACGAATATAGGTTTTAACTGTTTCATAGTTCTCTATACCTTCGTAAGTATGAGCTCGACCTTGTAAACATACAACACCCACATTATTCCAATAGCCAAAAATCAAATTACCACCATGTCCTTGCACGGTAATTTTAGGGAATCCTGGTAACTCTTCATAACTGATTCGTATTGAATCTTGTAACTCATCAGCAAATTTCCCTAATCCTGATCCCAAAACCACCCCAATGGTTGGTTTAAATGAAGGGTATAATTTTTTGATATAGTTTGCTGCTAAATGGGCATAGCTCTGCTTTGGTGCAGTATCTGTCATACAAATTTTCCTATTAATTAAGGGTTAACATCAAAATTAAATGCCAATGGTAGGAGTTCATTAATCTTTAAGCTACGTAATATTGAATCTTTATTACATAGATGGATTAGAGTATCAGTTGTTGAGAATTCATAAATCCTTTGTCTACATGCACCACAAGGTGGACACAATAAATCTGTTCCCGCAAGGATAACCATACTTTTAATATGTTGTTCGCCTGCAGAAACCATTGCAGAAATTGCTGAAGTTTCAGCACATACAGATAAACCATAAGAGCCGTTCTCTACATTCACTCCTGTATATAAATTGTCTTTATCGGTGCATATACAACAAGCCACGCAAAATTTGGAATAAGGCGAGTAAGAATGAATGAGCGCCTCATGTGCGTTTGAAATCATTTTCGCAATCGTTTGATCCATAACAAATCTCAATTAAAACTGGAAGTTTGTAAGTATAAAAGAGTATTGTCTTTAAGACTATCTTCTTCTTTATGTTCTTCGCCATTAATAACATTTGATTTAGTTGGTTCAGAAGATTGTTGGCTCGGATTTGAAAATACACTGTTGAAGCAACTGGGTTCTTGTTCGGGTGACTTAGAGTATTGTACGGAAACTGAAGGCTTTAATATTTCACTCATTTCATAATAACTTTCAGGAGTTTGGTCGGGTTTATGTTGTCCGAAATTGCAATTTAACCAGAATTCAAATGCGAATGCCCCAAGTCCCACACAAATGAGCAGTGAAAAAATAGTAATTGGTATCGCCATCGGCGGAAAGAAAAAGATAAAAGTTGCTGCAGTTGCAGCAACAAGGCTTATGGCAGTAGATGTTATAGCGTAAGATACATAAGCTTTTTGTCGTGTCGAGGAAAAATTTTCATCACCCGGAGGGGGATTTTTCAATTTATGATACTCTCCAATTGACCATATTATATTACCAAGAAGAAACAACCATGCTGCAGGAGGAAATAAAGCCGGTACAAAAATGGCAGCGACACTGATTATTGTTGCTGTAAACCCTACAATTGAGGAAAAAAGAAATTGCTCTTTAATTTGTGCAAAACCATACCATTTGCGATAGTGTTCTGGATGATCAGGATGAAGATGGCATGCTATAAACCAAGACAGATAAGCTAATGAATAAACGCCCAATGAAATGAATCGGAAAATAGCTGACGCCAGTGGAAAAGGAATATACTGAAGCTTTGAAAGCAAAAAGCCAGCAAAGAAAAAAATGCCACTTGCTTTATCTAATTTCTGGGCTACGGTCATATAAAAGTAATCCTGGAGATTTTGTAACCCTGCAAATTGTACCTTAATTAAACAGAAAAAAATAGTTTATTTCATATATTTAAGAGCATAAGAGTGAATAAAAAAAGTATCAATCATATATTTAATTTTATGATTAAAGTTTTACGAATTTATAACTGGATTTAATACAGGTGGTTCCGTTTTTATATCTGGTATTGAATGAAGAATAATGCGTATAAGCAATCCTCCACCAGGATTATTTAGAGCCATGATTTCACCCTGATGTAATTGAATTGCGCGAGAGGCTATGGCTAACCCTAAACCGTATCCGCCTGTTTTTTTTGTTCTTGACGTATCAACACGATAAAATGGGCTAAATATTCTGTTTAATTGAGCTTCAGGCACGCCTGGTCCTTTATCACTAATATCGATGTACACATGTTCTTTAGTTTCATCATGTTTTAATGAAACAACCACTTGTTCTGTGGCAGGCGAGTAATGTAGTGCATTGCGAACCACATTTTCTATTGCTCTATGAATTAATCGCTCATCAATGAACAAGCAACACGGTTCAATCACGCCTGCCTTGACTCGCGGTGTTTCCTCTCCAGCTTCATAATTGGCATCTCTAATGATATTGAGCAAAAGAGCTGAAAGATCAATTTTATTTAAATTGAGATCAGTTGTTGATTTTTCCAAACGAGCAAAATCAAGTACCTCAGTAATTAAAGCATTTAACCTGGAACACTCAAGTTCCATACGATTAAATTCTGTGTCTGCTAAATGTTGCGTTTTATTGCGTCCTAATTCAATAGCAATTTGCAATCGAGCAAGAGGGGAGCGTAATTCATGTGAAATATCTTGTAACAATCGTTCTTTGGAGTTGACTATTGTCTCCAATTGTTCTGCCATACGATCAAACTCATTGCTCAATTGGGCTATCTCATCATTATAATGACCTCTTAAATGCCCAACTCTTGTATTTAACTTTCCAGTAGCAATTGATTTAGCCGCCAATCCCAAAGATCGTAATGGTTGAGTTAAATACCGTGATAATAAATAACAAATAAGACCACTAATAAATGTGGCTAAAATGAGGCGAATCGCAAGACCAGCCCAAGGAACGCCAACAAAATGATAGATTGGTTTTTCACTTACAGCAGCAAGTCGATAAAACTTTCCTGAAGTGGATAAGATTTCATGACTCACGATGAGTTTGCCTGATTTTAATATACCTTCGCTTAGCTGATCTTGAAGTAAGTTTTCTGCAACTTTTTTTACATTTTCTGGTACGGCTTGTGTTCCAATAATTTCACCAGTGCTTGATAATAAATAAATGGACATATGGCGTGAAATACCAATTTTATTAAGCCATTTTAATAAAGCAGTTTGTCGACCTGATTCGTACGTTGCAACGGCCGCATTTGCATAACTATCCATAAATAGCTGTTCTTGGGCAGGCAATGATGATTTTTGTACAATATGACTAATTACCCAAGCTGTAGTGAAAATAATAAGTATTGTGGCGAGCCAAAATGAAATAAAAATTTTCCAATACAAACTACGCATTAAACATATATCCAAATCCTCGAACAGTTTTAACTATGGGTTCGCCTTGAGGATTGTCTCCTAATTTATTTCTTAGGTTACTGATATGAACATCGATACTTCGATCATAGGCAGTATATTTTCTGCCTAAAGCATATTCAGTAAGTTCTTCCTTTGAAAATGCTTGCCCTGGTGATTTTATAAGCATTTCTAAAATATTGAATTCAGCATTAGTCAGTTCGAGATAATTTCCACCCATGGTTACATGACGTTTGGAACAGTCAACCACTATGTTATGTTGTTCGATGACCGGTCTTGATGTGGGAATTTTTTGGGTACGTCTTAGAATAGCACGTAAGCGAGCTACTAATTCGCGAGGATTGCATGGTTTAGGCAGATAATCATCGGCACCAATTTCAAGGCCTACAATACGGTCTATATCATCACCTCGAGCCGTAAGCATGAGAACAGGTGTTTCCAAATGTTCACGAATCGCTTTTAATACTTCAAAACCATTCAGTTTCGGTAACATGACATCAAGGATAATTGCATCAAAAGTCTGATTTAAGGCTTTTTTTACTCCGTTTTCACCGTCATGAATACAAACAGCATGGAATCCCTCGGGTTCCAAATATTGGGCTAATAAATCTGTCAGCTCTATATCGTCATCGATTATGAGAATATTACCATTCATTCTTCATTATGCCTTGCGTTTATCAATACATTCCATCAACTTGATTCTTCTAGCATCTGCATTAATAATTTTAAACTCAAAAGAATCGATCGTAATCGTTTCCCCTCGTGAAGGTAAATGACCAAAACTATTCATTACAATACCACCTATTGTATCATAAGTTTCATCACTAAAATCTGCTTTAAGTTGTTCATTAAATTCATCAATAGGCATATGGGCTTTAACAATATAGTGTCCATCTTCATGTGCCTTAAGGTACGCATCTTCATCAATATCGAACTCATCTTCAATATCGCCAATAATTTGTTCGATAATGTCTTCAATGGTTACAAAGCCTGAAACTTCGCCATATTCATCCACAACAATAGCCATGTGATTTTTGTTGCTGCGAAATTCACGGAGTAAGCTATCCAAACGCCTGCTTTCAGGAACAAACGTTGCCTGACGACAAATATCTAGTAAATCGAAGGAGTCGAGATTTGCAGATTGATAGCGTAATAAATCCTTTGCATGTAATACCCCAATGATTTCGTCTGAATCTGCGGCAATTACAGGAAATCTTGAGTGGCCGGTTTGAGTAATTGTTTTGATGATGTCGCAGAATTGATCATCTTGCTTAATGCAAATCATTTGGTTTTTGGGCAACATGATATCTCGTACACGCATTTTGGAGAATGAAATAGCTCCTTCTATCATTGTCAAAGTTTCAGCGCTAATAAGAGAGCGAATCTGTGCGTCCCTTAATAAACTAACAAGTTCCTCTTGATTTTGTGGTTCTCCTTGTAAAAACTGCTTAAAACGAGCAAACCACGTAGTGCTATCTTCCTCTCTATTCAAGTTCATTACCCTCTACGTCGTAAGGATTAGGAAATCCAAGCTCAGCTAATAATTTAATTTCAATAGATTGCATTATGGCTGCCTCATCATCCTTAATATGATCATAGCCTAATAAATGCAATACTCCATGAATCAAAATCAATGCCCAATGTGATTCTAAAGTTTTTTTAAGCTGCTTGCTTTCTTCTAACAAAACCTGTGGGCAAATGACAACATCACCTAATAATGGGCATTCTAACTGTATTTCAGGTGGTAACGCACTAGGAAATGCCAATACATTTGTGGTTTTATTTTGCTTTCTGTATGTATGATTTAAATGAATCATTTCTTCTTCAGTAACCAGCCGAACAGTGAGCTCCGCTTCTTTTTTACAATCTCTTAAAGCCAGAGATGCCAAGCGGATTATTTCGTCTTCGCTGATAGGTAGTGATTCATCAGTTGCGTTTTGAATGTCGATATAATAACTCATTTATTTTTTTCCGGTTGATGCATTATCATAGCAGTCAACAATTTTAGATACTAGCGGATGCCTTACTACTTCATGACTTGTAAATGTATGAATACTAATTTCCGGTAATTTTTTGAATAATCCTACTGCATGCGCAAGCCCTGAATCAATACCTTTTGGCAAATCAACTTGTGTCATATCTCCAGTTACTACAGCTTTTGAACCAAAACCAATACGTGTTAAGAACATTTTCATCTGCATAATGGTTGTGTTTTGTGCTTCATCAAGAATGATAAATGATTCGTTTAAAGTTCGGCCACGCATAAATGCTAAGGGTAAAACCTCGATAATATCCGATTGAATCAGCTTTTGTGTTTCTTTAAAACCTATCATTTCATATAGTGCGTCATAAATAGGTCTTAAATAGGGTAGTACTTTTTCTACTAAATCTCCTGGAAGAAATCCTAATTTTTCACCTGCTTCAACTGCCGGTCTTACAAAAATTAATCTTTGTATTTCACCTTTTTCAAAACATTGTATGGCTTTAGAAACAGCTAAATAAGTTTTACCTGTTCCTGCGGGACCAACAGCAAAGGTTACATCAAAGCGGTCTATTGCATCGAGAAAGTCAGCTTGTTTGTTATTTCGGGCAACGATTGACTTTCTACATAATTTAACATGATGAACATTATGAATCATTATCTTAGGGTTTTCCTTAATAAAGTAATATATTATTAGTATAGTATTTATTATACTTTATGGCCGTATTTGGTATGGGTTCACAAGAATAGTGCAGAACGCTCATCTTCTGCAAGATTTATGCTACAATCATTCTTTTTGATATAACACAAATTCATGATCGATCTTCATTGTCATAGCAATTTTTCTGATGGAATTTTAAGTCCAAAAGAATTAATACAAAGAGCGCAAAGTAAACAGATTCAGTGTTTGTCGCTTACAGATCATGATACAGTCGCAGGTTATCCCGAATTATTGCAGGCCGCTTCTACTACATCAATTAAAATAATTAATGGAATAGAATTTAGTGTCCGATGGAAAAAGCATGAATTACACATTC
Organism: Legionella qingyii; assembly: GCF_003184185.1. Next base: position 6,488 of record NZ_QHJG01000012.1, on the reverse strand, counting down.
TGGGTTATCAAATTAACCATTCTGCGGGTTTCCTTGAACTGATTCAACGGCAAAATCAGAGTAGAGTAGAGCGTGCGCAACAAATTGGAGCGGCATTAGATTTGCTTGGTATTTCGGATGCTTATTTAAAGGCATGCAAATTAGCAGGACATGAGCGAGTAGGAAGACCTCATTTTGCACAGCTTCTTGTGAATGAAGGCAAAGTTCAAGATCTTGCAACGGCATTTAAGCGCTTTTTAGGGAGAGGTAAAGGAGCCTATGTTCCGACTCCTTGGATTAGCATTCAGGAAGCGGTCGATGGCATTATCACTGCAGGTGGCCAGGCAGTTATCGCTCATCCTCTTAAATACGGATTGACGCGCTCTAAATTGCATGAGTTAATTAATGAATTTAAAGAAGCTGGTGGCGTAGGAATAGAGGTAGTTTCTGGTGAGATGACTGTTACTGATGTTAATGAAATGGCGGCGATATGCCTAAGGTTCCAGTTATTAGCTTCTTCTGGTTCAGATTATCATAGTGATATTTCTTCACGAGTTAAGCTTGGAGGCCAGAGGCAGCTACCAGTGAACTGTACGCCTATTTGGCATGAATGGAACATTTAACAGGGGACTTTATGAGTCAGTTTTTTGCATTACATCCTGATAATCCACAGGCTCGTTTATTGAGAAAGGCGGTGAATATTATTGAGGACGGCGGACTAATTGTTTATCCTACGGACTCAGGTTACGCATTGGGTTGTAGCTTAGGTAATAAGGCCGCACTTGAACGCATTAGAAAATTACGCCAATTGGATAAAAATCATAACATGACTCTTGTTTGTCGTGACTTATCTCAACTTGGCACTTATGCCCGTGTATCAAATCCAATATTTAGATTATTGAAAGCGTTTACGCCAGGTTCCTATACTTTTATTCTTAATGCAACACAAGAGGTTCCTCGCTTAATGCTCCATCCCAAAAGAAAAACTCTGGGATTACGCGTTCCTGATAATATGATTACACTTGCACTATTGGAATGTCTTGAAGCGCCTTTAATGAGCACTACGTTGATTCTACCTGGCGCTAAGGCCCCATTGAGCGAACCTGAAGCGATTCATGATCTGTTAGGACATCAAATCGATTTAGTTATTGATGGCGGTAACTGTGGACAAGAGCCCACAACGGTAGTTGATTTAACTGGTGATTATCCAGTGATAATAAGGGAGGGTAAGGGTGATCCCGAACCTTTTAAGTAATTAATTTAAATTTATAAAGAGGATATTGATGTCAGCATTATTTAGTTCCAATAAACGAGTTGTTTCTGGAATGCGAGTCAGTGGAAGATTACATCTTGGGCACTACCATGGTGTAATAAAAAATTGGATTAAATTACAACATCAATATGATTGCTTCTTTTTTGCAGCCGATTGGCATGGCTTAACCACACAATATGATCAACCAGGTTTTATAGAAAACCATCTGTGGGATATGATTGTGGATTGGCTGGCTTGTGGAGTAAATCCTGGATTATCACGAATATTTATTCAATCATGGGTTCCAGAGCATGCTGAGTTACACTTACTTTTATCCATGATTACTCCTTTGGGATGGTTGGAAAGAGTACCTAGCTTTAAAGATCAGCAAGAAAAATTAAAGGAAAAAGACTTATCGACCTATGGTTTTTTAGGTTATCCTTTATTACAAAGTGCTGATGTTCTTATTTATCATGCTGATTATGTCCCTGTCGGTGAAGATCAAGTATCTCATATTGAGCTTACAAGAGAAATTGCGCGTCGTTTTAATCATATATATGGTAAAGAGCCAAATTTTGAAGAGTTAGCGGCTGAAGCTATTAAAAAAATGGGAAAAAAGAACAGCAAGTATTATAGTGAGTTGCGTCGGCAATTTCAGGAACATGGAAATCATGAGGCAATTAAAACAGCACAAGCTTTGTTAGAAGATCAACCTAATTTATCTATTGGTGATAAAGAGCGTCTCTTAGGTTACATAGAGGGTAGTGGTAAAATTATTCTGCCAGAACCCCACCCATTACTTACCGAAACAGCCAAAATGCCTGGTACAGATGGGCAAAAAATGTCTAAATCCTATCATAATACAATTATGTTAAGGGAACCGCCGGAACAAGTTGAGAAAAAGATATTGACTATGCCAACTGATCCAGCAAGAGTCAAACGAACCGATCCTGGTGAGCCAGACAAATGTCCTGTTTGGCAATTTCATAAAATTTACTCCAATAATGAAGTGAAGGATTGGGTGCAAAAGGGCTGTCGTTCAGCAGGAATTGGTTGTATTGAATGTAAACGACCGGTTGTTGACGCGGTTAATAAAGAGTTACAACCTATTCAAGAAGCAATTACGGAATATGAGTCTGATTTGAGTTCAGTAAAACGAATTGTTTCTGAAGGAAGTGAAGCTGCACGAGAAGTGGCTTGCAAAAATTTGAGTACTGTACGAGAAGTTATGGGGCTTGATTATTGATGCTTGGGCGTTATATCGGTACTTTTGAAAAACAATCCTGGACGAATATAATAGCGTCCAGGTTCCACGTTACTTCCTCCATTTTACATGCACAGATTTATGCCGATTTTTGAGAGTGTATCTGTGAAGAGCCTCATAAGAATGAGTTATTAGCATGGATATTGAATTAGCAAGCAAACCAGAAGTAAAAGCAATTATTGATGGTAAGGAGCTTACGGAGCTCCCTGATGATTTATTTATTCCTCCTGATGCACTCGAGGTTCTCTTAGATTCATTTAGTGGACCTCTAGATTTGCTTTTATACCTTATTCGCAAACAGAATATAGATATACTGGATATTCCGATTGTAAGTATCACAAAGCAATATTTGCATTATATCCAATTGATGGAATGTAGACGTTTAGAATTAGCTGCTGATTATTTATTGATGGCTGCGATGCTTGCAGAAATTAAGTCACGACTGTTACTACCGGCTCCTCCTGCTAGTGACGATGATGAGGAAGAAGATCCTCGTATGAGCCTGGTACGAAAACTCCAAGCCTATGAACAAATAAAAATTGCAGCAGAATTGCTTGATACACTTCCTAGACAAGAGCGAGATCATTTTCTAGTTCAAGTAACTCCTTCTGAACTTGAACGAATAATAGTTCATCCTGATGTACATTTGGAAGATTTAATTGAAGCAATGAAATCACTATTACAAAGAGAAGAGCAGACAAGCCATCATCAAATCTCACGAGAAGTGCTATCGGTTCGTGAGCGAATGAGTCACGTTTTGTCACTACTGCAAGAACATAAAGTTTTAGAATTCAGTCAATTATTCTCGATTGAGGAGGGACGAATTGGATTGGTTGTTTCTTTGTTAGCTATTTTAGAGTTAGCGAGGCAATCACTCATTGTGATTACACAAAACGAAGCATTTTCTCCAATACATTTACAGGCAGCATAAGATGGATGAAAAGGAATTAAAAAACATAGTTGAAGCATTAATTTTAAGCTCTAATGAACCAATCTCTATAGATAAACTGTTAGAGGTTTTTGATGAATGGCAAAGACCTACCAAAGAACATTTAAGTATGGTTATTAATGACTTAACAGAAGACTATACATCACGATCTTTTGAGCTTGTTCAAGTTGCTAGTGGTTTTATCATACAAACCAGAAAAGAATACAGCAGCTGGGTTGCTCGCATGCAAATTGAAAAGCCTAGTAAATATTCTCGTGCTTTGCTTGAAACTTTAGCCATTATTGCTTATAAGCAACCAGTTACCCGAGCTGATATTGAGGAGCTACGTGGTGTTGCAGTAAGTAGTCAAATAATAAAAACATTATTGGAAAGAGAATGGATTCGTGTTTCTGGTTATAAAAATGTTGCGGGTAAGCCCGCTGTATATACGACTACAAGAGAGTTTTTAAATTATTTCAATTTAAAATATTTAAAGGAACTTCCAACCTTACCCGAGGTTATGGAATCCTTAACTTTACATAATCCTAATGAAGAGTATATTACCGAATGAGCAGCGAAAGGTTACAAAAAATATTAAGTCAAGCAGGCCTTGGATCTCGACGAGAAATGGAGCGTTGGATAGAAAATGGCTGGGTTCAGGTTAATGGTAAACCAGTGAAATTAGGCGATTCAGCAAGTGCCGAAGATAAGATCACTGTAAAAGGAAAGTTAATTCCTAATCCACTTAAAGTAAGACAAAACACACGCATTCTGCTTTATCATAAACCCGTAGGTGAAATATCAAGCCGTCATGATCCTAAATTTGAGAAGACAGTTTTTGATCATTTACCTCATTTGCGACAGGGACGTTGGGTTCAGGTAGGTCGTTTGGATTTAAATACTTCTGGTTTACTTATCTTTACAAATAATGGTGATTTAGCAAATCAATTAATGCATCCTAAATATGGACTGGAAAGAGAATATGCAGTTAGAGTTCATGGCCAGGTTAGTCCGGAGGCTTTAAATAATCTTCAAAAGGGTGTTGAACTAGAAGATGGAATAGCTAAATTTACTCGCTTGGAATTTCGAGGTGGAGAAGGATCAAACTCCTGGTATCATGTGACATTAAATGAAGGACGTAATAGGGAAGTGCGACGATTATGGGAATCACAAGGTGTGGAAGTAAGTCGATTGATACGAATTCGCTACGGTGTATTAACTATGCCAAGATATTTGTCACGTGGACAATGTTATGAATTAACACCCAAAGAGGTTACTGACTTTTTAGCCTCCTTGCCTAAATAACAATGGTGTTTAGTAGACTGGATTAGTTTAACGAAATCCAGAGGTTTTTTCGTCATCACGAGTGTAGCGAGGGGCTCTCTTTGTAACAATGTGTTAGAGCAATGATAAATCTCTCTATGCTCAAGATACATGTGTCTGTTCCTCAAGTTAGTGCAGCGATAATTCGGGCTTCTAATTATCGACCCTATATTAGGGGCTGTTGACAATTGCTTCATTAGCTTATGTTCCACGCTTTATGCGCAGAATCCAGTAAAGGCTACATTAAAAATAGGTACATTTTCGTGTGTCTCGGTATAGAGCCCGCGCATAAAGCCTGAGAGATCCTCACAAAATTTAGCCATAGTGAGGACTCTCTTGTTGATTCTGAATAGCACACTGATACAGCATGCTTAAAAGTTTCTCAAAAAATTCTTGAGAGATAGTAATTGCTTTTTTCAAAGCTCTTCTTCCGAGGAAAACGATGGATAAAA
>NZ_QHJG01000012.1:0-1270 GCF_003184185.1 Legionella qingyii | reverse complement strand
CTTGTTGAGTCTGAATAGCACACTGATACAGCATGCTTAAAAGTTTCTCAAAAAATTCTTGAGAGATAGTAATTGCTTTTTTCAAAGCTCTTCTTCCGAGGAAAACGATGGATAAAACAGAGGTATGTTTAGCAGACTGGGCTTGGAAATCAGAGGCTTTTCCGATTGATTTGGTGTAAAGTCCAGCAAGCCAAGCGGTAAATAGAGCAATAGCTGCAATGAGAAGAAGAATATTCATTCGATGAGGGCATTTAGTTAGACTGTCTTTAAGTCCTAGGCCATAATGGGGACATTTAGTGTCTCTAAAATTTTCTTCAATTCGCATTCGTTGGCGATAGATAGTACAAATAAGATTAGGGTTAGTGGATGCTTCCTTCATAGAAGTAACCAGAAACCAAGGCTCTTTATGGGCTTTAGAATATCGAACCGCCATGCCACCCGTTTTTTTTCTTTTTTTATCGAGTGTGAGGGACGTTCTATTTTTAGCCTTTTTGCTTATATAAAACAAAATGAACAGGTACTTTGCCTTTCTCGGTTAAACGTCCAAATCCAAAATAAGAGGGTTTTGTAGTAGCTTGATTCAAGTAAGTCGAACTTAAACACCAGTCCGATGTATTATCCATGCAAATTGCATTTTTATTTCGTAATCGTCCTACAAAATCCCAGCCTAATTGAAGAATATGAGCAAACCATATTGCGCGAAATCCAGCATCAGTAACAATGACAGGCTTAGCGTGTTGAGGGAGTAGCGTTTTTAATTCATTTAAAAATGTTTTATGAGTTGCGTGATTGTTTTCTTGTTTTTTAGGATAACATCTCTCATAAACTACTATAGCGCGTCCAGGCATAGAAACACTTGCGCGTAAAACATAAAGATTGGTTACAGGGTTAATACAACTCCAGTCGATGTGGATCCAAGGCCGCATATTTTCTTGGATGATTGATGAAATCATCACCTTATAAAAAGAGTTTCGCTCTCCTTGGAGGGGGCCATTTCCTAAAAGACGGTCTACTTTTTGAATGTTACTACACTCTTTATTATTATTCGAAATGGATCTTCCTAGACCTGTTAAATACAGCTTATTATGCCTAATGGTACTTTCACAAATAAGCATTAAACTTTTTAACCGAGTTTTATGAACTTCAGGTAGTTTATTCGCAAAAGTTTTATGTAATAATTCAGTCAAGTGCATGATGGTGAACCCTTATAATGTCGAAAATATATTGGATCACATATCTTCATGCACTTCAAAAAAAATTATTCTTTTTT
>NZ_QHJG01000011.1:58046-161407 GCF_003184185.1 Legionella qingyii | reverse complement strand
ACGATAAGTCTGAGTTGTTCTCTCAGGAGTGATACCGATTTAAAACACTCCTAGAGAGTCCGCGCCACGCGACGTGGGTCGGATCTAAAACATGGTGGAGCAGCACTTCTCAAACGCTGCTTCTTAGAGGTCGAAAACCGTGGATAAATTAAAGAGGTTTACGGAGCGGGTTTGCATAACAAGAAGGACGAAAATTTCGAAGTACGGTTACCTGAACACGCGGTAAACGTTTGTTGTTCTGTTGTCAACTCGGATTAAATTTCATCGGGTAAAGTAGCGGAACTCGGTAGTAGTAAACAAGAAATAGGACTAACATAAGTTTTAGTTACGCCCGGAATGAGGCAAACTACAGGGGTACGGTTGACCAAGGATAGCGAGGTTGATATCAACGCGGTTGGTAGTGGTAGTGGTATCCTGGATGAAACCATCTTTTTTTCTAACGGTCAGCTCGTAATGCGCGTTTATTAAAACCGTGTTGGGCTTGCCAACTTCCGACTTGACTTTTATTTCGGGGGCCTTATATCCAGTAGCTATGCTAAAGTCGTAGGTATCCGTATACCTGGGCTACTATTAGAAACCCACTATTTATGTTGCATCGTTTTGTAGGTAATTATTTAACTCTACGGTGGAATAATAACGTACGATTTTCTAGACGCTGTCTTATCATTACTGGAAAACGGACTTAATTAACCGGAACGAGATATCTAGGATCGAGCGATTGTGTTGGTAGATGTCCGCTCTACTACAGACGTACCCGGTATCCGGATGTAAGGCCAAAGTCTACCGCCTATTTTTTTAGTAATTTTGTTCTCATACGCCACCCTAGAAGCTAGTCCCGGAGTGAGTATAACTGGACTATAAAAGAATATTTAGCAACTTATTATATTAAAAATTGAAACTGTAAAAAATGTAGTCGGTTTGTTGGGCGTTCTCGACATTCTGGTACGACTCCTTAGTCCATAACTCCATTACAAAAATAATTTAGTTTTCTGTACGCTTTGAGAGTGGCGCAAAAATTTTTTCCCTTAGTATTGGATATGAAGGTTACCAGTGTTTATATCACCACATCCAAGGAATGATAACGATCGTAGAGGCATCCATTCAACATTGACTGCTACGCTTCGTCTTTAGCAAAGTACTACTATAAAGTCTAATCGTTCTATTTTGCGAAATACGACGAGTAAATTTAATTTGACTCACTGATGAACTATAAAACCGAGAACGTCGTAGTGGCCCATAAATCTCTGAAGGGAAAATTAACACAGATTATAAAACTGTTTGTTTGTGAGTAAATTACAACTGCGGAGTGGAGGTAAGTATTTCTAGTACCGGTCACGAAAGCTTAATGTTAAAGGAAGATTTATTGAAAGATGAAGGCTAGAGGACCTATGTGGATATTCCGAAGGGGTACAAAAGCTGAGTATAAAACAATTACATCTTAATTAATTCGAAAATTTACTAAAGCATCAATCACATAGATGGGTTAGTATTTAGCGGAATATGTGGTACAACTACGGAGGTAGTGATATTCCTACTCATTTAGCGAACAAAAGAAAGCGTTTTCTATGATGTAGCGAGCACTTTAGTCGCTACGGGAAAAGTTTTGAGAAGAGGGACTAACGTTCTAGTTATGAACCATATCCTACGAAAACATTGTATTCTCCCCATTCGGGATCATATTCGACCCACAAGTTGCGAGGTAATAGAACCCAAGGACTTGAATTTTATATTCGGTTCGCTAATAGTGGTGAAAGTGAAGGCGAACAGAAATTTATAACAGAGTGTCCAAGCCGGGAAACTGCCTTACTGTGGCTTCCGTCGTTTCCTCGTATAAAAAATAGATATTATAGCAACTATATTGCGAGATTAAGGAGTCCGAATTACCAAAAACGGGTTTGTTTATTACTTAGTGTTATAACAAAAAAGTGTAGAAGTACGCATTTTCCATTATGTAGAAAAAATTGACGTTCATTACGAAAGAGGTATTCGAGTAGTCATCACCAGTTTACGTTAACCTTTAACTGGACAAGACGGTAGTTGAACTCCGAACTCCGCTATAATAATTTAAGTCGTCGTACTCAACAACATAAACGATTTCGAACCGCTTAAAAATTCAATATGCAAACTACCTCATTCGAATCAAATAAACTTTTAAGCTCTAACAGAAGAAGACTTTCTAGGAAAGCAAGGAAAAGTATTATTCGAAAACATTATCGTGCTTTGAGTAATTGTTTACGCTGGTAGCTATTATGACGTAGTGCGTTGAATGACAGGGATAGTTGTGATTAGAAGCAAAGTTAACACAGCCGTCTTTCATTTCCCTCTAAAGGTTTATTGAGGGTGCGCGACCAATTGCAGAGTAGCCATCGAAAAAACGATTGGTCGAGCCTCTAAACATGTATACCACCTAACCATCGGAGAAATTCATTACGTAAGCAATCAGACATACTTGACATTTAGTTAAGAAAATATCAACCTCATTTACGTAGTGCGGTTTGAACCACTATTGCAAAAACGTTAAGCGGTTCTAGTATAAATTCACAGAGAAGAAACCGTATCCAACAAAGTAAAAGGAAAAACTGGGTAAGGAGATGCAATGCTATTTTACTTCCGAAAACTATTTCTCGGTTTATCCACCCACTATTACCATAGGGTATCGGTAACAGTCTTGTAGGGTATATTTTCCGCTGTTGAGCTATATTTAATAGTATTACAAGGACTATGTTTAGGTAGTATTTTAGTTGTTTACTGGAAAACAAGCAGAGAAGTAATGTTTTTGCTCCTATGTCGAGAAGTATAAAACGGGAATTCGACCCCAGCCAGAGTAGATTCCTCCGCATTAAATTTCCGTCTAGCGGTTTCTCGAGACAATTTGCAAATGCAACATGGAGTCCGACCTTACAATTATTTCGAAAATTTCGACGCCGCTCGAAAACAAGAACGCGGTGTCTTAAGACTCGGTTTGCACGTTTAAGTTGACCCAGACGTATCCGAAAACCATTATCAAATTCTCGGACGAGAACATGAGGTCCATGCTAATGGCCTTATCAATGAACGGGACCTACAACTATTCCACCGGTCACTATTCCGTACCTGAGGACTTGCAACCCTTTTCGGAGTATTAGTACTTGCCAATCTCATTGTACGAAAAATCCTTGAGGTTAGTGACTAGAACCGAGAAAGTATATCTATCACTTGGTTATTTTTTTGTATAGTTTTAGCTATAGAGGTCGATCCGAGTCCAATACGCCTACGCGTAGTAGTAGTAGTTCTTTGGTAGACGGTTCGTCTTCGAGGTACTACAAAAAGAGTTATTCACAAAAGTGTGACCCGCGTTGAACAAGGAAATTCCTCGATAAATATCCTTACGGAAGAAATCGCTTTACTTTTCCGAATTTTAGGAGATGTGGTTATCTATTGCATGGCTAATTAAATAGAACCCACACCGGGGAAAAACTACACTAAAGGTCCTATACTGAGAAATGGCTAACTTCAACGAGATGACAATTTCCGTTGAGTTCTAATTTCAGAACATATAGGAAATAACTTTAGCACAGAAAAAAATAGCTTGGTAGTCCTCAGAATTGTTATATAAATTCGCTTAGAACAACTAGATCAAATTATATTTCACACAACAGAAAATCACATAATGAGCTAAGTGATGACAGATTGTCATTAAGTTACAGTATGAGGAGTTTATGGTTTGCGAGAAGTCGTCTAGAAAAAGGAACCTTATTTGCAAATTTACTACTTCACCGATGTGAATAAAACCGATTATTAAGTCCTATCACTAAAAATCCAAGATTAAAAAATTTTTTCCGGAAGAACTATTGTGGTAGAAGAAGTTTTGATTGTACTTTACAAACTACTCTTGATAGGCTCTATCGACAAAAACATCTTATTCACTCAACCGCTACAGAGTCGCGGGAAAAACCTTAAGGGTATACAAATTAGGTAATTTAGTGTCAGCAGGAAATCTTATCAAGTATAATTCGTCTTTATAAGTTATTCAAGTTCTTATTAAAAGTTTGTCTATTGTTCCTTTGATTTGTCATTCTAAGTTCGCTATTGGTGTAGTGATTTCCTTTCAAAAAGTATACTACAACAAATCGAAAAAAATAATATTGAATAGTACCACGGTAACCGTGTATCCGGCGGCGTCAGTCGCTAGGCACTTCAAAACATAAAGTGAGCGTGGAACATAAAATTAGATAAAAAGCGTACGAAGAATGGGTATTTTTTCGAAAACGAGTTTCTACTCTTGACCATAGCGATGGCGGTTAAAATACGTCTTGTCCGTCCTAAGACCCTTTCGTATGACGTAGTTATTATATAATTCAACAGCAGTAATTTACGCGTCCGTACGGTAGTGTTCTTTTATTCGTTTTCCGTATTTTTTTGGCAAATCTTTTTTTATACTAGTTTTATAACCAATTTATCACCGAGAGTACCATTTTATGCGCGGAAAAATTTGTATAGAATAACTATTATCCGCTAAAAATACGTTAGCTTCGATCTTGTTGAAAAGAGATGTGGTGGTCTAGTTTTACTATTTAAAGTGAGGTTATTAAACTTTTTCTATTGGGCATGAAGGCTCATAGAATAAGTAAGCGATCGGTGAGATCCTGTCAATAATTGTCTTTACTTTGTTCCTCTCCTTTGAGGACAAAATGCGATAGAACAGACAAATTTATTTAATCGGACCAAACGGTCTCTCAGTGTATCATTACGAGGACTGCGGGGACGTGTAAAGTTTTACTGTCCGAGGGGTGTTTTAGTCCGGAAAACATTTTGGCGACCGTTAAACAAAAAATCACTTCTGATAAGGTGAAATTAATTTTAATTAGTATTTTCACCACTAAAAGCAGGAAGTAAACTAAGGTAATTTACCTAAGATCGTTAAGAACAATAATTACTCTGAACGGAAGGTAAGTTAAATGGACTTCAAGATTAATAGCTACTCAATCTAGTATTACCATTTTGTTATCCATGAGTGGTTACGAGCTAACGGTCATAATTTTTGACCAATTGTTGAAAACGCCTTTTGTAGCGCGATTGCAGTTCAAATTTTCTCGTTTTACGACTTTGGTTTTCTCACGCGATGCGTGATCTTTCTGGGTCCGCGAAGCGACACCCACTATTACTACTAGGTGAATAACTCTTATGTTTTCATTCTTCCGATTTTAAACGCCTTCTACCTCATGGACTACTCAGTTTGTATGGTCGAGACAATAGGTCACTAAGCGGTGTCCGGCGGTGTTCTAAAGGGCGTAAGCCTTAAGGCAGCAATGCCAATAAACGCAGAAGTTTTGCCGGTCGAGGAAATAAAGGTCTCGTGCTTAATTTGGGAGTTGTTTAACTCTTCAATCCATATCAGCGTGGTGGTGGTGACTTTTTCTCTTTCGGACTTGCAGTATTGAAGGAATTGAGTAATCGAGTTGGGTCACTTAGGCTTTGCCTTCTTTTTTTATCAGGTCGGAAGAGTAAGTAAATTTCCCATAAAAAATTCGCGAATCGCGAATTCTATGAAGTAGGATTTGCTTCTATTCCTAGCGGACCTATACCGTATTAAAAATACTTTATCACATAAACGGGATGAGTCCTCTAGGTAGTAGAATTCGAGGAATCCTACTAAATCAAAAAGTCCAAGGTAACGTTTTTTCTATTTTACCCCAAGCCGTCAAGACAAGGTTTTTATAAAAATCTGTTGCTTACCTCATTAAAACCCGCTTAAATCCGACAGTAAGGGATCTTGACAAGTCCAATCAGCACCAGAGAACGTTCTTCTTACGGGATCGGGCCTCCCTCTATTCAAGAGCCCGATTCCGACATCGTCAATGGCCGATGTGAACAAATTGAGTAAACGTTTGTACCTTACTTACTGGTTTAAGGTAAAAGTAGACAAAAGAGACCGAGATATTCGAACTCTTAAAGAAATAGTTCTCGCGCATAGAGAAGAGGACTCGCCCAAACTAATTTTTTGGTTTTTAAAGGTCAAAACACCATAAATATAGGTAACCGGGGATTTTTTCTTGTCTGTGATTAGTGTTATAATCGGTCCTGTTAATACCGAAATATCTATAGACTGAGCTAAAACCCTAGCTGTTATAGTTCTTAAAAGAAAAGCCGACGGAAATTAAACCTTGCATGAAGTTGTAGTCCTAAGTATTCGCGTAGTATTCACTATCACATATTAAAAAAGGACATAAGAAAAAGACGAAAGAAGGTAAACAGTTCGTACCCAGATATACTCAATCGGAGCCTGTTTGCATGTACTTAATAAAGCGTAACACGAAGGTGTGCGTATTATTGCACAGCTTTTGCGAACCGAAGAAGTGAGAGAAGATAACGGCGATTAAGTTGGTAAAGTAAAAACGCGAAATTTAGATTTAGAACGTAAACGGACTGTGTTTATTTAGCGAGAAGATTTGCACATCGATTTCGGTTAACAGGACCTAGACATTAAACTTCATAGAAAAACGGATCTCGGCACTGGGGTAAACAATGTGGTTGTAGGTCTTGTAGATAATTATAGAAAGCTCACGAGAGGAGTTATACGAGGTTGACGCCATTTTTGTCTGCATTCCGAACGGGGAATACTAATAAAAGATAGCGAGGTACTATTCTAAGTCCAAAATAATGGGGACTAAAGGAATTATCTTCGTCGCGTAATGAGCGTCGAAGGTCGAGTACCTGACTATTGCGCGTATTTGCGCGTATTTGTAGTACGTCTAAAAACTTGAGAAGGAGTTTTACTATCGCTTAACTAAGAAAGTTTACCAGCGCCCCTCGATTGCGTTCAAAGAGGTCTGGAAATTATGACATTCAAAAACAAACTAGATATCGTTAGTCCCAGCTTCGGTTGTTACCTATAAGCAAACAACGTAGCTAATAAAGAACTATAAATAAGCGTCTGTTTCTAGGAAAATGGGTTTTTTAGTTTGTTTAAGAGAATGTTAGAAGTAGTACGTCCCTTACTTATTTAAAATTAAGGGGATCAAAACATCCTAGCAATTTCTTAAAGCCGTGTAGATGGCATTCACGGCTGAGATTACAATGGTTCGCCAGATAGTGAACCATTATATGAAGTAATCTATTTTATTCTGCCTAATTTAGAAGTCCTATCAAAACAACTTAATTTTTCCCCTCGTCGAACTAAACGCAGAATAGGGTGTATTTTGGTGACTTGAACAATTATTTGAGGTTTAAGGGATCATCGAGCGCCAAAACGAGTTCTTAGGGAACAAGTATTTTATACTACTACTAGAAATTATTTGAGACTAATTAGGCGTATAAGAACCACTTGAATTAAAAATCTTAAAGGAATGTGTTAACCGACCTACCACTGTTTTCTAGTAACTAATGCGGTTGTCCATTGCATTTAAATAGTTCATAAAACCTAACTTCTTAGTTTAGGTCTCGACCTAAGAGACGTTTATACCGTCTATTTAATTCAAGTGATTTTCCTTAACTTCATGGTTAACAGCGCCCCAGGACAGGAGGAACATCGACAGCGTAGTTGTCGCGTTGTGCAACTTCCGCATTTAATTAAGGTAATAGACGTAACTGCCGACAAACATTATTTTTTACGCCGTTTCCTCTAGCTTGGACTAAATTATTGTCGAGTTCTCTCCCGTATCTCCTTTGACACTCGGGCCTTAGTCCGCGAAATTATTTACCCACATTTAGTTTTGAGCGACGTGTCTATTAAAGAGACAGGACTCCATCACGTACCGGAAAAGAGTAATTCGGCTAATGGGTAACAAACCCCAGTAGGAAAGCTATGTACTGCTGCTCCGGTGTCAGAAGAGGGCGTAGTAGTTATATCCGCTTTAGGACTGCTTATTTTAATCGTACTATTTGGAGACCCGAAAGTAGAAAGAAGAACTCTCCCAGCTACGGTTTATTTATCTGGTTTAATGGGCGTCAGTATAACGGGGCGTCTATTACGAAAGGACTACGAACAAAAACGGTTTATAAATTTACAGAATAACGAACGCCGTATCTTGGGTCCTTTAATTACTGAAGGGATCTTTATTGAGAACACGGTAGAAAAACAAGACGTTATCGGGTCAGGACAGGTTTACGGACTTTGTAAACAACACGCAAAGGGACATGCTATATTCCGTATTAAGTAAAGAGTTGTACTGTTTAACTCTCATAATATAGGTTATTAACGAGCTTACCACTATTAAAAAACGATTTTAACGTAAAAATCACCCATTACTTGATAACTATTTAAATGTCCGTTCTTTTTTATACTTTACGTTAGAGTATCCTCGCCCAGCTAATCCATTTTTATAGCGAAATCGGGATAAATTTCGTGTCGCCTAGTGTAGTCAAAGGTAAACGTTAGCGTCGAAGCTTTCATGTGTTTTACGTGTAGTTCTCGACCCAAAACCCGTCCATTAGCTGTTTTACCGAGTGAATGGACGTCGTCTCTATTGGACCTATACAACATTACTACTGCGGTAACTCTTACAACAACTGTTAAATCGAGTGTCATAGTGAAATTTTGGTCCGTCAAAACAGTAAGTATCGTCGCCGCATGAGTCGAGCCGTAATGAACGGGGAAATTCCTTTGTTCCAACAAAGCACCGCTCAAAAGTAGGAAATTTTCGCAAATTTTGTTTAATGGACCTTGGGTGGCGTAAATTCGTTCAGCTGACATAGAATCTTCCTCTAGACCTTCATACACTCACCAACTTCGCGAGAAAATGCGTCAACCCGCGCGTAGATTAATGGTAATTAGGGCTTCGTTTTCGTCGGATAGTACGACGTCGGACGTACCGAAGCTTGATAAATTAATGGAATCGTCGGACGTCACTTGTTAATAAAGACTTGCGGCCGTAATTATCGGTCGTTTCGGCTGTCTACTACCACTTAAATTACGTTCCTTTAGAACTATTGAATGACGTTTGATTTGTATAGCGTCTTTGTGAGTGTCCCGGTGACCGTTCTCCGCTATAAGTTTGGTAGCGCAACGTAAACTTGAGGTATCTATTAGGGCTTTGTTTCGCAAATATGGTTTGACGCCGGAACCGATGTAACGGCTACTGTGTTAATAGACATCTTGATTTCGTCTTCTAATCCCTAGAAACATCAATCCTATAGTTCGTTATATCGGTCTTGGGCCTCTCAATAACCGTCCTTTGGGACCCAAAGCGAAACGAAGTGGGTCCGATGTATTCAACAAATATAAACTATCCATGTAATTTTCTCTTTTAGTATTTAGAAGAGGAGGACTTGATAGGTAGGCTTTACAAGCCCGTGGTTGCCATCTTAGATTATGTAGAAAAACACTAAGAGAAGGAAGCAAATTTTGTCAGAAACGTATCCTCCAACTTTAGTGTCCGGGTAAAGATAGCCCTTATATACGTCTAAAGCACAGAGCGGTAAACGGATGACCTTGTGACGAACGTAAAGGTCGTAATCGAACGAGAAGAACCGGTATAGATCCTAGAACTAGGCGAAGGCCAAAAAAGACCAATGAGTAAAGTTAATTACATTACAAAGAAAAAACATTAAGAAGTTTAGCTCGAAAAACTCGCCTTAAAAAGCATCGTTCAGATATCTCTTTTAGTGGGTCGTTTTGGTCGCGATAATGAGGTCGACGTTGAGGACGAGGATGCGGTTAGCGTTATCGTTGACCTCCTTTACGACTTTGTCGATCTGGTTTCGGTTGTTGACGTTATGGTTTTCGAGGTCGAAGTTAATTACGTGGTGGATGACGATAGGGTTCTTACCGGAATGGACGTCAGAATTCAAGTGAGTTTATTGAATAGAAAAGATGGGGTGTTTTGAGAGAATTATGTAATAGTCAGTTGGGAAATACCGTAACGGTAAAGCTGCGTAAAAATTGTACCCATCATTGACAAAGTCGTAATAATCATAGTCTCTTTTATGATCAAGAGCACGGATTAAAACGTACCGGCGGGACTAGCTATTTTGATTAATGCCGAACCTTGGGAAGTTCCAAATTTCGGAGTATCTCGCGTAGGTTTAAGAACCAATATAGACGACATAAGAATGTTATTTATGAGCAAAGGTTGAGTAAACGATTTAATTATTCGGAGAGACGAAGGCACAGTCTTTCTATGGAGAAATTTTCTGAGAGCGCGCGACTTAATAGGTTTGAATGTTTTAGTTCTTATCTCTGTGCTGGTAACTGCCGAACGCGGGAAAGCAAACGCGAGAATGTCGGTGGTTATCTACGGAAAAGGCGTTTATGACTATTTCGAACCATCCACTTGGGTAAGAGTACTACCGGTTTACGTGGGAGAAACTTATCCCTTTGATATCGTTGGAAATGTAATAGATGTTAGCGGCGTGCTACGAGGAGGGTAACTTTGAGTCTTGAACCACGGCGCAGTCCTTGACAGTATGACGAAACATCCACTAATTCTCAACAGTTTTGGAGTCCGAAAAGACTAAACTCTATTGATATTTTTCTTCCGGGTATTAGTTCCCGTTCTTTCACTAGCATAAGTCGTTTGTTACTAAGTTGCGCGAAAGATAGTAAAAATAGGGCTTATTAGAGTATTTATCATACGTTTCTTCGGTAAACGCAGTAGTTCCGCCGAAGTAAATGTTCGAGGCTTAAAAATAGTACTTAGCTGTCGAGTACCGGGGTTGGTAATTGCCGCTATAAAACCTGATTTGTATTTCCAAAATCTCCTAACCGAGCTAACATGCGTACGCGGCGACGGTTTTACACAAGGCGTGAAACTGAAACGAATAAAAACGAGAGTAGTATTTAAGGTCGTCCTAACGGGAATAAATTCCACCATATATCTAACATTTATTTCCGAACCCCTTTGACTCTAGGGCGACTGGACGCTTGTAGAGGTGGATCAACTATAAATAGAACATTTATTGCCTCAAAAAGTTGGCATAGTAAGTGTTAGTCGAGCAATTTTCGGGTAAAATATAAAAGTAGGCTTATCTCACGAAACCCTATAAAAAACTGTTCCTCAAATAAATAACAATATATAAGAAATGTTTAGACTAGAGCAAGAAAAAATCTCTCGAATAAAAACCCCAGTTCAAAGCAATAAAGGAATAAATGATCCCTTAGTAGAAACGAAAGCTACAAAAATGGAACGAAATGAAGGACAACGTTTTCGAAAACGCACTACCCTACATCAACAAAATGGCGGTCACTTCCTTGCGCTTGAACAACTGCTACTCTATTTCCATGATGTAGTAGAGGATTGTCTACCACTCTTATGTAGTACGCTAGACGATTTACCGAAAGTGGGTTAAGGACTACTACGCTCCATACGAGTGACCGTGGCTATTTCGATTACTTGGGACAAGGAAATAGCTATACTTGCTTTAGTAACCGCGACCGTCACCAACGAAGACGATCTACAAAACTATTTACGGACCACTATAAACGTAGTTTAACTTAAGGTCAGCGGTATTACTGAAGTTGTGCATAACAAAATCGTTATATGCCGTTATCGAACAAAGACCGGAATAGTTCGAGTCGTAAATTTCATCAACGTTTAACGAGGACTAGTTTACCCCGAGAAAATAATCGGAACCGTATGCGAAAAAAATTACGCAGGCGAACGTTGAAGTAATACATTCCTAATTCGGATCTTTCACGTCGAAGATATGGAACAACTTTAAGTCATAGTAATATCAGTGCCGGAAGTCGTACTTGGCGTCAAAATTCGTAGGCGGGTTAATTTACCCGTACTTTTACCCAAAGGACCACATTTGATTACTACGCCGGAAACCGATTCGGGACTATACGGACATTTTAAAGAACTCTAAATAAAACCCCATTGAAAAAGAAATCACATCTTAGATTTCCACTAAAATCGACCCTACTCCAAACATTTAGTTTCGATTGTCTTCATTAGAGGACTTATCCTACGGGATTTTCCCGCACCTTAAGAGAAAATTTACGCAGTTGTAGTAGTTTAAGGACATTAACAAGCAGAACTAATTAGAGAGCATCGCGTTCTATTAGAAATATATATAATAAGGTTAATAGGCGCGATTCAACTTGTAGTTATTATTGGGCCGGAACACCTAGGTAACCTTTTATAAGTCCTAAGTAGAATCAAAATCGTCGTATATATAGGAAACGACGTCATACGTCGCGAACGTTTATCTATCGAACATTAAAGCGTGCATAAAGTCCCCAGCCGTATCCCTTTTTGGAGAGTCTAAAATGAGAAATTAACTCATATCGGGGAAATCGAATTCTTAAAGAATTAATAGACATAATTAACCAAGTTTTAATAACCTAAAAAAGAAATAAAAAGAAAAGAGTACGGTCCAAACGTCGTAGTGTTTTTTACGTCCTTGTTTTTGATGTCGTTCCGTTCAGCTACGGTTGTACGGCGACGTATGTCGTTACGGTTAACTCGCGGCGCGTAACCGCGGTCGTGGACAACGTTTATGATTACCGTAATGGGGCTCTTACTTGCGTTTTCTTCAGTAGTTTTAGCCCGCTTTTGCGCAAAACCGTGGTTAACGACGTCGAAGGTATTAGCTAAATAATACTTCGAGTACGACAAGAGCACGGTGAAGTTGCTAATTTTATCGCAAGAAACGTCGGTTTCGTTACTCGTTGTTCTGAGGTTAAACCCACATGTATAATAACCGTTCCGGATTTCGACTATTTCGCTTATGGCAAGGTTAGTTCCGATTACCGTGCGAATTATTTTAGCGGCGGCCCCGTTAGGTTAGAAGTATAACGGGGCGGTTTTAGTCTATGTGGTTTTGGTCACTGTTTTATTTTTATATTATTGAGTATAAAGGCCGTTAAAAAAGGACTATTCGCCATGAGCAGGTAAGTATTCTCTGCGGACGTCCATTATGAACAAACCGATTAGCGAGGTATTGAACGTACCGAACTGGCCTCGACATGGGACCGCGACGTCGTGGTATTTATAATGACCTTCCCATATTTAATATTTCTCTTTATTACCTGCCGGGTTGTCATCCACTGTATAGTCAGTCGCAAGGGTTACCGTGGTAAAGTGGCCTGAATAAAGCATGTATTATTAATGCGTGTAGCGGTTAGCAGTACGCGCTCAGACGCAGGCGGACGTGTATTTGGACCTTTTGGACAGGCTTAAAACTTTTATTTAAGTGTATTCTACTAGGTTCTATCCAAACATTACATAGCCTCCGTAGTGGGTGGCGTTGCGGGTTTCGAAGGCGAAACTGGGCTAACTAACCCCGGCGTTCGACTCCGTGACTTCGTGCTTTCCTTCAGTAATCGGCAACATTAAGTCCAACGACTGAACGTATTGCTTAGTTGACTAGACATCGACAAACATTAAAAACTATTAGTTTCCTTGGCAGAACGTTAAGTTGAACGTAAACTTTCGGCGGGCGGCACGGGTTTGGAACTTAACCACCCCCTTAGTATTGGTCCTAAAATCGCGGGTTCCAAAAAACCCGTTAACGTAATTCGCGAAACATGTAGCGGTCGTTTAGGAGAAAAAATGGGGCGAGTGAGGTTAGAAATTTGTATTATATTTCTTGGGGCGGTAACCGTTCTGAGCGCGACAATAGATTTTCGCTCTAGGGCAGTTACCACTAGTGTAATCGATAAGGTAGTTAAAATCTATGGACCAGTGAATTTAGCGCGTTGTTTCGAAGGCATGCGGGGTTTGATCTTGGTAGACCGTCAACGTGCAAGTAGTAGCGTATCGGGACTAGAAGCTAACCTTATTTGGGCCAACCCTATGCCGACTCCGGATATTAGCGGTTTTAGTGGTCACATTCCGGTTGTTCTGTTTGGCTAAATAATAATACTTGGTCGGACAGTTACTTGGACTCTATCCATAGAAGATATCCTATCATTATAAATAGTTTATTTGCCTTTTGTTCCAAGAAGAAAAAGACTCCCAGATAGCCGAACTCGGTGTTTCGTGTAACTCACCCGAAATCCCAGTAGCGTAATTAGCGCGATTATTTGCGCCAACGCCGTTATTGGTTACGTTTGACCCGTATGTAGCGCGGTCAATTCGGTCCGTATTTTGGACGTCCTTGTTTATGCCGGTAATTATGTTCGCATTATGGTTATTACCCCGGGTAATTAAGGCAGTACCGTAATTAACGGCTAACAAACCCACCGCACGGAAAAAGTTATACAACCCAATGGGGGAGTTGTTAATGTTACCGCAGCAGGTGGTGCTAGGGCTAACGATTTTGTTCCCGTTTATTACAGTCATTCAATTACCTTATCGGATTACGGTCGTACCGTTTCTTGCGTGGCTACTACCAATGGCCATGGCATCAACATCCGTGGTTTCACCGTGCTCGCAAAACATTTTTCTCGTTTTATTGTTAGTCTTGGTTTTATGGGCGAAGCTTATTTCAAAATATATGAAGCAGATGACTACGGAAGTGCTTTTGCCAACATAGCTTTCCTTAACTTATGAGGTAAGGTCCGCCTTTAACGAAACGGTAAAAGAGTTGACGAAATGCATGAAGCCAACGCTGAACGTCGCGTAACCGGGGCCCCTCGACTATTTATGGTTATCGTCGGCGGCCAAACAATAAGTCAAAGCGCTGGACCAACATTGATAATCTCGGGTCAAGGTGTGCTGGATGTAGTGCTTATGCATGTTAAACGCGTGATGATGAAACTAACCGGCAAACTAACCCGAAAACTCGATGACAAAAGTGTTACTATAACCGTTTAACTAGCTGTAGTCGTTCAACAGGACCTTGCAAGTGGCATTTAACCATGCGACGAAACGGTAGCCAACCGCCACGAGGTTGAACAGGTCTTCTTTGAAGGACCAAAACCGCCGATTACCGAACATCGTGTAGCGAACCTAATTCACTTATTCGGTTGTAAAAAAATCCTAGGTCGGTTTGTGCGTAGCGTATTCAGGGCCAAGGTTTTTATTCGTGCAAAGGCTGTGGTCCATTCGCACTGTTGAGTAGAACGTATAATTAACGTCGTATTAATAGTTCTTTGTCGGGTAGCATAAGTAATAAAAACCTACAATCCCATTATTTAACGTTTTACCGGCATCTAAAAACGACCTGGTATTGTGGGACAAAAACGTGACTTAGCCCATTGACACGGTAACGACTAACATGGGCCAAAACATGGTTATGAACACGTTTTAACTCTAGGCAGGGCTACCGTTTTCATTGTTAGTCGCATATTCATGGTAATAACCACGACCACCTAACGTATATGTCGTACAAGAGGTGGGGTAAGTGAACGACGAGTTATCCGTTTCGATGCCAAAATTATTCACAAAACCGTAGGCGTGGACCTATCCATCACCAATGGACTTACCAACCCCCTTGTTAACGTCCTATAACTCAATGTCCATTTTGTTTATGTCGATGGCGAGGGTTATCGTGCTACTCTTCGCGTTATTGCAAACGGTTATATCCGGCGAGTTATTTTTTAAATCTTTAGTAAGACGGTAAAAGAGTGTACAACATTGTTAATAGACTTGTTACGAGCGGACAGTAGCGATGTCTTAAATGCTTCTTAGAGGTTCAAGCTTCGATTTTTACTAAAATTACTCCTTCATCTATTTGATTTACTGGCTTAATTTTTGTAAAAAAATGTTGCTCTGACCGCCAAAAGCATTCAGGACTAGATTTAATTACGAACCGAAGGGGTAATGAGAAACAAACACACAGGAACAGGGCACCGCGTTGAAATAACGGTCCTCAGCGTAAGACGTCCGGTAGTTATTAATGCAGTAGAACACGTCATTCAGGACATCAGTGGCGTGCGTAAGGTAAGAGATGTGACGGGTTACAATGGGCAAAACAATGGTGTTATAACAACAATAGGTGTCAGTTGTGTATTCTCGGCTAAACCAGTATGTCCTAACGACATAGTCCGTGTCAATTAACCAAAAATCCAGACCTCTAACGTTGAGCGTGAACGTGTTTTTCCGGTCCGTGTTTTTATATGAGAAATAACACGTTTTATCGCGCTTCGAGGTATCAGGGACAACTACGTAATTCTGGCCATAATTGTTTTAGGTCGCAACGAAATATGAACCAGAGTCCTAGTAAAACATTCGAATGAAGTTGTCCATAAAATAATTATAGAAGGCCAAATTTGGGTGCACGTGCTCGACGGCGCGCATTAAACTAATTTAGTTAGAGTAAGTCTAATTTCATATGTATCTAACCTAGATAGACGAGCTACCATCGATTTAATCACCGGAGGGGTACGGGGTGTTCTAAAGGATGTAGGTGGTTTACGGCTGGTTACGCCGGTAGTTTACCTCGTCTTTATACCCATATTGACATTAGTTAACGGCGTAAATAAAGAAGACGAAGACTAAATAGGTCAACACGGCGTTAGAGGTCCCAAAAGCGCATGGTAAAAAGCTGAAGTAAATCCCTCCACCGTACGAGAAATATGTACGCGACAACCGCACGTATAAGACTAAACAATATTTATTCACTACGAAAACGACGTCGTTGTCAGCGGAACCGTCGGGATTCAAAAAGTTTTATTCCGAGTCCGACTTAATGTTTCTCGAGAAAAGGAAAAAATTATTTTCACGGTAGTTGTTTGAGTTAACTTAGTTCTATTGGGAGTTGTGCTCGGTGGTCCAATTGACGAAATATGCGATGCCATAAGGGGCAAACGCAGTGTATAAGTCGGTAAAGGAACTAATAACCAAAAACGTGTTGCTGGCGTCCGTGGCCCTACCAACCGCGTAATGAAAACGGTTTTTTTACATTGTAGTCTATCTATTCTTTATTTTATCGTTGTCGATAGGGACGTTAAAACTGACTAAAACTTAGAGCTAATTTCAAGTATGGGTTATGGTAAAATAAATTAACAAGGTTTTACAAGGAAGAGAGATTCCCATTTTCGCTGTGTGATACGGCTTAGCGAAGGTAATTCAATACTTTAAAACAGTAAGGGCGCTTCCGCCTTTAGATAAGAATTTCGCCGTTATTCGGTGAGATCTTCACCCAAGGGTGGAAATACCCTTGCTGTCCAAAAAAGAATTGATTACGCCGCTCTCCTCTAAAGGACAAGAGATGTTAATCCATTTGGGGTGATGGTAAATCTTGCGGAGATGGTGAATCCATTTATTTCAAGAAAATAAAGAAGAAGGAAGCAAGCTCCATGAAGTACTAAAACGACCAAATCATTTCATGGGGTCAAGCATGCACGACGGTAAAGACGAAAATAAACAACACCGTGGTGTAGTAAACATGGTGCTTAAAGGGTTGGTGGTGGTTCGCGTGCTATGTCTCTCTGATTACGGTCTCCTTATAAGCGAACACGTAATTGTTCACTGCAGACATGCGAATTAACAACAACGAGTCGTAAGTTATGGCCACACTTTAGTTGAAGGGGCAATTGTATTGCATAATAACGATCAAAGTTACAAAATTAACGTCGCAATAAACGGAACCAATTTCGTGCGAGACGGAAAAAACGGAGCTATATCCGACATTATGATAAAACTTGAAGAACGACGCGAAATTCGTGATTTAACTGCATCGAATTATTTCTGACAACCTTACGTCGTAGAACGCGAGCATGGCGCAACCATTAAACGGGTATCAATTCATAACCGGTTCAGTCGCGTCCCGGACGCCAATACCTCGCCAAACTGGTAACCTTATATAGGCTTTCGCTTAAAACTGGTTATAATAAACTTCTTTTTTGTTTACAAGGTAAATTACGATTTCTCCCCTTTTCTAACCGAAAACAACGCGGATAAAATCGCCTAACACGGTAGCGCAGGTTTGCGCGAACTACTTATAGGCCAGCAGCTCGGTTCTGAAGAGCCCCTTACGGTTGTCGATGTCAACTTCCACGCAACCCTTAGGGAGACGAAAAGGAGTTGAGGGGTAGTTGTGGCAATCCGTGGCATGGATTATTTTCTCGGTTACGTAAAAAAACGACGAGATTTAACCAGTGGTTCCCTCCGTTTCTCCGAAGACAAACACTTTCGAGACAGACCCGAACGAGCTGTAGTTACTCTAAGCAAACCGGGCGTAATATAGCTCGCGCCCGATAGAAATTAGGAAGAGAAACGTGCTGCTACAAGCGAAAGCAATGGAACTAAACAAAGAGTATTCATGCTTAAACCTACATGCATGACCGTTATAGACGCCATTCTCACTGATTCCGTAATAGTATACGTCGTTCTCTTCTATTTTTACATCGTAGTAACCGGACTTAACGAGAAGCTATAAATGGGGTTTTTAGTTAAAGGGTTAAGCGTCTTTTTGGGTTACTATTGCAAAGTTTCCTACTTCCGTTTTCACAGACGTCGAGCGGTGGTGGTTAGAGTATTATCCACTTTAATGGTTACCGGCGGACAACAACGCCTATGTCGACTGGATGGCTAACCCGGTTATCACGGGCCCAAACATTTTGGGAATGGGGCCGTGAGACCTCGCAGTTTAACAATACTATGGGAACTATTTAATTACTCCAATCATGCCCCAGTACTTTTTGGACGGTGGTAAAACAGCAAAATTTACCACGAAGAAAATGGCAACGTAGGAAGAAGCCGGTTACCCGTCGTTATCCAAAATAGCCGAGAAATATTAATCCTGGTTGGTATTTTGTCCTCGAGTTATTGTCCGTCCGTTGTTTCCATTTTTAAAAATTGTACCCACGATTCTGAAGGGATAGATTTGATAAAAGGTAATAACCTTTAGTGTAATCGAATAACGAAGTTCGTGAAATAGTGATGATACTTAATAAATTGTCTAGTAATCGCATTTAGGGTAGCTAATTTGCTACCTTAGTGGTAATAAACGGACCTACGTCGCGTCATCTTGGACTCTTAAGTGATGGGCCAAAGACGCTACTGAAGTGGGGTCCGATGTTAGATTAAATATCTAATAAGACCCCATAATTGAACGTTAACCCAGTGTAAAACGTTCGGTGCACCGTTAGCTAATGGAGCAGCAGGCGCGAGAGGAAATATTACGAGGTCTAGCCGTGGAAAGTTCCATTTTACTGCAAATGGGCGTACGTGACACTCCCTTAGTAGACGCCTTTCGTGAACGTTCAGTTAGTGTATGAGAAGTGCACTACGCCGAAAGCGTCGTCCTTATGACTAATTAAATAAAGGGAAAGGTGCTCTATTGAGTCCATGAAGAAAGCGCCTTTTTTATTCATTAGCCGGTCGTGAACAACGTGTGCGTTGTTTGTTGAGGAGTACAAATCCTTCATGCGCGCCACTATTTTAAACCGACCTAAGTCCGTTGAACTATGTCCGGAACGGCAACGCTAAAAAATGCATTTCTAGTAGTTAGAATCGCTATTTTGGTATAGGGCGTAGTGTACGGTTATTGTGGTTGACGAGGCGAAGTGGCGGTTGATGGCGAAGTTTCTCACGAGGAAGTCGGCCTAATTCGAAGGGTCAGTTCCCAAGTGGGACAGGAGCTCGACTACCGTTTTGTACGGGGCCGTTTCTTATTTGAAACGGGAGCGATAGCTTTTTCTCCTGAACAACTAAACTTGCACGGTACCGGACTCGGAATTTAAGTAGTGGTCGAAATATCGAGTTGAGCGAAGGCTAATGTAGTATTGGAAATCGCCGAGAGTGGGTCGGAAAAAATCTCTCGTGATGGCATTAACCGAGTAATCCATTTTATAGGAGAAGAAAATTACGAACACTAAGAACAGCGTGTTATTAACCACTTGCTGCACGTAGCGGTTTGAGTAGGGACAGAGATTATTAAAGAAGAAATTAGTTTCAAAAATTAGCAACGAGACTCCGATTTTATAAAACGTCCAATAGAGCGAGTCGTGTTTCGAGTAGGTCAAGCGGTGCATAGAAATAGAGAAGGTCAAAGCGATTTACTGCGTTAAAGTAAAGATTTTACCGAAGACGGACCGCTAGTGACTCCAATTTTGCTCGGTAATTAGGGACGAACCCGACGAGTACAAGTGCTTACTACCGCTACTGAAGTAGCTACAAGTCTATTCGATAGTCATTCGGAAGTTCTTGTACTTATGCTAGCTCGTGAAAACGGTTTGCTATAAGGTTAGCAGCGAAGTGATGACAATTAGCTATTCTGTTGGTAAGCCAGTCTTATAGGTCGTTTAAAAAATGAGAACCAGACGGTAGCTCGGGATAGTATAATTTTAATTGAGCTATTGATGCAAGGTTTAGACACCAACGTTTATTTACACTGTAGTTAGGAAGCCGTAGCTGAGCCAAACTTGCACCTTATTATTGGTCAGCGCATCCTACAAGTACTAGCCTAAGTAGTGCATTTAGGAGGTGGTATCCTTCAAAAAAGACGACGTAGACATTGCGCTAAACGAGATAATGGAACCGTGGTCTTTGGACTATCCCGTTTCGGCACTACTGATATAAAACAAAAAGGACTGATATTTGTCGTGCGTAAAATTAACTTGGTAATGGACAGCGTATGTATGAGCGATACCGAACACCGCCTCATTACTAAAGACGAAGCCAGCCTTTTAGTCCCGGAAACTATATAACCCAGTAACGCCAATTTAGACGCACGCCTAATAGGTTATTTACTTGTGTTCGTAATCGGTGGAGCCAGTTTAATACCCCGTTTTATAGACTTCGGTATGGGTGTCGTTATGGACAACGTGGTAAATTATTCTATAAGCCGTTCGCACGACCATTATTACGGCCAAGAACATCGCAAGGTAGTTTTAACAGTTGGGTTAGATGGCATGGAACATTATTGAGACTTTCATTTTGAAGGCGTATTCCGCTATTGGCTCGAAGGCATATTGCGTAACGCCGTTTCCTAAATCCTAGTAGTCCTCTTGGGGTCAAAGGAACCGGTAGCTGTTTCCCTATTGCCATGCTTTTACCGACGCGGTAATTATGGTACCGAAGTATTGTCCGTGACAGTGGTACACCTACCTTAAATGGGTTATGTAGGGGTTGCCATGCACGACTAAAAAACATAAACCGCCAACGAAAGTTTGGGTCAAGTCTGTAACGTATTTATTACGCAGCGACTTGTCCAAAATTAGGTAGACGTTATACACCATTCCGAGACAGGTTTTACTGTATGTAACTTATTAGTTCTATTCGGAAAAGCCATTTAAGTCAATTACCAAAAGCAAGACAATGAACTAAGTAACGAAGAAATAAGTACTCAAAATATAGCAATAAATTGGTGATCCTATGAAACAACGTTTCATAAAAGTTGTTTAACCTACAAGACCATCTATCTATTTGATGGATATGTAACACTTATTGAAACATATAAAAAGATTAGTTGCGTCATATTATTTAAATTGGTTAACTATTAATTAATAAAAAATTTTAGAAACCAAAAAATTTATAGACTAGTGGACACCTATTGGAACACATAATAGTATCGTATAAAGCTTATTCAACAACATTTATTGTGTTTTTAAGTAAAATCTGGGTATGGGTACGGAGTAAAAGCAAGGGTAGGTGTCGTTTGTTTTATTTATTATATATTAACATAATTATACGTAGGATTATTTCCTGATGCCTCAAGTTGATTACCTACTTTTCTGCTCAAGTTCGGCAAGGGATCTATGAATGTCATTAAGAGCGGATTCATTCATGTAAGAAATGCATTAAAGGTATGGCCGCAAATAATACCATGAGTAATAGTCGTAAATAAGTATGTTTGTCCAAGCTCTAGAACATCTCAGATTATTTACCCACTGGGCATCAATAGTTCATTGAGTTCGATGTCTGTTTCATGAAATGTGACATCAACTATAACTTAGCGTAGTTGCCCCGATAGAATAATGGTTGCTATTAGACATGGAACTTATGTAGTTTTGGCACTGTTTTCTTGATAGACTTGTTTAGTTGCTGGACGACGTTAATTGGTATCTATTAGGAGTCGTTGTACTTGCACAATGGGTGAAATAACTAAATCACTTAGTCTCTGACTTTTATTATTTACTTCATTAAGTTAAGTTTTACGTGTTATCGAATTCAAGGGTCCTTCGGGACTAGAATCAAGTATTTCCTGTTCTTTATAGTCTAGTTCATTCTCCGGAACCGCTGCTTTAGTTACGTCAACTTTACCATAACAACTTACTCGCTTTAGTTTAACATCATTCGTTGCGAGTATTTAGATCAAACTATTAGTAGTATCCGTCGTAACACTCGGACTGACCGAATTAACGTCGAAAAGATAATCCTTTAATACTCAACCGTTCGTCAGATTTTCGACTCGCCGCATCTTATTTATAACTTTATGTTAATGTTTCGTAAGAGCTTTCACGTTCACTATACTAACGACGACATTTATCACTTACAGCTAAATATTAGAAATTACTTCGTATGGTAGCACTCAAAGCGGCGTATAAGTGGTTTAGTTAATGGTATCCTTACGGCGAACTTCTTCGTAAACGACTACATTGGCCAAGTTTATCTGGGATATACCTTAATACCCTTTTTAGAGATTTGCCACTCCTTAAACATTTATTGCAGCTTAACCTCTAGTTATTCCTTGCTTTACAGATACTCCAGTCGAGTTCGGAGTAATAGTTATATTTATTACTTCATTTTCCTCGCCATGTATAACAAGCATTATAATGATTTAACCACTTTCTCGTTCTGCTCGATTTCCTAAATTTATGTTTGGAATTATTCCCGGACGTTCGTAATTTTCTATTTTTATTCGTTTAATGTGACGAACAACTTTACTCGCTGTATAATGAACGAACACCTTGTGAGCTTCTTAATTTATTACATCAATGGTTTATAACAGTTGCGCGCGAATTAAAACGTTTACCAATAAATATACACGACGTAGGCAGTTTTTTAATAAAACTTTCACATCGGAGGACCCCACTAGGGTGGGGTGTTCTTCGGTCAAAGTGCGGACTTGTGACAACCCGGTAAGCGGATCCAGTATAAGTATGTTATTCGGGAAGCGTAGTACTAAATTAAACACTAGTATAATTTTAACGACTATTTGTTTGCTGTCGCAGAGTAACACATGGAGATTACCGCGTTTTACTATAAATACCTAACAATAAAGAACTCTACTTGGTTCTTCTGTGATGTAACATAAGACTACTAGTAGATGAGAACTAGTGACGTAAGAGCCTTAATTAGCGAAACCGGATACGATTACATGCAGATTCCCTTTTAGACGCGATGGTTAGTTAGGCTCTAGGTAATTGGCCAAACATATTAGCAGCAATAAATCTTCTGAAAGATAAATTTGTTGAAGTAGTTCGTCTTGCACGTTTTGAGGGAGAAAGTTAAAACTACGATCTAAACCTGGTAAAATTTGCCTAATTACTATGAAAACCCGTGCTACGACCTCTGCAACAAAACTTTCTTCATCCGTTTCATAACGTCCTACTATATGCGTAACTTCTATACCGTAGCTCTATGCCGCCCCTTCTTAAACAGTAGCATAAGAAGTTACGTCTAGGTTTTAGATAATTTCTCGCACGGCTATCGTAGTCCTTAAGCCATAGGTACAATTTTTATTCTATACCGCGGGTTGTCCAACCGGGGTATTGGTAAAGCTAACCTTAAAGAAGGATGGGCCTCGTACCAGTGTGGGACCAACTTGAGTAACTTCGTCGGCTATTCCGTGATATAAAGCGTTTTTTATTACCTGCTTTAGTCCAGCAAAATATAAGACTATAGGTTTGACAATTTCTCTCAAGGTCGTAGTTTTCACTGTTTTGGTTTATTGCTATAAATAATTTTAGAAGCCAATTAAAGTGGTCAATATAAATGTCGCTAAATTTTTTAGCGGAGGGAGAACGTGTTTTTCCCTCCCCTTGTAATTTCTAACCTCAACTATGATAAATTAACTGAAAGATTGAAAAACTTATCGCGCTTAAACACGTTGTCGAGCTCGATCAAGCCGTCGTCGTTGTCTTATTAGGTAAAGTGGCGGAAATGAGCGGTAACGGCGGAGTCGAACTCGAAATCGTCGGTCTTGTCGCCGAAGTAGTTCTACGAGTCGAGCAAGTTGGTGTAGACGTTCTTATCAGTGTGTCAATCCAACATAAAGGTCGTAAGGTGGAACTTGTATCATTTAAAGAACCACCGGTGGTCTGTTTCATTAAGAGTGAAGCGGACCGAAATCTTAACATTCGTTTCCACGTACTGGCCGACATTATGGATAAAGCGGATTAAGAGGACATCGGTGATGGTAAAGATGATTTGGTCTCTTATAAAGTACAAGTCGTGATTGTTATAGATTCACGCAACAAGATCAGTATAAACGGATGGAGTGTTCCAGAATCGAAATCGTTGGCGAAGGAGTTACGATGGTTGGTATATCTTACGGACGAGTCCATTTAGTAGCATAAGTGGCCGCTCTTATGGAACCTTCGGAAATTAGCATAGAAAATTGCTATGCATAAAAGGACCTCTTGGTCATTTATGAAGTCGTTGCTTCTTACCAACTCTATTCTTAGAAACCTAAAATGCGCGTGCCCATTGTTGTGCAAATAGAAGAAGTCTATTAAGCAGGTATGGTTCTTAGCGTTATTACAGAAAATTAAGAAATATCGCAACATTACAAACAACATGTGCTGCACGACATAGCATCACGAGAACAGGTTGTTAATCACCTAGATTAACAGCTCTTCATCTTAGGTCTCCTAGATGGCGTCCTATCTAAGGATCAAGTCGTTAAACAGCGCTGTTATGTTGCCATCGTAGGTTCACTCGTTTGCATCAACGACCACTGCCCAGTCAATTTAGCAGTCGTCCATGCATATGACGAACTTAACTTCATTATCTTGGTCAGAATCATCTTCATTATGCAAGAACGTTGTATGGGTAAAGAAGTCGTTCACAACCAACTATTGGGTGTCGTCTCCCGTATGCTGGATTGTCTCGACTATGAAGTTGGGGACGGTTCCATATAGCTATCTATAACAGTTACTTATCATTATGCAGTGCCGGAAGTAGTGCCTTAAAAAGTCGGTACCAGTTCGGTCAATTACGTTGAGCATTTGCCAATGGACCACCGAGTAAGTAAACCGGTATTTGGTTACTATGAAATAGGTTATGTAAACTCAGAAAGTAAAGTACTATCTTCAGTAAAGGAAGTGCTCATGCGAGTGGTTGTGGGCGTTTATGTCTCATAGGCGATACGAGTTAGCGCTACAAAGCTTAATTGAGGTAGTATAAGTGTCAGAACGGGTGTGGCCGTGGTGGCTTGTCAGGCTGAAATGGGGGAAATCGTTTTCCTGTCTCGTTCAGTTATTGAAATTATGGCCAGAGTTCGTTAAGAACTGACGGACGAACAAGAAGCATTGAACCACCGAACGCTACTTATCTGGTTACGAGAAGACGTGGCTAACCCGGACGTAGTAGTTGTCCTGCTGGGTTTTGTAGGTATTAAGCTGGGTCCCAAAAAAATGGTTGTCCATGAACTTATCCTAATCGACATAAAAGTCGAAAATTTGGTGCGAATTCAGGAAGCCAACAAGGGTAACGTTATCATGCTTGATGTGGTAGTGGGTCGACAACGACATGAAGCTTTTGGTTTAGTGGTAGTTGTTCAAAGTTACGTAGTAACTAAAATCCCTGTAATAGTGCCCCCTTAAGGTGTAGGTGTTGGCGCGGTTATTAAAGATGATGTCAAGGATTCGAGTAAAATATGGGAGAATATTTCGCCGACGCGGTGGCTGTTAGAGACGATTGAGAACTCATTAACGTCGAACAGCTCGAAACAATATTCGGTTAACTTTAAGAAATTAGTTTAGTGGCCGTAATAGTCAACGTAAAAAGTAACGTTAGTAAAATCGGCGAACAAGTGTTCGTTATAAAAGTTGATGACGAACCATTTAGACGTTAAGCTATATTGCAAGATTTTCTAATAGGTCGTTAAGGAATCGTAGTCCAAGCATCTACATCAGGGTTACTACGGGGTAACAACACGACAGAAGAAGACTAAAACCGTTACCATCATTAACAAAGTGGTATCCGAAGACTCAGTACCACAATTGTTTAAGCAATATATGTTGCACGTTACGTAGCTACCACGGTAATAATTTGCGTAGTTCGTACTGAAATTGCTATGGCTATTCCAGAAAATATGAACCGCATAGTGGATCTACCAGAAAACTCGGTTCTTGTAATGACGGTTGCGCAAATTTTTTACGAACAGGGAATGCCGGCTATTGTCGTTATAGTTGGAGAAACGGAACGAGAAAGGTCAATGCTTATCACGCTTAACAGAGAGCGTCGTTCAAATGCAAATTTGGTGGCGTATCTGGCGCTAGACATCACTGTTGCTAATCTGGTTATGCCAATTGGAGCGCTACCCAGTATTTGCCTACAGACATGAGACTTACTCGTGCTCGTTATACAAAATGATGTGGCATCTAGAATGACCGTATTCCAAATCTACGCGCGTAAGAAAGGACTCAAAATGCGTAAAACGAACGACGGTGGTAAAGGTAGCGTGCTCATTAGAAAGCCCAGAATAATTATGAGCTTTAAAAGCTTGCCTAAAGAAAACGAGGTCGGTATTATAGTGAAGCGGAATTTAACTGAATGGTTGAACGGCATGCAAATTTCAGGAGATGTCGAAAAAAGTTAAAACGAAGTTACAGTAATAGCATTCGCGGGCGAAGTAACTAGTCAACATCATCTAGTCCTACACTCCATGCGTATATCAGTACGTTACTGCGAAGTTTACGTCGTTGAAGTGAATGGCCATGTAGTAGGTTTATTGGAAAAAGTTGTTGTTTGTTACGGCATGGGTAAAGACGTTGTCTATTACCTCTTATAACAAAAACAAAGTAGTTGAGTCATTACGCGACTGGCGCGAGATTGACAAATGCTCAACGTAGTAGTTCCAGACTTCGTTTAACTCTCTTGCGAAGGTTAAGCGCCTTAACTCGGTCACGGTTTGCTCATGGTGGTGGGTCGAAAAAGTACTAAAAACAAACACGTCGTGGTGGTTGGGCACTATGTCTTTCTGGCCTCAATTAGCGACCAGAATGTGGACTCAATTTATTTAGTTGTAGTTCCTTTTAGACTGGCAGTCATTAGCTTTAATGCAATCAACCTTGCTTACGACTATGCAGTGGTCGAACACAAAGTTATTAGCCATTCCGTCAGTTACTAGGACAAAAAGGAAATTGAAGCGGTAATCAATTAAAAAGATGAAGTAGTCGTAACTAAGCACGACGAGAAAGATCGTTCGCACTTACGTTTATCTTTTATAGTGGTCCTATACGAAGTGCCGGTCCACCAGAAGAATTATTATTACTTTAAACAGCTATTCGGGTTCGGACAAATCAATTCAGTAGTATATGCTAATTACGTAGAAGTGGCGCGAGGTACTTCATAAGTGGGTACCACGTAGGCCGTATCCCACGCTACTTAACATTACGTCGACTCAGTCTACGTGGCCGTTGATGCTGCTACCATACAAGATTTCGTGGTACGAGAAGTTCGAATGCATGATAACGACGGTGTCTACTTCGAAAAACAGGCTGACGATGTATTTGTGTGAATTGTGGGCACGGAAAGACCAATTATTAGCGTAGTTAACGCTAACGACAAAAAGGACAAACTGCCAGTGGTTACTACTCGAGTGCGACAGGTGCAGGTTGACCTTAGTAACGCAGCTAACGAAAATTAGGACAAACATGACCAACCAGATGACTAAATGCACGTTATTGTGGTCCTCGTTGAAAAAGTTACCCTCGGTACGGACGACGTAGCTAACCCGGAAATGGTAGTTAACCTAATGGATTTCGTAGTTGTTGGGCCGGATTTTCAGGAAAGGGTTGACCTTGAAGTTCTTATGCCGGTCATGTAAATGGAAAAACTGGAAGTCGATTTCATCTTATTAGTGGTTCTTGTTGGCGCGGATGGCTCAGAGAAAGTTCCAATTCTCGGTCTGGTATTTAAGGCGGACCTTTAAGTTAGTAAAGTGGTCGGTAACGTAGAAGTTCCGGTACGTTCGAGTGTTGTGGCAGAAAGTTTGACTGTTATCATGGAAGTAACGCACTGAGTCTATGATGTGATTTCACAAGATAAAAGAAAGACTAATTAAGTGACTAAAGTCTTCCTAAATTGCGATGAACAAGACTGTACCTTTGATAGGAGATTTAATACGCCGGTTAAGACATGACTCGAACAATTCGAACGGTGCTTGACTTGGTAGATATTGATTTAGCGGGCGAGCTTAATAACGAGGTGGTTCGTTCCTTCCTAGTTATGACTAAAAATTGCTCTGGAACGCGACATTCGCGACTGAATTACTAAGCTAATTAGCGACAACAACGCGTAAACTATTTAGTCTTTTTGACGAATGTAGTTGTGTGTCTCAAAAGAGAACGAGACGTGCTACACGAAGTATCTCACGTGTTTATAGACCATCGTCATAGTTAGAAAATAAACATCGGTTGTTCCATTAATTTAACAAATTACGGAATAAAAGTAAACTGAAACGTAGCTAACGACGTACGTTGTTGAGCTATACGACGCGCTGTCATCAACGACCTAATCGTTATTTGAAAAGTCGAAGTCCGTAGTCGTGTCGAACACGTTCTAAAAAGTTTACACGACTGGTGAGTCGATTAAAAAAAAGGGGATTTCGTATAAGTTTATAACGAAATCGTATCCCAGACCGATACCACCATGATAGTCTGTAAAATTTAGAGAAGATAGTTCAATAGATTATTCCGTCATAAATGGAACCGTAGTTAAAGCGCGAAGTTTTAAAAGAGTCGTGGTCAATAACGGTTCAAACGTTGGACAAATGCGTTAAGTAGAAAACGCACTAACTGAACAACGTCATTAACGAGAACACGGTTAAAGTGAACGTAAACGCGAAGTACGAAGCGTCGAAGAAAACGAAGAAGTTACTAAACGCGTCGTGCGAATAAGCGAAAAAGTTACTACAGACGACTAACTTGGAATCGAACAAAATTAAGTAGGAAATGCGCTACGACTCGATCAAGATTAAGAAAAGCTGGTGCAAGACGTCGTCGATTTGGTAGTCGTTAAAACAGAACAGCAAGAAGGTAACGGAAACGATTACCTCCGGTATGATTGAAGTACCATTTGTTTTGTTTGCGACGTTTTTGCTCGTAAACATGTTAATTACAATTTAATTAAAGGTGACAAATAGAGGACATTGTTAATCCCGCGGACCGCGGGACTAATACACAATAGTTCTTGGGTCCAACGATTCCTTTCCCAAACGCTTTCATTTCTTGTTACGCTATGGGTGAGGTTAGTACCAATGCCGCAGATTATCTGGTCGTTGCTACTTGTAAAAATGAACATTGTAACCTTGGTAAAGACCAACTGCTCGACTCGGAAGTTCCTTAAACGGTGGTTCGTTTGGTTTAGGATAGCGACACGGGTTACGTGGGTTTGGTTAATTGTTCCGTTGGCGTTGTTGCCAGTATGAGACTTAAACACGATAATTTGATCGCCGAACGTATAAATAGGGGAAATGTTACCTACTTTTAATTTAGCCAATTACTAGAAGCACACGGTTTGATTCTATGTGTTAGCAATCGTGGTACTTTTATTTACGAACGTTACAATAGTGGTTATATACCTTATAACTGGTGCGGTCGCGGTTTTATTTAACACGACTCGGATTTCAGCGTCATCGGTCACAACTACTTCAACGTCGTAAATTCCAATTGTCGCGCTAGTTATACTTATAGTTAAGCGGACGTATATTCAATGGTTTATTTGCATTACGGTCACTTTAACCAAATCGTTGCTCTGGTTGGTGAAGCTCGTCATTCAATTTTCCATATTTAGGTCCTACTAATTTTCCGACATTTCAGTTGAGAAACTATTTGAAAAAGTGTGGAAAATAGAATTACGACATTTTTTATTAGTCTTATTTATGTCTTTCACTATTTGGTTTCCAATTCAAATTTAGCAAACAACCGTGCTGAAATTCCATCACCTACGGAGGCCAAACGCGCTCTCGTCCATTATATAGATGTCCATTTTATAGGTACTTCAAGTAGTCCTTATGGGTATCTTTTTACCAATTACGGTTACCGGGTTAATCCAACAAAAACGGTACCTTCGTCAGAAATTGGACTAATAGACGTTTAACTTCGTACTAAAGTCGTTTCAAGACATTGAATGGGCCTTACGGCCATCAGTGAAACGCACGTGGTTTTATGTAATTAGGCGTTTGTTGATAAGGATTTTGCTAACTCTTTTTATTTCACAGTTCTAAGTTACAGGTCTTTGGTGGGCTTGGGTTAAAGTATAGTGATTGCAATATTCATTCTATGCAATTTACTACGAATTACATCAAACACGATCTATGGTAAAGTCAGTGAAAGTCCGGATAAGACAAATAAATGTTATTAGTTGCCCCGTTTGGTTACGCAGTAGTCATAGTATTATATGCTGCGTTTTTTGCGATTGCCACACTAAAATTTATCGTTTTTGTGGCGTCACTTGTCCTTATACCTATATTGATAGAAATTACGAAGCGGAAATATCTTCGATAAATGATAGACAAACCGACTTGCGCGTGGGACTATGAATTTATCAAAGGATCGTTTTATACGTAAACCTTGCTATGTTTGGTATGGTGGTTCGTTACGACTTGAAGGACGTAATCATGGTATATGATCACGCGTATTTCGACGTTTCTGGTTACATTGCGAATCGACATGTTTGGTATCAGCATGTTAAGGCGCGAATGAATCAACAAACAAGTGTATAAGTGGATTCAAAGTGGCGCGCTTAATATTTAGTTGCGCATACTTATTCGTTACGGACTAGATTCGTTATTTCAATTATTGACAAGTCTCCTATATGAACTTAGAAACTACCGCCAATTTTAAATGCTGCTTTACGTGTTAGTGGTGCGATTAAATTTCTCGCCGTAGGTTATTCTACATTCTGAATGCTTCAAAATAAAAGTATGTTTCACTCGGTTTATGTCGGTTAGTCACTTACCCGTGAGTCACTAATGATTTTAATAAAGTGAAATTCATAAACTGATAGACGCAGGAGAACGAGCTGCAGATGTCTATCATTTAAATCGAATTTGTTAAGGAGAAAATCAAAACATGAGCTAAATATCTGTGAACACCCTGAACGCTACCCACCAAACCTATAATATGACTATAGTTTTGGTAGTAAGAAATAGAAAAGAAAGTTGAGTAGTGAATCGGGACTGAGTTAGTGAACTACATGACGACAACTCGTTAACTTCCAAGCCTATAACATGAGAAAAAACGAAGATCTATCACGTTGGTAAGCGCGCTCGTGTGCAAGACATAGATTTGATACGCAGCCAACGACCGATAGTATTAGGTAACCCTCAAGATAATGTGGTAGACCAAGAAAGGGGTGTCTAGATACGGCGAGTCGTTTTAGAAGAAATGTACGGAGTTCAACAAAGCAACGATTGAAATTGAGATAGTACTCTGATAGTTGTGCTAGAGGCAGAAGAAAACATTTTAGTTCAACATTTAGCCCAAGAGAAGGAAGGAAGGAGCGACTGAGATCGAGTAAGTATTTAAGTAGGGCAAAGAGGTACTCGTAAAAAACGAGTAGAAGATTTAAATGAAAAAAAACTAAGTTAACAACTATCCGTCCTAGTAGAAGTTCAACAGACGGGACATCGTCTCTGCCCACGAGCTCAAGAAAATAAAATCAGTGAAGAAAAGAACTATACTCTATAGGAAACTGACATCAAAAGCATCTATACCCAACAAGAAGGCTTGGTATATTAAAATTATAAACAAGGCGAAGATTAAAAGGGAGTCCTAGTAAGAGGGTAAGACTAAAAGCTAGTAGTTCTTTGGATAACTATACTACAGGTAAGCATATGGGACCGGTGGTCGATTTTATCCGTTTTATATGGTGAACAAGAAAACCAACTATCGACAGCGGGACAAAAAGTCTTTATTAAAGACAAGCAAATGACTATCACTGAGGTAGTTATGATGGCATAAAACATCGCTCTGATAGAGGAAAAAGTAGTCTTCCGGTTCAATTGAGATAGCTTCATACAGGGTATAAAGGAGGCTTTTTGAAGCCGGGTTAATGAGAAAAGTTAGGAAAACTTATGAGGAAGCATGATACCAAGGTTCATATTTAGCAATTTCGGTATTAACTGGTGGTTAATTAGAATTACTAATTTAATATCTGATGTTACCAAATACAAAATATGGGTCGTTTACAGTGACGCAGACCGCCATTCAACTCGGAAGGGATTATATGCCAGGACAGAACATAGGTTGTTTTAAAGATTAATGGTTACTGGATGTAAGCCGAGACTATGGGTCCCAAGAACATAACCGTCACCCAGTGGAAAAACGTTGTTGAGCTACCTTTATAATAGACCGCTTGCTTATTTGCGGTATACGGGTAGAGATCCACCAGCCAATTAATGATGGGGACGTAAAAAATTAGCAACTGTACAGCGCATCTATAGTAGGTGGGCCATACGATTTACTGGTTTTAAAGCGGGGAGAACTATCAGAAGCCCTAGGGTTAACATTCATTCGAGTTCGTTCCCACATAAACGTACCCAACACACGAGATTTAGTAGACAACTACGATCTATATAGTTTCATATAGCCGGAAAGACTACGAGGCACGCAAACTGAAGTTGGTCCGGGTCAAATAACGTTATTTTTAGGTCTCTGAGGAGATTTAAACTTTAAGCATGGTAGCATACATTTATTAAGTAGGTAAAAGAGGAAATATCAAAAGGACGCCTTCGGTTAATGTGATCTAAAATTGCAGATATTAATTTCACACCTCGAATAATAGCGTTGAGCCCATTATTCATCACAAATAATTGGAGCGTTTTCCTTTCTTGTACGGACTATTCTAGGTTGCATGACGTCGGTCGGACGTCGTTTTTTACGAGCGAGCAATATCGCTACCCAATGTAGTATTTGTATTGTTTGTAGTAGATCTTATAGCTGTTGTGAAATCTAGGGTGGGAACATTAGTTCCATTGCTATATTCACTTCTTCTCAATTGGCCGAGGTGCCCTAATAATGCGGTTGAATTTAATTCCTTTTACGCATTCGCTGGACTATTCCCCGTAAAGGTAATTATATGTATGTAGGATTTTTCCCGCCAACCAACATACACTATAAAATTAGTTCGCGAGAAAAATCCTAATGGGATGTCTTAATAGGACTATTCATTTTATAAACTCGTAAAAATGGTGTGCATGTTGTAGCGACCAAAGAGAACGGTATAATTAATGAAAAAGTCGAACAAGGAATACCTGTAGAGGGTAGTTTATGTGGTGAACTAGACTTCATTGTTAAAACTTACGTAATCCTAGTTAGCTTAGTAGTCGTTTGTAAACGGGCGCTTAAAAGCGGCAATAGGTCGATAGATCGTAGTTTAACCTGAGAAGTCACGCTTGGACATGAACTAATTTATTTGCGGACATTGGAAAATGGAATCGATTAGCAACTGAGTTAAAGAGAAAGTAAAGTCGGCACCCTTGCACAGGCCTCTGATTTTATAGTGGTAACTTGTGCCGCTATAGCTATTGTGTAGGTAATAAAAACTTAAACAATAGCTGTCAATAGCGTAATAAGTGAAAATATAAATTCGACATTAGTAGGTCAAAGAATATGTGTAATACAGACAGCATCTGGTATCATCGCGGTCAGGTATACGGCGGATGTGTCGGTATATTTGTCTTATCTTGTGATCGTTCATTATGACGTTTTGTAGGAACAAAATTGTAAAGTAAATCACTTATATGACTTTTTAAAATTGATGAAATAAGTGTGGTAATTGAGCGGCGCGGCGTAGCTGACGTTCTCGACGAACGACACGCAATTGCTATGGGTACTCTATTTGATGAAATAAAAGACAGTGTTATGCTTAACTAGGCCTGAGTTCAGGGAAAAATCGGTTGTAAGACGACGCCTGAACTGACCAATAGTTTGACAGAAATCTCGCGAGACATTCGCCATATCCTATTGGTTGACTATAAAGTAATATTTGAGCTACACGTGGACCTCGTGAAGCCCGATAAAAAAGCCGATTTAGTGCATTTCTTCGACAACCACAAACCGGATGTTCATTTTGGCGTGCTAATTTTGATCAGTGTTATTGAGCGCTTAGTGATTTGACGGCTAAACAATGATACCGGAATACTTAGTGTACTTTATTAGCGCGTAGTCGGAGGTACCATTACTGTGGCGCAGCCAGTATTTGGTACGGTCGTTGTCGAGGTCAATGTTGTCGTCGTTGTGTAGGACAGTCGTTCCACCAATGATTTTCTTTTCGCTAACTAAAATTAAACTTTGAGTAAAAAATGGGGTTGTGGACTGGTTTATTACTGACCAGTTAATTTAGTGTTTTCGTCACATTCTACTTGTTCACGTAAAGAGATTAAGCACGACTTAATAGACTGTGTTGCGCTTCGAGTTATAGAAGACCCGGGTTTACTAAACGATCGTGAGGAGGTAGTGCAGGCGAATTCCGATGCCACAGGTAGGGTGCAAGTAATCGCCGTACTTCGCGCATATTGTATGACAGCCTCAATGGACTCCATCAATTATTTTCGTCGTGTAGCAAAAGAACAGGATTTCGGACTTAAACCGCGCGTTTTTGGACCAATATTACTAATAGTAAACGTCTTATTGAATTTGACGAGCGTAGTCATGAATTTAATTAATGGCCTTCTCGGCCCGCAAGTTGAAGTTTAACTAAGTTGTACCGCGAACGTTTCACGTACGTTAACCGTGAACTGGGAGGTAATGGTGTGTTATTATAAAACGGTAGCCGTTCGTTTGTTAAGTGATTTGCAACGGGCCGAAACCGCTAACTTAGTCTATTTCTTAGTCGTTCACGATAAAACCAAAGATATAAATGGGGTTTGTCTACAGAATGAGCAAGAAGGTAAACAGGGTAGTATAATTTGGAGATAGAACATGAAAGAAACATCGGACCCACTTCGCTTCGCCTTGGGACCAATAACAAGTCTACTATTTTGAGGGCCCAAGGTGAAGCGATGGGTCCGATGTAAATTAATTATTAGGCAAGGTTTACGTAGAAAATAGGTTAATTACCTACGACTAAAAGGTAGTTATGAATGTTGTAGTTTTGCTTCTCGATTAACCAGTATGAAAGCTACAAGGTCGTCTATTATTCAGCGACGAAACTCATAAAAAACAAAAAAACATATTCATTGCGAACGTTACGGTGGTGGTTTGACCCATCTTTGCGCGCTTGCATGGAGATATTTTTGGTTGACAAGGAACAGTGCGTATTAATTTAGTTAAAGTGGGTTCGCCGTTAACATTAAAACGCAATACTTGAGTTCTGGAACGAAAAAATTTATACGATTTCGAAAAAGAAGTCGTTATGCCGGAAAGAGTATCCAGTAGTTAATGTGGCAGAGTGGGTTCCTTACGTGCTCCGGAACAAACTTGACGGGGGTGAGGTTTTATGCACGTTGGACAACTCTACCGAACTCCATATTTTATGGTAGGGGTAATACGCTGGCTAGGCGTCCTTTATCGTAGTTAACTAAGTTAACCCACCGGTTTCATATTGACAGATAAGGATTTCGTATGTTAGCTAACATTGACAATTTAACAAGTCCGGTTAACGCTCAAGGACGGACTACGCTCTTTTGGGTCCCTTATAGTGTCTTTTATTGAGGTAGTTCTAGAAATAGAAAGTCACCCAATCGCGAAGGTGGTATCTGTGACCGACATCGTATATGTCCTTGCAGAGGACGCATTATTATTAAATCATTTCCGTATTAGACTGCCCGGAAACTGCCTATCCGGTCATCTTTATAGTATAGTTTTAGAACAGACGCTGATTATTAACCGACTTAAAATATGGGATTATTGAGGGAATTAAAAAAAAGTGCGACGACCGACAACGACTAAACGTCTTTTAGGAAGTAAAAAAATAAGTTTAGTAGTAATCTTGGTATATTTTTTCATAGTTGTTGAGCAGGTGGTAAAAAAACGGTAACAACGCATTTGCGAAACCAATAGAGAAAAGGGGTAAGTAAACGTCCACGTTATTAATTACGAGCTGATATAGGGAATAGAAAACGAGACTAACGGTGGACCCAACGAAGTAATCGCCCTCTTTCAGGCTTATTTATTCTTAAAAGGACTTATAACCATAGACGTAGTAAATTATTGTCTCACCCCTGTCCTACACCATTCCGACGTTGACACCGATGAACACTAAACCAATTTCCCGGATGTTATATTAGTCGCGGTAGTAGTTAACGAAAAACTATGTTTCTTCGTTGTAACGGAAATAACCATAGTATTCAAAAGTGGACGTAGCTAACAAGTGACAAAAACAATATACGGCGGTATTTGGGTAGTGCATGTCGTCTTGGGCCAGGAACGTTTCTTGGTGAATGTCCATTGTTTTCTCGTTGGACAAAGCCAACTCGTGCATAAAATAAACGTTAGCTCAGGTCACCTAATCCGTTTTATACTGGACGTCCCACCAATGACATGACTCTAACGGTGACGAGATTTCGTCGCTCGTTTCTAAAACCCAATAGAGCTATGAACGCTCTTTAGTTACGGTCGGGTTAGGTCGGAACATTTTGTCTAACCGAACTACGAAATCGTCGGTTACTTAAATTAAGACAAACACTGTAGGCGCAATCTCAATTGGTGTCCCGCGCGGATAATAATAGAACTGAGAGAAGTAGCCGGTTGTTTCAGAGTTCAAGATAGGCGAGTAATTAGCTGAGGTTACTGAATGGAAGCGGTGCTATCCGAACACGGTTTTCAAGTACTTTGACCTAGAAAACCATACGTCTTTTACGAAGTGCAAGGAAATATGATTGATTAAACAAGGCACGGTATAACCCAGCCAGTGCTTACTCTAGTTAAACCCGATCATTTTCTAAAAAAAGTAGTAATTCATGGCCACAATTCAGTCTTCAGACACGATTTTATCGTCGTGGAACAGCGGTAACTGGCAGACTTTAGTTTGCAGGGCGCCGGCTCTCATTGCTAACAACGAATAGTTACGGAAGAACTAAAAATCGGACGTATTCCATTAAACGTCATCTAAACCTTATTCCTGAGCGATAAAAAAAGAAAAGATGGAATCTACGTCCGTGACCGCGACGGTAAAGACCTCCTAAGTGACGCCATCATGTGACCGTTTCTTTTTTTCATCTACAGTCATTTTTTTTATGCGCTTAAAAATAATTGTACAAAAAGTTCTTAACTTATTCGTTATTGCGTTCTCCTATTTGGTACTGATTGAGTGATCGTTGTCCGTAACCATGCGAAATATAACAACGTTGAGGGTATCCTTTGGCACTCCTATAATGCAAATCTCGTAATCTCCAAGAGTTCAGACAACTATAGTAAAATCGACTTCTATGCGCAGTAAGCCGTGGCAATGACTCAAGAAATCCTTAATTTTTATTAGAACTTAGTGAGGTGCGTGTATTACTTTTACTATTTTCGTTTGTAAAATAACTGGTTGAGAATTGTCCTTTTAGGTAGCGGAATTAGTCACTACGGCCTTGAGGTAATTAATCGCTGGGTCCAAAAAATAACCATTTTAACCGGGCAGTCGTCGTTTAAGGCCAATGAGGACAAGGGCCTCGAACACGTAATTAATGACGAGAAACACGACGCCCGTAAGGAACGCTAAGGAAAAATAAAAATCCTAAGGAGGGTCGTTTTGTCGTAC
Organism: Legionella qingyii; assembly: GCF_003184185.1. The sequence goes on along the minus strand of NZ_QHJG01000011.1, from coordinate 123,797 downwards.
GGGCTTTTTAATTTGAGCTACGGAACGCATGTCTTGGCGTGTGAAACTAAAAAATACTTAGTTGCGTAGCGTAAGACCTCACGGACCTACTGGAACCGCTTTAAATACCTGTCTGCACACTCTACCAGAACCGTTTTCTTAATTGGTTTTGAAAACTTGCGTAATAATGACCGTGACATGAACTTCAGTTTTTAACCGAAAACCGTCTAGGCCCTGTACATTTTCCCCTCAAACATAATAATTAAGGAGGCGCTGGACAAAGCTTACTTGGACTTCGGATGCTTTTTGAAGATTTGCATAATAATCTACTTGATGGTGAGTTCGTCCGCCATCGTTAGCGAACGTTTAACTCGTCACCCTTATTTTTACTTAACATACTTTTCCGAAATCGTTATTTTTTATTTAGGTAAATTAGTCCCATTTAGGTGGACAGAGAACTCGTTAGACGTGGATTCGAGGTGTCGAATAGGCGTTCCTGCTCGCGAAATCACGTCTATAATACTAAGGGACGGTAGGTTTACGTTGGCCCCTAGAGGGTAGCTTTGTAACATGATGTTGCACCTCTAGAGACCCAACGTAGTGGAGTTGGTCCGGACTCGTAAAAGAAGTATCTCGCGAATAATCGTTTCTGTGCTTCGAGGCAGATGTAACAGGCAGACTTGAAGTAGATCTTCTTCACCATATCGAAGATATAGAAGAAGTAATCCAGGTAGGTTTCGGTCGAATCGTCGGAGAAAGAATGATAATACGACTAGTATCCGTACCATTTAAAGTATTGGTTATATGTTATGTCAATTTCGCTAACGACGGCCGGTTGTACAACGTATCCGTCGTTAATTTTCACATCCGTAATGGCATAAAAAATAGTAGCACTTCTATTTTAGTAATGCACGGCGAAGCATAAGATAATCACGGCGTCGTATAAGAAATAGCCATCGAAGGAGATTCGCTTACGAAAAGAGAACCATAAAGCTTATGCGTAGTCTTCTTTCTATGTATCGATGGCGTTTTCATGTTTGTTTCTTTGTTCGTTGTCGATAAGGACCCGGTCATTTATCATTACTTCGTGGCTTAGGGTAGTAGTCGTTCCACCGACGCCGTCGTTGTTTTATTTTTCACGAAAGAAATCATGCGGTCAATTAAAGGTTAAGAAATTCAACAACAACCTCGTAACTACGTACTCGATTAGAAACGAATAGTCAGTATGGTCCTTTAAAAAGACCTACTAAGTCCATTAGAAGGTAAAGAACGAGTATAACACGGAAAAATCGGTCTATAAGGACGAACCGGTCTACTGTAAATATGTCCCAGTATGTGTGCAGTTTTGGGTTTTTCTGCGTCCAATAATGAGGCCGACAACCTAGCCCATATACCCATTATACTAATTTTAAACAATCCTTTAAATAACATCGGGTATGGTCCAGTAACCGTTTTAATGTCACCGCAAATATTTCAAGTTTAAATTTAGCGAGTATCCGGCATCAAGGTAAGAAAAGAAGGAGGAGCCATCCTTTTGTTCATACAAGTTGGTTCATCGGACGTAGTTAACGTTTTGCGTAATTTTTATTTGGGTGTGATTTTATAAATTCATGAGGTAACCCACGTAATTCTTTTAGTTAATAAACTGGCTGTAGGCACACACATGGATTTTAACTTAGGTCTACGAGTTATTCCACGTATAGAAAACGTTTTCTATTTGGGCTATGATTTCAATTTGCCGTTTTATGGGTTATATGTGCTGTATTCAATCGTATTCGGTGTATTAGTGCTTAGACCCTGTCTACATTACCACGTAAGTAGTTTAATACTTTTGACAATTCTTTTGACAAAAAGTCACTAAGCTACTTGAGAAGGAGACGAAACCGTAGGAGAACATGGAAAAAATTGTTAGCCAAGAATTAAACAACGAAATAAAAAAATATTAGAAGAAGAAATGACATGACTCTTATACGAAATACCTTCCAGAGATTGTCCCATCGCGTTATCATTGTCATGTAGGTTTTTCGAAGTAATAGAAGAAAAAAAGCGAAAACGTCGTGACGTTTGTAAACCCACTTAAGTCGAAGTTCTCTAAAAACTAAAAGATTTTATTTTCCTATTGGCTCGAATAGTCGTGCTGCAAGTTATAGGAGATGTCAGAATTCGAGTAAGAATAATTCAACGTATTTTTTGCTCAAGAATAGCAATGATTCTAGGCGTAATACAAAACTTACTCGGTACTGGTGGAGTGTTTTTTATCTGTCATTCTGAATATGCAATAGTAACCTGTTACCAAAACTGTTCTATAAAGACAAACAAAAAAATTGTATTACAAAGTTTTGTCATTTCTTTCACAAATATCGACATTTCTAGTGAAACCCCACTTTTTCACTCTTATTTTTTGAATTATTACGCCGCCAAACACAGGTCGTTTTAATTTGTCGGATAGTTAGTTAAATAAACGGTTATGTTTTCGACCTTTTCTACGCAGGATTATTCAGTAGGCTTGATTTGAGCGGACAATAAAGCGTATCTGAAACTACACGGTCTGCGTTCAGAAGACGGTCATTGAGAGGTCGTGCTACGAGACGGTTAACAACGACCGGACAGCTTTCATTAAAAAAACGAAGTAGGTTACGGACGTTTACGGCAGAAGACCGTTCTTTTAAAGGAAGCAATCCAACTATCGGATGTTGCACAAAATAATGAACGAAATTCGGTAGTTAAGGAAGTGGACTAAAACGTCTTTCTATCTATAGTACTAACAAACACACTCGTGCCACTGGATTCCACAGTTAAAATAACTTCTGTCATTATTAGCCTTGAAGGCGACCGTTCCGCCAAGATTAAAGGAATCAATTTATTACTACCACAAGGTCTAGTAAATGTAGTTGCTGGTCATTTTGTGTTAGTCGGAAAAAGTTAAGAACGGTCCGAGAAAATTAGGGAAGGAAAAGCTGTTATAGTAGTCTGAGTGCATTTGGCCGTCATAGTTATTACACCTCCCCCTACAGTAGGTTATTTTATACAAGCGCGTATTATAGTGCTCACCACGGTCGTTAGAGTCATTGATATCGGTGTAGCGCAGGGCGGTTTGTTAATTAATTGCAACTAAACGGACGTAATCCAGAAGGTCGTTAGTGATGTCTGTTAGGGAGTGCATTTTATTGAGGAACTAACCGAACCCTTGCCTAAAGTAGATTAAGTCAATTTTATAGCACATCGTTTACGCGCTGAAATGGCAGTAATTCCTTTAGTTAAAGAAGAAGACCTTTTAGATAACGACGAAGTTGTATATTTGCGTTCATTTATTAGAAAAGTAAATTGAATAAATAAAATAAACTCTTAAGTGGGACATTACTGAAATTGCGGTAAGCGCGTCGCCAAACGCTTGACCGAACTTAATTTAGTCGTTATCGAAGTCGAACTCAATTTAGTTAAAATAGTAAATATTTGCGTGCGAGCCTTTTGAGGGGACCGGCACGGTTCGCTCGGGGATTTACTTATGTATGAAATCAGTCGTATAGTTCGTGTTGTCCGCTCGGCACGCGAACTTAGAGTTGTTGTAGAAGGGGTCATTTTCTCACTCCGCGAAATTTTATTTAGTAATAGGGAACTAGTTAGTCTCATAGTTCAACGACCCGCACGAGTAACAACGTTTTACTTATTTTCCTCGTTTTTCATCGGTACGCACCACCATTACTAAACAATGGTAACTCTCTTTTCCGTTATCTCATACGAAGACCTGGCCTATTAGCCTAATAAGGATGGGGTGGAGAAGGTCCACCCCATCGATATCGATGCTATCAAAGACATCAGTAAATAAATCGACCTTGTTCAAAAAACCGACCAAAAAGTAGACTTATAAATGCACATTACATGGTAACAACGTTATACCTGTTCCATAATAAGTGATAGGTTATGTCTTGGTTTGGCCGACCCTTTAAGGTCTTATTTCGTCATTTATTGTGGCCATTTTTGTAGTAGTGAAAACGAACGTAACCTAGACCTCCGCGTCCTAAGTTAAAAACAACTTAGTCGTACCATCGGGGGTACTAATAACCGTTATGTACTATTCCTAGTCCACTCCGGTTTAGAAATTAGGTTTTCTATTTACCTCGAACAGAATCGAGTTGTGAAAGGTTATCTTGGGTTATATCTCGTTATTTATGACCTTAAACCTAGTTATATCCGTTTGTTGGCGGATTTCCTAAATGGAAAAGGACGGACATGTTAAGGTATCAGCGAACCGACTAAAATCGAAATAGTAGCGGTATTGCGAGTGCATCGCGAACGTTAAACCCAACGTTAAATGCGTATGGTCGGTAACTAAATATCGACCGGCGACTATTCGCCATTTTACGGTCAAATTAGTTATGTCATTGATTATGCTATCTGGTTGGGGTCAACGGTTACTTTAATATTTAACAAAAGTAGTTGCTTTTATTATTGCTTCTATTTTTGGTATTGTACGGTATTAGTTGTCATTCTAGGTCACTACCTCGTTAGAGAAAATTGTGCGAGCATTAAAGACCTGGTTATATGTTAAACCTTGGTTGTCAACAAACGAGAAGCCCAAATTCCCATTAGCCGAACGAGTGTCGTGGTTATCATATTAGTAGTAACCGTCGAGCACATATTTTGAACAATAAGCGTAAACGACGTCCTTGGGTCCGCGAATTTTTCATTACAACAACGTATCGTTAGGTTGGCGGAAATGATAGGTGTAGGTCTAAACGAAATAAGTATAGCGATTTCGAATGAAAAACTATCGCCACAAAAGGCCCAAGACTTATTCTTCGTGGTCATATACTCGGTTGTACTTTATGCGAACTGAATAGAAGAAACCCACTCGACGCATTATTGACCCATAAGTTTATAGGTCAGGTAAGTAACGACGGGAACAATTGTTAAAATATTAAATGTAGCTATTCTATCGACGGAAATCATTTTTATTTGAGAAAAAAATGTAACTCAGGAAGTGATAAACAAGGTGATTCTCAATGGCAATTAACGACGACCAGCCCGCGGTAATGCATTAAGACAACACGACAGCATTTTAACTTTAGTTCTCGAACCTGCAAGACAGGACTTCGTTGTTTTTCCGACGACAAACGTTGTATTGCGAGTAAACGGACTAAAACATTTTCTTCTTTACCAAATAAGAAAAGTAGATGTGAAACGCCTATTAGTTCCTCGACGGGCCTTTGTTGTAGTGGAACAACGCCTAGTTATCGGTGTAGATTTTGTAGGCAAAATTGGACCTAATCGCCATGTAATGACAAAAATCAAACAAGGCGTTGTCCCAACTACCCGCAACTCCACCTGCATAACCTACCACATTGAACGCCTTCGTTTCCAACAGGTGAGACGAGAACCGGCGAGTGGAAAAGACAACCGCGACCGACTCCTCCTATTAGATCAACGGTCCGTAAGGTTTCACTATTTGATTGATCGCGTTCGCGGTATATATTTTGTTATGCAGCATATAGGTAGTTACTAAGAGCAACAACCCCTCATGTCCTAGTATCGGTGGTGCACTGGTTCCTACCGTTGCGTCATGAGAAAAATTTCGGTAGGTATTTGGAAACCAATACGGTGTCACATCCTATCGCGAAAGTCGTATAACACTTGTTGAACCCATCATAGCCGTTGAACCGAAATTGTTCCCCGATTAGTTTATAAATATATTAAACTATCCCTTTGTTTGATAAAAAGCATTGTACTCTAATTAAAAAAGGTACAAAACGAGTAAGATCGTAAATATTAACGTAAACAAACAAAACGATGCGGAACAGAACGATTTTTTTGGTGTAGCTGACGTCCATTAAGAAAAACAGCTTTCGAAAGAGAATTGTCGGCAAATTATGCTAAAGCTAGTACTCGAAAACGATAGTAAAAGAATCTATTGCGGTCGGGTTCAGCACGTATTGGATTTAATAAAAGAGATTTCTCTTGCTATTTGAGCCTACAATGATAAAAAAGACGAACAAGTTTGTGTACTAATATTAGTATAAAACAATCATTAGCGACACAAAAAAATTTTCGTTTGTGAATCCGTCAGTTTGCAAATGCCGGAAATCGTGCTGCTGCAAACTAATGATTAGATGGACGTGCTCATCGGTATGCGAGTGCTTTTGGCACCAGTGCAAATGCAAAATTTAATGATCCAACTTTCCATGCAAAGTACTACTTGGACAATTATTTAAATACTCCGACCGTTATTATCTCTTGAAAAAAAGATGACAGTTAAAACTATTAACTAATAAAAAACACAGGAGAGAAAAAAGAAACAAAAAACCCGGACAATTATTGATGTAATAAAATATAAAAAATTTAAAAAATAACAATAATCCAAAAATAGACAACAACTATTTACAATTTATTAATAATTTTTGTTATTGAATTAACTATACTTTGAAACAAACATTGGAGAAAAATTCGAACACTAGATAAACATACATAAAAATACTAAACTAAATAAGTTACTAAATAATAGTCGAATATGGGCAATAAGCTAGCATAAATAAGTATCAATTGAACTAGGTTGGACTAAATAAAAAATAGAAAAAAATAATACAAAATAGCGACAAGAAGCGACCTACAACAAATTATGAATTGAATAACTAAAAAAATAATAATAAGAAAAAACGTTACGTTGATTTGTAGTTACTGCAGTTTATTACTCAAGTCGATAAATCCTTATTAGTAGAATAAAAATTGTAGGCGATATTTACCATAACCTAGACCTAGATCCCAGCGTACCGATAATAAACCATAGCATAAGCGATACCAACCATCAAAACAGCGAAAAAAAAGAAATTGAGCACATAGAAAAGATAGCGATATAAAAATCGATAACCATCAAGATAAAAAATAAACAGTGTAATCCTTTATTTCAATTGCACGGTTATCAAGTTTTCGTTAATGTCTTCTCAGTTGTTTTCGATAACGCGCTGTAATTACTTATCTATCTCATAAGCACCAATAAAAGAAATACTTGTTTTCCGACTTACAAAATTACTACATAAATTTGCCAATACCGCACGTTAGTTTCACGATGTAATAGAATACAGAAATTTAGCAATCCATATGTTTCACTCTTGTTTCTACCTCGCTAAGCAAGGTTAGTTGTGGAGACATGACTAGAAATAAACTTTGTTAATATAATTCCCGTTTGAGTTAACAAAAAAATAGAAAAAAATTTACTCTTATTCCTTTTAACGTACCTTTAAGTTTCACTATGCAGATGAATCGTATCGAGAGAAGTTTATATAGTTAAATTTAAAGAACGTTTTATTAAGAGAGAATGAAGACTTTTATAGGTGTGAAAAAAACACCTATTGAAAAGAAATAAGGGTTCCGACTCATATTAAACGGACGTCGTCGTGGAATCACATGGCTTCTTTAAGATAAAGAGTTAAAGTATGCATCATTAAAGTACGAATTAATAGAACGACAGGCCCATGAAAGTCACCGTATAAATTAACGACACCTATTAATCAAAACATAAGAAAAATGGTGGGAAGAAATTACTCCTCAATACAACACAGTCGTAGACAAACCGTTTTTACAAATCCAGATAACGTTCTACTTATAAGACGAGTTGTTAAATTATGGACCAACGCAGGAAATGTCCGAGTATGTCTTCTTGTTGCAAAATAAAATAAACGAGGGTTAGCTAAACAACAACTAACCCATTTCTTCGTAAAAAAACGTGCTTAACTTCTCAACTAATTTGTCAAAACACCACTACTCTAATTTAGTTAAAGATAACTTTAACCGTCGTCTCAAAGGTCATGACTCAGACTAAGCTCGAGACGTCCAAGAAGATCAAGAAAAAGTAGACTTCATTTACGGAGACGAGGCCGGTTATGGCAACGTTAGTTCTGCCGTGGATTCTTTCGACAGCTAATATTCTCGTCAGTGAATTTATTTTTTAAACAAAAACTTTCGAAACAACTTCCATTAAGGTTGGTCGATCGAGCTCGACGAAGTTACGTCCATCGACTCGCTGGACCACTACGGATATTAGGTGACAAATAAATACCACCACACCCAAATCCTTTTTGCGTAAACTACGTACGATAACCATTACGGTATAATTTTTTATTAGGACTACGCTTCTATGATATAAATGTAAGACTTGCAAAACAACGCCTATACCATTTCCGATAGGTCTGCTTGAGTTAATTACTTAAATTTGCAAAAATAGCAAGGGATTTACGTAACGAATAACTACTATAGGTCAAAAAACGACCATTTCTGTCCAGAGTTCTCCTCAAAAAGGTATGAAAATTACGAAATAACCTCCCCGTCGTTGTTTAGTAAGAGTGCTCACTGGCAATAGGATTTCTTTAACTTCCATACCTTCTCGCAAACTTTAGGGCTAAACCAACCCCTAATTGACAACGACAACTTGGAGGGCTCGAACTTTGTGCACAACGATAAAATTAATCGTTCCGCCTTGTTAGCTTATAACTTAACGGAATACTCCAACGTAAAAAATAACGCTTCGCATAAGCGAGGTTACAGTCCCTTGAGCTCCCGCGTAATGCCGCTCAATAACGGTTACGAGTAAAATGACCGTTTGGTTAATGGTAACTCAAACAAGTGCTTCGGAACGCACTAGAAGACCGAAACGTCCTATTTAATCAATGGTAACTTTTATAAGTTTTTTGTCATCGACTCATAATATTCCAGTTTCACCGACTAAATAACAGTTTCGCGGCGTCGGCAAGATAACGGTCTGGGTCTGTTTACCGATACCGAAATTCGTTTCTCAATTGGTTAGTGTCGAATGGGCTTTAACCCCTAGTAAAACCACCGGCACTAGTATGTTGCCAATAAGTACGTACGTCCTTTCAATTCCTTAACCAAGTCCTACTGTCACTAAAATGACTTCTAATATTTTTAAATTACGCGTAAAACAGAAGAATTAAGTTAGCTGTCTAAAATTGTCTGGCTGGTACCCGAAGACTCCCCTAACTCCACCTTAGGTCCTGATTTCATAAGTAGGTCCGGCTCTGTTTGGGACAAGGCAAAGCGAAATGAGACCGATGCTAATACTGATAGAATTAGGTCTACTACGTACTCGCACTACTTCGCTAAAAAAATAACAATAAGAATCCAATTCTACCTCAAGATAGAACAAACTTAAGCGATAATTTTTTCTCCTAAATGAAAGAGGCGATGAATGTCAACGTCCACGACAACTATTTTTCGTTTCAAATCGATAAAACAGCTTAAAAATAGAATTTAATAGTCTATTAAGCAATTTATAATGCCGATGCCTAAACCTTTAACTCTAACGACGAGTTCATGGGACATTAAGACCGCTTGTCAGACCTTCATAATGACAGGGACGTTTTTTTAAATAACTATAATAAGCAAGAAATCTACTACTGGGGTTAGGGTTTCACTAACAACTATTACGAGATAATTGATAATTTGTTCCTGCATCAAGCAAGTTTAACTGTTGCAATGGGCGACTACCGATAGGGAATTCGCTTCTACTTACGTTGCTCCAACTTAACTGATAAGGAGCAAACCAAAATAATTTCGACAACGTCAGGTGAGTAAAACGATACCGTGTTGTTCTACACGCTCAGAAAGATTTACCTAACAAAGAACTAAAACTTGGCTTGGAGTAAAGACGACAACGATGTCTACCTGTAGCTTACCGCTAAACAGCAGTAGTTACAAGATTATGGTTACTCTTTTTTGACAACTATGGTTTTTTCCCTTAAGTTCTCAACAATGCAGAAGATTTATCATAACTTCTACTTCTCCATAATAACCGACGACCTTTTAGAGTAAAATTTAACCATAGGGCAGTTAAATACAAAAATAGTTTTAACTAACTTCGCGCAAAAGGAGGAATATGATTTCGATAAGGATTTTTAGTCCTGTTCGTCTAGTAATAACTAACGCGACAAAAATTCGCGAGTAATAGTGCATAACAGTAAAACCGAGTACTTTTCAGTTTCCGCCAATACGAAGTAAATGTTGGACCGTACAATTGAAATTAACGGTTGTTATTACTTGTTCTTCTTCGGCAACTTAGAAATTAGCGACTTTGTGTCCCGCTACTCAATTTCTAACCGAACTTACGATGGATAAACGAGCTACACGAAAGTGTAAAACCACTTCCTGTTTAAGCAAACAGAGATAGCTTATGCCTATCATCATAAAATTAACTCAGATATCTACTACTATTAATGGTTATATATTAATACGGATACTTTTATACTAGGAAAGACTTAATTCTTAAGTATTGAATGCTTTATAAAGTAGCTGTGTTGAACCGAATTCAGGGTCTAAATTAAAATATATACCAGGTTTACCGTCACCGTTTTGAAGACAGGAACTTCCTGAAATAAATAATTCGACACCTGTAAGAAAAGCAAGGGCACTTTATAGCGGTTAATAAAGAATACTAATGGGTAGAAATTGGCATAAACGAGCTCGTGTTGTTGTTCTTTGCTAATCATAAGTTTTTAGAATAAGACTTGGGTGGGTCTAATTTAACTTATTAGTTAAAACGAGGTGTTGGTCAGTTAACCGAATGCGCAATGGGACAGTCTAGAAAATAAGGCTGGAAAAAGTTTAATAGCTACGTCCAGGAAGACAAGCAGCATCAAATAACCTGACCCCTAACAAAGTGCACTTTGTATTGATAGAAGGAAATACCTTCCTTATATTTTCTCATGATTTCGTCGCGTTACGCGAAAATTTTGTTGTACGGGGAAATTTCGTAAAACAAGGTACCCTATTTGTCGATTCAGTTAAACGGATGGTTGAAGTACACGAAGCACTTCTCATAAAACGCGTTACCCTTGCACGCAAACAGCGACGTGATTTTCTTAACTCAGTAGAGCTAACATTCGAATCGATAATATTTCCAACCCTGTTTTTTTTGAGACCTTTTCTTGACCTTGTTTATAATCGACTCTTAAAACGAAGACTATTAGTTTTCTGAATATGTGTTAAACCGCGAGTAGTTCGACTATAAAATTATCTTCAATTAGTTTTATTTCGCTTTGTTCAAAATAGGGCACCCGTTGTTTTTTATTAAAATTAACGAAACGCGAATCGAGTTCGCTTAGAAAATGTTGTCCTTACGAACGTAAATTAACTGCTAAATGGACGACTTGAGCTACTTTGTGTAGTTTACTTTGAATACCTCATAGAACGAGTTGCTCGCCCTGTTATGCATTAGTGAAGATGTTGAGTAGGTCTTTTCGAGTAAAGTCATTATAGCTGGGTTCTTGTAAATTAAATAGTTTAGTCACTTCCGCACAATGTCGTCTTTATTACAAAGTGCACTTTGTTTAGCATCAGAGGTTTGGATAAATGGTAGTTACTTTTATTTTCTCCCTTATCAGATATAAGGTAATAACTCACCGAAATTCCTCCCGCAATAGCTAACATACATTTCAAGGACCTACTGTATATTTGCACCGCGTTTTATACGATAATATCCCATAAATCTTGTGGTGGTTATCCCATTCTCCTGGTGGATTACTCGCAACTACGGTCAATGCTAAGTTTATTATAATTTCAGGATTTCCCAAATCTACGTCATTCTTTTTCTGGGCCCTACATATAGCCACTATGCCTACTACCATGTCCAGACGTGGTGTACCAAAAACTTCAACAACTATTGAGATATCTACTTCGTGACCGTCCTATGACGTTTCTCTAAAAACAATGATAAGTAAGGCTACTCAGTTAAAGACAATTTCTACTACCTGCACCATAGGGACAACTATAAGTATTTCTTCTTCCCGCGAGACGACGTCTTCACTAGTACTGTCATGAAGTGCGTCCTCCATTCAAACTACTATTGAGGATATTTCATAGTCCACCAAACGTACCGCAACCACAAAGTCATCAATTACGGAATAGTCTTCTTAACGTAAACTGTCACGCAGCTGTACCATTTTAAGTGCTTGTTGTAATGGCGTTACCGCAAGGTCTTCGCGGGTACCGTCTTTGTCCGCTACGTTGTTGCTGACCTTGAGTTTAAACCAAATTTGGCTCACGACTTTGTAAGAGATTATAACTTAAAGTGATGCTATAAAATCGTTTTTCTGATTCTCTTAATAGGATGAATTTAAGACCGCAGACGTAGGTAAACAAACTACTCGCGTCAGTTTCTGTTCTATGTAAGGTAATACTCCCACCCTATTTCCGCAAACAGCTCGTGGAATTATTTTTATTTTTGCAGTAATATGGATGTCACAAAAGATACTCGCGACTTTTTCTATTATAACAACAACTTGAGAGATACGTCACCTTACTAAGAATAGTTCTTTGGGAAATAACGAAATGTTTGTTATAAGGTGTCGCACTACCACCATGAGTGTACCGACCTAAGTCCCGACGTAATTGGTCTTGAAATTTATTAATATAGCTTTCACTTCCAATACGGTTTTTCCGGTTTCATAGCGGTTGTCCGCTACTACGAGCACTCCCTAATTGTCGCCAAGAAAGGCAATTTCAAGGGCTAGGGTTTAAAAGCAGAGTTTGTTTCCTATTCGAACATAGAAGTCTTCATTTTAGTCAACAACTTAGCTCACAACGGCTTTTTAAGTTACTAAAGGAGAATCTTTTAGGTCGGACACGTTTTCGTTAACAACGGTTTTAATATCTACGACGTGCACGTTCTCTTCGACGCGCTGCACGAGCGCTTTACTGAGCAGCGTTTCCACGTAACCTATAGCGACCCAACGGGCCTTTTGACCGACTAACAGTTCTTTTTCTGGGACGGAATAGTCTCGAAATAGACCATCTCCCTCTAAGACGCCCGCCAAGCCGCTTTGTTCCCGCCCTATCTTTCAAGGTTCGCTAAAATGGCGAGTTTCCTTTCTATAATTTACAGCTTTTTCGTGCAAAACTATTCTACGAAAGTAGCGTTCTTCACCGATGTGACTAGTGTCGGAACCCTACACCATATCCTGGGCTACTTATACTAGGGCTATTTCAGGCAATAGTAGCATAATAATAGTACTGGCTGCGGCTGCAGCTACCGAGCGTGTAGTCTTGGAATAATGATTGGAAAAAGATATCTGTCTGAGGTCTTAACGATCTCGCACCGATGTAGATGTAACGAGTCGGGGGCGATATATTTCACTTCGCGCCTTTTGTTCTCGTTATACATTTTCTACTACTTCGTAATAAACTTATAAATTGTGTTTCACGAAATCTACCTCGTCGTAAGATGGGTCGTTTTCTGCGAGGAGGTTAACGACGATGGCGTAATCTTCTAAACCATGTTGTTATAGCCGCCCGACTTTTTTAATAGTTTGCAATATTTTCTTCTATAGGCTGTCTATAGGATTTTGCCCATCGTATAAACGGGTACAACGTGTTACTTCTAAAATTGGTCGTTCTTTTTTATCGTTTAACCACATTTGTCAACGTAAACTCAAACGTTGTTGATCCATCATTCTGCCTCGTCATAGTCCAGCTCTGTGTACGAGACCTTCTATGTTTGGTTAAATAAGGTGCTTAGTATCAATGGGTCGTACCTTACCTATTAATGTAGGGATACTTACAGCTTAAAAAGTTGAGATTTCTGATATTTCTTAATCGATTAGATCCAAGGTTTAATCGTTCAAATCATCTCCTTCCTCGCATACAATTTGCCCCACTGTTCCTCAACTACCATCTTTCGAAACTTGTTCGGAATTTGACCGAATACCTTCTTCGGTTTTCTCCAGTCCGATAAGTTGCGATATTTCCAGACCCTCTTTACTTAGGTCTAGTCGACACCCTCTGTTGATACCTAGGGCGACATGCGGCATACGACGTTCAATCGTAACTCCTACGTCAACGACGTCTACGCTAAAAGTGCTGTAACTACCCTCTGTTACAACTTGGGTCTGCACTCAAATAGCTTTCATTGCGTAATCTTCGACTTTTATATCTGCATATTTCACAACGCACACTTATAAGTTAATCTTTTGATTAGTTGTATCGGACCCACTTCCGCACTCGATCTTGGGTCCTTGAGAAACGTTCATACTTCACAAGGGAAACGTTCATTCGGTTAATAAGGCCAACAAGGATTAAATTTCATTATCGTAACCATGCATACTACCTCTATTTCCTAAATTAATGTAGCTATATTCCTTTATGTTACTTTAACTTTGATTTACCGAAGGGTAAATTTACCGAACAATGTGGTTAACATGAGCCAAATAACTCACACGTCCGAATACGTAATCGTTTTCGTGGTCCCCATCGCGTAGTAGGTTAGGTAATATTTGGTTTATGTGGAGTAAAATAGGGGTGTCCTAATTGTGGTTCGGTCCATGCTCATCGAATACCTAAATTAAGTCAGTTGAGCGTTCCTTTCCCTGTCCAATAACGCTAACATCTACGAATACTGCTAGGTTTTTAACTTCGTCTAGATCCGCACAAGAGCTTTGTAAAGCCTAATGGACGCACATGTTGTCGTTTACCGACAAAATTCTTCTAGATACGTTCGCCATTTTTCGGTTTTTGTCTACGACCTACCCGGCCTCTTTAACGAAACCTACAGCTCACCCATGTACGACACCGCGGACGTCGTTTTTATTAAAATCATCTCCGACGTCTACTATCGTATCTATTAAATAAATTTCGGCACGTTCAACGGCATTTTTTGCCTCGATGGCAACAGAGGTACTCGACCCCACCTCTACTCAAAGGACTTCTTTGAAGGATACTACGTGATAAATTATTAGGTTTCCAGTGAAAACATCGGAGTAGGCCACTATCGCCGTTCCCTTGGGAGATAGGACGTAGTAGTGGAATACAAAACCGCCAGCCGCCTTGATGCAATGAACAACTATTGATACCTTTAATAGTTCCTCTCCTCCGTACCAGTCCTTCACCACCGCCTCACTCGTAACATCTTGGTACCGGACTCTTAGTTTTTTTTAATGGATAAGGTTTTAGGTTATTATTCGCCCCCCCAGGTCTACATCGAATATTACGCCTAGGTCTTTGTCCTAAAAGTCAAATATTGAGACAAGGTTCATCGCTACCATATCCAACCCGGCAACAGCCACCATGTTCGCGTCCACGTGGCGTCACCCGTCCTTAGCGCCGTTAATGTTTAAGTGAGATAAGATTTCATATACCGTGAGTAAAATAATCACGATAGATACGCCGGCGTTTGGGGTCGTGACCTTTTATGGTAATGTTAAAATTACTATAATGGTGTCCTTGATTACCTTGTACACCTATAATGACACGACGTGTTTTTCCTATACTAATACACTGACCTAATCCATGAGGTCTTGAACCGTCAAATTAAGTACTGAATCATTTAATATTTATCTCTAATCCAGCTAAAACGGCTCGTGTAAGACTGAGAACTAGGCCAGAAGACTAATTCTCAGTCAGAGTAAACTTTTTTAAGTAACTCAATTGTAGCTAAAACAACGTTTTTTGTACGTTGAGTAATTGCAATCGCATTCTCGAGTATCTATTTTCTTATTACGTACAGATTGGCGTAATAATAGGTTTTTTATATATTTTTAGTCATTTTATGTATTAACAAAACAAACTCATTAGTATTCGTGCGTACATATTAGAAAGCAGAAACACTTAGATTTAAGTTGTAGAGAAACCCCACGTATACTAAAAATATTAATAACCTCCTCGCAGACCGAGGCCCTTCTGTCCTGAGAGGAACGTAAATGACCTTTTCGATTTCGAGTTACCTCATTCACGTGTTTATGAATTATACCTACTAATAATAGCACTCACAGGACTTCTTCAATTAGAACTTCTTATAGCATCTCTATGTTTAAAACTATGTGGCCTCTACGAAGTAAATCTAAATAATTTTCTTGTATAACGAAACGAAGTGTTACCGTTCAGTCACTGGTTTGGTTAAAAACTAAAATTCTGTTTGGCCGCACATCTGCTTCTCGTCCAAGTAGGTAGGCTACAGTAATAATATCTTCCGTATAAACGCGTCATAAAAATATTTTTTATAACCAGTAAGTTCCACTGTCACCAATGTCGCTTACAACGTTGGCTGTCAATACGTCTGTAATAACTCGCAGCATAGTCAGCACTATATCTCGTAGCGCCTGCTCAAGCATTTCTGACAGACGTCGTCCTTGCTTTTATACAACCAGGACCGAAGGATTTTATGTGGCGCTCGTCAAGATACCCACGTCTATGGATACAATGGTTACTAGTAGCACTACCCAATCTACCAGTTTTACATTAAAACCTACGACGTCGGCTACTTTAATAACGGTGTTATTTATTTTTTTACCTTCTCGTTGTCGACCTACCTTTCGTCCTCTGACCGCTTCTATAGCCTCGATTTTTATGAAGTGGTTTACAAGCTCTTAACCATCGATTTTCAGTAAATGATCGCCCTTGAAATAAAGTTTGAGCATTTAAACTTCCTGTAAAATTGCCGCAAAAGCCACTAAAATTTCCTTGCAAGCAATTCCTCAAATGGCTTTTTCTCCTTCTTCTTTAGTAACGAGTTATATTCAGTACTTCAATATCTCGTACACCCGCCGAATGACACTCCACGTGAACTTCTAGGGTATTGGGAGTTCTATTTTTGTCAGAGAGAAGAATAGTCTTTATCTACTTTCTCTCTGTAAAAGAATGCCTCTTTATTCTATATAATTTGCAAATCACACGACGTAGGAACGTCGCCTCATGTAGGGTACATGACCAGGGACATCAAACTGAAGGACAGTCTGTTAAGGCACAGCAGGAAATATCAATCTCATATCAGAAAACCAACGGCAACAGTAACGCACCTATCTCGTTGTCTCGCATTCTTTATAGAGTTTCTCCTTGTGCACAATAGAACCCAAGGACGACCCATTACGTTACTTAAGGTGGTGGAGGACGTTTATGTAGGTCACGTAGTTAAACCCATTATACTATTGGGCCTATATTAACTCATTTATTGACCATTCGACGGAATAGGACAACAAGTATCGGTTTTCGTCCGTATTGTTAGGGAAATAAGCGATTTATTTTCAACTATATCCTATTCCAATTAGCGAGCGGTAGTTCCATGCAACGACCACCAACGAGGTGTCATATTTGAAGATTGAAAGCTGGAAAACGTAGTCAACAACTAAATTCTTAAAGGTCTAAAAGCACATTTCGTCGTATCAAGCCTAGAAGAAATAGTACCCATTATTCTGTATTCTGAAAAGGTCCTCGCTATTTTGTCCTTTAGAGTAGCTGTACTGGTAGTCAAAGCAGTGGATTATTAGGAAACAAATTGGTCTATTAAAAAACTCTTGGTTCTTTTAGTATGTCCATTCAAAGTTAGAGAACAACTGACTCGACCCCTAAAGCTAACCGTAACTCGTCCGTAAGTGCTCATCAATTTTGTCAAGGAAGTGGTAGATGTACCTTACTTGGCGGAAGGTATTGGTCTCCACGACGTTTCCTATTTCGTACCCAAACAAATTACTAACGACGCCGTTAAACCAATAGGTCGCGTGTTAGAACTATCAATGGTGGGGTTCGTAATACTTAGGTTAGCTGTGGCCGATTAACTACCAAAACCAAATTGTTTTTCCAGCCAGGCCATAGGGAACAGGTACTCAGTAACTACCCTTCCCATTTATTCCATTAAGGTAGTGGTGTATTCGAAACGCGGCTCAGAAGTAGTGGACCTAACTGATTGTATCAGTGCCCAAGTATAACTCGCTACCGAACGCGTTGGGCCCGTATTCGACGGGCCCGAAAAACGTCTGGATAAAATCTGGTCCAAAGTTCTACTGTTCCGGTACGGTAGGTCGTCGCGAGTACGCCTACGGTGAGTCGCCCGTACTTTTTAGGTGAAACAAAACCACAGTAGAATAGAAGAGGCTTACAAAAGCAGATTTATCCAATTAACTCTTTTTTACGAAGAATTAAGTAAATTTATATTTTCGCAACAAAGAAATCCATCGAGACGAACTTAATCGACGAAAAGTATCCTAACTTGCTCAAAAAAACATAGTTTTACTCGTTCTAAGTTCTGTAACCAATGCCACAGTGGTATTTGGTTTAGTAACTCGAGTTTGACAGGTAGTAGTTTCTCAAACTGTAGGTCACTCAATCATAGGGGTTTATTTAATACGTTTAATGGGTTATAAAGGACCATACGTGGTTGGTCCTTTTTTGGGTCTCTCATTCCTAACAACGATAGTATCCCCCCATTGTAATTACAACTCAAGTGTGTTCTTGACGGTTCTATAAGAAATTACCACGGTAGGCTCAGTGTCCAATTTAGAACATTGTGTGACACGTACTGCCCACCAAGACAGTCAACACTTTACCCCCGTTAACCTTTCTAAACAGGCTATCGGGTTCGTAGGCCTTAGCTAACCTTTTTGCTATATAACGTTTTTTGGAATTGCCGGTACAGAAGTAACTAAAAACGGTTATTTCGAAGAAGACATCCTAAGAGATGTAACTCGGCGCAAAATTCAAGGTCCGTATATAATCATATTTTTCGGAGATGAAATCGAAAAAGAACATTCGATTATTGGGGTACGAATTTGTTCCTTACCCGAAGTAAGTTGCTTACAAGACGTATCAATATCTAAAGTTACCCACTCGAACGTCATTAACTTACTATCCATAGTATTTATAGCGCTTAGTGTACGCTCAGAAGTAATCATTAAAGGCCTTCTCTCCCTCTGAATGAGTAATAAAGATATAGCGATTATAGTCTTTAATTTTGCCGTACTACCCGACAATTCCGAGATGGACTAAGACTTTATTACAAACCAAGACCTTGTAAACGAAGGACTGTATTTATAACTTACCGCTCCTCTTATACCCACCGTATAAGCGCGTTCGACATCAAGTACCTTGTTGGGACTAAGCTTACCCAGGGAAGTATTAGGTGCGATTCAGGTGGTGGGTGTAGTTATCATAGATAACCACGTAACTCAACCGCATTGAGCTGTATCATTGCGCTCTGAAGAACGTACGTCACCGCTTACAGTACTTATAACCGATAAACGCTTGGGTTTACTGTTACGTAGTTGACGTCCGTTAGTTCGTACAGTACTCGAAAATTAACTAAGTGATTGAGCTCCTGAACGAAACGTCATTCCGGTTTAAACCTAAATTGGGGCGGCCATACAAGGGTAAAAGGACGCGAAAATCATTAATTTGCTTACGCTTGTGGTTCACTACCAAAATAAAAGTCCGCTCGTCTAAGAAAATTTTATTATAGGTTGAGTCTCTAAAAAAGTTATTGTTATTTCTGAAATACAGGGTAAACAACCCGCTAATTGCGCCATGCTTATATTATCGACAGGAATATGGGCAATGTTTGATACCACGACAAAACAACTAACGGGTCGTACGGTTACTGGCGGTACTCAAGCCCGAAACTCGGACGAAGGTCAGGATATCTCACCAAACCACTAAAGTTGTTAAGCGCTTGTTGCGAAACGAGAACCAAATGAAATTATCCTATTTGGTCAAACATCACGGGACATATAAGCAAGAGAAGATACCGGACTCTTTTACGAAGTATTTACGCTACGTGTGCCAGTACATTCTATAGTCTCGTCGCTTAATCGTCGCCATTTACGTTAGGTCGGGATGAGCGTCGTAATTGTTAACGGACGTTGAGCTGTGGTCCAAAAGGACCACGGAATGAGTAACGTTATAAGGGAAGCCGTAATTATGACTTCATAGGGAGTGGGGTCAACAACTACAATATATTTAAAAGAAGTCTACCACGTGACTACAAGTATTATAGCTATAAGGTTTCCCTAATTGCACTACAATGTTCAAGTACCATTCAACTTCCAAGAGCGACGACACGTTTTCCTTTGTTAGAAGGGGTGTTACGTGCAACTGATTTCAGATTAAGACGATGCTCATGACGGCCAAACAGCGCTCTACGAACGCGGTTTTAAAGTGGGTATCCACATGATTACTTTGACGATGGTATTTTAAGGTTAGGTAGAAGTGTTGGTTAAGATAACCGCCGTTACTATTTCCATAATGAGTACTAAGGGACACGTTGGTATTGGAAAACGGTGTAGCCAACGCATAGATAAAGGCCTCGTCATCCAAGTGGTGGATAGCGCCAACCTATTTGGTTTTAAAGACGTGGGAAGTTTGGTATTTAAGCACTGTTGAGACCTTTGGTAACTAGTATTGTCCAACCATTAGGGGTAAATACAGGACGCTAAACTACTTGCCCCATTAACCTCAGGGGACCAAATTTCATCTTCAAAAGTACCATAAAAAGCGGCGACCCCTATACAACGAAAGATCAATAACGTTATTCGAGAGGGAATAATAACATACGGTGTCGTCACAATATTGGACGAAAAAGTTTATCCCTACGACATTACGTATTTAATATTCGGAAACGGTAAAATGACTGCTTGACCCGTCATCCCGGCCATACTTATAGGAGGTATTTTCCTCATCCTAGATGTAGACTTGCGCACGTCTTTATTCCCGAATCCCACTCAAGAACGTTTGTTTGATGTCGTCGAGGAACAACACGACGCCTTACCTAAGGCCTTCAGTCAAACAGAACTACAAGGAATCCCAAAAGCACGGTAAAAAGAACATGATTACGCTGTCAGTCAAAAAGAACGCAGTAATTGAATGGAGAGAACTTTAATTCCTAGTTTTTTTTCGCGGGAATGAAACATTCCCGTCTACATAAATTTTGGTTCACAATCACCCTCTTGGTAGCACACGCAGAAGGAGAAGCAATTTCATTCTCTCAAGAAAAAGTAGTCGTAGTGATGAACTAAGTTCAAGAAGGAACAAAACATAACAAGACGAGCTGTACAACTCGCTCGAGAATTTGTTCGATAACCCTAACCACCGAACTCTAAATAAAAAGAGTACGAGGCACGAAAGAAAACGTGAGTACCTTAGTCGTTACTCGAACTTGCCTAACCAAAGTAGTTTACGAAGTCACACGTTGTTAAGGTTCAATGCGAACTAACTACGAACTCGGACTCTGAGCTCTCGTGGATTAAAAAGAGGTTAACAACGAAGTACGGGTAAGTTATTTCACGCTTTGTATAATTGCTTGTAAAACGTCCAAAGAAATAATTTTAGCGCTGAACATTTTTTAAAGAGACCTAACAAAGGATTATTGTTAGCAAGTTATAAAGCTGCGTCGTACTTACGTTAAACTCAAAAATGAAGTTCTTATACAAACCCCTTGCGCTACGAATACAATACCCGCTAAACTGAAGCAAGCACAAGACCCCGTGTATTCCGCTGAGCAAGGCGTTAACGACTAAGTAATGAAAGGTTATGAACGAGCCGCTCCCATGATTTTGCTACTTTTCTTCGACCTAATTTAAGGAAAGGACTTTTATTGCACACACCACGAAATAAAGCTCCCAGTTCATTACTACACTATGCGACAGACTGAACTATCCGAAGTCATTAATGCCTCACTTTACAAAGAAGTGAACATCGGTTCGAAAGGTTGCTAAATTAAACTACCGGTATAACAAACTTGAAACTCAGTCCCGTCCGACGTTACTAGAACCATCGTTCTCTCTGAACAAGAAACCGCGAATTACGTAACTCGAGGAATCGTAAGAAACGGTTACGCAGTGGTAGCGAGTCTACGAGCATCCCTAAAAACTCACGACAATTCAGCTATGCTCATTTACGGTAAATTAGGAGGAATTACTTCTACTCTTTCACATTACTTGTTAATATGTTTCCTCAAAGAGGTCGTTTTTACTATTTACAATAGAGGAAACAAGAGAAGGCCGTACTCATTGGCTTTAAGGAACAACTCATCTTAAGTCTCAATTTAAACGTTTGATATCATTGCCTAATTTTAGCTCGACAGTACTTTAATTAGATTTCAAAATAGTTTTTTACAGCTTATTCACTAGTCTACGTACAAAACGGAAATTATTTATGTTATTGTTGTTCCTCACCCGTTACAGATTTTGAGTAAATGATGTTCTGGGGAAAAATTTACTTAATGCATTTCTTTTCCACGGACATAGATAGAAAGACCATTTGCCTTAGTTTAATGTGCCATAGCACCTAAGAAAACTAGTTATACATCAGTACGACTTTTTGAGCTAGTGGGTTTACCAAATGTTCGTACGTTAAAGATGTCATCAAGGAAGTGCGCGTTATTTTTACGGACGACTACTCCTTTTGAGACCTTCGCTTCCTCGCCTCCTTCCGATCCTTGAAATCATACGGTATAGGAAATGACGGTAATTCGTTCCAGGTATACACGCTTTTCAACAGTAGGGGCGCTTCCGCCCCTAGGTACGAATTTTCTTCGCGTGACGATAAACATCTTTATCTAATGGCGGAAGCGCCCTTACTGTTTCCAAAAATTAAATTGCCATCGACGTCATTCGGAACTCTCAACTAAGCGGTTCGATTAGAGGTTCAAATGAAGTAAAGTAATCATTACTGGATACCGCATAAAATTTGTATCGAATAATGTCTTATTAGGTCGAGAAGAACAAAAAGGCCCTGAACCGACACATGTAAGAGTTGTCGTCAAGATTTACGTCAGTCAAAACGTAAATCACTAAAGGGTACTAGAAGCGGAAGAAACGAAGAACCGCTCTTTAAAAATTCCGGATACAGCTAGAAGAGTTCGTTAACGCTTACACACGATAAGTGAAGGAGCTGCAATAGTTAACCGCGGAAAACTATCCGAACGTTACGACGAACGTCGAGGAGCTCCATAAGAAGAGAAAAAACACTGAGACAAAATATTGGTTTCGTGGGATTATGATTTCGACGTCGTCTCGACTTTTTTAGAGACTTCCGCTTCCACGAGAAAGCAAGAAAATCTATTAACAGTTTTTATCTAAGAAGGGGTTTCATAGAACAAAAGTTTAGTCGAGCTCGAACAGGTTTAACAAGACACGAGCATCAACGGAAGAGTTAGCGGAATAATTAACGAACGAATCAAGGATAGAGTAGTATTCGGTAAAATTTTCATAACTCAAATCGGAAATTAAGACGATCCGCAAGATAAAAACGGACCTAGAGTCCGAGAGATCAGAGTGCGAGTGACTATATCAAGTCTTCCCAGTGCTCAAGCGAAAGGAGTTTAAGAAATTACAGCCTCTTTTCGAAAACAGAACGAACGCGACGTAAACCTCTGTTAAAACAAAGGGAAAGAAATTTAGGAAGTATAGGTCGTTATTGTACTAGATTCACGAGATTTTATGACAGGAATAGAAAAACCAGGAGAAGCCGAAGATTTAGACGTTTTTCCCAGCCTTCTCTCACAGGAGGCAAATTGCAATAGTTGCATATTTAGAGAAGAGGTCATTCGAAATTACCTAGGCATAAAGCAACAAAAAATTAGTAAAGCTCTAAAAGAACTTTATCCAGGCCTAGTAACTAGAAATGACCGAGTCTAAAAGGTATACTATACATTATTTCAACTGATCGGAGAAACGATATCTATATCGTAAAAAATATACAAGGTTCAAATAGCAATAGTTTGAGGAGGAATCATCCATTCAGTAGGTCGTTTACCTCCAGTGTGGGAAGAAATCCTCTTCCGAATATCTCGTAAAATTTTATTGGTTAAAACATTACGTAAACCTCGTGACCAAGTGCAAGAAAAAAGTGTCGTCCTAACAATAAATATGCTTAAGATCAATTTCTTTAAGGGTTCAGTGAAACAAGTTTCTCGAGTTAGAGAAAATCATTAAAAGAAGCTCGATTGTGGTACAAACCAAGTGTACGTAGCTGGGAGGATAGGTTAAGTCGTATCTGCTTTAATTAAAAACCATTCACGAGGTTTAGGAGTTATGATAAAAAATGAACCTATTCAGGAAGTTCGTAAAAGAAACAACGTAGTTGAAAGAAGAAGTGTTCGAGTAACCTCAAGAGGTATTACTGGCAGTTAACGCCAAGTTAAAGCAAAAGCTTTACAAATTAAACGAGCATGTCGAGTGGAGAAAGCAGACCCGAGTAAACAAGATTGTTTGATCGGAAAACATTATTGAGCCACGAAAAATAAACTCACTGCCGTTCAAGAAACTCAACATTGTCACGCAAAACAAAGAGTCGTTAAAATTACGAGTCGCATCGTATCCATAAGAGCTAAGGAAATAGGAGGTTTCTCCGCCATTCGACAAAAAATTCTAGAACCTTGAGTCTTCGGTTAAGTCCTGATCCTCCATGGACAAAGGTAAAAAAAAGATTACTCAACTATCAAAGAACATGAACGAATTAGTTAAGACGTTGACTAAAAAGGGTTATACAAAAGGAGAGTCAATTTCCTGCTGTTTAGCATAAATCAACAAGGAGTTCTAGTCGACTAACCCGGTTATTAAGAAGTAATCGTTCTAACCGTTCTAAAACTTTATTAACTAGCTTTAATCGATGCGAAAGGGGTTATAGTCGTTCACGTATAAGTTCAAACTCGTATAGACTACGGTTCTAACGAACGACTAATGATTTAAGTAGTACAACGTATCAGTTCAGCCGAACAAATTGAAAAACAAGATTAAGACTAAAAGGAACCAAGTTTTATAGATTATCAAGTAAACAAAGAAAAACGAGAAACACATTAACAAGAACAACCCAAAAATCATTTAGATTAGCATCAAGCGGAAGAAAAAAAACTACTCACCGGAAAACTATCCTGAAAACATCTGAGGTTTCCAAAAGAAGCCGTTAGCTAAGTGAGAGGCCAACAAGTAGGACTGGAAGTTCAAATTAGAAATTAAGGAATAGCTATTCAAGTTAAAACCGAAGCTACAGGAATCTTTGGAAAACCTTTAGACTAAGTACAACGGAACTAGGATTTTCTATTGAGCGGGTTAGTTAAGGTATTCAATATAAACGTGGTATCATGCGCAATGGCAAAACGCGAGAAACTATGTTCAACAGTATTTTAAGTAAACTCGGTGTGAGGTTTATAAAATAATTGAGGCGAACACCCTAAAATAGGCGCCCCTACATCTTCGGGACCACGAATGAGTTTAGAAGGAATTTAACACAATTAAAAAGGAACCAAAGATTATTTTTATCGAGTGCTACGAAAGAGAATTAAACCTCGAAAAACTATCTTAGAGAAACGACAAACTAACGAAGAAGTCAACACGATTAGAATGAACGATGAAGACAATCAACTCTGAATACTCGAACGAATCTTCTATTTCGAGAAAGTATAGATTAAACCCAAGATACCATCAGTATTAATTGCATTGAACTTATAAAAAATCTCAGAAGAAAAAAAACTTTACAAAGAACTTATGCCGATCTCCGAACGAACCACCGGGGCAGAGCCAACTTAAAATAATTAAGTGCTAATTACGCCGAAAAGAGGTTACAACGACAAACATAATTAAATAATTGCCGCAACTAAACTGAAAGGTAAAGACACTCGTCGACAAAAACGAAGAGTGATGCTCGAAAAAATTTCTATAGAACTATCCCTTTAAGAAGTCCGGTACGACCGTTTCGTAGTAAATTTAGACATCTACGGTTGAAAAGGAAAGGAAATTGGTCAAATAGCACCATCAGTAATTCAAGGAAATTTCGGAATAGTATTCGCAGAGATAATCGGCAATTAAAGTGCGATAACAGACGTAGACAGCTATTTTGTTGCAAGTTCGAATAGAGTCCTTTGAGTGGCCACTGTGTTCCTCCAAACCCCTATCCTTCAGCTCTATTACGACATAGGAATAGTTATATTAGAGAATTACTTCATTGTAGACGTTATACATTTAGTTATTTAGGAACCAGGAATTAATCCGAACTTTAGTAATAGAGTCAATGGCTCTTCCGAAACAGATGTTATCTAACTGGAACGAGTATTCACAGAAGGTCTCGGCAGCGTTAAGCGAGAAGCGCGTCAAGTAGACGATGTTTAAGAAGTCGCTGGTTAGCCCAGGTGAGAAAATAATAGTTAACACTAAAATCTTGTCTCAACCTATAGAGTCATAAGTTACGGGCTTATTTACCACTACTATATTAAAGAAATCCGTCCAAAGAAAGTAGTAAAAGAAAAAAGGTAGAGAGTAATTTGAGTCGTTTAAAAACGTAAAGATAAAAATAAAGAAGTATAAAAACGAAGTTTAGATACTCCACACAAACGTGTAAGAGCTCTACTCAAACGTTACGACAGCAAAGTCATCCACCGAGGACGAAATTTTAGCTTAATTGTAATTTTTTTTCGGAAAGACGCAGCAAATAAAAAAAGAAATTTCCAAGCTTGACCAATTTGGTAACGTAGGAAGAGAGACAAAATTTAAGATTTATAAGGAATGAAAAAAGTTCCAATCTTACCTAGAGTATTTATATATAAGCGGTTAGGTTTCAGGTAAAGTTTGAAAAGTTTTCCAAAAGACGACCAAAAGCTTGAAAGGGGTGTGGAGCATCTCTAAGGCCTTCGAGACGTTCACGGACGAGTGAGTCACGACAAAGATTTTTACAGACATCGCGGAAAGGATGAACTATCCAAGCTAGTAGTTTTTAAAACCCTTGGGTCCAACTTAGATCTCTTAATTTCCTAACCCACTACTGTAAAGATAAACATTGATTTCATCGTCTATAGAGTTACATTGGTCGTAATCCAAATCCTTATCTTAATCGTTATAATTTTTGACGGACGTTATGAACTGCACTTATGAACAGGACAACGAGAAACCAGCGTTCGCGATAAACAAAGAATTGAAGAACGGCACAAAAGAATAGAAAAAGAAAATATCACTGTCAAACTCCATCGAGCTTTCTCAGACCGTTTTCCAAACCCAACTATTTGTTATCTAGACTTTCGAGAAACAAATTAAAGAGTCACAACCACCCATTACGACATAGAGGTAACTAAAAATAGTTAAGCAAGACTTCGCAAAGATGGCGGCGTTTATAACAGAGTTTGTAAGCCTAATGGGGACCAATCAGAGACGAATGAAGGATGAGTAAGTTAGGTTGGAAGAATGCTAATAATATTAACAACATCTAATTAAATTATAATTGTAGCGTCTAACAAAACTAGTTTAAACAATATTAGACTATTAAACAACAGATTGATTATTGATTTTCTATACATCCCTCTGATAAACCTCCGGAGATCAAGAGTTTCACAAACGGTTGTACCACAAAAAAAAGAAGAAAACTGTATTATGAATAGGATAAAAAAGCCTCTTTTTGGATCACAAACTTGCAGGAGTTCCACCGCTCGCTCGCCATAACCACGTTGACCGTAATGGCCCACAACTACGTCTATTCCGTAACGTCCTTAAACTTCTCAACCGAGAAAGCCGTTTTCGCCTTTAAAATCTAACACAAAATCCCTGAGCGCGTTGCGGACTACGGTTCATAATATAACCATTTCCATTTCGTCTTCTCTAACGGGTCGACCAATTTCGCGAACTACGTCTCAACCAAAACCAGTTGGTACTTAATAGGGGTAGTGTTCTCGCTTTAGAGCTTGCAAATACACTTACAGCCCATCAGCTATCTTCGCCAAACTAAGAACTATAAAAACGGGTCGCACGTGCGTGCAAACTTCCCTTTGACGTTCAGCTTGACCGTGTTAATGTTGTGAATAGTTGAGCGGACTATGCGCCAACCTGGGTAAACCTCGCCGTTTTTCCCCCATAACCAAACGCTCCAGGTCCACTTTGGGTTAATCTTTGTCTGGCAGCGAATAACGCTCTTGCGTAATTTATGTAATTGTTTGCAAACCTTTTTCATGCGTCGTCGGCGCTAGTTTTGGCAGTCCGAGCTGCGTTCCGAAGAAACGAATGGCACAGAAACCATCCAATATGGTTGCGGCCCTTTAGGTGAAATAAGTTATGTAACTGGCCCCTTTCGTAAATGCACCGGCTAGTCAACAAACGATGTAACCTAGGGTGGTACGCGGTCGAATTAAATGGGCCAAGAAGGAGTCATTAAAATTGGCTATGTCATCCTAAGTAAGCACTAAATGGCGTAGTTAACCAACTTCGGAAAGCGCGCTGGGATCTTCTCTGAGTTGTCCGCCTAGATAACAACGTGCAGTAGCTATAAAGACTAGGCGTAACCGCTCTGTTACACAAAAGTCATGTTGTTCAAAACCTACTCAACCCTCACGTACTATAGGGGTAGTAAGTCCATAAGTTATTTTAACTAAATTTTCTTCCGACCCGCGGATTTTAACTAATGGTCCTTCCTTTTACATTCCATACCTAAAGACGGCGTCGCTTAAACCCTAACCTGAACGAGTTTCTCCGTTATTCATGAGTTAACGTACCCCGCCAAGAACACCTTGTCCAGCATGAGTTTGGTTGAGTCCGTTTTAATGCACGTGTTGACATACTCAACCCACGATAAAATTCACTTAGTGTATTACTTCTACCGCTAACCGATAACTTCTAGGCGGAGTGGGTTCGGGTTTTTGTTGCAAACAAACGTTACTCATCGGGTGGTAGTAACATTTAACGATTATCGGACCCACATGGCAAGAGAGTCCAGATATGTATGGCGCGTTGGGTCCCAAATCTCTGTGTACAGTCTTCCATTCTGATAACAGCTTGTTCTTGTAAAACCTAGCGCGGATAATTTTTTTGAGTTCAAATAAGTACGTTACTTACGTGGCGATATCTCTTAGTAGAAACCATAAGAGAAGCTCACTTGGTTAGTCCTAAATTTAAGTTTAGGTAGGTCCATTAATGTAACAACGAACATGCACAGACCTTTTGTGACTCAGTAACTAGCACGACTACCTTTTTAATGAGTTGTTGCGAGTAACGGTCACTCAACCTATACACGGGAGAAAAAATACGTGAGGTATCTGTAGATATTTCAGCACTTCTATTTTTTTGTGAGTAAATCGTACTTTTAACAAGTTAATCCTGAATATGATTGTTATCACAAAAAACCAACATTGCCAAAATTAGTCTCGCATCATTACCTTTTTAGTCTACATCTCAACATATTTTTTAAGTGTTATTGGTCTTTTTAATTATCGTATACATATGATCATTGTGGCAAATAACGTTGTGAAATGACGTTTCGATTGTTGAATTCGTTCGAACAAGATTGATAAAAGTCCCCATATCGAAAACTTTAGGGAGGTAAAAAAACCTACTGACGTATAGTAGCTGGGATATTTAAGAGGCAAGAGCGGGTACCACTTCCAACCGTATTAGCGGTAGTACGTAAAGGGAAGGGCCGCTCTGTATCCGGAAATTTTACCGTTTAACTAATAAATAATGTCAAAATAAATAGAGAAAAGCCTAACCAGTTGCTTCAATCAAACGGTTGTTTTCTTGTTTAATTTTTTCTTATTATTACTTCACTATATTCAATTTAGTTAACCTCTTAGCTGCCACTTACTAATAGATGTTAATTTTCAAATATTATAGCGTCTAGAATAATCGTAGTTATGTGTTTTTTTAGGGGTACGTAATCGAATGGCTAAGTAGCTTAGACTAGCAAGCTATGTCAGAGACTGGAAACGTCTCAATCTTCGACTTCACTTAGCTAAACGACAAATACAATCGGTTATACAATTAGGACCGCTATCTCAGTAAAATCGCCGCTCTGGACCTAACCTTATGTAATAATCGAAAATAAGGACAGATTTTAGTCCGCGCTAACAACAAGGCCAAAAGGGAGGACACTTGTCACGTTACTGCCTTGCCAAATAAGTATAACATGTTCTAAGATGTGGTTGGGAACACCACTCACTATACTTCTGAGTATGTGATAATTTTTTTCCCAACAATCAATTGTTTAAAAATGGATTTTTTAATTTTTCTATAAGCCCGTAATTACTGTCATGGCTAGTTAATGAGTGCGATTAGTTAGCTGTCGCTTAATTTAATTAACGGTCGCTTCTTTCTTTTTTTTAATTATAGCTTGTTCGCTATGTTGGAGAATGTTTTTGTCTTTTATATCGTAAAAACGTTATATGGAGCCCTAGATGTCCACTAGGTTTTCCCCATTACGAGTCGGTACGGTTAAACAATCTATTGAAACTTCACTAAGCATTACGAAATCTAGTAGCGCTCCCTTCGGTTTACAAAAGAACCAACGGAGGGATGGTGCTATACCCTAATTAACGTCCATAAGAACTCGGAAATATACGCTTATATGGGAGTTGTAACTACAGCTGGTACCTGAAATAAAGTGCTGGTAATTTAACCAATTCCATATACAGTCTCATACCTACATGATGTTGTCCTCGAGGTTTAAAACGAAAACTTGAAACGTAATTTCGGCGATCTCTAAATCTAGTTAGGTTTTAATTAAATTCGGCGTATCTTCACTATCGATTACCCCGTCTCGGTTATTTAGGAGTATGCAATCTTGTTAAAATATTTTGTATATTCCGTACACCAAATGCACGTCCTTGGTAAAAAGGTACAATACCCAATCGTCTTCGTTGTCAATACCAAAGTCGTTTCGGCTAAGATGTTTGTCTTTTTTAATATAGCGAACTATGTTTTAGTGACCGCTTTTTGAGTCACCAAAACTGACTGCGAGGTCTGTCATGTGCAGAACAATCAAGTCCACAAGGAGTTTACTTACAACAGTATCAGTTACTTGCATGTGTTTCATAGACAGTTAGATTACTTCAGCCACTTTATACCCATTCACCTTTAAGACAACGTCCCCCTATGATATTGTTATCACTTCGTTGGCTATGATAAAAATTATTAAGGTAATTACTTCTCTTCAGGCGATGTTTTAAAGATTTTTGGCCTCTAAATCCCAAATAAATACTCTTACTTAACAAACACACACCTGCTAAATTTCTAAATTAGTATAATTTACCTCTTTTAATAATAGGAGTTCTAAAACTTATATGTCATTAAGTTTGAGCGTTATGATGTTTATATCAATTGACACACAGCAAAAGTCATTTATAGCTATTATTTCTTTTCAATACATAAGATACACTCGACCTATTCTTGTACTGTTTAGTTCAATCGAGAAAACTCACGTAAACGTTTCTACACCATAACCGACACTGACGTTTTGTACTTTAATGTGGGGTAAGACAAATAAATAATGGCGGTTCTTGATAACTTTTCTGATGATCGCCTTTTCATTCTGCTTTCGTTTACTTCTTATTCGACTACTTGTTACTTAATTTAATGAATATACGAACCTTTTATCCTCTTTGGCTTCTATAATTAGTTTTATAATTGAATTGCTCTTGTCTTTTTCTCCACACGCTGAATAAATGACTACATGATTTATAAGTTCAACCTTAACTATTAGTTTAACATGCTTGACCATAACTAAGTTATCTACCTTATGTTCATCATTTAGCTTATTTCCTATTTACCCCGTAACTGTAACTAAATGTAGCAAAGAAGTGATTGTATTGCGAATCTCTCAATCGGTCAATATAACTATTGGTATTTTTATTTACACTTCACTTAGTTTACCTTACGTTAGACTTGAGTCTCTCAAGCCTACTATTTAAAGGTAATTGGCGGCGTGTCAGTTCGTACATAAAATACTCATTTGAGGTAAGCGTTAGAGGGTATATAGTAGATATGTACTATAAACTATAATTTCCCCTTAACGTACAACTTTGCAATTATATACGATAATTACTTCAACAATTTTCTGTACGTCAAAAATCTTGGAAGAAACT
Source organism: Legionella qingyii (assembly GCF_003184185.1). The sequence goes on along the minus strand of NZ_QHJG01000011.1, from coordinate 92,230 downwards.
TAGTACACTACCATAAGAGTACGTTGCGTAATTTTTTTCGCTCTCGTAATTTTATGGGTAAATATTAAATAGACTTTTACTAGTTTGTCTTTCGTTACTACATAATTTTCTTAGTTATGTCGTTCTCTGACTTTTCGAGAAATTGGACCTCTGCCCGGGTAATTATTCCCCAACAGAGATATAAAACTTGCTATTGTGGATATTTAATAATTAAACACAAGTAGTATAAAACCATCTGCCCACCAGTGAAAGTAATAAAAGACTTCTCAATTGATGGAAAATGTTACGTCCGTACTTGTTACGTTTTAAACAAGAGGGATTTAATGGCTATGTTATAATACTCATAAGGGTTGTTGTTTTGCAATTGATATTAGCATCGATAAGCTTCGATTAACTCATAACCTTCTTACTCAATTTATTACGAGGGAGACTTAATGAAAATGGGTTTCTATCCAGATCTCTGAGTAATTCCCCCGTGAGACAACTATTCCAATTTATAGATTAAGGAGCTCTTCATCGTTTAGTTAATTTTGTCTACTTGGTAGCGGTTGTATGGTGAAATAAATACAAAAATAACTGACGAAAAGTTCATAACGAGAGCGCGATGAGACCAGTTTCGCTGAAGCATTAACCATAGGGTTGTTGTGTGTCCGCAGTTAGACCTAACCTTTTTTGTTAGCCTATAAAATAGTTATGCGAGGGTTAATCCCGATGGAATCTACTTCCTCTTTGTAAGTTGTCGAATAATTCCTTTCATTTTTGTTTTCATGAACTACGTGATTTTTTAGTCCTATAAAGAAAACTATTTTAACAATTACGCGACTTATCTGTCGCGTTACGTTTACCTTGAAGCAATAAGGTTCAGTACAAACAAAATGTTTTTGTATGATTCGGTGTTTACTTATACCTTGTAGAGCTACATTGGCATAGAATAGTATTACACCGGAGGCTCATACTAAACTGAAATCATACACTCGGTCAACTCCTACCGTAACTGACAAGTAAACTTATGCGATGTAGAGATAAACTATCTCTATGATAACTCTCTTACTGTCTCGTAACCCCATAAAATAATGTTCTTTAATGCTTATTTAGTCTCCTTCTTCATCTGTTTAACAGCAATTACTGCGGATTTCTTAACGTTTTTTAACATCAACTTACCTTATCTTGCCTCAGGTTAATAGGTTTCGAATTTTGCAATGTTCTTAATAAACGACTTTACCAGCTACGTATGGGATTATTATGACGTAATTACAAATTATTACTTTTCAATTCAATATTTCTTGAACTACATTTTTGTTTAGTTAATCGGAGGATAGAAGCTTTATTGCCGTAATGTTCACTCAGAAAACAGCGATATTCAAATCTATCTCCTTAGTTAGAGTAGCAGCGATAAGACCGATATCAATTTAGACCTCGGCGAAAACATGGAAATCTATATTTAATAGGTCTACTTGCTAATTTAATATACGATTTGCTATGATTTGGGAGTAATTAGTAATGGGTTCTCGTTATGACGTGCGCTAAACTATTAAAAAATCCCGCACAGCAAAAGTAACTTCTCAACCCGCTATTTAACAGTCTGTATTCTTTGATACTTGTACTATAACAAACCTCATTTGGATTATCACGCCGAATGCAGTACATATGTAGTCCGAGTTGTCCATATGGATTTCCCCAACAGCAACTCGTGATGTTATAGCAATCTAATCAATTTTTATGTTTAATGTAGTGCTAATGAAGTTTTCTACATCAACGCGTTAGTAGTTTATATAGAAAACTACGTAGATGTAACCTCTATACCCCCCGTAATGACTTACCCCGGACAAATACGTAAGAACCAAAACTACTCCATGAAAGAGGCTCGTTTGACTTTTACCGTTAAGTTTTGTTATTCTATAGTTAAAATACCAATTGTTGGTCAGATAAAGTGGTTTAACGAGTAATAAGACTTGGACAAAAAAGATCAAATTTTATAGAAAATCATCCTCCTCTTCGCAATTTAGGACGTTATCGTTCATTTCATTACTTATTATTTTATCCATTTGGTCCTATAGACTATTTACCAATACCAGGTTGTCTCTTATGCTGTAAATGTTGTTGGAAATGGGAATTCTTTCTTTACCTAAAATTGTTTTGGTATGGTTATCCATCAGGCTAGTCATTATGAAGTCAGATATAAAACCTATTTTTGAACCGAGGACACGGCTATCCTTATTAACCACTTAATATACGACCACCCCTACCGCACAGAGCGCCAATAGATTTAGTTAGTCTTTCTTGTTTTCTTGCTAAATAAGGACTAGGGAAAAGTTTATTTGGTCTATCGTTCTACATATTTTGTCCCCTAAATACGGCAACCAATTTTCTGCCATGGTAACTTATATATCCTTCCTAACTATTGGTTTAATTTTATGCTCCTAAATCCCAACTCGACCCGCTTTATCTTTTAAATAATTTATCTGTCGGCGTTCATGTCCTTAGACGACATCATCGGACACTTCTTCCTCCGCTTTTTTCTGAACAGCGAATACAACAAAATTTATGATCACTTTAATTTCTGTTGTCTCTACATAATCACCGTGTTAATTTTTACGTTGAAGGACTTATATACTAAGGATCACGTAAATACAAATACCTATTTGAAGGTTATTTGCTTTTACCGTTTAATCTAGCATTTCGTAATGGGTCAGGCGTTGTACAACGAAGTACAAGACTCATACAACGAGGTGCGTTACTTACACTTAGCTATGAATTCGTTTAAACCCTCCTACATAATGTTCAAACAGTATAATCACATTGACGTTTAAAAAAGCTGAACCCTCCCGTGAGTAATTTCCGATAACTTAATTACGTACGGTAATTTGTTGTCTGACCGCAGCTTGAGTTACAAAGATGGGATAAGTTACGTGGTTGCTAACTCTCATACCGAGTTGATGATTCATTTTACGTTAGCTGATGTAGAGGGAACCATCTTAATTTTCTTCCACCTTTAAATGGGCAGAAAAAACAGGTAGGCCATTTACCGTTAGAAAATCCTATATGTTGTAATTAGTTTTTTGACCTGTTTTTAGTCAGACGTATACCAGACGTCGTTTGGGGCAATGTCGTTAGATTTAGGTAATTTCTCTACCGACGAGTAATATATTTACGGTACTTCGTCCAAGTCGGATTTCCCGGTATAGCTGAACAACCAACCAGAAATCCACCACAATAACGAGTACTTTATAGGATAGTTAACCTTGAAGTTCCTCTTGCCAACTAATTTGATAATTACTAACTATCAATAGGAAACTTAGTAAACAGCCTTCGTCACACGCTTTTACTTCGCGAACAGACCATACTAAACATAGTACTCAATTTAGTAGCAATATTGAACGTTAATTTATTTAGCAAGTTACTTGAGTTTCCCTACTGTGTTGTTCTTACGGTTCTAATGGACTGAAATGTACGGTTCTCTATATTAAGTTGTTATTTAAAACTCGGAGAAAAACTCGTCTATTTTCGGTTAAACGTTCGACCCTTTCTGGTAGTCGGACCTCGTTAGTGCCGCCTACAAAAGGTATAAGTTCGCTCGCTTTGTCGAGACAGAGGTCTCTGAACCTTTGGGATAAACCGCTCATACCAATAAATATTTAAGCGACGTTTAGTGATATCAAATAATTGACTTGGCCAGTAACTACTAGATCATAGAAATGATTTAAGCTTCCATAATTGTACTATTTTCTACCGAAACTTTGAGGAAAAAGTAATTTCGGAATAAAGAAAAAGAATAGAAGTAAAAAATCAAAAAAATTTAACCTTGGTTGAATAAATATTCATAATTTTCGTTTTCCTGATTTTCTTAACATCCTCCTTAATACCTATGAAAACTAATATTACTTCGTAAATCAGCTTTATAACCAACCCAAAGACTTTACCTTGTTGTTCATAATGCATGATTTTTTTAACGATAGCGGCCTTACCCACCGCAACCACCTTAATTAAAGAATTGAAGTCACGCAGAACCTTAACCCTCAAAAGTATATTGACTAAAACTACTTAAGCTCGAACGATTAAAATTAGCCGTTTAGCCGCGCTGGCAAAGTAGTTAAGTGGTATACTTCCGGCTACATAATTAACGATACCGGTTCCTGTAATTAGGCTTAGATTTATAAGTTTCAAAGGGATTACCACACTTAGGACTATTACATTTGGTTAAAGAACTACCCCATCTAAATAAGAAGCTAACGTAACTAAACAAAACATAACTCCGTTCTTCTGATCAAATAAGACTTACAACCTTTTCTTTTTAAGGTCATTAAAAGAGTCAAGGAGAACCCTACCCTAAACCAGTCCATTAAAAAAACGGTCCCTTTTACTCATACCTCGTCATAAAATTAAAACTGTTCCTATTAAGTCTCAATTTAAGTTAGTTTGATAACAACCCACAAAGTGGGTTTCCGCGAGTATGAAGAATGAATTACCTATTCAGTTCCCAATTAAATCTTTTCTTTTTTCCAGGAAGCTGGTAATACCCAACAGTCAAAACGCGTCCCCGTCGTCATTGGCTCCGTAATTTTTAAAATAATTTATCCCCCTGACAAATACGGCGAGGGATATCAGTAGTTATACTGCCAATAGCTTTATTTATAAAGTCTCATATATACGGTATACCATTAGCATTAGGTTAAGTTTTTAATGCGTATAAAAATCGTTTTTTTTACAAATAATTATTTCCTTTAGTTCTTATAGGAATAGGTTTAAATTTAAAATTATTGGGATAACTTTTGTAGGAATTAAACCGGGCTACCAGTGGATCACGGGTATTGTCAGTTTTCACCCTTAAAAGACTCTAATTACTATTTTCAACATTCAATTCGTAAAATAGATGCCTGTAAAGACCGGGAAGATTGGTCTGTTATTTTTAATTAAAGGAAGTACGCCCCGAATACGAACTTTGTGATTCCGAACGTAGTAGAATGAAATTCGTGCTAAAAAGTACCTGTAAACAAGGATTACTTCAACTTCCTCTATTATGCAATGTAAAGTTAAATTTAAAGTTTCTCTTAAATAGATATTGAGGTCTAGGGAATAGAGTTAAATATTTCTATGCCAAATGACTAGCTGCAGGAATGGTTGATTTTTTTTATTTAGGATTTCACAATCTTCGTGAATTTGTTTCATAAAGTTAGTTAGTACCGTAACAAAAATTCCTTTGAAAATTTCTATTTACCTCCAAGAGAGAAGAACTACGCTCTCGAGTTTTTTGTTACTACAATGTGGGTTTTAACTAAGTAAAGAAAAGTCTTTTCAGAGAAAGTTTCTTACTAAAAGGGTCAGTCCCTTATGGAAACCCTAGAAAATTATATAGGAAATAAAGGTCCAACAATAGAGCCATATATGTTTTTTTTGGTTTCGATAAAGTGTGAAAGTACCAAAGAAAGTTTCCGATAAACAACGGCGATAATTTTCACAGATAATAAAGGTTATACAAAAGTCCTCGCGTCAAATCATAACAAGCTAATTTATTACGGGTAAGCCTTGTCAGTCCTCATCCGCTATAGTTGAGGTACATAAATTTAAAGTAGCTCCTACCAGTTTACCATGTTGCGAAAACCGATTGTACGCGAGTTGTACCTTAAAGTTATACGGGTTCGATAAAACGTTATAATAATAGGTCCTCACTGTGGGTTCTTATAATGCGGTTCCTAAAACTTTTCGTGTGTTCCAATAATTTCTTTTATCCATAGTCAAAATTGTTATATGTACCCTCGAACCGACTGTTATAATATAAAAGTCCTTCTTATCCCATGGGATTTTTAATGCTTCAATTTAGCGCAAGAGAAGCGAATAACAATTGAGTAAACTAGTTTTTCTGCATTGTTTGACACGTACAAGAATTTAGTACTTGACTTCCATCATTATCCAAACCACCCCACAGTTTTTAGTTCCTATAGACGGAACTTATTATCCGATAATTCTAACGAATTTTGTCCGTATTGAATTGGGAAAGACGAGGATAATGGTTGCTGTGCTCGGTTTCGGGTCCGTTACTACGAAATACGAAAAAAATAGCGTCACAGATCTCAAAATTACAGAACGGGTGGTATCTCCCATAATTGCTCTAGAGGAACACCTAACTACTACTTCCATTGTCCGTGTGGTTATTATAGTGGATTAGGATTACGCTCACGACCCAGTCATCGATTACTACCTATGTTCTATAACTTAAAAGCTTACTCAAACAAAACGAATACTTGACCGTCGGGTAGTATTAAATGACGCTTATTATGCTGTCCCAGCAAAAGCACAAAAGCTATTTTTACTAAATTGAGTCCTTAAAGTAGCTATGTCCAAAATGTGGTCGGGCGGGTCATTAATTATTCGTGGGTAAAGGGAAAGTCTCTACTTTTTCTCTAGCATAACGGAACTCACAGAAATTCATCTTGTAGGCGGACTGTTCACCGACGCGACCAGTAATTGTAGTTACGACGTTTATTCCTAAAATAAAAACTCAAGTATCAATAGAGTATGTGATAAGTCTTCGACGAAATAAAATAACATTCACACTCAGCCTTTTTTATAGAAAAACATGATATGGTTTTTTATGAGGACTTTAGCGTACCAAGATTACTCAACACGGACGTATCATCTGGGAATTAGTCACTAAATCCATACTACTGCCATAAAATTTTATATTGGCCCTAGAGGTACCGATTTGAGATAAAAATAAAACGTCGTTACTTACGACCCTTTTCATGGCAAGAGAACGTTAGTTCAATATTGATAGCACTTGCACCATACTTATGAAATAATAAATGCGGTCGCTAACTATTAGCAATAGTCGTACCATACCAGATAAGAGCGTAACCTAATAGGCTTGTCCGAAACTAAAAATTAGGTCTTCTACTGGACATAGTCGAGGAAAACCGTGTTCTTTTTTTTATGCGCACATAAAACCAACTGCTTCGAGTTAAAAATTGCGCTCGTGTTCACGTAGTTAATTGCCTTTAATGACTAGTTAACCCATAAGGACAAGACCGTATACCCAACGCATGCCTAAAAGCGCCGCTTAATAAACTTCCGTCAGTTATAGAAAATCGAACCCGGCTACTCAACCAACTTGAGTTTTGGTAAACAGTGACGCCTGCATTTCGCTGGTACTAAAATGCCAATTTACGAGTTCCACTACATTAATGACTCCCACTCGTTCAACAATAACCGCCATTACTATACATAAGGAGTTGCACAGCAGACGTAAAATTTGATTTTCTTGGTCCTTAGTGTGCTCATAATTTTCTTCTTTACTGGCTCATAACTATTTTAAAAGAATCGGGGAGTGGAACGACCCCCGATTCTTTTCTGGAAAACGGAATACTGAATGTCAAATACGACGTTTGAGAGCCGCGAACATCTCTGGTCAAGAAAACGGCCTAAACGAAGCTAGTCTACGTCGCGTATAAGTTGCTCAAGAAGGCTCGGATATCCTTAGAGACGCCCTTGTAGGACGTTATAGTACCAGAATAGTCTTCGACTTATAAAAGGGTTGCAAAGATCTATGAATTCACTCGAGTAGTATTATCTCCGTAGCCGGTTACAATTTTGAGATATCGGTAGAAATCGATGCGGATTAAAAACACGAGCAAGTAAGTAAAATAGTTGCATGAAGTCTTTGTAACTTGAGAGACGCCTTCAGCAACTACGTTAAAGTTACCTGTAATAAGCAAATGCTTTCTTCCCCAAATATTAGCAACAACATAGATGCCAAAGACGAAAGCATTTTGGTGAATTTTATGCGGGTCGCGGAACATGATCGTGATATGATACGTCTAGCTATAGTTTAACGCCCGCGGTTAGTAGAAGAAAACAACGCGGGTTCTGATGCCAACAAAGTAATAAAGGGACTCGTTCTAGTTTTTATAAAAGTGGAGACCACATAAGAGGTCCACGGACAACCCGTAACTCTTATGAAACTATTATAACTTTGACAAGGTGTAGCTATACGGCACGACAAACACCAGCTTATATATGACGTCCATTTGTGTAGCTACGTTACCGAGGAAAACGTGATTATTCGACTTTAGGATGGTACATAAGAAATTGCCACATACCTAGACCACTACAACTTTCGTTGTGTGTCGAGACCCCGAATACATATTTAAGTCGATACAAATTTCTTTTTCCAGAAAATCATATAAAGGGCCGTGGTTTAGAAGGTATCCAGCGTTACGAAAGGTGAAGTCGTTTCGGACGGTAGGGTGCCACTTAATATAGGTCAGGTGAACCGTTTGACGGATCGTAAACTACTATTAGATGCCAACGAAAAAATCATTCGAGTACTACCCATGAAAGCCAACCATATAGAGCTTCCCCCGATTTTTAGAAGGGGTACGCTCGTCTAAAACGGTTTACCAAATTTTGGTGTGCTGCCGTACCTGATTGTCCCCATTGAGCTCGCTGAGACGGATTGTATTGAACCCGGAGGCCCAACAAAAACCGGTTCGCATTAATAAAAATTAACGCGACAAATAAAATATTCGTATCATGTCCCATAAAAAACAAGTTTTTGCCCCGTATTACTGAACTCTACGATGCTTCCTATTTTAATTCCTACAACACGCTCTTCATTAAAAACTCTTCTTGATTAAATGGTTCTAGCTTAGTACCTAAAACTAGATACGATATAATCGTCTTCCTTTAATTTCAAAAAGCAATCGATTGTACCTCGCATAAGTACTCGCTTTAATTTCATCTCGCTAATTAGTTTCCATAGGACCATGCTCTTCCACGACCACATTTTAATGTAGCGATATAACCATAGCTCTCTTCGTTACTAAAACTCGGAGAAGAAAATGAACTAATAAAGTTATCGCGCCTAGGAAACCTAATATACCGACCGAAAGGAAGGGTAGGTGTAGCACCAAAACTCTGTTAATGAATAAATGAGCTACCGTCATAATGAGTACTTCTGTTATTTCCTGTATTTCCTCAATAGCGACGTCCGCTACAAGTTACCTACTGACGGCCTTCTCCTTAATAGGTGAGTCTTTACGGGAGTCGATTAACATTTAATGTACCGAACGTCAACACCGATTTAAACGGACGACGTCTCTTTTACCCGCGGGGGAAAATGGTTCTTTACGTTTCACGGGTTAACGGTCACCTTTGTTTACTGAGACCACGAGCTTAATTTCAGTAACGGCCATTCTGGCTATTACCTTGGTTAAGCGGTTAATGTCCATAACGATGGGTTGGAAAAAATAAACTATAATAAAACGGTGGACCACGGTCATACGTCGTTGTATAAGGGTTACTGATGGTTTGCTAAGAAGACCACTAAAGACCTTGGCAAGCATAGCCACTCGTTAATCATGTTGTACTATGACACCGTTTTGAACCGCTGCCTCTATAAAACGAAAACTTTCCTCTCTGTCGTTCGGTTACATAAGACTAACGACGCCGCTCTGAGGTACTCGGATATTGAGCTGTACCCGGTAAACATTACTTATGAGTCCTTCTTTATTATGTTCGAAACCTACTAAAAGCATCGCCATCTAAGATTTCGCAAGCGCACTACGAGCTAGGATACGTTACTTCAAGTGATTTAAACCAGATTTTGACCTAATTACCTACACTTTATTTATTCACTTATCCTCATTTCGGTCCGCTGAAAATAAACAAGGGGTAAATAACCACACTGGTAGGGATTGGGAAGAGGGTGAAACCCCTCTTCCCAATCCCTACTCCCAGTGTACTCGGTACGTCGATTGTTGCTAAGGTAACAAAAAGAACGGCGAAAATTACGCAGCCTTAGTACCCTCCTTCCCGATACGTTCAGTAGCGTTACCCGCCGAGGAACTTAGTTAACTATACGGTTAAACCCTAATTAACGTAAAGGTAAAAAAAGCCGATTTCTCTCTCATCTGGTCCCTAGCAAAAGAGGTAATCATTTTATTTACAACCTCCAATCCTATAGGTAATTTCCTCACATATTTCACAATAACTCGAGATACCACAACCGTCCTACCCAATTCGGTTTGTTCGCAACCGTATGTACCACTACCATTAGGTCTAATTAATTACTTCTAGCTCATCTTTCGCAACCCAATCCTACCCGTAAAACGGTTATTGGTATAAGAAACGTACTAACTATCATGGTGACTGCGTACGGATTCGGTAGAAATATTAGTGACCCCAAAAGTGAGTACCGCGGGACGCGCCAGTAGAGATGGCGTGACTGTACGTACAGGAACATATTAAGAAACCGTTTAAGCCGCATTGGAACTTCACCTCAACCTGAACGTCTATTCGATAACGTTTTTAGTAGTGCGTAAGGTATAACATGACGACGTCGGGGCCATAGGCGCTAGTTCATATTTTTTAGTTGTCCTAGTAGCTAACGTCTACGTAGCTTGTTTCGAAAGTAAACCCCGGTGAAACAGCGTAGCAAATACGACCGAAGATGAAGTGGCTGACGAAGAGCGTAAACCAACCGTGTAACGCTTGGCCGCTGAACTCAGTGTACCCGTAGCATAAGTTATTTCAGAAGGAATCGGTAATGACCACGTCTACTTCGATTCCGTGGTTGTTGATTTATTCCCTTAAAATTCGCTATTATTCGACTATTACTTGGTCCTATTCTCGGAGGTTTTCGCTGGGTAAACGGTCAGGTCAAAAAGAGTAATCAATACACCGCAACTTTTATTCGGTTTAGTAGGTTTCACCGAAGACATCAATTTTTCGCATTCAAAAGCCACCTGTTACTTAACTTTCCATTCGAGAGTGGTATCATAGCTACAAGATCTCGTTACTCAAACCGTACTTTGAAAACACGTATTCAAGATTACCGTGGTAAATCACGTGCGAATCATGTTCGGCGAAGTGGCGTTTATATTTTCTTGTGACCCCTTAGTAGACAACCCGGTATTCAAAGTAGTTATATCATTGCGACTCTTTTCCAAGGATAACGACCTAGTAATACTAGCTATTCAACGAACTTTATCCGCTCAACTTAGAAAAAAAGTCGTTGATTTCCTTAAAAAAGACGAACAAAAACAACGTGCATCGCAAGGTGTTAAGGACGGACCCGACTTCTCTGTCATCGCGTCTCTGGTTCTTTTTCATACCATGTAAAAAATCATTTGTAGTATACGTAATAGGAATCGCACTATATTTAAGGTAAGTAATTTCACTCCAATTCCACCGAAAAATTGACGGCATCTACTAAATTTATGGGTGGAATATGTCTCGGACAGCAAAAACGTTCTCATTATCTCGACTAAAGATGGAATTTTTCCTTCTCAATAAAACGACTTTAAATTATAATTTATTATAAACTTGTTGGGTGAACCTACAACAGATAAAAATACGGTAGTACTACGGTAACACTTAAAAAACTCACTAAAAATACAATTTTTTTTAAGACCCGAAATGAGAACAAAAATAGTGAATACTACGAAAACGTCATTGGCTCAACCTAAACATAGTCCGAGGTAATTCATCAAACTTGGTTAAAAGTTAATTCGTTGTTAGTTTTCATTCACGTGCGTGTCGTCGGGGTTGACGTCTTTTTTTATGTAACGTTGTTCATTCAGTTTGAGTCCTCATGAGTTTTTGTTAGTGCGCCATAGTTGTTTATATAGCTCCTTAGGGCCAACAACCACGTGTTCAATACTAATGATTTCTCCTACGTGTTCATTTGCCTGTAAATGAATTGCTGTAAGTTGACTTATGTGTTGGTTGAGACTGAAGCTTTGTTCGATAACTAAACCGATTCTTTAGGACCAAGTCGAAATTAAGAGTCCGTGGATAAATACTTCTCAACTCACTCAACGTTTAATCTCGTTCAGTTTCATTACTTAACTTTGACCAAATAGTCCAAAGTAAATTTTGTTGAGTTCGACTATTGTTTGGACGCACCGGTAAAAAATAATATCTACGTGTTTCACCACTATAGTGGTTCGTCACCTTATTGTATTTTTTAAAATACCTATAACCGGGTCCGCCGTTACTTTTTCAAGTACTCATAACCATACCTGCTCTACCTAACGGAATGAACCTACATTGGGTTTTACCGTCGGTTACACAATACTTATGACGATTCCATTTTAACCACTTAGACCGCAGACGAACCCTGACCTTACTAGAAAACTCATGAGGTAAAGTTATAGGAACATTATTCTTATGTCTTCTTTTATAGTTACCTCGTAAAAGCGGTTGGTTGCTACGCATAATAAAACCGGTCTGATATCATCTATACATATTTCTCACCATACCGCAATTACGTGACGTTGTATGATTACCTCGTGGTTACGTCGAGCAGTACGCACAGGTAAAACCTGTTGTAATACTGTTACGCAAAACCCTACCCGTTAAGTACAGAAAACCGCTACCGCTTCTGAAAATAGGGGATCATAGAGACCTACAACGTCCAGTACTCCATTGCGTACCAAAATGACTCGTTGTAAGTCCAGAACTCATGGTGCTAGTCAGTCCCCGAGAATTACTTAGCAACAGACTATACCGCCCTGTTCGTAGCGCTCGAATAGAGAACCTGTTCAAAGGAGTCGAAATATTATTTGAAATAGATCTCGGTTTATGGCATTGGACCCCATAACCGCTCTGATAACAAGCACTGAGTAAACCATTTCGAAACGCGAAATACCTAAAAGGAAGCAGACTACCGTCAAGGCGTCTAACAAACCTATTTTTAAATCGAGTTTCAGTCCCCCGGATAACGCGTTAGTCAATAGGACTTAATCAACGAATACGTTTTAGTGTATATAGATTAGGTGTTCTTTCTGTTTCGAAATAACACGTATGCCGTTCACCCCACAAATTATTCCGTAAAATAAATAACCGATTCTTGTATCCATAATTTGTCCGAATAGTCTGCTACTAGTAACGGTTGTCATTTATGACCTGAGGATGCTGCTTGAAATAAGTTCCACGCACACCACACGACATACGTCGTTTTCTAAACGTGTAACTAAGTGTTTACCAATTTAGTCACAAACCAGTTCATCCACACTCATGGCGGTCAACATACCGGTTAATTTAAAGATAGAAAAAAGAACGGGCCCTGCTCTTAAGCGAACAAGACCCACCCGCTTCACGAAGTGAACTCAAGTACGTCTAATCCCCGGCTAGTTGACGTGTTTTTTTTAGCTCGTTTACGCGAGGTAAACACCGGAACGCATTAAGTGTTTCGTAAAAAAAACGAGATGTACAACAAAGGGCTAGTTGTATTAATCATATATTAATAGTTCAAAAATTGAAATTAAATTTATAAAATTACCAGTAGGAAAAATAATGAAATTCGTAGAACTATAATTCGGACGAAACACAGCGTCACTACCAAAAATTCGAGAGAGCTGTCGGACGGCTTGGAAATAGAGACTACGTTATAAACTTTAATTCGTATTCGCCGCATTAACGAAAATAACGGCTATGAAATCCACAACCATCAAAACGACAATTACATCGAAACCGTTTTAAGTGCCCATGAAAAGCACTGCTACTTTACGGACGACATTTATTACCGCGTGTTCAATAAGGACCTTGCTAACTTAGAAATAAAAAATACTCAAACTAACTACAACTAAACTGATGAGACGAGTGAAATCAGTACCCATGAACACAACCACCAAATGAACCACCAAAACAACAGTCAGTAAATTCATTCGTTCGCTAAGCAAACAGCTACCAAACAACAAAACGAAATTAATAGGATGACAATCAAAGAGTAGTTAAGGCAGATAACGGACAACCACCACTTAATTGGCTTAATGTAAGTACCTTTAACCAATATCCGAAAAATCGTTACCATCACACGCCACGAAATTGAAGTCACCCTTAGCCAAATAAACAATACCAAGTTCCGCAGGATAAAAATTACTTATAAAGCGGACATCAGCGCAAGGGTTAATACTGATGGCGGCCTCGATACGTCGTTGGTAATTGATGAAACCATAAGAATTTTGTGCTATTTTAGGGAAATTTCTTTTGGTACTAGGATTCAGAAAGGCCAACGGATCCGCAGGAATAATGATAGGGGCAAAAATACGTTAATTGATAATGGACCAACGTAAATGAAGATAATAAGTAAGACTAAATATTAAAAAAACGACATCCCGCAAGCATAAATGCGAGATCTGGGTCGTTTTTAATACGTGTTTGGGGTTGCGGACGAAGGGAACATTGTCGTCTTATTATCGAATAGAAGTGCGCGAGTAAAACACTCGCACACTTCATATCATACTAATCGATTAAAATTTTATTTGTCATATGCGATACCTACTTGGTCAGTCATTTAGCGTCTTTTTTGCTCTACGGCTAAAAAACGTCTTTTACCCACATTTTAATTAGCTGAACTCAAACAGGTTTGAACTCAACGAAGGTGAAGGGCTTTTAAACATGTTTCGGTAATAGCTACGTTTTAGTTAATCTTCAGTACCACGGTTTTCTTCTGTCCGAGTTAATTAACCTTTTAATTACGCGCGCCGACTCGTGCTTCTTTAAAACCGTCGAATACTCGCAAACGAACTTCTTCTGTCACGACATTGACGAAGTAAAGTACTCCAACTTGTAACCGCACTAGCGAACTAGTTACTTCCATTTCTTCGTAATTGACGCAAATAACTTCGGATAGTAGGGCTTCTACAAGTCGTAAATTCCGTTAATTAATTTTTTCGTCAACTACTAGTTGTCTTTCTTTTTTTATGTCCGCGACGGTTTCGTGATAAGGCGATAAACTCCAGCTGGTATCTTACTTTATAAGAAATAAGTATTCGACAGGCGCACCTGAACTCATAAATAATCTTCTTCTTAATTTCAGGAACCCAAATAACCAATGCGCGCAATCGGGTGTTCCTCAAATGCCTCTCCGGTTAAATAACTGCCATATGTTTAATACGGAGACCAGTTCTTATCGATTAGCGCACGTTAATTAAGAAAAATCACCCATACGTCCATTACTCGTCCGTGACGTAGTTGACACATGTGTTAAAGTAACCGTTTGTCAAAAAAGAGTACTATTTTGTTAGCGTTATCTTAAGGTACCGCGTAGACTCGTGTAAGCGTTATGTTACAAACCGCGTGTTCATCAATTTCTACCTTAGCATCTAGTAAAGGCATCCAATCTAGCAAGTGCAGGATGTCATCTATTTCTTTTTGGCGTTTAAGAATAAGTACGGATAAATTTTTTACTACACCAATGGCACTCGAAACTAGAGTGACCTATATCAAACGTAGTTTCCCCCATAGCAGTTTTCCGTCCGCGCCGTGGATATTTTCTTTTACAGCGGCGGCGCAATGAATACGCTCGATTTACCGGTCTTAATCGTCGATTCCCAATACGAAACGTACTAGGAAAAACACCGCGGCCATGAGACCAATAACTTCGTCGTTACTACCGTCGCGTATAACGAGGTCCTAATAACGCAGTTCTAGTCAGGAATGTTATAACCCGTGTTGTAGTTAGAAGTAATACCCTTTTTAACGCTCATCTGCGAAACGTTGTGCAATTCAGCGATGGTGATTGTAATAATCCCTGACTACGTCTAGTGTTTTATTAACGATATCGTGCACGTTTACGACTTGCGCGCCCACAGCGAGGTAACCAAGTAAAATTTGGGGTTCGTAACTTACTCCAATTGCGAGGGCGTTGGTCTCCTAATCAGTATACGTTAGGGGGAATACCACTTGCGGAATCACTACGCTGCGTAAATCAAGGCGAGATGGTCGTCGATCCATTCTAAAACGTACGCGTAATAGTTCCAACCGTCCGTCGGCAAAACTGGAGATTGGGACAAAATCCATTTCGGGACCCTAACGCGCGATCGTTTGTTATGTGGTAGATATTGCCGCGTGACCTCACATTCGAAATAACGGACCTGTAAGTACGCTGATTACTCGAATTTCCTGAGTACTCGTTATGGGATAGACTTTCGCGTGTCTACAAAAAATTAGCTGACCTTTTCTTAATAGCAGTAAATGTTTTTACCCGGTTCTTATTGGTATAGAGAACAATAGCTCATATACTACGCCTAAACGGACTTAAACGTATACGGTAACTATAAATATTGCTAATACGCCAGGAGGTCCTTATACGACGAGGGCGCTCATAAGGATGGGTATTTCGTCTTTTTGCTTCAAATCTCCACTACGTCCAATGGGGGTTTCATAACCCAAACCTTGGGCTATTTAATCATCATTTCGTTGCGTTTGTTGTTTTTCCGTCGCTCGTTATGGTTTTTGACCCCGTTTCAGCTTTTTGGTACCAGCAATGTCTTCCAGGTCGATTCAAATTTCACTTAAATATACTAATAGACCTGTGTCCAAATAAAGACCTAGTAGCGAATTACGCAAATTCAAAACCATTTAATTTCGGTCCTTGTGCCAAAGAGTTGACAAAAACAATATGCCGGTCACGGTCGCAAGTACGCCGAAATCGACCTCGAGACTGGTGGTTACAACTAAACAGGTTATGAATAAACGTTACCCGACTTCTTTTAAAGTTTAATTTAGTAGAACTAAATAGCTTCGTGGTCAAACACGTTATACTAACGGCACTTACCTACTCTCAACGAGCGCTAGCTAAACTACAATAAAAAAATCTAGGCGGGTCAAAAAGGTTGAGGTTCGCGTACTGCCTATGAAACCTATAAGTCGCCCTAGTACAAAGAAACCAGTTAAGACGATACGCAAACGAGTTAGGGTTACCGCAAAATATAAAAAGATGGTTAAATGCAGTTAAATTTAACCTATGAGTTTAATTTCTTTTTATAAGTCATGTGCTGTAATCGCGCGTCTGATATCTAGTTCTAAAATTTGCTTTAGTTTTTTAAGTAGTAACGAAATTTTATTACTACGGAGTTAAACGGTCATGAATTCGTACCCCAAGCAGATATCCCTCATTCTTACTCTTGAAGTTGCTTTTCCTTTTTTTCTAAGAATTGGGGCCGATTACACATGGTTGTATACCGGGCATTACGTTAAAAGCCCGAAAATTACTGCCGTTACCGGGAAAAATATCCCTACAACCCCATAGTAGTGAACCTTGTGTACAGGACCCAACTAAGTAAGTACTTACGCAGGTACTAAGAAAGACCTTACCCCGGACGCAGGTTAAACCATTGTTAGGGACCTTTTCAGAAACGTCCTACGATACGTAACAAATCACCAAACCGTAAATAACGTTAATACCACTAGTATGAAAGTGGGGACTAAGTAGTCAAAAAAGCATTTTAAGTGAACCTTTCGTTTTGCTAGATAAGACTACCCGTCCTCATTTTAATCCCATTCCTAAGTGCGTCCAAATCGTTTGCTTAATTTCGCATAAAAAAAGACATGGTATATAAACTAGAAAATTTCTGACGTACTTAGGTCGGTATTTTTTCTCGAGACGTTGGTCCTTATTGCCACGCTATTCGCGAACCGAATTTAATTGGTATTTTCGACCAAAAAACGGAAGCTCTATTACCGGTATGTTAACATTAGGGGTCGGATGTTATTTTTTCTTCTGTTTGCTGGTCTACGAATCACAACAACCTGGTAGAACCGATTTGGTTAAACGTTAGTTATTGTCCTATTCGTAATAACCTCATTCACGGTTTCGATTAACGGTTACGTCTGCTTTCATTATTTAATCCCGTTAATTACATCGATTTGTCCGGTCTAAACAACGTTTTTGTGGTCCTTGCTATTAAAAATGTTTTGGATTGTCTTAGTAATGGCTATTTTATTATTAGCCATGTGGGCGGTATACGCATATTGCACAAACCTACAAAACTACTATGAGCCGTATTTTGACACGAACAAGTTATTTTCCAAAGTAAAATTTTAATAAGATTAATTCAAGATATTTTGTATCGTGTAAGAAAATTTTTTACGTCAAAACGAAGTGGGTTCATATAAAAATGGATGAATAGTTTACACATACGAGGATGTTCTATTTCTTGTAAAGGTAACCAACTCCTCGGTCCTTATATCCGACGAAAATTCCTTTCAAAAAATATTTTATTCGGACGGGTACCCTGGCGAGGGCCCTTGCCTTATAACACGTACTATAGTCCCGCACTACATTGGTTATGTCTTTGTGGGTTAGGTCGGAATTTTAAAACGCAATTAAAACGTTGAAAGTTTATCCGTATAGGGTGGCAGCCAAGTTCCAATGCTACCCTCAGCTCCTTCCGTTATCGTATTTCTGGCACGGTTAAAGGAAAAAGTAGTTTTTTTGGAAACGGTTTAGGCGGGGGGGTTCGCTCAAGTAACATAAAAAAAAGAGCCTCATCAAGTCGTCCTATTCATTTCGCCAATACGGTACGTATTGGTCTCTTTATTTCAAGAAACAACGGAAGTCAGGTACAAACTACATTCGCTATTGTTTCTCCAAATTTATATCCTTCGGTTATAAATGTAGGAAACCCGAGAAGCCAAAATTTACGTCACTCTAGGAAAAAGAAAAGGAGTAAGACTCAACGACGTAACCGTGACCTACGAAATCAAAGTAACCTTCTCCCCCATCTACTTTAACATCTCCTAGACAATGACATTCATAAGTTTCTTTTGTTATAATTATCTGGTTATTACTAGTAAGCATTCCAACAAAAAAAGTAAATTGAAAATTGGATACGCCCTAGGTTTGATGTTTATATTAAAATACTAGATTGGAAGTATAATAATTAAACCGTCGAAAGAACGAATATTTATTTATCTTAAAACTTCATTATTTAGCACTCGTATGGTACCTGAACAAAGCATTTTTTCTCTAGTTACGTAGTAAACTCCCTCTTAGGGTAGAACAATTTACAGAATGACGGAAACTAGACTGGAAAAACCCGTAACCGCGGTAATATCCACGTCCATAAAAATAAAACTGTCCCCAACAGCGACGTAATCTACGCCCGGGACGTCACTAAAAAAGAATACATAACCGACCTCATCGAACGCAGAAGCGACGAAATAGAATACGACTTGACCGACGTAGATAACCACCTACACCGTCACGAATACCAATACGAATACGTCCAAAACCTCTCAATTAACGTACCTAACAACCAACCCTAAACGATAACCTTATACGGTAAAGACAAAGACGTCAAAGACACCCTACCTCGCCGATACGGTTACTAAAAGAGTACTAAAATTTTTAGTTAGAGGGGTTTCAAGAGAACGTACCGGGTTGCCTCCCACCTCAAAAATTAAATAATCGTACACAGTAATACTGTTAAAATTGGCGTAATAATTAAACCCCCCAGTTTAGTTCAAGGGCTCAGTTATTATAATACCACTACTAGTTCGAATAACAATAAAAAGAAAAATAACACTAACGAAGTTCCCTCCAAATAGGCGGGTTAACCAGTGGGAAAAATGGAAAACCTACCCTGCCTCATTAATTCCCCCGTAGTAATTATAAAAAACGAATATAACCGAAACTGCGTCAAAGATGTCGCCGACTTCTCCGCTAGTTAGGTGTTGCCCTGAATGGATATCCTTATTAGCCGAGTAATAAATAAACATGCCAAAATATATAATAACAAAGTCCCAATAATTGCCCATAGCGTGTGATGTCGTGTGAGTTACAACGTAGAGGCTAGTCGGTACGAAATAACCAAAATCCAATATTTTGGCACCGGTCAAAATAGTCGCAACCACGTTATCGGCCTAACTGATGGCATTACAATCAAAATAAGATACCGAATTGTGCACAATACAATCGATACAGTGCGCTACCGAATAATGGCTTCTAAAAAAGCGTTTGGTTAGTTATATGAGTATGGGGGTATGCGCAATAAAACGATACGCCACAAAATTACCGTAGTGAACGACGGAAACGTGGTTAGGTACAAAACCGGCTTGATCACTTGCAGCCATGAGATAAACGTAAAAAATAACAAACACGTCCCCATGAAATAAATGTAATATTTGTAGGTTGTTACGTAGCCGGCAAGTCTTGGGGACCTTACGGAAAACAGGGATAAAATCCCTACGAGTCAACAAAAATAAATTAATAAGTAAATGGAGACCACTGGGAAAAAGCGAAACACTAAACCTACCGATAACCTAACCACTAAATAAAACGGATACCAATAAGGTTATCACGAAACCGTTTTCTGATCTATACCGAATTATGGTTACGTCGACTTTAATAACGTCGACGTCCGTAACATTACTCGGTCCTTTTCTTTTAAGAAAATTATTGCGCGGTTACGCAAGGACGTTGAGGTAATTAATTCGGTTGAGGCCATTAACGAGGCCACTGACATATACACCAACTCTGACCCTACGGTGTAACTCAACGTTATTTTTCTCTTTGCCGCCGAGGTCAAAGACGCCGTCTAGGGAAGTACCCCAGTTCAAAACACTAAAATCAAGGGTAGCATGCGTGTTAGGCGGTAGGAGGCCGGTTCCAAGGCTCCGATTAACGGCGGACTGTACTTTATTAGTGGGTTGTACCCTGTATTTTTCCTGGAAGTTAGGTACGCCTACTTTTGTCATAATACCTTTACTATGGGTAGCAAAAAACAGGTAGTAACGACGGTACCCAGTTCGAATCTTCTCGTCTCCTCGTATTAACCTTAGGAAACTTATTAAACTTAAATCCCAGTAAAGATGACACATTTTTAAATATTTTTTTTATTCATTATTCGTCCCGTTACTCATTAGGTTCACGACCACTTTATTTTTAGGGCGGTTATTGAAATCGTTTCGGACTGTAAAATTCCCTACTTTTTGGTGGAAACCGTTATCGCCGTGGACGATTAGGTGGTTATTCGCGTACACTACTCGAACTACCGTCAGGTATTATGGTTCATTGTTCTAAGGTCTTATACCGCGGATAGTTCCACCGATTTTATTTTACCAGTAGTTGTTTTAGTCTGAGTTAGTCCGGCGATGGTTATCAAAAACGATGGCACTCTAATTTATGATTTTTGCTTTACTTTAATTTTTTTCGTCGGGTGTAATGCCGAACGAAGCCCCAATTTTGAAATCACCATTGTTATCATCGATATCTCAAACGACGCAGTACTTTGGGTAACTATTTCAGTTTCTATATCCGTTGATTTTATTGTTTTTCACATTTATTTTAACGACTCAGGTATCGTTATCGAGGAACGCGGTATCGAAATATCGAATTCGCTTTGCAGCGCTTGCGTCCTATCACTTCGGACCTACGTTAGAATCCGATGCTGCAAGTTAGGAGTTAAAGCATAAACGAGACAAAGTGGTCTGATGATATGTATCATTGATGAAAATCAGTAATTAAATCTATGTTGTGCGTAGTTAACAAACTGTTACATTCCTTCGAGATATCGAGGTCGCAAGTTGCGACAGCAACGCACCACGAGAAGTAGAAGAAAGTAAAATTGCTCTTAACGGACTCTAAAAAATAGAAAACGTCCGTTAACAACATTTACTGCGACGTTTACGCGTCTCTGAACCGCGAGGCAAAGACGTTGTTTTGGATTTGAATGAAATAGTGGTTGCTTTGGACGTTTACGAGGATTATATTACCTTGGCGGTATGGTCTTTCCTAAATTATCCGAACCAAAACTTGGGTCAAGTCAGTTAGCGCGAAGTGTGGTTCGCTCTACTAGTTAAAGAAGACGACGTCGTAGTGAGTAAACAAAAAAATATACCCCGTTAACGCGACAATCGCGAACTGGAACTATTTCACGGACCCGTGTCTGGAGAGGCCGTACTAACTGCGCGTACTCCGGGCGCTGTACTAAAAAAAGAAAATATCTTTCGAGCTACAGTCATTCACTAACACGTCCGCTACCGGCCCATGAGTAGGCAACACGACCCCCTTTATTTCATGCATCGCGTAATAGCTGAAGCCGCTACTCACATAGATCGCACGAGTATCCTTTACCCATAGATCATTAATTTTAAACTTAAGATATAATAGAACTTATGGTAATCCTAACTTCAATAAAAATCCCGGCTACCGAAAAACACAAAGACGGAAAACAGAGACTACAAGAACTCTTCTTAACAGAAGAAGTAGATTTATATGGGTAAGTAATCTTCTTAGAAGAACAAAGAAATATCTACAGCAAAGTACTTGCCCAAAACGAACCCGACTATCTACGAACGAGTGTAATGAAGGAAGGACCCTATGAAGTTATAACTGATGTGCAACGCAATATTGAACTGAGAAAACTCCTATTTATCACAAGGACGGATCGACTACGTCTCGTGGATTTTTCCTACGGGGCCATTAGTTACTTTCGTACCGGGGACATCGACGTCCTTAACTCTGCGACTAATTTCTTTTGTCAACCTGTTTTCCTATCCGATTGCATGAATCGTGCCGTTCACGAGGTCCCGGATATCTCCCGTAATCTCGACGGTGTTAGCCACCACGTTTTTTGCGGTCTCGACGTTAACGGCGTGGTTATTTCGTATATCTTCGATTTCGTGACTCTATAGGATTTCGTCCTACTTGAAAAACGCGGAGGAATTTCGATTGATACCCCCTTCATTACCACGCTTAGTCTATTAAGCGAGGAAATTTGTTAGGAACGTCAGGGTAACAACATTCCTCATTTTGTGATGCATCCGAAACCCAATCGGTTAAACAGCCGCGGGTCCTCTCCTAGGACAAAAAATTTTTCCTCGTACAAAGTGATTCTTTTAATTCACCTTTGAGTTACCGTTCTCTGTCATTCAAACAATTACCCCGCCATTATTTAAAATTCCATTCTTTTATCCGATAAAAACTCGGAAATCCTAGCCTACCGGTTGGCTCTTTCATTACCGGTTTTACTATGACTAAAGATTTGACACCCAGTCAATCTCAGTTTTTTCATAGAACGGTCCGGAAAAAGTTTTTCCTTTTTTTCCTTTGAACATGGTTTAGCCCCCGTAAGAGAAGTTCATAGAAACGGCTCGAGCAATATCCTAATTACCTTCGCAAGTTTTCGAGTGAGCCTAAACCTAATAGTGGTACGAGCTCTTATCCGCGTTTTTAAAACTACTCGACTCGGCATACTATTGGCGTTCATTGCGGTAGTTTTTTCCTAACCCAAGGCTTTCGTACTATACAACGTCTTAAATACGCAAGCCTGGGATTTACTAAATTTAGTTGTACAACGAGACCCGAACGCTTACCTAAATTCCTTACCTTCCGTCGCGAATCGTAAGGCTATTATCATAAAAAACTCCCCCGCCAGCTTTTTTTCGCAAGGCCTAACGACATAAACCTCAGTATTTGAACCCCAACGAAGGGACCTCCGTCTACGTACCACTGATACACCAGAAGCCATCGGGGAACAGGCTATTGAGGTTCGTCTTGTACGTAAACTCTATTTAGAAGCGCTCGACGCTCTAGCAGTTTCTTAAAAAATTCGCTACGTTGAAAATACCCGCATACGTATTATTAATGTAATGGTGAAGCGAGATCGAGCATGGAATATCGACCCCATCATTAAAGAAGTTAGCTATAAAAAAGAAAGGCTTTATTTAAGCCTTTCCAGTCACCTACTTAACTATTTATTGGACCGTATGAATGAGAATTAATCAAAGCCAGATAATTATCAGACTCATATACGACTGGTTGGAATCCCGTTGTAATTTGTCAGCCAAGTTAATATTGAGTTTAAGTAACAACTTCGGTTAGAACCTCGTGCCGTTGTCAAAGGACTACCTGAAACTCGTCAACAACTATTTCGCGCACTCCTATATTAAGCCCTAAAACAACTTTTACAACGAGTTCCTGAAGCGTACATACCGCGTACGCTTCCCACGGTGTTATTTCGCGCGACGAAAAGTAAAATACCCAATTGAATAATTAAAGTTAGTCTAGAACGAAAAGGGTTCGGACCCGACAAAAATAATTTAGGAACCACAAAAGAAGTTATTCTTCCACGTGATAGAAAAACTCCCGAGGAAGACTTGGATCTAATAAATATGGAAGTCGTGCTAGTTTGTTCCCTATAAGTAATTTGACGTCGTATCTAAGTCCGACACGCGGATTTAATCCTCTACCTTCAAACCTTAACGATATCGCTTAGTTATCGAGGACGTTGTTTACCCACGCGTCTCCAAAACAATAGTGAACTAAGTAGGGCCTAACATTCGTAAGAAAAAGTTGTAGTCGATGACGTACCCGACAGTTTGGTTACTAGCCTCACCCACTAACCAATACCGATACAAGTATGACTGCTTTAAAAAAACGATTAACATAAGGTCATCATAGTCCATCTGGTTATAGTGAATTATAGGTTAGTTTTCATACCCTAACTTTGTCGAGGTTCCGAAACGATGGACAACTCCGGCTATTTTTAGCCTACGGTTGAACAACATTTTCCAAAAGATAGTAACAATCTCGTTAGCGTAATAGAAGTTATTCGTCGTGTTCCCCTCGTAATAAATTAAGAAGTCTCGAACAAAACAAATGGCCCTCGAATTCTCCACGGCCGAGAACTTCTAACTGACCAAAAAGACGGAAGACGTGTCCTTAACAATCACACTTACACCAAGGCCGTACCTAACGACTCAGTTGTGCATAGAACGGAAAATTTTCGACCCACATTGCAAAGTGATATACATTAGGGTGGGGTACTGGACTCATTTATGGAACACTACTTCCACAACGGGCTATTTTCGCAAACTTCTAAAACAGAAATAGAAATCCAGATTAAGGGCCCGGTCATAGAAATTGTTTTTTAAGTTGATTACAAAACGGTACTACACTAAACCCGGACTGAGGTTAAAGTTATTTTGGGAAAAGGCACTTAAATTGGCGTAACGGATTTTCTAAATTATTTTAAGCTACGTCAAAATGTCATAGACATCGCTAGGTAAGCCCTCATAGCGTCAGCTACGATTAATTATTTAGGTTAAAAAAGTTGCATTACCAGCCTGCAAGGTCTAGCCGTTACGACATATAATTTAGTACTTGTAATGTATGCCTAAGTAACTAATGCAAGAGAACGACTGACGGACGTCGTTAATATAGCTCGTGGGGTAATTCATTACGATTCTCGACAAGAGGCGAATACAAATAGTACACACGTACAAGAAACAGAGCCCTTAACACCCGAAGAACAAGTTCTTACGACCTCTAGGGCTATTAGGGTGAATTTCCTCACGCTTATAGTACTGAGTATAACGCCTACTTAAGCAGAAACCGTATCAAGCGTCGGAGACGAAAAAGAAAGCGAGAAAACTCGAGCCTAAGCTAAAAAAAATCTACTCATTATAGTTACCATAACGGTTCTTACGGTTATTACAAGGGACTAAATAGGTTGTATCCAGAAAATCAGCTTTCATTTTAGTGGAGAAGTGGACTACCATTTTCGCAAGAGAGAAGGGCACTGTTAAGTTGTAAAAAGAGTTAGTGAAGTTCCAGTAAACAAGCTATTTATAGCCGACAAACGAACGGCTTATAGAGTATTAGACAAAACGGTTATTGAAGTAAAAGTAGCGTAAATAACTACTTAAAGTATACTATTTCTGAAACCTGTGTAGCAACTAAGTAGGGTCTGGTATGTGGCAAATTTAGAAAGGTCATCTGTAGAGGTCCGTGCCGTAGTTCGTCTAAAAAATTAACCCGTATAACACAAAGGTCTACTAGCTAAAATAAAACATTGCACAGATTTAGTCGTTAATTCAATCGGCAAAACCCTCAAAGAAAAAAGCGGTAAAATAAGGCACTAGTTAATTTTAAAATTAAGTCGTATAAAAAACTCACGGGTTTAGATTTTTGTACTTAAAAGACATAAAATCTCGCACCAGTAAGCAGAGGTAACTGTGTTTTTGGTTTTCTTCACAGGTATATAAAAATTCGTATCGTATCTATTTACGAGAGATTGAAGGCTAATTAAATCCTAAAAATAACTTAACTAACAAGAATTTTAACTATAGTACAAAATAAAACGTAAGACAATATTATTCGTTTTAACTAATAGGCCATTATAGTACGAGTGAGGGCTACCTGTAACACGCTTATTTTAACTTTTTCATTACGACGACCGTAATACCCGTTTATGAAATTCTCTGCTTTAAGTTCGTGTTCCAAATAGGCGTTGTTTTTTTAATTAAAAACGCCCCGAACCCTTCGGCTGGATAGGATAATTAAGTGTATGCTAACGTAGAATAGAAAGTATAACCGTTTTCAATCTGGTAAATTGGTTATTTACCTTTCGTCTGGGAGTGGTCCAACTTCTCCTATAACGGTAACTGATACCTCTAGGAGCACCACTAATGCGCGGTGCTCTTAATTACCGGCTGTAGTACAGTACGACCATACCCTGTCTTTAATTTCGCGTTTTGTATAATAAATGACATCCGCCATAACCACGGAATGCTCATAATAAACTTTGGAAATTATGAGTAATACTTCTACACGGCCCTATAGCTTAATAATGGGGAAAAGGAATAATGTCGCGGATAAGGTTATTAGGTAACGTAACAAACGTAGGATAAGTACACTACCTACTCGGACCTATATTTGATTGTCGTGCACGTTGTCTTGTTTCGTAATTTCTCCGAATAAGGGAACGACTTTACCTGGTGCCAACCGGTTTCCGGTATAATTAAACATTAGGTAGTTTAGGGAACCCTTTGTAGTAACTGCTTCTACTCAATTCTTTTTAACGTCTACAAAACGCAGTCATAGGACTAAACATGTAGTAAAAACTACTTCGAATATGGCTCTACTCGAAAAGTCTATACGGAAGAAAGAATTTTTAACGAGGGCTGGAATTTCTTGCTCACTAGCAAAACGCAAGTCGTTGTTTCCGAAACAGTCGTCGACCGCTCGCGTACCGTCACGAAAACCACAAACTTAGTTCAAACTACTTACTTTACGAGTTATTTTTATATTCGATGAAGTAAGTACGTGGCGCAAGTCGTGTTCGTCGAATACGAGTTTGGTACCGCTTAAAACCCTGACTCCTTTTTTTATTATATCGTCGTAAGATATTCTTTTTCCAGCTAATACACCAACGCGCTAATTTTCGGTACCCTCGCCGTTACGGTCTGGGAAATATGGTCCATCTCCGGTGAAAAATACAAGAACGACTGAAATCACTATACAAACCAAACGGAAACGGGTTTCTACGCCAAGCGCAAAATGTCTTCAGCCCAAATCACTTCTGCCTACTCCTCGACAGAATAATAAATAACAAACTTCTGTTAGATTACTAATGTGGAAACAGAATAAAACCTAACAGTTTTGTACTACCAAAATACGCGTAGTGTACATCACCGGCGCTTTTACTTGACGTTCTAGATTACCTATCTGACCTCTCTTCCAATAAACTTAGTTCTTTTTTATTTTTTTTACAAAAAAATCTCGCTTAGTTAGCGTACGAGGGACTTAATCGCTTTTAACTACGGGTATACAAACTGGAATAAACGGTTTTTGACGTTCGTCCTTTGCGCCTTCTTCTATGAACAAACTTAAATTTCAGTTTCTTAGTTCAATATTCTTTTTAGATACTATGCTAATAACTAAAAAAACTTTACTACTTCGTTCTTCGAATCGGGCATATGATTTTCGCGAGTGAAGCAGCGTATGTCCGATTTTATTTTTCGAGCACTTCCAATTAATCAAAACTCATTTAACTAACTAGCAGTTTCAATTAGCGAATTGGTTAAGTAGCTAAAGCAGAAGTAACTATTAGTTACCTCCATTTTCAGCATGGTGACATAGACGCCATTATAATTTCTCATACGGTAACCGATTGGGTTCATTTGCGTACAGTAACCGCCCCGCCAGGTTGAGTTACGGATAGTATATGGGAAATGGTGCTTAGCTGAATTGTGTCCCTACGAGTGGGTCTAAAAATTAATTAAAAAGGTAATTGTCGCCTGATAAAAAACAATGAAAAAGTGTTTAAAACAGTGCGAGGTTCTGAAGGTTATGGCAATTTCGCCACCGTGTTCGTTCACCTAATGGAGGTTTTCAGCTTGGTACTAAAGGACCAAATTTATTTAGAAAACGAAAAAATGAGTAGTCCGTCCGCGGATACCCTTGTGGTAATGGGTTTGGAAACCGTCATCATTCTTATAGTCCAACTTATAGTATCACGTACGTCCATTTTTCAAAAGGCCACGCCGGTAAGGGTCAAACCTAAAGTAGGTCTTATTCGTAGGTTAGTACAACAAGCGTTTCGAACCGATTCCTCGCTTCTATTGAAAGAAGACGACGTACTTAAGGTGGAAGAGGGACTTAACCAAGCTCGTATTGTCGTTGTTGTAGGAGAGATAAACGACGTTATCATACTTACCGTAGGTTTAGTAATTTTCCTCGTGCTTACTTTGGTCCATGATTCCCAAGTTTAGGACGAACATGAAAAGCTGAAGGACTACGCCAATTTCATCGGTAACATGCTGGCACCTTGCGAGCAAGGTATTGTTATTAACTTCCCCAAAGATAAGGGAAAAATACCGGTATTTCTGCCCAGTTAAATTAACGGCGAAGTAACCGAAGTCGTGGACTTAATCGCTTTTTTTGAACGAGGTATGGCCGGTATCAACATTCAAAAAGCCGTTCATTAAGAACAACAAACTACACTTTCCATAAGCTCCATACCTCGTCGAATCGACGAACAACGACATACCAAAACCACTGTAGTCCTACTCTTACAGGATTAGGTGTTTGACGATAGGGTGAATTTCGCAGTTCTATCCGGAACGGAACAAGCAGTATGTTGGTTTAAGGAAGAGGTACCCACTTTCAATAACCGTATCCTAACATTGACCATTAATTTCGGTATTACAAAAGGAATTTTTACTTCCTAGAGGTGAGTTTTTAATAGAGAGGGAAGTCCCTCTCTATCCCACGCCGGTGTAATATCTGTATTGAAAGAAGGGATACGATGTACTCCTTTCCATAGGTACCATTTTTCTTACAAAAATAAAGTTTAATGACTGATGTTTTAGGGTTAATTGGTTTCTGGTCTTACGTCTCTGTATCAGTCCTGCACGTAACGCCATTAGTTATATTATACGTACAAGGGTATGTAGCGTGCAGTTATCGCGCCAATTTGGGAGCCAGTACCCGCAAGGACGTAATGACCACGACTAATAAAAATTTCGCGGTCATGATAGAACTTGTTCGGTACGGGTCGGACTTGGTTTTCATCTATAACGTCAAAAACATTTGAGAAGAAATTTACGTGACTTACTCGGTTTTACAAACAATTAACGAAGGCGATTGAACGGAACCCCGAGCGGTGGTGGTAATCCTGACTCCGTTACGGTCATTTTCCATACTAAGGTTTGAACACGGCGTAACAATTTATACGGCGGTAAACTGAAAAACTACTAGAGAAGGTCTAGGTACCAAAGTTTAAGTCAAGGACCTTAATTAAATAAATTTAACCACTGCATTCGAACTACTACGAACGGCATTACTATGAGATTACAAAGTGACCTTTACACTCCAAGATTGCGTAAGAACCGCATTCCATTGAGTCCGTTACATTTACAGTAGGATTAGAGGATAATAAAATAAGCCACGCGCATTCACATCGTCCTTCCCGTACTATAAGTTACTTCTAATTAATATTATTCTTTTTTTCGCCAAAAATCGGACCTTATTACTTTCACGAATTTTTGTCTTAGATGTGCACCAAACGACCAATAATAATCCAGTTTACCTCGTAATCAACCGAAAATTTGGTTCTAGACAATTAGATAACACGATTTTTAAATAACCAACGCCGAAAATATCCAAAAGCGCTATTACTCGTTATTAATTGAATAATATTCCACAAACTCACCTATGAAATCTTTTTTAATTTTTCGTTTATCGTCTTTTACGGTAAGACGAAATATACTTTCCGTGCGGCTTCTACGGTGTTACACCTAAAAGACGAGCACGCCATGTTACGTAGCTTAGCACACCACAGCTAAAACGGATACATCTACAAGAACGATTAGGACTATAAGCGGTTTGTAACGGTGTCATGCGACTAACCGGGTGAAAAGGTGTTGAAATACACTTCCCTCTCAATTAGCCACCAAGACTATAGTAACGACTTAATAAAGTTGTTCCACTTAATCTTTGTTACGACGCACTACGTTAACGACGTATTATATTGCTCAATTATGGTATTATTATTGCTATTACTACCTCTAGTATCTTACTCGCATAATCACCCTGCTTTTCGAGGACTAAAATGGCATCGTCGACATTACGGATTGCCACTCTAATACCTATTTAAATTAAATGTGCTCGTAAATTTTCCATTCATACCCGAGCACAAGAAAATAGGAGACCTAAAATGAAAACATACAGGAAGACTCAATTAACGAAATCTGGTAGCATAACTACTCAAGTTTTCGGCATTACAACTTCACCAATGACAAAGTTAACTAAGTGTGAAGTGAGTGTTACGTATGTCTTTATGGGGTTAATTATTCCCACCATAACCAGGTCAAGCTATACAATACCGACGACTATACTGAGTATCGTAAACGGTTAGTATACCTCAACTTGTAGGACCACGCCCACAACGTAAGGCTCCACGTAAATAATAACTATGGTTACCGCATCAAGCAAGTGTTTAGCAATTACTAAACGGATATCCAGCGTTATACCTGCTTTAAAATTCTTAGTAACTACGGCAAGTCGTGAAACTTCTTTTACCACTTCATACAGGACGTCCGACCGTTTTTCCATTTCGTCCATACTTTCGTAGTTGTCTTCCACAACGACGAATAAATAGTCTCGTAAGACTTAGTAACATTTTTAACTAGGGGCCCCTGCGTTTCGCAGAAGGCCCTCTACTTCACAACTCTACTCAATAGTTGTGTAGGATCATAACAATTTAATCCAATATAAAGCGTTTTAGAGGTAATTCAAAAAACAACATGAAAAAAGGTCTACAACTGGTATACTGTTTTATTTAGCCGCCAAAAAAGACGTAGTATTTAGCGACTTACACGAAGGACTCGTAGTTTTCCTTAAGGACGACGAACTCGACGAAACCGATTATGCCAAACGGGTATATACTCGGGCGGATTACATCGACATAGCTTCGTTCATTTCCGTACTTTACCACTAAATTGAGGACAAGAAAACTACCGAAGAAAATATTTGTTATTTAGTTTGGTACGTAATACCGGTTGGTTCTGTCGCGCGACTGTAACTCAAAGAAATTCGCGTCATTTTTACCCAAATTTATCTAAAAGGTTTCGCTAAAAAAGTAGGTCGCGTTTTGCGTCTCCAACCATTCCTAGATAAACTAACTTGAGGTCCCTAAAAACTAGGTTAAGTCGCGGTCCCTTTCCGTTTTATACAAGTTTTACTGAAAACGGTGCTATTTTTAATGGAACAAGTAGGTATTTTTAATTATGCTACGTGTAAAGATTGTTACGCAAAAACATACCTAGATATGGCCGACAAAGATGTAGTTGCTGCTGTCCATTCTTTGGTGCTTTAGCAAGAAAATTTAAGTATATTTTATGTGATAGCGCACCCGAGTACTTACGAGGTAACCTACCAAAGTGGACGTCGCTAGCCTTGTTGAACCAAACTCGGATTTCCGTCTATTAGCCCATATCAAACACCCCTAAATTACTCAAGTTACACAACAACTAACTACCCATCGACTATCTTGAGTCGTGGTTTTGCTGACTCTTTTACTAATTCAACAAAATTGACCAAGTAAAGTAGTTTATGAACACATATATCTCGCTCTCGTTTCCCTCGTCTTATTTAAGGACGTGTTGGTGTCCGTGAAAGAAACCGTGAATGCTATACTCCCCGCGATAGTCAAGGTCGTTTTTTGAAGCCTAATGGCGATGTCCGTCGTAGGACATTGCGGAAAACTAGAAAAAGTACGAAATTTTATCCATTTGTTATTATTACCCCAGAGTCAGGCGGCCGGTCGTCAAATAACGCCAATATATTATTTACTACACCTCATTAGCAACGGCGTTGACAACGACCTCGTAGACAATGTATAAGCTGTCGTCGAACACAACTATACACAAGTTCCTGATGAGAATCAAACCCTTTTAAAGCCTGCTAACCGAAATTTATGAGTAGTTATTTATTCCTGAGTGCAAGTTTTTATAGTGATACTCATTGAAGGGGTACTTAAACGTTGCGGTCTAATAATAAAACATTGTGAAGTTTTTCTCCTATTTCTCGACAATTGCTAAAACGTGGACGAAGACTTAACCAGCAACGCGGACGGCCCATTTCAAAACGTGGCTCTTGTATTCCTCAAAAACGCCGAACTACATTAAGAAGCCGTGTGTGCCTTAGTAATTCTATTTTTCAGTATATTCCGAGTTTTCATCTAGGAAACCCATCACGACAGTCTTAAGATAAAGACATAAGTGGTTCCCTACTGTTACAACAATTTCGGCCAAATTCTAAACCGTAATAATTACGCGCTCGTTTTACGAAACGTGATAGACGGTGACACACAACGTTGTAGAGTAATAGAGATTCTACTTGTACGGTTAGCAGTCCCGCTAATTAATAATCGCAAACGTATCATTTCTAAGGACGCAAGAACGGCTATTAATTCCTATTGTACTTTGTTCATCGCTCTTACTCATTTTCTACCGTAAACACCTAGTGT
Organism: Legionella qingyii; assembly: GCF_003184185.1. The sequence goes on along the minus strand of NZ_QHJG01000011.1, from coordinate 59,690 downwards.
TTCCTGTTAAATACCGTACATAACGCAACTCGTGCCACGAATGTTATTTATGACGTGTATGTTACTGCGTTCAAGTAAAACGTTTAGGAAATCCACGTTTCCCTACCGCTCAGTCGGCATTAGGCTAAGCGACACCTAACCGTGAATGATAGGGATTAATACCGTAGCGTATAAAACTTGTTATACGCCGTGTTGGAGGGGTAAAACAAAATGCCTGCACCCTACTTCAGGTCGTCATAAATGTACGATTTTAGTAGTATTTTAGCGGGTTAACCTTCGGTCTAGCTGGAAGACAAAAACGTCCTCTCGATTACCAATTCGGCCCACTCAAACCATAGATAGATTCCGCGCTACGTTCAAATTTCAATGAGTGCAAGGATAGTGTTCCGATGCTTGGTTTAAAGTCGATAGCTAGACTTTGTCCCAAATTATGTTGCCAACGAAATAGTGGGCAACCTAAAGTTTTCGGAATAAGGGCGATAGTTCTTACATAACCTTTAAACAATGGCAAGCTAATAGTCGTCTATGCTCTTTCACAGAAGGTAATATTTCTTCTATTATCGCTCAACTCACTACGTCTATTCCTTGTTAATGCAGCATAACGTGTGATACATCTCCGTCTACGAGTTTATTTACTTTATTCTTAGTAACCGATACGACTACGCTCACCCGCTTTCCCAATATTGTTGCGTCATAGACTTTTATCCCGCGCTTACCACGTTTTTATAAATGATTTTGAACCACATGGATTTTTTTACGACGTACACTGAACCCACCCACTTGACATGGGCCATCGGTCTTTACTATGGCTACGTCCAGCACGTCGCTTGGCTTCTCACCACTAATGCGATTATTTTTTTATCTCAAGCGAACTAACATTAATTCAGTTTATTTATTTAATTTAACGTTCTAGTAATTTAAAATTTTTTCCAACGTTCAAAAATACCTACGAGATATAATCAGTAGGAGCCATGAGACAAGAACGTAAAAAATTCTTTCGCGTCTCCGGTGTAAAAAAAATTATCCATTTTGGTTTCTTGTCGGTACGACGAGTTTTTTTTGTAGGTTACGCATTTTTTTCGTATATATGAACTTTTTATAATTAAAAAAAATCATTTAGAAGAACTGAATAAGATGAGGTGACGATTATGAGTGTGACAACGTACGTAGCTGGACTTCGCTGCTTCCGTACGATTACTGTTGAGGATCATCTCTCAATAGTTACTTTATCCTTTGTTATTATTAAATACGCCTCTGTATTCGTACAATTCAAATTTCTTTTGATGAAATCGTTAAAATCGAAATCCGTCGTCATGTAATAAACGTCCATGGTACCCAGGTCAAACATGGGGTCCATTGCAATGACAAGGAACGGGTTCATGACCTACCTTGTAACCGCCAGTTCGTAATCAAAATGTTTGTTACTGACTATTGTTACAAAGAAACCTAGAGTTGTAACGAGGTAGTCCGCAAAGAAACTTATGTCTTGATCTGCGCGTTACCTTGACCCCGAAGGTTTAACTTCCAAGAATGGTAAAGTTATGACCTTTGCTGTAGTGAAATTGAACCATAGTGAATCTATGACCAACCTTGTTGGTACTTAAATGAGGACGATAACGGGGTCTACATAATTAACCAAAACCG
>NZ_QHJG01000011.1:57109-58036 GCF_003184185.1 Legionella qingyii | reverse complement strand
AAAAACAGATGGGATGCAGTTAACGGTGAATTCGGTCAGTTCGTTGATTTCAGCGCGAACAAAAAAATCCGTTTCCATGGCGGTTTCCAATTTGCTAGCATTAAGAGAAGCATGCATGCATTTGGAACAGACTTCGATAATGGTGTTCCAGACTATACGCTTACATTTGAAGGAAACACTCAGTACAACGGTTTCGGACCACGTACTGGTATCGACATGAACTATGTATTCGGTAATGGTTTTGGTATTTATGCTAAAGCAGCTGGTGCATTGTTAGTTGGTTCACAAAAACATAGCTACAATGTTGATTTCATTGACCCAGATGGCTCTAATCCTGTTCTTCCTAATGTGTTCACCGTTGATATTAGCGGAACCAGAACAGCGATCGTTCCTGAATTAGAAGCTAAATTGGGTGCTAGCTATGATTATGCAATGGCACAAGGTGATTTGGTACTGGATGCTGGATACATGTGGTTTAACTACATTCATGCGTTAAATACAACCGTATTACCAGTTACAGCAACTGATTTCGCTGCTGCTGGCCCTTACTTTGGCTTGAAATATATAGGAAACATTTAATTCGCTATCATTTTAATAAATTTAATCGGTACTGTTGACTTTATGAAACTCCGGTTAGATAATTGAGCAAGGTACGCTCTCGGTATAGAGCGAATATGCGTACCGTTGCTAACAATTTAAATTGGTAACGAACGGAAATAATAATAAAAAGTGGAGATAAGCATGTTAAATTTGAAAAAAACAGCGTTAGCTGTTCTTGCTTTAGGTAGCAGTGCAGTATTCGCTGGTACCATGGGCCCAGTTTGCACCCCAGGTAACGTTACTGTTCCTTGCCCAAGTACTGGATGGAACATCGGTGGTCAAGCATTAGTTTTGCAAACAATGACTGATAACGATGTTACTTTGGAC
>NZ_QHJG01000011.1:36639-57099 GCF_003184185.1 Legionella qingyii | reverse complement strand
AATACAGAACTAGACGCGCAATGGAACTGGGGCTTCCAAATTGAAGGTTCTTACCATTTCAACACTGGAAACGACATTACTTTAACTTGGTATCACTTAGATACTGGTTGGAACAACCATGAATTTACTCCTGCTATTGACCCAGATACATTAATTGGTTTTGGTCATAAAAACAGATGGGATGCAGTTAACGGTGAATTCGGTCAGTTCGTTGATTTCAGCGCGAACAAGAAAATCCGTTTCCATGGCGGTTTCCAATTTGCTAGCATCAAGAGAAGCGTCCATGCATTTGGAACAGACTTCGATAATGGTGTTCCAGACTTCACAGTTGGATTTGAAGGAAACACTCAATACAATGGTTTCGGACCACGTACTGGTATCGACATGAACTATGTATTCGGTAACGGTTTTGGTATTTACGCTAAAGCAGCTGGTGCATTGTTAGTTGGTTCACAAAAACACAGCTACAATGTTGACTTCGTTGATGCTGATGGTTCTGTTCCTGTTCTTCCAAATGTGTTCACTGTTGATATCAGCGGAACCAGAACAGCAATCGTTCCAGAATTAGAAGCTAAGTTAGGTGCTAACTACACTTATGCAATGGCACAAGGTGATTTAACTCTGGATGCTGGATACATGTGGTTTAACTACATCCATGCGTTAAACACAACCGTATTGCCAGTTACAGCAACTGACTTCGCTGCTGCTGGTCCTTACTTCGGTCTGAAGTATGTTGGAAACATTTAATTTCTTAATTGATTAAGATCTTATAAAAGCCCGTCATTAGTGATGGGCTTTTTTTTTCTAATGGAGTATTCATGTTTAAGAAAGTAAGTATAGCTGTATTGGGATTGGCCGCAGGTCTAGCTACTGCTGGCAGTATGGGCCCAGTTTGTACGCCAGGTAATGTTACAGTTCCATGCGTAACAAAACTCTGGGACTTTAGCGCTCAAGCGCTCTATTTAAGATCCATCTATGGTAGTGAGAAATCGATACAATACGGTACATTACCAGTAAATAAAGAAATAAAAAATGATTGGAACTGGGGATATTTTTTAGAAGGGTCATATCATTTTAACACCGGCAATGATATTTCCGTTAATTGGATGCACTTCAGTACCTCAACAGATCCTACAGAATTTTTCGGAGTTTTGAACATACCCGTAACAAGTTTACCACCTATTCCAGCGCCATTTGAATTCATTAGCCGCAATAGAATAGACCAGGTTAACGTAGTAATGGGACAACATACTGACATAAGTATGCGTAAGAAAATGCGTTTCTATGCCGGTATGCAATATGCAAATATCCAATCTACATCTACAAATTATTATATAACAGAATTCATTCCCGCTCTTGTGACAAATCCCTTTAGTAAATTCGACAATACTGAATATAAAGGTTTTGGACCGGTAGTTGGAATTGACTATGCATACAACATTACTGACTCACTAAGTGTCACTGCGAATGGAGGCGGCTCAGTTCTCTACGGAACTAATCGATATCATGCAGGTTTTGTAGTATCCCCTACAGAAGCAATTATTGAGCAAGTATCCTTCCGTAAAAGGGGTATTGTTCCAAGCTTGGAAGCAAAACTTGGTATAAATTATGCCCATTCTACACCTATAGGTCTTGCAAATATTCAAGCAGGTTATCAAGTAGTAAATTATTTTCACGTTTTGGAAGAACAGCCATTTCCCAATTTATTTGGTCCAACTCGCCCAGTTGACTATGGCGTTTTTGGTCCATATTTTGGCCTGAAGCTAATTGGAAATGCGTAAGCTAAACTGAATTGTAAATTGCTCAATGAAACCCATAGATTTTCTATGGGTTTTTTTTTAATCAAAGCCAGTTAAGTAACAAATTTTAAGCAAATTTGTGAAAAAGAAGCTAGCCACTCCTTGTTTACCAAGCTATAATTTTCTGCCTTTCCGATGTGGAAGTAAAAATAATGAACAGGAGTACCGCATGCAATATAAAAAAATCATATTGGCCCTAGTCTGTTTGTCATCGCCACTCTATGCGGAACATGATCAGCAGTTGCAACGTCAAATAGCTCGTTTACAAAAGCAAGCACAACAATTACAAACTCAATTAGATTCGCTACAAAAAGAACTGGTGGCTCAGAAAGTAACTCATTCGAGCAAGTCGACTAAAAAGGAGTCGAAAAAGCCAGGGCCTGTTGTTCATAAAAAGCATGAGAAGAAACATGAACAGCAAAAACATGAAAAAATGGTTAAGTATCATTCCTCAACTATAACGGTACATACACCTGAGGAACATCCAGAATCAATAGGGTTTTATCCAACTGCTTTAGTGGCAGAAAATCGAGTTGTAACCTATATTGCAGGAACACCGGTTGTAACTTCTCCTTATTTAGGGGACAGACCTGCTTTTGATGGATCGGATTATATTGTGAATATTTCAAGTATTAACCGAGATATCCGTTTGATGCAACAGCGTCGGAAATTATATAGAGCCTATCGAAATATGGGGTACCCGATTCCTGAAAGGCCAATCATTGCACTTAGTGGAAAAGCAGAGCCTGTTGGCATGATCAATAGTGATTATGTCGGTGGAACAAATGTTGATTTGACTTTAGGCTCTAGTGAGGTAGATGTTGCAGCTGCATTAAATCAAAATGTCGAGGCATATATCGCACTGGCCTATGATGAAAGTCCACCTGATGTTGGCCCAAGAATTAACAATTCAGCGTTTAACCTCAATATGGGCTTCGTGAATATCGGTAACCTGGATAAAACGCCCTTTTACTTTACTGCTGGGCAGTTGTATGTTCCTTTTGGACGTTATTCAAGTTCGATGATCAGTGCTCCGCTGACTTTAAATTTAGCCCGGACTAAAACAAGGCCTTTTATTATAGGTTATAAATCACAAGAAGATACCGGACCATTTGCAGCTACATACATTTATCGAAGTGATACTACCTTGGGGCGCGCTGGCGTAGGTGGCGCGAACTTAGGATATGTCTTTGCATTTAATGAAGTCACTGGTGAAATAGGCGCAAGTTACATCAGCTCTATTGATGATTCTGCTGGAATGCAAAATACTGGCGGTAACCCAGGAACTTTTGGCGGATTTGGATCGCTACTTAACGGAAATGAGCTCGTGCGCAAGACAGAAGCTATGGATGTGTATGGCAACATGGCTTATGACCGATTTAACTTTGCTGCTGAATGGGTTGGTACAATTGAATCATTTAGAGCACAGGATTTAAGTTTTAATGGACGCGGTGCAAAGCCACAGGCATTACAAACAGAAATTGATATGACGTTTAAGGCATTTAATCGACCTGCATCTATTGGCGTTGGTTATCAAAGAACTAAAGAGGCGCTTGCGTTAAACTTGCCAGAGCACCGCTTTATTGGCGTATTTAATATTTCAATCTGGAAAGATACTGTAGAAAGTATCGAATATCGACATGAAATTGATTACGGTTCCAATGATTTTGCCAATGGTGCTTCAGCTCCAGGATTTGTAAACGCACCCACAATAGGTACCGGTGGTACTGCGGATACTGTTTCTGCACAAATCGGGGTTTATTTCTAAAAAATTATTTTTGTACCCTGGGTGAACGCAACTCAGTAACCCAGGGTTTTAGCGCATAAAGATTCTTTGGATTGGCTCGCAACGCTTATCAACCCTACACATAAATTATTATCGATTATAATCCGTTGACTTCCTTCGTGTCGCAGCAATAAATAATTCAAATTGTGCTATCTTTTAACATATAGCGTATTTCATTAGGGAAGGGAGCATGTGTAAAGCGTACATCATGCCAAAGTCCATAGTCACGCCAACGGGTCGAATAATATTGTTATTACGATACAGTGTTCTGTTTATTTTGTTACTCATTTACACTTCATGTTCCTATGCGACTAAAGTGATTGAACTTAATATAAAAGGAACAATTGGACCTGCGACAGCAGATTATATTATTCGTAGTATCGATAATTCACAACATGCAGATTTAATCCTAATTACTATTGATACTCCTGGGGGACTTGATGAAGCAACCCGAACAATAGTTCAAAAATTTCTATCCTCTAATATTCCTATAGTGACTTATGTAAGCCCAAATGGTGCACGTGCGGCAAGCGCTGGTACTTATTTGCTTTATGCCAGTACTTTGGCGGCTATGGCTCCAGGAACGCAACTGGGAGCAGCGAGTCCGGTTAATTTAGCAGCAACAGGTTTCGGCGATGTGGCCAACTCAGATAAACAAACTACGATGGATAAAAAAATTACCAATGATGCTGTAGCCACAATACGGTCATTGGCTCAATTGAGAGGGCGTAATCCAGATTTTGCACAAAAAGCGGTTTTGAATGCTGAAACACTAACCGCTACAGAAGCTTTAAAGGAAGGTGTGATTAATTTCATTGCAAATGATGAGAAGGAATTACTGACCCAGTTGAACGGCGTATCAGTAATGCAAAACAATCAAAAAATAATACTTCATACCAATAATTCACAGACTGAACTCATTAAACCTGATTGGCGTACACGGTTTTTATCGATAATTACGGATCCAACAGTAGCTTATCTTCTTCTTTTACTGGGTATATACGGTATTTTTTTCGAGTTGGTTAATCCAGGACATTTATTTCCCGGAGTGATTGGTGCGATATCAATGTGTATCGCACTTTATGCGCTGCAATTATTACCGATTAACTATGCTGGTTTCTTTCTTATTATATTGGGAATAGCATTTATTATAGGAGAAGCATTTGTTCCTGCTTACGGTTCTCTGGGAGTAGGAGGAACTATTGCATTTATTATTGGTTCTATTATGTTAATTGATGCCGATAATCAAATGTATCATATTGCTTGGTCGGCAATAGGAGCAATGGCCTTTGTGAATATTCTCTTTTTTGTGATCATTCTCGGGATGGTGGTAAAAGCAAGGCGACAAAATGTAAAACATGGGTTAAGCGTTTTGATGGGAGCCAAAGGTCATACCCTTGGCAATGTAAATCTTGAAGGACAGGCAATGATTCGCGGTGAGATTTGGAGCGTGCACTCCAAACAGCCCATTGCAGCAAACACGCCAATAAAAGTAATCGGGACTTCAGGACTTAAATTGGAAATTGAAGAAGATTTGGGTAATCAAGGAGGTTAAAATGGGACCATTTTTAACGGTGATCATCGTAGCAATTTTAATACTTTTGATCTCGGCAGTTAAAGTCTTTCGAGAGTATGAGCGCGGTGTTGTATTTATGTTAGGACGGTTCTGGAAAGTTAAAGGGCCTGGTTTAGTGCTTATTATTCCAGTGATTCAACAGGTAGTACGGGTCGATTTACGTACTATAGTTATGGACGTTCCGAGCCAAGATGTGATCTCTAAAGATAACGTTTCAGTACGGGTCAATGCGGTCTTATATTTTCGAGTGGTGGTTCCAGAAAATGCAATTATCCAAGTAGAAAATTACTATGAAGCAACCAGTCAATTGGCGCAAACAACGCTTCGTTCAGTGTTAGGACAACATGAACTGGATGAAATGCTTTCTGAACGCGAGCGCTTAAATAGTGACGTACAAAAAATACTGGATTCACAAACCGATAACTGGGGCATTAAAGTGTCTAATGTCGAAATAAAACGTGTCGATTTGGATGAAAGCATGATCCGCGCAATTGCCAGACAAGCTGAAGCTGAGCGTGAACGACGTGCTAAAGTGATTCATGCTGAAGGAGAGTTACAAGCGTCAGATAAATTACTGCAAGCATCTCAAGTTTTGGCTCAACAACCCCAGGCTATGCAATTACGTTATTTGCAAACATTAGCCGCTATAGCGGGCAATAATAACTCTACCATTGTGTTCCCAATGCCAATAGAGCTGGGTGATTTCTTGGCCAATATGGCGACAAAAAAATCATAGCTTCAATTAGAACCATCTCCTGGGTGAAGGCAAAGCCGTACCCCAGGGCCTTAGCCCAAAGGTTATGAATCATTTGGCAAATATCAATACAATCTTTCGTTTATCCGACTTTTATGATAGAACACTCCTTTTGAAGAATTCATGAGGTTTTTATTGTGTCGATTAAATCAGATAGATGGATAGAAAAGATGGCGCTTGAACATGGAATGATATCTCCATTTCAACCAGGGCAAGTGCGTGAAAATGAAAATGGAAGAATTATTTCATATGGTGTGTCAAGCTATGGATATGACGTGCGTTGTGCGAATGAATTTAAAATTTTTACGAATATAAATTCTGCTATTGTGGATCCGAAAGCTTTTGATGAAAACAGCTTTGTCGATGTGCAGTCCGACGTATGTATTATTCCTCCCAACTCGTTTGCCTTAGCAAGAACTGTAGAGTATTTTCGAATTCCACGAAATATCCTGACTATCTGTCTTGGTAAGTCGACTTACGCACGTTGTGGGATTATCGTGAATGTGACACCTTTGGAGCCCGAGTGGGAAGGTCATGTGACTCTGGAGTTTTCAAATACTACCACATTACCCGCTAAAATTTATGCACATGAGGGTGTGGCACAAATGCTGTTTCTGGAGGCCTCTGAAGTTTGCGCTGTTTCATATCGTGATCGTGGTGGAAAATATCAGGGACAAACAGGGGTTACTTTGCCTCGCACATAACCTAGCGAATAGGCAATAAATTTTGTGGCTCGAAAGGTTGGTAAGCCATCGCCACAAAGCTAAATAATAACGGTAGTTCCCATGAAGGCGCAAACCTATTTCTTGGAAGGCACAGTCCTGCTATAAGAATAGGTCCCCGCCTTCGCGGGAATGATGAAGATCATTACCTTAATGGGGCTTCCCCATCTGAGGTTTGGACATAACGCTCCTGGTCCAGTGCTCAGATTAATATAAGATATAAAACAAACTTACCTTATTCTTCATCAGGTAATTTATATTTATCACGCGAGGCATCAACACGTTCACGTAATTCTTTTCCCGGCTTAAAGTGCGGACTATATTTGGCTTTAGTCACTACTTTTTCACCCGTTTTGGGATTATGCGCATTACGTGGCGGTCTGTAATGAAGAGAAAAACTGCCAAATCCCCGAATTTCTATTCTTTGATTTTTAATGAGTGCTTCACTCATTAATTCTAATATTCTATTTATGCCATCAGCCACTTGCTTTTCAGTAAGATGCGTCATTCGAGCAGCGATGTGTTCAATGAGTTCCGATTTGATCATACCCACCTCGTGTTGTCGCGTGTATCAAAGTCTGCAACCAATACAGATTAGGTGCTGACAATTGTCCCTTGTTTTATAAGTATAGACTGGGAAAAAAATTATTCAATATTTTCAAGACGGTTAGTCAAAAGTTGTTTTTCGTGTATGAATATAGGCGAAAACTACGCCCCAGCTCATTTCAACTTTGGTACGTGCTGTTACCATAAAATGAGTACAGGATAGTGCTTTGCTGGTTGTAATTACGGTATTCAGATGCGGTAGTTGATCCAGTTTAATACAGAGGTTTTCCCATATTGGACCAAAAAAGGCAGTGGAATTAATAAAAACAAGCGTTGCATCACTCAGATTCGCTTCAAGAAAATCACCTAAAATAAACTGAATCTTCTTTGCTTGTTCGGTGTAGTCCTTCATTGCTGCCAGTTGCTCGGCACGTTTGCATGCATCGAAGTAGAGTTGGGGAAATAATTCGACTCCAGCACTTTTGCGGACGGGGAAAACCATGCTGCACGCTAATACTGCTTTGCCTACTCCCGAACCTAAGTCATAGAATACGGTGTTTTCATCTGGGTTGGTTAAGGACAATAGTGCGATAAATGATAAAAACTCAATTTCTCCGTAAGCATATTCCATCGCATCATGGTTCTGGCGAGCATTCTGAGAAAGCAGAAAGCCGTTGGCATCTGTATAAATTTGGCGAAATGCTTGGGCGTGCTTTTGTAGATTTAATGATTTTTGCCAACGGTTCACACTGCTCTGTTTGCTTTTGCACTTAAAATGAAGAAGTAACGTTAAGAGTACAAGGAGCAAACAAACAAAATAAAGTGTCGAGTGACCCAAGAGTAAATCCTTAATTAAATGTGCAGCTAATTTTAGCTATTGCTCCGGAACCTTATAGAATAATACCAGCATCAGGACGTACGAAAAATCTCAAGGTCGAGGCAAAAAATGTTTTTAATGAGGGAGTTTAGATAGACTAAATGACCGAATTAAAAACATTTTTTAACAAAGAGATTGGGGTTTTTCGTAAGTCCTGAGTATATCTTATTAGCATAGTGAGAGGCTATGTGTTTCCACTTTAAGAGTAAGCAAGACATGCAATTGATTTTTCTTTGCGCCTACATTTAATCAGTTTAAAGAAGGGAGACACCAGTTTGTGCGCATAAATTTGATATTGTGATGTATTTTCCCTCATTAATCCCATATAATCATCATGGATAAAAACGGATATATGTCTTATTGCAATATAATCGAGTAAAATTTCTGCATGTAGTATAGAATTATAGTGTTAAGTATTATTTTTGTTAAATGATTCTGTTTCTAGAAACGGGAGTAGCTGTTTAAATTATGTCTTATGATGTTTATAGTTAATATTTCCTTAATTTTGATTCATTAGAATGAAGTTATATTGAGGGGTAGGAGAGCATTATGGCTGGTTTTTTTAGTAATCGAGCTTATCTACATCATGAACCTAGGCCACGCGTAGAATATAATTTTATCAATGTTGGTAATGAACAATTTCATGCGGTTGCTGTAGCTCTGATCGACTCGTTACAAAGCATTTCCCAACGAGGCAATGATGCTACCTTGAAAAAAATTTTGGAGCGTTTTTATCTTCATTTCCCAAAATATGTTAGTAATCAACCTTATTTAACACTTTCAGAACGTATGGGTATGTTACTCAATACGTCTCGCAAGTCAGAGTTAGTGGAATGCATGGCTTATGTGCTACGCCAGCTTGCAGTGGATGAGATATATACGCATCCATTAATGTATCGTGAAGTATTTGATGGGTTAAGTGCTGACACGCCAAAAAGTTATTTGCGTGATCCAGAGGTCGAACTGCCATCAAGCGCTTTAAAGGCCTTGGCTCAGGTGCTGGGGGTTAGTATTACGCTATCTTTTAAAGAACTTGGAAAGGAACTGAGGAAAAGAGATGTATATGATGGAGAAGCATGATGTCTAATAAAATTAATTTAGTAATTCAAGTGCAAGGGGATCAGTATTTCCCCGCTGTAAAGCATAAAGCAGATTTTGCATATGTTGGTCAATTAGCCATTAATGCTCCTAAACCTGTTGAAAATACAAAAGAGCAGGGGGAAACTCTAAGCGATATTATGGCGCTGATTGCGGAGGACAATAAACAAATACTGCAGTCTTATGAACAATGGCGTAAGACTATTTTAAGCATGGTTGTTGCAGGCGAATTATCCCGTGAGCAATTAATGGGTCTCTATATTACCTTTTTACCTGCTCAAACGAACAATACACTAGCGGCTGTTCTTGAGCAATCAAACAGAAAATCTGTTATTGCTGGTGTTCCCCAAGAACGAGAACAACAAACGATCGAACTGTTAGCAAACGCTTTATCGAGTTGGATTAGCACAAAACAAGTTGAGCCTGATAGTTTATTTGAGCAAATAGAAAATCAATCTACTGTTGCATTGAGATAAATTTTTGAATATGCGAAGCAGAGTCCGGTTTATATACGCTACATTCCCTCGTCTGCTTCTAGGGTAAACATTCGTCCTTTATTCACTCAACGGCTGTATTTGGTACCTCTTAGGCGAAAATAAATCTTCGGAAGTCTCACATACGGATTTATGCTATGTTTTCTCTGAGTTATTTTCACGCAACCTGCGCTCAAATCCAACCGTTGCCTAAGATTCAAGCATCCTCCTGAACGCTTGCCTTCTAGGTTTGTGCAATTACAAAAATCCGTGCTCATTCATCCATTCATCATTAGCAAATTTAGACATATAATTACGAATTGAATCAGGCAAAATAACCAGGCATTTTTGGCCTTTACTTAAAGATTTGGCAGCCTGTAGAGCCGCCCACATTGCTGCCCCAGAAGAACCTCCTACCAGTAAGCCTTCTTCTCGAATTAAATCTCTTGCAGTTCGGAATGAATCCTGATCATTTGTTTTAATGTACTTATCAATTAAACTATTATCTAAAACTTGCGGGAAGAAATCATAACCTATCCCTTCCACATCATAGGATTTAACTTCAGTTCCACCACCAAGAATTGAACCTTCAGGATCAGCACCAATGATCTTAATCTCTGAATTATATTCTTTAAGTCGTTTTGCAATACCTGTAATTGTTCCTCCAGTGCCAACTCCCGCAACAACCATATGCAAGTCTTTGCCAAAATCATCAATAATTTCTTGTGCGGTGCCATAATAGTGGGCATTAGGATTATTGGGATTGGCATACTGATCAAGGATATAAGAATTAGGAATTTCTGCTTGCAGCCTTTTAGCTAAAGAAATATGGCTTTCCGGATCGTCATAAGCAGCTTCTGTTGGGGTACGATAAATCTTTGCTCCTAAGCGCTCAAGTACAGACTGTTTTTCCTGACTCATTTTTTCGGGCATAGTGATGATTACTTTGTAACCTAATACCGCACCTGCTAACGCAATGCCTATTCCTGTATTCCCGGATGTAGGCTCAATTAGTGTATAACCAGGCTTGATATGGCCATCTCGCTCTGCATGAATAACCATTTCATACCCAATACGATCCTTAACAGAGCCACCTGGATTAAAAAACTCACATTTTGCATACAGTTCGCAATCGAGAGCGCGTCCTAGGCGATTAATTTTTACCACAGGGGTCTGTCCAATGGTGGCAAGTATATTGGGATAAATCATATTAAGTCCTTTATTAAGAGTGGTTTGATTTTGATTATATGGTTTTTAAGTGAAAAAAAAAATTCTTGGTAGATTTGGGTGGTGATTTTGACTTTTTTAATTTATATTTATTTTTCGAACTAACAAAGCAGGGAGCTAAATATGATAAATTTAAAGTCACTTAAGTGGTGTTTGGGTATTGCTTTAACTTTGGGATTATGTGCATGCATGGATATGCAGCGTTCAGAGCAAATGAATGCCCAAGGATATGAACAAATGAATACCCAGAACAAGCCACAAACAGTAAATAAACCTAAAGCGCAAAAGACCTACGCTTCAAAAGATCCTACTCAAAAAGCAACTCCTGGGCCCAAACGCAATGCCGCACCACAAATTCCTGTAATACAATAATGTTGTGCATCTAAGTCAACTTTCCCGCTGTAAAAGCGGGAAAGCAGTGTTCCATATTTTAAAACGTACAGCTTCATCATCTCTGGCTATACGGTCCTGTTCCAGCTCTCTCTTGAATTTCCATTAAATCCAGTCCATCTTTAATCATTTCATCTCGTACAAATTGTCGAGAAGCATACTCCCCAAAGAAACTCATTTTTTTCTTATCAGCTTTTTCAATGCCTCGATGAGATGTTCTTGCATTTTTGTGATCCGGCGTTATTGTTTGAGCCGGACGAATAATTCTTTTTTCTTTCATACTTAAACCTTATTTTCCTATAAATTTTTAATAAGTCGTCCTTGAATTTTCAGAAGCAAAATCCATTTTTGCTTCAAATAATTTAATGCTTTTAATGGGGCATGATTATATAAATAAAAGAGACATACCCCAAATTAACAGAGCAACTATGCAATCGATTCACCTGGGTTTATCAGGCGAAAAGAATCACTCGGGTGCAATCATTTTTTCTGGTCTGACTAATTCCGCAAAACGTTCTGCTGTTAAAATCCCAAGTTTGACCGCTGCTTCTTGTAAGGAAGAATTGTCTTGATGCGCAGTTTTAGCAATTTTAGCTGCTTTGTCATAGCCTATGTGTTGATTGAGGGCTGTGACGAGCATTAAGGAATGATGCAGGTAATAGTCAATAACCTTGTGATTGGCTTCGATCCCTTCGGCACAAAACTCTTGGAATGAATGACACGTATCAGCCAGCAAGTTAAGTGAATGAAGTACATTAAAAATGATCACGGGTTTAAATACATTCAGTTCAAAATTACCCTGACTGTCGGCTATGCCCACAGTGGCATCATTTCCCAGAACTTGCGCACAAACCATGGTCATGGCTTCACATTGAGTGGGATTGACTTTCCCGGGCATAATGGACGATCCAGGCTCATTTTCTGGAATAACTAACTCACCAATACCACAACGTGGGCCGGAAGCTAACCAGCGAATGTCATTTGCAATTTTCATTAAGGCGCAAGCCAGTGTTTTCATCGCACCGTGAGCATTAACTAACGGTTCATGGGATGCCAGAGCAGCAAATTTATTATCTGCACTAATAAATGGTAATTGGGTAATTTGCGCGATATGTTGTGCTACTTTGGTAGCAAATTGAGGATGGGTGTTTAACCCCGTTCCTACCGCAGTGCCGCCGGCAGCCAATTCATATAATTCGGGCAATACACCTTCAAGTCGATGGAGGCAGGCATCAAGTTGGGCAACATAACCAGAAAATTCCTGCCCTAAAGTAATGGGAACCGCATCTTGTAAATGAGTGCGACCTATTTTGACTATATCCTTGAATGCAGCCATTTTGATAGCGAAGGCATCACGTAAGTTTTTTACTGCAGGGATAAGTTTCTTATTGAAGGCAATAGCAGCCGCAATATGCATGGCGGTTGGAAATGTATCATTTGAAGACTGAGACATATTCACATGATCGTTAGGGTGAACTGGTGATTTACTCCCCATGGTTCCGCCAGCCAATTCAATCGCACGATTGGAGATAACTTCATTGGCATTCATGTTGGATTGGGTACCGCTTCCTGTTTGCCATACATGCAAAGGAAAATGATCGTCTAACATCCCTTTGCTGACTTCATCGGCAGCTTGAATAATTAAATCCGCTTTATCTTTAGGTAATTTATCCAAATCCAGGTTGGTTAATGCGGCAGCCTTTTTTAAGATACCAAAGGCATGAGTGACTTCGCGTGGCATAATGTCCTTGCCTATATTAAAATGATGTAATGAGCGTTCAGTTTGTGCTCCCCAATACTTATCTGCAGGGACAGCAATTTCACCCATGCTGTCAGATTCTATGCGTGTTGTGCTCATGGTTTTTAATTTCCTTAATGCGTTTAGTGAAATAAAAAATTCTATCACATGGGGCAAAAATAAGTAATTTTTGTTATAGTATTGGCAATTATAGATACGCAGCCCGGATGCAACGACCTGCCTCTTGATCTCATCTGCACCTACGCTCCGCGACTTGTCCGCGACGTTGGAATAGATTTGGGCTGGTTCTTCAGCGATGTGTAGAAGATTCAGATGTAACGAAGTGGAACCCAGGCTACGTAAGAGAACCAATAAACACATGAGAGCCGTACGCATTTATCAATCTGGAAACTACCATCCAGGCCAGCTTTTAGAATTATCTCCTGAAGCCAGTCAGCATGTTGGTGTTGTTTTGCGCATGCAGGTTGGTGAGCATCTTACTTTATTCTGTGGTGATGATCGCGAGTTTGCAGCCACCATAGAATCAGTGAAAAAAAAGCAAGTTACTGTCCTTATTGAGTCGAGCAAACATGTAAGCCGAGAGTCGCCTTTAGCTATCCATTTAGCACAAGCTATTTCCAAGGGCGAGCGTATGGAATTTGTAATGCAAAAGGCGGTCGAACTGGGCGTAGCGAGCATTACTCCTATTATTACTGAGCGTTGTGTTGTCAAGCTGGATAAAGAACGAATGGCCAAAAAACTGCACCAGTGGCAGGCGATTGTCATTGCTGCGTGTGAACAATCCGGGCGTAATGCGGTTCCCATAGTACATGCACCAATGTCTCTAGAGGACTATATGCATAGGGCTCAAGCTGAATTAAGATTTATCCTGCATCCAGGTGAAGATAAAAACTGGAGCGATTATGCAATTGGCTCGCCTGCGATTGATTTGCTTATTGGCCCCGAAGGCGGGTTAAGCGATCATGAAGTGCAATTTGCTTGTGAGCACGGGTTTCAGCCTTTATCCTTAGGCCCAAGAATTTTACGTACGGAAACCGCTGCGATTACTGCGCTAAGTGTGTTGCAAGCCGTAGGTGGTGATCTATAATAGAACTTGTGGCGAGTTTCTCTTGTAGCAAAAATCGCGAAGAACTGAGTGTTTGAGTGTGGGTTGAATGAAAAATCTTTTGACCGTATCAAGATGATTTGAGTCGATTCAGAAGATTTCTCATTCAAGCTATGCCAAATATAGTTGACGCACAGGGCGATTTGGCAATTAACGAATTTTAAACAACAGAGGTTGAACATGAGTGATCTTATTAAAACGATAACAGATGCAAGCTTCGAACAAGATGTAATCCATGCAAATAAGCCTGTATTAGTTGACTTTTGGGCGGAGTGGTGTGGTCCATGTCGTGCATTGACACCTATATTGGAAGAAGTAGCTGCTACTCATGGTGAGCAAGTGACTTTTGCCAAAATTAATATTGATGAACATCCACAAACACCAGCAAAGTTTGGTGTGATGAGTATTCCCACATTGATTTTATTTAAAAATGGCCAAGTTGAAGCAGTTAAAATGGGCTTGCTTTCAAAATCTCAATTAAGTGCTTTTGTTGAGAGTCACGTTTAATTTTAATTTTTCTATATAAAAAATGTTGTATCTTTTACTAAAGCTGTGATAGCCTGTCTGCAATATGTGATATAATATAAATATATCACATAGGCAGCAGAATCCTTAGCTGCTATTCTTAATAATATTTTTCCCGGATACCCAATTCGATTAATCAACAAATCAAGTGAGAAGTATGAATCTTAGTGAACTTAAGCAATTGCCTATTGCCGATCTTTTTAACATCGCACAAGAGATTGGTGTCGAGAACCCTTCCCGTATGCGCAAACAAGAAATTATTTTTGCCATTCTTAAGGCTCATGCCTTAAAGGGTGAAGACATCCACGGTGACGGTGTTTTAGAAGTCCTGACAGATGGATTTGGTTTCTTGCGTTCTGCCGATGGTTCTTATTTGGCAGGCCCTGATGACATTTATGTATCACCCAGCCAAATCAGACGTTTTGGTTTGCGTTCTGGCGATACTATTTCAGGTAAAATTCGTCCTCCCAAAGACAGCGAGCGTTACTTTGCTTTGTTGAAAGTTGATGAAATCAATTATGATTCACCTGATAGTGCCAAAAGAAAAATTTTATTTGAAAACCTTACTCCTTTGTTTGCTTCAGAACGCCTGGTTATGGAGCAAGGAAATGGCAGTACTGAAGACTTGACCGCGCGGGTAGTTGATTTATGTGCTCCCTTTGGTCGAGGACAACGTGGTCTGATTGTTTCTCCTCCCAAAGCAGGTAAAACATTAATGTTGCAAAACATTGCGCGTTCTATAGAAAAAAATTATCCAGAATGTTACCTCATTGTATTGCTGATTGATGAGCGTCCTGAGGAAGTAACTGAAATGCAACGTTCTGTAAAAGGTGAGGTAGTTGCCAGTACCTTTGATGAACCCGCTAACCGCCATGTTCAAGTTGCTGAAATGGTGATTGAAAAAGCCAAGCGCTTAGTTGAACACAAACGTGACGTAGTTATTTTACTTGACTCAATTACTCGTCTAGCCCGTGCATACAACACCGTGATTCCTTCTTCCGGTAAGGTGTTGACTGGTGGTGTTGATGCGAATGCATTGCAAAGACCCAAGCGTTTATATGGTGCTGCACGTAATATTGAAGAAGGTGGTAGCCTGACTATTATTGCTACGGCGTTGGTGGATACAGGTTCTAAAATGGATGAAGTGATTTATGAAGAATTCAAGGGAACCGGTAACATGGAAATTCACTTGAGTCGTAATATTGCGGAACGTCGTGTTTTCCCTGCGATTAATATTAATCGCTCAGGTACACGTCGTGAGGATCTATTATTAAGTCCGGAAGATCTACAACGAACCTGGATATTGCGGAAAATACTACAATCTATGGATGAGTGCGATGCGATTGAGTTCTTGCTTGAGCGCATGAAAAATCATAAAACCAATGCTGAATTCTTCGATGCAATGAAACGTCAAGAGTAGCATCTGTTATAAAAATTGTAGCCTGGGTGAAGGCTGAGCCCAAACCCGGGAAGGTTTAATTCTTTTCAAAACTGTCATTTGTAACAATAAACCAGATAAAAACTGAGTTCACAAAGCAGTTTTGAGCTTTAAACGAAGGTTTATTTTTAGTTTTGCTATAAACTTTCTCCGGGTTACAGCTGTCTTTACTGCCATTATAGTTAATAAACTAAATGTTCTTCGTCCTGTGGCTTGCCCACCAGGACAAGCCAATGACAGAACAGTTGCGCCTTTACCCAGGCTACTCTAGGGGATAATTAATGAAATACTCTGATCTAAGAGATTTTATTGCACAATTGGAATCACGTAATTTATTAAAACGCATTACTTACCCTGTTTCGCCGTATCTTGAAATGACCACCGTTAGTGATCGGGTGCTACGTTCTGGTGGCCCAGCGCTTCTCTTTACTAACCTCCCACACCATCAAATGCCTGTTTTAACCAATTTGTTTGGTACGGTTGAGCGGGTAGCAATGGGAATGGGGGAAGAAAATATCAGTGCATTGAGGGAGGTAGGCAAATTATTGGCTGCTCTAAAAGAACCCGATCCCCCCAAAGGATTTAAAGATGCATTTAATAAACTTCCATTATTAAAACAGGCATTAAATATGGCACCCAAATATGTAAGCGGTGCAGAATGCCAAACTCATGTCTGGGAAAAAGATGAAGTGGATCTAACTTCCTTACCCATTCAAACGTGCTGGCCTAAAGATGCGGCACCACTAATAACTTGGGGGCTCGTAACCACCAAAGGACCTCATCAAACACGTGAAAATATGGGGATTTATCGACAGCAATTGTTGAATAAGAATCAATTAATCATGCGTTGGTTATCCCATCGAGGAGGGGCATTGGACTACCAGGCCTGGCAACAGGCTTATCCGGGAGAACGTTTTCCAGTTTCCGTGACTTTGGGTGCAGATCCTGCAACGATACTTGCAGCAGTAACGCCTGTACCTGATACCTTGTCTGAGTACGCATTTGCTGGATTATTACGAGGCCAGCGTACTCGATTAACGCGGTGCATTGGGAATGAGCTGCATGTCCCGGCGAGTGCAGAAATTGTTTTAGAAGGTTATTTAGAACCTGGAGTAGAGGCCCCCGAAGGTCCCTACGGAGATCACACAGGTTATTATAATGAAGTACAATCTTTTCCCGTGTTTACTGTGGAACGCATTACTCACCGAGATAATCCTATTTATCATAGTACGTATACTGGCCGACCACCTGATGAACCTGCTATTTTAGGGGTTGCATTAAATGAAGTATTTATTCCCTTGCTGCAAAAGCAATTCCCGGAAATTGTTGATTTCTATTTGCCACCAGAGGGATGTTCTTATCGTTTGGCTGTAGTCACAATAAAGAAGCAGTATCCTGGGCATGCTAAGCGGATTATGATGGCGGTGTGGTCGTTTTTAAGACAATTTATGTATACCAAATTTGTAATCGTCTGTGATGATGATATTGATGCGCGCAATTGGCAGGATGTGATTTGGGCAATGACTACGCGTATGGATCCTGCACGAGATACCGTTATGATGGAAAATACGCCGATTGATTATCTGGATTTTGCGTCTCCTGTTTCGGGTTTGGGTTCAAAAATAGGAATGGATGCGACCAATAAATGGCCAGGTGAGACTCAAAGAGAATGGGGTGAGCCAATTGTGATGGATGAAGAGATTTTAAAAAAGGTCAGTGGGTACTGGTCTTCTCTGGGGTTAGATGAATGAAGGAAAAAACAATTAAAGCTCTTGTAGAGGATATTTCCCCGTTGACAGACAGCATTATGCGTTTGATTTTAACTCCTGAAAAATATGTAGCCTATCAGGCGGGACAATATCTGCAGATACTCTTTGGTGAAGAAGCGTTTAGTTATTCCATTGCTAATGCTCCGTTAGGATCTCATAAATATGAGCTTCACATTCGCCATAGTTTGGAAAATCCTTACAACCAGCGATTATTTGCGCATATAAAGCAGCATGGTTCTGTAAACATCCGCTTACCTTTTGGCGAGTGTTCTATTGAACATTTGCACCCACAACGTCCGATATTGTTTATTGCTGGCGGTACCGGGTTTGCCCCAGTAAAAGCGATGATCGAGCAGTTATTATCTACTTCCGATACTCGGCCTTTTGAGTTATTTTGGGGGGCTCGCTTGCAAAATGATTTATATATGGATGAGAAAGTAACGAGCTGGCAGGAACATGTTAGCCATTTTACTTATGTTTCTTCTGTCTCAGAGGACAATGCAGTGCCTCTTGTTTCTCTTGTACTCGCGAAACATCCTCAGGATCTTGGTGAATGGCAAATAGTCATTAGTGGTCCTTTTGATATGGTATATAGTACACGTGATGCATTAGTAAATAGTGGTATTTCACCCACCCGCTTATTTTCAGATGCATTTAGTTTTGAAGCAAAATAAGGAAGAGTTTTATGGAGACTTTATATCAAATTCTAGGTCTTATTGGCGCTGGAATGATCATTTTTATTTTGTACCGTACGGTAAAAGGTAGTCCTGAACAATTTAGTAAGGAAAATCTAAATAAAAGTTTTTATACGATGGGGGTTTTGGCGCTTGTCTTAATTGGTTTTATAGCGCTTTTGGTTTTAATTTTAAAAAATACTTAGAAACATGCAGCTAAAGTGGAGCTCGGGAGCACTCAATCATTGATAACCCGGGTTTTGCTTTGCTGCATCTAGCCTAAAAATCAGTGTTAATGTGAGGGATTTGTATTCCTATAACGTCCTTCCATTTCTTTTAAATAAGATCCAATATGTGGATTATTAATTGGCATTTTGCTTGTGTCTGCAATCAGCATACACTCTTCAACATATGTAATTTGACTGCTGTCATCAACTAATAACCGATACCAAGGGTTTCGAGTGGCAAATTCGCGTTTAGGAGCTTGTGGATTATAGCGTCCCGAAGCCTGAAATAAGGGGTCAACATCCACTACAATTGCTCTGTAGCGGCTGTTTTTGTGAATCACTAAATCCCCAATGTTGAATTGTGCAATTTTATTCATATAAGCCTCTTTGTTGGGCGTCTTGAATAATATATCGGTAGAAGTTAAAGAAGCTTAACAGTGTATAGAAAGGGAAAACCATAGTGCATCAGGACTTACGAAAAAAACCAATCTCTTCGTTAAAAAATGTTTTTAATTCGATCATTTAGTCTATCTTAACTCCATCATTAAAAACATTTTTTGCCTCGACCTTGGGGTTTTTCGTAAGTCCTGTTCATATATCAAATTGAATTTTATTGAAAGTAAAAATCGTAGCCTGATTTGAAGTGAAGCATAACTAACCCGGGTAACTCCATATGGAATAATGAAGTCCCGGGCTAGGGTAATAGCACTAAAGGTTATATATTTCCTTGTATTATATTAGCCGGCTAAAAATGTACCCAGATTCTCTAGGGCTAGATCAACAGGGGCTTCTATTTCTTTCTGATCTTCAGTTTTATCAAAGAATAAAGAAGCTCTGCCGGTTCTTGCTTTTGAACAAATCAATTTACCTAGTGTAATGACGCTAAGCAGCAGATTGATAATGATGTCTGGCCATGAGGTGTGTCCACTCATAAGGTCATCGTGACTATGCAATCTTGCTTTAATTGTCAATTTAAATTTTTGATATGATTCCTTGCTTGGAAAATGTTTCGAATTTTGGCAGACAAATTGATCGACATCTCTTTTAAGAGCAGTAACAAGTTGTTTAATTACTTTTTTTTCACGCTCAGGTAGCGTGTTTGCATAAGCGTTGATTCCCTCAATTTGGGTATATATGTTTTTCATTTTTAGAGCATATTCTAGAGACTTGCCCTTTTTTCCTTCAAATAACGACAGTACTTGCTTGGCCTTTGCAGGGAGATTTTCTATTTCTACCGGTTTGGCTTCAGCTTCTATGAGCTTAACTACCATTCGGTTAAGGGTGGCTTGCATTTTGATGCCGTTAAAACTGCTTATTTCAGCGGTAATGGTATTAAGCATTTTATCAATATTGCCGGAATCTACATATTCTTTTAATAACCCGTCTTTTGCATTGACAATTTGGCCAATGAATTGTTCGCGCGCCCTTTTATCTCCGGGAAGAAATACATCTTTAATAGAATAATGTTGTTTTCGACCATCGATATACTCGATCAGCACCTTCTTAAGTTCGGCGGCGAGTGCGCCCCGTTCCTTCATTTTTTGTTCTCGTCTTTCTTGTTTCCGATGTTCTTTCTCTTGTTCTCGTTTCTCTTCTTCGCGTCGTTCTCGTTCCCGTTGTTCTTTTTCTTGTTCTCGTTTCTCTAGTTCTCGTCTTTCTCGTTCTCGTTGTTCTTTCTCTTGTTCTCGTTTCTCTTCTTCGCGTCGTTCTCGTTC
>NZ_QHJG01000011.1:0-36625 GCF_003184185.1 Legionella qingyii | reverse complement strand
CGTTCTCGTTCCCGTTGTTCTTTCTCTTGTTCTCGTTTCTCTTCTTCGCGTCGTTCTCGTTCTCGTTTTTCTTGCTCTTGCTGTTCAAGCTCTTTAATTTGTCGCTCCAGATCTTCTGCTTGAGCTGTCAGTTCTTTAACTGTAACCGTTTCTATCTGACTTATCTGTTCCTCCAGTTGCACAATTTCCACAGAAAGTTTATCGTGTTCATCATAGTTGTTAACCAATTTTGTTTGAATTTGTTCCAATGCTTTTAAACCACTGGCCATTTCTTTTTTAGTTTGTTCGTCTACTGCAAGAGTAAAAGCTAATGCTTCAATTTTTTGGGGAACAACTTTTAGTAAGTTATCTCTATCTGTTGAGTCCAAGGTCCAAGTGTATTTGCTAGGAGGCTCTCCAAGTAGTTCCAGTAATAAGGCAAATCCAGTGTTGTCAGTATTTTTGATACTTACAATACCTGATTTATTAGTAAGATCTGTAAGTGTCTTTTTGTTATAACCCTTCTTTAGATGCTCGTGCACTTGTTCCAATAACTCATTTCTCTTCTTTGTATTCTCATGGAGTTTTTCACTGTGTTGCTTTTTCTCGCTTAGGTCGGTTAGTAGTTTTTGAATATAATCTAATACGTCTTGTTTTTTTTCCGTATTTAAATTTTCTACTGGTTGAAATTTAACTTTAGCTTCATTGAAAGCAGCAGGTACTTTATGTTCTATGATTGCCTTATTTTCTTGATTAATTGTTTCTACAGCTTTTTGCATTTCAGTTTTTAGTTGCTGTAATTGCAAACTTTTTTCTTTTTGTTCGTCAATTTGCTTTTGCGTATCTTCATGTTGACGGCTTAGTTCTTCTTTACTGTTCATTCTTACATCTCACATCTAAATGATTAAATCGGGTGCATTATAGGGCGTATTTATTAACTGATTATTAAGAAAATCTTAATATGTTTAAAATAAAGCCATAAAGATTTAAACAAAATAAATGGCTAAAATAATTCCTATTTCATAAAGAATGCAGAGGGGTAGCGCGAGCATGATTTGCGAAAAAACATCGGGTGGAGTCAGGAGCATGCCAACGATAAAAGCGCCAACAATGACATAAGGTCTGATTTTTTTTAAGGTGATTACCTCAATAATTTTTAAGCGCACCAGGACAAAACAAAGTAAGGGTATCTGGAAGCAAAATCCGAAGATCATCAGCATTCTGGTGATAAAATCCAGAGCATATGCCATGTCAGGCATATAACGCACTCCCTTAGGTAAGGCATGTGCAAAAAAATGAAACATGAATGGCAAAACCAGATAAAAGCAAAACAAAGCTCCTGCAAGAAACAGTAGAAGACTAAAAATTAGGGCAATACGTAGCGTAGTTTGTTCTCTTTGATAAAGGCCGGGACTGATAAAACGCCAAATTTGAAACAAAGTAAAGGGAGCGCTCAGTAACATGGCCGCATCAGCAGCAAGTTTAAGTGGGGTAAATATGGGAGATGTCACATGGGTAGCAATTAAACCTTCTTGAGCTGAAAGTGTATGAAGTAGTGGATTAACCAGCGCTTGGTACAAATCATTCGCGAGGAAAAAGAAAATGAAAAATAAGCAGCCAAACCAAATGAGGGTTTGTAATCCACGCCGTCGTAGTTCTAAAAGGTGATTTAACATGGGATCTGTATGAATATAAATGGAAACTTTCTTTCACCCTCTCTAGTACTGAGAGAGGGACGTTCCTAAGCTTCGGCAGCTTCTTGAATTCCTGTGTTTTTAATTCCAATCTTCTCGGGGCGAATTTCCCTTAACCGATTGAATTGATCGACAAAAACTACGGTGGGAACCAGGCTTGCGCACTCTTCTTCTAATACCTGAGTAAAGGAGGCAATAATGATTAAATCTCCGGGGGTTACCAAATGTGCTGCAGCTCCATTTACACAAATTTCAGTAGATCCTGGTCTGCCGGTAATTGCATAAGTCTCAAAGCGTGTACCTGCAGTGATATTCCAGACATTGACTGCTTCATAAGGTAATATGTTTGCTGCCTTAAGCAGCTCTGGAGAAATAGTAATGCTTCCTTCATAATCCAAATCAGCTTCAGTGACACACGCACGATGGATTTTGGATTTTAACATTTTTCGATAAGCCATAGTGATTCCAGCCTTGTTCATAGTGGGCGAATTTTACACCAAATTTTGAAGTTTATGCTATATAAATTTGTCACTTGGATTCAAAGCATATTGCGCACTGGTTGGGGAAAACCGGAAGCGTTCTTCTCTTTATTCAGGCTACTTTTTATTGAGGATGCACGTTATAATTGGCTTTTAGTTTTATGGGGATAAATGGTGAGGCATAGCCCGCGCAAGCGTTTTGGCCAGAATTTTTTACAAAATCGACATATTATTGATGGCATTGTACGCGCCATTAATCCACACGCAGACGATAATATGCTGGAAATTGGGCCTGGCCTGGGCGCTTTAACTGAGCCATTGTTACGTCATTTAAATCATTTGACAGCAGTTGAGATTGATACCGATTTACAAAAATATCTCGCAGCGTTGCCTATTGCACAAGGTAAATTGCATTTGATTGCTGCCGATGCGTTAACTCTTGATTATAGCCAATTTGGTTCTCGATTACGTGTGGTAGGTAATTTACCTTATAATATCTCCACACCGTTACTTATTCATTTATTGCAGTACGTGTCATATATCG
Source organism: Legionella qingyii (assembly GCF_003184185.1). The sequence continues at coordinate 33,929 of NZ_QHJG01000011.1, read as the reverse complement.
AAGACATGCATTTTATGTTGCAAAAAGAAGTAGTAGAGCGAATGGCGGCACAACCGGGTAGCAAAGCTTATGGACGATTAACGGTAATGTTGCAATATCATTGTGCTGTAGAGCATTTGTTTGATGTTCCTCCTGAGTCTTTTGAGCCACAACCTAAAGTAGACTCAGCGGTAGTTCGTCTTGTGCCCCATGGCGTTTCTCCCTTTGAAAAAGTTTCTGTTACGCAGTTAGAGCGTTTGGTGGCTAGTGCATTTTCCATGCGTCGCAAAACGTTGAATAACAACTTAAAAGGAATCCTAACGGCTGAGCAATTAAGCACTTTGGGTGTTGATGGAAGTAAAAGACCAGAACAGATTTCTGTTACGGAATATGTTCAACTAGCGAAATTTATTTCTAATTAGTGTAAAATTAATCATCATGGATATAAATTTTCCAACTTGGAGTTATTAAATTATTATGGAGATGGCTTTGTTTCATCGTCAACGTCAGCGTAAAGGTTCTCTGTCCTCACAAGGTAAATCTTTTAAAGATTTAACTCGTATCGTCAATACGAACCTCCTCTTGTCGGAAGACAAGAGACAGACATTATTGAAAAGGATGCGAATGTTATCTGGTTTGGAAACAGCACGATATGATAGTTTATGTGGCATTCTTATCGATAATTTAGTTCATTATTGTCAAAATTTGCCCGAGACAGCGAACAGTTATTACTCGCAGCAAGGTGGTTTGATCGATTATGCTCTGAACCGTACAGAAGCGGCATTGAGTCTTTTTCAGGAATTCATGGTGCAGGAGCAGCCTGAATTATTATCCGAAGAACAAAAGCTTTGGCAATATGCTCTTTTTTCAGCAGCTCTTCTTCAAGGTATAGGCAAGTTATTTGTTGATTACCGCGTTAGTTTTTATGATGCGAACGGCCAGTTTTTAAAAGAATGGAATCCTTTGCTTGAAAGTATGACCAGTATAGGGATTTATTACTTTTACGAGTTTCAAAAAGAACCTGAAATCGAATTTCGACGCCGTCTGAATTTATTGTTGGCAAGAGCAATAATGCCAGGGAGTGGCTTTGCCTGGCTCGCTTCTAATCCTGAAGTTCTCGCAGTATGGCTTGCATTATTGAATGAGGATGAACGCTCTGCTGGCACCTTGGGGGCCATATTAATTCGAGCGGAAGCAATAGCGATTCAGCGTTATTTACTTGAATTTATGACACGAGGTATTGCCGCAACTGCTGGTGGCGGGCGTTATCGTACCGGTACTTTTTCTGATGGCCAGCCAGAAACTTTGTTAGAAAAGGAACAGGCAGTTGGCATGGAATTTATTCAATGGATGATTAAGGCTTTAGACGCAGGCCGGATTATGATCAATAAAGCCCCATTATTCATGGTACCTGGAGGTATGTTGATGTGTGCGGAAATGTTTCAATTATTCGTACGCGAACATCCGGAGTATAAAAATTGGCAAGCGGCACAAAATGGGTTTTTATCTTTGGGTTTACATAATCGTGCAGCTGATGGTGGAGTATTAAGTCGATTTGAGACTAAAAATCAAATGGAGACTGGAGTTGTATTTTCCAAGTATGCACTCGCTCTGCCTGAATCAGTAAAAGTGGTTAATCCAAATACAGGAAAAGTAGAGTCCATGTCTGCAACCGAATTGATTCATAAAGCACAATTTAGCAGTCAGTTTATCCAGCAACAAAATATTGGTTTAACAAACTCGTTGCAAAAACTGGATGCCGCTGGAAAATGGCATGCGATTGAAAACGTAGGAAGTGCATTAAGGCCAGGAGCAAAAAACAGTGCCTGATTATGCAATTGGTGATGTGCAGGGTTGTTACGAGCCGTTACAACGACTGTTGGAATTAATCGATTTTGATGAAAAAACGGATCGTTTATGGTTCGTTGGCGATTTGGTGAATCGTGGACCTGATTCTTTAGCGGTATTGCGTTTTGTCAGTTCCTTACCGGTTACGCCAAGAGTGACTTTAGGCAATCATGATTTACATCTCTTAGCCTCATTATTTGGTGATAAGCCGTGGAAAGGTCATGATGACACATTACACGAAGTAATGCAGGCGGGCGATGGTGAAGATCTAGGTCATTGGTTGAGAAAGCAATCTATTTTGTATTACTCACCAGAACTTAATGTGGTGATGTGTCATGCTGGAATTTGTCCTTTATGGGATCTGTCACACGCAATCCGATTCGCTAAAGAGCTTGAAGAAGTGCTTGCAGGTGATAGTTACCGCGATTTTTTATCGCATTTATATGGTAATCAGCCGGATATATGGTCTGATGATTTAAAAGGGATAGACAGACTTCGGGTAATTACTAACTATTATACACGCATGCGTTTTTGTGATGCACAAGGAAAACTCGAGTTGAGTTATAAAGGCACTATTGCTCAAGCGCCTGCAAATCTTTATCCTTGGTACGAAGTACCTCATCGTAAAGAAATTGATGTGGATATTGTTTTTGGGCATTGGGCTGCTTTAATGGGGAAATGTTCTCATCCTAAAATTCATGCAATAGATACTGGATGTTTGTGGGGTGGCCAATTAACTGCATTGCGCTTGCAGGATATGCAACGATTTGCAGTGTGGAACAAAAAATGATGTTACTAAAAAAACTTAACTCCATATGTTCATTCTACATCCCATGGCTAGTTTCGGGGAGCCTGAACGATATTCCATACGACGTCCCGCGGCTTGTCCGCGAGATCCAGGAATCTTACAACGAATTTAGATCCCGTGTACAAGTCGCAGGACGCAGGCAAAGAAGGGCAGTTATGTTGTTTTCACTCTGTTGGCTTTTTGGAGCTAATGCCTGGTCACTCCCTACAGCAGAAGATGTAAACGTAAAACAAGCAGAAGAACGCTTACAAAAAGCGATAGAGAATCCAGAGTTTATGCTGCACAACTGGATAGAGTTGCCAACATCTCCTGCATCTCGGAATAAAACCATCCATCAGTTGAGCTTAAGAGAAGCAATTTTATTGGCTTTGCGATATAACCCCAATATTCAAAATGCTGAATTGGATCGCATTGTACAGCGTTATCAATTGCGTTTGGCACACAATCAGTTTGAATTGCAATACGCTTTGGGTGCTTCTGGAGTAATTCAAAAAAGTAAGTTTAATGGTGTGGGTAGCGATACAACACGTACGCTCTTAGGTAGTCCTGAATTTAATTTGAAGACAAAGCTAGGCACAGAAGCTAATTTATCGATAAATAATAACGTCAACGAAAATAACAATTACAATCCTGTGTTGAATTTTTCTTTGACCCAGCCTTTATTGCGTGGTTTTGGAAAAGCAGTGAATGAAGCGGCTCTTTTAGATGCTGAGGACAATGAATGGCTGAACAAATTGAACTTGCAGCAATCTGTTGCGGATCAAGTCACCCAAGTGATTGTGGCTTATCGGATGCTTATTTTAAGTGGGAATAATTTACAGAATCAGCGTTTGCAATTAAAAGAGGCAAAAAAATCGTATGAAATTAATGAGAAAAAAATAAAGGCAGGTCAATTAGAACCGACGGGTAATATCCAGCAATCGTACCAAATTGAATCTTTAAGTTTGATGGTAGAGCAGGCAGAAAATGATTTTTTAACTTCCGCTCAGGATCTCTTGCAGACTATTGGCCTAGATCCGGAAATGCATATATCTGTTCCTAGTGATGTCGCGCTAGATAAGCTTGCCGTTCCTGATTTGCAACAATCTATCGAACAAGCATTGAGTCATAATACCGTGTATTTAGCACAAAAGATGACATTACGTGCTGATGAGCGAGCTTATAAAGTGGCTAAGAATCAGCAATTATGGCAGTTGGATGTGTCGGGTAATATACAAAGTGGGGTTGTAAATGATGTGAGTGGTGTGAATGGGGGATTTAATGGCATTTATAATGGAAATAACATAACGGAGGCCGCCCGTGTGACATTAACGGTCCCTTTGCATGACATCAGCCGCCGCAGTCAATTAATTAATGCTAAAGTCCGCTTGGAAAAAGACCGATTAAACTTACTTGCTACAAAACGCGCATTAATAACCAATGTAACCAATACCATTAATAACATAAGAAGTTTAGCAAAACGTTATCAGTTAGCTCTAAAGCAAGTGAAACTAGCGGAGCAATCTTATGCATTGGAGAAGAAAAAACAACAAGCGGGTATATCCAGTGCGTTGGATGTAAATAACACTCAAAATCAACTGATTCAAGCTCAATCTGGATTAATCAATGCAAAAATTGCCTATCTAAATCAGATATCAAACCTGCAAAGAATTTTGGGAACAACGCTGAATCATTGGCAAATTAAATTAAGGTATGGTGGATGAATAGGTATTTAAACACGTCAAAAATCATCATTTTATTAATAATCGGGTTTCTTTTGTCTTCATGCGGTCATCATGAGAAGCAAAAAAAAGTGGCGTTACATCAGTATAAAGTTGAAGAACAGACTTTGCATAAAACGCTGCATTTTACTGGAACAGTGCAACCTTTACATGAAAATACCATAGCCAGTCCAATGGAGGCGGTGGTCGAAACAATGAATTTTCATTATGGACAATTGATCAAAAAAGGCGATGTGATTTTAACTTTAAACTCAACCGAGTTGCAGAGACAGTTTAATGATACCCTAACAGAATACTTAAAAGCCAAAGACAGTTACACCATAGCTAAAGCCAAATTTGTTGGTACTCAGGATTTATGGGACGCGGGTTTATTGTCCAAAAATAATTATATGAGCGAGAAATCAAATGTGGATACGGGGCGGGTTACTTTAATGCAATCCACGCGTAAACTGACGGAAATGTTGGAAAAACTTGATGAAAATAGCCCTAAAAATTTATCTGCATTAAGTTTGGCTGATTTCGATAAGATAAAAAAAATTTTAGCCTCAAATCATAATGTGATTCGTTTAAAATCACCGCGAGATGGAATCCTGCTATACCCACCTAAAGCAGGTGAGGATAAGAGTGTGCGTGTTACCGTGGGCTCGACAGTTAAGTCAGGACAAGTCATTGGCTTGATCGGTGATTTATCCGGAATCAGTATTGAAATTGACGTCCCAGAAATCGATATAACCCAAATCCAAACGGGAATGGATGCCATAGTGAGTGGAGTTGCCTTTGGTAAATATCAATTAAAAGGACAATTGGTCGCTGTGAATGCACAAGCATCAAATAATAATGGGTTACCCTTTTTTACCGCAGTTGTAGAAGTTAAGAAATTAACCCCTCAAGAGCAACAATGGATCAAAGTAGGTATGAGTGCATCCATCGAATTAAGTGTGGATAATGGTAAGCAGCTCATTATCCCCATTGCTGCGATAAAGCGAGAAAAAGGGCAAAGTATAGTTAGCATACAAACCAAGTCAGGTGCTTTAGAGAAACGAGTAATTACAACAGGGGCGGCACAGGCAGACTCAGTGGTTGTCGAGACCGGTTTAAAAGCTGGTGACGTGGTGGTTTATGAGTGATCTTGTTATTAATTCCAGTAAAAGTAATGCCTCATCTCATGATGTGTCAGAGGATTCAAATATTCTTGAGCGGTTATTAAGCCCCACAATGACATCGAACCTTAGTCATGCGAAAAAGACTCAGCAACCGCTTATGATGCTTACGGATATTGTAAAGACTTATCATCTCGAAGGAATTAGCACCACAATATTAAAAGAAGTATCCCTGACGGTTTATGAGGGCGATTTACTTGCGATTGTCGGCGCTTCTGGTTCAGGTAAATCTACTTTGATGAATATTCTGGGACTCCTGGATAAAGCAGATAAAGGAACTTATCTATTGAAAAATCGTAATGTTGCCGCTTTGACAGATGATGAAGCAGCTGAATTACGCAATCAAAATATTGGCTTTGTTTTTCAGCAATTCAATTTATTACCAAGATTTAGTGCCATGCAAAATGTGGCTTTGCCGTTAATTTATCGCAGTGTAGGGGCTGCTGAAATTAAGGAAAGGGTGTTTGCTGCCCTTGAACGAGTAGGAATGCATCAATATGCACAGCATCGGCCCACCCAATTATCCGGGGGGCAACAGCAACGTGTTGCCATTGCTCGTGCATTGGTAACCGAGCCACAAGTAATTTTGGCTGATGAACCAACAGGTGCGCTTGATTCACGTACCGGTAATGAAGTAATGAATTTATTTTTAAGTTTACACGCGCAAGGGCGCAGCATCATTATGATTACCCATGATGAACAGATCGCTGCATTGTGTCAGCGAAAAATTACTCTTGTGGATGGTGTTGTCATGGCGGAGACTGGCGCATGAATTTTTCCGGACATTGCCAGCAAGCTTTAGTGAATTTGACTGCCGCCAAGTTACGTTCGTTTTTGGCAGTTTTGGGCATTTTAGTGGGAACTGCCGCGGTTGTTGCTTTAATTAGCTGTGGTCAGTTGGCTACAGAAAAAGCATTAGCTCAATTTAAGGCCTTAGGTACGGATTTATTAGCAATAGCCGTTTATCCCAAAACCACAGATAAATCTTCCGGCAGTATGGAATCAATCTCTGCTGCGCAATGGGAGCAGATGTCTGAGCGTATACCTTATATTATCGACATGGCACCCTATAGCACTGCATATCAACCCTTAAGTTTCCAAGGAAAATTAATGCAAGGAGCAGTCATTGGGGCCAATGAACATTTGCTAAAAATTGTTCATATCAAATTAGCCGCGGGACATTTTGTTTCTTTTGTTGAATCGTATGAGCACTACTGCGTCATAGGTGCAGGTTTAGCACGGCAAATCAAAGAGATCAGTTTTGATGATCCCATAGGAAAGCAATTACGAATAGGCCAATCTTTGTACACAATCATTGGTGTGGCTAAACCCTGGAAGGAAAATGGGTTTTTCAATGAAGACATCAATCAGGCTGCGATTGTTCCATTGGCTGGTATTGGTCTGATTAGCAAAGAAGCCAAGGTAAATAATGTGGTTCTGGAGTTGAAACCCGATAGTCCCATAGATGAGGTAATTGAGGAAATAAAGCAAATTGTTGGTTCAATCGCTCCCAAATTAAGTGTTTTTACACGTAGCGCAAAGCAAATTATTGCCAGCATGGAAAATCAGGGGCAGATTTTTACTTTATTACTGGCTGTAATCGGAGGAATTTCGCTGTTGGTAGGTGGAATTGGGGTGATGAATGTGATGTTGGTTTCTGTAAGTGAGCGGAGAAAGGAAATTGGTATTCGTAAAGCGGTTGGAGCCAAAAATAGTGAAATTCAAGCTTTATTTTTAGTCGAATCAGTCATGCTTTCTTTGGTAGGAGGCGTACTTGGGGTTATTTTAGGATTAATCTGTACCCGTATTTTGGCTTATTTTAGTGATTGGAATTTTTCAATCTATCTTTTGCCGCCTGTCGCAGGCTTTTTGGTATCAGCTGCCACTGGGATTTTCTTTGGTTTTTATCCTGCGCGGCGTGCTGCAAAATTGGAACCTGTAGTATCTTTGCGTAGTGAGTAATATGTAAGCGTTCACGCCCTATTCATTGAACGACTCGGCCGTATTTGACTCATCTTGCGCTCAAATCCCCCAGAGATTCAAGCATGCTCCTTGAACGGTAACAATAATGTGTAGCAATGTAGCTCGAGTTTCGTTTCGCAGCACCCAGGCTAAACGTTAGATGTCCAAAATTTAGTCTCTATTGCGCTGAATTTATAAGTACTTTATGATGAAAAAAAATCTTTTCATCTAAACGGATTTATGTATGGTAAAAAAATCTTTAGGAGTAATAGTCCTCACGGCAAGTATAGTTTCTTTGGCTTTTGCTGATACACCTCAGCCACAACTTGCTCCTGCAACTACCTCAGTGCCTTCAAGTTATATGCCAGTGGTGATTCACGAAACGTTTCAAAGTATTTTGCAACGCATGAGCAGTGAAAAGCAGGCAATTAATGAGCGGCAACACGAACTGTTAAAGAAGCGTTATGATTTAAGCAATAACCCTTCTAAAACGGCAAAAATGTCCAATGGAAAACCCATACAAGAAGGTGTTCGTGTGAAACTTCCTGCGGGGGTGACCTGGGAGCAATTGGCCAAAATGAGTCCTGAGGATGTTAAGAAACAAGGCCTTTTTCCACAGGGCTTCTTGCCGTTACCTCATCCCAATCATCCAGAAGGTGGAATGTTATTTCCTAAATTTGCTATTGATGAAATTAAAAAACAAGAAGACAGGGATTTGACCCGTTTTGATTTGGATTTTGATATTCCAGATCATTTTTTACCTCCTTATCCTGCTCCTATTTATTTGACTACCCGGCCTGATCTCGGGGACATTTCTCAAGGTAAATTGGTTACCATCGAGAATTATTATGAATTGTTCAATGGTTTATTGAATCCAAAACAGCTGGAAGGGTTACGCCTGTTAGTTACCCCATTTCCGCAACAACAATTTAACCAAACTGAAGATCGACGTACTGTAAAACCCAGTCGGGGAGTCGCTTGCTTTGATTGTCATGCGAACGGGCATACTAATAAAGCAACGCATTTGGTTGGCGATATAAGACCCCAAGAGTTTCGTCATCGCATCAATACTCCAACATTACGAGGCTTAAATATCCAAAGGTTATTTGGATCTCAGCGTGCATTAAAATCAGTCGAGGACTTTACTGAGTTTGAACAAAGAGCAGCTTATTTTGATGGGGATCCTGTAATTGCAACTAAAAAGGGCGTCAATATTTTGGAACGTGGTAGCCAAGTTCATTTCATGGCTGAATTCCAAGAAATTTTGGATTTCCCTCCCGCTCCCAAATTGACTTGGGAAGGAACGCTAGATCCTGCCAAGGCAAGTCCAGCAGAGCTACGCGGACAGGAATTATTTTTTGGCAAAGGAAAATGCTCTAGTTGTCATACTCCTCCTTACTATACTGACAACACCATGCATAATTTACAGACCGAGCGATTCTATCAGCCACAAATGATTAACGGTATGAAAGCAGTTGGTGATGGACCTATAAAAACATTTCCTTTGAGAGGAATTAAAGATTCTCCACCCTATTTACATGATGGTCGTTTGTTAACTTTGGCAGATACGGTAGAATTTTTTAACCTGGTATTGCAATTACAGTTAACGCACGAAGAAAAGGCTGATTTGACAGCATTTATGGAAGCGCTTTAATACTCACTGTATAATTCTTTACATTGGTAGCCTGGACAAAGGCCAGAGGAGCCGCTACAACTTAGATTTTTTGCATTCCCGCCAAGGCGGGAACCTATTTCTAATCAAGTTCAACGCGTGCAAGAAAAAATTTCTGCCTTTGCGGGAATGACAATAATTCATGCGTCAATGGTGGTGAGGTACAGTGGCAACTTGGGTTTTCAGTCTTTTGCTGTTCGACCAGGCTGCTTGTTTATATGATAAATGGTCTATCTTAAATATTGGGATGGCAATTAAGTAACAAAAAATCAGGGGGAAAGGCTATGAAAAAATGGGGACTTGCGATAATCGCATACGTTCTGGTACATCATGTTGCCTTCGCACAACAGAATTGGAATGATTGGGTCGCTGGTGTTCGAGAGGAAGCTTTGCAACAAGGAATTTCGCCAGAAGTTTTTGATAAGGCGTTTGCAGGTATCCATGAGCCAAGCCATCAAATTAAGGGTTTTTTACGCTCCCAACCAGAACATCGACTCACGTTCATTAAATACCGTAACACACGCGTTGATAATTACAGAATTGCTATAGGGCGTAAAGAATTTAAAAAGAACCAAGAGGTCTTGGAGGCTGTGGCCAAAAAATATGGGGTAAATCCCTGCTTTATCGTTTCATTTTGGGGAATGGAAACCAGTTACGGTACTTATATGGGTAATTTCCCTGTAGTGAAAGCTTTAGCCACCTTAGCGTATGATTCCAATCGTAAAGAGTTTTTCCGTAAAGAATTATTCATTGCTTTGCATATATTGGATGAGGGACATGTAGATTTAGCTGATTTCAAAGGTGAGTGGGCAGGTGCCTCAGGTCAGCCCCAATTTTTACCTTCAAGCTGGGTGAAATATGCTGTTGATTATGATGGTGATGGACGAAAAGATATCTGGAGAAGCAAACCGGATGTCTTTGCTTCAATTGCAAATTACATGAAGCAAAATGGGTGGCAAACAGGTGAGCCTTGGGCTATCCAGGTCAAGCTACCTCGTAAATTCGATATGGCTATGGAAGGCAAAAACATCGTGAAGCCTGTGAGTGAATGGAATGCGCTGGGTGTGCGTACAGAAAATGGTGAGCCATTGCCTTATCAGAATCTGCAAGGCAGTATTGTTCAACCATTAGGCGGCCCTACCTTCTTAACCTTCCCTAACTATAAGATGATTTTGCACTATAATAATTCAATATATTATGCAGGAGCTATAGGTTATTTAGCGGATAAAATTTGCCAAGGGCAACAAAGGTAGCAGTATGGACGATTATCTTGATAAAACAGCCAGTTTAACCCCTTTAGCCAAAAGGATAATCTGTGATAAAGCCACAGAGTATCCTCACACCGGAGCATATAATTTTGTCATGACCAATGGCACTTATTTATGCAAACGTTGTGGTTTAGCCTTATTTCGCGGCTCAAGTCAATTCAGTTCCGGGTGTGGCTGGCCAAGTTTTGATGATAATATTGTTCATGCAGTAAAACAGATCCCTGACCGTGATGGGCAACGAATGGAAATCCTTTGTGCGCGCTGCGATGCTCATTTGGGGCATGTCTTTACCGGAGAGTACTTTACCCAAAAGAATTTACGCCATTGTGTGAATTCCGCCTCAATTGATTTTGTTGCAGACAGTCAGGTATTGGATACCGAAGAAGCGATAATGGCTGGCGGATGTTTTTGGGGCGTAGATCATTTTTTAAAACAAATACCCGGTGTGCTGCGTGTTGAAGTAGGCTATACAGGCGGTGTTACTTTAGAACCAAGTTATGACCAAGTCTGTCAGAGCAATACTGGGCATTATGAGGCAGTACGTGTTATTTATGATAAAACCAAGACCGATTATCATCATGTATTAAAGCGTTTTTTTGAAATCCATGATCCTACCCAGAAATCGGGACAAGGCCCTGATATAGGCCAGCAGTACCAAAGTGCCATATTTTATTATGATCAGGAGCAATTAGCTGAAGCAGAAACTTTAATCCAAATGTTGCAAAAAAGAGGCTATAACATTGTGACTCGCCTTTTTCCAGTACAAATATTTTGGCCGGCAGAAGAATACCATCAGGATTATTATGCCAAACATCATAAAGCACCTTATTGTCATCAACCAGTAAATCGTTTTGGTTAGGATCTTGGGGTGTGAGGGGTACGAATATGGAATTTACTTTTCGAATTGCTAAGAAAAAAGATAAAGAAGAAATTTTTGGCTTAGTCAAGAAACTCGCTGAATATGAAAAAAAGAAACCGGAAGAGATTCATTTAACCCTGGACAAAATTGAAGCACATGCTTTTGGCCGAAATAAATATTTTTATGTTTTATTAGCTGAATATAAGAAAAATCCAGCGGGTTTTGCTTTATATTTTTTTTCTTATTCCGTCCCAGCAGGAGCACCTGTTCTTTATGTTGAGGAGCTTTTTGTTGATGAGCTTTATCGTAATTATGGCCTGGGTACGTCATTGTTATCTAACCTTGCACAGTTGGCACTTGAGAAGGAATGTTGTCGCATGGAGGGGCATGCATTTACCTGGAATAAAAAAGCCATTGAATTCTACGAATTTATCGGGGCTCATCCACGTACGGATTTGTTGCAATTTCGCTTATCGGGCGAGCAATTGCAGAAATTAGCCGCACAAACTTAGTTCAGTTTTTCAGGACTGTACCTAAGAAAGCAAATCGCATCGCTTTTATAGCCCATACGAAGATATAGCTTGCTGCCATTAAATTAATGATTTTTTACCATTTCTCGAAGACAGGAAGTACTATCAGCACTATGCACACTAAAAGTGGATCTCCGCCTTCGCGGAGATGACACAGGTCTTTCATCGGGTGGTTATTTTCTGTTTAATCCATTTTTATGATGACGCCAATCAGGACATGTGAACGTTCATCCAAGGTATCGTAAATCAAAGTTCTAAGGAAAATCTGAGTTGGCTTAGCAAGGCCATCTCTTGAATAGCACTCTTAGATAATGACCGTTTATTAATAGGTTAATGTGGATGGCTGATGTTTCAAGGCGTCGCTATTTGATTTTCCTTGTTGTTTAAATACATCATGCTGCAAAGGCTGGCTAATGTCTCCTGTTAGAGTCCCTTGGGAACCTGGCATGAGTTGCATCATGGGATTATATGAAGCAGCGGTATTATTCCATTTACCTAATTCTTTTTGAAACGCAGAAAAATTAGCATCAGTACCATTTCCTTTGATCGCAAAAACAATATTTTTGAAAAAGTATTTATATTTTTCCTGGTTTAAGATTTCATGATATAAACTTGCTACTTTATCAGGGGGATTGCAAAAAGCACCGCAGCCGAAGGCGCCTAATATGATATTTTGTTGGTTGTTTTCAATAAGCGTATCCAGCTGGGCATGTATTTTTTTCCTCATACTTTCCTCATTAAACGGACGTGGAAAAAAAGGAATAGGAATTCCAAAAATTCTGCGGCGTAAATCATCTGCAGCAACACGCAATTCATAAAAAGGAAAAATTTTTTCTTGATCTTTTTGGGGATCAAGAAGCGTACTATTACTATCTCGAATCAATATAAGGGGTGTTAAGTTAAAATAAACCCTGCCTTTTTCGGCATTAATTAAAGAAGACATGCGAGCCGAATAATGGCGGGAATCTTGTAAATCTTCTTCTTTAATTGTAAAAGACCAATTTGTTCTTCGAGCGATATCCTCTTCCTGGCTTCCTTTCCGGTATTGAAAAACACCTCCTACATCATAAGCATTTGCAAAATTAACAACGGTTTGAATTTCACCTGTTTTTTTTGTCTGAATACGTGCTTCGGTTAAAGAATCATTTGAGGACACAAAAATTTTGCAAGCTGAATGGCCACGGTTGAAGGATTTTTTCCAAGCATGGAGATTTTTTTTCGCAGTTTCCTCGTAACGAGAGCGGTGTTGTTCATAATTTTGAACAACTTCTGCTAACTGAGTTCGATAGATTTTATCTTTGCCTTGAAGAAAAAAACTCATTATTTTTACATGGAGGGGTAAATCTTCTTCTTTAATATAACGTTGCCACATCTTCGTGCTTCTATAAGTTAAGTTGTTTGCCTTTTAACACATATATTTGATGAGATCAAATGTATGCCTACAATCCAGTTAGGCAACTTTCATCCCGTCACACCAGACAATTGTTGCTAAATCGATGATAACAAATTCGTCTTCGATTGGTATGTTCGGGAGATCACTCATCACCATCATCTGGTTGACCACTTTAAAAAAATCAGTAATTAGCGACAAATTCATCTCGGGCATGCGTGAAATAAAAAAGGGTGTGCGGTCGCAAGTAGAATCCTCGCGTGTGAGAATCTGCTTGGCTAATTTATAGGAAGTAATCACGAAGAACTTACCGGGTTTCCACCAAAACAACGCACCCATTTCTCGTAGATGATTGCTGAAGTAGTCGTTTGCTTTAACTGCATTAAAGTATAGGGTTTCATAATATTTGGATCCTTTTTTGTATGGAAACAGTCAAAGCTTAAAAGTTGAATTATACTTAAACAATATGAGCTTTTGGTCAAAATAACTATATTTTTAGAGGATATGTATTATGGCTCAATCAAAAGATGAGGAAGAAGATATTCCATTAGTTCCCCCGCAACAAACCGTGCAAAGTACAACTCGAATGGACAATTTACCAGAAGATGAAGAAGAGCTGGAGAGCAAAAAGAAGAGCGTTCGTATTCAAAGCGAACAGGCTGAAGCGCTCCTGGCGGCCTATAAAGAACATTGTGGGGCGAAATGGCTTAAAGATCATCCGCCCGAGAAAGATGAGAACGGTCGATTGACTTTATCTTTTAAATCAGAAGAAGACATGGCATCGTTTTTTGAAAAGCAGGCAAAATCAGGGCAAAGTTTTATTATGATCGATGCAGAAACCAATAAAGTGATTGCCTATTCAAATGGTGACGGGAAGCTCTATCAAACAAGCAAAGATGGCCCCAAAGAATATACAGGAGGTCCTTTGGCACCCAACAAAGAAGCGATGAAAGACCTTCCAGATTTCGATGGGTTTACAATGCCTGCAAAAGGTGAGCCCCAAGAGGAAATGGGGGCTAGGCTTCAACAATAAGGCTTAAGGCAACGGTTCTTTCTTATAATGCTCGTCGGCTTCTTTTGCTTTGCGCTGATTTTCTTGTAATTGCAGCGAATTAAGTTGTTGTTGCCAGAGCATAGCGGCCTGTGTTTTAAGCTGGTTAAACTTTCTTACCAATAATCCTAAATGAGCCGCCAGCATAGGGAGTTTTTTGGGACCAAATACAATGAGGGCAACAATAAAAATGACCAGAAGTTCACCGCTGCTCATGAGGGTTTGTTATCCTCTTTGGAGGGCTCGTTTGCTTGATTATCATTTAAGGCATTGCGGAAATTTCTAATCGCTTCGCCCAGATCTGTGCCTATGGTTTTTAATTTGGAAGTACCAAAAAGAGCAATAATAATGACTAGAATTAACAATAAAGAAAGAGGGCTGATTCCACTTAGTCCCATGTTTAGTTCCTCGTGTTATGGTTAATAAGCACAAATAGCCCCGTCAAAATAGCTCCCGTAAGGGCAAGAGGGGTGAGCTGTTTGTGATGGATAAGATGCAAATAGTCGAGCAGGCTGACTAAAAGAAAAGAAAGTCCCGCCCCGATTGCAATACTGTTCCAATGGACTGCTGGTTTTTCATTTTCAGGCTGAGCATTAGCACGTTCTTTATTTATTATTAATTCTTCTTTTTTAAGCTCTAGAAAATCAAAGAGCAGTTTTGGCATATGCGGCAATTGTTCCGCAAGAAAAGGCAGATTTCGTTTTAATTGGGTGAAAAAAGCTTTAGGGCCTATTTGATCTTTGACCCATTTTTCAAGAAAAGGTTTGGCAGTAGCCCATAAGTCCAGGTCTGGATAGAGTTGGCGTCCTAAGCCTTCTACAGCAAGCAGAGTTTTTTGCAATAAAATCAGTTGTGGTTGTACCTCCATATGAAAACGGCGAGCAACTTGAAAAAGGCGCAATACCACTTGTGCAAAGGAGATGTCTTTTAAAGGTCTTTCAAAAATAGGCTCACATACAGTACGAATAGCACTTTCAAATTCATCAACGCGGGTATTACGTGCAACCCAACCGGATTCAACATGCAGCTCGGCTACCCGCCGGTAATCCCGATTAAAAAAGGCCAAGAGATTTTCTGCTAAATAACGTTTGTCATTATCATTTAAAGTACCCATAATGCCAAAGTCAATGCAGATATATTGTGGGTCCTTGGGATTATTATAAGAAACAAAAATATTTCCTGGATGCATGTCTGCATGAAAAAAACAATCACGAAATACTTGGGTAAAGAAAATTTCTACCCCGCGCTCAGCCAGTTTCTTTATATCAACCCCATGTGCTTGCAGGCTTTTGAGATCGGACACCGGGATGCCATGAATTCGTTCGAGCACCATCACATTGGAGCGTGAGTAATCCCAATATATCTCTGGAATATACAAGATAGGAGAATGCTCAAAATTACGTCTTAATTGAGCCGCGTTAGCTGCTTCTCTTAATAGATCGAGCTCATCAAGTAAGGTATGTTCAAATTCTGTTACAATTTCTTTTGGTTTTAAACGTCTAATCTCCGGCCAATAGCGATCAGCCCATTTTGCAATAGTATGCATAATGCTCAAGTCTTGCTCAATGATGCGGCGCATGTTGGGTCTAAGCACTTTGACAATCACTTCTTCGCCCGTTTTCAAAGTCGCAGCATGCACTTGCGCCATAGAGGCCGATGCCAAGGGAATGGAATCAAATTCAGCAAAAACTTCATATGGAGACAAGCCATAGGCTTTTTCAATAATAGCCATTGCCTTCTCGCTAGGGAATGGCGGGACTTTATCTTGTAATTTGCTGAGTTCAATCGCTATATCCATAGGCAGAATATCAGGGCGAGTAGAAAGTGCTTGACCGAATTTAATAAAAATAGGCCCTAATTCTTCCAATGACTTACGAAGTGCCTCGCCATGCGATATCGGCTCCTTACGAAACCAATTCCATGGATTTAAATAGACAATGAAGCGTAACGGGGCAAATAATCTCAATGACACGACTACATTGTCTAGCCCGTTTTTGGCAAGAATATAATTAATATGAATAAGACGAATGAGCTTTTTAATTGGTTTCATAGCGGCTTATTAGTTGATTAACATGAGCTTGCAAACGTTCAACGCTCAAAGATAACTCGTCGACCGCAACAAAAAAATCTTCTAATTCGTATTTTGTCGGCATGACTCGTAATTCTTCTTGCAGATATTCCGATACATTTTGCTGCAAGGATTCATTCAATTTCTTTTTGAATGCCATTCCTTTGCGTACAAAAGAACCAATTTGATGGGCAACTACATCACCAGTAAAATGGGCCAGATGCCCCTCCCAATCAATATCCATTTCGTCAAACAGTTTTTTTACTTGTTGTCCTAATTCAGTATCCCCGGTCATGCGAATTTTATCATTAAACAAAGAGCGGGCCTTGGATGCTGGTAATAAACTTAAGCGGATTAAGCCTAAAGGGTTACTGTGAATTACCGTATCTGCTTCTCTGTCGTAGCAATCCAGTAAGATAATTTCTCCATCTTTAAAATGAATGAAAAAATTAACGTTCAATGGGCTTATAATTATTTCAATGGTTTTATTATCAAGCGCTTTCAGCCTGGCTGGCATCAGTTCATCCAGTTTGGCAGCTTTGTTAATGGCAATTTGAAGGGCCTTTAAGGAGTATTTTTTTAACATAATGCACTCAATATTTATAGGCAATGTGCAAGGCAACGATACCACCACTGAGATTATCATAGTGACAGTCTTCAAATCCCGCTCGCTCAATCATTTCTTTTAGTTTAGTTTGATTGGGATGCATGCGAATGGATTCAGCAAGGTATTGGTAACTGGCTTTGTCTTGCGCAATAAGCCCCCCTATTTTAGGTAAAATATTAAACGAATACCAGTCATAAATAGGTTTTAAGCCAGGGAATGTGGGGGTTGAAAATTCAAGAATCATCACTTTTCCGCCGGGTTTGCACACACGATACATCGAACGAAGTGCCTCTTCTTTGTCGGTTACATTTCTTAAGCCAAACCCCATAGTAATACAATGAAAACTATTATCAGCAAAAGGAAGGCATTGAGCGTTACCTTGTACGTAATCAATATTTTTATATAAGCCTTCATCTAATAAACGATCACGTCCTACATTAAGCATGGCTGAATTAATATCAGCGAGAACAACTCGGCCTGTATCGCCGACTTTTTTACAGAGTAAACGTGTTAAGTCGCCACTGCCGCCGGCTAAATCTAAGACAAATTGTCCGGCACGTACTTGGCTATGAGCTACCGTGTAGCGCTTCCAGAGGTGATGGATGCCCAAAGACATTAAATCATTCATCAAATCATAATTTTTTGCCACAGAATGAAAAACTTCAGCTACTTTCTTTTCTTTCTCATCCCAGCCAACAGTAGAGTAACCAAAATGGGTTTTTTTTTCTTGCTCAGTCATCAGGGAACACGGAGTTGTTATTTAATGCCCCATATTAACTGATCTTTGCCAAGATACCCAGCCCTGCATCGATACTTTTCAATTTAGGCTCAGTCACAATAAAAATATATCAACTTGATGTTATGGTGTTTGATTGCGTTTGGTTTATTAATTTCTACGATCTAATTATCAACAAATAATAGCTATTTATTAATATAAATTTATTGCAAAACAATAATTATCGGTGTAATCTTGGCGAATTCTCACTAAAGGGTATTTATCATGCAAAAAATAAAAAATACAAGCCATATACTTTATTTACTATTTCGTGGCCTTTGTTGGCTTATTCCATTAACAACAACCCTTTTGATTTTATTTAAACTCGATTGGATGTGTTCTATCGGAGCTTGGTCTTCTTTGATTTCTACCGAACAAATCCATAATCCTTCTCAATTTTCTTGGCTGCATCGAGGTATCTTGTTGGCGATTGAATGGATGCCCATGACCATTACTATTTTGATCTGCCATAAATTAGCCAAACTATTCAGGCTTTTTGAAAATGGGTATTTATTTGAAGAAGAAAACATCAAATTAATTAAACAGGTAAGTATTTATATGATTTTGGGTGAGCTGGTGCAGTTATTTTATCAACCTTTAATGACCGCCGCGCTTACTTTTAATAATCCTAAAGGCGAGCGTATAGCCAGTATTACCTTGAATTCAGCAAACTTATCTACTTTAATTACGGCGTTTATTATCTTGGTTGCTTCCTGGATTGTTCAAGAAGCAAATCAACTGAAATCAGAAACACAATTAACAATTTAAGGAATATTCTCGTGTCGATTATTGTTAATTTGGATGTGATGATGGCAAAACGCAAATGCAGGCTTAAGGAGTTGGCAGAGGCAATAGGGATTACTGAAGCGAATTTGTCTATTTTAAAAAATGGTAAGGCTAAGGCGATACGTTTTGCGACATTAGAAGCAATCTGTTCTTATCTAAAGTGTCAGCCTGGAGATATCCTTGAATATCAAGCGGAGTATTCATGTAAGACTGTAGATAGCTAGAAAGTACTTCAGGACTTACAAAAAAACCAATCTCTATGTTAAAAACATTTTTTGCCTCGACCTTGGCATTTTTCGTAAGCAACTCAAGGACAAGATCCTCTACATCAGAAAATAACTTCAACTACCAAAAATCAATGGGTTAGGTTGAAGTTATATAGACGTCCTGTACTTTTAAAGACATCGTTAATGTTTGTAGATACTGATGTTGATCAGAGGGATCGTATTTTTTTGTAAGAGCCTCAAACACTCGTCTAACTGTCCCATCCCTAATCAATTACTTACTAAAGTTCTATCTGTATTTCCTGTGTAGTCTTGGCAATTTCAACAACATTAAGGGAGTTTACAATAGAAGCTAGCTCTCCATTTTTTGCTGCCTCGGGAATATTTTTGATGTCGAAGGTTCTATCGTTTAACGAATTAACAATGCTATCAACGGCATTAAGTTTTGCTGTTCTTGAGCGAGTTTCACTTCCAAACCATGAGGCCCAGCAAGTATAGTACTCGCGTTTATCATTTTGCCGTTTATCTCTATATTCCATTAACTTTACTATTGCCTCATAGTAATTACTAAGAGCGTCATTCTTTACTTTATCACAATGATCTGGATTTTGCTTAAATGCTTGTACAATAGGCTTTATTGCAAATAGCTGCCTCTCAGGGAGTAAGGCTACTTTTAAATAAGCGTCTGATGGAGGGGCTGAGTGATCAATTTGACGGGGTACTTGAATATGCACAACGCCATCCGAACTGTCGTCAATAGAGGTACTATCATCAACAATAATAACGTTTTTAGCCTTATGTGATGTTTTATATTCAATAGCAGTTTCTAATTTTGTCTTTTTAATTGTCTGTACAATTTTAATATCTTTATAATCAATCTTTGCCTTTGTTAAAGCAGCTTCAATTTCCCGCACCCGAGCATATTTAGAGAAAATAATGATTTGATCACCGCGATTCTGCAGATCTTCGAAAACCTTTTTGGTTGTATCTGGAAAAAACAAAACTCTGTTGGGATTTCCCAATTGATTGTCTGAGCTTAGCGTGTCGCCCATATCAAACAAGACAATATCAGGCATAAAGTAACCTCAATATGAAAAACAAAAATTGTACTGTCAGTCGCTTATTTGGTCAATATGAAATTGTGATGACCGGTATGTGGGGATAAAGTTCATTGCTTCACGTGATCGCATTTTTACCTCTGATTCACTGAAAAAATATTTCAAAGGTTTGTTAATGTTTGCAGATATTGATGTTCATCAGGGGGGATATTATTTTTTTGTGAGAGCCACAAGCACTCAGCCAATTGCTCCATCATTAAATGCTCTACTGCCAATGAGTCATTGTATTTCTTAATTAAATTTTTATAGATTGCATTAATGCCCGCAGGACGATCGGTTGTGATTTGTTCTCTTATTGCAAGATGGAGTCCCATGTGCAGGAATGGATTAGGTTGTCCTGACTCGGGAAAATAAGATTGCTGCTGAAATTTATTTTGATTCTCAAGTATCTTATGGTATTCAGGATGAGCCAATATCACTTGAACGATCTGATTTTCTAAAGGGGATAACAGTTGTTTCTGTTGGTATTTTTCCCAACTTGAAAAAAACATCTGTCTTGTTTCTTGGATGGTGTCGCCGTAAAACATGTACTGCTCAGTATTTGTAAAAGGCTGAGTTTAACTGAAGTGGGTTCGAACAACAATGGGGAAGGTTTTTGATGTCTAGTACCTGGTTGACATGGATAAGTGGTTATGAGATATTCACCTTGCGAGGTTGGACTTGCTATGTGTCATTCCACTGGGTCAATTGGCGACACACTGATTGACCCTTTCTATTAAATCGATTTTCCAATTAATTCTGAAACTAGGCTTAAACAATCTGTGCCGAGTTTAATACCTATAAAAGCCATCAATAAACCACTGAGTAATTCGATTCCTTTCCATACGTTTGCTTTTGTCAGAACATCAGAAAAATATCGTGCAGTGAAGGTTAATGAGCTAAACCAAATCAAGCTTGAAGTAAGTACACCCAATAGAAAAATATGTTCTTGTTCGGGATATCCGCTGCTGCCGCCACCAATGATAACTAAAGAATCAATAATGGCATGTGGATTAAGTATGCTAAAACCTAAAGCCAGGAGAATGATTTGAGTCCTGGTACGTGGTTGAAGTTGGGTATTTTCTTCGGCTTCTGTTGATTTGGAAAACGCACTGGATAGTGTTTTTGCAGAATAAAAAAGTAAAAAAGCGGTGCCTAAGAGCATCATCCAGATTTGTAGAACAGGACGTAGCAAAAGCAACTCATGTAAGCCTGTAATACTGGAACAAATTAGAATAAAATCACAGATAAAACAGATAACTGCGGAGAGCATTGCGTGATTTTTTTGTGCACCTTGTTTAATCAAAAAAATGTTTTGCGGCCCTAATGCAATAATTAGTGACAAGCCTAAAAGTAAGCCGTTAAGATAAACAAACATAATCACGATATAAAAATAATCAAAGATAGCGATTATAACATTGCAACTTATGCATTGTGGAGTATAAAATGCGTCGATTATTCTGTCTCCGCAAGAGAAGCGTACAAAATAAGAACAAATAGGAGGGAGCGTGGGCTCTTTGTTACTAAGAAAGCTAATCGTCACTGCAACTGTGGCGGTGCTTGGCCTGGCAGGTCAATTATTACATGCAGAAAATGAACCTGCACAAGAAAAATTATCAATTATTGATGGATATTATCCTGCTTATCCACCGACTGCCCCAGCTACCGGTGAGCAACAGAATTTAATTCAGCGTGGAGAGTATTTGGCAAAGATGGGAGATTGTATTTCCTGTCATACAAATGTTAAAGCAGGCACTCCTGCCTATGCAGGCGGATTACCCTTAGAAACTCCTTTTGGAACATTTTATAGTCCTAATATTACTCCGGATAAAGAAACTGGAATTGGTAACTGGACTGAAAAAGATTTTATTCGTGCGCTTAAAGAAGGCCGCGATCCTCAGGGTAGAAACTATTTCCCAGTATTCCCTTATATCTATTTTTCTAAAATAACGGATGAAGATGCACGTGCTCTATATGCTTATTTTATGAGCTTGCCTCCTGTTAATTTACCCAACAAATCATTACCTTTCCCATTTAATGTTCCAGGTTCACGTTTTACGCTTTGGGGCTGGAATCTATTATTCTTTTTCCCTGAAGGGCATGGATTTCAATATGAAAAAGGCAGATCTCCTGAATGGAATCGAGGGAAATATATTGTTGATGGTTTAGGTCATTGTAGTATGTGTCATACTCCATTAAATCCTTTCGGTGCACCAAAGAATAAATATTATCTGACCGGTGGATTCGTTGATGGTTATTGGGCTCCAAACATCACTAAGTATGGATTGGAATCAGGAACCCATCAGGAAGTCGCTGATGTATTCAAATTGAATAAACTTCTCAATAATGCAGGCCCCGTAGCCGGTCCAATGGCGGAAGTAAACCATAACAGCCTGATGTATTTAACTGATGCAGATAGAATGGCTATCGCTACATACATTAAAACAGTAGTAAGTGAAGAACCCTTAGGGCTACCTGCTTCAAATGAACCACCATCACTGGATCGTGGAAAGCAAGTTTATTTTACTGCTTGTGTGATTTGTCATCAAGACGGGGCAATGAGTGCTCCTTTGTTGGGAAGTTCAGCGAGCTGGTATGAGCGATTAAAGAGTAGCGGTTTAACAGGATTATATAGCCATGCCATTGATGGATATAACTCGATGCCTATAAAAGGTGCTTGTGTGACCTGCTCTGATAACGACATCATTTCGGCTGTTGATTACATATTAAATGAGTCATTAACTCGCACACAATTGATAAATCTCAAATCAGGAGGCGCAGCAAAATTCCCTGCAAGTGGGGAAACTGTTTATAACGAACATTGCGCTGCTTGCCATAATGATGGAAAACAAGGTGCGCCTAAAATTGGTGATCAAGAGGCATGGAAATCCTTGATTGCAAAAAATATGGATGTATTGATTGAAAACACCGTTCATGGGAAAGATCATCCTAAAAACGGAGGCTGTAATCAATGCACCACGAATGAAGTAATCGAAGCAGTTAAATACATAGTCAATAAGTCTAAAACTGAAGGAAATTACTCATTGTGGTAGTGTCGTATTGCTGAACAAGAACCCCTACATAATCGTAGGGGAGACCAAATTAAAAATATATAAAACAAAATTGGAGCCAGCTTAAACTGGCTTTCTTGACAAGACGAGGAATGGTGATGTTAAACAGGTTAAAGATCTGTAGATTATTAACGATGCTAGGTGCCTGGGTTGCGAGCCGACCACTATTCGCGGCTGCGGATCATTGGCAGTTAAATATGTACAAAGGGGTGACCCCCGTCAGCAAAGACGTATACTACCTGCATATGGTTTGTATGGCTATTTGTGCCGTTATTGGGGTCGTTGTATTCGGTGTGATGATCTATTCCATGATTCATCACAGAAAATCCAAAGGATATAAGGCCGCGAAGTTTCATGATAATCCTCGATTAGAAGTTGTCTGGTCGATCATCCCTTTTTTGATTCTTGTTGGACTGGCAGTACCTGCTACGCGAGTTTTAATCCGCATGGATGATACAAAGCAATCCGAAGTAACTATAAAAATAGTGGGCTACCAATGGCGATGGCAGTATGAATATCTTGATCAGGGAATTAGCTTTTTCAGTAATTTATCTACACCGTTTGAACAAATTCAGAATAAACAGAAAAAGAGTGAGTGGTATTTACTGGAAGTAGATAAACCAATGGTTGTTCCTGTTAATAAGAAAATTCGCTTTCTTGTGACTTCAAATGACGTCGTGCACTCATGGTGGGTTCCAGAATTAGGTATTAAACGCGATGCGATACCCGGATTTATGTATGAAGCATGGGCGACGATAGAGAAACCAGGAACATATCGAGGTCAATGTGCGGAGCTCTGCGGGGTTAATCATGGATTTATGCCCATAGTTGTTGAAGCGGTCAGTCAGGATGATTTTGATAAATGGGTTGCAGCACAAACAAAAGCAGAAGATCAGTCTGCTACAGAAGAGGTAAATGTTGCTGCTCAGAAAACGATGACCCGAGATGAGTTACTCGCACTTGGAAAGCAAAAATATGACCAATTTTGTTCTGCATGCCATCAACCCGATGGAAAGGGTATCCCACCAATGTATCCTGCGCTCAAGGGTAGTTCTGTGGCAACAGGTCATCCTATTTCACGGCACCTGGATATAATTCTTAACGGTATTGCTGGTTCTGCAATGCAGCCGTATAAAGATCAACTTACTGATGAAGAAATTGCTGCGATTGCGACTTATGAACGTAATGCCTGGAATAACAACACTAATGATGAAGTCCAAGCCGCGGAAGTTGCTGCACAACGTCAGAAAGCTAATCAACAACCAACCATGGTTAATAAAGTTCAAGCTGGAGGTTTGCAATGAGTAGTTATACATTAGCGCACGATGAAAAACATGATGATCATGGTCCAGAACAGGGTAAAGGTATCTTGGGATTTATAAAACGTTGGTTGTTTACTACAAACCATAAAGATATCGGTTCCCTATATTTGTGGCTTGCAATGATCAGCTTCTTTTTGGCTGGTGGCATGGCTTTAGTTATTCGAGCTGAGTTATTTCAACCAGGTCATCGTTTTGTTGATCCCAATTTCTTTAACCAAATGACAACAATGCATGGCTTAATCATGCTGTTTGGTGTGGTAATGCCTGCTTTTACTGGAATGGCAAACTGGCAAATTCCAATGATGATTGGTGCTCCAGATATGGCTTTACCGCGATTAAACAACTGGAGCTTTTGGATTTTACCTTTTGCGTTTGCATTATTGCTTTCAACAACATTTCATGCAGGTGGTGGACCTAACTTTGGTTGGACCATGTATGCTCCTTTATCTACCAAATATGCACCTCCCAGTACAGATTTTATGATTTTTTCGATCCATATGATGGGTGTTTCATCCATTATGGGCTCGATCAATATTATTGCGACGATCTTAAATTTACGTGCACCTGGTATGACATTGATGAAAATGCCGATGTTCGTATGGACCTGGTTAATTACCGCCTTTTTGCTGATCGCGATTATGCCTGTATTGGCTGGAGCAGTAACCATGATGTTGGCTGACCGTCATTTTGGCACCAGCTTCTTCGAAGCAGCAGGTGGTGGAGATCCTATACTTTTCCAGCACGTATTCTGGTTTTTTGGTCATCCTGAAGTATATGTTCTTGTATTACCAGCTTTTGGTGTGATATCGGAAGTTATTCCCACTTTTAGCCGTAAGCCATTGTTCGGTTATTATTTTATGGTGTACGCAACAGTCAGTATTGCAATCCTGTCATTTATTGTCTGGGCGCACCATATGTTTACATCAGGCATACCATTGGGTGCTGAATTATTCTTTATGTACACCACAATGCTTATTGCCGTTCCAACAGGTATTAAAGTATTTAACTGGGTAAGCACTATGTTTCGAGGTTCCATGACTTTTGAAACCCCCATGTTATTTGCGTTAGCTTTTGTATTTCTATTTACCATAGGTGGGTTTACCGGTCTTATGCTGGCATTGGTACCTGCAGATTTCCAGTACCAAGATAGTTACTTTGTGGTAGGTCATTTCCATTATGTTCTGGTTCCTGGTGTCGTTTTTGCTCTGTTTTCTGCTACGTATTATTGGCTGCCAAAGTGGACTGGGCACATGTATAGTGAATTACTGGGTAAATGGCATTTTTGGTTATCCGTGATTTCGGTAAATATTGCATTCTTCCCTATGCACTTCTTAGGGCTGGCTGGAATGCCCAGAAGGATTCCGGATTATGCATTGCAATTTACTAATTTTAATATGATCTCTTCAATTGGTGCCTTTATCTTTGGGTTTACGCAACTTCTATTTTTATATAACGTGATTGCTACTGTAAGGAAAAAAGGGACTAAAAAAGATATTGCTGCTGGAAGAGCATGGGAAGGAGCATATGGTTTAGAGTGGACGTTACCTTCGCCACCTCCATACCATACTTTTACAACTCCGCCCAAACTTGATTTATAGGTTTGTTGTATGAAAAAACAAAAAGGGCATCACAGGCTAATTGTTATCCTATCTGGTCTTGTGCTGGGGATGTTTGCCTTCGGATTTGCTTTAGTACCTATTTACAATAGTTTATGTAAATCACTGGGTATTAATGGAAAAACAAATCCTGAGGCGGTAGCCTATGATGCAGCCAAAGCGAAAGTTGACAAAAACAGAGAAATAACTGTTGAGTTTGTTGCGACAAATAACAGTGGAGTACCTTGGGCATTTTATCCCAAAACTCGAAAAATAACGGTACATCCCGGCGAAATAGCAAAACTTGCTTTTTATGCTGAAAATAAAACGGATCATCCGATGACAGTACAGGCAATACCTAGTGTCACACCAGGTATTGCTGCTAAGTATCTGAAAAAGACTGAGTGTTTTTGCTTTACCCGGCAAACATTAAATGGACATGAGGCAATGAATATGCCTTTATTATTTCATTTGGATGCTGATTTACCCGAAAAGGTGCATACAGTTACTTTGTCTTATACTTTATTTGATGTAACAGATAAGGGTTAGTATAAACCTGGCAATCCTGATTGTACGCAGACGCGCGATAATCGCAGGGTAATCATGCAGGTTTGGCAATTTTAGTAGGTTACATTCTCCCGATTATAGGGAGAGTGTCTAAAACAGATTAATGCCTGTTTATAATTATACTATCTTGGTCTTAAGACTTTGATTTTTTTGCTTTGATGCTCAAGAACAAAGCCCTACGGCTCAATCTAGACAATTCTAAATAGGCCCTATTAATACAGGAGATAAAAATATAATGGGAGCACATGGTACTTATTATGTCCCTAAGCCAAGCCATTGGCCTTTGGTTGCATCATGTGGGTTGACTACTACTCTTGTGGGAGCTGCATCTTGGCTTCACCATGATTGGTATGGACCCTACATATTCGCTATTGGTCTAGGACTCATGATTTTTATGTTATTTGGTTGGTTTGGCCAAGTGATTTATGAAAACTCGAAAGGAGTCTATGACGAACAGGTTGATAGATCATTTCGTTGGGGAATGTGCTGGTTTATTTTTTCTGAGGTCTGTTTTTTCGGCGCATTTTTTGGTGCCCTATTCTACAGCCGACTCTGGTCTGTCCCTCTTTTGGGCGGTGAAGTACATCCAATTACACACTTTACATTATGGCCTGATTTCAATTCAACGTGGCCTATATTAGTTAACCCCGATAATAAAGTTTTTGCCGCAGCTCATGAAGGAATGGGGGCATGGGGGTTAGCTGCAATAAACACTCTGATTTTATTGACCTCTGGAGTCACCATTACCTGGGCACACTGGGCTTTAAAGTTAAGAAAGCAAAAACAGCTAATTACCGGTATGGTTTTAACCATTTTATTAGGATTGTTGTTCTTGGCCTTACAAGGCTATGAGTATCATGAAGCATATACAGAGATGAATTTAACGTTGTCTGCTGGTATTTATGGAACGACATTTTTTATGTTAACTGGATTTCACGGGTTACACGTAACTTTGGGTACAATTATGTTAATTGTTATCGCAGTTCGTTGTAAATTGGGTCATTTTACTCCAGAACGACATTTTGCTTTTGAAGGTGTAGCGTGGTATTGGCACTTTGTCGACGTAGTCTGGTTGTTCTTGTTTGTTTTTGTCTATTGGTTATAAGTAATACGATAGCGAGAGCCCGGGTGCGGCAAAGCGAGACCCGGGATTTCATCACACTAACCCATATCCTTCTTTACAGTACTTCGTATTGTTTCTATGGCAACTTCATAAGCGCGTATTAATCAACAAACCAGGTTGAAATTGAATTTCTTGAATTGATAATTGATAGGTAAAAAATGAGTGAGTGAATTGAATTTCCTCGATAATAGCCTGGCCACGAAAATGTTTGGCAAAAAAGGCAATCTCAATGTTCTTTTCAATATATGCTTCACATTTTAATTCCAGTTTTTCTTCGGACAAACTAAGTAACTGGCCAATATATTCATTCTCGCCAATCTTAATAAGTACATTAACAGGCTGGACAGGCTGAATTAACATTGCAGTCTCCAAGCAATATAACCAGCTTATAGTTTAATTGTAGTATAAATATTGAACTCATTTTATGTTTTGAAATAAGGAAACATTAATAGCTGGATTGATAGCAGATTTATATTAGTACTAATACTGTTATCCCAGCTATTATTAAGTATCTTTGAAACAATTTTATATGTCGACAATACGACAGTCCCTTCCATTTTTTATTTATTAAGATAATATATTGATCATATTAATATTTTTTTTAAACCCAAGTAAATTAATCGGTCTAATTAATTAATAAATAAGCAGTTTTTAATGTTTATTAATGTATAGCCCGTCTCTTCAAAAACAATAGATGCCATCCGATTTATGATAAGTAGGAACTACCATGAAAATACAAATAAGTTTAAAAGGTCAGACGAACAAGGAATATGCTCAACCCGATCAAGATGGGGATAGACTCGATTACCTCTCGTGGTGTCTGCATGCAGCAAATAAAGCCTTAGAACAAAAGAAACCTTTATGGGCAGTAGAAGAAGTGTTTATTAAATTGCTAGAAAAAAATTCTCAAACTAATATGCTCTATAATTTGGGACCAGCGAAGTACAAAGAGCTTTTGAATAGATTAGCTGACATTCAAAAAGGGAAAGTTCAATTTAGTTCGATGGTATTAAAAGGCTTAGACACTGATGGTCTTATTTTAATAGAGCTCCAACAGTCGGATAAAAGTTTGAAGATGGAAGATACTGAAGCAAATGCAAATGCATCTTTAATTTTCAAGTAAGTTTCTTGATGTATGGTACGCTAAAAAAAGACCGTACTTAATGCTTTTATTCCTCTAGCTTTCTAGGTTGATACTAAGTTGATGAACCTATCCGGTTCAACCTGGGTTTCACTAGCTAAACCCAGGTTGAGTACTCAAATTTGACTTTTCTTCAAGATTTCAACTCGTGAATAACAGACAGGAGCTTACTAACAGGCACTGGTTAACTGATCAATAATACTCTGCAGACTGTGTTCATCGTTATAATGAATAACTAATGAACCTTTACCTGCTTTTCCAGGTTTAAGTTTAATTGAAGCTTGTAAATGTTGAGAGAGATTTTTTAATTGATCGTGGTATACATGAGAAAGATCGCTCTGCGGTTGTTGCTCATTTGTTTTACCTAATTTAATTCGCTCAACCAATTTTTCTGTTTCACGTACAGATAAGTTTTTGGCAATGATAAGTTGAGCCACCTGATTTTGTTGTTCTTCTTCTAACATGAGCAATGCACGGGCATGTCCCATATCCAGATCACCATGTTCTAAAAGTTTTTTGACTCCGGCTGATAGAGCCAATAATCGCAAGAAATTGCTTACAGCCGCTCTTGATTTACATAAAAGATCAGCCACTTGTTGATGTGTTAAGGAAAACTCATGAGTGAGTCTATGCATGGCACGTGCTTGGTCCATAGCATTCAGGTCTTCACGCTGTAAATTTTCAACTAAGGCCATAGCCATTGCAGTTTCATCATCAACTTGCTTCAAAATAACGGGGACTTCTGTCAGGCCTGCTAATTGGCTAGCTCGCCAACGACGCTCACCTGCAATAATTTCATAACGACCATCACTTAGTTCGCGAACCAATAGCGGTTGTAGCAGCCCCTGTTTTTTGATTGATTGGGCAAGCTCCATTAAAGGAGCCTCTTCCATTTCACCACGGGGTTGATATTTTCCAGGTTGCAGAGAGTCTACTGCGAGTTTGAGACTTTCAGCTTGCGGTTTCTCATTTAAAATAGAGCTACTCGATTGGCTTAATAACGCGGATAAGTTACGCCCTAAACTACTACGCTTTACTGTCATAAATTACCCCATTTATCCTGCTACAGTCTGTTTATTAATCAACTCGGAAGCGAGTACCATATAGGCTGCTGCACCTGGTGACGTTTTATCATAGTGTAAAGCTGGCAGTCCATGGCTTGGTGCTTCAGCAAGTCTGACATTACGCGGTATTACGGTTCTGTAGACCTTACTTGGAAAGTGTTCTATGAGTTGTTTTGATACCTCTGAACACAATCGGTTACGAGCATCGTACATGGTTCGTAACAGTCCCTCAAGATGTAAACGAGGATTTACTGATGCTTTAACTTGCTCAATAGTTGAAAGCAGAGCAGCTAACCCTTCCAGTGCATAGTATTCACATTGCATAGGAATAAGCACAGAATCAGCAGCAACAAAAGCATTAATAGTCAGTGTATTCAAAGCGGGTGGGCAATCAATCAGGATAAAATCATAGTTATTTTGAATGGGCTGTAGTGCTTTATATAAAAAGGTTTCACGGTGATTGCGTTCCATTAGGCTAACTTCAGCTACCGTTAAATCATCATTGCCCGGAATTAAATCATAACCACTGGTTGTGGCAAGGCATGCTTGTTCTGCAAGACAATCATGCAGTAATACATCATTGGTTGTATGAACCAATTGGCTTTTATCGACACCACTACCCATAGTGGCATTGCCTTGAGGATCCAAGTCAATCAGTAAAACCTGTTGTCGATTTGCTGCCAAAGACGCAGCTAAATTAATCGCTGTAGTGGTTTTGCCTACTCCACCTTTTTGATTGGCAATGGCTATAACTTTTGCCATGATTTATTCCTTGGTTAAACTCGAATAAGTAGCGAGCATTCAGTATCTGTTCACATTTTAACCATCCTGGCCACACTATTCTGATTTTGGCTCAAGCAAGCGAAATGTTAACAGCTCTTAGGGTGTTAACTACTTTTTCTCGGTTGATTTTTAATAATGACGCAACAACGCTCGCCTTCAATACCTGCAACAGTATAACGCTCTACCGAGCAGTTTTGTTTTATCTCATTCAATTCAGAATCAGGATAACGTCCCTTCATTGCCAACCAAATTCCATCATCGGCAATAAGATGTTGTGTCCATTGGATCATTTGTTCCAGGCTACTAAAAGCGCGACTTACTACTGTATCAAAACCTTGAGTTGGGTGGTAGTTTTCGACCCTAAATTGTACAATCTCCACATTTTTTAAGTTGAGTTGCCGCTTCACTTCGTTTAAGAAACGAGTTTTTTTACCATTAGAGTCCAATAAAATAAAGTTAAAATCAGGCCTGGCTATAGCAAGAGGGATACCCGGCAAGCCGGCGCCCGTTCCTACATCTATAATGTGCTTGCCTTTAAGCCAAGGTAAAATTGCCAGGCTATCTAATATATGTTTACCAACCATAGACTCAAGATCTCGGATTGCAGTGAGATTATATGCTAAATTCCACTTGTTCAGTAAGAATAAATAATCCATCAAAGATGCACTAAGTGCATCCAGATCAAATTGTTGCAAACCTTCTTTAAGCTGCGATTGTATTCGCGTTATTTGTTGCTTCATACCTCAATTCGCTGTTTTTTTAAATGCACCAAAAGCAGGGACAAGGCAGCAGGAGTGACACCTGAAATACGGCCAGCTTGTGCTAAAGTAGACGGTCTTATCTTCGTCAACTTTTGAATCACTTCATTAGATAATCCTGTGACCTCGCTATAATCGAGTGATTCGGGAAGCACAGTGTTTTCTTGTTTACGCATTTTTTCTATGTCTTGTTGTTGTCTATCGATATAGCCTGCATATTTATTCTGAATTTCTATTTGTTCGCTAACTTCTGGTAACAGTTCAGGTAAATTTAAATCCTCGAGCATTAATAAATGCTGATAATTAATCTCTGGACGTTTCAGGAACTCTGATGCTCTATTATCATGCTGCATCGGATTGAGCAGAATATCTTTTAAGATCTCATTATGTCCTACACGAACCCAAGTCTGGTGCAGCAGTGCTTGCGTGGATTCTATTGCTTCACTTTTTGTAGCGAAGTGTTGCCAACGCTCATCGCCTACCAAGCCTAATTCTCTACCTTTAGCAGTTAAGCGTAAATCTGCGTTATCTTCTCGCAGAAGCAGGCGATACTCAGCACGAGAAGTGAACATTCTATAAGGTTCTTGAGTGCCGCAAGTAATCAGATCATCAATCAATACACCAATATAAGCTTCATCACGTCGTGGACACCAAAGTTCTTTATCTTGTACTTGTAAAGCCGCATTCATTCCGGCGATGATTCCTTGAGCAGCCGCTTCTTCATAACCTGTTGTGCCATTGATTTGGCCTGCAAAAAACAAGTTGGGGATTGGCTTGGTTTGCAAAAATGAAGTTAAGCCACGTGGGTCAAAGTAATCATATTCAATGGCGTAGCCTGGTCGGGTAATATGGGCATTCTCAAAACCTTTAATCGTACGTACGAACTGCACTTGTACCTCAAAAGGAAGGCTTGTCGAAATGCCATTAGGATAGATTTCTTCTGTAGTTAATCCTTCGGGTTCAACAAAGATTTGATGGGATAATTTATCAGCAAAACGAACAATTTTATCTTCTATAGAGGGACAATAACGCGGTCCCACGCCTTCAATAACACCCGCGTACATCGGTGATTGATGCAGATTATTACGAATAATTTCGTGCGTTGCTTCAGTTGTATGAGTAATATGACAAGGTACTTGTTGCGGATGATCGCTGGCATGACCTAAATAAGAAAACACCGGTATCGGTGTATCACCCGGCTGTACGGTCATTTGGCTGTAATCTAAGGATCGACGATCGATCCGTGGCGGTGTACCCGTCTTTAAACGGCCAACGGGCAAATCAAGATCTCGTAAGCTTTTTGCCAGGGCTACCGAAGGTGGATCTCCTGCGCGACCTCCTGCATATTGATTCATCCCTACATGAATTTTTCCTCCCAAAAAGGTACCAACAGTCAGTACTACTGCGCGCGCTCGTAAGACCAGGCCCATTTGAGTAACAACAGCAGTTACTCGGTCTCCTTCAATTAATAAATCATCAACAGCTTGCTGAAACAGGGTCAGGTTTTTTTGCGTTTGCAATTGCTCTCTAATTGCTTGGCGATAGAGGACCCGATCTGCTTGCGCACGTGTAGCACGGACCGCAGGCCCTTTCGATGCATTAAGAGTACGAAATTGAATCCCCGCCTTATCTGCAGCTTTAGCCATAGCGCCATCTAGGGCATCAATTTCTTTCACCAAATGGCCTTTTCCTATCCCACCAATGGCAGGATTACATGACATTTGACCGAGCAAATCCATGTTATGAGTAAGTAATAAGGTCTGCGCCCCCATACGTGCTGCTGCTAGAGCGGCTTCTGTACCGGCATGTCCACCACCTACAACAATAACATCATATATTTTTTCAAGATTCATGACTGATCAATATTTGCATAACAAAAAGAGGAATTATACACTTTTTTGTTCATTGTCCCAACATTAAAGATTGAGATGCCTGTGCGGAAACATCAGTTATTGAAGAATTCATTCATCATGATCAATCTTATATTACCTCAAAATGGTCAAATTCCTTCGATATGTATCGATTAGAGTATTAATTCTGTTTGATCAGGAGACAATAAAAAATTTGTTAAATGGTCAAAAAATGAACTGTCATCGTAATAATAAGACTTTCTCTGGTTTTTCTTATGTGGCGCGATGTGCCGAGTCTCAAAGATTGGGAAAAATTATGTGGAAAAAGTGGGTTAACTACAACTGAGATTAATACCTTTCTTGTTGCTATTACCCATGCATTGCAAAAATATCATTCAATTCCAAAAACAAAACTAGAGTTTTTTTAAGATCGATGATGAGAAATTAAAAATTATTCCCAAAGACTCTTTAGCGGAACTTCTACCCCTAAATACAATCCGCTTAAAAAACCTATCTTATAAACGAGGCATGGCGTTTGAGGGTGCGGCTTTTGTATGGGATAAATATAATGACAATTTATTCCATGTCCATCTTCATAAGGCTGGAATGTACCATCACTCGTCACTTTTTAATGGACGTAGGGTGCGTTGTGCTGGAATGTGGTTGGTTCAAGATGGGATGGTCGCGATGATTAGTAAAGCAAACCGAAATTAACTCCTGTTCACATCAGAGTGACATCGAGGAGATGCAATTTAATTCATTGGCACGGGCATGAGTGAGTATTTAGGCAGGGCGATTTCATCAAAGTTTAAGAATAGAACAGATTGATATGAGAATTCCCAGATGTTTA
>NZ_QHJG01000010.1 GCF_003184185.1 Legionella qingyii | reverse complement strand
TAAACATCTAGGAATTCTCATATCAATCTGTTCTATTCTTAAACTTTGATGAAATCGCCCTGTAATAATAGAGTACTAAGTGGCAAGCTCCATGTCGCCTATACTGATTATGCAAACATCAATATTAATTTGCATGCTACTACCAAGCAGCTAATAAAAATTAGACTGATTTAGGATATCTTTTTATAAAGCTAGTCGGGGTATGATATTTGGAGCGAATACACTTTAATATTTCGAACTTTGTATGGCGTTAGAGTTGAGTCCTGGGTATCGTCATGCTTTACCCAGGAATCAATTTTTTGAGAAGTTAAATGATCAATAAATACATGGCGCCAGGACCACGTAATATTTGAACTAACAATTCTTGCTTTTTCTGTTGAGCAATTTGTTGTAATGACTTAACGTCCTTAACTGGTGCTTTATTTGCAGAGATAATAATGTCTCCAGGTCTTAAACCAGCACGCCATCCAGCACTTGTTTCTGAAGCGCCAACGACTTGTACACCAATGACGTTACCATGAGGAGGTGTTTCTTGCTCAAAGTTTCTTAATGCCAGCCCATAAAGGAAAGGATTTTCTGATTGGAGTTTTTGCTCATGTGATTTAATGTCAGTAACAACTGCATCCAGGGAGATTGTCTTTCCATCACGTTGAACAACCATTTTAACATTTGAACCGACACGTAAGAGACTAATAGTTGTTTTTACCTGAGTCGCTTGTGTGATTTTTGTATTGTTAATTTGGGTAATAATATCACCTGATTTTAATCCAGCCCGTTCTGCAGGTGAATTTGGATTAACTTGTGATACCAATGCACCTTGAAAATCCTCAGGATATCCTAAAGAATGGGCAAGTTCAGGTGTTAAATGTTGAACAAATATACCCATTAAGCCTCGATGAATTGAGCCGAATTTAATAATTTGCTGTGCTACATCTTTTGCCATGTTAATGGGTATAGCAAAACCTATTCCCACATTACCACCGTAAGGAGAAAGAATTGCAGTATTAATCCCAATCAATTCCCCTTTTGTATTAACCAATGCACCACCAGAGTTACCTGGGTTAATTGCAGCATCAGTTTGGATAAAGTTTTCTACTCCCTCAATGTTTAAGTCGCTGCGTTTTAATGCACTAACGATACCAAAAGTTGCAGACTGACTATTACCAAAACTGTTTAAGCCGAAAGGATTTCCAATAGCAACTACAAAATCACCTACTTGTAATTGATCTGAATCGCCTATAGGCAATGATTTTAAGTTTGTAGCATTAATTTTTAATATAGCTAAGTCTGTTTCACTATCGCTGCCAATCAGTTTGGCTTTTAAGCGTCGGCCATCCTGTAACGTGATGGTGACAAGATTTGCGTTGCGAATTACATGATCGTTGGTAATAATGATCCCGTTTTGTGCATCTACGATAACACCAGAGCCTATACTTTCAAATTTACGTCCTTTTTCAGGAGCTGTTTGATTCGGCTGTCTGCTGTTTTGAGCTTCTTCATCATTGCCAGAAGAATTGGGTGATGTGGCACTAGCAGGTAAATAACCTTGTACTGCAACATTCACGATTGCAGGCATGATGTTTTTTAAGGCTGGGGCTAAACTCGGTATGGGAGCGGCATCTGCTTCGTTAGCCGCATAGGTAAATGAGGCTGTAAAAAGAAGCAGGGTACTTATAATGAATTTGATATGTTTAATCATATTATTAGTCCTGAGGTTGATCATTAAACCAGATTAAGGTAGCTATTCTACCTGTTTGTGACGTTCTTCGATAGGAATACAACTCATTTTTTAACTCAAAAGTACATAGTCCAGACTGATAAACTGCTTTAATATCTCTGGAGTTCAGAACAATTTCAGCAATTAGAGGCAAGTTAGCCAGCCATTGTCCGTTAACGGGTTTAAAAGCTTGCTTACTTAAAGGGTACTTAATGGCAAATGCTTGATATACCTCCTCACCCACTTCATAACACTTTTGACAAATTGATGGGCCTATCCACGCCAATACATCAGATGTGGGGCTCATCATTTTATCAAGCGTATTTTCAATAATACCCTGAGCTAGTCCTTTCCAGCCTGCATGAATAGCTGCAATCTCGGTACCTTGTACATTACAAAGCATGATAGGCAGGCAATCTGCAGTAAGAATCACTAAAGGGTGTTTCGACGAGCGAGTTATGGCGGCATCTGCATTTCTGTTTGAGTCTTCTTCTGCAATAACACAATGAGTACTGTGAGTTTGAGATAACCATTGAGGCTCACCAGGCAGATGCAACATCTCCACAAGTTGTTGCCTGTTTTTTAGTACATGTTGCTCATTATCTCCCACACCCAAGCCCATATTATTGCTGTCATAAGGAGCTTGGCTATATCCCGATAAACGTGTTGTACTCAGGGCCGTGACATTTTTTGGCGCCGGCCAATTAGCTAAGTTAGTCTTCATAATGCGCGTCCAATGTGTTAAGAAGAAGGTTAAAATCATCCGGCATTGGGGCCTTAAACGTCAACTCATTTTCTATTTTTGGATGATAAAATGAGAGGGTAGTGGCATGCAGTGCTTGTCTTTTAAAATCTTGGAGTACAGTACGTAACTGTTCGCTGGCATGAGCCGGGAATCTCATACGTCCACCATACAAAGGATCACCAACTACAGGATGATGGATGTGGGCTAAATGGACTCTTATTTGATGGGTTCGTCCAGTCATTAGATTGACATCTAATAAAGTAAAATCCTGATATTGTTTCTTTACGGAGTAATGGGTAATTGCTTGTCGTCCTTGCTCCTGAACGGCCATTTTTAATCGATTTCTTGGGTGCCGTCCAAAACCAGTATCAATCGTTCCACCAGAAATAATATGACCTTGTACTAAAGTAACATAATGACGCTGAATTTCGCGAGCTTGCATTTGTCGTATTAAAGAAGTATGTGCTGGTAGAGTTTTTGCTACGACTAATAAACCTGTTGTATCTTTATCTAATCGATGAATAATGCCCGCCCTGGGTAAATGGTATAAGGATGGTGCATGATGCAGCAACGCATTAACCAATGTATGTTCTTTATTTCCAGCTCCAGGATGAACTACCATATTTTCAGGTTTATTGAGTACTAGAATATCTTCGTCCTCATACACAATATTTAAAGGAATTTCTTCAGGCACACAATGATTGAAATCCAGGTCTGTTAAAGTAAAATCCACATTAATTTCAATCAAATCTCCATCTAGCACTTTGTCTTTGGGTTTGCATGGTTTTTGATTGAGAATTATTGTCCCGTTTTTGATCCAATTACTGATTTGCGAACGAGAATAGTCGGGAAGCAAATGCGCGAGCACACTGTCAATTCGTTGATTGTGATACTCGCGTGGAACAGTTAGTTTTTTATGAATATGTTCTATCATCAAATCGTTTCAGTCTCAACTGCGATGAGACGACCTCGTAATGAGTTAGGCAAGGCTTCACTGATTTGAACATCAACAAATTGCCCTATTAAATGCGCTGGACCGTCAAAGTTCACCACTCTATTGCATTCGGTACGACCAGATAGCTGTTGGGAGTCTTTTTTAGCGTGGCCAGTTACCAATAGTCTCTGGATACTTCCAGTCATAGACTGACTGTAACGAGATGCTTGCAGTAGCAGTCTGTTTTGTAATATCTGCAATCTTTGCTTTTTCACTTCGACAGGGGTGTCATCGGGTAAATTCGCAGCAGGGGTACCTGGTCTTGGACTGTAAATAAAACTAAATGAGGTATCGAAGCCTATTTCATGAACCAAATCCATCGTGTCCTGAAAGTCTTTATCTGTTTCTCCTGGAAAACCAACAATAATGTCCGTAGATAAGCGAATATCTGGACGTACTTTACGCAATTTTCTGATTTTGGATTTGAATTCTAAAGCAGTATAACCTCGTTTCATTAAGCCTAATATGCGGTCAGAACCACTTTGTACCGGTAAGTGCAGATGATTTGCTAACTCAGGTACTTCAGCATAAGCATTAATTAAATTATCTGAGAATGCTAAAGGATGTGACGTGGTAAAACGAATTCTACCTATTCCTTCTATGGCAGCAAGATAATGAATTAATAGTGCCAAGTCAGCAATATCTCCATTTTCCATCACCCCCCGATAATCGTTAACATTTTGCCCTAATAAATTGATTTCTCTAACGCCTTGAGTTGCTAATTGATAACATTCAGCAAGCACATCATCAAATGGTCGACTGATTTCTGTGCCACGAGTATAAGGTACAACACAGAAGCTGCAGTATTTGCTGCAACCCTCCATAATTGAGACAAATGCTGTCGGACCTTCGGCTCTTGGTGCGGGCAGGTGGTCAAATTTTTCAATTTCCGGGAAACTGATATCAACTACCGGTTTTTTCTTTTCCGCGCGTTCATTGAGTAATGCAGGAAGTCGGTGTAATGTTTGTGGGCCAAAAACGATATCGACAAAAGGGGCTCTTTTAATGATGTCTTCGCCTTCTTGACTTGCAACGCAGCCACCAACGCCAATCACTACATGCGGGTTTTTTGCTTTATATTCACGCCATTGGCCTAATTGAGAAAAAACTTTCTCTTGTGCTTTTTCACGAATAGAGCATGTATTGAGCAATATTACATCTGCTTCTTCAACGTTTTCCGTTTTGACTAAGCCATGCGATTGCAACAAAACTTCTGCCATTTTAGTTGAATCGTACTCATTCATCTGGCAGCCGTTGGTTTTGATGTATAATTTTTTAGCCATATCAAATCTACTTTAAAAATGTGTAGCCCGAGTGAAGGTAACAGGGGAACCCGGGTTCCGCTTTACTGTACCCAGGCGACTATATCCCAGGAAGTGTCGTATTATTTCATTAATGTACACTTTGGCAATAAGTTTCTTTAATTTTTGGTAAAATAATTAAGGCAATAAGCATCCCTATTGGAATAATAGCAAGTCCGGTATGGTAAGCTGCTAATGGATACACTCGAACATTTCCATTCAGCTCTCCTTTCCACATCCGGTCAAGGATGAAACCAATGAGTGGTTGTGCCAATGCAATACCTATCATATTCATCATGTTCATAAAACTTAAACCTGTAGCGACAGATTTTTTATTGCATAATTCTTTAGCTACAGTAAATGCAGGTAAAAAGCCTGCGGAAAAAATACCAAATGCAAAAAGTAAAATTTCCATATATATTTCATTACTAATTGGAGCAAAAATTAAAATCGTAGAACAGATAAGTGCCCCAATGCATCCTATGTACATAGGTGGCTTGCGTAAACCAATACGATTTGAAAACATTCCCCATAAGGGGCTGGCAATTGCCCAACCGATGAACACTAGAGAAATATAATTTGCTGCGGTTGTCTTGGTGATCGCCATTTTGGTCATCAAGAAGGGAACACCCCACAGTCCACAAAAAACCGGGGTTGCCATATACATTAGACCACCATAGCAAGCAACTAACCAAAGCTGCTTGTTTTTTATTAGTGTTAATAAGCTGGGTATTACGCGTTCCTCTTCAACTGGATGATGAGATATTTCCTGCTTTTCGGGAGTATCTTTAGCAATAGCAACAAGCAGGACAGCAAGAACAAGGCCAGTGGTTCCCATAATGAGCATGCTGTTACGCCAGCCAAAGTTATCAATTAATAATGCTAAAGGTGCTTCACCACCAATTGCTCCTAACATTCCCAAGGTAACCATGAGGCCAGTAAGCAAGGCAAAACGTTGTGCTGGAAACCAATTTGCAGCGAGTTTCATAGTACCTACGGCGGCAAAAGCTGAACCAAAGCCTATCATCAATCGAGCTACACAGGCCATAAA
Organism: Legionella qingyii; assembly: GCF_003184185.1. The sequence continues at coordinate 127,982 of NZ_QHJG01000010.1, read as the reverse complement.
GAAGTTATCAGTCATTCCGAATGCGATAGTGCTCACAGCACAAACAATGGTCGCTAGAGTTAACAATCGTTGTGGACCAAAATAGTCCATTAACACGCCACCAGGTAATTGCATTGCTGCATAGGAATAGAAATAGACACCAGATAGAATTCCCAATGTTTGACTGGTAACTGCGAAATCTCTCATTAATTCGTTACTCATAACACTGGGAGACACTTGTAAAAGACATTCATAAAAATAAAATAAACAACCCAAGCCCCATACCATCCAAGGCATTATTGATTGTATCCTGAAATTAGCTACTGATTCGGACTGTGTATTGTAATATGTCATGCTTTTATAATTCTCCAAATTCATCTACATGGAATTGATCTTTTATAAACTACTTCAGTCATAAAGTAAGGGCTTAGTATTATCCCGGCCAATCATCTAAGGCATTCTTCAATCGCAAAAAGATGCTCGTATTTAATTTTCTCAACCTGCGCTTCTTCCTTACTCTGGCGCACTCTAAAATTTCATTTTGTGAGTATGCGAAGTATGTATTGTGAATAAAACTGGGAAAAGCCTCATAGGGTTAGGTTGCCAAAACCCTACATCACTTGTAATGCAGTTTTTTTATATCGCAAAGTCAACGGTCAACGTTATCACACAAACGTATAAATTTCACCATATAAAATATTAACAGATTGTACATAAATTGTCTACTACTCATTTGAGTAATCAGCCGGATCAATCACTACGCGAGTACCTTTCATACCATCACCCGGCAGGTCAATAAATTCTTCATTAAGCCAGCGGGCATCCTCAATAAACATCCTGACACAACCGTGACTTGCTCTGTATCCGGGTACTTCATAACTGCCATGCAGTGCATAGCCTCTGAAAAAATGCATGCAATAGGGCATTAGAGCGCCACCATCATTACCATCAGCTCTTCTCGGGAATACAGTGGAAACACAGTCTATATCTTGTTTTCGAATTACTCGAAAAGAACCTGTTGGTGTACTACACCCCCCAATAACACCAGTGCACTTTCCTATTCCTGATGAAATAGGCCCCCACCAGAGTAGTTCACCATCTTGATCGTATGCAGCCCACGCTAATTTTTTTTGACTTACATAAATTGTTTTTTCTCCTTCGGAGTCAATATATCTAGGGAAGGGTGAAACATCATAGATTGTCAAGCGATCGATGTTTTTGGGGACAGCAATAGTCATTCCTGGGCGTAATGAGACATTCATACGATTAATTCGTCGCACCATGTCTCGCTCTTCAGCATTAGGAAACAAATTATCCCAACTTTCGCCATTTTTAACTTTCATGCAAAAGTAATCTGGTGAATTACATAGAGTTTCACCGTATCGCGTATGGCCGAGAGCGAGCTGACTCATTGTCAATAAGTATATAGAGACTGTCATTGATATCATAAGTTTCATAAATGATCTCAATTTAAGCTGTTGTACTCTCTATAGCGACACTTTAAAAAATAACTTTAAAATTATATAAGCTCTATATTATTAACTTAATTAACCTATAATTTTTATAACTTATTGCTTGGTTAAAGAGTTGTTTTATTGTGCATTTATAACCTGAGTTTTTCATAACTCATGAAGATGGTGTACTTGTGGTGCTATGAAAAAATAGCTAATGGCCTTAGCTGGAATGGCGAGATGAACAATGAGGTAAACACTTAAAAAAGTTTAAAATAAATACGATTCCCTTACATGATACCAAGAGTAAGCTTGAAATGCTGCGCTTTAAGCAGATTATTAATTTACATCTTGTTGGCTCAAGGATGAATCCAATCAAATAGGTGATGCCACTTCGATTAAGATAAAATGTTCTCTCGTTACTTTTTCATGGAATATTCAGTTAAATTTAGGATAGAATCTTTCTAGGTGCTTTAATTTCTTTAATCGAAAAAAAGCCTCAGTCGCCAGCAAAGATAGGGCAAGATGCCTAGAGTAAATAGAGCTCAATTTACAAGGAAGCAACATAAAAAATCAATATATGAGATAGTCTATAATCATCGAGATGCCTCCTAATTTTCTAGGGTCTGTTGACAATTTCTTCATTAGCGTACGTTGCGTGCTTTATGCGCGAAAACCAGTAAAGGCCGATTTAAAAATAGGTACATTTTAGTGTGACTCTGTATCGTTTCCACTCATAAAGTGCAGGATTTAGGTGGAATTAAATGAAATGTCAATAGACTCTAATTAACATGTTGAAAAATTATGGCTAGTAATTTTAAAGTTAGCATACGCACTAGTATTATTACCTTATTTATTTTTTTGTTAAGTCTGGTAGGTTTTACTATCATTGGTATTAATTATCTGGCGTTCAATAAAGTTCTCAACAATAGTGCAAAGGATTTAATTGCAAAAACATCTTTGCTGGTTAAAGAACGATTTCATGTCTATTTAGACCCTTTAAACCATAGTTTAATTGAAATAAGAGATGCGATTGGTAATGATATTATTGACCCAGATAATCAGAAGTTATTTGGGCAATTTCTTTTTGAAACAATCCGATATAACCCCGAAATGTTTATGATTCATTATGGTGCAGCGAATGGTGATTTTTTTAATATAAATAGAGAAGGAAAAATAGGACTTCAATTAATCCACATAGTTAACTCCAAACCACCTTTTGCTAATATTCATTATGAGTTGGATAAACAAGGGAAAATAGTTAAAAAAGAATCGATTACCGGTCGCTATGATCCAAGAAGTCGTCCTTGGTACCAAGAAGTTGTACAAAATGGAAAACCTATATGGACTAATGCATATAAATTTTATCTGTTCGGTAAAAAGCCTGGTGTCACTGTTGCTGCTCCAATATACGATAAAAATAAAAAGCTAAAAGGGGTTGTTGCAATTGCACTAACAATCAATGGGCTACAACAATTTATCAACGAACTGGAATTGACGAAAAACACGATGATTTATGTCATTAATAATGATTCAAACATCATCGCTTTTCGTGATCCCCGACGTCACGAGGACATTCGGGGAAAAAAATTAGATCCTGATTTGATAAAGAAGCTTGATATTCCATCAGATTTACTAAGAGTTAATGATTTTCATCCAATAAAAAACTCTTATGTGTATGAACATCAAAGATATTTTTACTCATACCAACCGATATTCAATAAATCGGGGGCTGGACCTTGGCATATTATCATCATTACCCCTGAATATGATGCGATAGCACCTCTTCAAAAGTTAAGCAAAGGTTATATCCTTTTAACTATCTTCGTTTTATTTATTGGCGTAATGTTAGTTCGTATCGTCTCACAGCGAATATCAACTCCTATCATTCAATTAGCTGAAGAGGCAAAAAAAATCAGGATGTTTAATCTTGGCTCAAGGCCATTGCTAAAAACTATGATTAAAGAAGTGAGTTATTTGGATCGAGCGTTATTTACCTTACGCTCAAGTTTAACCTCTTTTCAGCGTTATGTTCCTCGTTCTTTAGTCAAAAAATTAGTGCGTACTAGAAAAGTCGCCGAGGTTGGCGGCCAAAATCAAATAACTACCATTTTATTTTCTGATATCCAGAATTTTGCAACAATTTCAGAATCAACTTCTCCTCAAAAATTGATGACTTATTTATCTGATTATTTTCAGTGTATGACTGAAGTAGTGATTCAACATGAAGGTACACTTGATAAATACATTGGTGATGCAGTTATGGCCATTTGGAATGCTCCTGTAAAAGATGAACAACATGTATTTCATGCTTGTGAAACAGCCAGAGCGATGCAAGAACGTATTAAAAAGTTAAATCAAAAGCATAAGAGAGAAGAGTTTCCTGAATTTAATATCCGAATTGGTATTCACACCGGTGAGGCCATTATTGGTAATGTAGGCTCTGAAGACAGACTTAGTTATACGGCCTTAGGTGATTCAGTGAATTTAGCAAGCCGCTTGGAATCAATTAATAAAAATTATTATACTCAAATTATTGTGAGCCATGATACGTTCACCCACGTATCTGAAAAATTCCCTTTTCGCTTATTAGATAAGGTTGCTGTACGAGGTAAACGGAAAAGCATCGCGATTTATGAACTAATCACTGCTCAAGATCTTGAAAATCTTAAGCAACACAAAGAAGAATTTACTGAAGCATTTTCCCTATATCAAAAAGGCCTTTGGGAAAAAAGTATCAAAGCTTTTATGAGGCTTACTCCTGCCTACCCAGGAGATCAATTGGCCTCAGTATATATTGAACGCTGTCGAATTTTAGAAAACACATCGCCTGCTCATTGGGATGGCGTTTGGCGCTATGAACATAATTGAAGAAAGATTTTTATGTCTATGCTTTTAAGAGAGTTTTTCGATGCCTGCAATCAAGAAATTCAGTAAAATTCATCTCTAGTTTGCATTGCCGATATTGGCGGAACGATATGATGTTGATGACCCTGTCATCAAGGTGGAGCAAATTGATAATCAATAACAACGCCCCAGGAGGTTTTTGAACAATTGGTTCGTAATGAAAAATCAAAAGAATTAAACCCAACTGGGCTCAGTTGAAAATATAAAAATTGTAGCCTTGAGCACAATGAAAGTGCATTCAAGGCGTTGACTCCAACATGCTTCTCGCTAGATTATAGGTCAATAATATTAGGAGGAAGCTGACGCATCTGATTCTGAATGGTTTGGAGAAACTTTTTGCCAAGCTTCATGCACTTGTGCCAGCAATGAATTGGACTGAGCTAATAGTTCCTTGTCATTATTAAGATTGGCCTTTAACAGCAAATATTCAATATGCATGTATATTTGGAGTAAGTTCTTTGCTATGTCGCCGCCTTGTTCATGATTTAAACTGGTTTTTAAGCCTTCGATAATACTTAGTGCTTTACTAATATGTTCTCCTTTTTCTTGAATTTCACTTCGATCAATATTGCCTTGGGCTGTGGCAATATGAGTTCTTGCCCCTTGTAATAACAAATTGATTAGTTCATGGGGTGAGGCTGCATCAATACGAGTTCTTAATTCAATAGTCTTATATTGATTTATAACTTGTTGATAAGAATTTTTCATCAATAATACTCCAATCATTTGGTTTTGAATTTCGGTAGATTCGACAAAATTTGAGTAAGCGTATTGCTGGTGTTTTGCATCTGTGAGATTAAGAGATCTACGGCATTCCATTGTCTATAGTATCTTTGTTCAAGAGTGATGCTGCGCTCGTTTATGCGCTCTTGCATTTCGTCCAATTGTTTTGCTTGAGTATTTAAACGATCGATTCTTTCAGCAATTTCGCCATCTTCATCCACCAGTGACTCTAAATAACTATCAATCATTGAGGCTAATCCATCACTGACAATAATTTGCCCTCGATTCCCAACGAGTCCTGAAATTACATCAATCGATAATGTATTAAAGTCACCAGTGCCATTTAGAGTAATTCCATCTGTTGAGGTGGCTAAAATGCCTCCTATGCTACCAGCCATACTCACTCCAGGAGTATATTCGTTTAAAATAACGTTATATGCTCCTGCAGCAACTTCAGTATCAACGGAGTTAATTTTAATATTTGGATCAGTGGCAGTTATTTTTTTTGCAAATAAATTGCTGATATCTTGATAATTATTATTAATCGCATCGTCAAACAATTCGGGATCAATTTCTAATAATCCATGTTTATCGCTGGTAATCCCCAAGTCAGCAAGACTTTTAATTGAGCCAACAGTAGTTAATGGGTTAGTGGCCAGGTTATATAAGTTTGTTTTTAATGCCCTTAACTTATCGTCGCCTTGCAAAACACCTCTTTTTCTAGTTTCCATATCGAAACCAGTTAAAGTGGTGATGAAATTAAGAAAATCATTGTATTTTTTGACGAAATCATTAATTAAACCTTTTAGATGTTCTACATCCTTTTTTACTGTTAGGGTGACTGTAGTTGCAGGATCGGCCTGTTGTAAGTCGAGAGTGACTCCAGTAATCGCATTTTTAAATTGATTATTACTTTCACTCAGAAGCAAGCCATTAATTTGCACTTGGCTGTTTTGAGCAGCCATAGTTTGAGTTAGTGAGGCATTATTCGTTGTGGGATCATAATTCAAAGCAGCTAGACTACCTGTAATTTGCATTGCGTATTTTTCACCTGTTTGCGATGAGGTGAGGGTCAATCTTGAACCGATGCTGTCTTGTACAATTGATGCTGTAACACCAGCATTTGCAGCATTAATTGCATCGCAAACTGCAGTAAGGCTGTCATTTCCTGAATTGATGTTAATTGTTACTGGAGACACATCAGTATTTTGTGTAAACGTTGAATTATTATTACTGTATGTACCAAAATTTATAGTGATGCTACCACTACCTATTGAAGAACTGTTGCTAGTGAAGTAGTTACTTACAAGGCTTTGTGACTGGGCCAATTGGTTCACTTTAATTTGATATAGGCCTTCAATTGCTTGTCCGGTAAGAGAAGCAGAAACATATCCAGTTTCGCTGAGCAAGCAATTCATTTTATTAAACTCACTGGCATGAGATAGGGAATCGAGTGTTGTTTGAAAGCTGGACATGGCACTTTTTAGTTGCCCAAAAGCAGATAATTCGGTAGTAACGGAGTTAAGCTTTTTATCATGTCGCAATTGTAGAGGCATGAGATCGGCTTTCACCATGCTTTCGACCATTGCTTTAATATCCAAACCTGACCCAATGCCTGGAGTTGATAGGCCCATAATATTCCCTTATTTGTTCTCGTAATTTCAATGAAATTACGTTTTATCCATAAATTGCATTAAACATGTTTGTCTATAGAACCACTAATAATCCCATCAAGCAAGTTTAGTAAATGCAAATACTCGTCGGAGGGTATTTTGCGGATTATTTTGTCTGAGATTTTTTCGGTGACTATAGTTTGCAAAAGGCCGGTGGTGTGATCTATGGCTTGCTTTGTATCTATATCTAGATTCAAAGCTGATGTGGCGCATTTTGTCACAGGTTTAATGTTTTTATCATTTAGTTTGACTGAATCTGTTTGTAGCAATTTATTGTTTGCTGGAGGTATCGATTCCATAGTCATTTTTTAACTCCTTTCCCTTGATTGGTACCCTTAATCATTGGGACATAAATAAGCCGAAAAGCGGCAAGCGCCGCATTTCGGTTTTTTACCTTTACAACTATCCTAACAAGGAAAGAACAGATTGTGGCATTGCATTTGCTTGGGCCAACATTGCTGTTCCTGCTTGTTGCAGGATTTGGTTTTTAGTTAAACTCGCCATTTCTGCTGCATAATCAGTATCTTGAATACGGCTGCGCGCAGCAGACATATTATCAGATACGTTTTGCAGGTTAGCTACCGTAGCATCAAGTCGGTTTTGCAAAGCACCTAATGCAGCTCTGTTATTGGTAACGCTATCTAAAGCAGAGCTAATTCTCAGTATAGCTTGTTCTGCACCAGATTGAGTTGTAATGTCAATGCTATTGACCCCATTGGTATCCAGGCTGATTGTGCTTGATAAGCCAATATCAGCTACAGTTCCACCCAAAGTAATGGTTTGAGCCGCACTCATGGTGAGCTTTCCACGTAAGGTAGAAGCAAATGAACCGGCTGCAACTGTGAGTCCATCAGTACCAGCAGTAAATCCGGTACCACTTTCAGTTACTGCAATGTTTCTTCCATCGGCCGCAGTTAAAGTCATGCTACCACCATTTAGTGAAGCCACTACTCCGGTTTGACTACTTACCGCATTGATTGCATCCAGAAGGTCGGTATTGGTCATTGCAGTGGATACGTCCTGGTTGGTAAATATATCAACACCATTAATGTTCAAGTTATAAGTATCAGCTGCGGTTCCACCGATAGCTCCAACAGTTGCACTACCACTAGTTGATGCCGTTACTGTTAAACCAGGAACACCTGCTGCATTAATCGCTGCCGCTTTGGCATATGCAGATGAACTGTCTTGGCCGGTTGCTGTGCCTACATAGTTTGCAGAAGAGCTAATGCTGATTGCTGAGCTGGTACCAAGAGCAACAGTAATATCAGCAGCAGCATTACCTGTTACTGTGCTACCTTGTTGATAAGCAATGCTACCTATTGTCGAAGATGCAATACTGTTTATCGAAAACGAAAGAGTTTCACCAGCATTTGAACCAATTTGAAGAGAAGCATTGGTATAAGATCCATTCAAAATGCTTTGACCATTAAATTGCGTACTTAAAGCAATATGGTCCATTTCACTTAGAAGATTATTTACTTCATTTTGTAATGATTGACGGTTGCCTTGGCTGTAGGTTCCGTTCGCAGATTGAAGCGCCAACTCTCTCATACGTTGTAAAAGATTCGTCGATTCTTGCATCGCACCTTCAGCAACTTGTGCCAGTGAAATACCATCATTAGCATTTTTTACAGCTTGATCCATACCGCGAATTTGAGATGTCATATTTGTTGCAATTGCTAATCCTGCAGCATCATCTTTAGCACTATTAATTTTTAAACCAGATGATAACCTTTGAATCGCAGTAGCCATAGCGTTACTTGATTTGGACAAGTTACGTTGAGCAACTAGCGACGGTACGTTGGTATTAATAATTTGAGCCATAGTTATAGTCTCCTCAGACCTAAATCCCTGGTTTGGGACATTTGTAAATTGGTAAATTCCTTTTTAATGGCGAATTTACCGTACGCATAAAAGTTATCGGACGCACTACGAAAAACTTTAGGTTTATGCATGCTATTTTTCAAAAAAAGAGAGAATTTATTTATTAAAATGAGAGTGTTGTATTTTTTGTTCAATTTGTTTTTTCATGCTGAAGGACCTAAATTGTGGTTTCTTATTGCCAAAATGAGAAATGCAATACTTACAGATTCAAGATACAAGCCTGGGTGCATCCTAGAGAAATTCGGGGCTGGATTTTGAAATAGTGTTCCACCTCGGGTTCTGAGAAAAATCTCGATCCAAGTCAATGTGCATTTAAGAATATTTTTTTCTGTGTATAATATTATGATTTTATAATCTTAGGTTCCAATTATGAGTTGGTTTAAAAAACTATTACCTTCACGAGTCAGTACGGACTCTTCTCAAAAAAAAGGAGTTCCCGAAGGTTTATGGCTGAAATGTTCAGGGTGTAATGAAGTTCTTTATAGTACAGAATTAGAAAGAAATTTAATGGTTTGTCCATCCTGTAACTTTCACCACAGAATATCTGCACGAGTCCGAATTAAGCAATTTCTTGATGAGGGAGGCCAGGAAGAAATTGCTGCATCACTAGAGCCCCAAGATCGATTAAAGTTTAGAGATTCAAAAAAATATAAAGACAGAATCGTGCAAGCTCAAAAAGCAACTGGCGAGAAAGAAGCTTTGATCATTGTAAAAGGGACGTTATTACAACAACCTGTAGTTGTTGGCTCCTTTGAGTTCAATTTTATGGGTGGTTCCATGGGCGCTACTGTCGGAGAGAAATTTGTTCGTGCAATTGAAGTAGCGACAAAAGAGCAAAGACCATATATTTGTTTTACTGCCAGCGGTGGCGCACGTATGCAAGAAGGACTTTTTTCCTTAATGCAAATGGCAAAGACGTCAGCCGCTCTTGCCCAGTTTGCTGAAATCGGTTTGCCTTTTATAGTGGTTCTGACTGATCCGACTATGGGTGGAGTTTCTGCGAGTTTTGCAAGTCTTGGTGATGTGATTATTGCTGAACCTAATGCCTTAATTGGCTTTGCTGGTCCAAGAGTTATTGAGCAAACTGTAAGGCAGACCTTACCCGAGGGATTTCAACGGAGTGAGTTTTTGTTAGAACATGGCCATATTGACATGATTCTGGAACGAAAAGATATCCGTCCAGTTGTTTCTGAGTTGATATCTAAATTGACACGCAAGGGAGCAGGGGATTCAATTGCCAAAGCAGTCTCGTATTAAACCGTCCACGAAGCATGCTATAGAGAGAAGTGCGAGGATACACGACTGAAGTATGTGCAATGTCATATGAGAGTCTGAATACTGTAACAATGGAGTAATCTTTATCTATGGTAGCGTTTCGAAAGAGGTCCGTTGATGAGTGGCTACACGATTTGGAAACTAGAACTACTCATGAAATACAGCTTGGCTTAACACGTATTATGGAAGTTGCAAAAAAATTATCTCTGCAACTTCCAGGTTGCCCCGTTATTACTGTAGGTGGTACTAATGGAAAAGGATCAACAGTTACTGCCCTTGAAACAATTTATCATGTTGCCGGATATAAAGTAGGTGCTTATACGTCACCACATCTTATGCATTTTAACGAACGCATTCGCGTCAATCTAACTCCTATTTCTGATGAGGACTTGTGTCAGGCCTTTAGTATTATTGAAGAAATTCGAGGAGAAACCATATTAACTTATTTTGAAATGACTACCTTGGCAGCATTGTGGCATTTCAGAAAAATGCAATTGGACGTCATTATTCTAGAAGTTGGGTTAGGGGGGCGTTTAGATGCTACGAACATCGTTGATGCAGAACTATCCATTATTACTACCATAGATTTTGACCATCAGGATTACCTGGGTAATACGCTTGAAGCAATTGGATATGAGAAAGCGGGCATCCTTCGTTCCGGTAAACCGTTTATTTACGCGGATGTCCATCCCCCCACGTCAGTCACAGATACAGCAAAACAACTTGTTGTTCCTACTTATTTTTGGGGACAAGAATTTTCAATTCAAGAGCAAGATTCTACCTGGAATCTCCATTACAACAATCAGCTTAAGCTTTCTTCAATTTATGGGCTACCGAAACCTTCTATTCAGCTAAAATCAGCGGCTGCTGCAATTACTGCTTGTCTTTTACTGGCACATTATTTACCTGTGACGCATAACCATTTTCAAATTGCTATGCAACGTATTTTTATTCCTGGTCGCTTGCAATTGCATAAAGATACAGTGAGCACTATATTTGATGTATCTCATAATTCTCAATCGGCAAAATTGCTCGCAAATACGTTACGCACGATGAAAAAAGCAAAAGTTCATGCTGTATTTTCAGCATTGAAGGATAAAGATATTTTAGGGCTTATTATGCCATTAAAGGATTGTATTGATCATTGGTATCCGGCACAATTGCATAACAAACGTGCTGCTAGTGAGGATTTATTGCTCACATTCTTTAAGAATGCAGAAATTCCTGTGGAAATTTGTTATAATAGCCCGCTTATAGCTTTTGAAACAGCGTTGAAACAAGCTAAACCTGGTGACTTAATTGTTGTTTATGGGTCTTTTTTTACTGTGAGTCATGTAATGGCTAATAGGAGATTCAATGAAATTAGTAATTGATGAAAAGCTAAAACATCGTTTGGTTGGTGTGGCTGTTGTTTTATCATTAGGAGCAATTTTTCTGCCCGCAATGATGAAAAAATCAAGCCAGCGCCTTGAAAATAATTTCAGTGTAAATGTACAGTTACCTCCTAAACCAACTAGCCCTAATGTAGTGATGACTGATGAAAAGGAAATGTTTGAAACTATAAAAGTGGCTAAGGTTCAAATTCCTCCTGCTGCAGAGCATAAGGGATCAGACCTTGGTAAAGAAGACTTCATTCAATCTATTCAAGTAGCTGATGATGCAGCTGTTTCTGTTGCTAAAGCAACTTCTGTACCTAAGGTAGACGAAGTAGCTAAACCAATTGAGTTAGCTTTAAGTAATGCTGCTAAAAATGTTGTTAAAAAACAAATAAATGTAGCAACTGTATCTAAACCAGCTAAACCAGCTATACAAGCTAAACCAGTTAGACCGGCTGCAAAAGTAAATATTGCAACGATTAAAAAACCGACAGTTGCTCAAGCAAATAACAGAGGTTCATTGCGCAAACAGAGTATTTATGCTGTTCAATTGGCTTCTTTTTCACGATTGGCTAATGCTCAAGCTTTGGTAAGTAAATTACGTAGCAAGGGGTATAAGGCAAATTACGTCAAAATTACTGGAAGACAAGGTTCGATTTATAAAGTTTATGCCGGACACTCACCTGTTAAAAATGATGTAATGAAATTAAAAGTTCAATTAGCAAGCGCCATGCAGTTGAATGGTTTCATAGTCAATACCGGAGTTAGCTAATCATGCAATTTCAATGGGTTGATATAATTTTAATAATCGTTATTGGTTTATCCACTATTACTGGCTTATTAAGAGGGTTCATTAAAGAGTTTATTGCTTTAGGAGTATGGATCTTAGCTGTTTGGGCCGGGTACAACTATTCAAACAGTCTGAATCCTTGGCTGCAACCTTATATACAAGATCAATCAATTCTTTCAATAATTGGCTTTATTGGTGTTGTGCTTGGCGTTTTAATCGCTGGCGGTATCGCTAATGCAATATTAGGTCTGTTTTTAAAGGGAAGTGGCCTAGGTGCTATGGACAAAGTTTTAGGCGGTGGTTTTGGCTTTGCTCGTGGTGTTTTTATTCTATCGCTTATTTTCGCAGTGCTCAGTATGACTTCTATTCCTTATCAGCAATATGTTCAAAGTTCTAGAGTTTATAATCAGCTGTTACCTGTTATCAGTTGGGTTTCTGGATATTTACCTGGACTAATTAATAAAGCAAAACAGACTGTATCAGTAAACGAGTCATTTAAACTTATCGATATAATTCCTGAGACTTGATGTATTCATAGATTGCGTAGGGGAGCTTGTTTTTAACTTCAGCTCCCTTTTTTATTTCTTCCCGAATAGAAGTAGAAGAAATTTCATAATGACCTGCATCAAATAGAAAAACGATTCCAGCTTGAGTCCTCAGAAGTTCCTTTTTGCTTTTACTTTGATGTTTTTTCAAAAATTTTCGCATGATCTCTGGGGTAGGCTGATCAGCAAACTCAACTCTATTGATGACTAACAAATTAGCCAGCGTAATGATTTTCTCCCATTGATACCAATGAGGTAATGATAGAAAAGCATCATGCCCGATAATTAATGTTATGGATGCATTAGGATATTCCAACCTGAAACTCAGCAAAGTTTCAACCATATATGATGGGGTATCACGTTTTATCTCGCGTAAATCAAGCTTAAAGTCTGGTATATCTTTTATTGCCAGGTTTATCATCTCTATTCTTTGAGCATTATTAGCCAGAGATGGTGGTTTTATAGTTGGTATTTTGCAAGGGAGAAAAATATAGGAATCAAATTTAAAATAGTTCTGTATGGTGATACTGGCTTGCAAGTGGCCATTATGTATGGGATCAAATGTACCACCAAAAATAGCTATGCTATGCATGTATCACCTATTAATTTACCTAAACAAAGTGAAAGAGTAGTGTTTTCGAGGGAGCTCCATACCTGAGTAGATTGGTTGGTGGATTTAATTCGTTCATCGATTAAATAGCAGTATCGATGGAGCTGTTGCAACATGGTTTTATTGAGGCGATTACAACATGCCTTATAGAGATTGATGCGTTGAGGCCAAATCTTTAATTGGCTGCAAGCACTTTGAATATCAATTTTTTGTTCTATTAAATAAGTCAGCTGCATGATTAATCTTATTTCTTGGCTTAGTAACCATAAGACTAAAGTTGCCTCTGTTTTGTTATTGGCGGCATGTCGTAAAATCTGAATTGCTTTGTCACCTTGACCAAGCAAGCAAGCATCTACTAATTCAAATAGATCATGGTCACATTGATCGGATAAGTGTTCCAGTACATGTTGTGTCTCAATTTTGCAATTGGGGATACTGGACAAGGCAATTTTTTCAATGACTTGGGAACAAGCTAACATATTTCCCTGAGTGTATTGATGAATTAAATCGGGAACCTGAGGATCATAATTCATAGAGTTTTTCTTTAACTGCATGGCTATCCAGCTTTTTACTGCTTCTGAATTAAGTGGATAAGCCAGGATAAGCACGACATGTTCGTGAGAAGATAACCATTGCAATTGTTTTGCGGGTACATTGGGTGCTCTAATAGCGATAAAGCAACGTGAATTAATCGAGTTGAGGTATTCAGTTAAAATTTTCTTTCCGGTGGCATCAATTGACTTCTTATCATAAAAAATATTTAAAAATACAATCTCCGAAAATAAAGAATAACTGTTTGCCTCTTCTTTGACTCCATTCCAATCTTCTGCTGACTGAATGGATATAATTTTTTCATCACAATTATAATTCTTTTTAATGGTTGATTTTATGGTAGCTAACGAATCTTCCAACAAGTAATTATCTTGCCCGATAATCATATAGAGCGGTGCAATCTTTTTTTGTATTTGCTGGGCAAGCATTTGTTGTCTGATTTGCATGATCATTTTAACTTGAGTGTGTAATGTGTACGTGTAGCTTTTTCCTTACTCAAGACACTCCCTTTCTTAGCTAAGTGGAGGTTTTTGTAGATGGCTAAGTCGATAAATTATTTGGGTTACCGCATCTTGCTTCATTTCTCCAATTAAAATGCTTTCTTCATCTTTAGAACCTAAAATTCGGTCATTATTTAGTGTAAGCTCTCTAGAAACATTTATTTGTTCTGGTGTATCTGAAATTTGACCTGAGCGAGCTTTCAATACGAATGATACAGTCAATGTTATCGTATACTGTCTAGGATTTGTACTTGCACCAATACTGATAATTTGTTGATTTAAATTCACTTCGTCAATAATAAGCCAATACTTGGCTTGAGCGGGATCAGGATTCACATCAATTTTGGATCCCTCAAGTCGGGATTGCAATATCGAGACAAACTGTTTGTCATTATTTTCAGAAATAATGGCTACGTTATTAAGCCAATTAGGTACATTACTAATGCCACGTAGATGAAAGCCACAAGCTGAAAGCAACAACATCAGTAGCATAGGCAACATACAACGTAACGTCACAAATTGATATTGTGACCGTCCCGCAGGCTGTCCATGAAGCCGATGCGGAACATTAGACATATCAGAGTAATTGAATTTCATTAGCTAACAACCAAGTTAATTAATTGCCTGTGTGCAACAACGATAGCTTTTTTGACTGTTTTATCGGCCAGAAAATCTTTTACATGTTCTTTTGCTGTAGCAATTAATAGCTCTTCTGCTGTATCCACACCAGCGGTAAATTGAGCTCGCAGTTTTCCATTAACCTGAACTACGTAATCTACCTCATCGGTTTTTAGGGCGCCTTTATCTACTCTTGGCCAATTAGCATCAATAATTGCTTTTTCAAAACCTAATTGTTGCCATATATGATGTGTAATATGAGGCGTTATAGGAGCCAGCAATCGCAACAGTATACTCATGCTTGAATGAATAAAGAACTTATCTTCTTCAGTTTCTATGGAGTAACTGGATAGTTCATTAAATAGCTTCATACAACCTGAAACAACGGTATTGAATTGATTACGATCATAATCATGAGTTGCTTGTGCGAGAATTTGATGCACAACATGGCGTGATTTCTTTAAACGGCTTTCTGCTTGCTGCCAATTAACATGTCCATTGCCACTTAGAATGATATCATTGACTTCAATAAACATATTTTGATGCTGATAGGCAAAGGTCCAAATTCGTTTTAGAAAACGATGCGCACCTTCTACAGCAGCATCTGACCATTCCAACGATTGCTCTGGAGGCGCAGCAAACATAACGAATAAACGTGCTGTATCCGCACCATAGGTGTCAATCAGATGGTTGGGGTCGACGACATTACCCACAGATTTAGACATTTTATGCCCATCTTTTAAAACCATTCCTTGAGTTAACAGCGCCTTAAATGGTTCATCTGAATTAACTAAGCCTTCATCTCGCATTAACTTGTGAAAAAACCGAGCATAAAGTAAATGCATCACAGCATGTTCAATACCACCAACATATTGATCTACAGGAGTCCAATATTTCGCTCGGTCATCAAGCATGGCATTTTCCTGGCCTTTACATGCAAAACGCGCATAATACCAGGACGATTCAACAAACGTATCAAAAGTATCTGTTTCACGAGAGGCATCTTGGCCGCACTTGGGGCAACTTACATTCACGAATTCTGGGCATTGAGCAAGTGGTGAGCCTGTACCTGTAAATGTTACATTTTCTGGTAAAACAACAGGAAGATCTTCATCTGGAACTGGAACGGTACCGCATTGTTCGCATAAAATCATGGGAATAGGGGTACCCCAGTATCTTTGTCTTGATACACCCCAATCACGCAATCTATAGTTGATTGTTGCTTTTCCTGTATCATGTTCCTCAAGGAAAGCAGTTATGGTCTCAACTGCCTGAGAAGAGCTTAATCCATCAAACTGACCAGAATGAATCAATGTTCCTTCCCCAGTATAAGCAGATTTGCTTAGATCATGTTTTGTTCCATTTGTAGGATGTATGACTTCTTTTATAGGTAATTGATATTTTTGTGCAAATTCCCAATCTCTTTGATCATGTGCTGGAACTGACATTACTGCGCCAGAACCGTATTGCATGAGTACAAAATTTGCCACCCATATTGGTAGTTCTTCACCAGTTATGGGATGGATTGCGGTCATACCTGTGTCCACACCTCGTTTTTCCATGGTAGCAAGTTCTGCTTCAGCCATTTTAGTGCCCTGGCAGCTATCGATGAACTCTTTGACTTCTTTACGAGTTGTTGCTGCCTCTTTGGCGATAGGGTGATCTGTTGCGACTGCAAGATAGGTTGCACCCATTAAAGTATCAGGACGAGTAGTATAGATTTTTAGGCGTTTAGGATAATTAGTGACGTTAAAATGAATCTCTGTCCCAGTGGAGCGACCTATCCAATTGCGCTGCATTTGTTTTACTTGTGCAGGCCATTCATCCAATGTATCAAGAGAGCTGAGCAGTTCATCAGCATAAGCTGTAATTTTAATAAACCATTGTGAAATTTCTTTTCGCTCGACAAGTGCACCCGATCGCCAACCGCGTCCATCAACAACTTGTTCATTGGCTAAAACGGTTTGATCTACTGGATCCCAATTTACTACAGCGTTTTTCTTGTAAACTAAACCTTTTTCAAATAGACGAATAAAAAACCATTGTTCCCATCGATAATATTCAGGTGTGCAAGTACAAATTTCACGTCGCCAATCATAGGCATTCCCAAGACGTAAAAACTGCTTTTTCATGGACTCTATGTTTTTTTTAGTCCATTCAGCAGGGGGGATTCCATTTTTGATGGCTGCATTTTCAGCAGGTAAACCAAATGCATCCCATCCTATCGGTTGCAGAACATTTTTACCCAATGCACGCTGATAACGAGCAATAACGTCGCCAATAGTGTAGTTACGAACATGCCCCATGTGCAATGTTCCACTCGGGTAGGGGAACATGGATAAGCAATAAAATTTCTCTCTGTTTAAATCTTCTGAAACATTAAATGATTGTTTTTTATGCCAATACTGTTGAGCTTGTTCCTCAACTTCTTGTGGTATATAGGTATTATCCATAGTCCGAATTTTTAAGTGACTCTAAATCGCTAAGGATAACTCCTCTTGTCTCTGCCAGCAATAGATTATTGCTGGAATAAGCGACGAAGTTGAATAAATAGTATAAAAATAAGAAAAACTGAACAAAAAATTAGAGATGGATACTCATGCCAAATAATCCAAGGAGTAAAACCTTCTGCTGGAAATATATTACTTTGTAGTAGTCCTGAGCTAAATGGAGGAAGACTTTCTACTATATCCCCATTTGAATCAATTACTGACGATAAGCCATCGTTATTGACGACTACTTGATATCGACCGGTAAGCAAAGAAAGTATTTGAGCCATTTGTAATTGTTGATAACTAGCCAATGAGTGTCCAAACCAGCCATTATCGCTAATTGAAACGATCCATTGGGCTTTGGGCATTTGTTCACGTAAAATGTTCGGATAGGCAATCTCATAACAAATAAGACTTGCTATTGGATGATTTTCAATGCGAATTAGAGACTGTTTTCTTCTTCCTGGTAATAAATTGGGTTCGGGTAAATTCAGCCAATGATTAATTGCAACAAGGGGTTTGGGAATGTACTCTCCGAAGGGAACAAGTTGACGCTTAAGTTTTTTTCCTTTAGCTTGCCCAAGCGTAATTACTGAATTGTAATAATTCGTTTCGTTATCATCTGTTGGCTGTAAAATGCCTACCATAAGTGCGCTGTTGGCTTTCAGTGCCTTATTGTTCAATTTTTGCAAATATTTATCCAAATAACTTGCAGGAAGTGGTATGGCTGACTCCGGCAAAATAATTAATTGTTTTCCCAAGAGCTTATTAATTGCATTCTCATAGTACTTTAATAAATTCCAAAATAAAGTTTCATCCCATTTATCGCGCATTGATAAATTCGCTTGTATAGCGCCAATACTCACGGGTTCTTTTTTGATATGAGACCATGAAATATTTTTGCACAACATTGGACTTATAATAATTAATACAATTACGATTAGATAGTGATAACGTTTTTGAGAATTTTGTGAAACAGCTAAAGTGAGTAATGTAGAAATAAAGGTGCATACCAAACTTAGTCCATAGACGCCTAAAATAGGCGCGATGTATTTAATTGGGGTATCAATGAGGATGGTACCTACTAGTAACCAGGGAAATCCGGTAAATAAAGTAGCACGACAATATTCACTTAAACACCATAAAACGCAGAATAGAGTTAAGGACAGCAGTTTTCGATTGTTTAGTTCAAGTGATTTATACAGATAAGCAACCAGGGCAGGGAAGAGTGAAAGATATGTAATGAAAATTAAAGTTACTAACCCTGCAAAGAAATAATTGAGCTGCCCATAGTCATGAATACTGACTATGACCCAGGAAACTCCAAAACCGAAATAGCCGGTTCCATAAAGAAAACCTAGATAAAAGCCTTGCTTTATGGAGCAATTTTGCAGGCTCGAATAGAGAAATGCCAAACTTAATAAGGTCAATCCTGGTATATGAAATGGGGCAAAACCAAAAGGCGCAAGCAGGCCTGCTATAAATACAAAGAAATATTTAACATAGCCAAGATGCATTGAAGAATTTAATGGAATAGAATTGGCTAAAGCAGTTTGCTTCATGGCTGTTAAAAAATTATAAAATGATAAGATAATTGAGTCCGTTATTCAGGTCAAGAATTAGTGGAATATTTTAATCTTGTCACCTGTTGTAGCTTGGCGGAAACGGAGCAGAAACCAGGGGTAATGTAGCATATATTTTCTGGTTTCCGCCTCGCTTTAACCCAGCTAGAATTTACTCTATTATTTTTTCAGAACATAAGTTCCAGGTGCATCACAAATCGGTCTTAAATCCTTTTGAGGATTACCTAGAGCTGGTGGTTTCTTTTTTGTACCGGAATGCTCTTTAAGCCATTTTTCCCAAGCTGGCCACCAGGAATCTTTAAAATGCGGGGCTCTCTCTAACCAAACTTCAGGTGCTAAATGTTTATCATCTAATTTATGAGTGAGCATTTGATAACTGCGCCCAGGATTTCCCGGTTCATTAATAATCCCTGTGTTATGTCCTGCATTAGTCAATACAAAGGTAATATCACTATCTGTGAAGTAATGAATTTTATAAACGGATTTCCAAGGTGCTATATGATCTTTGATAGTACTTACTGAAAAAATTGGCACGGTGATGTCAGCAAGATTAATATTATCATTAAGAATTTTAAAACGTCCTTCAACTAAGTCATTATTTAAAAACAAACGACGTAGATACTCGCTATGCATTTTGTACGGCATTCTAGTAGTATCGTAATCCCATGCCATTAAGTCACTTACTTTCTGTCGTTTACCTAATAAATAATCATAAACTACACGAGACCAAATGAGATCTATTGACCTTAACATGCTAAACGCACCAGCCATCTGCGAACCTTCCAAATAACCTTTTTCCCACATGATATCTTCAATGTAAGTGAGTTGGTTTTCATCAATAAATAATTGCAGTTCGCCCGCATCCTGAAAATCGGTTTGTGCTGCAAACAAAGTCATCGTTTTTAATCGGTCGTCATTACTAGCTGCCATTTTTGCAGCAACCATAGTTAATAAAGTGCCTCCGATACAATAACCAACCGTATGAATTTTTTCTTCCGGAATAATTTGATTAATTGCTTTTAATGCATCCATCACTCCATGTATTGCGTAATCGGAAAAATCTAAGTCTCTATCTTCAGAGGTTGGATTTTTCCAGGAAATCATAAATACAGTGTGTCCTCTATCCACTAAAAATTTCACCATGGAGTTATTAGGCGATAGATCGAGTATGTAGTACTTCATAATCCAAGCTGGAATGATTAAGATCGGTTCAGGATGAACTGTTGCTGTTGTTGGTTCATATTGGATAAGTTCTATTAAATGATTTCTATAAATAACTTTACCAGGTGTTACTGCTAAGTTCGTTCCTACCTTATATTGCTCACTACCTGCTGGCGGTTTGTTATTCAGATATCGGTTGATGTCATCAATAAAATTATTCCATCCTTTGATAAAATTCATGCCCTGTTCATTTATTGCGGTAGCAATGATTTCTGGATTCATTCCGGGAATATTCGACGGAGCAAAAATGTCCAAAATTTGGCGTGTTACAAAATTAACAATATTCTCATGATGCTTGGAAACTCCTCGAAGTTGAGTTGTTGCATTATCCCACCATTCTTCAGTTAATAAAAAAGATTGACTGTATATATTGAATGGAAATTGAGACCAAGATTCATTTTTGAAACGATGATCGGTTTGGCGGACTTCGATACAAGGTTCGCATTTACCCTGGCTTTGTTGTTGAATGTATAATAGTAACTGCCCCAGTTTTTTGAGTGCATTTTTGTTTAAATCAATTCGTTGTGCCGGAGAAAAAAGCAAATAAATTAGCCAGTCTGCAAAAGACATCATCAGCGCTCCTGGTGATAACCAGTTGCAAAATTGGCTGATTGTAGTGTGGAATAGTTTATCGAAATTCAGTCCTTCATAGTCAGTTTTTTCTGATTCGGTTAATAAGGAGTCTTGAGTTTTATGGTTGGATTTTGGAGACTTCCTTTTTGATTTATTCATGACAACTCCCTTTGAGAATTCAAGATTTTTTTACTATAGTCCTTTTTAAACATTATGCATCAAAAAATGAAATAACACGATTCTTAAAAATTGTTATTTGTTTGGATATAGTTTAGGGAATACTATTCAACTCCCAAGATTTTGTGTAGGATGATTGCGTTTTATAATGGGAGAGGGATTAAATGTATAATGTAATGATTACTGGTGCAGGGAAAATTGGTAGCTTAATCGCTTGTTTATTATCAGAAAGCGGTTCTTACCAGATCCATTTAGTTGATATTGATTTTAATGGATCGGATGTTAAAAGACTGTTGGAAGCAGTACCCAAAATTAAAACAGTCGCATTAGATGTTCAAGATAAACAGTCAACTCAAGCATATATGGAAAAGAATGATATCGTGGCTGTTATTTCTAGTCTTCCATATTTTTTAAATACTTATGTTGCTGAAGCTGCAAAAGCTGCCAAAGCACATTACTTTGATCTTACGGAAGATACAGCCGTTACCGAAGCAGTAAAAGCGATAGCGCTTGATGCAGAAACGGCGTTTGTTCCTCAATGCGGATTAGCTCCTGGATTTATAAGCATTGCTGCAAATAGCCTCATGCAGGAGTTTGAAGAGTGTCATCATGTGAAATTACGTGTAGGAGCTCTTCCACAAAATGCAAACAACGCACTGCAATATTCATTAACCTGGTCCACTGATGGAGTAATCAATGAGTATGGCAATCCATGTTATGCAATTAAATATGGAAAAGCAGTAACCTTGGCACCTTTAGAAGGATTAGAAACCATTCAAATCGACGGGTGCGAGTATGAAGCGTTTAATACCTCTGGCGGACTAGGAAGTTTGGCCGAGATGCACGCTGGCAAAGTACAAACCATGAATTATAAAACAATGCGTTATCCTGGCCATTGCTCAAAGATGCGTTTATTAATGAATGACTTGCGATTAAACCAAGATAGGCCTACGTTAAAACGTATTCTGGAAAATGCGATTCCTAAAACTTACCAAGATCTGGTGATTGTTTATGTTTCTGTTGAAGGAATGAAACGAGGTGAGCTGACAGAAAAAAATTATGTGAAGAAGATTTATCCGGAAGAAATTTGTGGCCTGGAATGGTCAGCAATTCAAATAAGTACCGCTTCTGGTGTTTGCTCAGTAGTTGATTTGGTGCTCGGACAAGAAAATGAATATAAGGGATTAGTTCTACAAGAAAAATTCCATTTGTCTGCGGTGCTGGAAAATCGTTTTGGCCGCTATTACGCATAACCTGAGAGTATTGTGGTTATTGTTCCCGGGTTCTGTCTTATTGTACCCGGGTTACTATGGAGATAATTAATGGATATATTAAAACGCTTGAAAATTCATGCAGTTAATCCTGGAGCCTTTAGTGGGCAAGGTTGGCAAAGTGGAATTCATGAGCATAAGTTAATCTCTTATAATCCAGCCAATAGTGAAAAGCTTGCAGAAATAGCAACGTGCACTATGAGTGATTACGAAGAGATAATGACCCGTGCTGAATTTGCTGCCCATGAATGGAGAAAAGTTCCTGCTCCTAAAAGAGGGGAGATCATCAGACAGATTGGTCAAGCATTACGTGATCATAAAGATGCGTTAGGTAGTTTAGTTTCCTTAGAAATGGGTAAGTCCAAACAAGAAGGGGACGGTGAAGTCCAGGAAATGATTGATATAGCTGATTTCGCAGTAGGTCAATCACGGATGTTATATGGTAATTCCATGCATTCTGAACGTCCACAACATAGAATGTATGAACAGTGGCACCCATACGGTATTGTTGGCGTTATTTCTGCGTTTAACTTTCCGGTTGCTGTTTGGTCCTGGAATGCTTTTCTGGCTGCTATCTGTGGAAATGTGACATTGTGGAAGCCATCAGCAAAGACTCCTCTATGCGCTGTAGCTGTTCAGCATATTTGCAATGATGTATTAAGAGCAAATGGTTGTCCGGAAATATTCAGTTTAGTTATTCCAGAGAGTCACGATGTGGTTGAGGCAATGGTAAATGATAAACGAATACCACTAATTTCATTTACAGGTTCAACAGCAGTAGGTAAAGAGGTTGCAGCTAAAGTTGCTGCTCGATTAGGTAAGACTATTCTAGAATTAGGTGGTAATAACGCAATTATTGTCGATGAGACTGCTGATCTTCATTTAGCAATTCCGGCTATTGTTTTTGGGGCAGTAGGCACGGCGGGTCAACGATGCACTTCTACGCGACGTTTATTTATTCATCACTCCAAGTACGATTATGTTGTTGAGCGTTTACGTTTTGCCTATGAGCAAATAACAATTGGTGATCCTTTAGATAAGAAAAATTTAATGGGCCCACTGATTGATAAACAAGCTGTTGAACAATTTAATCGTGCAATAGCTCGCATTAAAGAAGCGGGTGGTCGAATTATATTTGGTGGTGAACCAGTGCATAGACCAGGCTTCTTTGTGGAACCTACGTTAGTGTGTGATGTAAAAAATCATTGGGAGATTGTTCAAGAGGAAACATTTGCACCGATTTTATATGTTATGTCTTTTCAGACAATCGATGAAGCAATTGCTTTACAAAATCATGTACCACAAGGATTGTCTTCTGCTATGTTTACCCAAAATTTAAAAAATGCAGAACACTTTTTAAGTGCCTGGGGAAGTGATTGCGGTATAGCTAATATTAATATCGGTACTTCAGGTGCTGAAATTGGCGGAGCATTTGGTGGAGAAAAAGAAACAGGAGGTGGGCGCGAGTCTGGTTCTGATTCTTGGAAAGCGTATATGCGTCGACAGACCAATACAATAAATTGGGGAAATGAATTACCGTTAGCTCAAGGTATTCGGTTTGATTTGGCTTGATTTAAGTAGCAAGTATAACCTGGGTGAAGCGAAGCATAACCCAGGTAATTATCATGTTCCATGAACCCGGGTTATGCTTCGCTTCACCCAGGCTACTTTAACGAGGAAAAAAGAATGCAGGGATCTTTTTTTATAAAAAAAGTCGCAGTTCTGGGAGCTGGTGTTATGGGCGCGCAAATTGCAGCGCACTGTGTTAATGCTGGTATAGAAACGTTACTCTATGATTTGGCATCTAAAGAAGGAAATGCTAATGCGTTGATTGATAAGGCAATAGCTAATTTAGGAAAGCTAAAACCTGCTCCTCTTGCGACAGCCCAAACTGCAACATTGTTACAATCGCGAAATTATGATCAACATCTTGCTGATTTGACTTCATGCGATTTAGTTATTGAAGCAATTGCTGAGCGCTTGGACTGGAAAGAAGATTTATACAAGCGTATTTCCCCATTTTTAACAGAACATTCTATTTTGGTGAGTAATACCTCCGGTTTGAGTATTAATTCATTATGTTCAGTTTTACCTGAGGCACATAGAAAAAATTTTTGTGGCGTTCATTTTTTTAATCCTCCACGTTACATGCATCTTGCTGAACTTATTCCTGCTAAAACAACTAATAAGGAATTAGTAGATAATCTGGAGGCTTGGCTAACTCGTTATTTAGGTAAAGGAGTTGTGCGTGCCAAAGATACGCCTAATTTTATTGCTAATCGCATTGGTGTATTTTCTCTCTTAGCTACATTGCACCATGCTTTTGCCATGGATATGGGATTGGATGAAGTTGATGCATTAACTGGTCCTTTGTTAGGAAGACCAAAATCTGCCACTTTTCGCACCATGGACGTTGTTGGTCTAGACACTATGCAGCATGTAATCTATACAATGCAACAACAGTTACAAAATGATCCATGGCATCACAGTTTTAAACTACCCGAATGGCTCACTAATCTAATTAAGGATGGGCATTTAGGGCAGAAAACAGGCCAAGGGATTTATAGAAAGAATGGCAAGATTATTGAAGTATATGATGTTAAATCAGCACATTATCGTCTAGCTCAACCGGTTGTCAGCGATGAGTTAAAAGCGATTATGGGTAATCCTGATCCTGCTACGCGCATGCAAAATCTAATGACTTCCAATAACAAGCAAGCACAGTTCTTAGCAGCCTGCTTCAAGGATTTATTTCACTACTGCGCGTATCATCTTGAGACAATTGCCGATAATGTCAGAGACGTTGATTTGGCAATTCGCTGGGGGTTTGGCTGGGCACAAGGACCATTTGAAACGTGGCAATTAGCTGATTTGGCAACCATGGCTCAATACATTAATCAAGCAATAAAGGAACAATCATCTCTTAGTTCGGCTCAACTGCCTGGATGGCTTTTTGAAATCAATGCATTCTATACTGAACAGGGAGCTTATTCTCCTCAGATGAATGATTATCAACCTCGAAGTCAATTGCCAGTTTATCAACGTCAATTCTTCACTGATCGAGTCATTAAAGAGTCAGTGCATCCTACACCTGTGATTTATGAAAATGAGGGTGTCCGTTTATGGCATTTACAAGATGATGTCGCTGTAGTGAATTTCAAAAGCAAAGCGAATACTGTGGGACAGTCAGTTCTTGATGGACTGGAAGCTGCTGTAGAAATTGCAGAGAAGCAATGTCGTGGGTTAATTATTTATCAACAAGATGCGAATAATTTCTGTTCAGGTGCTGATTTACGCGGTGTCCTTAATTTAATTAAGGAAAACAAAATGCAGGCTTTGGACGCTATGATCGCACAATTTCAACGCGTCGCTTTACGTTTGAAATACAGTTCTATTCCAACAGTTGCAGCAGTAAGAGGACGCGCTCTTGGCGGTGGTTGTGAGTTAATGATGCATTGTGATGCTGTGGCATCTGCTTTTGAAGCCTACCCAGGTCTTGTTGAATTTGGTGTTGGAGTAATACCAGCAGGAGGTGGATGTAAGGAAATGGCAATGCGGGCGGCAAATCTGTCACCTAAAGGCGATTTAATGACAATAATTCAAAGCTACTACCAACAAATTGCAACAGCGCAAGTTGCAGGTTCCGCGATCGAGGCAAAGCAAATGGGGTATTTGCGAAGTATGGACAGCTATGTCATGAATGCTGATGAAGTACTCTATGTAGCATTGGCTAAGGTAAATTTCATGCATGCAGAGAACTACCAACCTCCTTTAAAGAAACAGTTTCAAGTTGCAGGTATAGAAGGTAAAGCTCGATTGCAAGCCGGTTTGGTTAATTGGTTGGAGGGAGGATTTATTTCTCAGCATGATTATTTCATTGCTACGGAGTTAGCAACCGTACTGTGCGGTGGTAACCTCAATCAAAATACGTTTGTTGATGAGAGTTGGATGCTTAAGTTAGAGCGTGAAGCCTTTTTAACTCTTGCCGCAACACCATTAACCCAAGCGCGGATTAGTCATTTACTTGAAACTGGCAAGCCATTACGCAACTAAGGGAGATTTGAAATGACTAATGTATATATAGTTGACGCATTACGTACTCCAGTAGGTAAAGCACCACGTGGTGTATTTAAAAATACATTACCAGATGATTTATTGGCTCATGTGATCAGAGATTTAATGAAGCGCAATCCATCAGTGGATCATCAACAAATAGGGGATATTGTAATAGGATGTGCTATGCCTGAGGCTGAGCAAGGTATGAATGTGGCACGTATTGCATCATTACTTGCTGATCTACCTCAGTCTATTCCTGCAATGACAATCAATCGCTTTTGTTCATCTGGAGTACAAAGTATTGCTACCGCTGCAGGGTCTATACGCAGTGGTGATATGCATTTGGCTCTTGCGGGCGGTGTTGAAAGCATGTCTATGGTACCTTTAGGCGGAAATAAATACACAGCAAATCCTGTTATCTTCAATAATGAAGATGTTGCAATTGCATATGGGATGGGCATTACAGCTGAGAATGTTGCAAAGCGCTGGCAAATTTCTCGAGAGCAGCAAGATGAATTTGCTGCTGAAAGCCATAAAAAAGCGGTAGCAGCACAGCAACGTGGTGACTTTAAAGCTGAAATCAGTCCGGTAGAAATTACCATACGACAGGCTGATTTAGGAACTGATACAGCAATAATAAAAAATCAATGGGTGAATGATGATGAAGGACCGAGAGCTGATACTTCATATGATGTTATTTCTAAATTAAAACCCGTTTTTGCAACAAAAGGAACAGTAACGGCAGGAAACAGTTCACAGACCAGTGATGGTGCTGGTATTGCTCTTTTAGCCAGTGAACAGGCCTTACATCAATATGATTTAAAACCAATTGGGCGATTACTAAGTTATGCTGTAGCTGGTGTCCCTCCTGAAATTATGGGAATTGGTCCTATCGAGGCAATTCCTATTGCTTTAAAGCGAGCAGGTATTACTTTAGAGCAACTGGATTGGATAGAACTTAATGAGGCGTTTGCCGCTCAAGCTTTGGCGGTAATCAAAGAGCTTGATCTTCCTCGAACCAAGGTGAATCCTTTAGGAGGAGCAATTGCTTTAGGCCATCCTTTAGGTGCTACAGGTGCAATAAGAACAGCTACTTTATTGCATGGATTAAGAAGAACTAAAGGGCGATATGGTATGGTAACCATGTGTATAGGTACAGGCATGGGCGCTGCTGCAATATTTGAAGCTTTATAGTTTCTAATTTCTGTAGCCTGGGTTAAGGCGCAAGCCATGACCCAGGCTATAGTGCGATAATTTTAGGAATCACTATAAAAGTAAAACCCGAGTTACGTTTTGCCGTATCTCAGGCTACTGTTAAAGAAGGGATTTTTTAAATAAGTTGTTACTTAGTTTTTATCGCGGAATATAATGCGGCCTTTAGTTAAGTCATAAGGTGTTAATTCGACCTTAACTTTATCGCCAGTCAAAATTCTAATGTAATTCTTACGCATACGACCAGAAATGTGAGCAGTGATAACATGTCCATTTTCTAATTCAACACGAAACATGGTGTTGGGTAAGGTATCAATAACCGTACCAGCCATTTCTATATGATCTTCTTTTGCCATAGGTCTCTCAGTGATGTACCAAATTTATAAAGTTTATTATGTGTGATTATATACTTACAGCGTGTATACTGCACTAAAATAAAGAAAATGGCAATCAAAGCCCAGCAAAATTTAACTATTTATCGCTCTATTATTGGCTTTTGTGCCCAACTCTGAGGAGTGCCAAACTCAAAGATAATTTGTGCCAGTCTACTTTATTGCTAAGTTAAGAGGATTTTCAATTAAGAATGCATCCTTAACGTAATCAATATAGTGTCTTTCTTTGCTGGCTTGTTCACGATTGGGCCTAATAAGACCGTGCATATTAAACTCGTTTTTTTGTAATTCATAACTGAGTGCTTTAATCTGCTCAGGCCTAACATTTTGTTCAAATAATACTTTTGCGGTATTAATAAAGCTCTGCATTTCTTCATCAAATTTTGCTTTTTCAATGATATATTTTGTTTTTACCTCAAGTGTATCTGTAAATGAAGGCTCTTTAGGAGGTTTAGGTACTGTTTTCCATCCATCACTTGTTAACCCAAATCGAAGATTCTTTACCATTTCATGTTCTAGAGAGTAATATGAAACAGTTATAAACCCTCCTGAGTTGTCCCTTATTAAAAAGACAGACTTTGTTTCATTCTTTGTCGCACCATTGTGTTCCAAAATATCATGTAATTGGTTACAGCTAAGTGGTCGAAAAATAACAGGCACTTTAGGCCCTGGTTCATTATTTTGTTTTGACTCCATAGGGCAATACTCCGAGTTCCTTAATAAAATTAATTATCAATTACTAACGCTATAACGAGACAAAATGGTAATTAATTGCCTATATGGTATAATAATAGTACACGATTGTTGCTATTTGAAATCTTAATTGACGCGCCATGAACCTTTTTTTGTAGGATGCTCTAAAGACTGATAGAGCATGTGAAGAAATTCTCTTCGATCAATAATTTTGGCACCTAAACTTTGTAAATGATTGGTCGGAATTTGGCAATCAATAAAATCATAGTTCCATTCACTCATCGTTCTGCATAAGTAGTAGAAGGCAATTTTCGAAGCATCTGTCATTTTATGGAACATAGATTCACCAAAAAAGGCATGACCTAAACTGAGTCCATATAAGCCTCCGACAAGTTCGTTTTCGTACCATATTTCAAAGGAATGAGCATAACCCATAGTGTGTAATTGAGTATAGGCTGCGATCATCTCTTTAGTTATCCAGGTATTATTGATTCGATTAACACTCGTAGCACATGCTGTAATTACCTGTTTAAAAGCGGTATCTATCGTGAATCTGAAGGCTTTCTTTAATGATTTTTGCAAACTGCGAGACAATTTAAATTCATTAGGAATCAATATGAGTCTTGGATTTGGCGACCACCAGAGAATTGGTGTTCCTGGTTCATACCAGGGAAAGATTCCTTGTCTGTAAGCTTGAAGAATGCGTTGAGGGGATAAATCACCCCCAATGAATAATAAACCTTGGTCATCACTTGTTTCTGGATTTGGAAAGAAGTGGATTTCATTATAATTCAACTTGAACTCCTCAATTTATCAGGAATTTTTCTCTTATAAATCATTTTTTATTCTACACTTATTATAAGCGAGAATTGGAGGAAGCAATTGGATCATCTGTATAGTTTGGGTAACATTTTAATGCTTCTCAGCCTTTGTTTCAGAAAAGTACTCTTTATCCGCACCATCTTCATATTATCTGATTTATCATTTTTGCTTTATGGAGCATTAGCTGATGTGCCCCCGGTTGCATATTGGGCTATTGCATCATTAATTATTAATTTTGTACAGATAGGTATTTTGTTAAGAGATTTGATGCCTCAAGATTTGCCTTATGATTTACAACAAGTAAAAGATTTGTTTTTTGTAAGTATGCAAACCAGTGATTTTATTCGCCTGATTAAATTAAGTGAACGAGGTACTTCCAGAAATAAGAAAATATTAATCAAGGGAGAACCTGTAGAAAATTTAATGTTGATTACAAAAGGATTGGTTTATATTGAGGTAGATGAAGCGATTATTGAGGTAGGTCCATATCATTTTATTGGGGAGATGAGTTATTTTAGAGATGGAAAGGCCAGTACTACCATATACGCACGAGAGCCTGTGGATTATTTATACTGGAGTTATTCCGATTTGCATCGCTTGCAAGCAAATAAACCCCCATTATTTATGAAGATGGTAGAGGCTATGGGGAAAGATATTATATTGAAAATGCTTAATCAAAACAAAGCATCAAAGGTATTATGAGTGATGTTCTAATTCAGTAGCAGTGAAGCAGGGTTATATTTTAAGCGCTAACTTCACTGCACCAAATTTTAATCAGACCCTAATTTTTAAAATTCAAATCCAGATATTGCTCTACATCAAGAGCTGCCATACAACCAAAACCAGCAGAGGTAATGGCTTGTCGGTACACATGGTCAGCTACATCTCCGCAGGCAAATACCCCGGGAATGGACGTACTCGTGGCCATGCCTTCCAGCCCTGATTTAATGACAATATAACCATTCTTCATAACGAGTTGATCTTTAAATAAATCTGTATTGGGCGTATGTCCTATAGCAATAAATACGCCGTCAACATTTAATAACTCCTTTGAGTTATTTTGTACATTGCGAATTAAGGCACCAGTTACTTTTTTACCATCACCTACGACTTCATCAAGAGTAGAGTTCCATATTATTTTGATATTGCCAGTACGCGTTTTTTCAAAAAGTTTATCCTGAAGAATTTTTTCAGCACGTAGACTATCGCGTCGATGTATCAACGTTACTGAAGAGGCCAGGTTAGATAAATACAGTGCTTCTTCAACCGCAGTATTTCCTCCACCAATGACACAAACTGTTTTGTTGCGGTAAAAAAAGCCATCGCAAGTAGCACAGGCAGAAACTCCGCGGCCTTGATAAGCTGATTCCGATTCTAATCCCAAATAACGTGCTGATGCTCCAGTAGCAATGATGAGGGCATCGCAAGTATAAGTGTCACTATCACCATGAAGGGTAAACGGTGCTTGTGACAAATTTGCTTTAACAATATGATCAAAAATAATTTTTGTTTCAAAGCGTTCAGCATGTTTTTGCATGCGCTCCATCAGAGCGGGCCCTTGTAATCCTTCAATATCGCCAGGCCAGTTATCTACATCTGTTGTGGTCGTTAATTGACCTCCTGGCTGCATGCCAGTGATTAGAACGGGATGAAGATTGGCTCTTGCAGCATAGACTGCAGCAGTGTAACCTGCTGGTCCTGAACCTAATATGATTAAGCGGTGATGATTGCTTGAGCTCATTCTCTCTGCCTTCCTTAATATTTTGATATTTTGTGTTAAGATGGCGAATATTATGACAAAAACAAAGATATGAAAATACCTATGGAAAAACAACATTCGGGAAAAAAATCTGGTCTTTCTAAAAAACACTTGCCTAACTATGTTGTAAAGCGACTTAGCGAAGGTAGTTTTATATTAATTTTAACAAGTGCTTTCTTTGTGCTCCTGTCTTTGCTGTCTTATAAGAACAGTGACCCAGGGTTTTCTCATGTTTCACGTGCAGGGTCTGTTGTCGCAAATTCAGGTGGACAAGTAGGGGCTTACATAGCTGATGCTCTTTATTTTACATTCGGGTATTTTGCTTATTTGGTACCCATTGCTTTTGCATATATTTCATGGGCATTGTTACATGATGTTCATACCCTAAAAACTCTTGATAAGCGAGTCTTATTGCTTCGTTCTATTGGCTTGATGCTTATGTTTGCTGGAGGGTGCGGTTTATTAAGCCTTGAGGCGGAAATGGGTCAAATAGACTTAATTCATGGCCCCGGAGGATTTATAGGGCAAGTTGTAGGTGGTGGTTGGTATCAAATGCTGAATTTACATGGAGCAAGCCTGGTTTTATTAGCCATGCTTTTGGTGGGAACTACATGGTTAACCGGCCTATCCTGGATAAGGGCGGTCGAGCTCATTGGATTTTATACCTTATTCACTACAAATTATGTTTCTAAGACAGTACAAAAGACGATGCAGTTTTTTAATAATAAAGTTGCGCGCTCCAAGTCAAATGAAACTACCAAAATACCTCGTGAAAAACCTGCTCCAAAATTATTTAAGCCAAAAATAGAGAAAGAAAAAGAGGTTATTACTCCTCCTTCTTTAGTTAGCAGTGATATAAAAGCTGAAGTTGTTAAACCAGAATCTAATAAAACTGAAATTGTTAAACCGGAAATTGTTAAACCTGCAAAAGAAGTAAAAGAAATTCGTATACCCAAAGTTAGTATTTCAGGTGAATTACCTTCTCTAAGTTTATTGGATAAAGGAGAACCAGGTAAGCCCATGGGTGGATATACCCATCAAGAGTTAGAGAATTTATCACGGGAAGTAGAGCAGCATTTATTAGATTTTGGTATTCAGGCAGGGGTAGTTGCTGTACACCCGGGACCTGTAGTAACACGTTTTGAGTTACAACTGGCTGCAGGTGTTAAAGTAAGTAAATTGACTGCTTTGGCTAAAGATTTGGCTCGCTCTTTATCTGTAATCTCAGTTCGTGTTGTCGAAGTAATTCCAGGCAAAACCGTAGTTGGATTGGAGTTACCAAATCATTCACGAGAAATGGTTCGGCTATCAGATGTTTTATTGGCAGATGTATACCAACACGCTCACTCACCTATTTCTTTATCTTTAGGTGTAGATATCGCAGGTCATCCTGTAGTAGTTGATTTAGCAAAAATGCCTCATTTATTAGTAGCCGGGACAACAGGCTCCGGAAAATCAGTTGGTATCAACGCAATGATTCTAAGTATCTTGTTTAAAGCGACTCCAGAACAGGTACGTTTGATCATGGTTGATCCTAAGATGCTGGAGTTATCGGTTTACGATGGCATTCCTCATCTGTTAACTCCTGTTGTTACTGATATGAAAGAAGCTGCTAGTGCCTTGCGTTGGTGCGTTGAAGAGATGGAACGACGTTATAAATTGATGGCAGCTATGGGTGTAAGGAATTTGGCTGGATTTAACACTAAGGTCGCTGAAGGAATCGCCAATGGCCAACCTTTCGTTAATCCTTTATGGAAGCCCGTTGACTCAATGGATGAAACTGCTCCAGCGTTGGAGTCTCTGCCTTATATTGTCGTTGTGATTGATGAGCTCGCTGACATGATGATGGTCGTGGGTAAGAAAGTAGAGCAGTTAATTGCACGTATTGCTCAAAAAGCCCGAGCGGCAGGTATTCATATGATTCTTGCTACTCAAAGACCTTCTGTGGATGTTTTGACTGGATTGATTAAATCAAATATTCCAACACGAATTTCGTTTCAAGTTTCGTCAAAAATTGATTCTCGTACTATATTAGATCAACAGGGTGCAGAACAATTATTAGGACATGGCGATATGCTGTATTTGGCCCCTGGAAGCGGCGCACCGTTACGAGTTCATGGTGCATTTGTTGATGACAAAGAGGTACATCGTATTGCTGATGACTGGCGTGCTCGCGGTGAGCCTGATTATATTGATGATATTTTAAAGTTGACTGGTGATGGCAATGAAGGTGGGGCTGATGAAGATGGTCAATCAGCAGAAGATGATGATCCTCTTTATGATCAAGCAGTCGAATTTGTTATTCAGACACGTAAAGCGAGTATTTCTGCAGTTCAACGACGTCTAAAAATAGGTTACAACCGTGCAGCACGAATGGTTGAGGAAATGGAGCGGACGGGGATTGTGGGTCCATTAGATGGTGGTTATCGAGATGTCTTAGTATCATCCGTAACGGAGGATTAATTATGAAAAAAATATTAATAGCATTGCTCTTAAGTGTTTCTACCGTAGGGTTTTGTGAAACTCCTGATGTGTTGCTACAGAACAAATTAAACAGCATACGTTCAATGACGGCTGTTTTTAAGCAATCTGTAAAAGCAAAACATAGAGTAGTGTCTCGTTCATCAGGAACTATGGCATTACAAAGACCTGGTCGATTTCGTTGGCAAACTTTGCAGCCAATGGCGCAATTAATGGTAGCAGATGGACAAAAAATTTGGGTTTATGACAAGGACTTAGAGCAAGTCACTGTTAAAACACAAAAAAAAGGTTTAGGGGGAACCGCTGCTTTATTCTTAAGCGGCTATGACAATACTGTTACCCGAGATTTTACTGTAACTCAGAGTAATATGGGTAATGAAATTGTTTTTGATTTAAAATCAAAATCACCTAAAGCGAATTTCCAACGAATAAAATTAGTGTTTCGGCAAAATAGCCTAACGGGATTGGAGTTATACGATCAATTAGGCCAAGTGACTACGGTTCAATTATCACAAATTAAATTAAACCCTAAATTGGCTACTGGTTTGTTTCAGTTCAAAACGCCAAAAGGGGTTGATGTGGTACAGCAATGAGTTTGTTTGAGACAATGCCTACGCCACCGCTAGCGGAGCTTCTAAGACCCCGAAGCCTGGATGAAGTGATTGGTCAGAGCCATTTATTGGGAGAAGGGAAGTCTTTACGGCTCAGTTTTGCAGCTAAAAAACTTCATTCGATGATTTTATGGGGACCACCAGGTGTTGGCAAGACAACAATTGCTCGAATTACTGCAGAAGCTTTTGATTGCGAATGGATAGCACTTTCTGCTGTATTTTCAGGGGTTAAGGACATTCGCGCAGCAATTGAAAAAGCACAGGAAAATCTAAACTTAGGTAAACATACCATATTGTTTATTGATGAAATTCATCGTTTTAACAAAGCTCAACAAGATGCATTATTGCCCTATACGGAATCTGGTTTAGTAACCTTCATAGGCGCTACTACAGAAAATCCTTCTTTCGAAGTAAACTCAGCTTTATTATCACGTGCCCAAGTTTATGTTTTAAAATCCTTGACAGATGAAGAGTTAAAACGATTATTTCAAAAGGCGAATCAGACTGTTTTGTCCCATATTCAATTTGATGACGATGCGATAGAAATGCTTATCGGATTTGCTGATGGTGATGCAAGACGATTATTAAATAGTCTGGAACAATTACACACGGCATGTACTGCAATGAATAATAAACAAGTGACTAAAGAATTTGTTATGAATTCATTGGCAGAGCAGGTCAGACGTTTTGATAAAAGTGGTGATAATTTTTACGATCAAATTTCTGCATTACACAAATCTGTACGTGGCTCTAATCCTGATGCATCATTATATTGGTTATGCCGTATGTTGGATGGAGGGGTGGATCCACGTTATTTGGCACGGCGAATTGTTAGGATGGCATGGGAAGATATTGGTTTAGCTGATCCACGAGCTGTCCAAATTGCAAACGATGCTGCAATAACTTATGAAAGGCTAGGCTCTCCGGAGGGAGAACTTGCTCTAGGGGAGGCGGTTATTTATTTGTCAATTGCTGCAAAAAGTAACGCAGCATATGTTGCTTTTAATCAAGCGATGGACTTTGTAAAACGAGATAAATCTCGAGAAGTGCCTGTTCATTTGCGCAACGCTCCTACTCGTTTAATGAAAAAACTAGGACATGGAAAAGCGTATCGCTATGCTCATGATGAACCACATGCTTACGCTGCTGGAGAACATTATTTACCGGATGATATGCAAGAACCTGGCTGGTATAAACCAGTTCCTCGTGGATTAGAAATTAAAATTGCAGAGAAGCTGGCATTTCTAAAATCACTCGATGAGAAAAAGCGAGGATCGTAGCCTGCATGATTGTCGCTATGCTTCTCCAGGCTAGACGCCCACAAATCAAGTTTCAGTATTAAGTGTTCCTTCGACTCCATATATCTTTTCTCTTATAATTTACAATCCGGAATATTCCAACTCGACTCAATAATATCGGCTCCTGCCTCATCAAGTCGACTGTAATTAAATACCAATGGTTTATCATTACTAAAAAAAGGTGCATAAAAATTTTTATAAGCTATTTGACCATCTGTAAGAAATACCGAACATGTATTGGGTAACAATTCCGCAACACTTTTAATGTTTTTATAACGAGAATTTCCACTAACGTAACTGTGATCAAAGCCTAAAAACGCCAGATAGGGTTCCTCATTATTTTCTTTTTCAATAATTTTCGCTGCATTGCCATTGAAACTATGAATTCTGAAATGATCATCTCCATCCAAGTGTTTAATTTGAAAACTTTTAATACAGGATAAAATTGCTGGATAAGAGTCTAGGGCTACTACACGAATTCCAACTTTTTTGGCTGCTTTGACTATATTAGTGTAACCGGAAAACCCGCATCCACTTGCTACATCTTTGAAATATAGATAGGCAGCTAGCTCGGGAGGAAGATCTTCGCTAGAGCTATTAAAATATGTATCCAGTAATGTTTGATGACGATCATAAAAAAGAAATTCAAAAAATAAGGTTTTTATTCCTAATTTTTTAAAGTATTCCAGATTTTCAACAAGAAATATTTTTGGAAATTTGTGATGATGAATTTCACCTAAGTAGATTCCTTTCGGGAGTGTTTTTTTACTTTTTAACTCTTCAAAGGATTTTTTCAATGCTTCTTTTCTTTGTGGTACTGAGAAATAAGAGTGTGAAGCTTGTGAAAAACTCCAGTTGGAATGAGAATAATTTGTTTGGTGGGCCAAATCAACGGACAACTGGCATAACGATTTAATTTCAGATACATATTCATCCGCCGATTTATTATGCCAAAGACGGTAGCGATTACCATCCCAACTCGATGCAAAAGGTTTTTGGGTTAGATTAAGTTGTAGTTTTTCATCAAAATCCGTATATGTGATTAGAACCTCCATTTCATCTGGATAGTAGTCAAAATGAATTTGTCGCTGCTCGTCATCAAAATAAATTTTGATGCTTTCGAGTGAAAAACCTTTTTTGACTAAAGCGTCAATTAACTCTTGATAACATCCCTTGATGATCGGATAACTTATTTCATCAATGGATTCGCTGTTTATCCCTTTTAAAATGCATATGCTCATGGATAAGCCCTCTATTTTTTTAAGGGCGCTTTTATGAAACTATATCCTGAACATTGGTATTGGGTTTGTGGGGAAGTTATAGCGCCAAATTCAACTGCACATGCCCAACCTGAAAAACAATGTTCAGGCAGCTCATGCACATATTCATATTGGGGCGCATTATTGTCATAAAATTACTTATTTTGTCTAATTTAATAACAATATTTTTATCATGGATTATACTTTCTGTCAATAAAAGATGCAATATACTTTTTCAAGTAATTAATTACATGATTTTAAATGTATTTTCATTTTATTCTAAATTTGCTAAAGTCCTCTAATTAATTATAATAATTTCATCCAGTATGCATTATTCTAATTACCAAACATGTGCCGTAAGGCCTCAAATACCTCTTTCTGAATGGGATATCTTATCCAGCTTGCCAACTGCTTTGGTAATTATCAATTCTCAAGGAAGAATTGTTTGGTTAAATCCACCCGCTGAAGCAATGTTGGGATATGGATTACTCGATTCTCTGTGGTTGGATGTGATTTTACGTGCTTTTGTTCCTCGTGCCGACGATGGGCATGAAGTTTCTCTGGCAGATGGGCGTCGAGTCCACGTAGCAATCGCGACTTTGGATAGTTTGCCAGGTATATTAGTCAGTTTAACTGATATAACTGCTACTCGAGATTATGAGAAAGCCAAAGAAAATGAAAAGCGTTTGGTCTCAATTGGTACAATGACTGCACAACTCGCACATCAGATCAGAACACCATTGGCTTCGGCGATGTTATATACGGAACATCTGAATAATCTTCCCGATTTAGAAGTGCGTACTCAAAATTGGATTCATCGATTGCAAGAATGTCATACCAGCATTGAGCAACAAATCCAGGACTTATTACTATTTGCACGAGGTACTACAATAGAGCCAAGGCGCATGGATATGAATTATTGGTGTTCCCTGCTAGTGCAACGTGCACAGCCCTATGTTTTGGCTAAAAATGTTACCTTCAATGTGAATAATCAACTGTCCACTCGTGAATCATTAATTCATGCAGAATCATTAATTGGTGCTGTTTTAAACTTGGTGATCAATTCATTACAATCAGATGCAACAGAAATTAATTTAACACTTGCATCTATAGATAATTCAGGTATACAAATATCAGTAGAGGACAATGGTAAAGGAATGACAGAAGAGGTGAGAAACCAAGCGTTTTCTCCTTTTTATACTACAAAAGCCCAAGGTAATGGCTTGGGCTTGGCAGTTGTTTATGCGGTAGTAAAAGCACATGGAGGTCGACTCAGTTTAGAATCTACTGAGGGAGTCGGTACACAAGTTAATTTGTTTTTGCCGTAAATATGTTGAGTTGTCATCCTGAATATGGCAAAGCACTTCTGATTTAACTTAGATTAAAATTCATGAAGTGCTCTGGCAGGCTTAGGATGATATCCTTTTTATAACACTTAGAAAAAGGACTTTTCTATGAGTCATGTTTTAATCGTTGAAGATGATCCAGTATTAAGAGAAGCGCTGGCTGAAACAATGACTATTGCTGGCCATACATATATTACCGCTAAAGATGGCAAGGAAGCTTTAGCCCTTCTAGAAATCCATAATCCATCAGTAGTATTAACGGATATTCGTATGGATGAACTGGATGGAAATCAATTGCTCGCAGAGATCCAAAAAAGAAGACTTGGATTGCCTGTGATTTTGATGACTGCCTATGGCTCAGTACAGGATGCAGTGAATGCACTTCATCATGGCGCGGTAGACTATTTACAAAAGCCATTCAGCGCTCAAGTATTGACTGAAAAAATCAACCAATACATTAAAGTAGAGTTTGATGAAGATACTGGTGAGCCCATTGCAAAGGATCCTAAAAGTCAGGCCTTATTAACTATGGCATTAAAAGTAGCTCAATCAGATGTTGGTGTGATGATTAGTGGTGAGAGCGGAACAGGTAAAGAGGTGTTGGCTCATTTTATACATGATCATTCATCTCGAAAAAAACAACCTTTCATTGCTATTAATTGTGCTGCAATTCCTGAACAAATGCTTGAGGCGACTTTGTTTGGTTACGAAAAGGGTTCATTTACTGGTGCTTACAAATCCACTCCCGGAAAATTTGAACAAGCGCAGGGAGGAACTTTGCTTCTTGATGAAGTAAGCGAAATGCCTTTAAGCCTGCAAGCTAAATTACTTCGTGTTTTACAAGAGAAAGAAGTAGAGCGAATTGGTGCTAATAAAACAATTAGTTTAGATGTTCGCATTTTAGCTACTACGAATAGACAACTTAAAGATGAAGTAAAGGCTGGTCGTTTTAGGGAAGATTTATTTTATCGTTTGAATGTTTTCCCTTTACAGTGGCATCCTTTACGTGAAAGAAAGAATGACATCATTCCATTAGCTAATTATCTGATTCGTAAACACTGTCACCATAAACAGCGTGTCGTTCCAGTGATTTGTCCAGCTGCTCAGAAACTGATGTTGGCATATCCTTGGCCAGGAAATGCGCGTGAATTAGATAATGTGATTCAACGCGCTTTAGTTTTACAAACTCAAGGTATTATAGAAGCGGAGCATTTACAATTGTCATTAAATGCTACATTGGTTCCTGAAACTACTTCAAATGCCAACAGTAAAAATTTACAAATTCATGAATTTGAATTAATCGAAAAAACTTTACTGGAGAATGAAGGAAATAGACAAAAAGTAGCTGCTTTATTGGGGGTAAGTGAGCGTACTCTACGCTATAAATTAGCAAAAATGCGCGAAGAGGGTTATACAGTATAAAAAAATTTTCCAGCATGGGTATTTGGTGGGCCTGCAAGGCAAAGCCATATCTGCGGATTAAGCGATTCTATTCACATCGAGAATCCACGGGTAACAGATAAAATGGATAAAACACCGATTAATGAGGTAAATAGGGATATGAGTGAAATTAATACAGTTAACTTACTAAATCAGATCAAGACAATGTCTGCTAAAGCTGAAGGCTCAGTTATTGAGACAGAAGCAAATCAATCTCCTTTTGGCTCTGTATTTCAACAAGCTATGAATCAAGTCAATGAATTAAATCAATCTGCTGATTCTTTAAAAGCACGTTTTGAAATGGGGGATCCTAATGTAAGCCTAGGGGAAGTTATGATAGCAGCTCAAAAATCCAATTTGGGGCTTGAAGCTACGGTTCGAGTTCGTAACAAAGTGGTACAAGCATATCAAGACATTATGAATATGCCAGTATAATTAGGAGTTTAATATGGCATTGGCTGATAGTGCATCAACAGTCGCAGCAAAATTTGCGAATCTCTCTATTGCTCGACAAATTGGTTTATTAGTAGGTGTGGCTGCCAGTATTGCAATTGGTTTAGCTGTTGTTTTATGGTCTCGCGATCCGAATTATGTTCCCTTATATACGCAAATGAATGCACGTGACGCTGCTGAGGTAGTATCTGCTCTTGAACGTAATGGAATTGATTTTAAGATTGATAATAACAACAGCATGATTATGGTTGCGGCTGATAATCTCCAAAATGCACGGCTTAAATTGGCAATGGAAGGATTGCCTCGTGATCCCGTTGGTTCAGAAGAACTTTTTTCAAATGCTAATGCATTTAATAGCAGCCAATTTATGGAGAATGCGCGTTATAAGCAAGCTCTGGAAGCTGAGCTGGCTCGTACTATAAGTAAGTTTAATGATATCAAATCAGCTCGAGTTCATTTAGCAATTCCACGCGAATCAGCTTTTGTTCGTGATGCACATGAACCCAGCGCTTCAGTTTTCCTTGATGTCTATTCTGGTTTAGAGCTTAAAAAACATACAATTGCAGCAATTGTGAATTTGGTTGCATCCAGTATTCCAAATTTATCTGCAAGTCGGGTGACTGTTGTCGATCAGGATGGGCAATTGCTAAATGAAGGTGGGGGGCAAACCTTTTTTACAGATACAGAACGATATTTAGATTACAGACAAAATTTGGAACATCAATATGCTCAAAAAATTCAGGATATTTTAACGCCAATACTTGGTTATGGTCGAGTTAGGGCGAAAGTTTCTGCGGATATTGACTTTACAAGTTATGAACAAACACAAGAAATGTTTAATCCTGAACTACCTTCTTTGCGTAGCGAACAAACAATGGAGGAAAAACGTAGTTCCTCAAGTGATGCTGTTGGAGTTCCAGGCACTTTATCTAATACACCACAAACCAATCCTGCTCTTGCAGCCAAGAATACTCCTCCTAAAAATGGCCCACCGCCACAAACGCAAACAGCATCGGATACAAATCAATCCACAGATTTGCGTAAGCAAAGCACCAAAAATTTCGAGTTGGATAAAACGGTTAGTCATACTAAAAATCAACCGGGGACAATTAAACGTCTCTCAGTCGCAGTTTTAGTAGATAATCGAGCGGTAATGGATGAGAAAACTAAAAAAATGACCAAAGCCCCGTTGACTCAAAAGGAAATTGATCAAATCAAATTGCTTGTTGCAGATGCAATTGGGTTAAATATACAGCGTGGTGATAGTTTGAATGTGATCAATACAGGTTTTGTTAAACCCGATCCTGTCGCGGCTATTCCTGAGGAGCGTTTTTGGCAGAAGGATATTTTCTGGTCGATAGTCAAGCAGGCAGTAGCTGCGTTATTTGTTTTGGCTTTAATCTTTGGTGTACTTAGACCAATGCTTAAAACACTTGCCAGTAATCGAAATGAGGGTAAAGTTGAGAGTGATGAACCGCCTATAGGAGACTTGACTTACGACGGAACAATCTCAATCAAAGATGCAAATGATTATGAGTCACAATTAAATTTATTACGGCAGGTTGTGGATAAGGAGCCCAAACGTGTTGCACAAGTAGTTAAAAATTGGGTTGATCGGGGGTAACTATGGATGGAATAGAGCGTGCGGCCATTTTACTATTGAGTATGGGCGAAAAAAATGCTGCTGAAGTATTAAGACATCTGGAGCCGAGGCAAGTACAAAAGGTGGGTGTTGCAATGTCGACGCTGAGCAATGTTACCAAGGCAAAAATGGAAAATGTATTGGTTGAATTTACCCATGCAATTGGAGAGCAAACGAGTTTAACAGTAGACACGGAGCATTATTTACGTACAGTACTCATTGAAGCTTTAGGTCTTGAAAAAGCGACTCCATTCATTGACCGAATTTTGGTTTCAGATAAAGACAGCGGACTCAATCGTTTAAAATGGTTGGATGGTCGATTAATTGCTGATGTAATTCGTAACGAACATCCACAAATTATTGCTACTATATTAATTCATTTGGATAGTGAGCAAGCAGCAGAAGTAGTGCGTTATTTTAGTGTCGATAAACGCTCGGAAGTATTATTGCGTATGTGCAATATTGATACAGTAAAACCAGAAGCGATATCAGAGCTGGGACAAGTTATAGAAAAACAACTTAGTGGGCAGAAAGTAAGTAAAACCGCCTCTGTAGGAGGCATTAAGAGTGTTGCTGATGTAATTAACTATTTCGATGGCTCTATGGAAGAAGAGGTATTAAATAAAATTAAAGATTGGGACGAAGAATTAAGTGAAAAAATCAGAGACAAAATGTTTGTTTTTGAGAATTTAGTGGATATGGATGATCGGAGCATGCAAACTTTATTGCGTGATGTGACGCCTGAGCAATTAAAGCTGGCTTTAAAAGGTACAACTGAACCGACCAAGGAAAAAATATTCTCCAATATGTCTAAACGCGCTGCTGATTTATTGCGTGAAGATATTGAGCTACAAGGTCCTGTGAAAGTTGTTGATGTAGAGCGTGCTCAACGAGATATTCTGGGTATAGCAAAAAGCCTTGCTGAAGACGGTAAGATTGCTCTGGGTTCCAAAGGTGGCGATGATATGATTTAAGGGTTTGAAGCGCAACAAGCTAGAATTATTTTTTAGTTTCATCCCACGAGGCTGCGTTTATGATTGGATATGATTTTCAGGATGATAAGTATATGTCGAATGAATTTGAGCCTTACCTTAAGAAAAGAGAAAGTAATAGTGGGTTTAGCGCTTGGGAATATGAGTCAATAACTCATAATGAAGCAAAAGTAGAAATTAATGAAGAGGAACTTTTTCTCGCTGAGTGTGAACGCCTAAAACAAGAGGCTATAAAAAAGGGCTATACCGAAGGCATGCAACAAGCACAAGCCGAAATTGAGGAAAAAAGAAAGCAGTTTTTACGATGGTTTGATCTATTACAAAATCCAGTAAAGCTAATAGACGAACAAGTTACGCAAGAGTTTATACAA
This sequence comes from Legionella qingyii, assembly GCF_003184185.1. Next base: position 84,952 of record NZ_QHJG01000010.1, on the reverse strand, counting down.
ACTGTAATTTGGTTAAGCCAGCATTGTATTGGGATTGAGTTATCCGTTCATCCTAATCTGTTAAAAAACATACTCAATGCCATCAAATTAGAGTTGCCTTCTTTACAAGCTAACAAAATCTTTGCTATGCATCCAGATGATGTAGCTTGGATTAAAAGTGAATTTGGTGAAAAAGAAATACCAGGTTTACAAGAGATTCTGGTAGCAGATCCTTTATTGAGCCGTGGCGATTTCTATTTAAAGGGCGAACACAGTGAATTGGATGGCCGAGTATATACCCGTCTAGCGACTTTGTTTACAAAGTATATTACTCAAGATAATCTAATTGCCCCCTTAAAAGATCAGGGTTAACCGATGAAAATTTACGAGTCTCATCTGGTTAAGGTATTGTCTGAAATTCGAGAAAAAGAACATTCAGGGTTATTACATTGCGGCCGTATAAGCCGGGCAGTTGGTCTTACTTTAGAAGCCAAAGGGTTTAATCAACCTGTTGGTGCACGTTGTTTTATTACTATTGATGAATCACGCACAATAGAAGCGGAAGTAGTTGGCTTTAGCCACGATCGAGTTTATTTGATGTCTATAGGGGCGATTCAGGGACTCGCCCCAGGAATGATCATTACGCCAACTGGACGCGTTGCACAGGTAGAAGTGGGGACTCAATTACTAGGGCGAGTTGTCAATGGATCTGGGGTTCTTATAGATGATGGTCCACCTCTTGAGATGAAGGATGCATATCCTTTAATTAGCCCAGCAGTTAATCCTTTAAAAAGGGCAGTCATAGATACACCTTTGGATGTAGGCATTCGTGCAATTAATGGATTACTTACTGTTGGGCGCGGACAGCGAATTGGATTGTTTGCGGGATCAGGGGTAGGAAAATCTGTTTTATTAGGAATGATGACTCGTTTTACCCAAGCGGACGTAGTTGTTGTTGGCTTGATTGGTGAGCGTGGCAGAGAGGTCAAAGAATTTATTGAATTGAATTTAGGTGAGGAAGGTTTAAAGCGCGCCATAATAGTGGCAGCTCCCGCAGATGAAAGCCCCCTAATGCGTTTGCATGGGGCTAAAGTAGCTACAAGTATTGCTGAGTATTTCCGCGATCAAGGTAAACATGTGCTACTGCTTATGGATTCATTAACACGTTTTGCACAAGCACAAAGAGAAATTGCTCTATCTATTGGTGAAGCACCAGCAACGAAAGGTTACCCTCCTTCGGTATTTGCGAAATTACCGAAACTTGTAGAACGGGCAGGTAATGGTGAACCAGGCAGCGGTTCGATCACTGCATTTTATACAGTTTTAACTGAAGGGGATGACTTGCAAGATCCGATTGCTGATGCAGCACGAGCTATTTTGGACGGGCATATTGTTCTAAACAGGTCTATTGCTGAAGAAGGACAATATCCTGCTATTGATTTAGAGGCATCGATAAGCCGAGTAATGCAAACTATAGTTCCTGAACAACAAATAAGTGATATGTTATTATTCAAAAAATATTTATCACTATATGAGAAAAACAAAGATTTCATTCTGCTCGGTGCATATGCTAAGGGAAGTGATCCTAATCTTGATAAAGCGATTCATGCTCGAGATAAAATTCGGGAATATATGGAGCAAGGTATCAACGAACGGTTCACCTATAAAGAAAGTGTGGCTATGTTATCCCAATTAGTATCATCTTTTGGAGCTAATTGATGAGTCAGCGATTGGAGCGTTTAAAACAACTTTTGCAGATCAAAAAGGAAGCGACATATGCCGCATATCAAGATCTTTTAAAAGCACAGGAACAATTCAAACATAATAAGTTAAAGCATGAGCAATTGGTGTCTTATCGACAGGATTATTTAAAACAAGTTGAGAAAATTGGTGAACAAGGTACTGTAGTTGCTCGACTACGTAATCGAATCGATTTTATTAGCCATTTGGACACAGCTTTAATACAATTGAATGCACATTTAGCTTATTTAGGGAAAGTAAGGTCTAAGGCCGAACTAAATTACAAACAGGCAAAGATTTCTGAAGAAGGGGTCAACCAATTGGTTGACCGGGTTAATAAGAGTGAACAACTCAAACTCCAGCGCATCGAACAAAAAGAAAATGATGAGTATGCGCAAAAGCAATGGTATAGTAAAAAAATCAATGAGTAATCGAACACTAAGCGTGAGCAAAGTAGTAAAAAGAATTTGGATGCTTTTAGCCATCCTGATTATTTTTATGGCTGTTTTATCCAGCATCTTCCGATCTTTGACACCCTGGGCGAAAGAATATAAGGGGGAGGTTGAACATCATCTCTCAATTCTTATAGGGCAACCCGTAACTATACAAGCGATGGAAACAGGATGGTATTGGTTCCAACCAGTGCTTAAATTAAATCAGGTTACTTTAGGTAATGATTCTGAGCATGCATTTCGTATCAATAAATTGTTAGTCGGTATTAACCTCTTTAAATCGTTATGGAATTGGCAGATCCAACCCGGGGTCCTCTATATTGATGACATGCATTTAAATTTGAGAGAGAAGGATCATCACTGGACTATTGATGGTGTTGCAACCGACTCGCTGAATAGCAGCGATATGACTCCCGAGAAAACCAAGCAGATTTTGATTTGGCTATCGCAACAAGAACACTTAATTATTAAGCAGGTTTCAGCATATTTCCATTTTAGTGATGGAGGATTGATTCCTGTTAATGGTTTAAATGTTTCGGTTATTAATCGGGGTGGGCATTATAAATTTAAGGGCGAAGCGCGGCTTGCACAAACCAGTAGTACTAATTTTCAGCTGCTAGGCGATGGATATTTTGATCCGGATCATTTTGAGGATATCGAAGGAAAGTTTTATTTTTCAGCCAAAAATGTTGTACCTGCTCAATGGCAAAGTTTATTTCCTAAAGCAACAGAACATTTGGAAGGTGGTAAGGGTTATATTAATTTATGGCTTGATGTGCATCATGGGGCGATTTCTTCAATACAAGCGCAGGTAACATTTAAGCGACTGGCTTGGAGACTATTGAACAATCAGCAGAGTCAGCTTATTCAATCATTCTTTGCCAATCTCTCTTGGAAGCCCGACAATTTGGGGTGGCAGTTTCAAGCCGATCCGATTAAATTGCGGGTGGGTGGTGTGACATGGCCTGAGAACAAATTATTGCTTAAATACAATAGAGAACAACAAAGTTACCAATTATTTGTAAAATCAATCATTATTGAATCGCTGTTTTCTAATGCGATTAACTGGCCCAAAAGCATCCAAAATATATTGAGCATGAAGCCTCAAGGAATCTTGCAAGATACCCAGATTCTTGTCGCCTTAAATACGAATGTTTCAGTTATTCCCCCAATCCCTGTTTTTAACACCTTTACTGTGAATGAACAATTAACATCACAATCCTCGTCATCTCTTGGCGCATCTCAGAATGCCAATGACACATTACACATAAGAGGAAATGATTTTTCCATAAATGACTATTCAATAAATTATGTTTTAACACGTTTTGAGCAATTAGGGTGGAATGCCAAGGACAATATTCCTCAAGTAAAAAATTTTTCAGGTGTCATAAATTGGCAGCCGGAACAAGGACGTTTAGAACTTGACTCTGAAAATACCTCAATAAAAGTTAAAGGTTATCCAGAACAAACATTAACCTTAATTAATGGAGCTTTTGATTGGAAAGAGTTAAGTGATGGTTTGCGAATAAGTATGGAACGACTTGTCATAAACCAGCCCGAACTCACATTAAGTATGCAAGGAGCAATCGATCAGGCGACTCGACAATCTGTAGGTAATATTCGTCTAGGCGCTGAGTTTTCTGGAAAAAATTGGCAGCAATGGGTTGCGTTTTTACCTAAAAAGCACATGAAACCCAAATTATATCTTTGGCTTAAGAATGACTTAAAACGTATCGCAGTCGCGAGTGGAAGAGTAAGAGTGAATGGTTTGGCAAAAGATTTCCCCTTTGATAACAATACAGGCGAGTTCACTGTAGAAAGTTATGCAAGCGGGGGAGAGCTTGCAATTAATTCCAAATGGCCGGTTGTAAAGGAGATTGATGGATATATTCATCTAAAAAATCGTAATCTGAATATTGATATAGTCCATGCTAATTTCCAGGGTGTACCTGCAAAGCAATTGTTTTTGCGCATTAATGACATAGGAAAAAATAAAGAGAGTTTATTGGTGACAGGGAAAATTGATGCATCAGTACAAAAAATGATGAATTATGTTATGGCGTCTCCGTTAAGGAAAAAGCTATCGCTTTTAAAAATGTTGTCTGTCAAGGGCTCAGCTTTACTTGATTTGAGTGTACAGGTGCCTCTATATCCAGAAAATGATGAAGTGCTTGCTAAAGGGAATGTGACCTTTAAAAATAATACGATCACAGTCAATCATGAATTAGGTCAATTTGCTGTACGAAATGTATCAGGTGGGTTGATGTTTAATGAAACAGGGATAATCGATAGTTACCTGTTTGCCAGTATCTTGGGACATCCAATGAATATCAAAATTCAATCAGTTAAAGTACCCAGGCCTGCTACAACGATCGCAATTGATGGAAAATGTACGGTTGATTCCTTGAAAAACCAATTTAAATTACCGTTTCTTTCTGTAGTTGATGGTTCATTCGATATGAACACGGTATTGAGGTTAAGTGATAAACCCTCTGAAGCAGACAGCATCAGTTTTAATAGTTCTTTAGAAGGATTGGATGTTAATTTGCCGGAGCCTTTAGGTAAAAAATCGGATACCAAGGCCCCTCTGGCATTAAATCTTGAGCTCAATGCGAAAAAATTAATGCGTTTACGAGGAAATTACGACAATCGTTTAAGTGCAGATCTGCTGTTTAAAAACGCGAAAGAAGCATATGCTTTTGATTCAGGACAAGTACGATTAGGTAGCGCCAATGCTGTAAATCAAAAATTACCTGGACTATCTATTGTTGGTGTTTTAAAAGGATTTGATCTACAAGAATGGAAGGATGTATATAATCAATTTTCTTCACCAAAAGCAGGAACATCCTTATTAAACAATCTGCGCATTATCAATGTAACTGTAGATAAATTGAGCCTTTTGAAGCAGCAATTTAATAAAATGATAGTCAAAGCAAAAATATTGCCTAGTAAAGATTGGTCTTTTAATTTACAGCAGAAAAACATTGCGGCGGATTTAATCTATCGAACACCTGCAAATGAATTAAGTGGTCATATCTACCATTTAAATTTAGATAAGATTGATTCAGTAGGAGAGGAACTTACTGAGGCTAACCAGGTGCATCCAAACCAAATACCGAATCTTAATTTACGAGTTGATAATTTGTCTGTAGGAAAAGTGCAAGTGGGTGATGTAACTTTAAAAAGCCAATCCACTGCTGGAAAATGGAAAATGGACTATTGCCAGATCACATCTCCAGTATATCAGTTTAATGTTCAGGGAGAATGGATTGAGAAAGAGAATCTAAATCAAACTAATCTTGATGTAAAACTGAATATCACAAATTTGGCTAAAACTTTGGAGCGTTGGCATATAACCCCAACGGTACATGCAAAAAAGGGATATATGGAATTTCATGGTGGTTGGAATAAAAGTTTGTATCAATTCTCTCTTGCTTCGTTGAAAGGATCGATGTATTTACAACTTAAAAATGGAAGAATTACGCATCTCAGTAAGGAGACTGAAGAAAAGTTAGGTCTCGGTAAATTATTAAGTATCCTAAGTTTGCAAACCATTCCACGCCGCTTACAATTAGATTTTAGTGATTTGGCACATCAAGGATATAGTTTCGATATTTTTCAAGGAAACTTCCTAGTGAATAAGGGAATTATGGGTACTCAAGACAGTTATCTTGATGGTCCTGTTGCTTATGCAAGCATGAAAGGAGATCTTGATTTAGTCAAACATACTTATGATCTGAACTTGAAAATATCCCCACATATAACTGCAAGTTTGCCTGTTGTTGCGACTATTGCTGGTGGTCCTGTAGCGGGTGTCGCAGCCTGGGTTGCAAATAAAATTATTAACCAAAGTATGCAAAAAATTTCTGCATACAGTTACAAAATTTCAGGACCTTGGAACGAACCTGTTGTTCAACAACTCGATATTATTAAGAAAATAATGAGAAAGGAAGAATCCTAATCTGAGGGATTTAGCTTAAATGTTACATCTTATATTTGATCGTTATTGGGATATTTGTTTATTAAAGGACAGCCCGGAAAACACACCTTACTCCATCTCCCGGATGGTATTAAGTAGTATTTTGTTGATTTTACTTATGACGATTGAATGGGATTATTCTTATTTCAATTCTTCTGAAGATCTAATCAATAATGCATTCATTTCAATATGCTTGGTTATTTCTTATATTATTTATACTTACCTGACTTTGTATTTTAAGGGATTGACTTCGCGATTGGTGCAAACGGTCACCTCGTTATACTGTATCAATATTATTATTCATATATTGGTGGTTCCTTTGATGATTCTTGCTCCTTATCTGTCTGCTCTTAATTTAAGAAATCCTTTATTAATATTTGTTGGTGTTCTTTATTTATTTTTCAGTTTAGGATTATCTGTTTGGCAGTTTGTTATCATAGCACATATATATAAGTTCGCTTTAAACACAACAGCGATTCAATCCGTCTTAGCTGCATTTGGTTTAATAGCGGTTAATGTTTTAACTGTTTCTTTATTAGAATGAAATTAGGATTATCATGCATTTACATATTTTAGGTATAAGCGGAACTTTTATGAGCGCTCTGGCTTTACTCGCGCGTGATGCAGGACATAAGGTTACTGGAAGTGATGCTAATTGTTATCCTCCAGTGAGCGATTTGCTTGCAGCAAAAGGAATAATCTGGACTGAAGGGTATGATGATACTACTTTAGCGTTGCAAGCAGATCTGGTCATTGTGGGTAATGCGATGAAAAGAGGAATGCCTGTACTTGAAGCAGTCATCGAATCAGGTAAGCAATATACTTCTGGACCACAATGGCTTGCTGAAAATATTTTATCCAAATATCAAGTAATCGCTGTTTCTGGTACGCATGGCAAAACGACGACTACTTCAATGATTGCCTGGATTCTACATCAAGCAGGATTTAATCCTGGGTTTTTAATTGGCGGTGTCTCTTCTGATTTCAAGACGAGTGCTTGTCTTGGTTCGGGTAAATGGTTTGTAATTGAAGCAGATGAATATGATAGTGCGTTTTTTGATAAACGCCCTAAGTTCATGCATTATCGTCCAAGAATTGCTATTTTAAACAATCTGGAATTTGATCATGCGGATATTTATCCTGATTTAGCAGCGATTCAATTGCAATTTCATTATCTGATGAGAACTATCCCAGCGAGCGGTGTCGCAATTAAACCACGAGATGATAAAGCATTGAATGAAGTGATTGCACGTGGCCAATATTCACGAATCGAAGAGTTGGCTTTGGATGGAGATGCTCAATGGTCAGCCCAATTGATTGAGGAAAATGGTTCTGCATTTAAAGTATTACATCATGGAAAGGAAGTAGCCGAAGTCAAATGGCCATTAATTGGGCGTTTTAATGTGGAAAATGGTTTAGCAGCTCTTGCTGCTAGTGTAAATGCTGGAGTTGAGCCAAAAGTTGCAGCGAAAGCTTTAGAACGTTTTACACCAGTTAAACGTCGATTAGAGGTTCGGTCAAATAAACATGATATAACTGTTTATGATGATTTTGCACATCATCCTACAGCCATTATGCGAACGGTTGATGCTTTAAAACAAAGTAATAGACATCAACGTATTTTTGCAGTGTTAGAGTTTGCTTCGTATACCATGCGCACTGGTGTTCACGCGGATGAAATGGCACATGCTTTGAAACCAGTTCATGGAGCGTATGTTTTAGAACCACACGATTTTAACTTGCATGAAACAGTAAGTAACTGGACTTGTCCTTATAAGATCTGTAAAAACCATGATGAAATTATTAAAGAAGTAACCGATACAGTGCAAGCAGGAGATGCAGTTTTGGTTATGAGTAACCGAGGTTTTAATGGGATTCATCAACAGTTAATCAATTCGATAGACGAGCGGTTTTCAAGATAATCTAGTAGTCTGAGCGCAGGGTAGTGGGATCCGGAAGCGATAATACTGTATTCTCCGATTCCACTGTGCTGTACTCGGGCTTCATTCTTAGTTTATAACTCCTTCTTCATATCTAACTTGCTGAGTTATCCTAGAACTTATTGGGCATAAAAAAACTAGAAAAAAGACGTTTAATTCTTTTTATGTTCAATTAGTTAAATTAATAGTTGCAATATTTTTTATAGGTTGCTATAAAAAATGAAGGCGTTTACATTTTTGGACAATGACGCGTTGCAGTTATTGCGGGTCAAAATTTGCAGGAGGGACGCAATGACAAAGTTTGCCGAATTTCAGCAAAAAGCGAAAAGACTAGCAACGTGTTTAGCGCGATCTTATGGACACCATGTGGGATGTTTGAATTTTTTCTCCTTATTCATTCCTAATCATGTTGCCATCGATGATGCGGATACAATAAGTATGCTGGCTCACAGTTTAGATGAGACATATGAGTTAATCCAATATGTTAAAGTTGTTAAGAGAGATCCTACGCTAACTCTAGATGATTTTAATGAATTTAGAAGACAGGTTCTTATTGGAATTTATTTGGTTAAGTGGTTCCAATACAGTTCTTCAGTAAGTAATTATCTTTATCAATCTTTGATTGATTTATTTCGTAGTCATTTAGAAGTCCAATCTCTTGAAGAAATGGACAAGGATTTTTTTAATTCATGTTTGAGCGAGTTCAGTTACTATTGCACATTTGTATTTGAACGACGCGAAGAAGAAACATACAGTGAGCTAAATAAGCGATTAGGAGCAACAATTCAAAAGGACATTCATGAAGCAAAATATTTTTCGTCTAGCAAGAATTCTTCATCTGTATACGGACTTTATAGGGGAATTATGAATTCTTTGGGAATGAGTATGTATTAAGGAGGATGTATGACTTTTATTCCGCCAACGTTTGCAAAATTTAGAGTCAATACGCTGAACCTAGAAACAAAATATTCCACTATATTAGGCAGATATACTGTAGTGGATGGCCAGGTTAATGATGGAGCATCTGCACTACAACAGTCTAGTCTTGATGTATTAATTGCTAGAACAAATGAAGTAATTAAATGTAAATCAGATCGAACCCCTCAGATTGAGGTGTTTAATCAATTGGTTAATGAATTACGTCAAATTCCAAAAGAAAATAAAAAAGATACAGAGCAGGGGGCTTTGTTTTTATTAGGAGCATTAATTCATCGTTATTTTCGATTAATTAAGGAATATGATAATTTTAATTACTATGCATCTTGGACTATATGGGGCAAATGTAATGTAACGGATTGTAAGTTATTCCAAGCGATAAGAAGAGCATTGAAATTTAAAGAATTAGACTCAGACTTGATAAAAAAGACATTTAGAGCAGATGATTTAAAAACTCTTGATGTTGTAACTATTGTCAAAGCATTAGAAGTCTTTCGTAACAACATGCTGCTTGAAGATAAAGAGAAAGTTCCTCGCTTCATGAAATACCCCCATTTTGCTGAAGATAGAAATTTCAAATCATACTTACAAGATATTATCGATGAGCATACGCGACGAGGTTCAGCTATCCTAAATCGGTTTACAGCAATTGAATTTGTTAAAACTCTAGCAGAGCAAATTGAAAATGAACGGCAACAGCTTGAAAAAGATATAGAGAAATGGTGTAAAGGGGTGGCAAAAGATTATAAAGATTTTAACGTCTTTAAAAATTTAGACGAAGAGGCAATTAATGTAAGTCTTATTAAATATGTTGAGTCAGACACATCAAGAAATATAATTTTTAGTTTATTTTATACTCCATTAATTCAAGAGAATCTTGAGACCACGGACCACAGTTCTTTTTTAACAAAAATGAAAGCCTGTTATGATTCTACGTGCAGCTATATGCTTTTTGGTGGTTATGTATTGTTATTACAGCAATCCAAGATGCTCGATACAGATCTGCTATTTACCCTCCAACAAGCTTTGGGTTTGGAAAAAAGTCTGGATGAATTGACTAAAGAGGACATGCTCGATGGGGTGAAGTTTCTCAAACAATTCCTCGAAACAGAGCCTGGTGCTGTTTTGGATTGCACATTTTTTAATGGAAAAGATAAGATGCTTACTGCCATCGCGAGAGCAGAGAAAGAGTTAACCATACAAGATGCACCGAAAAAAGAGGGAAGTTTAGTCCTCACTCATTGATTGTTACTGAACAGTAGCATGGGCAGTACAGCGGAACATTGATAAAGAAGTTGATTCATGCTCAGAACCAACTTTCGCTGTGCTGTACATGGCTACATTTTATGGTTTCGTTTTTAAAAAATCATTTTCTTGCTGGTTGTAATCAAGATCAAAACGAAACAAATTGTTGAATCCATTATCAAAGCTCTAATGAAAACGGATTAAAATTGGTTTTCACATCGAAGTGATCAACATTATCTTTTCTTTTTAAATAATTTGAAACTTGATATGTAATCGGCAATGCACATATTTCATACAGTACTTTGAATAAATACATCGTTTCAATAATTTGCCAAATGCCTGCGTAGGGGATTATGAACAAAAAGGCAATATGAGTAAAAAGTAGTGTATCGATACCAACGCCGATCATCGTGCTTGTAATCGCGCGCAGCCAAAGCCGCTCTCCAGATGTCAGCACTTTGAGTTTGGCTAAAATAATTGAATTGGCAAATTCACCAAAGAAGTAACTAATGACGGAAGCTGTGAAAACCCTTAATGTTCCTTGATATATTGTTGCATAAGCTTCTTGATGAGGCCAGTAGGGTGATGGAGTCAGATAAATGGTAAGCCAGGTACCCAAAAATACAATAGTATTCGCAAGTAATGCCATCCAAATGATCCGTCTACTTACTTTAAATCCATATACTTCAGTCAAAATATTATCAAAGACATAGGTTAAAGGGAAAAAAATTAAACCAGCAGCAAAATTGATGGAACCAAATGCAGCTATTTTAAAAGCAGCTAAGTTCGATAAGATTAAAAAAGTTGTAAACAATATACCTACACTAATGACACTGGATTTGTTTGCGGATGTTTGTTTGGGAAATCTTTTAATTAAATCCATATTATTGGTTTGTTCGGCAGAATATAAAGCCGCAATATGCACTACATCTTCATGCGAAAAATTATCCAGCCATTTTTTTTGATACAGTTCACTTATTGGCTTATCAAAATTTGCCGCCTTACCAGTAACTTGGACTTTAACGTAAATTTGAGCGGTATTTTGATAATTCTCATCAACTGAAATAATCCGATATGCATTAGAAATAATTTTACCTGCTGGTGTTTGATGCAGTTGTTTTATTCGATGAAATAATTTATTGATCATAGTTTTTATATTGAGAAATGATAAGGTCTGACGCCCTTATTATGCCTAAAAATAAAACAAAAGTCAGTGCGTTTGTGCCTGAGAACCTTATTGGTCAAAGCGTTCAAGTGGAACCTCTTACTTTAAGTCATTATGAGAGTTTGCGTCATCCAGCTAATGATGCAAACGATTAGACCAGATAGGAGCGGATCGTTAGAATGTTTTGTGGTTTGTGGGCATTGTAGCCTGGGTGCAGTGCACCCAGGTCAAATATTAGATTAATGACTCGTAAACTTCATCTCTCCATCTTTATAAGTCACCTTGATTGTTTCTCCTGACTTAAATTTTCCTGTCAGTATATTTTGAGCTAGAGGATTTTCCAGCTGTTGTTGAATAGTGCGTTTTAAAGGTCTTGCACCATATACTGGGTCAAAGCCTGCTTCTGCCAAGTGTGATAAAGCTTCTTGAGTTACATCAAGATGGATATCTTGTTGATTCAAGCGCTTTTGCAAGTAGCCAATTTGGATCGATGCAATTTTTGCAATTTGATCTTGAGCAAGGGCGTGGAAGACCACTGTATCATCAATCCGGTTAATGAATTCAGGACGAAAGTGTTGACGTACCATTTCCATAACAGCATCTTTAACTTGGTCGTATTTAAATTTGTTGCCCATTTCTTGAATCAGATTGGATCCAAGATTTGAAGTCATGACGATAATGGTATTACGAAAATCAACGGTACGTCCCTGGCCATCAGTCAAGCGCCCATCATCCATAACTTGCAAAAGTATATTAAACACATCCGTATGCGCTTTTTCTACTTCATCAAGTAAAATTACGGAGTAGGGTCTGCGACGGACTGCTTCTGTCAAATATCCGCCTTCTTCATAACCTACGTACCCAGGGGGGGCACCAATCAGACGGGCAACAGAATGTTTTTCCATAAATTCAGACATATCAATGCGTACCATTGCTTCTTCAGTATCAAAGAGAAAAGAGGCCAAGGCCTTACATAATTCCGTTTTACCCACACCCGTAGGACCGAGAAATAAAAACGAACCTATAGGACGGTTAGGGTCTGATAAACCGGCACGTGAACGACGAATGGCATTGGATACAGCATTTATTGCTTCATTTTGACCTATAAGTCGATGATGGAGCACATCTTCCATTTGGAGTAATTTTTCTTTTTCACCTTCCATCATTTTCGCTACAGGTATGCCGGTCCACTTCGATACGACCTCTGCTACCTCATCCTCAGTCACTTTGTTACGGACTAATTTGTTCTCATGCGACTCTACTTCGGCTACTTGAGCTAAGCGCTTTTCAAGTTCTGGAATGCGTCCGTATTGTAATTCAGACATTCGACTCAAATCACCAGCTCGACGTGCAGTTTCCATTTCAAGTTTTGCTTGTTCAAGCGCTTCTTTAATTTGAGTAGCTCCGTGCATTGTTGCTTTTTCTGCCTTCCATACTTCTTCTAAATCAGAATAGCTTTTTTCTAATTCGTCAATTGTATGTTGTAGATCGTCAAGTCGTTTTTTAGAGGCCTCATCATGCTCTTTTTTGAGTGCTTCACGTTCGATTTTTAATTGAATCAAACGTCGCTCTAATTTATCCATGCTCTCAGGTTTTGAATCTATTTCCATACGAATCAAACTTCCTGCTTCATCAATTAAGTCAATTGCTTTATCAGGCAGTTGTCTGTCTGTAATATAGCGGTGTGATAGAGTAGCTGCTGCGACTATAGCCGGATCCGTAATTTCAACCCCATGATGTACTTCATAACGTTCCTTTAAACCACGCAGAATAGCAATAGTGTCTTCCACACTGGGTTCATCAACCAGAACTTTTTGGAAGCGTCGCTCCAAAGCGGCATCTTTTTCAATATATTGTCGATATTCATCTAAAGTGGTTGCACCGATGCAATGGAGTTCACCGCGTGCTAAAGCTGGCTTTAGCATGTTTCCTGCATCCATTGCACCTTCTGCTTTTCCGGCACCAACCATAGTATGAAGTTCGTCAATAAAGAGAATAATTTGACCTTCTTGTTTTGCTAAATCATTCAGAACTGCTTTAAGGCGCTCTTCAAACTCACCGCGGTATTTTGCCCCTGCAATCAATGCCCCCATATCTAAAGAAAGCAATCGCTTATTTTTTAAACCTTCAGGAACTTCACCATTAATGATGCGTTGTGCCAGTCCTTCAACAATCGCAGTTTTACCTACACCGGGCTCACCAATCAAAACGGGGTTGTTTTTTGTACGTCTTTGCAACACCTGAACAGTTCTACGAATTTCATCATCGCGTCCTATCACCGGATCTAATTTACCTTGTTCTGCTCGGGCGGTTAAATCAAGGGTATATTTTTCCAGGGCTTGGCGCTGTTCTTCGGCATTAGCGTCATTAATGCTTTCTCCACCTCGCAACTCAATAATTGCATTTTCAATTGCTTTGGCTTCGCCGCCAGCTTGCTTAAGCATGCGAGAAAGACTGCCTTCTTCGCTTATTGCCGCTAAAACAAAAAGTTCACTGGAAATAAAATTATCCTTTTTTTGCTGTGCCAGCTTATCTGTAAGATTTAATAAACGATTTAATCCGTTGGAAATATGGATATCACCACCCATACCAGAGACTTTAGGAAGTTTATCTAATGCTTGATCTAAGAGAGTCCTTAATAAAGGGATATTGACTCCGGCTTTACTCAACAGGGGTCTGCAGCTGCCTCCTTGTTGATCCAAAAGGGCTTTCATTAAGTGCTCTGGTTCGATAAAGCCATTATCTCTCCCTAAAGCGAGAGATTGGGCATCTGCCAGGGCAATTTGAAACTTTGATGTAAGCTTATCCATTCTCATGATATATAACCTTCTAATGGGTTAATGGGTGTGTTAATTTTCTTGTATCTACCGTAAAATGGGGATTATTTTAATTATTTCAAGTGATGATTATGACAAACAACCATTCCCCTAACTCTACTTCGGATTCTCAAGCTTTGCTGAATCAAATCATTATTGATTATATGAAAGAAGCAAAAAGGAAGCGGAGATGGAAGTGGTTTATGCGTGTTATTTATTTACTTATCATTGCTTACGTTGTATATCAAGTATCAATGAGTACTAATGAAGACATAGGCACTAATACTAAGCCTCATGTTGGTATAGTCGATATTACTGGAGAAATGGCTGAAGCGAAAGCCAATGCCGATGATTTCGCCAAGGGATTAGATTCAGCTTATAAAAACTCTGGATTAAAGGCTGTAATTGTACGTATTAATAGTCCTGGCGGTAGTCCTGTCCAGGCTGAATACATGTATAACATGATAAAGTTTTATCAAAAAAAATATCCTGATATAAAAATTTATGCTGTTTGTGTCGATGCATGTGCTTCCGCTGCTTATTACGTTGCTGTTGCTGCAGAAAATATTTATGCCAGCCCGGCAAGTATGGTTGGCTCTATAGGTGTTTTGTATAATGGTTTTGGCTTTGTTGATTTAATTAACAAAGTTGGCATTACACGAAGATTACAAACTTCTGGTGTAAATAAGTCATTTTTGGATCCTTTTAGTCCTGAAACAGATTTTGCGAAGCAAAAACTACAGGCCATGCTAGATCAGGTTCATGAGCAATTTATTAATCGAGTAAAAGAAGGTCGCGGAGATCGTTTACATATTGATAATGATACATTCTCTGGACTTTTTTGGACTGGGCAACAAGCTTTAGCAATGGGGTTAATTGATGGTTTTGCGAGCAGTGGGCAGCTAGCGCGTGAAATAATTAAGATTTCTGATGTTATTGATTATACCCATAAGCAAAATCTTTTTGATCGAGTGACCAAAAATCTAGGCACTGCTCTGGCTGATGAGCTTCCTTTAAGTTTTGGAGTGAAGCAGGGGTTTAAATAAGGAGTAATCTTGATATCTCGTAGCCCGGGTTCTGCTACGCTTCACCCAGGCTACGAAGTATGTACGCTTCGATTTATTTCAAAACAGGAGAAATGGTTTGTAATAATGATTTAAACACTTTAGGTGTTCCAGCAACAATGTCTCCATGTTTGAGGAAATCATCGCCACCTTGTAGATCGCTAATCAAGCCACCCGCTTCTCTAATTAATAAAGATCCCGCTGCAATATCCCAGGGCCGTAAACCAAACTCCCAAAATCCATCAAGGCGTCCGCTAGCAACATAGGCCAAATCAAGTGCAGCAGATCCAGTTCTTCTGACTCCGGCACACTTGCCAAATAATGCTTCAAATGTCGGTAAGTATCTTTGTGCTACGTTGATGTCACGAGATGGGAAACCTGTTCCTAAAAGGGAGAACATCAGTTGAGTTTGTTTGGAAACACGTATTCTTCGATCATTCAAACGTGCCCCACGTCCTCGGCTTGCAGCAAAACATTCATGCCGTAATGGATCATAAATAACGCCATGCTCTATTCTTCCTTTAACTTTCACTGCTATTGAAACGGAAAAGAAGGGGAAGCCATGTAGATAGTTAGATGTTCCATCTAATGGATCAATAATCCAGATCGACTCGTTATCACCGTCTTGAACACCGCTTTCTTCAGCGAGGATTCCATGGTCTGGATACGCTTTATGAATTGTATGAATGATAGCTTGTTCTGCTTTGATGTCTACTTCGCTAAAATATTCATGGTTATTTTTAGCAGTAATTTTGAGACGATCCACTTGCTCCATGTGTCGAATTATAATATCACCGGCTTGTCGTGCTGCGCTAATTGCTATATTTAAAAGTGGTTCCATGAATATACTCTTTAATCTACAAAACCGGTGATTCTATCATATTTTTTTTGCGCAAATAGAGTTAATTATGAAAAAAGCAAAAATCGTAAAAAAGTAAGTTCGATGATATGATATAGAGATCTCAATGCATTAATAAAAGTTTGTATATGAAGTTAAGTTCAATTCGCATTATTCTATTGGCTACATCTCATCCAGGTAATATAGGCTCGACAGCCAGGGCAATGAAAACTATGGGATTAAATTCATTATATCTGGTTAAGCCCAAATCGTTCCCCGATTATAAAGCAAAAGAAATGGCCGCTGGGGCCGATGATCTTTTGGAGAGTGCTATAGTTACTGAGACTTTAGACGAAGCATTAATTGGTTGTCAGCTAATTTTAGGGACTAGTGCGAGACCTAGAGGACTATCGTTACCTGGCTTACTTCCTGCATCTTGTGCCGATTTGGTAAGTAAGCAAGCAGAAGATACACAAATTGCAATAGTCTTTGGACGAGAACATGCGGGCCTTACTAATGAAGAGCTCCTAAAATGTCATTATCATATTCATATTCCAAGCAATCCTGAATATAGTTCGCTGAACCTGGCACAAGCAGTACAGATTGTTGCTTATGAGTTGCGAATGAAGATATTGGCCCCGAAAGCCGAAGTAGCATTACGCCAGGATGAATATGCTACAGCGGATGAAATTGAACAATTTTATGAGCATTTAAGGGATGTTTTTATTGAGATTCAATTTTTAAAAGCGTCAAATCCTCGTCGTTTAATGCAACGAGTACGAAGATTATTCAATCGCGTCAATTTGGAAAAAATGGAAGTTAATTTATTACGTGGTATGTTGAGTCAGGTACAGAAATCTCTCGAATGGGCAAGCAAAAGGGGTGGGAGTGAGCGAGATAATTAAAATACCAATCTATTTTGATTATATGGCAACAACACCGGTTGATCCGCGTGTAGTGGAGCACATGATCCGTTATTTAGGACCTGATGGGGATTACGGTAATCCTTCTTCAGTAACTCATGAATACGGTCGAGTCGCATCTCTTGCAGTAGAGCATGCACGCTTACAAATTGCGGATTCGATCCATGCGTCGACACAAGATATCGTATTTACTTCAGGTGCTACTGAAGCGAATAATTTGGCAATTATAGGTGCAGCTCACTTTTATAAGAATAAAGGGAAGCATTTGATTACCATGAGTACCGAACATAAGGCAGTACTCGATAGTTTTAGCCGCTTGGAAAAAGACGGATTCGAAATAACGTATCTACCACCAGAAGCAAATGGTTTACTCGATGTTGAAAAACTGAACCAAGCTTTAAGACCTGATACTATTTTGGTATCCATCATGCATGTGAACAACGAAATTGGTGTAGTCCAAGACATTGAGGCTATTGGGACTTTATTACGTAATAAAGGAATTATTTTTCATGTTGACGCAGCGCAAAGTGCCGGAAAAATTCCCATTGATCTCACCCATCTTTCTGTAGATTTGATGGCGTTATCAGCACATAAAAATTATGGCCCCAAAGGTGTAGGTGCACTTTATGTGAGACATAAACCACGCATTCGTCTGCAGCCGCAAAGTTTTGGCGGCGGGCATGAAGGGGGGTTGCGCTCAGGAACTTTGGCTACACATCAAATTGTAGGTATGGGAGAGGCATTCGCATTAGCCGAACGCTTACGAGATGAAGAGCAAGCACGACTTTTAAAGTATCGCCAGCGAATATGGAACGGCATTAAACATTTGCCAGGCATTCAGATTAATGGGGATGAACAAAAGCGAATCGCTGGTAATCTGAATATAAGTTTTTCCGGTTTGGATGGGGATTCTTTACTGCTGGCATTAAGTGATTTAGCTGTCTCTACTACGTCAGCCTGTAGTTCCGCCAGTATCCAACCTTCGTATGTATTGAGGTCTTTAGGATTAAGTGATGAGTTAGCACAAAGCACGATTCGATTGTCTCTTGGGCGCTTTACTAAGGAAGCAGAAGTGGAGCATGCGATAAACGTTATTTGTACGCAAGTAACCCGGCTGCATGAAATGTCACCATCATGATGTATAATAAAATTGTACGAGATTGTTTTTTTTCACCGAAACATGTCGGTGTTGTCGATTTAAATGATCATTTTGCTGTTGTTGTTAAAAACAACCAAAAAGGTCAGGGAGTTATTGAACTCTACATGCAGTGCAATCCAGATGATACAATTGTACGAGCTTGTTTTAAAACCAATGGTAATCCTTATGTAATTGCTAGTCTGGAATGGTTATGTAGACAGCTGGAAGGGAAGACCATAATGACTGCACCACAAATTGATTATCAGTCCATTGTGAACGAATTAAATATCCCTGTCGCTCAGTATCCTATAGCATTAAGGATTGTTGACGTTTATAAAGAAGTATTGCTTTTAATGAAGAAGATAAATCGAATCGAGAGGTAACAAATGAGTGTAGTAGTACATCATGTAGAAAGTACAGTGCCTGAAATCAGTTTTACTGAAGCAGCGATAAAGCACTTGGTGTCATATTTGCAGAAAAATTCTGAATATACTGGGATTCGTTTATCAGTTAAGAAAACTGGATGTTCGGGGTTATCTTATGTAGTTGATTATGTGCTCGCTCCTCAGGAAGGTGATTTGGTGCTTGCTTTGACTGAACACTACAGCGTATGCATTGATAAATCCAGTTATCCTTTTCTAAAAAATATGAGTGTTGATTATGTAAAGCAGGGATTAAATTATAAGTTTGTTTTCAATAATCCCAATCAAACAGGGCAATGTGGATGTGGAGAAAGTTTTACAGTAGATTAGAGTCTGTTGAGATTTCATTTAATTCCGCATTTTTAATGCTGCCTTTACTGGATTGCGTGCATAAAGCGCGAAACCTAGCCTAATGAGGCAATTGTCAACAGAGCCTAGAATAAAAAGCCTGGGTGCAACAAAGTGCATCCGGGATGACTGAAATTATTCAGTTAATTATTGGAAAAACGAAAACTGGGTTGATGTTCTTTAAGTTGTTTCCTGCTCAATTCTTTTTTATTTGAAAAAAAACTTAACAATCGATTAAATTCATTTTTGATTGGCTCATCAAAAATTAGCTCATCATCGGTACCCAAAACCACAGGCTCGCTGAGATCCTGATAAATTAATGTCGCTGGATGAGGTTCCTTTTCGAGATGCCAATTCAATTTACTGTGACAGCTGGGACATACTTCTATAGGTACTCCAAGTTTGTTAATACGTTCTTTTTGTTCCTGGGTAAGAAAAATACAATGACCTAAGCGTACTTTGCCATGCAATAGATTCTTGTCTTCACAAGGTTGTAGAGAGTTCCACTGTTCTAATGCAGTTAAAATTGCGCTAAATACGCCAAACTAAAACTTCCATTGAGGTGACAATGCAAGTCACTTGTATGTTTTTTTGTCATACTTGTCCTTGAAAATCAAATACCTCAGTTTATTGGAATAATTCAAAAACAAAAAGAAAATTATAATTTTTAAAAAAGAAGATATGCGAATTTTCTGATTATTTTACGCTAACAGGCAAGAAATAGCTGAGATACACTAATTAATTAATAAAATCACCTTGTCCATTTAACTTGTAAAGTGGTAAAATTTTTTTTCTTAATATTTCCTTAAGAAATGAATATCATTAAAACAATATTTACACTCTTTGAGATGTTTGGTACTATATAGTCCATAGTGTTCGGTGAGTGTATGTACTGGGCATAATTTTATTTAATTAATTTGTACTAGGAGACTTAAATGAGCACAGAAACAATGGTGCAAAGCAGCGAAGCACTTACTCATCAAGTAATTCATGCAGTTAAGGGTTATTTAAACAGTGTTAGCAATAAAGATTCTAACTTAAATTTATATCAATTAATCGTTGAAGAGGTTGAAGCGCCGTTATTTCGTACTGTTATGGAATTAACTCGTTACAACCAATCAAAAGCTGCGCGTGTTCTTGGTGTAAGCCGTGGTACTTTGCGTACTAAATTAAAGCGTTATTTCGATGATGAATTTATTGGGACTCGTGACTTCTAATTGATTAAAGCAATCTATCTTCACTGTTTTTTTCATATTAAATTTTCCAATATAGTAGTCTTTGACTAGGCACTCTGCTACCATTGATAACAGAGTTGGTCAGACAATCGCTCTTTGTTTTACAAAGGGAGGAAAGTCCGGGCTCCAAAGGGTAGAGTGCCAGGTAACGCCTGGGAGGTGTGAACCTACGGAAAGTGCCACAGAAAATATACCGCCTCTTTGAGGTAAGGGTGAAATGGTGCGGTAAGAGCGCACCGCGCGTCTGGTAACAGACGTGGCAGGGAAAACCCCACTCGGAGCAAGACCAAATAGGAGTCCATTTGGCTGAAAAGCCATGACGTGTGACCCGCACGGGACTCGGGTAGGTCGCTTGAGGCATGCGGTGACGCATGCCCCAGATGAATGATTGTCCATGACAGAACCCGGCTTATCGACCGACTCTTTTTACTTTATTACGCGCTCGATGATTGATCCCCATATCCGTTAAATTTCAATAATTTTTAAAGTCAGACTTGGGTGTTGACCCATGTCCCACAAAGTTTTGTTCTTAAAAAATGTTTTCAGACAGCAAAAAAGTATGATTATCCCTTTTAACCAGGCTGATAGATCGAAATTTATGTAGATCACCGGCCTTATATCGAATTTCTCAAATAAAATCCTCAATTTTGCTTTTAATGTATATTTAACTTTCAATTAAACCAATCGGTATACAAAAAACAATCCAAATCGGTTATAATATGATCACAATGATTTTAAATTGCCAAGCTTATATGAAAATTCCGCAGATTCCTTTCATTTATACCAACCCCACTGAAATATCTTCTAAACAGGAGCTCCTAGAGCAAATTGTCGAGTTTTCTGAAATAGGGTTTAATGAAAAACTCAAGAAACGAATTGAATCAAATAAAGCTAAAATTCAGTTATACATGACATTTGATACCTCTGAATACAGCAAGAGTTATTTGGCTTTCCTAAATTCTATGATTCGGGTCTTGTCATTAGAAGAAAAAGATATTGATACAGTGCCTATTCGAGGAAAACGTGCGGATCATAATTTTAAGTCAAAACAACCAGCCACTAAGAATGATTATAAGTTAATTGAAGAAATTCCCGCTGACTCGACTCTCCGTTTGAACGTTATCAAACGACTGGGTGCATTTAGAGAAAAGTTAGAGTCTATTCGAAATCAACAACTGCTCCTCCAAGCTAAGTCTTTAGTAAAATCAGCAACGGATGAATTGGTTGAAAATCAGCAAAATTTGGAATCAATACAAAACCGGTACCTTGAGTTGCTTAAAAAATCAGATTATTCACAAGCATTATTTGAAGAGTTTGATCGGAACTTCAATAATTGGTTTGGTGGCCAATATATTTCAAAATTTGAACAGAGTTTTGCTGAAAAAAAACGTATCATGGGTGAGATCATGAAGCAATGTGAAGCAAGCTCTGTTACAGCAGAGGAGATTCGGAAGGAGCAATCTGAGCTCGTTAAACAAAGAGAGAACTTTGAATCGATTAAGAAACAAGCGGAAGATTTAATGAGTTTAACGACTCAGTTTAAACAAATAAAAACTATTGAAGCCGAGGTCGCAAAAAAAGCTGAGGAGTTATTAGTATCTTCAGATGCTCCTAAACTTCAAGAGCTTATCAAATTTATTGCAGCTAAAGAAGAAGAAATAAAGCTTATAAAACAAAAGATTGATGGTACCTCAGAAATACATACAAAGACTCGTCAGGCTATTGGGGAAATTGAACAATCCATTCAGGAAAAAAAGAAACAAGCTGAATCTTTGCAGAGAGAGTTAGAGGACGCTCGAAATCAAGAACTGGTTCTCCAAGCTAAGTCTTTAGTAAAATCAGCAACCGATGATTTGGTTGCAAATCAGAAAAACTTGGAGTTAATGCAAAACCATTATCGTACGCTTTTAAATTCAAATCAATCGCCAAAATCATTTGAGGAATTTGATCGGAATTTTAATCCTTTGTTTAGTAATGTACTTTCGTTCGAAGAAGAGAGGTTTAATGATAAAAATCTCATTATGGATGGAGTCCTGGAGGGGGGCAAAGAAACCTCTGTTGAAAAAAAGATTAGGGGCGAACAATCCAAACTTAACGAGCTTAAAGTAAACTTTAAGTCAATTATGGAGCAAGCAAAAGATTTAAGGAGCTTAAGGACAATGCTTGAAGAAATAAAAACTCTTGAAAACGAGGTCACACAGAAAGCAATACCTTCAGATGATCATGGGCTTCGAGAGTTCATCCGATTTGTTGAAGAACAGAAAAGCAAACTACATAAGTACAAAAAAGAGATTCATGGCACTTCAGATATGCATAAACAAACAGTTCAGGCTATTGATAGGCTCGAAGAGGCCTTTCAGCAAAAAAAGGAAAAAGTCGAAATTGGTTTACAGCAAATTAAAACGAAAAGCAGTGAAGCTCAACCTAAAATAGAAAGCTCCTCAGGCAAAGATTCCAGTGACGAAGAGTCACAGGATGCATCGAGTAATCTCGGCGGTGAAGCGCAGAAAAATGATGGAGCAAATCTTCTAGGCCAAGGTTCTCATAAAGAAAAAGAGAAAAGAAATGAAGAAGCAGCACTCACAGAAGAAAAGAAAAAGAGATTGAAAAATAGACTGGAAGAAGCAATCTCATTAATACAAACATATAAAAAGACACTAGAAGCCGAGGAAAAAACATGTTCTTTTCTATTTTTCTATAAATCACGAAATCATGCGAAGTCTGACTATTGCATTTCATTAGAAAGTAAACTCAAATTTGAAATTACAACGATTGATCAAATTAAAACGATTGATGATCTCTGCAGCATACACGATATTATTAATAAGGCGCATAATAGCGTAATCGCAACCAAGAACAATGTCGCTAAAATGGAAATTACTAAAGGGGGTAGTTACTTTGGTACAAGTCGCATGCTCAGTTTACAGCGACTATTGGATATCGATGAAGCCTGGAAGAATGGACGCTCCAAGTTCTTTGGAGATGATTTTCATGGGCTCAAAACCTCCGGTGTCGTTGGTGAGAAAGCACAAAAGGCCATAAAGGAATTCTATCTGGCAATAGATGATAATGATGTAGAATTTCAGGATCTAAAAAATAGAACGTTCCCTACCGAAGTCACTACCAATAAACGACTAAACGAGTTGAAGTAAAATCGATTTAAGGTTGTAGCTTGGTTGTAACGAAGCGAAACCTGGGTTTTCTTGGCAAAGAGTTTCCCGGGTTACGGCTTGCGCCTTCACCCACGCTACACTGATTTTCTTAGTTGACATCATTGTAGTGGGGCTGGATAGGAGCAAATTACTGTTCTCATGCAAACTTATCCATCTCCTGCTAAATGTTTCTTTAGTAGAGCATTGATTTGTTCCGGATTCGCCTGTCCTTTGGTTTGCTTCATGATCTGTCCTACAAAGAATGCGAGTAGTTTCTCTTTTCCTGCTCTGTAATCCGCTGTTTGCTCAGGATACTGTTGAATCAATTTAATAATCATTTCTTCCCATGCCGCTGTATCATCAACTTGTTGATATCCTTCACGCTCGATAATTGCCTCAATATCCTTCTGACCAGCCCACAGTAAAGCAAAAATGGCGCGTGCATTGTTTAAAGAAATGACTGCGTCATGTAATTTATTAAGAAGATGCGCCATGAGCTCTGCGGATATACGAGGGGTATCAAACGTTAAGTTCTCTTCGTTTAAAGCAGCAGCATATTGACCTTTTAACCAGTTAATAATTACTTTTTCCGGAGCGCGACATTGAGCTTTAACCGATTTAAAAAACTGATAAACTGCAGGTGAAGAAAGAATAAAATTAATGTCTGCTTCATTCAGGGACGGTATGTTTATTAATTCGGCATGAATTTTATCGGGTAAATCAGGTAAATTATTTTTTACTTCCGCAATGAGGAAGCGAGTGATTTGGATGGGCAGTAAATCAGGATCAGGGAAGTATCGGTAATCGTTTTCATTTTCTTTACTGCGCATGGAATGGGTTGTATTCGTATCAGGATTATAAAGGCGTGTTTCCTGAATTATTTGCTGTCCACGTTCTAGGAGATCCTGATGTCGCGCTTGTTCATAAGCTATGGCTTTCTCAATAAAACGAAATGAATTTAAATTCTTCAATTCAGTTCGTGTTCCTAGAACAGAAGAGCCTTTAGGTTTTAATGATAAATTGACATCACAACGGAAACTGCCTTCTTGCATATTTCCATCACAGATTCCCAAGAATTGGACTAACTGATGCAATTTTTTAAGGTAGCTTACTGCCTCATGGCTCGAAAACAAACAAGGAGCGGTGACTATTTCCAATAGGGGTGTTCCTGCACGGTTTAAGTCAATACCACTGTACCCAGAATGTACTCCATGCAATGATTTACCTGCATCCTCTTCTAAATGTGCGCGTACAATCAAAACATCTTTTTTACTGCCATCATTCAAAGTAAGTGCCAATTTACCATTGCTCACTATAGGCTTTTGAAATTGACTTATTTGATATCCTTTGGGTAAATCCGGATAAAAATAATTTTTGCGTTCAAAAACGGATTGATCATTAATGTCAGCTTGGATGGCCAAGCCAAACTTAATTGCCATAATGACTGCTTCCTGATTCAATACCGGTAAAACTCCAGGAAATCCTGCGTCAATAAAGCAGGTTTGAGAGTTAGGAGCGGAACCGAACGCAGTAGATGCGCCAGAAAAAAGTTTTGATTTTGTTTTTAGCTGAGCATGTACTTCAAGGCCAATGACTGTATCCCATTCCATAATTCACCTTTATTGCTTTGGACTGGTCAAATGCCAGCTGGTTTGTTGTTGATAATGATGGGCAATCTGGAGCAAACGGTTTTCACCAAAATGTTTGCCCATCAGTTGCATACCTATAGGTAACCCATTAGCAAAGCCTGCGGGTATCGAAATCGCGGGAAGTCCAGCAAGATTAGCAGCGACAGTAAAAACGTCAGCCAGGTAATTTTGAATTGGATCAGCAACTTGTTCACCTAGTTTAAACGCACATGTTGGGGTTGTTGGTCCGAGAATCACATCAACGGATTTCAGTGTTGTAACTAACTCTTCCTGAATAAGACGACGGATTTTTTGTGCTTGCAAATAATACGCATCAAAATAACCCGATGAAAGTACGTGGGTTCCTGTCAGAATTCGACGCTTTACTTCAATACCAAAACCTTCACTACGTGTATTGCGAATCAGTTCGGTTAATGTAGATGCATTGTCACTGTGATAGCCAAAGCGTAATCCGTCATAACGCGATAAGTTAGAGGAGGCTTCAGCACAAGCAACTACATAGTAGCAGGGTACCCATAAAGGTTGGAGATTCAAATTCAAATGGATAATTTCGGCGCCCATTTGTTGAAAAACCTTGACTGCCTCGTGAATCGCTTGTTGTATTTCTTGTTCTACCTGGGGTTGAAAAAAGCACGAAGGCAGACCAATTTTTAGTTTGGACAGGGGGTTATTGAGTTCCGTATAATAATCGGGAATTGTTGTCTCAACTGAAGTGGAATCTTGGGGATCAAAACCTGCCATAGCTTGAAGTACTAATGCAAGATCTTCAGCACTTCGAGCGAGCGGTCCTGCTTGATCCAGACTGGATGCATAGGCAATCATGCCGTAGCGTGAAACGAGTCCATAAGTGGGTTTAATTCCACTAATTCCACATAAGGCAGCAGGTTGCCGTATTGAGCCCCCAGTGTCGGAGCCTATGGCGAAAGGAACTAAGCCAGCAGCTACAGCGGCTGCTGAGCCTCCAGAGGAACCCCCTGGAACACGTTCTCTATCCCATGGATTTTTTACAGCACCAAAGTAACTGTGCTCATTGGAAGATCCCATGGCAAATTCATCCATATTGGTTTTACCAATTAGAATGGAGCCTTGTTCGAGTAATTTACTGGCCAAGGTTGCTTCATATGGGGATTGGAAATGCTCCAGCATTTTTGATGCACAGGTAGTCGGCATACGTTTGGTACAAAATAAATCTTTCAATGCCATAGGTATTCCAGTAAGAATTTTCCCATGGCCTTTTTTTAATTTTTGATCCGCTTTTTGAGCTTCAAGTAGAGCATGTTCTTCATCTAAACTGATAAAAGCATTTAAATCATTATGCTTTTTGATTTGCATTAGGTAGTGCTGAGTTAATTCAGTGCTAGATAGTTTGCCCTGATGCAACGCTTGCGATAATTGTTTTAAGGATAAATTTTCCATGATTACTTACTCTGGTCTATAACTTGAGGTACTAAATAAAGATCCTGTTCAAATTGTGGTGCGAGGGCTTCTAGTTCAGACAGACATTTTCCTTCAGTAACCACATCGGTTCTTAAACGTTGATTTAAAGCAAGGGGATGAAAAAGTGGTTCTACATCTTGGGTATTAACCGAGCATAGTTGATCGACAAAATTCATTATCGCGTTAATATCTTCAATGAGTTTTGGTGAGTGCGCTATATCTGAATCCAGATAGGCCAGCTGAGAAATTTTCTCTAATTCTTTTACCGAGATGGTCATAAAAATGGTACCTCAAAGAGTTAACATCTCATTATACCGAGGATGTTATAACTTATAAATACAATTATATGTGTAGCCTACGCTGCACTCAGACTACAATGATAATGTTTGTTATTTTTTTAGATAAGGGAATTCATTTTGCAATAAATTAATTACATGGTGTAATTGTTCCTTACTTTTTACAATAAGAAGCACAGTATCATCACCTGCAATGGTACCTAATATACCTGAGTTTTGGGTACCTTGAGGTGAATAAGAAACAAATTTTCTGTCAATAAAAAATGCTAAGCTGTTCGCATTCCCCGGGTGTGTATGAAGCACGATAAGTCCATAATCTGATACTTGCATGTTCAATACCAAAGGTAGGTTAGGCATACTGAAATCTACTACTTGGTAAGTACCGCCTATTTTTGCAATTTTAAGTTTTTTCAACCTTCGCGATAGAGTTGCCTGGGGGATAGTGTAGCCGCGTTCCTTTAAGCTATTTTGCAAATCGATTTGTTCTGCAATTTTCTCTGTTTGCACAATATTTAATATATGCCCATCTAGAGCAGCATCTTGACTCATTCATATCTCCGCTTATTTATGATTAAGTGAATACAAAACCATCTAAAGTGAAATTATATTCAAAATATCTTGACAGGGCAAGTTGCGGTTGGTAAATTTGAATAACGCATAAAAACTGGATTTATATTCACATGAAACATATATTTTTTATTTTTTTAGCGGGTCTTGCTTTGTTTATTTCTCTTTGCTATGCCAAGGTATCAGATGATAATATTCAATATATTCATTTTGCCGTAGCAGCGGAATATCCACCATTTGAATACAATGATCATGGTGAAATCAAAGGCTTTGATATTGATCTTGCGCGCTTGATTGCAAAAAAACTTGGAAAGAAAGCATTCTTTGACACCATGCAATTCAGCAGTATTTTACCGGCTTTAAGCTCGGGGCAAGTTGATGCAGCAATTTCTACGATTACCATCACAGATCAGAGAAAAAAGAATTTTGATTTTACTGAACCTTATTATTTCGAAAGCATGGCTGCTGTTTTTCCTGACACAAAGCCGATTAATGATGTGACGCAACTAGCTAATAAGAAAATTGCAGTGCAATTAGGCAGTACGATGGAAATTTGGTTAAAAAAGAATATGCCAAACACCAATCTTTTAGTAATGGATAATAATAATCAAACAATTGCTGCTCTCAAAGCCGGCCATGTTGATTTGGTTCTGGTTGATGGCGTTCAGGGAGCTGTATTTAGCAAGAAAAATCCTGGGTTATCCTTTGCTGTTATAGCTAAATCAGCAGATGGCTATGGTCTGGCACTAAAAAAGAATTCTAAATTAACTCAAAAAATAAACCATGCGTTACACGAGTTGGAACAAAGTGGTGAGCTGGACTCACTCAAGAAGAAATGGCTGGAGGACACAAAATGGAAGAGTTAAAACAAAATGTCCTCTATATTGGTGAGGGAACCCTAGTTACATTAATACTGTTACTTGGTGGTTTATTGATAGGGACTTTATTAGGTACCTTATTGGCTTTATTGCGATATCAAGGGATTATGAAGCCTATAATAAATGGATTTATTTCAGTAATGAGAGGGACTCCAGTAATTTTGCAACTTAGTTTTATCTATTTTGCTGTACCTGCATTAATCGGCATCAAAGCAAATATTTTAGTGGCTGGACTTTTAACTTTTGGCTTGAACAGTTCGGCATATATTGCAGAAATTCTGAGATCAGGAATTGAACATTTACCTAAAGGCCAATTTGAAGCAGCAAAAACCTTACAAATCCCCGGCTTTTATTTGTGGAAAGATATTGTTTTACCTCAAGTAGTTAAAAATATTTTTCCTGCATTCATTAATGAAATGATTGCCTTGCTGAAAGAAACTGCATTGATTGCGACTATAGGGGGAATGGATTTGATGCGCAGGGCACAATCGGTTGCCGCAGAGCAGTTTACCTATTTTGTTCCTTTGTGTATTGCAGGATGTTTTTACTACGGTATGGTTCTCTTGATTGAGTTCCTGGGCAAGAAAGTGGAACAAAGGGGGCTTTATGCTAGCAATTAACCAAGCCAGTAAATATTTTGGTTCTCTACCTGTATTAAATGATATTAGTATAAAAGTACAAGCAAATACGGTGCTGGGTTTAGCAGGACCGTCAGGAAGCGGAAAATCCACACTGTTGCGTTGTATACAACAACTAGAAACTTTGGATTCAGGTTCGATTGAGGTTGTCGGCAACAGTGGTTTTATGTTTCAGGATTTTCAGCTTTTTCCACACATGACTGTGATGCAAAATTTGGTGTACGCACCTCGTTTACAAAACAAAACAGTAAATCATGAAGAACAGGCGCATGCGTTACTGATGAGCTTAGGGATAAGTAATAAAGCATCTGCTTATCCTCATCAGTTATCTGGTGGACAAAAACAACGCGTTGCTTTAGCGCGAAGTTTAATGATGAAGCCTAATTTATTACTTTGTGATGAACCAACATCGGGCCTTGATCTGGCAACAATTGATGAAGTGAGCTGCTTATTAAACTCAGTAAAGTCTCTAGGAGTTACAATGGTTATTGCGTCTCATGATCTTGATTTCCTCAGTAAAATATCAGATCGCATGGTTGTTCTAAAAGGGGGGCAGCTCGTTGCAGATGTAATACCTAAGGAATTGGCTGAACCTATTTTACATTTAAAACAATACTATCAGGAGTAACCCATGACTGAATCGATTAAAAAAATTGTCCTCGCCTATTCGGGTGGCCTGGATACATCAGTAATGATTCCATGGCTTAAAGAGCATTACCAGCAAGCTGAAATCATCGCCATGGTTTGTGATTTAGGACAAAATGAAGATTTAGAGGCAATTAAAGAGAAAGCTATAAAAAGTGGTGCCTCAAAAGCCTATGTTATGAATGTTCAAGATGAATTTGTGAGTGACTATTTATGGCGATTAGTCAAAGCTGGGGCTCTTTATGAAAATCAATATGTTTTAGGCACGATTTCAAGACCTTTAATCGCAAAAAAATTGGTTGAAATTGCAATGCTGGAAAAAGCAGATGCTATTGCTCATGGGGCTACTGGAAAAGGTAATGATCAGGTTCGTTTTGAATACACAGTAAAAGCTTTAGCTCCTGAACTTAAAATTATCGCACCATGGAGATCGTGGAAGATTAAGTCCCGACAAGAGGCGATTGAATATGCTAAATTGCATGGAATTGAGGTACCAGTGACACCTAAATCACCTTATTCTCGTGATCATAATCTTTGGTATATTTCACATGAAGGAGGCGTTTTAGAAGATCCAGCACAGCCTCAACCTGATGATTTATTGCTGATGACTACATCTTTGGAGCAATCACCAAACCATTCAGAATTAGTGAGCATTGAATTTGACCACGGCGTACCTGTTGCTCTAAATGCAAAAAAAATGAATTCAGTAGAGTTACTTAAAGAACTGAATAAAATTGCAGGCACTCATGGAATTGGAGTTGCTGATATTGTTGAAAACCGATTAGTTGGAATGAAAATCAGGGGCATATATGAGGCACCTGCAGCCGCAGTTCTTTATAAAGCACATCAGATGCTCGAAAGTTTATGTCTTGATCGAGCGACTTTGCATTTAAAACAATCGTTACAACAAACTTATGCCAACCTTGTTTATGAGGGACGATGGTTTTCTCAAGCCAAGAATGCTTTGGACGCGTTGATTGATGTGACTCAAGAGCATATGACTGGAACTGTGAGTGTCCAGTTATTTAAAGGGAATATAATACCTCATGGAATGCAGTCTCCATATAGTTTGCATGATCCGGCTTTGGCTACCTTTGAAGAGGATGGAGTTTATAACCAAAAGGATGCTGAAGGATTTATAAATTTATTTTCTTTATCAGCACAAGTTTATGGCAAGGTACATAAAGGAGATAAATAATGGCGCATAAAACCTGGGGAGGGCGGTTTAAGAAAGAACTCGATCCTAGAGTGGTGCATTTTAATGCTTCTCTTGCTTTTGATAAGGTACTCTATGCCCATGATATAGTGGGGAGTCAAGCGCATGCAAAAATGCTTGCCCGCCAAGGGATTATTTCCGACAGCGAAGCTGATTTGATTTGTAAGGGATTGGAAGAAATAAGCCATGAAATCGAAAAAGGAGTTCATGAGTTTGATGCATCTTGTGAAGATATTCATATGTTTGTGGAACAATTACTGATTGCTAAAATTGGCGAAGTCGGTAAAAAACTGCATACCGGCCGTAGCCGTAACGATCAAGTTGCTCTGGATTTAAGATTATATTCTCGTGATGCTGGTATGCAGATTAATACCCTTTTACAAAATTTAAATCAGGCGTTGGAAGAGCTCGCCAGACTCCATGCAGATGATAAACTTCCAGGGTATACGCATTTGCAACAAGCTCAGCCTATTTATTTAGGGAAATTTTTTACTGCTTATTTAGCAATGTTTCAACGTGATTTAGAGCGTTTGCATGATTGGCAGACACGAATGAATCGCTCCCCTTTAGGTGCTGGAGCTTTGGCAGGAAGTTCTTTGCCCCTGGACCGTATGTGGGTTGCAGAAACTCTGGGTTTTAATGGGGTGATTGAGAATACTTTGGATGCAGTCAGTGATCGAGATTTTATCATTGAATTTTGTGCTGCTGCTTCAATTATTATGATGCATTTGTCCCGTTTAGCTGAGGATTTAATTCTTTGGGCCACACAAGAGTTTGGTTTTATTACACTTGATGATTCTTTTGCGACTGGCTCATCTTTGATGCCTAATAAGAAAAATCCCGATGTCTTGGAGTTAATCAGAGGTAAAAGTGGTCGGGTTTTTGGGCATTTAATGGGAATTTTAACAGTCATGAAAGGGTTACCCCTTGCGTACAACAAAGACATGCAAGAAGACAAAGAATGCTTGTTTGATACAGTAAATACATTGGCTGTTTGTTTAGAAATTATTACTCCCTTCCTGAGGAGCGTTCAATTCAATACTAAGTTGATGGAACAAAAAGCCAATAGCGGTTATTTGAATGCCACTGCAATATTGGAATCTTTGGTATTGCAAGGAGTGCCTTTTAGGGATGCGCATCATCAGGTGGGTTTGTGGGTTCAGGCTGCAATTGATAAAAATTGTTCGCTTGAAGAGATTATTAATAATAAAGGATTGTAGGGCGTAATCCGGTGCTTTGTATCATGGGTATAGTGTATCCATTATTGTTCCCTTCTCCCCTGGGGGAGAAGGTGCCCTTCAGGGCGGATGAAGGAGTACACTCACCCCAACCTCTCTTTCACAAGTGGAAGAGGAGATTTTCATAAGGATACGCTGTGTGCTAAGGCTATGAGATTCTTGCAGAACACTATTTTTAAAGTAGAATGACATGTACACCATATTATTCTATTGAGTTAGTCATTCATGTTGCATTACAAAACCCAAGGGGGCGTTGAAGTTGAGTGTTCTCAAATTACCCTGGACTATCAACAAGGTATAGAGAATCTTCTTGAGCATTTAGATTCACAAAGAGGAGCTTTATTTGCCTCAAGCTTTGAATATCCTGGACGTTATACATGTTGGGATATCGGTTTTTATAACCCGCCTTTGGCTTTTATTTGCAGGCAAAATTTAATTCAAATTGATGCTTTAAACCAACGCGGTAAAATTCTCTTAACGTTCATTATTCCATTATTGGAACGTGAAAAGTTTTTAGAGATCGTGTCGCAAAATGATGCATTGCTGCAAATCAAAATTAAAGCGTCTAGTGAAGTCTTTAGCGAAGAAGACCGTAGCCATCAGCCCTCTGTATTTACTGTAATCCGTCTGATACTGGCCTTTTTTAAACTGGAAGATGAGTCTTATTTAGGATTATATGGTGCTTTTGGTTTTGATTTAATTTTTCAATTTGAAGATTTATCAAAACATAAAAAAAGAGAACTATCTCAACGAGATATGGTTCTTTATTTACCTGATGAAATTTATGTTGTGAACCATCGCAAAGAAGAAGCATTTCTTAGGCGTTATGATTTTCAATTTCAAGGTCAAACAACAAAATCATTTAAGAGAGAAGGGGTATATGCGGCATACCAATCCTCCAATAAACCTGAAAAAGTATGTGATCATTTACCCGGAGAATATGCACAGGTTGTAAATAAAGCTAAGGAACGTTTTGCTTGTGGTGATTTGTTCGAAGTTGTTCCGAGTCAGACTTTTTACACTCATTATGAGGACCAGCCCTCGGCTTTATTCAAACAAATGCGTCAATTAAATCCCTCACCTTATGGTTTTTTCATTAATTTAGGCGATGGCGAATATTTGGTTGGTGCCTCTCCCGAAATGTATGTACGGGTCCAAGGAAAAAGAGTAGAAACTTGCCCAATTTCCGGGACGATTAAACGTGGTGTCGATGCGATTGAAGATGCGGAGAACATTCAGATCTTATTGGATTCAAAAAAAGAAGAATCTGAATTAACCATGTGTACTGATGTGGATAGAAATGATAAATCGCGTATTTGTGAAGCAGGCTCCGTAAATGTAATAGGTCGCAGACAAATTGAAATGTATTCGCGAGTGATTCATACCGTAGATCATGTTGAAGGCATCTTAAGAGAAAACTTCGATGCTGTGGATGCTTTTTTAACTCATATGTGGGTCGTTACTGTAACTGGTGCTCCTAAAATTTGGGCCCTTAATTTTATTGAAGAACATGAAAAATCCCCTCGTAAATGGTATGCCGGTGCCGTAGGCTGGTTTGGTTTTGATGGAAATTTAAATACAGGCCTGGTTTTAAGAACTGTGCGTATTGAAACAGGAGTTGCCGAAATTCGAGTAGGAGCCACTTTGCTTTATGATTCAGTTCCTGAATCTGAAGAACAAGAAACACGTTTAAAAGCATCTGCTTTTTTAGATATGCTGCAAAAGCGTGAAATGATTGCCCAGCACAAGACAGTACATTTACCATTAACCGGAAAAGGAAAGCATGTATTACTTATAGATCACCAAGATTCTTTTGTGCATACTTTGGCAAATTATCTCCGTCAAACTGGGGCGGAAGTAAGTACAGTTCGTTTTGATAAAGCCTTGCAGTATTTACAAAATCAAAAATATGATCTTGTTGTTTTATCTCCAGGTCCTGGCAAACCAAGCGATTTCAATTTATCCCAGACAATTGCAACCGTTCTTTCTCTTGATACTCCTTTGTTTGGAGTTTGTTTGGGCTTGCAAGGAATTGTTGAGCATTTTGGTGGCGTTCTGGATATTCTAAAGTATCCTATGCATGGTAAACCCTCAATCATCAATGTGATCGATAACCCAGAATTATTTTCTGGCTTGGGAGCCAGTTTTAAAGCAGGGAGATATCACTCCCTTTATGCGCGCTTTAATGCAATGCCAAAAGAACTAAAGGTTACTGCAATGAGTGATGACGGTGTGGTGATGGCTATTTCCCATCAGCAATTACCAATTCATGCAGTTCAATTTCATCCTGAAACCATATTGTCTTTAGTTAACCAAGCAGGTTTAAAAATTATTAATAACTTGATGGGGATGGTTTAAAACAATGCGCAATAAGATATTAATGCTTTATGCTGTATCTTTTGTTTTGGGTATTGTGGTTGGTCTTGTCGGGTCAACATTTCGCTTATCAATTGATGTGCTTGGTAATCTGTTGCATAATTTTTTTCAGTTTCTTAGTCTCCATGGATGGCCAGCCGGATTGATTTCAGGGTTGGTCTCTATGGTTATGGTTTATGCAGCCTATTTTGCGGTAAAGCACTATGCTCCTCAAGCATCTGGCAGTGGCGTCCCCGAAATTGAGGGTACCTTACTTCATTTAAAAACAATAGTTTGGCACCGGTTATTACCCATAAAATTCGTTTTTGGAATTTTAGCACTTTCTGCGCAAATGATTTTGGGGCGAGAAGGGCCTACAATTCACATTGGTGGTAGTTTGGGGGAAATGCTCGGAGGTTTATTTAACCTGACCCGACGTAGAAGGGATAGTTTGATTGCTTCAGGTGCTGCTGCGGGTTTAGCTGTTGCATTTAATGCGCCTTTAGCAGGAGTCATTTTTGTCATGGAAGAAATGCGCAATCAGTTTAATTATTCTTTTACAAGTTTCAGTATGGTCGTTATTTGTTGCATTACAGCGACAGTTATTCTTGATTTGATCATTGGTCCTCAACCAACGATTCCAATGAATGTATTTGAGTTTCCTCATCTTGATTCTTTATGGTTGTTTGCCCTATTTGGCATTGTGGTAGGGTTTGTGGGACTTTTATTTAATCTTTCTTTAATAAAAACTCTAACACTACTGGATAAACTCACTTCAAGACAAAAATCATATTACGTCCTAATCGTAGGGTTTTTGATTGGTTATATAGCTGTATACCATCCAGCTGCAGTAGGTGGAGGAATGCATATTATTCACCAGGCTTTAACCATGTCACCTGGATTTGGCCTGTTATGTTTTCTTTTAGTAGTACGATTTATAGGAACGATGGCGTGCTATGGAACCTCTGTTCCAGGAGGAATTTTTGCTCCTATTCTTGCTATAGGAACACTTCTTGGTTTGGCGATATTCCATATTTTAGAAATGTTACATATTGATTTTTTAACCCAGCCTGGCATGTTTGCAATTGCCGGAATGGCAGCACTTTTTGCTTCATCTACACGCTCTCCAATAACCGGAGCAGTATTGGTAGTGGAAATGACGCATAATTATTATTTAATTTTTCCAGTGATGATGGCATGCATTACTGCAACGATTGTGCTGCAGCTTACTCCGAATGAACCGATCTATGAGCAATTACTAAATCGTGCCCTTCGTTTGGACGCTAAGAATCTAAGTAAATAACAGCGCAAGGGATTCAGATTGCAGCCTGGGTGAATGAAGTGGAACTCGGGATAACCTTTTATCAGAAAACTCGAGTTCCACTTCGCTTCACGCAGGTTACACCTGCAGTATTGCAAGTTATTGGCTCAAAAAATCAATCGACATGCACAACAATTTTGCCGAAATGGGCACCAGATTGCATATGTTGGTGCGCTCCTTCAATTTGTTCCAGTTTAAACTCCGAATCAATTATGGGGGTTAATTTTTTTGCCCTGAGGTCCTCTATCCACGTTTTATGCACCTCGTCCCACAATTTGATTTTTTCTTCAAGAGATTGGGAGCGGAGTACAAAGCCAATAATTTGTAATCTTTTACGCATAATCAGAGCAAGATTGCATTCCACCCTACTTCCTTTGAGGCACGCGATCTGGATGAGTTTGCTTTTAGGCTTTAATAAGTGCAGATGCTTATCAAAATAATCACCACCTACAAAATCAACGATTAAATCAACACTATGATCTTCAATTAGGTCTTCAAAATCTTGCTTACGGTAATTGATGACTTGATCTGCACCGAGTTTGCTTGCTTTTGCCACTTTATCATCACTTCCTACCGTAGTGATTACGTGTGCATGGCTTAATTTTGCCATTTGAATTGCCAGTGAGGAGATACCACTTCCTGCACCATGAATTAGTAAGGTTTGTCCTGATTTAAGTTTCCCTAGATCAAACAAAGTGGCATAAACGGTTGTCAAGGATTCAGGAAGTGCTGCGGCAAGCGTATAATTCCAGGTATCAGGAATGTGCTGAGCTAATGAGGCTTCAACAGGACAATACTCAGCATATGCACCACTACCAACTAACCCATAAACCTTATCCCCAAGTTTAAATTGAGTTACATTCGTACCGACCGCAACTACTTCGCCAGCGACTTCCAATCCAAGTACTTCAGTTTCTCCTGGGGGAGGGGGGTATTTACCATAACGTTGCATTATATCCGCTCGATTGAGGGCGGTTGCTTTAACATGCACTAAAATTTGCGACTTACTGCATTCAGGCTTAGGGCCGTTTTCAATGATCAATCGATTGTGGGGGCCTGGATTTTCTATATGTACGTAGCGCAAAATATGTTCCTTGATTAACGATTAATTGCAACCTGGATGCCTCATAGCGGAACCCAGGAGTTTCAGTAACGAGCATGCCTGGATTTCACCAGGCTATTTTACTACTTTACTTAAACATCCATACCTATATAATGCTTATACAGTCCCTCTGATATATTGGGCAATGGCTAAATTCAATCACCAACGTCTTTCTGCTTGGCTTTTTATAGTTCCACAACTTGTTGTTACCCTGATGTTTTTTATTTGGCCTGCATGTAATGCATTGTTGCAATCTTTTTTTTATACGGATGCTTTTGGCCTTCATAAAAAATTTGCAGGATTTTCCAATTTTGTGGATCTTTTTTTAGATCCGAGTTACAGCAAGGCAATATGGGTAACTTTTATTATCGCTTTTAGTGTGACCTTTTTCACGATGAGCTTAGGGCTCTTTATGGCCATATTAGTGAATAATAGAGGTAGGACGCAAGGGGTTTATAAATCTTTATTAATATGGCCTTATGCTGTAGCCCCTGCAGTAGCAGCTATTTTATGGCGTTTTTTATGCCATCCTACTTTAGGATGGATGACCCATATTTTGCAGTCATTAGGGATTAATTTTGATTATGTTAATAACGTAAATCAGGCATTTGCTGTGGTTATTCTTACTGCCAGTTGGCAGCAATTCAGTTATAATTTTTTATTTTATCTTGCTGCACTTAAAGCGGTTCCTTCGTCTTTAATTGATGCAGCAATAATCGATGGTGCTTCTGGATGGCAACGCTTTTGGCAAATTATTTTTCCACTTTTATCACCAACAACTTTTTTCCTGCTCATTATGAATTTGATGTATGGTTTTTTTGATACTTTTGGCATTATTCAAGTGATGACACATGGTGGTCCTGGTAATAGTACGACTAATTTAATTTATAAAGTATATCAGGATGGGTTTGAAGGAATGGATTTGGGAAGTTCATCAGCTCAATCGGTATTACTAATGCTTATTGTCATCATTGTTTCTTTAGTTCAATTTAAATACCTCGAAAAAAAGGTTCATTACGCATGAAATCATATGTAGCTCGTATTTTATCGCATGGATTTTTATGTTTTTTTGTTATTTTGATGTTGTTGCCTGTTTATTTGGCATTTGTTGCTGCCAGTAACGAAGGCAGCGTTATGATGCAATCTCATATCCCTATAGTTCCAGGTTCTTTATTTTTTAAAAACTTGAAGGCAGTGATGACTGAAGGTTTGGCTGTTACAGGTGGGGAACCTATTACCTCAATGTTGTTGAACAGTTTTTTTATGGCCATGGCCATCGCCTTGGGAAAGATTATTTTTGCCTTAGGCTCTGCATTTGCTTTGGTTTATTTTGATTTTCCTTTTAAAAAATTATGTTTTGCCATGATCTTTACTACCATGATGTTGCCCATAGAAGTAAGGATTGTTCCTACATTTCAGGTGGTTGCCTCTTTTGGATTATTAAACTCATTTACTGGATTAACATTACCTTTATTTGTGTCTGCAACAGGAACTTTTTTGTTTCGTCAATTTTTCAAAACCATACCTCCTGAACTTGTTGATGCGGCAAAATTGGATGGAGCAGGGGCTGTACGGTTCTTTTTTGATATTGTATTGCCATTATCCAAAACTCAAATTGCATCATTATTCGTTATTTTGTTTGTGTACGGTTGGAATCAATATCTCTGGCCATTAGTGATTACTACTGAAACAAAAATGGCTACTGTGGTTATGGGTATTCGATATTTAGCGGGAGTGGCCGATCAAGTTCCACAATGGCATTACATTATGGCTGTTGCATTGATTGCTTTGATTCCACCTTGTATGGTGGTGATGTTAATGCAGCGCTGGTTTGAAAAAGGGTTAAAGTAAGCATGGCAACAGTCAGTCTCATTGAAGTTTCGAAGAATGTTGGACCAACAACGATTCTGGATAACATAAACGTTAGCATTAAAAAAGGCGAATTTATGGTGATTGTTGGTCCTTCTGGATGTGGAAAAACTACATTACTACGTTTAATTGCAGGTCTGGATGATATAAGTTCTGGTTCCATATTAATTAATAATCAATGTGTTAATGAGATACCTGCAGCAAAAAGGGATATGGCTATGGTTTTTCAAAACTATGCTCTTTATCCTCATATGACCGTATTTGAAAATATGGCGTATGGATTAAAAATGAGGCGTTTTAAAAAAGCAGACATTAAGCAACGAGTACATGAGGCGGCGCAATTATTGCAGTTAACTCCATATTTAGAACGCAAACCTCAGGCACTTTCTGGAGGACAAAGGCAAAGAGTTTCCATGGGTAGGGCGATGGTGCGTTCTCCAGCTGTTTTTTTATTTGATGAACCCTTATCGAATCTTGATGCAAAATTACGTACAGAAATGCGCCATGAAATTCGTCGATTACACCAACAACTAAAAACTACCAGTTTATACGTAACACATGATCAAACGGAAGCCATGACCATGGCGGAACGTGTTTTGGTACTTAATCAGGGCATTGTTGAGCAGATAGGTACTCCTCAGGAGCTGTATCAAAAGCCAGCAACTTTATTCGTTGCAGGATTTACAGGACAATATCCTATGAACTTAATATCTGGTATCTACGATAAATCAAGCCACAGTGTGCATACAGATTATGGAATTCATTATCCTGTTTCAGAGCTAGTACAAAATCTTGAAGATAAAGATGAATTGGTTTTGGCGATTCGAGCTGAGCATGTTTTGCTTTGCTCCGAAAATAATCCAAAAGCGATCCCAATTGATGTTGAGTTTGTAGATGATATGGGGGCAGACAAGCTCATTCGCGCAAAATGCATCAAAAATGGTCGATCTCTTAATTTGCGCATTACAGCGGATCAACCCATAGCAAGTGGACAATTCTGGGTGGAGCTACCTACAATTAAATTACATCTTTTTGATAGTAAATCTGGAAAACGTATTGGAGAATGGAGTGAGTAAAGAAAAAAACAAACTAAAGCCAATTGATACCCCGATTTATCGCTATTGGTCTGCATTATATATGTCTTTCTATTCACGACTTCTTTATATAGATGTTGGAAAACGTTGGAAGGGACTTGGTATTTTTTATTTCTTATTGGCTATTGCCGTATTTTCCATCCCATTTGCCTTAAGAATAAGCTTCAGTTTAGACCAATCTTTTAAAGAACAAATTACTGATCCTTTATCAAAAATTCCTGTTTTTTATATACAAAATGGTGAAGTCTTTCTTAACAAGCCTATGCCATATTTCGTCAAGAACGATAAAGGACAAGTAGTTGTGATTATTGATACTACAGACAAAATCAATGATTTTACTGCGGATTACCCTTATCTTGCGATTTTGATTAACAAAAATAAAATTTCTTTGAAAGTACCTAGCCTGACAGTGTTTAATATGCCTCAATCACAGCCAAGCAAAGGCGCACCTATAGTGCAATCCTTTGATAAAGGAACCAATGTAGTGTTTGATGGTAAAAAGTATGCGGAAAGCAGTTCAATACAGAATTTGAAATATTTCTCGGAACTACTGATTTACCCTATGGTTGTAGCAATGTTTTTTTCCATGTTTTTAGTTATTTTTCTTGTCTTAGGATTTCTAGGGCAAGTTTTTGCGAACGTATTTTTTTCTTTTAATGTAACATTTGCTCAATCATGCCGACTTTTGGCTGTTGCTGCAACTCCTATGTTATTACTGTTGTTCATTTTGTTAATTTTTAATTTTCTTTTCCCAGGTTCAGGCTTCATTTTATCTGCATTACTTGTCATATATTACAGTTTTTCACTGCATTCTCTGCGCGCAGAAAGTAGAAGAGTTGCTCGTTTATAAGATGAAAATAGTTGTTAAACCAATTTTGCATTGAAGCAAAATTGGTTTCGAATATAACAATTAGAACTTTTATATGGGTATAGACAATTGGTGAGATTATGAAAGAGTTGATTCATTTTGCGCATGGAAATGGCTTTCCCGCTTTATGTTATAAGCAAATGCTAAATCATCTCGAGAAAGAATTTGATTATTGTTACATTGACAAAATTGGTCATGACCCTTTATTCCCAGTTGGTGAAAACTGGCGTAATCTGATATCAGAAGTAATAAACAGTATTAAAAAGCAAGCCGATCGCCCTGTTATTGCAGTTGGACACTCTTTAGGCGGTGTTTTAAGCTTATTGGCGGCGATAGAACAACCTGAATTATTTAAAACAGTAATTATGCTGGATTCACCTTTAATTGGTCCTTTTAAATCAAGTATGGTTCGTTTGGCAAAAGCTCTTGGTATTATTGATCGAATTACACCGGCATTTAGAACGCGAGGCCGTCGGATGTATTGGAAAGATCATGATCAATTAATGAACTATTTAAAGACTCGAGATTTATTTAAGACCTTTACGGATGAGTGTTTAAATGATTACATAACCTACGGTTTAGAGTATAAAGATGATGGTTATTATTTGCGCTTTGACAGGCATATTGAATATCAAATTTATCGAACCATTCCACATGTCATTCCAAACTATGAAGGTAAGTTATTAATTCCAGCGGCATTAATTTATGGTGACAAAAGTACTGTGGTTGGTAAAATGGATGTGCGCTACATGAAAAAATATTTCAATGTAACGAGCATTAAGACCAATGGGACTCATTTATTTCCCATGGAACACCCGGATGTTGTGGCAAAACAGATTATAAAAATTGTGTCTGGTTTAAACTGAGATAGTACTAGGGGTCAGAAGACCCGAAATAATTAAGGAGAATAATGTGCTACATGCTATTTTAACGCTCATGATCATTGGAGCTGCAGGGATATTGCTAACCAGGCAGGCCGCAATTTCTGTATGGGCTATTAGCTTTGCTCTATTTAGTGCTCTCGTCTTTGCTTATGGTTCTCCGGGATTGCTGACTCAAATAATACTTGTTTTGATTGAGGTGATTTTAATTGCTGGTGCAATAAAGCCTTTAAGACGAATGTTATTATCCAAATATTTTTTTAAAGCTGTAAGTAAGGCTATGCCCGCTATGTCTGCAACTGAGCGAGAAGCTCTGGAAGCAGGTACCGTAAGTTGGGAAGGTGATTTATTCAGCGGCGCTCCCGATTTTTCCCTGCTGAGGAATGCCCCCATTGTTCGTTTGACGGATGAGGAACAAGCTTTCCTTGACGGCCCCGTAAATACTTTATGCTCCATGATCGATGATTGGGATGTCACTCACAATCTTACCGATTTGCCTCAAGAAATCTGGCAATTTATCAAAGAAAATCGATTCTTAGGCATGATTATTCCGAAGCGTTATGGTGGTCTTGAATTCTCCGCTACAGCACAGATGTCGATTTTAGTGAAAATCTACGGTCGTTCAATAACAGCGGCTACAACGATTTCTGTACCTAATTCACTGGGCCCAGGTGAGCTATTACTTAAATATGGAACAGAAGAGCAAAAAAATTATTATTTGCCACGATTGGCTGATGGACGTGAAATTCCTTGTTTTGCTTTAACTGGCCCTAACGCTGGCTCTGATGCAGCATCAATACCAGATAAAGGTATAGTATGTCATCAAGAAGTGAATGGTGAAAAAGTATTAGGTATCCTGTTAAATTGGGATAAACGTTATATTACTTTATGTCCCGCAGCTACAGTAATAGGCTTAGCATTCAGACTATTTGACCCGGATAATTTATTAGGTAAAGGTGAAGATGTAGGAATTAGTTGTGCGTTGATACCTGCAAATACCCCGGGTGTTAAAAAAGGTCGTCGCCATTTTCCTTTAAATACCGGATTTTTAAATGGCCCAACTCAAGGTAAAGATGTATTTATTCCTATGGATTATCTCATCGGCGGTGTGGCTATGGCCGGCTGTGGTTGGCGCATGCTAATGGAATGTTTGAGTGCTGGGAGAGCAATTTCTTTACCTTCGAGCGCGAATGGGGGATCACAAGCCGCTGCTTTAGCGTCTGGAGCTTATGCACGCATTCGCAAACAATTTAATCAGCCAATTGGTAAATTTGAAGGGATTGAGGAACCTTTGGCCAGAATTGCAGCGAATACTTATATTATTGATGCTGCTTTAACAATGGCTGCTGCTGCCATTGATAATGGAGCCAAGCCTTCTGTAGTGGGTGCCATATTAAAATACCACACAACTGAACGTGCAAGACAAGTCTCATG
Source organism: Legionella qingyii (assembly GCF_003184185.1). The sequence goes on along the minus strand of NZ_QHJG01000010.1, from coordinate 42,092 downwards.
TGATTCCATGGATATTCATGGCGGAAAGGGTATTTGCCTTGGCCCTAACAATTATTTAGGTAGAGGTTATCAAGGATCTCCTATTGCAATTACTGTTGAAGGGGCAAACATATTAACTCGAAGTTTAATTATTTTTGGTCAAGGAGCAATTCGCTGCCATCCTTATGTATTCAAAGAGCTTGAAAGTATTAGACATAATGATCTGGTTGAATTTGATAACGCATTTTTTGCCCACGCCGGATTTATTCTTGCCAACTTTACCAAATCAGTCATTTTTGCATGGACTGACGCACATCTGTCGAAAGCACCAGTGAGTAGTGTGAAGCGTTACTACCAACTCGTTCATAAATACAGCGCTAATTTAGCATTCCTTGCTGATTTTTCAATGACTGTTCTAGGTGGTGACTTAAAGCGTAAAGAGAAATTATCTTCACGTCTGGGAGATATGCTGAGTTTATTATATTTGACTTCAGCAGTCTTGAAACGCTTTCATGAAGACGGTGAGCCCAAAGCAGATTTACCTTTGGTTGAGTGGAGTTGTCAGCAATTATTGTACGAATGTGAGACAGCAATGCACGGTGTTATTGTGAATTTTCCAGCTCGTTGGGCGCGAATCGCTTTACGCTTGATTATCAAACCACTAGGTAATCGAAGAAACAAACCAAATGACCAACTGGGGCATAAATTGGCTAGAATTCTCATTGAACCAGGAGAGACTCGTACGCGTGTAACTCGGTTGGTTTATAGTAAGTCTGGAGAGAATTGTCCTTTAGGTCGTATGGAGGAAGCGTTCCATAAGATTTGTGCTGTTGAGGAGTTAGAAAGAAAAGTAATGCGAGCAGTCAAAGATAATGTTTTAAAATCACTTACCTTGCTTGAACAAATCAACGAAGCTTTAGCTTGTGGATTATTAACTGAGATAGAGGCCAAACAATTAAAAGAAGCAGAGTTGGCGAGACAAGATGTAATTAAGGTAGATGATTTTAGTGATGATGAACTACGCCGTCCTCAAGCAATAAAATCTGTCAAGGGAAAAAAAACTTTAGTTAATAAGGACGATATTGAGTCAGAGATGATTTAACTCTTGATTGCGGCGAAGAAAATATAAATTATTTTGCTGAATTCATGACAATTGTAATCTGGGGCCATCAGTGGCCCCAATTTTTTACAACAATCACTTGTCGCATGCGTCAAACTCGTTATTTTAATTGGTAAAAATTAGACCATAATAAAGTAGCACATTTGCAAATTACACAAGGAACCCGTGTTTTAAGGAGCAGACGCCTCAATGCAAACTAACTTTATGAGGTTGATGCAACTCAATGAATATTACTTCTTGTACTGGTTTTCAGATAAGTTACATGGCTTGAGAGCATTTTCTAGCGCATAGTAATCTTTTGTTCTGACTTCACACAACACCTTTATGGCATTTAAATCAAACGTAGCCCACTCCCTTGTCGAATCTACTGCCCATCTGCCCGGTCACTGCGTGGTGCATCGATACCTCATACATTGCAAAATCAATACCCAACTTAGAACCCTAGCGAAACAAAGCCTCTTTCTCGTTATTCTTAAACTGAGTATGAAATTCTTTTGCCGACTTGGGTTGTTTTCAAAATCAGGCACGGGAAAAAGGGTGTGTCACTACAGTATTCATATGCAACATGAATCGGCAATAATTGCTGGGCGCTGCCAACACCCGTTCGTCACTGGTTATCACCGTCTTTATCAAAATATTCCTTACGGAGACACACTAAAATGTACCTATTTTTAATACAGCCTTTAGATGTGATAACTATCCAAAAATTTAAATAATTTTAAAAGAAAAAAATTAAATTGATTTTCAATAGAATATTTTTCGACGAAGGACTTCCGAACAAAATCTCATAGTTCAATATAAGTTTGCAAAGAAAGCCTAAACGGTTTCCTTAACATCATCTGGCATAGTGATGTTTAGTTCAAGCACCGAGTTATCTCCCATCCGCTCTAGGTTCACACTCACCTTATCACGCGTGACATGCACGTATTTAGCAATAACAGCGAGGATTTCTTCCTGGAGCTTGGGTAGATAGTCAGGTGTATTACGTTGAGAGCGTTCATGAGAAATTATTATCTGCAAACGTTCTTTAGCAACAGATGCTGTAGCACTTCTTCTACGTAAGTAATTGAAAATACTCATACCGTCACTTCCTCCTTGTTTTTGCTGAATAAGCGACGCAATAATCCCTTACGATCATTACTTATGAAGCGCATTGGTCTTTCTTCACCGAGAAAGCGAGCAATTGCATCTTGATAAGCAATACCTGCGTCACTTGTTTCGTCAAGAACTACTGGTGTACCTGTATTTGAAGCTTTAAGTACTGATTTTGATTCTGGAATAACGCCAATTAATGGAATGGCCAATATTTCTTTCACGTCTGTAACAGAAAGCATATCACCACGCTCGACGCGCTCTGGGTCATAGCGTGTTAATAATAAATGTTCTTGAACTGGTGTTTTATTCTCAATTGCTCTTTTAGTCTTACTAGCAAGTATTCCTAAAATTCGATCAGAGTCACGTACAGAAGAAACTTCTGGATTTGTTACAACTATTGCATGATCAGCAAAATACATGGCCATTAATGCACCAGTTTCTATTCCAGCAGGGGAGTCACAAATAATAAAGTCAAATTCTTTTGAAAGATCATTAAGTATTCTTTCAACCCCTTCAATGGTTAACGCATCTTTATCTCGGGTTTGCGATGCAGGAAGTATATAAAGGTTTGCAATTCGCTTGTCTTTAATTAAAGCCTGATTCAGGTTTGCTTCGCCATTTATAACATTTATAAAATCATAAACTACCCGACGTTCACAACCCATGATAATATCAAGGTTTCTTAAACCAATATCAAAGTCAATAACGACAGTTTTATGTCCTAAGAGTGCAAGGCCCGAAGAAATAGCTGCAGAAGAAGTAGTTTTTCCTACTCCGCCTTTACCTGATGTAATCACGATTATTTTAGCCAACGCTGAACCCTTCCTGTTTTTTTTGATTCAACACAATAATTAACCAACAGTGTACACGTTTATTGATAAATAATTCAAGTAGTGCAACAGTAATCAGTGTAAAAACATATTCCAAAAACAATGGGGCGAGCCGAAGAAATTTGTAATCGTTTTTAGCATATTATTGATATTATGATGTTTTAAAATACATTAAAACAATATCAAGTGAATTAATGTAAATGAAAATATAGAGGGAGTTTTAGGAGAAAACCTCAACGAGTTCTATAATTCTAATATGAAATGTTGTGTTATTGTAAATTATCTGTTTAATTTGTCCAGAATTTATAGTAAACTATTCGGTTAATTTAACTCCTCTAGTGAGAATAAAATGGCTCTTTCTATTGTGCAGCAATCATTAACCTTCGATGATGTCCTTCTTGTTCCTGCACACTCTTTAATTCTTCCTAAAGATGTGTCCTTAAGAACAAAGTTGACTCGTGCTATTAACCTGAATATTCCTCTTGTATCCTCAGCAATGGATACTGTAACCGAAGCTCGTTTGGCCATTGCCCTGGCACAAGAGGGTGGTATTGGTATTATTCATAAAAATATGACAATTACGGCACAGGCAGAAGAAGTCCGAAAAGTGAAGAAATTTGAAAGTGGTATGGTTCGGGATCCCATTACTGTGACTCCTAATATCACAGTTAAAGAATTACTTGATGTAATGGCCAAATATAATTTCTCTGGTGTTCCTGTAGTTGACGGTGAGAATTTAGTTGGCATTGTAACCAGTCGAGATATTCGTTTTGAAACTAATTTATCTTTGAGTGTAGAACAAGTAATGACTCCCAAGACAAAATTGGTAACCGTCAAAGAAGGCGCAAGTCGTGAAGAGGTGCGTAGCTTACTGCATAAGCACCGCATTGAAAAACTGCTTGTTGTTAATGACGCATTTCAATTACGTGGATTGATTACAGTTAAAGACATACAAAAAGCTAAGGAAAATCCTTTTGCTTGCAAAGATGCTGCAGAACAGCTACGTGTTGGTGCAGCCGTTGGCGTGGGAGAAGGTACTGATGAACGCATTGAATCATTAATTGAAGCCGGTGTTGATGTGCTTGTTGTTGATACAGCGCACGGACACTCACAAGGTGTACTTGATCGCGTGAAATGGATTAAAAAGCACTATCCAGAAGTACAAGTGATTGGAGGAAATATAGCTACAGCTGCGGCGGCTCGTGATTTATATGCTGCAGGTGCAGACGCGGTAAAAGTGGGTATAGGTCCTGGATCTATTTGTACTACTCGAATTGTGACTGGTGTTGGTGTCCCGCAAATTACAGCTATTGCAAATGTGGCGCAAGAACTTAAAGGAAAAATTCCAGTAATCGCTGATGGTGGCATACGTTTCTCTGGTGATGTTGGTAAAGCACTTGCTGCTGGCGCAGATACTGTAATGCTTGGAAGTATGTTTGCCGGAACAGAAGAGTCGCCGGGTGAAATTGAATTATATCAAGGAAGAACTTATAAGAGCTATCGAGGCATGGGGTCAATTGGAGCTATGGCTTCGTCACAAGGTTCTAGCGACCGTTATTTCCAAGATGCATCATTAGGTTCTGAAAAATTGGTTCCCGAGGGAATTGAAGGACGCGTTCCTTATAAAGGATCGGCGCAAACAATTATTCATCAATTGTTAGGTGGTTTGCGTTCTTGTATGGGGTATACAGGATGTGAAAATATCGAGCAATTACAAACTAAGGCAGAATTCGTACAAGTGACTAATGCCGGAATGAGGGAGTCACATGTTCATGATGTCAGTATTACAAAACAGGCACCAAACTACCAGGTGGATAATTAATAATGAGTGATTTAAAACAACATCCTTTGCTAATCCTTGATTTTGGTTCCCAATACACACAATTAATTGCGCGACGAGTACGCGAATTAGGTGTTTATTGTGAAATTCATCCCTTCAATATTACACAAGAACAATTTACTGCACTTAATCCTTGCGGCGTCATTTTGTCCGGTGGCCCATCAACTGTAACTCATGATGAGAACCCACGTGCACCTCAATGGTTGTTTACTGCGGGGTTGCCTATTTTAGGTATTTGCTACGGAATGCAAACTATGGCGGTGCAGTTAGGCGGTGAAGTACAGTCATCTTCGATTAGAGAGTTTGGCTATGCTGAGTTAAAGTTGCATGGTCACAGTAAATTGTTTTCACAAATTGAAGACAGACTCAATACTGACGGGAATGCATTATTAGATGTCTGGATGAGTCACGGCGATAAGGTAACAAAATTACCACTCGGTTTTAAGGTGATTTGTGAAACGCGAAACGCTCCAATTGCTGGGATGGCTGATGAAAATCGACAAATGTATGGAGTGCAATTTCATCCTGAGGTCACACATACACTGCAAGGAATGCGTATTCTACATCGTTTTGTTGTGGATATTTGCAAGGCTTCGACTAATTGGACCTCTACGCTTATTATTGATGAAACAATCAATGAAATACGTGCCCGGGTGGGGTCTGAGAAGGTTTTACTTGGTTTGTCCGGCGGCGTAGATTCTTCCGTTGTTGCGGCTTTATTACATAAAGCAATTGGCAAACAATTGGTTTGTGTTTTTGTAGATACTGGCTTGTTACGTTTTAATGAAGCAAATGAAGTCATGGAAATGTTTGGCAAGCACATGGGGGTTGAAGTTATTTCAGTCCATGCCGAAGATAAATTTTTTAATGCACTCAAAGGGGTAACTTGTCCTGAAGAAAAAAGAAAAATTATTGGGCGCACCTTTATTGAAGTATTTGATGAAGAAGCACTAAAAATTCCTGGTGTGGCCTGGCTGGCGCAAGGAACGATTTATCCTGATGTTATTGAATCGGCCGCGACGAGCACAAACGGTGCTTCGGTAGTAATTAAATCTCATCATAATGTGGGGGGGTTGCCAGAAACATTGAACTTGAGTTTATTAGAACCTATTCGTGAATTATTTAAAGACGAGGTTCGTAAGGTAGGGCTTGAGTTAGGCTTGCCCCATGATATGGTCTATCGTCACCCATTTCCTGGACCCGGGCTAGGGGTGCGGATTTTAGCAGAAGTTAAAAAGGAATATGCAGATATTTTACGTCAAGCTGATGCTATCTTTATTGAGGAACTCAGAAAAGCTGATCTTTATCATAAAGTCAGTCAAGCTTTTGCGGTATTTTTACCAGTCAAAAGTGTTGGCGTGATGGGAGATGGGCGTAAATATGATTATGTGATTTGTCTTCGTGCTGTAGAGACGGTTGATTTTATGACAGCACATTGGTCTCAATTACCTTGGGAATTCCTGGGTCATGTATCCAATCGAATTATCAATGAGGTAGATGGTGTATCTCGTGTAACATATGATATTTCAGGAAAACCACCAGCTACTATTGAGTGGGAATAATTTTTTCAGGTGAAAAAAATCACCTTTTCCGTTTTTAGGGTCGTTCCCTCCTTCGAGGGAACGACAGCTTTTTTCTTAATTTTCTTAATATGCTAGATCTTGGTTATATATTTTAAAATTTATTTTCTTTAATTTAATAATGAACGATCACTATTGGATGCAAAAAGCTTACGAGCAAGCAATTCTCGCCCAAGCTGAGGGGGAAGTTCCTGTTGGTGCTGTATTAGTGAGCAAAGACAATCAGTTGTTAAGTTTAGGGCGAAATTCCATCCAAAACAGTCACGACCCATCAGACCATGCAGAGGTTTGTGCAATCAGACATGCATCACAACAGTTAAAAAATCATCGTTTATTAGATACGACACTCTATGTTACCCTTGAGCCTTGTGCCATGTGTGCGGGACTAATTGTACACGCACGGATTAAACGGCTGGTTTTTGCAACCCGAGATTTTAAAGCAGGAGCCGCAGGATCGGTTTATAACTTATTACAGGGTTACCCTTTAAATCATAAAGTTCAAATTGATGAGGGAATAATGCAAGCGGAATGTGCTCTTCTACTCACTGATTTTTTCCAAATGTGTCGATAAACACGGGCAGCATATCGACAAAGTAATCAAGAGTTTGGAAAGATAAGAGTGAGCCTGGATAATAGTTTAGTTTGTATTAACTATTTGGCAATAATTGGCATAGGTAAGGCTGCCTGTTGAGATTGTAATTTATGATTACTGTAAAGTGCTTCAAATTTATCTTTTTCAACTGCGATTCCTACTTTTAGCCAATGTTTAACCTTTGCTGCATTGGGTGTGTTTTTTTTTGCTGCATCTTCAGTGAGGTACAGGTTTCTTTTATTATCTCCTGCACGAGGAAAAAATTGGGGGACATTCCTTTCGTAAAAAGGAGCATATAAGACAAATTCCCTGATGTCTTTGGTAAATAACAGTTCTCGAATTTTGTTCACATCATTGACTTGGATACTTTGATATAAAGATTTTGCATCGATTTTGAGATTCAATAATTCTTCTTTTAACATCGCAGATTGTAAAAGAGGTTGACATATTGGATCAGTAAGACAAAGTTTAATCCATTTTAAGCAATCATCAGACAGAGTATGGTAAAAATGTGATACATAACTTATCTGAAGCAATGAATTGACATCTAGAAAATTCAATATATGCACAATTATTTCGCGGGGCAAATCATTCATGAAATGTCCATATTTTAAAAGATTAGAAATAAATTTTACATTATTGAGTTTGTATTATCCAATACTTTTGGCTCAGGTTTTACTAAATCAGAACTATAACTGGTTACACTTAATTTGGTAATTGATGGAATTACTTCATCTCCAACGGCGTTCAATTCAATTTTAGCTTTAACATCCATGATAGGTAATACCCTATAGTTGCCAGTTTTATTGTCTTTTATATGCTCAGGATTTTGGGTGGCAGTTAATTTGCCTGTGCCATCATTGATCATTATCCCTCTTTCCATGCAGAGAGAATAAACAATTGGTGAATATAAGAAAACAACTTTTCCATTTTCAATGCACCAGACTTGCTCAATACCTTTAGTATTAAGTAAAGAGGTGGTTTCTTCTGGTGTAAACTCACCACTGAGCATTAATGTATCTAAAAAACGATTTATATCTTGTCCGCCATTCGCTTGTAACCATTGTCGTATATTATTTCCGCAATCTTGAGGGTAATCACTTCCCGCAATCAAATAATCCAATAAATCCTCTACCTCTTTATTTGTTGTTGCAGTGAGGCCTCGAATACTGGTAGATCTTGTGAAGTCTCTATAAGCTTTCGTTGCATCAGAATTTCTTTTAATGTAATTTGCTTGCCATTCTCCTATTGCTTGATTCATTATTTCATTACTATCATCCAGGGGATAGTCATAATTCCATGCAATCGAAGGTTTTTTAGTTGTTTTACGTAGCTTTTCTTCATTTAAAAATTGATAATGAGGCATAATTAATGCAACTAAAGCATTATGGAGCGATCCAAATTGATTTTCAGCACTTGCTGAAACAGCGTCAATTGGATGCCTTAAGTTAATGGGTTTTTGCTTTCTTTCATATGCAGGAAGAATTACCTCACCTCTATTTCGCATCAGATCTGCCATTGTAACCAGTTTTTCAGAAAATATTGAATGTGGCACTTTAATTTTCATGGTTTCAATGTAATGAATTGCCTCATGAATTTTAGCAATATTAATTTCTTCACCTTCTAAAGGTAGACTTTGTTTTAATAATGATTTGATATAAAACAAATGTTCATTAACAGTTGTATTATTTTTTCCTACATTTTTTTCTATATATGAAATAAGAAGATTTACTCTTTCAGGATTTAATCGGTCATTTTTTTCCTGCATAGTTCACACCAATTTATAAAATAGAGATTGAATTCATATTGAATATGTATAATTTTAGTATAAAAAGATTAAATAAAGATTAAATATGCGGATTTAAATTGCATTAAATTCATTATTTTTACAGGTAATTAAAATTAAACATTGATGTGATATTTTTTTATGGAAGTTCATACAACATTAATTCAATGTATTGAATGCTCAGAACTATAAGGTTCTTTATATGATATTCAGTAAAGTGAATGCCTGATGCCTCTGTTCGAGAGTTGCCTAGATAATTGGCGGAAGGGTTACAGATAGTACTTTCACTTTGAAGTAATTAGGAGTTCTTGAATGAGTTTTTGTTTTAAAACTTCCTTTTCATCATTATTTAACGACTGATTTTGTTGATTAGTAATATAAAAAGTATCTTCTGCGCGTTCCCCTGCAGTTACAATTTTTGCGTTATGCAAGTGAATATTTAATGTTGAAAATACTCTGCCTATTGTTGCAAGTAAACCAGGTCTATCTCCGGTGACTAGAAATAGGCGAGTTTGATTATATGATGGCTCATCATAGTAATGAATTTGAGTTTTGACGGTAAAGTGCGCCAAGGCGCGCGAGAGTCTTTTTCGAACAACAACAGGTAATTGATTCGTTTGTGCTAAATGGGTGCATAAAGCCTGTTGAATATCATGAGATCGTTGCTTATCAAAAAATGCCTGATTTTGCTCATCTAAAATAATATAGGTGTCTAAATCATATTGATTATCACAGGTAAGAATCATCGCTTCCTGAATAGTGACGTTGTGATTACTTAAAACAGTAGTTGCAATAGCAAATCGATCATCTCGGTGAGGCATATAAATAAAAACCTCGGTTCCACCTTGACTGTGGTGTGGCATAATCATGACTAAAGGGAATTTTGTGCAAGCAAGAATCGCTTTTGTATGACGCGCGATGACCTCGGGAGATTCATGTAAAAAATATCTGTCTTTGAATTGTTCCCATAAATCTTCAATCGCTTTTGATGCGAATCCTTCGGTATTTAATATGGATAAAGCATGCTTTTTCCGTGCTTTGATGAGAGCAGTTTCATCGGTCAACTCTTGTTCTCGATGTAGCATATGTTTTGCAGCACGATACAACTCTTTAAGTAAAGAGTCTTTCCATGAGTTCCAGAGAGTAGGGTTAGTCCCACAAATGTCAGCAACCGTAAGCAAATATAGGTAATCCAGATAGCGGGGGTGCGGCAGAATTTGGCAAAAGTTCTTTATGGTATTGGGATCATAAATATCTTGTCTTTGTGCTGTTTGTGACATAACAAGATGATTGCGTACAAGCCAAACCAGTAAATCACTATCTTCCTTTTCTAGCTTGTGGTTTTGTGCAAAAGATGCTGCTTCAATTGAACCTAGTTCTGAATGATCGCCGCCTCTTCCTTTGGCAATATCATGAAATAATGCGCTCAGGTAAAGTAGTTCGGGTTTGTTTAAATGAGACATAATTTGTACGCAGAGAGGGAATTGCTCTGCATAGCTTTTTTCTTTGAAACGAGACAGGTTGCGAATGACAAATAATGTGTGCTGATCCACAGTATAAACATGAAATAAATCATACTGCATTTGTCCGGTGACTAGAGCAAAACATTCTAGATAATGAGTGAGCACACCGTATCGGCTCATTCGATGCAATGCTTTATAAGGTCCATCCTCTACTTTAAGAATACTCATAAACAATTCTGTTGTTTCTGAGGATGCTTTAAAACGTTTATTCATCAGATAGAGTGATTCTCTGATTAACCGAATAGTATTCGCTCTGACTCCTTCAATATCAGGCCGTTTTGCTATCCATAGAAATAATTTTAGTAGCGCTTGTGGATGATGGATGAACACACGCGTGTTTCTTACTTCAATATAATTATTGGATAGTTGAAATTCATGATCTAGAGGAAACAATTTTTGCTTGGGAGAGTGAGCTATGGTTTCATCAAACCATTGTAGTAACATCTCATTGAGTTCTCTGTTGCGTTTAATTACTTTAAAGTAGTCTTTCATGAATTGTTCTATGGCTAATGAATGAGGTTTATCTTTATAGCCAAAAAACTGAGCCAATTTGATTTGATAATCGAAGGATAAGCGTTCTTCCGCTTTTTCAGCTAGTACATGTAAAGCAAAACGCACACGCCAGAGGAAATGTTGGCAATATGTAAGCTTTTCATATTCTTTGTCAGTAATGAATCCATAATTGATGCCATCAGCTAATTTTTTTATATTAAAATGTCGTTTACCAATGCTGAGCAGGATCTGCAAATCACGAAGACCACCAGGGCCATATTTAACATTAGGCTCCAAGTTATAAGCTGTCTCACCATATTTGGCATCACGTTTTTTTTGTTCTTGAAGTTTAGCTAAAAAGAAATCTTGGCTGATCCACATGTGTAGAGGATGTATTTGATAAATTAATTCCTCCATTAATGGGCCACGACCGCATAATAAAAACATATCCATGAGGCTAGAAATAACAGTGACGTCTTGGCTAGCAAGTTCGGCACACGAAGAAACACTTGTAATTTGATGGCTGAGATTTAAGCCAACATCCCAGCAATCCTGGATAAAATTTTGTGCACGATTTAATTGTGATTTAGAAACCTTATCAGAATGCAGCAATAATATATCTACATCTGAATAGAGTAGTAGTTCTCTTCGTCCATAACTTCCAAGTGCAAGTAGGCAAAAAACGTCATGATCCAGTTGATTTTTAGTAAATAAACTAATGACCAGCTCATCGATGAAGCTAACTAGCTTACGAATGATTGTGGTGATATTGGTTTTATAATCGAATTCTTCGCGTAGTTTTTCTTTAAATTGTTTTAGTGCATTTTTAAGATGTTGTAACTCTTGGGGCATCCCTTTTTTCTCTGCATCTTGTGCCTGGCAAAAGGGATGAGTTCTTGTGTGGTTACTTTCGTTCTTCATCGCGCAAAGTCAAAATTTCTACACCATTATCGGTTACCAATAAGGTATGTTCCCATTGGGCTGAAAGACTATGATCTTTGGTGACTACAGTCCATTGATCAGGCAATAATCGAGTGTGATACTTCCCAACATTGATCATAGGTTCTATGGTGAAGGTCATACCTGGTTCCAATTTCATTCCTGTTCCAGGTAATCCATAGTGTAATACTTGAGGATCTTCATGGAAGATACGTCCTATCCCATGACCGCAATAATCGCGGACAACAGAGCAACGATTTTTTTCTGCATGTTGTTGAATGGCGTGACCAATATCACCTAAATGAACTCCAGGTTTCACCATTTCAATTCCAATAAACAAACACTCATGAGCCACCTGGACTACATGCTTTGCCTTGACTGATGGGGTGCCAATAATGAACATTTTACTGGTATCACCATGATAGTCGTTTTTAATAACAGTAACGTCAATATTAATGATATCCCCATCTTTTAAAACTTTTTTTCCAGGGATTCCGTGACATACTACATGGTTAACAGAAGTGCAAATGGATTTAGGAAAGCCATTGTAATTCAAAGGGGCAGGAATAGCTTTTTGTGTATTCACAATATAATCATGACAAATGGTATTAAGTTCTTCGGTAGTGATACCTTCTTGAACATGAGGACCTATCATCTCAAGAACTTCTGCAGCAAGCTTGCCTGCAATGCGCATTTTTTCGATTTCGTCCGGGGTTTTTATAGTAACTGCCATAGAGTGTGAATCCAAAAGTGTTATTTGATTGTTCAATATATTTTGTTCCAATATCTATAGTGTAGGCTAAACAAGTGCTGCATGTATCGTGCGATTTGGAACGAACGTCATATTAGCACAACCGATTATATATGTCACCGAATCCTGATTTGTGTCAGATTTCTTGAACAGTAAATTTCTTGGGTGTGAATCCTGGTAATTTTGTTCTTTAAATAAGTATTAATTTCGAGTAACTAGAATTTAATATGATCACGCTGTAAACTATTTGATTTTTTAATCAGGATTTGACCATGCCTAAAAAATTGAAAACTACAATTTTAAGAAAACAAAAACAGAGAGCAGCGGCCGCATTTCAGGTTAAATTCAAATTGACTCAAGTACACGTGAATTCATTCTTTGCAAAAAATTCAAAACTAGATGAGAGTAACTTGAGAAAATTAAAGAAATTAATAAAAAGCCTTGGTATTAAAAACATGGAAGCTGAGAATTATCTTTCTTCTTCTGTAGACCAACCCGAACTTGTTAAAGTAATGCCAGTTAATTTATTAAAAGAGTTTGGGGGCCAAGGATTATATGCTTATGTCGATATTCCAGCCGGCACATGTTTGGGCGAATATACTGGGGAACTGTATCCGACAACAACTTTATTTAAAACATATGTAAATCAAACTTCAGGTGCAGATTGGAGTTATGCAATGACATTGGGGCATAGAGTAATTGATGGTAAAGATAAAGGGAATTTTACGCGATACATCAATTTTTCTGATACTCAAGCCAATGTTGAATTTCGAGAAGATGTAGTAAATGGCATAAAATGTGTCAAAGTAATTGCGACAAAAGATATCCCCAAAGGAAAACAATTGCTGGTGGATTATAATTGCTACGATGAACGAGCTTCTAAGGAGTATTTTTTTCTTAGTCCAGAGGATAACTGGCAATCTGCCCAGGAAGTGCTTGACTCCAATTCAAGAGTATATCGACTCTTTGTAATGCAAAAAGCTCTTACGCTATTAAACCTAAAAGAAAACGATAGTTTGTATGTCACAAAAATTGGTGAAGTAATTCTTTCTGGAAAACAATTATCCCTGGATCAAAAAAAGATTATTCAAGATGATATTAATCTTCCTTTTCTAAAAACAAATTTGCGGGGGAAGGTACTGGACTTTAATCATGCCGATTCATTTACCGCATTAATGTTGGCCAGTTATCTGGGGCAAGTAGAAAATGTGAAATGGTTGGTTACAAATCATGCGAACATAGATCAACAACAAAACCATTCGGGAAATTGTGCTTTATTTTTTGCACTCGCTGGTTATGCTGCCTCAGAGACGAAAAACCAAAAACGCGCATATTTGGATGTTTTGTGTATTCTGATTGATTCACAAGCAAATATCCTGGTTCACGATAGAGAAGATAGAACGTTTCTACATAAAGCAATTGATGTTCTTGCTTTAAGTGACTTTAAACTGCTAATGGGCCATATAGCAGAAAAAAAACAGTTCAATCCTGAAGAGATATTAAGTTATATCGATAAAAATAATCAGGATATTTTCATATATTGTCTTGTGAATAAAGATTTTAATAAAGCATCTGTTTTACTCAGATTATGCTCTGATTTTTTCAGAAGCGAATATTTTAATTATGGCAGCAAATATGAAGAGAAAATTGGTAAGGGTATGTTAATAAATTTAATAAATGAGTTTGAACAGGATGAAAAAAGCGCATTATTAAAACTCTTGTCTAATCCGAGGTTGAAATTGGATCAAGATTTTATTAGTTCACTGGATTTGAGCGAAGAGGAAGATTTGTCTTTTTCCAACTAGACGAAATTGATTTGCTCGGGGTAGAGTAACCCGGGCAAATCGTTTTGATTTTCTCTATATCTCATTTTCGGAATATAAGAGGTCAGGTTGACAAAGGGCTATAGCCGATGTGTCTACGATTGGCTTTTTGTTCTGACATTTTCTCTTCGATTTCTGATTGTCTATCAGCGGATAAATGAATTTGTTGATACCAAAACGAGCCATATCTCGTGTATTGTTTGGGATCATATTGATGTGCTTCTCTTCCAGTGATCACTTTAGGTTCAATTTCAGTTGGGTGCTTTCCGTTATGATTGGGAGTATATGCTAAAAAAAGCTCACTGGTAGCTGGTGGTTTATTTAGATAGATAGTAATGTCTTTTAAATTGATACAATTTTTACGGCGCGAATTGGTTCGTAAGGCTTCTTTAACTAAATTTTGCAGATCTATTATAGTTCCTTCTTCAGGGGTTACAAAACAATCACTGATTTGTTCTGTTTCATTAGAGTTATTTTGTTGAACCGCAATCTTTTTAAAAACCATTCCAGAGGGAATTGTTACATAAATCATAATACCTCCATATAAGATCAAATAATTGCTTAAGTGTATCATAAGCATTCAAAAAACATATTTTTATTGTCATGAAATTTTATTGCGCTTACTTCTATTTCGAGTACTATACTTTATTAAAATCCGGTGCTTAACTCTTAAGGACAAAAATGAAACTCCGTGCATGTACTTTTATGTCTGCCTTAAGTTTCCTGATAAGTACTTCGGTTTTTGCTTTTGAAGGCCATGAATGAGGGAGCTACCATAGTGTGTCTCCCCCGAATCCTGGATATCACTATAATGAAAATTACAATAACTAT
This sequence comes from Legionella qingyii, assembly GCF_003184185.1. The sequence goes on along the minus strand of NZ_QHJG01000010.1, from coordinate 26,911 downwards.
TATAATAATGGATGGTATGGGGGGAGTGTAAATGTGAACACCTGGGATGATGGCATTTGTTACGATAATGATTTGAATGATAACACTGATGAAGTTATTGGGGGGCCTGATGAAGGTTATTATGATCCTTTATGTCAAACTATAGATGATTGTAGTACAGGTACTTGTGTGTCGATAAATACATGTGATCAAGAATAAATTATATGAATAAAAAAACATTTCAATGGGCGGTAATTGGTGCGGGGCCTTCTGGGATTGCCGCAGTGGGAAAATTATTGGATAGTGGCGTTTCGCCAGAACATATTTTATGGTGTGATCCTCATTTTAAAGCCGGAGATTTTGGTCTGTACTGGCGTAATGTTTCGAGTAATACTAAGGTCAAATACTTTAAAGATTTTTTATCGGCAGTCCAATCTTTTCGTTATCAAGAGGCTCCTGATTTTCAATTAAATCATCTACCTGTAGAGGAAACATGTACCTTGAGTTACATGGCTGAGCCCTTGCAGTGGATTACAGAGCATTTTTTACGAAAAGTCCAAGCAGTAAAAACAACAATCCATAATATGTTTTTATCAAATAGGTTATGGTCTTTGTGCTCCGATTCACAAACATACCAGGCTAAAAATGTAATTTTGGCTACAGGCGCATTGCCTTCAGCGTTAAATTATCCAGGGGTTAGTGTAATTCCCTTTGATATAGCAATTGATAAGGAAAAACTCTCCTCAGTTATTCGCCGTGATGAGACGTATGGTGTATTTGGATCATCTCATTCTGCAATTATCATTTTAAAGCATCTTGTAGAGCTTGAGGTCAAAAAGATCATTAATTTTTATCGTTCACCTTGCTGTTATGCGATTGAAATGGATGACTGGATTCTTTTTGATAATACTGGTCTTAAAGGACAGAGTGCTGCCTGGGCTCGGGAACACATCGATGGTGTTTTACCTCCTAATTTGGTTCGTTACAATGTCAGTGAACCTAATATTGCACGCTTTTTACCTGAATGTGATCAAGTAATTTATGCAGTAGGTTTTGAGCAGCGTAAAAGTATTGTTATTGGCGATTATGAATATTCACACCACAATCCCTACGTTGGAATTATTGGTCCAGGGCTATTTGGCTTAGGTATTGCATATCCAGAAACTAAAGCTGATGCCTATGGAAACGTGGAGTCTCAGGTAGGTTTATGGAAGTTTATGGTATATCTGAATAAGGTTATGCCTATTTGGTTGAAATATCCAGCTTAAATTGTAATTGAGACTCATAAAGACCGCTCCTGGAACTTTACATGTCTCAATTATTGTATTTATTTAAACGCAATCAATTGATATTCAAAAATTTTTTTTGTTCTCTTCATGTAGTGCAGGCCCAACTTAATTTACTAAGACGCTTTTCAATCTGAGAAACACCTACTAATATAGCTCTTTTTATAATTAAGAAAAATACTCATGCAAAGGGTAACTTTATTATTCTTTTTTTTACTAGGGATATTTATTTGGCCTAAAAATGCTGAATGTTCGCTCGAGCGTGATTTGCAATCTTGGTTTAATCTTACAGCCATTGGAAAAACTCATAGCAACGATAAAATAATAGGGAGGGTACGGTATTGGTTAGAAGGGCAACAGCGTTTTGGTGATGATAGTAGCCGTTTCACCCAGACATTATTACGCCCTGGATTAGGTTATGCGTTAACAGATAATCTAAGCATATGGCTTGGGTACGCATGGGTATATACAGGCATCCCTTTTACCACTAATCCATTTGAGGAAAATCGAATTTGGCAGCAACTTTTATGGACTAAAACCAATCGATATTTGACTTTTACCAGTCGAACACGCACAGAACAGCGATTTTTAGAAAATAATCCTAAAATAGCTTATCGAATCAGAGAACTTATTAAAATTTCGGTCCCGATCAAACGATATACCCATTTTAATTTTGTCACTAGTGATGAACTGTTTTTTCATAAGAATAATTTTGTGGGTACAAACAGTAGGGGATTTGATCAAAACCGATTTTTTATCGGTTTGGGCTACAAAATAAATCCCATAGCCACCACTGAAATCGGCTATATGAATCAATACATTCGACGTTTCGGGGTTCCAAACTTTCTTACTAATATTGTATCAATTAACTTTTTACTGAGTTTGTAAAGCGAGATTTATGAAGTTCAATTTATAATTCATAAATATTATTCTGATTGGTTTGCGGATCTATTTAATGACCAGCGCCGTTCTCAGGCCCACCAGAACCATCCATGGCATTTGTTTGATGTGAACGATAATGCCAAAATCTTGGAAAGGCCAAACAACAGACGGTTACTCCTATAATGCATAACAAGCCACCTGATATCAATGCAGTGGGGATGCTAGCACTGGAGGCGATAAATCCAGCACGTGTATCACCTAATTTAGGTCCGCTTAAATAACTGATCATTTCAATACCAGCTAATCTACCACGATATTCTGTTGGAATGGTATTATTCCACAATGTAGTTCGAAATATCCCACTTATAGCATCAAAAGCTCCAGAAAGTGCTAAGAAAAACAGCACAAGCCAAAGTGAGTTTGATAAGCCAAACCCAATGATGGCAGCACCCCATAATGCTGCGGCAACGGCAATGGCTCTTCCATCATAATTTATTTTTGCAGTCCAGCCACTGATAAATGAAACAATCAATGCCCCAACAGCGGGTGCAGAATAGAGTAAACCTAAAGTTTTAGCTCCCCCCAAAGATTGGGCTATGGCAGGAAGTAAAGAATTAGGCCATGCAAAAACCATGGCGATAAAATCAATAATATAGCTCCCCATTAATTCCTGCCGATTAAAGGCAAAGGAAATTCCTTGTTTTAGAGAAGATAGAATAGAAGGATGCTCCTGCATAACAGGCCTGGGTATTGAATGGATTCTGATTAAAGCGATTAATGACATAAAAAAGGTCATTAGATCAATTAAGAACGTGATAACAATGCCATAGTGAGCAATAATAAGCCCAGAAAGAGCGGGGGCAATAATCATACAAAAACTGAATTTGAATGTAGCTAGTGCTCCTACCTTTTTGTAATCATTACGGCTAACAATTTGTTGTATAATGCTATCAAATGCAGGCCGATGTAATCCGGTAATGGCTGACATAGAAGCTGAAACGATAAAAATGAGACTCAGAGAAGGAGTCGTTTGATATGAGTTAAGTGCAAGCAGGCAGCATCCTACGGCAAGAAGTAACTCACTGATAATCAATAATCCTCGTCGATTGTATCGATCAGCAAATACACCACCAATTAATGCGGTGATTAATAGGGGTAATAACTGGGCTAAACTTAATAATCCGACGGCGAAGGTCGATTGGGTAATTTGATAAATTTGATAAGGCAGCGCAACATTGCTGATCATGGTACCGATAAATGAAATGAATTGCCCCAAATAAAGAAGCCTGAAATCACGATTTTTTTTTAGAAGTGAAAGATCTAAAAGCTGGCTCATTTTGAAATATCCGAATGTACAGATCAGTAAAATAATATGACAAAACGATTCTATTCTTTTTAATTGAATCAGTACAGTATTGATTTTATTCTGAGCGGTTAATGACTCAAGCGTTGCTCTATTATTTAGAACAATTATTATACTTTACCTATATGATCCCGATCTGAAGGAGGAATTATGTGAGGACTTACTTATCATTTTTATGGTCTTGGTTATCAATTTTTTCTTTATTATGAATCATCAAAGGTTCAACAAAACTTACTTGAGTGGAATAGGTCATCGGAATTTTTTCGTTATCAAGTGCTTTTTTAATTGTTGTGAGTACTTCATCAAGTGAACGACGTTGCTGGCTGGGTTCGGGATTTGTCCACCAATATATTGCAAAGTCAATGCCATTAGAAGAAAAAGAAACCACATAGACTTGAATATACTTATCTTTAGAAACAGTTTTGCACTGTTTCATCGCTTCTTTAATGACTGAGCGAGCTTTTTCTATATCAGTATTAAAATCAATGCTGCAAACAATTTTTTCACGTCTGAGTGATTCATCAGTAAACACCCGTACTATACTGGTATACATTGTAGAGTTGGGGATGAATACTCGTGAACCGTCTGTTTTACGCAAATGAGTATTTTGAACAGAAATACGATGAACGTAACCTTGAGCCTCGCCATGCTGCGATCCGACCTCAATAAAATCGCCAATGCTAAAAGGTTCTCTGAGCAAGATCAAAATGCCTGTAAAAAAATTTTCAAAAACATTTTTGAATGCCAAGCCAATTGCAACAGAGGTTAATCCTAAAGTGGCTAAAATATTTGCTGTAGTAACTGATGGAATTAAGATCGCTGATATAATTAATATTCCTATAAACCATACAATGATAATGGTTAATTTATGGAAAATTGTTACTAAGTTAGCGCGAATTGCTATTCTAGGTAAAAACGAACTTACAAGACGACTAATTAATTTGGCAGCAAAATAAGTCATTATTGCAAAAATAATTGCAATAATGATATTGGGAATTAGCGCAATAAAATTTTGCGCAAATTTATTTAGAGTTTTTAGAATAAGCTCTAAATAGTTCATATGGAATTTCCTTATTTTACCTTACTTAGATTTACTGTTTTAAAAATTCCTAAATCCAATCTGTGATTTTAGTGTAGCAAAATATCCCGAAAGAATGTAATAAGTGCGATTTGAATGATTTTTGAAATTGCACAATTTGTAGTGATAGATACAACGATACTTTATGTTGTTAACAGTAATTTATTCGCTTTCTTTCTATAATTCATATAGGATGTGAGTGAACTAATCTATTGTTAATATAAGGAATTATGACAATAATACGACAAGATCCCAAGTCCAAAGCTTCCAGAAGAGTTTCTCTTGCCAGTTTTATTGGAACAACAATCGAATGGTATGATTTCTATCTTTTTGGGACTGCATCCGCTTTATTTTTTAACATTCTTTTTTTCCCTAAAATTAGCCCAGTAGCTGGTATTATGGCTGCCTATGCGACTTATGCGGTCGGTTTTTTTGCCAGGCCACTTGGAGGGCTAATATTTGGTCATTTTGGTGACAGGGTAAGCAGAAAGAAAATGCTTGTTTTTACTTTATGTTTGATGGGGGGCTCTACATTCTTAATTGGATTACTTCCAACCTATGAAATGATCGGGATATTTGCGCCATTTTTATTGGTCATTTTACGATGTATCCAAGGAATTGCAGTTGGTGGTGAGTGGGCTGGAGCTGTTGTGATGTCTGCTGAGGTGAGCCGAGAAAAGGAAAGAGGGTTTTATTCAAGCTGGCCAAACTCTGGAGCTCCCTTTGGATTAGTGATTTCCATAGCAATATTTCTTGTATTTTCTGCACTTCCTAAGGAGCAATTTTTATCTTGGGGTTGGCGCGTTCCTTTTCTACTTAGTTTTATTGTTGTTCTTGTTGGTCTTTATATTCGTTTGCAGATTATGGAGAGCAAAATTTTTGTGGCGGCAACAAATCATAAACATCCGCCTAAGATCCCTGCATTAGAAATGCTACGTTCTCAATTTAGAAATTTTCTTTTGGCAATCGGGGCACGCTTAATTGAAAGTGCTTCATTTTATGTTTTAACTGTTTTTATATTAAGTTATGGAACGCTTGAATTACATTTATCCAAAACAATTCTTCTCTACGCAGTAATGATTGGGGCTATTTTTGAAACATTTTTGATTCCGTATTTTGGTTCACTTTCGGACCGAATTGGTCGGCGTCCAGTTTACATTACAGGTGCTTTATCGATGGCTTTATTTGCATTTCCATTTTTTTGGTTATTGCAAACAAAAAATCCAGCATTGATATTTTTTGCTGTAATTTTTGGAATGTGTATTCCTCATGCGATGATGCATGGCGCTCAGGGAGCATATTATTCAGAACTTTTTAAAACACGTATTCGTTATAGTGGAACAGCTATCGCTTATCATTTATCCGCTGCATTTTCTGGAGGATTAGCTCCCTTGATTGCTACTGGTTTAGTAGAATGGGCGCATGGAAATACTTGGCCTGTTTCTGTCTATCTCATTATTTTGGCTGTGATTACTATAATCAGCGTTTATTTATCGGTAGAAAGAGCGCAAAAGGATATTTCGGCCTAATCTATGAAGATAGGAACCTGGGCTTTGCTTTACCCAGGCTATTCTTTTTTATCCTTCTTCTTGTTATCAATGTTCGTTCCTTTTTTCTTTGGAGGATAGACATCTGCTAAAGAGACAGATGTACCATGTTCTGAAACAATGCGGGCATGATGTCGTCTTAATTCCCTGGGATCTTCTACTCCACAGGAATGGCAGATAACGCCCACTTCATAAGTTAAATTTTTTACATAATGATAAACACGGACAGCCTTACTTTTGGGATTTAAGCCTCTTACCAACCATCTGTTATGGGTTGTAATCCCCGTTGGGCAGGTGTTTTTATGGCATCTCATAGCTTGTACACAACCAAGCGCAAACATAAATCCACGCGCAGAATTAACGAAGTCCGCTCCAACACAGAGAGCCCAAGCTACCATTCCTGGAGTAATTAGTTTGCCAGAGGCTATGATTTTGATTCGATCCCGTAAATTATATTCTACTAATTTATCAACAAGAACAGGGAGGCTTTCTGTTAAGGTTAGACCCATATAGTCTGCCAGAGTTAACGGAGCGGCCCCTGTTCCACCTTCAGCACCATCAAGGGTAATAAAATCTGGCGCATACTCTACACCACGTTCGATGATTTCCTGACATAATTCGTCTAACCACTGGTAATTTCCTAGAACTACTTTAAATCCAGTGGGCTTACCGGTTACCTCTCGAACATAATGAATTAGATTGAGCAATTCAAACGAGTTTGAAATTTCAGGAAAACGATTCGGGCTAATGGAATCTTCATGGGATGGAATGCCTCTAATTTTAGCAATTTCTTTGGTTACCTTGATTGCAGGTAATAATCCGCCCTTTCCTGGTTTAGCTCCTTGGCTTAGTTTAATTTCAAACATTTTAACTTGAGGATGTGCTGCTGCTCTTATTAATTTCTCATCAGACAAATTGCCATGCTCATCTTGGTATCCATATTTTGCTGTACCTATCTGAGCAACCAAATCACATCCTCCTGCTAAATGATAGGGTGATAATCCACCTTCTCCAGTATTGAGCCAGCAGCCCGCATTCTTTGCTCCATGAGATAAAGCAAGAATAGCATTTTGTGAAATCGACCCATGACTCATTGCCGAAATATTGATTAACGAATTCGTTGTATAGGGAAATTTACAATGTTGTCCAATTGTAACTGCGTGTGCTTTAACTACATCTCGTTTAAGAACAGGGAAAGGTGAGTCAACAAAATAAATTGTATTCAAGGGCCTTCGGTCCCGAGTCGTACCAAATCCTATAGTTGTGTCGGTATTTTTGCTTGCTTCATACACCCAGGTTCGCTCGGTGCGATTAAAAGGTAATTCTTCACGGTCTCGGGCATAAAAATATTGCCTTAAATAGACTCCTAATGATTCAGCGATATAACGTATATAGCCGATGATAGGGAAATTTCTAAGTATCGTATGTTCTTTTTGGAATATATTCCATGTTGCTAGAAGAATGATTAATAAAAACAAACAACTAAACAATAATTCTAGCGAATTGGAAATATGGAAAGGTTCCTTCATAATTGCATCCCAGCTAATGCCCAAAAAGCAGGATACAGTAAAAAAGTATTTACCATCAATATTATTATTTATTGAGTTCTATCATCATGTAAAATGTAAAATCATAAAACAAAATGATTTAAAAGGATGAATAGTTAACATATAATTCGCACAAACTCCGTATTTAATTACATAATATGATGCCTATAATTTCCCTACTTTCCCAATCTTTAAATCAAGAAACAAGCGTCCTTACGTCAGACACAAAAATACAATCTTCAGATCAAAATGATCCACAAGTATTAAAGCCTAACCAAATAATTAAATTATTAAAATCCTCAGCTCGTAGGAACGAAGCAAAAAATGTTTTCTTATATGCGTTTGCAGATATAGATCAAAAAGCAGTATTCGATTTAATGAAAACACTTTACGCATATCCTATAGATATTCCCGATACGGAAATCGCGCAAGTAATATATCAATGGTACCTCACGGTTGGTATGCAGAATAAAATGGGTTTTCCAATGACTGATAAAGAATATCAGGAGTCTAAATCTGCAAATATTGCCCGAATTATCACTACTGGTTTATCTCCACAAAACAGAGCGAAGTTAAAAGGAAAAGCTCTTCTTGATATAGGTGCAGGTGATTGCGCAATGACTTATTTGGTAAGCAAACATCTAGGGATGGAAGGAAATGCAATTGATATCCAATCTGAAATCGATTGGGGCGGGGAAAATAGCAGTGATAAAAAAAGTAAAAATGATTACATGGCACAAATTAGCAACCATTATATTTATGATGGGAACGATTTATTAGGCGCTCTTAAAGAGAAAAAATTTGCAATTGTTATGTATAATCATTCATTACATCATTTTCCTGGTTTTCAAGCACAATTTGAGAGTTTAAAACAAGCAAGTCAAATTTTGGAACCCGGTGGAGTTCTCTTTTTATCAGAGCATGCGAACTGCTTTGATGATGATATCTTGGACCTCTCTCATATTTTATTAAATCTAAGATATAGCATTGATAAAAAACAAATTTCCAGTCCTGAAGCAGCAATGAAGGCTCTTATAAAATTTAAATTAGAATATCAATCTCATTATCTCTCAAAAAATATTCTTGATGTGATCGCAAAACAACTGGGACTTACTTTAATTAAAGAAGAAATTCGCTCAGTAACCGATGTAGCAAAGGCAACATTTTTTTGTTTTGTTAAAAAATCTCCACGAGAAGAATTGACTTACTCTCCCTATTTCTTTGATACGGATAAGACGAGTAGACTTCATCACCATATAAAAACATATGATCAAGAACTACCTCAAAGAACATATTCTGCAGAATTATAAAAATAGGGTATAGCCTGTATTTACTAGTATAGATACAGGCAAATTAATGTGAATGAATAACGCTTATCACGAGATTTCAAATACATTTTAGAAAAAACTGTTCGATGCGATATTTTCTGATTCTGAGGATGAAGCATTGATAAGGGCTGTTAAAAATTCAGCGGGAATTTCTTTATATTCAGGGAATATGTTTTTATAAAAAGAAAGGTCTTCAATCGCTTGATCAACGGTATTTTTTATGTATTTCTGGACATATTCTTTATCATCGAATAAATAAATCTGACGCGTTAAATTTGATAAAATATTCAAAATATGCCGTTGGTAGGTTTCAATTAATTGGAGAGCACTGGAGCGTATTTCAAATAAATTAAGGCCTAATGAGCAGCTGCGAATAGCAATATCTAGCGTGACAACATTACTATTCCAATAATCATTGAAGCGCTCTTCAAATGTAGAATTTTCAAATTTCATATAAAACCCTTTTCGTGTTTGTGTCGATTAATATATAGACACAATGATTTTATATTAAATAAATTAAATGTCTATAAAATAGACCTATTGGTAAAAAAAATTACTTTATGGTGTTTAGATTATATGAATAAGAAATGCGTAATAAATTCTAGACAAGTTGAGCTGTTATTTAATATTCATTTTTTAATGTATCTTTACAGGCCATAACATCCTCCCATAAATCACGAATAAAGTCTGAATCTTGTAACTCATGTATTGTAACCGTAGGCGGTAATTGGGAATTCACATTGGCAAAATGGTTTTTTACAATCTCTCCTTCTAGAAAATCCTTTAAATCAGTTATATAAGCAATAATACGTTCTTCGGGTAAAGACTCGATAATTGCTTCATGTTTTTTTACAAAATTAGCAACTTTCTTAGGTGTGGCTTCTGGATTTAAATCTGTAAAGTGATCAACCAGTGGCTCATATAAAGAAGACAACTCTATCACTCTTTCTGCTACTCCTACGATGAGCCCATTCATTCCATTTTCAATTTTTTTGTCTTTTAGAAAGCCTGTGAATAAAACATCGAGATCAACAGTTCCTCCATACGTAATAAGTGGTTTGTTTCCTGAGATGTAATTGGCAAGTGCCTCAATAGTTACTCTGTCAAAATTACCTCTCATTGGTAAACCATTATCAGGAAAAGTACCATGAATTCTATAATAGGGTACATTATGATCTATTGTTGATGCTAATTTACTAAGAACTTGTGGTTTGCTTTTAAAAAAGCCGAGGAACTGTTTCCCAATACTCATACCAACACTCCGGATAAATAAAAAATACTTCAAAAATCGAAATTGATTAAAATAGAGTGCGTATTTTTTATGACACCATGTATTAATTATAGACATTATTTGGTTTTAACAAATAAATTGAAACAGAAGGATTATCTATCATTAAAGAAATAGTCCGCTTATTCCATTTGATCTCTAGACTGTAATAAATCCTGTAACGGTTTGGGTAGTATCGAGCGGATTTTATGCGTTATCTGCGCTTCATTTTTTTGCCAAATGATACCTAAATAAATAATAGCAAAGCCAATAGCCGTCAAAACGACAGGGAATAGGTAACTGAGATTAAATACCCGAAATGCTAAATATCCTAAGTAACAACAAGAACCTAAAGCACCAAATAGTACAAATACTTTTCTATTTAAAATGACTCCAATCAAGATCATTAATAGATTGATGCATAAGTATATAAATTTAGATAGCTCACTGTCTGAATGTTGTGCGCTCAATCCTCCCCAAAAAGCCATAACTCCAAATATATAAAGCCAGAAGCCATAATCTGCTGAATGACTTGAGCGGACATCTACCCAAAAAGCAATTAATACGGTAATTATTCCAAAATACATAGAAACCATAGCACTTAGCTCATAGGTATAAGTATCAGGAGCAATCATAGAGGTAAGATCCATAGACATGTACCAAAGAGTAACTGCAATGGGCATAATCATAAATGGATAACGATAGATCCAGGCCATTATTATTCCTATGATAAGTGTCCCTAGCTCCATGAAGATCCAGTTCCATTTAACATAGACATGATAGTCATGATACACCGTATTATCTGGTGGCCACCAACCCATTCCTTGTTGAAGTCCATATATAGCCAGGGGAGTAAGGCAGATTACAAAGGTGGCACATATTCCAGCCGGAATTTTATATCCAGTATCATGTAACTTATGAGTAAGTGCGATGCCTAGAATGGAATAGGACACTGAGAGAAATAAGATCCCCCAGCCACCATACATTTCCCATCCCAAATTCATGAATAATGTCATGGCACCTATAGCTATCAGTCCACCAAAATAATAAAGAACATTCGTTAAATTAAATCCTGGGCTTTGTTCGGGTAGTTTTTTTATGAACTCAATTAAATCATTGGCTTGTTTTTCTGTGATAATTTTAGCCTCAATGGCCTTATTCATCATATTCCGGGAAATTTTCATCTTATCTCCATTAGATGCGGAATTCTTCTCCAATAATAAAATTATAGTTTGACGAATAGAAATAGGGGCCTTTTTCTAATTTATTTGCTGTAATATGGTTAATCTTATTTAGGATTAAAATGAGCAATGCGAAATCTTAAACATCGATCAGAGCGCTCAATTTATTTCCGAAGACCACAACAGTCCTTCTGATACTTCACAGCAGCTTATAAATAATTTGGATATAGTAAAAAAGCATGAGATCTCTGTAACATACCTTACCCACATGGTCCGCAGATCTATCCGAAACAATGAAAACTCTACTGGCCCATGGACTTGTGGATAAGCCATTCTGTGAGTGGGATGATTAAACTGAACGTCTAGGAATAGCTCTTATTTTCCTTAAATTTTGTTCCACATCTCTGGACCTATCTAAAACATATGGGTTTAGAAATTTTAAAAACTATTCTGCGAAAAATTAATCCTATGACTTCTTTGTGGCAGACATAATCGATTTATCAAATCTTAATAAGGCAGGAATAATTTGACTGCTATTCTCACATTGGAGTTTATTTCTGATATGTTCCAAATTCTTGTCAACCGTACGTTTTGAAATTTCCAGTATGCTTGCTATACGAGGTAAGCTGAAACCATAATAATATAAATAAATAATTTCTTTCTCTTTATGAGTAAGGTTCTTACATGCTAAAAAACTAAATGGCAACTGCGTGAAATCAAAGGTCTTATCAAAAAATTCAGATATCGTTTGTGATTTATTTGCATAATTTAAGATTTTATTGTGTAAATTTAGAGGAGGGTCCTTTTTATTTGCAAATGTTTCATTCACTTTCATCGTGAAGTCTTTTGGCAAGATTAATAAATTTTCTTTACTTAATAGCTTACGACATTTATTCGCGATATCTTCACAAACTTTATCTAAAATACCTAAATTATTTAATATGAAATTGTTTGATTTAATTGGATCTGAAGTAGAGGCAAGAGTAATGATTTCTGTAGAAAATTGAGTAGGAGTATTATTTCTTTTTATAAAATCATAAAAAAAAGTATATCCTCGCGCGGTCACAACTCCTTTCAGTTCATCATCTAGGAAATTATCGCCGGAAACGTTTGAGACATAATATTCATAATCTAATATTTCAATATCTCTTAGTATTTGTGTTGCGTAGAGCTCATTATGAAAAAAATCTGTTAATAAATGTTGCTCAGACATGATTTGGAAATAGTTTCCATTTAAATCATAATACATGTAACCCCAACTATAAATTGGAGATTCATCGAAAAAAGGATGATATGCATTAGCTAACCAACCTGTATGCATTTTCATTTTAGAAAACTGAGTCATGGCAATATCTCTACTATTTGATCAAATTATAGCCCATGAAAATTAGTTTTTACTTCAAATAACTGGAGTACTCTATGACAATTGTACTCAAATTATATGAACCCTTAATAGCGTTGGAGATCAAAATTTAAATAAAACGATGAGTTATATGGACTCAGAAGAAAATACCGTTCTTGTTCAAAATTTAGATGAGTTAAAATTGGTCTAAAATAAAAAGTAAATGGATAAGGAAGTCTTATGCGCCTAAAATTATTTCTAGCTTGCTTCTTATGCTCTTTGCATTTGTTTGCGCAGCCAGTTCTCATTGGTACATCAGATTCTGGCCCACCTTTTAAAATCCCATTAAAAGATAAAACCCAATTTTATGGTTTTGAAATCGATCTCATGAAGGAAATATGTCAACGTGCGCAATTGGACTGTCACTTCACTAATATTACTTTCAAGGACTTATTTAATGAAGTAGAAAATGGCCAAATTGACTTAGCCATAGGCGCAATAGCGATTACCCCGGATAGAGAGAAAAGCGTTCTTTTTAGTATGCCTTACCTTATCGGTGGTGGGCAATATGTAACCAAGGTATCGAGTTCAGTTAAAGCAATTAATGATATTCAGGGTAAAACTGTTGGAATAGAAAAGGGAACTATTTTCAAGGCTTGGGTCGCATCGCAATTTGGTGATACAGCTCAGGTACAGGAATATAATACTGTAGATGACGTGTTACAGGCACTCAATAACGGTGACGTCGATGTAGCCTTGTTCGATAGTGACATAGTTGAATATTGGGTTGCTAATAGCAGTGATCAACTTAGAGCAGTTGGTGCTCCAATGGGAACAGGATATGGGATTATGGCCAATACAAATCATGAGGATCTCATTGGTACAGTTAACAAATATCTTATTGAATTAGAAAATGATGGGACTTATTTAAAGCTGTATCGGCGATATTTTTAAATTTCTTTAAACGAGAATTGCCTGGTGGCCAGTTAAATGAATACTCTTCTATGAGATGTACTGATTAAGGATTTGCATTTTTACGAATACTTGGCTCGGTAATGGTAAGCTCCTTTTCCGCATTAGGAGATGTCGATCTAAGCTCCTGCAATTTATCTCTGTAACCTTGTTGAAGTTGGCTAGTTTTCTCAGCATCATTTAATTCATCAGATAATTTACCTAATGCTTTAACTGCATGTTTTAATGCCTTTTTCGTTTTGCTAAAATATGCAAACTCCTGATTTTCTTTCATTTCATCAATTGCACTAATTATTTGTTGTTGCAACTGATCTACACTTTCTTTATCCTTTGTACCAACAATCTCAATATTCTTCAAAATAATATCTAGATGGTCTAGTTTTTCTTTTAATTTTGCTACTGCATAATGCTGAGCTCCATATTTAACTACGGCTTTTTCCAGATCATAAGCAACTATCGATCTTCGTATTTCAATTTCTTTTTTTGCTATGGCTAAATCGATCTCTGCAGAAGTTTTTATTAGGGAGCCAAACTTAAAATGTTCAATAAAATCATGTAATGGCACGGCTTTTGGATCCCCAGGATTAAAGATTTCGTGTCCTTTTTTCCATGAATCGAACACCCGCTTTGAAACTAAAACGGTCCCTTTATCATTGGGATTTGCATCAATCCAATTATGAGAACCTTCAGGATTTTCTTTTTTAAGAACTAGATCATTAGTAATAATCATCGTTAAATTGTCTCGGCTATGTTTTTTAAACCATTTTTCCGCTGATTTTGATCCAAATTGTCCGAAACCAAATCCTTTTTTACCATAGGCTTTCGATTCAGGAATTTTCGTATTATTCAAATCAAGAGATGGTGGCTGCTTTGGATCATCAGTTTGGGGAAAATCAGATGTTTTCAAGGCTCTTCTTGTTCCCATATAAGTAACAACTTTTGGAAATAAAGTAGAATCTTCACCGTCTACTCGACAAAATATTGGTTTTGAATTGGGTAATTTTTCAATGTCGCTAAGTAATTTTGGACCTCTTGCTGGATTAAGATTAGATGAGAACGTTTCAGGAATGACTACACCAAGTAATGGTAGACCACTATCAGGTGATACTGTTACGAAAACAGCCTCTCGCATTCTATCTTTTACATCCTCCAAGATACTGCTTTTTGAGTGTAAATCTGAAATACCCGTATACCCTTTATTATTTGCAGCCTGAATTACTAATTTTCTCATTTGAGAGACTTCGCGAATGACACCACCGTCAACAGATACCACATCATTTCCAGATTTATCACCCTCTTGTTTAGGAAGAAGTTCTGTTGATTTCTCCACAGCTGCTTTAGCAGCAAATGATTTACCACTACCTGAAGGTCCTGCAACAATAACAACTGGGCGTTGCTTCCATTTCTCTCCTTCAAAATGGGTGGTAGAGGATCGAAAAACTGCATTCATGTATTCATTGCTATTCATTTCCTCTTCCAAGGCCAGTTTATACAACTCAGTACCTTCTTTACCGAGAAAACTATGCATTGAAATAGTTGCCTTTTCAGGATTTGTTTCCCGAACTGTAGGATCTCCGCGATATTTACCATCTTTTGAAGCATTTTGTTCTGCAACCAATTTTATAAATTGTTTTCTAAAGAACGTACGATCATTGGTTTCTTCTTTATCCTCATCACTGGTGATTCCATGGTCTCTCTTATATTTCTCAACTTCTTGTGCATATTTTAACTTATATTCGATAATTCCTTCATAAAGTTTTGCTACACTTTCTCCTGAAAGACGATCGACTACAAAATGACTATCTATCTCTTTTTGATTTGTATCAGAATTGCTTGAGGATATGGGTGTATAAAAGCCAATCTGAGCTATTAACTGCTCAGATTGTGAGCCTAACTCGGTATCATTGCTAAAACTCATAATATTTCCTATACCAATTTATATCATGGCTGGAGTGATAAATATCTTTTCAATAATTATAGTTTACTAATAGTAAGTGATCTGTTATTGAGCAGATTGAATTTCAGTGTTAGAGTCATCTTTATTATAGGAAGGTCATACATTACGCTAAATGACACCAAAATGCTCTATAATTACCTTAATTTC
Organism: Legionella qingyii; assembly: GCF_003184185.1. Next base: position 11,035 of record NZ_QHJG01000010.1, on the reverse strand, counting down.
ATTTAAATGATTGGCCATCATGCTCCATAAGTTTTTTAGGAAAAAAGACTCCAAGACTTTTAAAGAAAGCGCTCTAGAACATTTTTTTAAACATTTTCCAGAAAATGAATTTTGGCGGTTTTTTGTGGAACGAGCGCGATATGATTTTAGACAGGGGTTATATCGAGTATTATATGCAAAAATGAATGGGGCATCCGAGGAGCAAGCCCAAAATATCCCGGTTTCTGAAATTGAAAAACTTGTAAAAGATGTCACTATAGGACAAGTATACCAGCTTGCAGAACAATTGGGTGACCACGAAGCTTTAACTGTACTAAACAATATATTTCATGCCCAAGATAGAAAAAGTGAGCGTGTTACTTCACTTTTTAATAAGCATCAAGGCTGGTTAGGATTTGAAGATAATGAACCTGGCTATTTATTAAATGTTGCCAAAGGATTTAGCCTCGTTGTAGAAAATATATTATCAGATCGACTCTTTACACTGGATTTTATTAAAGAGCTACATAAAACCTGCACTTCGGGGGTAAAGAACATGTTAGCTCAAACTCCAGGTGAATTTCGCAGTATTGGTGCCTCATGGCAAATGAATATTAACACTGATTCACTCGAGGGATTAATCGAAACGATTGAATACCTAAAATCAGTAGAGGAAAAAATGGGGGAGTCTGGTTTGGTTTTTTTGATACAAAATAAGGAGAGTAAAGAATACATTTCAAATTTTCTGACTGAGGATACTCATTTAGTTGCGAATAAAATATGGGACAATTTAAAAGAAGGCGCTGTTATTTCCTATATTTCTGAAGAAAAAAATGAGAGTGATTCCAGTAAATTTTTACATGCAGTTTGTTCCGAGCATATTCAACAATTAGAAGACGCATTAGAACATGCGAAAACAAAACAAGATAAGTTGACCGCAATATTTACATATTTAAAACATACGGTATTACACCATCCTTTTCAAGACGGGGTAGGCCGTACATATTCCATGCTTTTATCCCAATTTTTATTAATGCGTGAAAATTTTTTACCTGTTTTAATTCTTAATTCAAACATAATTCCAGGTTACTCCGTAAAAGAGCTAATAGATGAGTATTTACGAGCAGAAAAAGAAATGGAGAAAATCTTGGAATTTCCACACTATATTTCAAGTGATGAAATGGTAACACCCAATGTTGATACAGAAGAACTCCTATCACGCCTGAGTGCTGAGGAGGCAGCCATTTTTAAAGGGGCTTTAATTCAATTTCAGGAAGTAAAAGGGCACTATTTAGAATGGAGTAAAGCAGAGAGTTCCTGGTTTCGGTGTGAACAATCTTAGATAGGCAAACAATTTTATTGTTTCTCCTCTTTTTCCAACTTGTGACCATCCAGAAGTCGTTCATTACGTTCATTTTCCTGTTTCTCTATCTGCTTTTCCTTTTTTGTCCCTCCAAATTTAATGCGATTTTGAGAAGCTCTTTTTTCTTTTTCCAAACGAATTTTAGCCTTTCTCTTTTTATTAAGATTAATGACGTCTACCATGGTACTCTCTTCAATTATGTATTGTTTATACTATAGCGCATAAAATACACTCAAATCATCTAAATACAGAGATACATCAACAGAATTAGCGCGAAATAATCATAAAAAAATGATTAATGGAACAAGTTTTTGCTGCAAATCCGGTTAAAATACTGTACAATATGTGACAAATTTTTATCCATTAACTTTATAAGAGCGCTATGACTGATTTAAACCTTTATAGAAATATTGGTATCTTCGCCCACGTAGATGCCGGAAAAACCACCACTACCGAGCGTATTCTTAAGCTCACTGGTAGAATACACAAAATAGGTGAGGTTCACGATGGTGAATCAACAACCGATTTCATGGAACAAGAAGCCGAGCGCGGTATTACCATCCAGTCAGCAGCAGTCAGCTGCTTCTGGAAAGGTCATCGCTTCAACGTAATCGATACCCCAGGACACGTTGACTTCACTGTAGAAGTATATCGTTCACTGAAAGTACTCGATGGCGGTATCGGCGTATTCTGTGGTTCTGGCGGCGTTGAACCTCAGTCAGAAACTAACTGGCGCTATGCGAACAACTCAAAAGTATCTCGTTTGATTTTCGTAAACAAACTTGACCGTATCGGCGCGAACTTCTTGAGAGTAACTGAGCAAATTAAAAAAGTATTAGGTGCACATCCTTTAATCATGACTTTGCCAATTGGCTTTGAAGACAGCTTCGTAGGTGTGGTCGATTTATTAACTCGTCAAGCCTATGTTTGGGATGAGTCTGGCCAGCCAGAAAATTACAAAGTTACAGACGTACCAGCCGATATGAAGGACGATGTTGAAACGTATCGTGCGCAATTAATTGAATCGGCACTTGAAATGGATGATGAGTTGTTGATGGCTTATTTAGAAGGTGAGGAACCTTCAATAGAAGAAATTAAGCGTTGTATCCGTAAAGGTACGCTTGAATTAGCCTTCTTCCCAACTTATTGCGGTTCGGCCTTTAAAAACAAAGGGATGCAGCTATTATTGGATGCAGTTGTTGACTATTTGCCTGCTCCACATGAAGTTAATCCACAACCTTTGACCAATGCTGAAGGTGAGCCAAATGGCCAATACGCTATCGTTTCTCCTGATGAGCCATTCCGCGCCTTGGCATTTAAAATTATGGATGACCGTTTTGGTGCTCTAACGTTCGTACGTATCTATTCAGGAAGACTAAATAAAGGGGATACGATTCTCAACTCCTTTACCGGTAAAACTGAACGGGTTGGTCGTATGGTTGAGATGCAGGCGAATGAGCGTCATGAATTACAAAGTGCTGAAGCAGGTGACATTATCGCGATTGTAGGCATGAAAAACGTTCGAACTGGCCATACTCTTTGCGATCCGAATCATGAGTGCACACTCGAAGCGATGGTTTTCCCTGAGCCAGTTATCTCTATTGCGGTCACACCAAAAGATAAAGGCGCTACCGAAAAAATGGCTATTGCTATTGGTAAGATGGTTGCAGAAGATCCAACGTTTAGAGTGGAAACTGATCAAGACTCAGGTGAAACCATTCTCCGTGGTATGGGGGAATTACACCTTGATATTAAAGTGGATATTCTGAAGCGTACCTACGATGTTGAGTTGATAGTAGGCCAACCACAGGTTGCTTACCGTGAAACGATAACCAAATCGATTCAAGACAGCTATACTCACAAGAAGCAGTCAGGTGGTGCTGGTCAATATGGTAAAATTGATTATACTATCTCACCAGGCGAGCCAAATACTGGATTCACTTTCATCACATCCGTTGTGGGTGGAAACGTTCCCAAAGAATTCTTCCCTGCAATCGAGAAAGGGTTCCGTTCAATGATGGATTCAGGTACTTTAGCTGGTTTCCCTGTATTGGATGTTGTAGTTAACCTCACCGATGGTGCTTACCATGCCGTTGACTCTTCAGCCATCGCATTCGAAATCGCAGCGAAAGGTGCTTTTCGTCAATCGATACCAAAAGCTGGTCCACAATTGCTTGAACCCATCATGAAGGTTGACGTTTATAGCACAGAAGAGGATGTTGGTAATGTGATTGGTGACTTGAACCGTCGTCGTGGTATGATCTCAGGCCAAGAGCCCAGTGCTGCTGGTGTCCGCATTAAGGCCGATGTTCCTCTTTCAGAAATGTTTGGTTACATCAGTACATTGCGTACTCTTACCTCTGGTCGTGGTCAATTCTCAATGGAATTCTCTCACTATGCTCCTTGTCCAAACAATGTAGCTGAAGCAGTTATTGCCAAAGAGAAAGAAAAGAAAGCCGCAGCGATGGCGTAAGACCGTTAGGGTTTGTTGACAATTTTTTCATTAGCCTACGTTCCGTGCTTTATGCGCGGAATCCACTAAAGGCGCAATAAAAATAGGTAGGCGGAATTAAATGCAATGTCAACAGACTCTAGTAACTTTTAAAAAGCTCTGTCAGTTCGTTCTGATGGGGCTTTTAAAACTTCAAATAAATCAGTTATTTTCGAAGTAACCTTCATTGAAAGACACTGATTTAATTGATCCCAAATGCCTTATTCCTCTTGAATCGGAACACCTTGCAAATTATCGATAAAATCCATCACGTGTTATTTTTTCATATTGTATTTCTTGGAAACTTTAAATCACCCTGTAATTTGATCACCAATGACTCAATTTGATTTGCAATAAATCGAATAATATACTACATAAAACAAATACATCTGATATTTTTTATGCGCGAGAAATCTGACTTGGTCTATCCCTCATGTTATTATGACATTGATCGAACTGAAGCTGAAAAGCGACTCAGAAATATGCCTTTTAGAACTTTTATATTGCGTCCCTCTAGTCAAAAAGATGCAATTGCTGCATTGAGCTTCGTTGTTAGAGGGAAAGATAATCAAATAAAGGTCTCCCATCTTTTAGTAACTAAAAATCCTGCCGATGGCAGTAGTCTTATATTGCAAAATCACCAGGGTACCTTTAAAGATTTGCACACGATGGTTAATCGTCTTACGTTGTGCTATTGGATTCCATTTAATCAAATTGAGGCCGTAAAAGAAAAAGCTAAACTACCAGGATATTCTTTATTATCGCTGACATGGAAACAGTTAGACCTTAATGAAGAGCAAATCAAAACTGCTTTAAAAGATAAAGACGTTGGAACGTTCATTTTTTCACTTGGTAAAGAAAATGGCCAATATCCTTGGATTATGACTGTCAAAATCACTAAGTCAACTAATCTTGATTTTGGTATTTATATTAAAAAAAGTGGTTTTTGCGAAAAACCACTTCCATATTTATTGGGCAGCAGGCCAGTAATTGAAATTCCAAAATCTCTTGCCGAAATTATTACGTTAAATGCAGGTAAATATTTTGTGGATGAAGTTACTTATAGTTATTCCAAAGGTGAACTTATAAGCTTACCAATATTTACTGAACTCTTTAAACTTAATAAAACTACCGTTGAAGGCTATGTTGAGTCGATTGAAGCAGGTAATTTAGATCAAATTAAGCAACTTTTTGGATCCTTGTTTAAGATACAAAAAAGGGCACTATTAAAACTTCCCTTTTACATTCACCTAAATTCTGTTTATCGAGATTTTAGTCAAGGCTATACCGCGAAACCGATTGATATAGCGCTAAGTCAGGAAATAAAAGATTTTCTAACTAAGGAAGAAGAAAAAGTAAATAATTTAACGCCAAATGCTCTTATGGGATTGTTTAAGCAATATGCGCTACCCAAAGATTTGGCCCTGCACATTGCGGGTTATTTGGATTTTACCGATGGATTGCATCTATCGCAAACGAATAGAGAAGCATATGAGGCGACAAACCCTGCTGTAGAAGAGAATAAACCGAAACATTAATCGATTTAGCCAGTTAACTTAGAAACCAGCCTAGTGGGCACGGCCCAACTTAGACTGACTAAACTTTATTTTAGTTTTTCTAATAAAATAATATCTGAACCACGGAAATGCGATATTTTTTTTGCTGTTACTGAGGTTTCCTGTAGGATTTTTTCTGTATCAGAAAATAAATCAAGCCCATGATGTTTTAATGAGCGCAATAAAAAATAAGCGTTACCTTTGTTAGCAAGCGAATTTTCTAGCGCTCGAATATAACTCTGAAAAGAGCTATCTAAATAAAATCTACAACGATTTTTAAATGTGGAAGGGGAAAGCATTCCATGGCCTGGTTGGAAATAGGGTGGATTACTAATAATCAAATCAAATTTCCCTTCCCATTTTTTGTGATGTAGTTCATCATAATTTAAAAGATACCAACGAAATTTCAATTCAGGCCGATTGATGTGAGCCAAGTTATGATAAAAATATTCAGTGTAAATATCTTGAATCTCAATAAAATCAATCTGCCGGATTTCTTGAAGATGCCATGATAATTCAAACCCAATGACCCCGCATCCTGCGCAGAGGTCTAATACTCTTAATGAACCAAGATCGGTATGGTATTGCAATTGTGTTGCTACAAATTTTGCAAGATGAATTGAATCAAGACTGAAATGATATTCGTCAGGTTGTTTGTAATTATAAGTAAAATCTATATTTCGTTCGTTCTGTATCGTGTAAATCATTTTGAATATTTTTTATCAATATAGCCTGAGAGTATCTTATTTCATTGTTTGCCACGACCCTAATTAATTTTCAAATTTATTCTATATTCATGGTCATGTTGATTTTACGTTCCATAGCAAATTCATACACTGGATATCAAAATTGAAAGTAGTTTTTCATTAGAACGAACTTATGAATTTTAACCATTGAGTTATCTTCTAATTTAAAATAAATCACATTCATTGCATTATACTTCACCAAGAATGGCTTACTTTCTCGATGTTAGGAAGGGCGCATTCCGAGCGTTTCACTTTGCATTGCTTGTTCAAGTTTATCTAATACCGACTCTATACCATATTCCGAAGCTTCTGCTAGTAATCCAGAATAAATAGCTTTTTGTGCTTGAAATAGATTAGGAGCTGCTTCATCTCGAATCATTTTATTCTGCTGTGATTCAAGTTCCGCAAGAGCATTTAAATATTCTTGCATCTCCATATTTGGATTAATATATCTTACTCCTTCATTAATAAGATTTTTTGTCACGAACTGAAACATTTCAAATTTCATTGCTTGTACATACAGCGGATCGGCAGAAGTTTTCTGACAACTTTGTAACAATGCCAAGAGGTTATTAGCAGTCAAATGAATATCTTTACCTATGGATAACGAAACAAGGGCATCAACATCCTTGCAAAAGGTAATAAGCCCTTCTAAAATGCTAAAATTTTCTGGATTTTCAAAATTAGCCCATTTATTAAATGTTGCTACTTGTTGATGAATCCCATTGAGGACATTTTCTATCCATTTCAATTCATAAGCATCAATTTCCTGTTGTGAACCTCCTCTATCAATGGTCAATAACACCTTACTATGTGGTCGTTTATATTCTCTACCCACACCTTTGACGGATGTTTCTCTATGGTTAAGATACACCATGCGTTCATGGGAAGGCTTTATAAATTGCTCGTGTAATACATTTTTATTAGCAATCACATCAATATATAAATCATAGTCGGCAAGTAATTTTTTTTGTAAGTTTTTGGCAAAACCCAATCCTTCACATACACACATCACCAGTGTCAATCGAGGTGTTATATCAGGATTTTTAAAATTTGGATTTGTTAGGAGTTTTCCAAAATAAGTAGCAACATCATCTAGATTGTAAAGATTCGGATCGCCTTTTTGTCTATCAAGAACAAGATCTTGTAACTCTTCTCTTCCATGAGCCGAAAAATATATTTTAGTTTGGTTTGTAATCGGTCCGGGAAAGAACTCAGGACCTTGCAAAATTTTAAGATCACTTCCATTTGGAATTTTCACAAGAATAGCGGGTGTTTCATGAATTATGAGTGTGTCAATATTTGCCGTTATTTGATCTTGGGTCAAATTGATGTAAATGAGTTTATCATATTTGGAATACATGACAGAACTCCATTCTTGATTTCAGTATATTCTTAAAGTATAGAACTTGTGGTTATTATTTGATCAATAAAATGATTGAATAAAATAATGTAAAAAGGTGTTTTATTAATTCTTAAAGTGAATGAATGAGCGAACTTTTAGATAAATTGTCTGTTTTGTAAAATTTCTGGTTCAAGGCAGCCAATTGTACATTATTTTTTTGAAATTCTTGTTTTTAGCATGGCTGCCTTTTGAAATGAGATGGACAAATGAAAATCATATAAAAGCATAATTTTTTTAGCTCCCCTCACTTTAGCGATGAGTTATTGACTATTGCATTTAAGGAAGTTGCAATCCGATCCAGTAAACATTTGAAAGTCAGTTTTCAGCTCATTGGTAGGATCTTGTACAGTTGACTCAGTACCAGGCTGTAATACTCCTGCTTTAGTTATGCCCATAGTAATATCATTTGAAGTTCCTGCTGCAGACTTTTTAATGGGTTCATCATTGTATTCAAAAAAGACGGCACCTAAATTATGTGCTTCGGCAGAGCGGTTCAAAATGATTTTCAAAACTGCATTAAACCATGTGGGGCCATATTTATCATTCAAATGCTTACCTACTTCTCCTATCAAAAATGGCTTATTGTACTTTTCGGTGGTTAATTTTATTTGATTAAAAAATAGCTCATTGTATCCATGAGACGCATTTGTTGAAGGGTCGCCTCGGTAACCAGCATTTACTGTAATAAAATCTACATTCGGAATTTTTTCTACTAATTCACTGGTTCCACCTTCCTTAGACACAGCCCATTTTGAAGGATCATCGGCCATTGCATAGGTCACTAAACTTCCCGGACAATTTTGGTGTATTAAATCCACTACTTCATTAACCCGAGCCAGAGTTGCTTTATCTTCAAATACAGGCAATTCATTTCCTGCAGTAAATGCTAGAATTGCTTTATTACCACAAACTTCTTTAATCGAATTGACAATTTTGGTTTTGTCATAATTTGCTTGCTTTGAAAGGTGATCGGTTAAAATGGGATAAATGACATACATGTTCCTTTTTGAAACTTCGTCTAAAAATGTAATATGATCTTTTCCTACCGAATTGATATTATACAATCTTAGAGTATTGACTCCTATGTTTTGCATCTGATCTAGTTCACGGGCCCACTTACTCTGTAATTCTCTGTTATAGGTTGCATTCGCAGCACTCTCAATCTTCAGTGTTCCAAAAAAATCATCATCATCACAAGGTGATTTCCAATCATTGGGGTCATATTGATTCGCTGGCATACATAGCCAGGCTCCATTTTTATATTCCCAACCATACTCGGATTTTCCAGAAATTTTATTACCAGGAAAGCCCTTGGGTTCAGGTGCATAGGCCATCCCTTTGATTATAAAAGGCTGTCCATTCACCATTAATTTATAATCTTCAATTTTAGGTTGGGCGTTATTCGTTTGAGTATTGTTCGGTTCAGAATTGACTGTGCATACAATACAAGATAAGGATAGAGCTAAAGCAGGGGCGATTACTTTCATGATTCCACCAACAATTCGACCTAAATAGACTTATTCTAAATATAATACAAGTTAAAGCGATTTGCACAGATAATCAGTTGAGCACGTCTGTTATTATTCATTCACCATATATTTGATTAGCCAATCGACTCGTTTCAACTTCTTTTAGATTTTTGACAATTTGTGTTTCGGTATAACGCGATTTATTCATTTTGATCTCATCAAGTCCTGTACGAAAATATTCGTTCCGTTGGACTATGGGCTAGTTAAAGAGTTGTAATTCGTTTTGCTCCATTAAGCCAGTAATGAAATTCTCTATTTGCATTACTGAGCTTATTGTTCAGAAACAGGCTCCCTAAAATTTTTGTCTTTTGTTAGCAGGTTCATTTACCTCCGGCTCATCACTAGGTGCAAATGATCTTTTTAAACTCTCCTGATTTGTATCTGTTTCAATAACTATAGCCTCACATATGGATGATCTTCTATGAAACAAAGTACCTGGATATCGATTAACTTGGGGGGGAGATGAACCTCTGGTTGTTAATAAAGAACGTTGGTTTTTCAGGGAAACTGGATTGTCAGGAGTTTCACGCGCAAGATCATAAAGATTTTTTATATGCTTTGATATCTTTATATATTTCCTCAGTCGTTCCTGTGTTTTATAAGAACTTTTATCCTCTGGTAAGGTTTTAATAATAGCTTCGAAATCATCTACGCTTTTAATGATTTTCTTTAAAAATACTTCATCACTAGGCCTAGTAGAGGAATTTCGGCTCATCTGAATTTCAGGATGATTAAACAACGCGTAAATGAATGGTAGACGCAATATTTTGGGTAAGAGTTTATTAATAAGTTCAATCAGGCAATCAGCATTAGTAATTGCCGACTTTAACTCTTTAATTGTTAGATTAGAGTCTTTAGCAAAGAGAAAATTAATTAGCTGATTTTGATTTTTTTTAAAGCTAGAACGCTGTAAATATGCCAGTGCCAAGCGATCTTCAAATTTCTTTATTATCTTATGTTGCTCTTCAATTTGCTCAACTGGCGTTGCTGATAGTTCAGTTGGAATCCCTTGAGGAGCAGGATTCACTGTAAAAAATTGATGTTGATTAGCTGCGGCATTATCTGAAGTAATTTTAATTAATTGCATAAAAGATTGTGCAAGCTGTTTATGAGACTCAGCCGATTTACCTTCTAATACTTGCTGAAAACAGAAATTCGCATAAGCGTATGGTTTGAAACTTATATTACTCTTTTCGAAGATATTTATGAAATATGGCAAATCGAAACAATTAGCATTTTTTTGGATAAATAACTGCCCTAAAACTAGCCAGGCAGTGGTGTTGTTCTGCTGTGCACGTAAAGCATGACCAATACAGTATATTGCTCTTTGTAAATTTGACTTTCTCTCATAATTAGGAATGAGAGATTGCCATTGAGCCGGAAGTTGAACTTGATAATCATTAGGAGCAGACATGATGGCGAAGCTTAAATCTTCAAATAGCAGGTCTAGATGTTTTGCACTATCAGGGTTTATTTCATTAACTAAACTCATAATTTTTTCAATATTATGAATTAAGTTATTTCGCTGACAAAGGCTTATTTTGCAGTACATTAATTGAATGGTAAGCTGTATTTCAGGCGAGACTTCATGTGTCCCAAGATAATAAGCAATGTTTTTTTTATTGACTTCAATATTAGCGCTATCACTTCTTAGAGAAGTGAATAATTTGTAATGAGTAATATAATTTGGTGCATTGATAAAACTGATTAGATCATTAAGTATTTCTGAACGTTCAAATTTGGATTTCATACCTGGTTCCCGATTAAATGTTATTCTATCAAATAAGAAACAAATCTTATTTATGTATGCGACTTCAAGAGGCGGGTAATTTATTGTAGAAAACTTAAGAAATTATTAAGTAGAATACGCAAATTTGGCTTGAATGACACATCCGGAGCAAAAGGGCTCTACCCCAAAAAAGGGGGCATTTTAATCAAGTTAGTCTAGACTAACCCATTGATTTGA
>NZ_QHJG01000001.1 GCF_003184185.1 Legionella qingyii | reverse complement strand
CAAATCAATGGGTTAGTCTAGACTAACTTGATTAAAATGCCCCCTTTTTTGGGGTAGAGCCAGTAATTGCTTCAGTGCATAAGCAGAACATGAATTTTTGTTATTCCCCCCCTCCTCAAATTTACCGCGATAACAGTAATTTTTAGGAATTTATAATAAATAAATATGGGAAAATCAGGAAATCAATTAAATTTACCGCCATAACAGTAATTTATGGTGAATTAATGCAAAGAAATGCAATAATAAATTTATTTTTATCATTTTTACTGCTATAACAGTAATATATAATTAATTTTTGGTGTTCCATGCCCACACACGAAATTGCCAATTTAGTCCATTACTACCGCAAACACAGCGGCTTATCGCAACAGGAATTAGCTCGGTTAGCTGGGGTCGGTAAGACGGTTATCTATGATATTGAAAAAGGGAAAGAATCGGTGCGGCTAAATACATTGCTAAAAGTATTAGATGTGTTAAATATTCAAATGAAATTTGAAACGCCTTTTCCTCAAACAAGGGATAATAATTAATGAGAAAAGCATACATATCAGTGAATGGCATTAGAGCTGGAATATTAGAGGAGTTAGAAGGTAAAAAATATCAATTTACTTACCTTAATGATTATCAGGGAGCACCTGTTTCTCTCACCATGCCGTTAACCAATAAGATCTATGATTTTGACGTATTTCCCCCTTTTTTTGAAGGATTGCTACCTGAAGGTATTATGCTTGAAGCATTATTACGCAAATATAAAATCGATAAAAATGATTATTTTGGTCAATTGATAATAGTTGGCCAAGATGTCGTAGGTGCAGTGACGATTGAGGAACTAAGATGAAACGCTGCCCTATTACTTATGACTTAATTAGTGACCAAGAAAACTATTCTCAACGTGGATTGCATTTACTTTCCCCTCAATTAAAAAACCTTAGCCCATTAGATTTAAGTGCTGATGAGCAGCGACAGGAAGCAATTGCTCGTGTAGGAAAGATGTCTATTCAAGGCGTCCAAAAGAAACTAAGTGCCAAACTAAAGATTAAGGAGGGAGGTTTTGAAATCGTTGATCAAAGGGGTCAGTACATTTTAAAACCACAAAGTGATATTTACCCAGAATTGCCGGAAAATGAAGCCATTACTATGACCCTTGCAAAGGCCATTGGCCTCGAAGTTCCGGTTCATGGTTTGGTTTATTCTAAAGACAACAGTTTGACCTACTTCATTAAACGCTTTGATAGAATAGGCCATAATAAAAAGTTAGCTTTAGAAGATTTTGCACAGCTATCAGGTGAAGATCGACATACGAAATATAAAAGTTCTATGGAAAAGGTAATTGCAGTCATACAGCAGTTTTGTACATTCCCAAAAATTGAATTCGTGAAATTATTTAAGCTGACGTTGTTTAACTTCCTGGTCGGCAATGAAGATATGCATCTAAAAAATTTTTCCTTAATTACGAAGGATAGAAAAATTTCCATATCACCAGCCTACGATTTACTTAATCAACCATCGCTCAAAAAAATACCAAAGAAGAACTGGCTTTACCTCTAAAAGGAAAAAAAAATAATTTAACAAAGAGTGATTTTCTTAAATATTTTGCCATTGAAAAATTAGGATTAAACCAGAACGTCATCGATGGGATCGTACAAGAGTTCCATCAGGTAATACCAGAATGGCGAGAGCTGATTGGTTTGAGTTTTTTATCTCAACCGATGCAGGAAAAATATCTCGAATTGCTAGAGCAACGGTGCAAGCGATTAAATTTTTTTGATTAACTAATATCCGCAGCCTCCATCATATGCTTAAGTATAAAATTAGCTACTTGTTCCATGGGTTTTCTTAATCGCTCAACGTCTTTCATGATATACCCTGCTGTAACGTCATTGTTCATTTTATGGTTGAGTAACCGCTTCAAAGCATAAGCAGGCAAATCAAGGCTATCAGCTATGGTCGCAAAAGTTCTTCTCAAGTCGTGTAAGGTAAATGAAACACCGGATAATTCCACCACCCTATTCACCGCTTTTTTAGGTTCATAGATATAACCAGTTTTACTTTCAGCTGGGAATACAAATTCACTGGTTTTATTCCGGCTTCTGCGTTCCATTAGCTCATAGACAAAATCAGACATGGGTAGTGTATGTATCTCATGGTTTTTGGTGTCTTGAAGGGTGATAGTTTTGGATTTGAGATCTATATCCTCCCAACGCAAAGAGGCAGCTTCCATTTTTCGCATGCCGGTGAATAAGAGTAATAAAAAATAATCATGCCACAGTAAGGCATTGCGGTAGTTGTCTGTCTCCACCAAGACAATGACTGCTTTGTACCAGTCAGCTAATTGATGCGGTTTGATGACTGTTTGTTTTCGGTCTACTCGATACCATGCCCGTGTGTGTGATAGGTATTTAACTGGGTTAATAGTAATAATTGGATGACCATTGCCATCTTGATATTCATACATGGCGTAATTAAAAATGGCTCTTAATACCCTCATAGCATTATTGGCACGTGCTTTACTATTTGCCTGGCCATGCTTGGTATGTCGTTTGGCTATCATCTCTCGGGTGATATTTACCAGCGGTTTATCAAGCCAGTCAGGTACTACTTCATGCAATACACATTGATAATCGTTTAAGGTGCGTGGTTTTAAATCTTTTCTTGCTTTGAGGTAATCATTCAACACCTGCTGTAAGGTCATGGCGTGAACTCTTTTGGTTTTCTTTTCCGCTATCGGATCATCACCTCTGGCCACACTGCCCAAAAGACTTTTGGCTTGCTTTCTGGCTTCTTCAACCGTCAAGTTGCCGTATTTGCCTAAGGTCACTCTTTTAACCTTACCATTGATTCTGGTTTCAATGATGAAACTTTTGACACCACCTGAGGTAATTCTTAAAGCAAAGCCTTTTAAATCATGATCACGATAAAACCTTTGAGTTTTACCGGGGATATGTTCGAGTTTATCAACGATGGTTTTGGCTGTTAGTCAAACCGTAAACCAAGTCATTCAACATATCGCGAGGTATATACTCTGAATCAAGACGAACATATTGGCCGGTTTGGGTTGGTAAAAATATGCCATCATCATCACCAACCAAATCTCCATAACCATAATCTACAAGATACATCGGAAATTTACTGTCGGGGGAAAGTTTATCTACGAATTCAAAAAAAACAGGATTTATAGTCTTTATGATATTTCTGACGTCACTCCAAAAAATTTTTTTTATTTCTAACATCCCTAACAACAATTAAACAATTGTGCGCTTATTCTAATCAAAAAAGCAAATTTATTCTACCAATAGTAGAGATAAATTGTCAGTATAATTTCATAAAAATCAATGATTAAATCCCCCCATCAAAATTACAGTTTTTAATCTTAAACGGAATTTTGAATCATGGTCTGTTAATAAAATAACAGAGTTACTTTTAAAAAATTTAATCAAGGACGCATAAAATGCAAGATTTTGAAAGCAAAGAATAGCCTCTTAAATGAAGATAAAAACCGTTCAAATACAGAATGTGATTTAAATTTATTGGACAGTCCTCAAGGCACTATCTCAGGTTTTTGATAATGAACTTACTATACAGTTAGTTACTAAATTATCAGAACACTTCTTAATTTTAAAGTTTTGAAATAATAAGGCTAAATAATGAGATGTAAAAAGTTAGTAACATCAATCGCAATAATCACAATCGCGGGAATATCACCAACAATATACGCTAAGAAAATGTATCCCGCTGAGATTGTGGCAAGAGACTTAAACTATCCAGGTCTTGGTTGGCTAGGGCACGTTGGCATAGCAACCGCAACAATGTATGACCCAAGTGGGATGAATTCAATTGCAACCCTAGTTATAGAGATACTAAACGAACCAATTGTAGGACAAATAAATACAATTATAAATTTTAAAGCACGTTCGCCTTATTGGGGCAGTAAATACGGGGTAGCCGATAGAGGAACGAGAGGATACAATGTTCTTGTCGAAGCAAATCATCAGCGCTGGTGGTGTCCAGTTTATACTTCTGATACTGATTATCATATAGGCACAGGAAATCCTCCAACTGGCCAAGCAATTGAATGCGGAAGATGGAGATGTGACACATATGTTTGGTGGGCATTTTATAGCCAAGGTTATGATACTATGCCAGGTCGTGTTTGGTTACCAAGAAATTTATTTAATTATTTCCCTTATTTTAATGACGAAAAAATAAAGAATGAACAATTTACTCAGACAACAATCCAAAGCAACAGAACTCTTGAAAATGTATCAGCACAAGAACTTAACTCAATGCCTTATGAGGAATTTCAAATGATCATGGATGCTCCTCCAGCTCACTATGTTACTTCACCATCTGTTGTTCAAATGCAATTAGCAGCCAATAACGAATTAAATGACGTTAAACGTGGTATTATGATAGACAGATTAGTTTCAAGGTCAGAAGAGCCTGATTTAATTAAAAAGTTACTGACTATTTATAATGAAACTGATCGCGAAGAAATAAAAAGCAAAATTATAGAAAACATCATGCTTTATAACCAACAACATAGTAACGATAAAAAATATATTGCCCATGAACTGCCCATGGTTAAAGATTTCTTTGAAACACTTTTAGATAGTAATTCATTAACGCAACATATGGCTGATACAGGAGTAAGAGGGTTTATTGATACGCATACAGCAGATGAAATAAGCAATAAATCAGAAAAAATAAATGAATGGTTAAAACATGTTACACATAATTCTTCTGTTATGTTGAAATACGCATTAACTTTTAAATCAAAAGAGTTACAGAAAATTTATATGAAATCATTAATAGATGAATTAAAGCAGACAAATGATTCTGATTTAGACGGTTATTTATTTGGCCCATTGTCTATTGCATATAAAAATTCAGGCAAAAACTTACTTGAACCTGAATCAAAACAAATTGTAATGGATTATTTAAAGGAAGTTCGTTATAAATACACGCAACAAGGGATTAAATCCAATCCAAGCGATATACATCGACAAACAACATCCCCATACTATTTTGAATTAATTAAAAGTATGGAATAGTGAAAGCACCCGAGGTTTGACGTGATAGTATGACTCCCCCTGCTTGATTGAATGACTATTAACATCTTCATTCTGGCTCAAATAGAAGCCTTTCGATAGGTGGCGGGGTCCATACTATTACGTCTATTGAGCCTTGAATTTAAAAAAACTATAATTCTCAAAATTCGACGACCAAGTTAGAAATAATGAAAAAAGGTCCTGTTATTAACGAAAAAAAAATTAGTAGTATTTTTATTCGTGAAAATAATGAACCTCTAGTCGATCTAAAAGAACAGCAAGAGCTTGCTTATGGCCCTCCTCCAGATACACCTTTAACCCAAAATGATTACACTAAATTAAGAAAAACCGTCTATGAAAAACTATGTCTTGCTCAAAAGCAACTTCCTCATGGTTGGAAATTCAGAATATATGAAGGATTACGAAGCTTAGAAGTTCAAAAAATTCTATTTGATGAACACTATAACAATTTGAGATTAAAAAACCCCAATAAATCTGAGGAAGAACTTTTCAAAGAAGCCAGTTTATTAATTGCCCCTGTAAGCTTTTTTAAAGGAGCACCGAATATACCTCCTCATAGTTCTGGCGGCGCAGTAGATCTTGAAGTTATTGACCCCAATGGAAATTTAATTGATTTTGGCATGGCAATTAAAGATTGGTACAAAGTCGATCCAGATATTTGTGAAACCTATTCTCAGAATATTTCAGCTGAAGTATTCCAGAATAGAAAAATCCTTCTAGATATAATGTACAAGCATGATTTTGTTAATTATCTACATGAGTGGTGGCATTTTTCATATGGCGATCGCTTATGGGCATTTTTAAAGGATAAACAAGAAGCAATTTATGCCGGAATTACATTGGCAAATTCTGATGAGCTGGAGAGTGAACTAATATAGCTTACTCATCATGTAGTCATTACAAATAGCCATTTTCATAAAAACCGAATGTCTTTCCCAGAAAAATGCCATTAAATTAGCTAAAATATCCTTGCGTGAGATTTGCGTGTTTGAGTACGACATTGTTATACTCTGTACGACATTTGTAGTGGTGTCCCGTGACATATTATTACTTTAAAATCAACGAGTTATTTTAAAAGATCAGGGCTCATAATCCGTTGGTCCTAGGTTCAAGTCCTAGTGGGCCCACCAATTAAAGTCAGTAAAATCAATCATTAAATATCTATAAAAAATTATTCCGAAATTCAATTAACCCAATCAAACTACCCTTAAATTCTCTTTTTATTATTATAATATTCCAACATTCACATTTCTTGTTTATTATATTCCATAATTCTCATATTAATTACCTTAAATTCACTAGAGAAAACTATGATTAAGATTGCAAATACTACTGAACAAGCCAAGCAATTATCTAAAGAGTATCTAGAAGGTAAGCTACGCAGGATATATCACGGTATCTATACTGATGACTTAAAATCTGAGATTAACAAAATTGTTATTCAAAATTGGATGAAAATAATTCCTCATATCGTATCAGAAGGAATACTTGCCTTCAGTACAGCCTCAGACTTAAAGCCTAAAAGATTAGGAAACGAAGCGATTATCTTTGTGATTAGCTCTTATGTAAAAACCATTAACTTACCAGGCTTAACGATTAAAGTGTATAAGGGCAACAATCATGATTTCATTGATCAAATATTACCTAATTTATTCAAGAGCAATATGCCTCGTACCTTGCTCGAAAATCTCTCTACGGTAAGAGGATCATCTTATATAGGTATTAAAACAATTGGTGTTGAAGGTGTCGAAAAAATTCTTGCAAAAGAATTGCGCACACGAGGAGAAGAAAGTATTAATCAGATCAGAGATGAAGCCAAAGATATTGCCAAAGAATTGGGTTATCAAAAGGAGTACCAAAAACTGAATCAGATTATTAGTGCTTTACTGTCCACCCACACTCATGAAAATATATTGTTCTCAAATTATGCGAAAGCTGTAGCTCAGAAAAAACCTTATGATGAGCATAGAGTACAATTTTTTGATGAGTTGACAGTTTATCTTAACCAATGCACCCTACTTACTAGAGAATATGAATACACTGCCATTTCATTTAAAAACCTAAGTTTCTATGAATCCTATTTTTCCAACTTTATTGAAGGTACAGAATTTATTATTGATGAAGCAGAAGATATCGTATTTAAAGGGATAGAAGTAAATAACCGTCATGCGGATAGTCATGACGTACTATCTAACTTCATCATTACAAATGATTATTCTGAGATGAGTATTACCCCCGATACTCCAGATGAGTTAATTGAGATATTACAAAGAAGACATGCCATCTTAATGAAAGAACGCCCTGAAAAACGTCCTGGTGAGTTTAAGATAAAAGAAAATAAAGCGGGCAATACTTTATTTGTATCGCCAGAAGATGTACTTGGTACATTATATCAGGGATTTGAGCGCTACATATTACTTAAATCAGGCATAGAAAAAGCACTTTTTATGCAGTTTTTAATTAGCGAAGTACACCCTTTTGATGATGGGAATGGAAGACTATCAAGAATCATGATGAATGCTGAATTAGTATCTCAATCGCAATACAAAATTATTATACCTAACGTTCACCGAGATAATTATCTTAATGGTTTGAGACTGGCATCGCGAGATAAAAATTTCAGAACTTATGTGAAAGTAATGGATCAAGCTCAAGCTTATACCTCGTCAGTAAATTGGCTGGATTATGGAGAAGCCAGAGAAAAGTTAGAAAATGATGGTGCAAATCTTTCATCTGATGAAGGCATTCCAACTTTTAACCGTGCATTAAGAACATTGAAGCTTTCAAATATACCTGCTTAATTAGTAGCTTTTTTAGCTTTTAGGATTTTGTCATGAACCAGAACCCCCAGAAGGTAATTACTCAATTTTTCATAAGAATCCAAATGCATTACCTATGCTATAATTAAACAAACTCATGGACGAGTCACAAATGAATATTGCTTCAGTATATTGGGTACCAAATAAAGAAAATCCTTTGATATGATATATGTTAATTGATAAAAATTACAAAATAATTATTAATCCGATTTGTGTCGATGCGAGGGATATAAAAGAAAGTTTAAATTCTATTTTTCATGAGTTCGATACCCACTCAAGTTCTTTATGTTATATAGTTAAATTTAAATCCGTTTTCACACAATATAAAAGGCATCGTAAAGATTCCCTATATTTTCATAATGAAATCTGTTATCAAATAAAACAACGACAACTTCAGTCTGATCGTAAACAGAGTAAATTAAGCAATGATGCTCGAAAAATATTCAAAATAGCTCTAAATAGCTTTGAGTTGCAAACAACACCCTGCGAAGCCATAGACTTATGGGCTATTTCATTAAAAGTTGGACAAAAAGATAACATGTTAAAAAATGCCATAAAAAAATTATGGGAAAATCAAAAAGAAATTAAACGACTTAGTAAAGAAACAAAAAGCCAGTTTGATGAATTTTACAAACAATTGCACGAGTAATACCCATTTATAAAGTTATAATTTTTAAAAGGCTATAATTATTTGGAGAACATAGCTCTCTTTCTCTTCCAAAGGAACTTTATGATTATCACGGCTTTTTCTCGAGTAGTTCGATGCCGTACTTTTTCCCTTGCCCAATGATAAGTATCCAAAACACCTAAGCACAGCCTTTCTGGCGTAACCGCTAAAATGGGGTGAAGTAGTAAGCCTAAATGCTTTTCATGATTAATGGGGCCAATATCTTCCCGTTCTTTTTGTCCCGTGAAGTTAAGCGTTGTGGTATCTTGCAATAAAAGCACAATGGAGTGTTGTTTCATTCGAGAAAAAGTCGATTCTATATGGGGTTTTAAAATGCTTTCTGTAGTCACTTCCTCATGGTCGAAAAAACGATAGGCTGCTTTTGTTTCGTGCCAGCCTCCGCACGCTGCAGGAATACTTAAATTAGGCGAATTTCCTAATTTATCAAATAAAGAAAGTAAGCGACTATGAAGTCTTTTGTCTCCTAAATTAACCGTTTTCATCTCGTCTGCTGCCCAACTCATATTCATCATCCTGATATTTGGAGTGGGTAGTATACAAATTATTGAGCTGAATAGAAGTTATTGATACTTATGAGTAATGATGTGCTTATTTGGAGTAGAACCCACATTTGACAATTTTTTAATTTAACCGTACAATTCGAAGGCAAATTAATGGTCAAGGTGAAAAATGTCCGGTCAATCGATTCAATATTGGTGCACTGTATGGAAGAGATTAGAAAAAGAAAATGACGAGTTTGAAATAGCCAAAAAATTGCTATTTAAATACTCCGGAGCTTATTCATCAATATTTTGCCGACCCTATGTCTGGGGCGGCTCCATAGGACGTTTTTTTTCATTCAGATGGGCAACTAACCATGGCGATGAAGTGCAAAATGCGCTAGCTAGTGTGCACAACCAAAGCTTTGATAAATACTATGGATCTTATGGATCTATACTTCAAGCAGACGTTGAACCTTCACCAAAAGCAAAGGTAATGGATTTACTACAGAAACTTAAAAAAAATTTGGGTAAGAAACGTCTTGCTGAAGACGGCGATCTATATCGTATCTTGTTCGTAATCCAAGAAAAATTAGAGCTGGACTATGCTGAAATTGAAGTAAACTATGATAGTGACGAACAGCCTATTAATTATATTAAACAGGATATCCAGGTGCAAAGAGAAGCACTCGAGGCCCAAAAAGCAACTGAGGCCTCCAGAACATCGTTTAGTAAAACGCTAAGACTGCCTAAACATCTCGCGTCAATGGAGTTTTAACCGAGGACACCAAGCGTATATGGCTCAACATTGGATTAGAACAATACGTTGGTTGCGCAGAGTGGGCATTACTGAATCTGTCTCGACTTCGGAAAGAAATTCAAAAATATTTATATAAAACAACAAATTGCTAAAATTGAGGCACTACAAATTAGAACGATGCTGAAATTTTTTATGCCACTTGATTTTTAGAGCTTGGTACACAGGAATAAGTTCTAAAGGGGGAGCCTCAAGAAATTCAAAGAAATGATCATTAGCGTCAATAATGCGCACTTTTCGTACTCGATTGAGTAATAAATATAATTGCTCTTGGGGGATGCAAATATCATGCATTTTTAAATGCAAACTCAACGTATCTTATTATCTGTAGTAGTTCAAACCATCATACCTTTGGCGAATACCTAGGCACAAATTCGCAATTCGCGAATTGCGAACTGCGAATCAATGATAACTTTTAGAGTTATTAACTAAGTGCAGGGATTATCTGTGTCCCATACGTCCCAAGGTTGCAAAACAAGGTGGGGACGTGGCTAACCTGTTATGGCATGGATGCCCTACTTGTCCCCTTGGTCCCAGGCATTTTTAATATGTCTACAAATGCAGCCTTCAATTGCTGAATTTAATTCCATTTGAACAAATTGCCAATTTAGTCCATTACTACTGCAAAAAAAGCGGTTCATCGCAACAAGAATTAGCCCGGTTAGCGGACACTTACTTGACTCTACCCCTACAGCATTTTGACGGCTATTTATAGTGTAAAAGAACTTCAGGACCGATTGTCTAATCTCAATTGAGATTATATTTCCCTTTCGTTATTCCATTAGATTTGCTAAGTCGCCACATTCTGGCGACTTCATTAATAGCACCACCCTTTATTTGTACTGGCTCAGCTAGAGGAGCCAATCACGAAGCAAACTCAGATTTGCCTGAAAATTCTGATTTACGATACCTTGGATGAGCTTTTACATGCCAAATTGGCAGCATCAAAAGAAATGGAATCAAGCAGCAAATAAACAAAGTAAGGAAGAAATTATCCCAGCCGTAATTTTTGATAATTGCACCCAAGGGAGCCCCAGCCATAACAGCACCTAAACAATACGCAAAAAACCCGGCAAAGCCAGTTGCAGTCGCGGCTGCTTTTTTATGAGCCAACTCCGCACACGCCATACCAATCATCATTTGGGGTCCAAAGATAAAAAAACCAAAGAAAAAAAGAAACAAAGAATCGAGGAATGGTGTATATCCCCTAGTCAACGTAAATAGCAATAAAGTGACAAATACACCAGCAGTAAAGAGTACATTGATTGGGTTGCGTTTACCATGAAATATTTTATCAGAAAGCCAGCCGGCAGCCAGACTTCCAAAAAAACCACCAACCTCAAACCATATGACACAACTCCCTGCTGTGATTAAGGAATACTCCTTCACTTCTGTTAAGTACAGCATGCTCCAATCATTAATGGCCGTTCGCACAATATAAATAAACAAATAAGAAATGGACAGTATCCAAATATATGGGTTGCTTAACACATAATTCCAAAGAATTTCTTTGACTGAGAGTTCTGTTTTTTCTTGGTGATGATTGGATAAACCAGAAAAATCCCCTCGATATTGCTCTATCGCAGGTAAACCAAGCGATTGCGGAGTATCTCTTAAACGATTAATTAAAAAAATTCCTCCTAAAATGCAGATGATCCCAGGCACAAACATCGCTGAACGCCAGCCGTAATACTGCGCGCACATAGCAACAATCAATGGAATTAATGCACCACCAACATTATGAGATGTATTCCAAATACTCCACCAGCGCCCACGTTCGGATTGAGAATACCAATGTGTTAATAATTTAGTACATCCTGGCCACCCCCATCCTTGAAACCAACCATTCAATCCCCAAAAAATAGCGAATAACCACCAGGTGGAAGACAATCCAAACAAAATATTGGCAACACCCGTCAAAATTAGCCCAATCGCCATTAAATAACGAGGATTTGACTTATCGCCAAGAATCCCACTCAAAAATTTGCTGATGCCATAACTTAAACTCAAAATGCTCGCAATCATTCCCAGTTCAGTTTTGGACATTCCCAAGGAGCTTTGTAATGCCGGCATGGCGAAGGTAAAACTTTTTCGCGTAAAATAAAACAAAACATACCCTATATACATGGCATAAAAGGTGCGAATACGCCAATAACGATATTGTTGTTTAACAACGGTTTTATCCTGAATTTCATTAAGAAAAGGAGCTGGTTTTAGAAAATTCAAAAATGCCATGATTGTCCATATCATGTAAAAAAATACGATTAGAATGTAACTCGCAAAGTATGTCAAATCTTTCTAATCAAAATAATTTCGATATCCTACCTTTGATAATTAATTTTTTAAAAATTTAAATGGAATTCTTGTGAAATTATAAATAAGCTACATGCTTTGCATTAAGAAGGGATTTATCGTAATGGAAAAAGTAGTTAGTTTATTAGAACAAGAGCAAATCGATTTTACTAATTATAAACGTCCTGAAGTTATAATGGTTTTAAGAAGAAAATTTCGTACTCAAAAAGATTGGATTATTGCTTCGTTTAACCAATATCAATTTACTGAAAAAGAATCACAAAAGGTCCAACAAGCCATTCTCAATGGGGATCTTCGAATAACAGATCTTCTAGAACGTCCGTTTTCCCACCATTTTTGGAGTTTCCTTACATTTAAGTGGGGAGAGATACTTTCGGGTGGAAAAAGATTATCTAAGCAAGAGGTCTTACAAATTGCCACCTGTTCTTGCAATAACCAAGAATTTACGAGAACCCCAACTCAAAATAGAAATAGGCTCTTAAAGGGAGTGCCATTAGTCATTGGCAAAGTCGTTACCTCCATGGCCCTTTGTATGGTATTTTGCCTGGGATTATTAAGTACTTTAGGAGCTCCCTTTGGCATTAGCCTCGGCTTAGCGATAATACTTTCCTTATGTAATGGAATAGTTTGCTTATTAAGTCGTGGGCAAGCCATGCTTGATAGCGCTGGCTTTCAGCCTCAAAAACAAAAAACGTTTAAGACCCTTGAGGAAAATATAAAAGAAAAAACGGTTTTCGATAGAGGTCAGAAATTATTTTTTGGTATCGTGACCTTGTTGGCATGTATTTCTGCCGGCATTTCTGGATATGCCGGTCTCGTAGGACTTCTCAATTTTTTGGGGGCAGGTATGCTCGCCGCCAACCCTCTGGTTTTGGCAGTTACGATTGGGTTAGCCCTGATTGCAGCGATTTCTTTTTATTCGTTTCAAGCTGTAGGCATACGTGAAAATTATGCAAAATTTAAAAATCTTTTTATTGAGGATTATAAAAAACCCTATGGTCTTTTGCGATGTGTCTTATTAGGATTCGTAAGTACAATCTTTTTAGCTGTTTATGCGACGCTCACTTGGTTTACTACTGTATCAGGGGTTAATAAGCTATTTAATGCTTTAGGTGCTACTCCGGATACTCATTTAGCACATGTTATCGCTATGATATGTACTTCGACAACCATGGTTGTTAATACTTTTTCACAAGTATATAAAGTCTTTAACCCGAAAACGTATGTCGATCTCAAAGAAAAATTTGAATCAATATATCAACCACTGGAAGAAGGCCAAACAAAAGCACAAAAAATAAAGTATGGGGCCATCAATATACTCAAATTATGTGCTTTGGTAGGTGACTCTCTTGCTTATTCTGTTGCCGGAGGAATACGAAGCGGAATTCATGTTGGTGAAACTATGGGAGAAGCAATAGGGGCAAAACTTGCATTAACCATTACCATGGCAATATTGTCTCCAGTCATTTTAGTATTCGTATCGATAGCTTTTACTTGGCCTAGCGTTTTTAATAGCAAAAAATCGACTCAACATCCTACACAGATGGAGCCACTGATAGACAAAATGAGTCAAAGCCATACTTCTGATGCAGTTCAAAATAATACTCTATTACCAGCATCAGAAAATTATCCCAAACCTAATAACTCTAAAATTAGGCAAGCTGGGTTAAGATTTTTTGAAACGGGGTTGGGTGAAGAGAACAATTCTGACTCTACTTTAGAGAGAAGAACAGTTTTGACATCCTCGCTATAAATGAGGAGGTTTTTGAATCAACGCGGTACGTATCGATTGATTAATTCTGGAAATGAGTAAAATCAATCGATACTTATTAAACAACCAACTTGCAGCCTCTCTTTACAATTTCTTCCGGGTTATTCTTAGATGTTTGCCCACGACATAAATATATTCAGTTAACTTGCTTACGTAATTCATTGCACCAGAGAGTCCGGCCGGATAGTACAGAATTATCATTTGGATTTGGACTGTATTAAACTAGGTTATTAGAAAATGGGCTTATTACTTGAATTAAAGACCAATGCAATAGATGATAACACCACAGGCTAACATTCCAAGTAACAACATAGAGGCGTAAAAAGCAAAGCGAGCAGGCGTGAAACACCAGACTAAAGTTATTTTTGATATATAACTAGCAAAAATAGCGATGTATACCATGAAGCGTGCATCATCTATATGGATTTGATTTGCTAAATAAAGCAAAGCTGTTGCCAATGAAACACCGTGAATTTCAACAAGCCCACCCAAAAATGAAATCAATAAAATGCCTTTAGCAAAAATAATTCGCTTCGCCATGGCAATAATTAGCAATAATAGTCCGATAATAATAGAAGTACGGACTATGGATAATAAATTGAGAGGAGTAGCTAATAATATTCTCTCTCTTACTCGTTTTTTTTGAAAATGAAGCAAAATAACTGCAAGCAGCCCTCCGCTACAAATCATTGCTACTATAGGCCAAATAATAAAAATAAATAAATCTGGGGACGCAACCAAAATGATAATGAGTACATCTACTAACATTGCAATCGTGGCTAACAGTCCCGAAGCTAGAATAGCATTCCAGGATCCGGGATATCGTTTTAATGTATTATTCAATTGAGCAAAAACAGCAGTACTTGAAACTAATCCCCCCAAAAATCCTGTCAGTGGAATTCCTAGGCGCTCACCAAATAAATGGATTGCGATATAACCTCCTAATTGAATTGCTGCAACTGTTGCAATTAATAAGCCAAACTCTTTGGGGTTGAATAGATGCCAAGGATCAAATGTGCGATCAGGAAGAAGTGGTAAAATCCCTAAAGTAAAAATAACCAAGATAATAACTGTTTCAATTTCATGAGGTTTGAATTTTTCTCGTGCCAAAATATGCAGCCGTTGCCGTTCAATGAGCACAAGAAAAATAATCGCACTCAATGTAATTGCCAGAAAAGGAGATGTTGGGACCATATAACCCAAACAAAAAATGAAACATGCTGTAATTTGAGTTAAAATTTCAATACTATTGCTTTTTTTCTGATTAATAATCGATTGATAATAATTTAGCAACAAAATACCTATAACAAAAAAACTTACTGCTATAGTAAGAGTCGTCTGTTGCAATACAGCAACCAAAGTGCCCAGCATCGATAATAATGTAAAATTTCTAACTCCAATAAATTGCCTTCCTTCAGGGTGGCCACGTTCTCGTTCAATGCCAATTAGTAAACCAATCAATAATGAGATGGTAAAAAAAAGTAATTCTTCTAACATAATGAGCAATTCCTTGAACAATAAGTTCTTAAATATCAATTCATCTGATATTTAAGATAATATTAGTTCGATTAACTTAAAAAAACACGTCACATCAATGTATTGTTAGCATTGTTGTAATGAAGTTTTTTCAAGCTAGCATCAACCGCAGCGAACTCGGTTAGCGGATTGATGCTGGTTCCGTTTTTTGCACTTATGATCATTCACTGTGTTTTTTTTTGAATTTTAGAGCCTCTAAGCTCAGAATCAATTCTTGATGCAAGGCAATTGCCTCTGACCACTGATTGTTTAATATCATTTTCTCTTGTTCTATAGACAACTGATACAACTTAATAGCACCGGCATTCCCACACATACCTTTTAACCGATGACAGGTTTCTTTGGAGGAAAGATAATCTCTTGCTTCTAATACAACCAATAAATCATTTAAAAGTATTTTTGCTTGCACAAAAAAAACATCAATAAATCCTTCGATTGCCGCGTTATCACCTCCAAATATAAGTTGCAGACGTTCAATATCAAATCCATTATCATAATTACTAGCTGATGTATTCATAGAAATTTTTGATGGCTTATTGGCCAACCACCGAAGCATAATTCGCTCTAACTCTGGAAGACTTATAGGCTTTGCAAGATAATCATCCATGCCTGCTTTTAAGCATACTTCTCTATCTCCTTTTAGTGCATGAGCGGTCATTGCAATTATTGGTACACGATTTAATCCTTTAGATTGTTCTATATTTCGAATTCTACCCGTTGCTGTATACCCGTCCATTTCTGGCATTTGACAGTCCATAAAAATTAAATCGTACGTTTTCGTATTAAACGCCGCTAAAGCTTCTAAACCATTATTGGCCAGATCAATCCGTTTATAACCGAGGCGCTCAAATACATGTATCGCAACTTTTTGATTTATTGAATGATCCTCAACTAACAAGATCGAGGCGTTTTTCTCGATAACGGTTGGCTTATCCATCTTAACTACGGATTCAAGTTTTTCGGTCTTCGATGTATTCTTCAATACAGATATGATCACCTCATATAATTTGGATTGTCGGACTGGTTTAGATATACATGCACTAATATTCAGCTCATCTAAACGCTCTCTCGCAATTGGCAATCCTAAAGAAGTCGCTAACAGCATAGGTGTTTCTGCAAATTCCTTTATTTCTAAAATTTTTGAAGCCAACTCCAAGCCATCCATGCCAGGCATATTATAGTCCAGCAATATCATTTGATAAGGATTCACTTTATTTTTAACAGAGGTGAGTTTGTTAAGAGCCTCAAAACCATCATTTACAACATCACAACTTATTCCCCATGCTTCCAATTGCGCTTTAAATATATTGCGATTGATTTCATTATCATCCACAACCAACATATGCATTCCTTTGAGTCGAGGGAGAAAATATTCCATAACTTTGGGTGAATTTGAAACGACTTCCTTAACTTTTATAGTAAACCAAAAGCAACTCCCTTTTCCGGGCCTACTCTCTACTCCAATCTCCCCCCCTAGAAATTCAGACAAACGTTTGGATATAACCAAACCTAAACCAGTACCTCCATATTTACGTGAAACAGAGGGATCACCTTGAGAAAATGATTTAAAAAGACGCCCCATCACCTCAGGAGCAATCCCAAGTCCCGTGTCTTTTACTTCAAATAGTAACGTTATATAGTCTTTAGATTTCTTATCTTTATTTTTTTTACGTGTTACGTTTACCTCAATTTGTCCTTGCTGGGTAAATTTGATGGCATTACTTAATAAATTGATTAATATCTGAGTTAAACGAGAGGAATCTGTATTAACCCAAGAGGGAACATCTTTATCAATTAAAGCTCCTACTGCTAAATTTTTCGCATGAGCCTTGTATGCCACAATCTCTAAAGTATCTTCAATCACTTGCCTGATATCAAAGTCTACGTAATCGAGCTCAAAATAACCTGATTCAATTTTAGAAAAATCAAGAATATCATTAATGAGATTTAACAAAGTCTCCCCGGATATTCGAATGGATTTTACATACTCTATTTGCTCTTCAGATAAAGGGGTATCTTCAAGCAAGCTAGTCATCCCTATTACACCATTTAGAGGGGTTCGAATTTCATGACTCATGGTCGCCAAAAAGGCACTTTTTGCTTGATTGGCCTGTTCTGCTAATTCCTTTGCCAAACGTAGTTCTTTATTAGTTTCTTGAATTTCTTGCGCTCTTTGATAAATCTCTTGCTCCATTTTTCCAGCACGAGATTTCAATATGTCATTAAGCTCTTTCTGTTTCGTTCCAAGTTCTTTAAGATGAATAAAGTCTGTAACATCTTCAACTCGATGAATGATGTACTTTATTTGCTGATTCTCATCAAAGACTGGTGTATTTATAGGGCTCCAATAACGCACCTCGAAGCTATTCGCATCTAGATTATCACAGGGAATATCATATTTTTGCACAGCCATCGCATCAGACACTTTATTTTTTAGAACATTTTCTAATGAATTGTGCAGATTTCGGGATCCAGTCGCATTCAGATCGTTCGGATTATCAGGGAAAACCTCAAAGAGATTTCTTCCAATCACATCTTTTCTATTAACCATAGTAGCTTTGATGTAAGCATCACTGGCATCTATAATTTCAAACTTTGGACTCAATATGAGATATAAATCTGGAACTGATCTCAGAATTTGAAGTAGATCATGTTTGTTGATATTCGCTTTTTTTGTTGTCATGGCACAATCCGTTCAAATAGATTAACCTCATTTTTTAGCCAATTTTTTAGTCTTTTTTGCTTTCACTTCTGTTGTTTTACGTTTGGAAGATCTATGGCCCAACAATGTTTCCAAGCTTTTTATTTCTTCAATCAATTCTTTTTGGCGATCATAAATATCGAGTATCTGATTTTTAAATTTAATATGATTTTCTTTTTCTAAGGCATCCAATAAATGCAGTATATTTTGAAGCCGCCCCCATTCATCCAGAATTTTTTTGCTCATATCATTTAGTCGGTCAAGTGTAATTGGCAAATGTTCTGATAGACCGTCATGGGCTTTTTGTTCATTAAGTCGATTCGTATAATTGATGATTCGTTGTCCTACATGTAATCGGCTTCGTAATTCGATAAAATTAAATGGCTTCGTTAAAAAATCATCTGCCCCGGAATCCAAAGCATTCACCACATTAGAAGCCCCAGAAATACTCGTCAACAGAATCATATAAGGTGGTTTGGGTAAATGTTTTGCGCGGCGACATAGTTCCAAACCGTCGATCTTGGGCATCATCCAATCTACAGTTGCAATTTGAGGTCCATCATCATGTTTTAGAATTTCCCAAGCCTCATTGCCATCACTTGCCTCAACTACTGGATAATCCCATTGTGAAATTGTAGCTCTAAGCAACATTCGTGTTGATAAGTCATCATCCGCAATTAAAATGGTTGGCTTTGATCCTTGCATAGTAATGGCTCTCATAGCAGATCCTTATCCAGTGAAAACCCCATTTTTATCTATCTTGTTTCGATACCAACTCAAGAACTCACTTTCCGATAAAGGCTTAGAAACAAGATATCCCTGTATACTTTCGCACCCCATGGCTAATAATTTATCAGCCGCCTCTTTTGTTTCAACACCTTCAGCAATCAGGGTTAGATTCATATTTTTTCCCAAACCGATAATTGAACCAACAATATGCATATTGGACTTATTATACGCCACATCACCAATAAATGACCTATCAATTTTAAGCTCTGTGAAAGGCAATCGTTGCAACTCAACTAAAGATGAATAACCGGTTCCAAAATCATCGATTGAAAGAGAAAATCCTTTTAAGCGAATGCGAGTCAATACTTCCAATACGATATCAGGCCAATGCATCGCTGCCGCTTCGGTAATTTCAAAGCAGATGTCTTCTGGACAGACCTTATATTCTTTCATTAATTTACCAAGTTCGTCTGGCAAAATTATATTAGTTAATATATTCGCTGATAAATTGATAGCAAATTTTAACTGAATGCCTTTTCTCTTCCATGCTGCATATTGTCGAAAAACTTCTTGAATCACCCAGTAGGTCATGGGAATGATCAATCCGGTTTTTTCTGCGATCGGGATAAATAAATCCGGTTGCACAAGGCCATGATTAGGCCTTTGCCATCGAATTAAGGCTTCGACGCCGACTAATTTATAAGTGCTTAATTCAATTTTGGGTTGATAATTCATAAAGAATTGTTTTTTCTCTAAAGCCAAAGCAATTGTCTCTTCATTAATGATTTGGCTCTTTTTATCAATGAGGTGCAAGATTTCTCGGAATGCTTCTTCCGAAAAAGAATTTAACTGCAAGGTGTAAATATATAACTCTTTTAATTCACCAATTCTTTTTATGGATAAAAGAACTTTATCTTCACAGTCACCAAGAACAATGATAGGTATTCCACACTTCACATTGGATAAAATATATAGAACATCAATGATACATGGCTCTTGTAACGCTGTATCAAGAATAATTAACTTAATAGGTTCCGTTTCAATGGTATTCGAAATTTCTCTGGCGTTTTTAACCCACAAATCCTTGTAGTCGCAAGATTGACATATCGGTGCGACTAAAGAAGCTAATCTATTATTTTTTGTGCATATCAACGCCGTATTTTTCACACAAATATCCAATGTTAATCAATTTGTGAAATATTCATCCATTTATGATTCTGAGTATAGACCAATTGAAAGATCACACCAACATTTGGTTAAGGAGGAAACATGTGTACGAATCGAACAGAACACATATGAGTATTTAATTAACATCTGCCTTTATATTTACAGGACTTATGAAAAACTCCAAGGTCGAGGCAAAAAATTTTTTTAATGAGGGAGTTTAGATAAACTAAATGACCGAATTAGAAACATTTTTTAACGAAGAGATTGGGTTTTTTAGTAAGTCCTGATTTATATGGATAATGCGATTACTTCCAATTAGATTATATTGCTTGATAGGCATTATTACTGGTTTATGCCATACTGAATATGAGCTGTCCTTGCAAAAAATTAGGACATTGCAAAAAAGTATTGAAAGGAGTCAGAAAATGAAATGGCCACATTGGTGTGTAGTTGTTGTATTTTGTTTCTCATCCATGGCTTTCGCAGTTAATAATCAGGAACTTTCTCCTAAGCTTATCTTAAACCAAATAAAAATGATCAAAGAGGGAGAGTTGCTTGGCGATGATTTATATTTTGATATAAGCGTATTACGTATCAAACAGCCAACACAATATATTCGAATCCCAGAATTTCCTCTTCATTTGCCATCATCAAAAATCAATACTCTTCAGCCAACTCTTTTATGGTCTGAACCCATCAGGAGTGGAGAAAAAGTTATTTTGATTGTATCTCTGATGGATCAAGACTCAAAACCGTTCAATCCAGATGATGTTATTGGCTTGATTCGTGTTGAACTAAAAAATGAAAAAGGGAATTTACATTTGCAATGGAGTAGGCCTAATCAAAAATCAGCACCAATGAATTGGCCTATAAATACAACTCAAAAATTTTTACTATCCAATGCCAATGGTCAATACGAACTGTATTTATCGATTTTGCCGCAAAAATAATTTCAGATGCATACTATGCATACTAAGAGTTTCTCTGTCTTAAGTCTGAAATTACTTTTGTGGGATTAAAAGCGAATAGAGTCTGAGGAGAAAGATGAAGCAATGGCATGCTTTAACCATCGAAGAAACAAAAAGTGTTCTTGCAAAGCAACATAAAAATTTTGATGTCAATGAAATCAAGGATGTAGAATCTTCAAACTGGTATGTCATACTGCTACGTCAGTTCACTAATATTTTAATTCTGGTTCTCCTATTAGCAACGCTTCTCTCTTTCTTTTTAGGTGATATTGTTGATGCGATGGCTATTCTTGCTATCGTCCTCTTTAATGGTTTATTAGGATTTATCCAAGAATGGAAGGCTCAAACTGCCATTAAAAATTTAAAAAACATGCTTACCACAAAATGTCGTGTTATCCGTAATGGGCTAGAGCAAGTTATTGACGTGAAAACACTGATTCCAGGTGATTATGTGCTATTGAATGCCGGTAATATTGTTCCTGCTGATATCCGACTCACAACAGTAGTAGACCTCATGATGAATGAAGCGACTTTAACTGGTGAATCTGAGCCCATAACCAAAACAACAGAACGTTTACCCGAAGAAACTTTGGTTACAGATAGAAAAAATATGGCCTTCATGGGAACTCATATTATAAGTGGACAGGGACAAGGCCTTGTTGTTGCTATTGGTATGAATACAGAATTTGGCCGCATAGCTGAGCTTACAGAAAGCATTATCGAAGAAAAGACTGCCCTTCAGAAGCAACTTTCTGTCATTGGCAAACAACTGGGTTTTTTAGCGCTTACCATTTCTGCTGTCGTTATTTTAATTGGAGTATTGGCCGGTCTGGATTTAATTCGGATGTTAATGACAGGAATATCTCTTGCTGTGTCTGCCATTCCAGAGGGACTTCCTGCTGTAGTTACTATCGCCCTTGCATTGGGTGCCAGAGCCATGGCTAAAAAAAAGGCTTTGCTTCGCCATCTTCAAGCAGCAGAAACCTTAGGTGCTGTATCTATCATTTGCACAGATAAGACAGGAACACTCACTAAAAATGAGATGAACGTTCAAAATATTTGGTTATTTGGAAAAATAATAGAGATCACCGGGGTTGGTTATAATCCACATGGAACATTTGTAGTCGATGACCAAGCGATAAACCCTCAATCCATCCCCGGATTAATCCTATTGTTGGATACGGGACGCAAATGCAATCATGCACGAGTCATTCAAGAAGGAGAGGAATGGAAAATCATTGGTTCCCCAGATGAAGCAGCCTTGATTGTGGCAGCCGCTAAATCAGGATTAAGTGAAGTCCCTCAAAGCCACATTATCAATGAATTTACATTCGACTCTATCAGAAAACGAATGACGGTCATTGAAGAAACAGAAGATTGTCAGATTATTCATATCAAAGGAGCACCAGAAGTTATTTTGCCTTTATGTGACTATTATGTACATGAAGATAAGGAGTACGAACTAAACACTGAATCACGAAATAAAATAGAAGCGGCTTATATTGATTTTGCTCAGAATGGGCTTCGCACCTTAGCCTTAGCAAGGAAAACCACTCAAAAACAACTTCATTTATCAGTGAATGAAGCGGAGAGTCATTTAGTGTTTCTTGGAATTATTGGTTTAGTGGATCCTCCAAGAGAAGAAGTACCTAAAGCATTAGAAATCGCGAAAAACGCAGGCATAAAAGTCATTATGATAACTGGTGATTCGCCTGTGACGGCAAAAGCAATTGCCAATCAAATTGGCTTGAGCATAGATCACGTGATAACAAGCAGTGAATTAAACATAATGAGTGATAAAACATTAAAGAATTTATTACAGCAAAATGCTTTATTTGCAAGAACAATGCCTGAGGATAAGTTTCGTATTGTGAGACTCTTACAGAATCAAGGCCAACTAGTCGCCATGACTGGAGATGGCGTCAATGATGCACCAGCACTGAAACAAGCTGATATTGGGATTGCTATGGGCATAAGAGGAACGGATGTTGCGCGAAGTGTCGCTGATATCGTTTTATTAGATGATAATTTTGCCTCTATCATTGATGCTGTAAAAGAAGGTAGGCGTCAATATGCAAACATTCGAAAATTCGTGCTTTATCTTGCTTCCTCAAATTTAGGTGAAGTATTAGCTATCCTTATTAATCTTATGCTAAGCGGTGGATTGATTGTAATTCCAGTGCAAATTCTTTGGATAAACTTGGTTACGGATAGTGCAACAGCACTCTCTTTGAGTGTAGAACGCGCCGAAAAGGGTGTGATGAATAGGCCACCACGGCAAGCTGATCAACCAATTTTTGATCGAATGTCACTTACCCTACTCATTCTGTTTGGTTCTTATATCGGTATCATAACGTTCTTGCTATATCAGTTCTATTTACCTCAGTCCTATGCGTTAGCCAATACTATTGCTTTTACAACCCTGGTCGTTATGTCGAATGTCCATACACTAAATTTTAGAAGCTTCTATAAACCAATTACCGAAATAGGATGGCTCTCAAATAAATGGATTTTAATTGCTATTTTCAGCATGCTAGGGTTACAAATCATGGCCATTTATACCCATGGATTGCAGCGCGTGTTACATACAGTACCTTTATCCATAATACACTGGGGGGTCATTTTATTCTGTGCACTTCCCATTTTTCTGATACCCGAGCTTTATAAGATGATTAAAAATAAATAAAGATGTAATTGTTATTCTTTACTTTTGGGGTTTCTAACTTGTCTTGAAATGAGGTAAGTAAATCTCACAGGACTTACGAAAAGCCCGAAACAATCAATACTATAAGCATATGTGTTTCCCACATATTTATAATTCCTCCCCTATTGGTAAAACATACAAAGGTTCTTCATCAACAAATCCTAAAGCTTTTCTCACTTGAATATTATCGAATGCACCTATTGATACAGTTGCTAGATTTAAAGACACCGTTTGCAGGTAAATATTTTGTGCGGCATGCCCTGCTTCCATGAATACAAAACGCTTGCCCATTTTACCGTATTTTTTTACCGTTCGAGAAAAAACCGCCGTTATCACAATATTAGCAGCACTTGATTTTACTGCCTCCTGTCCGAATGCAGCTTTTGTTAATTGTAACGAAACATCCCCTTCTTTTAGTTTTGTTAATGTGTGTTTTTGGGGCTTATAATGATAAACACCAGAAGTTAAATTTTTAACATTCCTTGCAATTAAATAAATCTCCAATGGATAGAGAGCCCCTGCTGAAGGAGCTGTTCGAAAGCCCATATCAGAAGTTATTCCTTGCGCGGCCCAGAGTAATTGAGAAATTTGCCGAAGTGTTAGCGCTTGATTTTTATACTGCCTTACTGAGCGACGCTTTTTAAGTGCCTCCTCAATTGAAACTGGACTAGAGTAGACTGGTTGAGGCAACTCTAAGCCAATTGTGTTTTTAGTTTGTGGGAGCATTTTAGGTTTTGCTAATTTTTTTGGAATTAAAATTAAGCCTAAAAAAATGAGTACTGCGATGATGAAAAGCAATCCTTTTTTTCTCCTAAAAAAATCCATTTACTTTCCTCTCACTTAATATCGCAACCAGTTAATTATTAAAGTATAGCACCCGTTTTTACTGTTTCTATACACTAGAATGTTCAGAAACATTCTAAAAATGAGCAAAGGAAAATGCTCCTGTGCTCAAGCCGATAAAGAAATTTAATCGATGTGAAATGCACTTAGCACTATAGAATTAAAGGAATAGAATGATTCAAATTATTCGAAATTATGCGAAAAAAATTTATGCGGATAAATTTAGATTTATTTTGATAATCCTCATCATATTGCTCATTATTCCTCTGCTGTTTATGCCTAAATCTGAAAAGGAAGCGGGATAAGTATCCATTCAAATCCCATCGAAAACCTTCATTGGCTTTATGTTGGATTTATTGCAAATCCATTTATATTCTAGAGCGCTTAGGGTCGAGCAAAGGGCCTAGAGACTGATTGTTGCTGAGTAAGGTTGTTGCGGTAATTAAAGTGATACCTGACATAAAAATCAGGTAATAAGCCGGTAGGGTAAGGCCTATTTTTTCTGTCAGTAAAGCCACAACCAACGGCGTACTGCCGCCGAATAAAGCATTCCCCAAGTTATAAGAAAAGGCTATGCCACTGTAACGAACATTCTCAGGGCAGTTTTCTACAATAGTTGTTAGAGTATTTCCTTGTTCCAAAGAACTTAGGATAGTGGCTGTACCTAAAGATAATAGCGCTAATAATATGGATTTGAACTGCAGTAAATAAAAACAGGGTAAAACCAAAAATATGATAGCTATTGAAGTACTTATCAGCATTTTTCTTCGGGTAAAATAATCACCGCACATGCCAGACAAAGGCACAGTAAACAGCATTACAATTAACATTGAGCTCTCAATGGTTAACGCGTCCGCGAAGGAAAATCCAATGTAGTGTTCTAAATAAGTGGGCATATATCCAAAAAACACATAATAAAATGTTGAGCCCATACAAGTAAGACCTAAAATTTTCAGCAATTGGTAGGGCGCGAATTTAATAGCTGCAATAAATGGAATGGACTCAATTCGATGATTTTTTTGCAACTGAGAGTACACGGGTGTTTCAGATAATTTAAAACGATAGTAAATGATTAATGAGCCAGGTAACCCTATAAGAAGAAAGGGTACCCTCCATGCCCAATTTGTAATAGCTTCGTCAGTAAAAAACAAATGAAGCAGCATCAATGTGACTGTAGCTAATAAAAAACCTAAATTCGCACCTATTGCTGCAAAACTGGTAATAAAACCACGTTTGCCATGCGGTGCTGATTCAGCAAGATAGATCATTATTCCACTGTATTCGCCACCAATAGATACACCTTGTATCAAACGAAGTAAGATAAATAGGATTGGGGCAGTTAATCCTATCGCTTCATAAGACGGAATCACACCAACTAAGAAAGTTGACATGGTGATAATTAAGATAGAAATTCTTAATGTTTTTGCACGACCGCGAGTATCTCCGAAATAGCCAAAAAAAATACCGCCTAATGGTCGACAAAGAAAACCAGCTGCAAATACGATTAAAGCCTCAATGGTTGCATTGCCAGCCAGTCCTTGCGGAAAAAATTTAGCACCGATTATCGGCGCCATGAAAATAAAAAGTCCAAAATCAAACCATTCTATGGTATTGCCCAGACTCGAAATGATAATTTTCTTTTTTATCAATTGATGCTCGCTTTAGGGGATTAGTACTAAATTCATTATGTAGTAAAAAAAATGTCTGCTTACCCAATAGAGCTGCTCGCTGCAATAACTAAATAATTCGTCATAAATTCATATCATTAATAATAAGAAAGTCTACTATGAAACCTTTTCCTCAGACAACGGATAATAATTCTTGAGAACAGCATACATATCAGTGAATGGCATTAAGACTGGGATATTAGAAAAATTACAGGGAGGAACCTATCAATTTACTTACCTGGATGGTTATCACAACGTACCGGTTTCTCTCACAACACCTTTGTTTGAGCATTTTTCACACAACAATTATACTGATTATTATCATCCCAAGTTCATTAAAGAGTTAAAGAGAAGCTGATCTGGAGGAAGAAGTTGAGGCATCCAAATATTTTAAAACCAAGCTAATTGGATTCAAACTTGACTCTAGCGCTGAAGAAAAAATAAAGGCTGCTCATCATTTAATAGACCTTCTTGAACATAAACCGGATACAGAACCATTAAACAACAAAGAATTTAGCGCACTCACCACATCTCGATTAGGTAATAAAACCCGCGAGTATATTGATTTAATTGAAAATTTCTATAAACCTGAACTTGGCGTATATCGCGCTACAAACGGCTAAAGACTTTACCGGGTAGTCATTATAACCAAGGAGTTAACCGCTAGTCGCACTAATTCCCCCAATGAAAATTGTTTTTGGCATAGGTAACTCGTTTACTTGCAAAGGGGATTTATTAGCTCCCATTAATTTATTTATATCCCCCCATAAAAATAAGTCGCACTTTAATTCTCTCTTAATGTTCATTTTATATACTATATGTATGGTTTGTCTGGTTTATGTATTAATTTTGATTGAATTTAGATATTCAGATTGCAAATTTATACTTAAGAGGTTTTTAAGATGAGAGCGAAAGCCTGGAATTTTTTTAAATTCGTTACCCATGCATCTGTCCGAAATAGTATTCAAATCAGGGGGGCCGCTTATGAGCCTCACAATGTTTCAGCTTTACAGAGTTTTAAGCAAAAACATAGTATTAACTTGTTTGATGCAACCGATAATATTATATACAGAGGGCTATCAGTGGAACATTGCCTTGGTTGTTTGGACCGCCCAGGATTAGGGATAAGTGCAATGCGACCTGGCTTAGCCCGTTTTTTAAAAGCTAAAGGGCTTACCTGTGCTGAAGATTTAAGTCCATCAGAGAAGAAGGAGCTCATGGACTTGCATGTTAATGGTTACTCTCTAACAAAGGGAAACACAAAAATAGCCCATTCATTTACCTATTGTCCTAGTGTTGCCATGGGTTTTGGGCTTGATGCAGCAAAAAAATCAAATTTTCCAGGCATTACATTAATCGGCGCGGTATACAAGGTCTGCGACCTACAAGCCTGGGATGTAGAATATGATCCAACTAACATGGAGGGAGAAGATTGTGGTACTTCTATGTTTTCATACCAATGCGAAACAATCGTGCCTCATCTTATTTCCCCTATTAACCAATGCGTTGTTATCAACCAGAAGACACCGGGTATTGTTCACCTTGATGATTTAACTCAAGCAAAACGATTTGATGTTATTGGGCCATCGACATTTGAACGCACCATTAGCTCAGCGGAGAAGATGAAAATTTATCAGCAATTAGAAATTGATAAGGTAATTGCTTTTGATGATTTTGCTACCTACTTCAGCCAAAGTACTGATCCCATAGAAATAAAACACTTGAAAGCAGCTGAATTGTATGAGAATTATAAAAGCATTTTGAAAAAACAAGCTGCTTTAGTGGATTTACCGTTTTATGAAAGAGATCTATGGGTGAATGTGGCAAGTGAAGTGGCCCATCAAAATTATACGTGTATTTCTGCTCATAAAGATGGTTTTACTATTGAAGTGCCAGCAAAAAGTGGTGGTGTACTCATAATAAATCTCTCGGATATAGAAGCAATAATCTGTCTTGCTCCATTATTTGAAAAAGATCCCTCCCTAACATTAGATCAGGTAAAAAATGGTATTGTTCCTTGTGCTTTGAATTATCTAACTGAATGTGCCATTAGGAAAAATAAAGATTTAATTTGCCAAAATAGCTTAAAACAATGCGTTATGGAAGAAGAAAATCCAACAATGACGATGGTGATTTAATTACTGCAATTTTTGCTTAAAGCCTTGACTCGTTCAAGGCTTTTATTTTTTAAATTTAATAAAAATATTTCCACTGTGTTAAAATAACAACCCAACTTTATACACAACAAGGATAGAGTTTATGCGCACTAAATTTAATACTGTTTTATCGTTAAGAACAAAAATGGGGATAAACCTTAGGATGATAAAAGGCATTCCTCAAACCATACAAAAATTTTTTCCCTTTTCACCGCTCCAACATCCTCTAGCTCCAGTGATGCAAAGCTCCTTAACAAAGACTCAACTCAGTGCCATGAACATTGAAGAAGATGAATTAAATTTAATTCAGCAACTACAGGACTCAAACAAATTTTTTATCCTTGAAGATCACAATCAACTCCTAAAACGATTTTTTTCAGCAAAGCAGAAGGAAAACTCACCTCTTGGTAATTTGTATAAAGAAATGGACTATCTTGGATTTTTGTCTCGATTAGTAACCAAAAAATTTAAGGCCGCTTATTCTGATGGCCGACTCATTATGCCACGTGAACATAATGAGGAATTCGCTAAAGCATATCAGCAAAAAAAAGATAAATATAAATCCTCTAGAATATTCTTAGAAGCAATTGGCACTACTGAGGATGATTTAATCTATAAAGAGTATTTATCATTGGAAGAAGCGGCAGTAAGTCCTTTAATTGTACCACAAGCTTATTTTTTACCTCTCTCAGATGGAAGGCGAGCAGAGTTCTCTCCCATTCTTCATGGCATGAATTTACAAAGAGGAAGTCTATTTGATGAATGGAATAACGCCCATCCCTACCCTGTATCAATAAGTTATCTTGCAGCACCAGAGTTCCGGAATTGTCTCAGTTTACAATATGATGTATTAGCTTGCGTCCGATTCGAAAGTTCGGATGGTGAGGCAATCCATTTTGCGGAGCGCCAAGCAATGGCAGTTCAACAACCCGGATTTAATTCTATTCTTTCTTCTGTTTATGGTGAAGACCATGCATTATCAGGTTTAAATACTTCTCACTCTAATATAATAACCTTTCATAGCCCTGTCTTTGGTAAAGGTATTTTTTATATTGATGCTTATAAAAACCGTTTAAAGCATAATCTTCGTCAATTATTTCTTCTTGCTGATCTCAGTTTAGGCGAAGAAGGAACACTTACGGTTAAAGGAATGAGTTTGGGTGCATTTGCAATTCAAGAATTATTATATCCAATGGAACGCACTTTTTATGCAGCCCTGGAAGAAACACTGACTGAACTTGATTTACCTAAAATTAAAAAAATTAATCTTATGAATTTTCCTTCCGCACTTGATGAGTTTAGTAATCCTGAGGATCGCGAGTATGCTTTATTGATCGGCCATGTAAGTAAAACTAAAACGCTCAATGTGCATGAAAGGACTATTGAGATTAACACCTGTGTTGGGGCTCCATTAGCCGTACAACCCGAAAAACATTTTGCAACACATATTTGTGGGGATTCTTTATCATTTCCTGGAAATGAAGCGCATGCGGGTATTCCTCCAAAAGTCAGTAGTGATGATTCCGTCATGCATTATGCAGGAGGATGTTTCTCGATGACTAAAGACATTGGATCATCTTCTTTAGAGAGTGTTCTGAAGAAAATCCATGTGGTTAGTGGAAATAGAGCAACATTATTTAATCAAAATAAATCCCCAAAAGACAGTGGGGTTCCAGAGCTTCATAGCTCATTAATGCTTTAATTTGAATAATAATTTTTTTATCACTTAATGGACTTTACCCTATAAAATAAGCAAAATTGATTTAGGGTATTCAGGGATGATAGGGCAAGGATTATGCCAAAAAATTATAAATTTCATGATGATGATAACTCTGAGGAATCGTGTTACGAAAGTGAAGGGGAAACACAATATTATCCAGAAAAAAGCATTGGCTCAGGAACATACGCCAAAGCACGAAAATTTAAATCTGCTGAGGGTCATAGCTCACTTGTGGTTCTAAAGCCTAAAAATAAGGATGATATTGATTTTATTGAAGTTTATAATAAATATAAATTTTTCAAGACTCTTTATCCGAAACAAAATATTGAATTAATAGAACGAGAGGATACTTATCGCCTGGTTCTTCCCTATATTGTTGGCGTACCCTATGAGGCGCTGCGTTTAACGAACAAAAGGCAACAAATAAAACTTTTTATTTCTGCAATTGAAGCATTAAAAGATTGTCATAATAAGGGATATATTGTTCTGGATCTAAAAGCGGATAATATCCATTATGACATCAACTCGGGTAAAAGTTATTTACTTGATGGAGGTATTTCTGTAAAGAAAGATAGGCTACTCAACCCAGATATCTTTGTTGTAAACACTAACGAAGAGCTCATAGCAAAAAGAAAAAAATATACACAAATTGCACCAGAATGCTGGTCACAAACGCCGATATCTGCCCAAAAAAGTATGGATGTTTACGCTTTGGGTTCTATGATGCGATCTGTATTAAAGCCTTCAGCGGATATCAACCGTCTTATTCAATTATGTTTAGCCCCAAAGCCAGAACATAGACCCACTTTGCGTACACTGGAAAAACATCTTCGACAACTATTATTGCATCGAGGAAATCAACCCCCAAACGCTCCTCCTAAAAAATACTCAGGTAGTGAACAAATCAATTATGCCTATGCTTTGAAAATACTCACAGAACAAAGTATTGTACCCACAAAAAAACAATATAAAAGACTCAGAAAAAATAATAAAATCCCCAAGGCTATCGTTGATTTTAATCATGCATGTGTCCAGATCTACGAGAGCCACAATACAATTAAAAAAATTTATTTTAGTATTTATAAA
Source organism: Legionella qingyii (assembly GCF_003184185.1). The sequence continues at coordinate 252,179 of NZ_QHJG01000001.1, read as the reverse complement.
AGAGAAACTCTAAACTTAATGCTACGAGGTGCTATCGAATTTAAGAAAGAATATCCTCTCGTTGAAAAAAGGGCTATGGTCTTTATTAATACTCAATTGTTTAAAGAATTTGCACAGATTCGAGCCGCTAATATTTTCACCACACTAGACAGCTCTAAAACAGAATTACCTACCAGACTGACTTTGAGTAAACCGAGAAACAGCATTTTTCAAGCTCCTAAAAAAAGACCTGAACATGATGAAGCAAAAAATACGGGGGTGTTGAACATGTAGGTGTAGACCAGACGCCCTAAAAGATGGAAATTCTTCCGCCACCTCTCGCTACAATGTCTTGATAAGAGTTTTAAAATAATGTAAAACGGCCCACCGTGTAGAAATAATGAGGAAAAAAAGTGTTCAATAAAATTTCTATAGGGTATCTGACCGGTTCACAAAAAGCGATTAAGAATCATCTACTCTCAGATACTCTCGTTCCACAAAGTCCTTATACATGGGGACAAATGTTTTTCAAGCCTTATGAGTCGCCTGCAGAGTATATGTATTGTGCTCGTCATACCTTTATATCTGCAGCTTTCCTCGGAATGATTATATTTGATCCTATGCTAATTGTAACTATACCGACGATCGTATTAGGAGTGGTTGCAATATTAGTGGGTGTAGAAAACATTGGCAAGATAACTGGCTCTGATTCCCTATCCTCCTGGGCTTTTGATGCAACAAACTATATGGTTCAAGACTTTTGTCAAGTAATAATAGATCTTATCTTATTACCAATATCTGCTGTGGTAATGTTAACACGGGGAGCATCTACCGCATTAAAAGATAGAGGCATTTATGATTATGATGCCCCGACATCCCAACCTCTAGTGAATACAATGTAAAACGTAGACAGTAGTGTTAGGGGTCTTCGGGCTTTTTAATCTTTAGCTCTTATCCCCTACAACGCCCTAGCAGGTAGGTTGGGTCATTCTGACCCAACAAATTGAATTCTACTCATTCGCCAAGTTTTTTGTTGCTAAAATCATGTTCAGATGCCCACTTTATCGATAAAAGTCCTGATTTAATGTCGCGATGAATACTTAAATAAGACCAATCTGAGGCACGTATTACACAAAATTATTGTCTATAATTCTATCATGTAAATCACATTCGATATAAATCATGACATTAGAAAAAGACGAAGAGCTTCGTAAAAAATCTTTAGCAGAATATGAAATATTACAATGGGAGCTTGAAGAAAAATTAAAAACAGCGATGAAGTTGCCCACCAACCTTCAAAAACTTCATAGTGCGCTTGAAGCGGCCAATAAAGCTGCCTATGATGCTTATATAAATACATATGACAGTAACAATGCCAAATCAGATGAAGCTTACGAAGAGTGTCTAAAAACCCAGGAAGCTCTGAGAGAAAAACATAAAGAAGATGGTGAACTGTATCAACAAGGAGAGATCAGCGAAGAAGAATACGACAAACGTCACCAAGAGTATATCGAAAACCATGAGCGCACCTATGAAAAGTATAAAGCGAGCAAGGAAGAAAACGATGAAGCAAGCAAAAAAGCCTATAGAGACTACAAAGAAATCTGTGAAAACAACAAGAAGAAAGTACAATCTGCTCAAGAGGCACAAAGGAACATGGAGGATAGTCCAAGTTTATCAGCACCGTCTGGAAGTGTAACAAATCCCGCCAAAAAAATAGGTGCTGCTTTGGATCAGTTGGCAGAGACTCAGAAACGATCTGCAAAAATTCAGAGCGAGAATACTGATGAACTTCTTAAAGCGTTCGATAAAAAATTGGGTTCAGACGATTGGTACAAACAAAACCCTCCCAAGAAAGATAAAGACGGTAATTTAAGTATGACTTTTAAATCAGATAAGGATATGACCGAATTTTTTCAAGACCACGCCAAAGAAGGAAACAGTTTTCTGATGGTTGATGAAAAAACCAATAAAGTCATTGCTTTTTCCAACGGTGATGGAAAACTTTATAAACCAGGGCCAGATGGTAGCAAACAAGAGTTTACCGGCGGTTCATTATTTCCGTCGGCGGAAGAATTAAAGAGTCTCCCGGAGCAGAAAGATTTTCAAATGCCACAAAAGCAAGAAGAATCAAACATGCAGCTTAACTGAGATTCTCTGCCCCCTAAATCCGGTCTATCAATGCCGTCCAACAGCCATGCCTCTTCTCGGTTGCAATATCATATACATAAAGCGCCTGTATTACCGGCATTTCATACAACACTCTAATTATATGGCGAGCTGTACCTCGTTCCGAAAAAATTGGTATCGCGTTCATCATGCCTAGATGTTGGTCGTTTGAAGAACTTAAAGCTCATTTTTTCTGGTTGAGGTGATGAAGCAGGACTTCCCCCAACATTCAAAGTGATATTTGAAAAGGCTTCTAGCCTGCTACGAAAACTAACTAGCTTATCGCTAGCACAACCTTTAAGCGAGCAAGTTTCGATTTATTTTGAAAGACACTAAAATCTTCGATGACTATTCCTTCCAGGTTAGAAAACTCTATAGCCATGAGCATGTCAAATATGTCTAAAAATTTCCCGTGTTGTAATTTAACTGCAGGATCCATGGTGTTGCCTGATTTTTTAGCAATCTGAAGCGCAATCATTAATCAAAATAGCATTATCTTGTACTTTGTTGACTGAGATTTGACCTACCTAGAGCGATTGTAGAATTTTCCGAGATTGTTTGTTGGGTCAAAACGACCCAACTGCTTGATTTATATTGATTAGTAAAATGATCGGCCAATAGCACGTGCCCTTGAATTATTAGGGTCATATTGTTCATCTATTTCAAGTGCAGTCGCTATTTCTTTAGCACGAACCTGAGAAGGTTTCGTACTATTTAACGGCTTAAAAAACAAGAGCGGGCTAGAGCTATGCACCGAACCATATGTTTCTACTTCTGTATTTTTATAAGAATAAGAGGTGATATTCGAGGATTTATAACCACATAAATCATTTAAACTGGAATTAGTCCTTGAAATAAACTCTGCTAAAGTCGTCTTTTCGGAGGCAGGTTCATTGTTTCTAGCATCGTAGATTACTCCCTCAAGCTGAAGTAAATTGCGTTGGTAATAATAGGTATAAGGAAATTTTAGCATATGTACCAAAGCAACGATAGGAAGGACCATTACAGTGGCAGCAGCGGCCATTGCGAATCTTAAAAATTGCAAACCAAATCCTATAGCAAGGGATATGTTTCTAATAATTGTGGCATCCTTCCTTTTTTCATTATCTGCGGCATATCTGAACGGATTGCCGTAGCACGGCTTCGTAGGTGCTCCGTAATTAATTAGAAAGTTAGATAATTGCGGGATCAGGGTAATATCAATTAATCCATGTTTCAAAATATTAGGATCGAACTCTTTTCCATCCAATTTTTCTAAAATCCCATAATTCCCGTACATTATTGCAAAAGTATCGCCAAGCCCTTCAAAAAAATTATTTTTTATAAATTTATTTAGTCTTATCCATGGGTACCAGCTGTTGATTTTCAGTGCATTGGTTTTAAAATCCTCATCGGCCATTAATCGCTCTGAAGCAGCAAAAAGAAAAACGGGATCTTTTCTTACTGCAAAACGGGTTACACTTTCATTGTCTCTCCATTTATCTAACGTATAGTTATAAGCCCAACCATTGAGCGCAATAGCGGCTAGCACGAAACTTTTTTTATTTTGTAGCTCAGGGGCGACATGAGCCATTGCGAAAGCACTTAATCGTATTACCTCTAGCATAAATTCTTCATTCGCCTTTAGCTCTTCAGGAGCATCCTTGATAAGCATAGGATCATTTTTAATTTTCTCTAATTCTTGTTGTTGAAACCCGTCTAACATAGCTTATAAACTTCTATAAATAACCAATTAGGCGCAAATTATACAGTTAGCTTGTTAAATGGTACAAATGAATTGTGTAATAAATAATTGTGGCCATAAATGGAGTCAAATAAGACTATGTTCAGGATTGATTGGCAGATGAGAACGTGTAATGTAGCGATAAAATGTGATTTATAACCTAGGAGATTTATCGCTACAATTCTATTATACCAATTGAACATTAAATTATTATTAATAGCCTGATACCGCTAAGGAATTCTATGCAAAGCGCTCAAACATTTATCTTAATTCACGGTGCATGGCATGCCTCTTGGTGTTGGAGGCCTATTGCAAAAGAGCTTTCCTTGAAAGGACATAAAGTACTCATGCCCAATTTGCCTGGTCATGGCGTACAAAATCAAATAAGCAGCTCAATTTGTTTTAATGACTACGTGCAAAGTGTTGTTGAATTAATTAAGCAACAACCCGAACAGGTTACATTAGTTGGCCATAGCATGGCTGGTTTAGTTATCGCGGCAGCTGCTGAGGTTATTCCTGATGCGATTCGTGAACTAATTTTTGTTGCAGCCTATGTTCCGAAAGACCAGAAATCGCTGTTTTCATTAGCACAAGAATCCGAATCGAACAACCTTACACCCTTTTTAATCATCGATGAAACATTGCAAGAAATTCGCCTTCAATCCTCATCGGATTTAGCCAATATTCTTTTTAACTGTTGCAGCCTAAAGGATGCTCAAAAAGCGATGGCTCGATTACAACCTCAACCCTTACGGCCATTTACCGAAACAGTCAATATTGGCAAACAATTTACTCGTATTTCGAAACGCTCTTTAGTTTGCCGGTATGATAAGGCCTTACTCCTAAGTGATCAGCTGCGTATGAGTAGAGAAGTTACCGATAATATTGTATATTTAGATGCCGATCATGCCGCTTATTATTCAGGTGTGAGGCAAATTGTAGATGAACTATTAAAATAAGAGAACTTGCTTTTATGCGTGAAAAAATTTTAAAAGAGAATAATGTTGCAACCACTTCCTTATTAGCAAATTATTGGAAAAAAGAGTCTAAATCTAAAGAAAATTGGCCGACATTAACACAAAAGCAGGGTACAAGAGAAAAGGATTTATTTAAAGATCCCCTAATGCAGAATTTTGCTAATGAGCAAGTTAAAGAAGAAGCCGAACAAAGGCTAGATAAAAGAATGTGGTTGCCATTAGCGACTAGAACCCGTTTTTTTAGACGTACCGTATCAGATGCGGTCAAAAACAAAGATGTAAAGCAGATCGTCATTTTAGGTAGCGGCTTTGATACCCTGCCGGTGCGTAAAATGAAATATACCCAGCAATTTGGAGCACGTTTTTTTGAAATAGATCAACCGCACATTTTAAAATGTAAGGAACAGATTTATTCCGAACAAAATATTAACAAAAATGCCACTTATATCGGCCTGGACTATGTTAAGGGTGATTTAATTGCCGAATTGACAAACAATGACATTGATTTCACAAAGCCAACTTTAATTTTATGGGAAGGAAATACATTCTACCTCGAAAAAGAGGATGTAATAAGAATTTTACGTGAGTTATCAAGCAAGTTTAGCCATTTAATCATTTCCTTCGACTACATGCATACTCTGATGCAAACAGGGGCACAGCAATTAGACTCATCTGCGAAAGAAAACTGTTTAGAAAAAACTTTAGATGAGTTTGCTACTAAAAAATCTCCTTTCAAAACATTTTTTGAACCAAATGAGATCGTTCTTCTATGCCAAAAACTTGGAATACAATGCATTGATCATAAAACAGCAGCCGAGTTAGCCAAAGAATACAAAGTGGATCAAGAACCATATTACACAGCTGAAACATACTCTATGATAACGTTTGAGCACAAATAAGTAATAGTTCATAACAAAAAATAGCTAATTAGTAACATTTGCTCACTGCATTACAATGTCGCCCCTGCCACAAAACCGATTTGAGGCTTTTTTCTCTTATCATATACCACCCAATCGTCGGGCCTTGCCCGACAAACATAAGACTCATGCCAGAGTACATCGGATTTTTTTATAATTTTATAAGAAATTGTTGGCCCAAGGCCCAACCTATGCATGTAAAATCAGTTGTATTTTGGAGTGTCAACATCCGTATGTTCTTCGTCATTAACTTTTATTTTCTCAAGCGCCTTTTTCCTTTGCATAAAGTTCTCTTTAGTTCTCAGAGTTTTTATCCAAGGTCTTTTTTTGATCAATTTAAGGTAAAGAGATAGACAAAACAGATTAAATAAAAACATTATGATATAATCATGACCATCACTTGTTTTTATATGTATTCTTGAGCGTAAAGCTATGCCTAACCCTATTCGTTATATTAATCCAACTTTATCTGAAAATATCCCTATTGTTATTGCACTTATAAATTCAGTATATGGAGCTAATCCAGGGTCATTAGACGCTTATGAAGTCTATTCTTTACCGACAACAGCTGGGGAAGAATCACGTTATGTACTCACTCTCCCAGTTCTTCAATTCGTTGCCGATCCATTAGTACGCTCTATTGTACCACCTAGACGTTTAGATATTTTTGAACCTAGTTCTGATGATAAAGGCTGCTTTGGCAACGTTTTCCCAGTTATCAAGTCAATCATTCCTCAAGGAGACAGAGGTGTTTTTGATGAATCAGGCTCTTATGTAGTAAAACAAATGCATACTAATCAAAATGCATTGAGTGATAAACCCAACAAACCGAACTGGTTGGTTCGCGTAGCGAATAAAGAACAATATCTAGGAAGTCAACATCCGACTTTGGGAATACGCTATGGCTTAATTAAAACTGAACAATTTTCTTACCTGCATATGAATCGTGCTCCTGGACGTACTCTTGATTTTTATGTGGATCAACTCTCTGGTGAGGAGTTTCTAAGTCTTGCTTGCACTTTGATAGAGGAGGTTCCTAAACAAATTCATCGAATAGTTACTGTCGGAAAACGTGAAGGTCGAACTATAATTCATTGTGATCTAAAGCCAGAAAACATTATGGCTCAATTAAATAAAAATGAAGATGATGGGCATAGTGAATGGACAATCACCGTAATTGACATGGGCTTAGCCAAAACAATAAAGAAAGATGAGCAATACTCGACCTTACAAAATTATGGCAATCGAATGGTATGGGATAGAGATATGCTACTTGCGAGTATGAATGGAATACCTAAGCACTATGATATTCAAAGTGATTTATATGCATTATTTGTCAGTATCGCTGAGCTAGCAGGAGCACCACATCGAGATGGTAGAAAAGCACTCGAACATGCAGAAAGTCCTGATTTTACAGGTATCTTCAGCGATATGGATTTTGAGCCAACACTCGAAGATCAATTAACAGATACACTTAGAAGTACACTTCATCCTAATAAAATGCAAAGAATGAAGCCTGAACAAGCTTTAGCAATTTTTCAAAATGCATTACATGCAGTTCGCGAAAATACAGCTGCCCCCCTCTTTGAAACACCAACCAAAAAGCAAAAGACAGACCAGAAAACAGCGGAGGACTTAAAAAAATGGATAGAGCAACCACTCGATGAGATAGTTAGGAAAAAGGAACAAGATACAGAAGAAGAAAATAGACAACCAAGAAAGACAACGCTGAAAATATGGCTTAATCAATTTAACGAATTACGTTCTGCTGCAAGCACCGAAGAAAACCAACGATTCAAAATGATGCTGTCTAACATCAAAAGTCTGGATATCAAAAGCACTTTTATTTTCGATCTGTTACATTTTAAGTTGTTTGAAGAGTACAACACTGATGCGTGTATTCGTCTCATCTTACGTCATGAACAACTCACTGCCGCTTTAAGAAAGCATTATCCTAAGCTTCCTGGCCTTTGGCAAATACGCTTTCAAATGCTGGGGCAGATAATTCCGTTACAATTGACGCAGAGTCAGGCTATAGCATGTACACAAATAGGACTTCTCAAACAAAATATTGCTGCGTTACTAGCGTTAGAAAGCAATGAGTCTGATCTTGAACTAGTCAAAGTAATGCGTCAGGAGCTAGAAAAACAATTGCAGTTGAATCCTAAAGTTTGGTACCAACAATTACCTCAATTTGCGCAATTGTTTAATAATCAATCTTACTGTCTTATTCAGTTAAATGCATTGACTAAACAATTGGCTCCGCATTTCTCTTGGAACAATGCTCTTCGACAGCAATCTATTAATTGGACTAATGATATCCTTAATAATGCCATGCAAGGGAAATTTCCTGAAAACTATGAGAAGTATTTTTCTTATTATCACACCATGATTGCATTACTCAATAGATATGTGAAGGATAGGGGCACTTTAACTTTTATGTATAATGTGCTTCCTGCTTTATCACAGTCAACTTTAAGTCAGACCGCAAATGATACCGCGATTCGACAACTGCAATTGATGGATCCCCAAACGATTATTATTCTGACTCAAAGATTAGAGTTACTTTTTTTAATGCATGATGTGTTTTGTCAATTAATGGATCCGAACAAGAAAGAGTATGATGCAATTATTCAGACAAATAATATCAAATTCAGCACTCTTATTGATCAATTTAATCAACAGAGCCTACAGCAAGAGGAATTGAAAGACCAATTAGACAATATATTCAATTCTTTTAAAGCACTTAATAAACTGCGTCTTTTCATACATAAGTGCTCTTCGCACTCAAATATTCAGAAGGCGATAGACATTTTATTAAAAAATAACTTTAAAATCGAAGAAATTGCGAAAATTGTGAACGATAATTATATAGAAATCAGCGCCGTGAAAAATCTAGATATAGGTTTAAATATCGTTCTTTATGAAGAGGCAAATCAATCATTGCAGGAATCCTCAACACGCAACGAGAAGCTTTTTGCCGAAATTACTCGGTATTTTGCTATGCCTGGGCGATACTTACCCCCTGCTCCGAAAATTTATACTCAAGCCCATTCCAAGCAAATGTTATTCCTGCCATCACCAAAAGAGGACTCAGATGAAATAACTACTCATGAAAATACCTACTCCATTTAAATTTGGATTTGCAAACCGTGACTAAGTCCTGTTTTGTCAGGAATTGAAACACATGTTGCCTTTCTTCAATTGGCAATTTTCGTATCGTTCCATTCAGCCATCGATGAAAGAGCGCTTGACTGCTTGGTTTAGATTTTGACAGCTCGCGTAGGAATGCCTCCTTTTCACCCCGCTCCTCTAAAAATTTAAAAAAACATGTGGATTCATGGATCATTACTCAAATGATTAGAGTTGAATTCAGATATTAAAAGCTCAAAATAATACCTCATACGGATATTCTGCTTATGGCATCAACTCATCTAATGGTTTTACTATTTGCTCCTCTGTAGTAGTTAATCTATGGGGACTAAAAAAACGTATACCAAACAAAATTCCAGGAACTACAAAAAGGATAGACGCAACAAAAACCAGCAGTCCTTTCATAATATCTTTGGGGATAGTGCTATGAGGCTTTGTCAAAATAGCTCTGTTGTCATTAATAATTGTACGAAATTCACTTAATCTATGGCTTATGCTTAATTCCTCGTCATTCAAGATTTTTTGTGCTTCTTCCAGAACTCTCTTTTTCTCCATAGCATCGGGATTGTTACATATTTTAGCTAAGGAATTTAAACGCTTAATTTGAGTTTCACAGCGCCTAGGAAGTTCCTTTATAAACTGTTCTTTCTCTTCCTCACTGTTCCTCTTCCCTTGACTAAAGTTTGACTGAGTTTGGAGATACTTAGCCTTCCCTACTGTTCCTTGAATAACAGGTGTAGACCGATTAACAGGAGCCTCAATTCGGACAGCATAGGGAATACTTACAGTTCGCTTTTCTTTCTCGTCGAATGATATTGGTTCTTGAAAGGACTCCACTCCATTGAACTCAACTTTTGCTTTATACCGATTTTCTTTGGAGCGCACAATTACGGTTGCTGCTCCTGTTAACTGCGGTACAGCTATCACACCTTCCGATGAAGAGCAGTGATTGACTCCAATTAAAGCAAACCATTTTCCAGGATGCTCTTTTGTTTCATTTTCTATAATTTCACTGGCAGTATAATTCATGCTTTTGAGGCGAAATGTGTCCTTAGTCCTTGCTGTTGGGGCACCAACATACTCCATATGGACTCTGGAATATTGTTCGGAATAGGTGTATTCTGTATCAATTCCTACCACACGTATACCACAGTGTTTGGCTGCCTTTACCAACTCTAAATAACTATTCTTTGTCGAATAACTACATTTATTGCATAGGCAATACAGATCATGAGCATTACAGTGTTTAAAGCATATGTCTAAACGAGATATACGAGTTTCCATCTTTTGCTGTTTCTTTGCGTTCCATGAAGAGTCAGGATCATAATCGTCAAGCTCTTGCTGGTCATCGTAATACAAATGTTCCAAGAATAAGGTGGTATAACCTGCCTCTTTCAATTTGTGCATATTTTGAATTAAAAAATTCTTAGGCGCATTATCAGTATGATCTTCCCCTACAATAAAATTTGTTTTTAACAAATCAGGAAGAGTGCCAAATGGTATTGAGCTTTTACTCTCAGAAGCAGAATAAAAAGCATTTAATTTTTCGTCAAAAGGGCCTGGCGCCCCATTTTTTGGATTTCCTGTTATATTCCGCACAAATTTTTTGTATTTGTTGTCTTTTGTTTGATCAGAGGAAGGTACAACATACTCATATGGCTGATACATAATAATTCCCTCTTTTAAAATCAAATTGGGTATTTATAAACCGAGAAACTTAGGAAAGTTTCATACTTATCTGACGCCTGAAAAGCTAAATTTATTTATCCTCAGATGAGGCACTACTTAATTGTTTCACTCGAATAAGAAAATTTAGTGTCTTTGTTCTATTTTTCATATTATTATTCAAATAGATCCCTATTGTGCCATATTTTATTCATTTTGATTTTTTTGAGAATATAGAAATTTGGAAAGTAATTGTTTCGAAATTAGGAATAGTGCAACAAATAATTATTTAACGATTTAAAACGGCCAGCTTCGCATCTCAAACAGTTTACAAAAATATAGAATAATTGTATTTTCCGCCGGGATTCTTACGATACGCGAATTGAATCGAATTATCCTATACGCCCGATGTAAAAGTTGATCAGAAAGCGTATACCTTTATTTACATTCAAGAGGTTTTTAATATGAAATTGTTTCGAATGATGTTGCTTGGCTTACTACTTTCCACGGCCCTAATCACTCAAGCTTCGGCTGCTCCGACAGAAGATTATGATTTCCAACAAGAGCGAATGAAGTTAACCCCTGATTCTGTAATGGTTATTTCGACATTTGATAGTCAAGATCATGTTACCGCATACACATATGCTGGAGTCCGTTTATGGAATGTTCCTTTTCACGCTAAAATATTATCATGGCAAATTGCAGGTGATTATGTTTTTATTTTTTCCAAAGACCGTAAAGGAACAAAAACTTATATTACCTGCCTTAATAGACATACTGGGGCCCCAATTTGGCAAAAGCCTTAGGCATATAAGGTCGGGCGCTTCGCCCGACGACCACACTTTGATTGAACACCCTGATTTATACGTAAACACACATCTAAAAATTTGAGACCATTCGGAGTGCATTTTTTAAGAGCAAGATCAGATAATCAGCATACGTTCCTCTGAAACCGATGAAACAATTACTGAGTCGATTTTAGTCTTAGTTTTTTCCTGATTGGGACGCATTTTCTATAACCAATTTTTGGGTAAAAGCACTGGGCTTTCTAGAAAATATAGCGAAACCAAATAAAAACAGGCTAAACAGAAATAAATACACTAAGTCCCAATATTGAGGCAAGATATGTTTGCCACCATAATTACCCAAATAAGAGAAAGTACCAAGACCCAAAAGATACAATATAAACCAAAGTGCATGTTTGCTATCAAGTTCTTGATGTGTGTTTTTTATATAGCAATAAAGAATGGTTCCCCCTAATCCCAGGATAGTAATCACCAAGAGCTTTCGCACACTGTGGAAACCCGCCCAATAAACGCCAACCGTGCAAACATAAAATCCGATAAAGGCAATAAGATTACAACCTTGCAAACGAAACGGCCTTTTATAGTTTGGTAATTGCTTGCGTAAACAAACAAGTGCTATCGGTCCTATGGAGTAGCTAACCATTAATATTGCCACGAGAAAAGCGGACATTTCCTGCCATCCATGTAGCACAAGCGACATTGTAGCAGCGAGTAAAAAATTTACTCCTAAACTAACCCAGGGCACTTGGTACTTATTTCGTTTGGCAAGAATTTTTGGTGTGCAAACAACTGAGCCCATACTGCTTAGCATATGAGATGCTGTCGTTGAATAAACCAAACCAGTTGAATAGGGCGATATAAACGCATCGACGTATAATAAAACACTTAACCAAAGCATACCGGCTAATGCAACTAGAGCTGCAAATGGTCCTGCGTCGCCGATAAACGATAAATTCACCCAGCCCTTTGCGAGCGAATGTTCACTGACACTACCAATAAAGGACCATTGTAATCCTGTGTAAAGTAATGTGGTAAAAAATAATGAACCACACAAAATCAGAGGAATGTATTGCCCTGGTTTTTCAAGTTCCCCCATCATGATAATCACTTGCCTAAATCCCAATAAGGAGAACAGTACACCGCCACTTGACATGGCGGTCATAATCCCCTGCCAACCATAGGGCATAAAACCACCATATTGAAAAAAATTATCTGGGTGATAACTCATGGTTACCAAGCATGCAATGGTAAGCGCGGGAATGATTATCTTCCAAGCAGTAAATGCTGCATTAATGCGGGCAAATAAACCAATACCGAAATAATTGAACAATACAAAACTCATTAACACCACTAAAGACAGTACATACCCTAAAGGTGTATTTCTATAGTACACACCATGATGGGTTACCAGGTTGGGAATATAATTACTGGCGTATTGAATGACGCCTTGAGTTTCAATTACTGGGAGGATGGCTAAGGAAAACCAGGTCATGCTGCTCATCATCGCGCTTGTTAAACGTCCATGAGTATATAAAGGTAAGCAAGCCAGACTATCGGACTGGGGAAACATCGTACCTAATTCGGCATAGGATAAGGCAACAGATAGTAGTAAAAAACCTGAAAGTGGCCAAGCTATAATGGCTGCCGGGCCAGCAAATTGCGCGGAGTATAAAGAACCAAATAACCAGCCTGAACCCACCATGCTGGTAATTGAAATCCAAAGTAAACTCAGGGGACTTAATTTTTTATTCATCTGATTTTTCCCATGTCCTTATGGTTTTGATGTAAGGCGAACAAATAATCAGAATCGCAGTAGCGATAAATAATTATATGACTTTGAATTGTAAACAGAAAAATCGTGATTACCAACCATGTGGGAATTAAGTTTTCATCAATGATTTTATACCTCAAGAACTAATTTTTTGGGACATCTTCAGTAAGGAGGTTGGGGCATTGGAATATAAATAGAGCAGATGCAGGCTGAGCTATTAAACTTGGAGGATTAGCTCCTCTAAATTTCACCCCCCCACAACTTGTAATGGCAGTTGTCACTATAAGTGGATCATTTGATATAGATTTACAAAACAGTCATATAGGTCTATACACTTTAAAAAGAGTTAAATTAAGAAAATTCAAATATGAATATGTTATCTTGTTTGAAAGGCTTTATTGCAACAGTTGATTGTAAAAGCTTCTCAAAAGCCTCTCAAAAATTATATATATCACCCTCTAAATTGAGCAAACAAATAACTTGGTTGGAGGGAGAACTAAAAGTTACCTTATTTATCCGCTCTACAACACGATTGATTGTGACTGAATCAGGGCATCGGCTGTATGAAAAGGCATTACGGCTTTTCGAGCAATTAGAATTAATCAAGAAAATTGCAACACCTGATCAAGTTGAATTAAAAGGTACAATTAAACTCTATCTTACCGTTACCCCGGCCATTCCCTATTTAACCTCATTATGTATTGAGTTTATGCGACAATATCCTAAGATTTATCTGGATATTAATGTGGGCTCTGATACAAAGGAGCTGTATTCTTCTGCCTTTGATCTGGCTATTTCATTCGAAGATCTGAAGCATTCAAAATTGGTTTGCAAAAAATTATTCTCGATCCAAAGAAATGTCTTTGCCTCACCAGGTTATATTGCCCAACATGGACTTCCTCAGACAATCGACGAGTTACCAAAACATAATTGTTTGATTAATTCGCTTTATGGCCTGCAAAATAAATGGGTTTTTAATAAAAAAATCATTCATGTCTCGGGAAATTTTAAAAGCAATAATGCAGGTGTCTTAAAACAGGCTGCTGTTGCAAATGTAGGGCTTTTGTGGGCGCCTTATTTTTCAGTTTATGAAGAAATAAAAAATGAGAAACTAATTCAAGTATTACCTCACGAGTCGTCACCTGATATTAATCTTTATGCAATTTCCCCAAAGTCCATAGCAGATGAACAAAAAATTAATTTACTTTTGAACTATTTTTGTGAAAAAGCTTTATCAGAAAAAATTGCAACCTCTTTTATTGATAAACATAATTTAAAAATAAATACAAATCCTGAAAATTAATAAGAGCACTTGTGTCAGGCTACAAGAGAATTAGCAAAACAAAGTATTTTCCAGTATAAATATATTCAATTGAACAAAGATCTTCTTCACTGGGTTGAACCTGAGCCATTTGAAAATCAACTGAAGAAGTTCATATTAAGGACTACTAAATCGTGATTAGATCACGAGTGGAAGGAGATCCGCAAAATGGACGTTCCGGACACCCTTTTAGAAATCGGAGTTTTGGATGAAACAAAATGTCTCACATCTGCCAAGGGAATTAAGCCATATGGTTTCCTGGTCTCTTACTCGTTTAGGGAAATCTATTGCAGAAGTCTATGGAAAAGAAACCTTTGAACGAATTGAGCACATTCGACTATCCATGCAAGACACGATTGGGAGTGAAACGATCGCACTTAAAAAAGCCCTTCACAGTCTGCAAGTTGAGCTTTCCAAACTAGATAGAAATCAGCTTTGTCAAATTGCGCATGGGTTTTCTCTCATGATGGAACTTATTAATGCCTGTGAGAGCGCCTACCGCATTTTTCGTATCAATCAAAGAAAAGAAAAATTCTATTCTGAAAGACCTCAAGGGATTCATTATGTCTTAACAGCACATCCAACAGAAGCGCGCACAAATGAATTCTTAAAGCTGTTTAAATCAATTCGGGACTATCTTGTCGATGTTCTTAAATCCCCATATCTGATGAATGAAACTCATCTTGATCAAATGCTTAAAATCTCACTTCAAATTAATATTTCCAATCATGAAAAACCAAGCGTAGAAGACGAGGCACGATACATCTATCAGTTCGCCCTCAATGCCCTCAACATGAAACTTTATCACTTCTTTTTAACCAAAGGTATTCCCATCCAATTACGCACTTGGGTAGGAGGTGATAAAGATGGGCACTCAGGTGTTAATGAAAAAATCATGGTTAGAAGTCTCGAACTTTCTCGATCTTGTTTTATTGCCTACATTCAAGAGTGCATCAAAGAAGTACTGGAAATTGTCAGACTTTCAACTGCATTGAATGAAAACAGAATATTAGCGAATCAGCTCAATCAGCTTGCTAAAAAAGCGCGTGGTCTGAGAAAGATACAAGCCAAGGATCATGAAAAAGTATCTGCATTCAAAAAAGAATTAGCTGCAATACAGATAAATACCCTAAAGTTTTTAAATTTCGAACCCGAACAATTCGCTATCATCTCCAGCATTTTTCAGCTCTATCCCACTCTGGTCATACCCATCGAGCTCAGAGAAGATTCAGCCGTTGTAAAGGAGAGTTTAACGAGCATAAAAAAAACAACAATTACCAAGATGTTGGAAAAAGTCTATTCTATAACCCATGGGACTGATCCCAAAAATTATATACGCGGTTTTATCCTCAGTATGGTTGAATCTGCTGAGGATATAAAAAATGGAATTAACCTGGTAAAACACGTTTTTAAAAGCTACGCCCTACCCGTTGTGCCCTTGTTTGAAAATCAACTTGCGCTCACCACTGCGGATACAATTTTAAATCATTCAATCACTGAGGATATTAGACAGAAGCATCTAAAACAGTGGGATGGAAATTATGAGGTCATGCTGGGTTATTCTGACTCATCTAAAGAAAATGGTGTATTGCCCTCTCGACTGATGATTGCGAACAGTTTAAAAAATATTCAGTCTACACTAGAAAATAAAAACCTTCGGCCTATTTTTTTTCATGGGTCGGGGGGCAGTATAGAACGTGGAGGTGGGGATATCAAAGAACAAACTGCTTCCTGGTCTAAGGAAATGATGACTAATTATAAAGTGACTGTTCAGGGGGAAATGGTTGCAAGGCTCTTTGGTTCGAGTTCCATACTCAAAAGTCAGATTGACAAATTTCTTGATATCTATTCACATAAAGATAACGACACTGATAAGGGTTATCCTGAGGAGCTGGTATTATTTGCCACGCAAGTTAGTCAGAAATATAAAGCACTGATCCAAAGCGAATGGTTTTGGCCCACAATTGAACAGGCCTCGCCCTATCATTTCTTGACAGAGCTAAAGATTGGCTCTCGTCCAACCAAACGCAAATCAGGGCCAGATCAAAGAAAGCTTCGGGCTATCCCCTGGATCTTATGCTGGACTCAAACACGGCTTCTTTTCCCAACGTGGTGGGGTCTTGGTTCTGCTTGGTCAGAGCTCAATGACCTTGAAAAAAATAAGCTTAGGGTTCTCTACAAGGAAAATACTCTTTTTGCTGCTTTTATAAAACAATTAGGAGTAACTCTTTCCAAAGTGTACCTTCCAATCTGGGAACAATACGTGTACCAATTAACTGGCTCCAATGAATATCTCAAGCCTTTTCAATCAGAATTGGAATCAACTATCCTCTTCTTCTATCAAATAACCGGTGAGAGTGATTTTTGTTTTCATCAACCCTGGCTTGGGGAAAGCATTCAATTAAGATCAACCTTGATTCATCCTTTGAATCTTATCCAGATTGAGGCCATGAAAAGAAATGATTTACCTCTTTTAAGAAAAACGGTCACAGGCATTTCTTGTGGTATGTTGACGACAGGGTGATAACATAAACCAGGATAAATTCATAATCTCATCCCCCCAATCAATGAATTGTAACTCAGGGACATTTCAGCCTTTCTTTTTGGGTATTTAATTGACAACATCCATTTTAAAGGTACTATAACAGATTTTGGATGGCTAGCGCTTAATCTATCTAGTCTTTACAAGGAGTAATCAACATGTATTCCAATTTAGAGCAACTTAATCATGATGAGTCTGCATCAAGTGCTTATAACATATTGTTCCTGCTTACTGGTCTTGCAATAGCAACGTTTGCGATTGCACGATTCGCAGAGTCTAACAATCACCTAAACTATGATAATCGTTTTGCTCGTATAATAGCCGGCCTTTTATTGCTAATAACGCGGATGATGCATACGAAGGGCGGGGATTTAGAGCTTACCAATACAGAAAAACAAATAATTGCAGTAGGCCCACATCGAACGGGCTGGGAAGCAGTTGTTGTTGCTTCAAAAATAAAAGGCACACCACCACGTTTTTTTGCCACAGATGCTTATAATTCTGTACCCGGCGTTTCTTCTTTTCTGAAGATGTTTAAAGCAATACCGGTAGAATCAAAAGCAACTAAAAGTGAGAATGGACGCTCTGCTAATGCCGGCGCGTTAGAGCAAGCAAGTAAAGCACTTAGTGAAAATGGCTGCGTCGCACTATTCCCACAAGGGAATTTTGCACGATTAAATCAAGAACCGCCTAGAGTTTACACCGGTGCAGCGAGGCTTGCATTGATGAATAAAACACCTATTCATGTTATCAGACTTGATGGTTTCTGGAGTTTGCAAAATCCAATCATTCCTTTATTTGTTCGCAACAACTCTTATTATCGTGCATTTATGTCTGCGTTTCACATGAACAATGTACGCGCCACACTGTGTTCGGTGATCGATTTTCACCTAAAACCAGAGAGTGAGGGCCTAAGTGAGGAAGCAATAATCGAGGAAATATGCGCCCAGCTTTATGCTTACTATCGTCATACACAGGAACTTACTCCGAAACAAATTGCTACGATTAAAGAAGAAATAGCCAGCAAAACTCATCTGCTTATTTGGAACAATAAAGTCAAACAAGATGAATTAGGAAAACAGCTCTTAAGTTTAAAGAAAGAAGAAACCAAGCTGGAAGAGCCAACTTTAACGTCAATGAAATTAAGTTCAATCTAGCGAACACAGGCTGGGTGTAAAGCTTGGCCGGTTTTTCTTTAATTACTCATCATCCTTTCAAAAATTGCACTCTTCAGAGATAATTTCTTATCTATAATCGACGTTAATATAAGGAATAACCGCAGTGTATTCTAAAGATTTAGAAAAAATTAGCAGGTCTTATGAAGGGAACGACTTACTCATAGCTACAAGCTGCGGTGATTTAGAAGAAGTTGAAAAAATTCTCAATGCGCAACCAGAGCTATATACGTACCGCAACCCCCAGCAAAGACAGGGTACAAAATATCACAAATCAACAGCAGTACATTTTTCTTTATTGTATAGACAGTACATGGTAGCAGAAATGCTATTGAAACATCCTGATAATAAAAAAATTATTAATACAGCCAATGGTGCTGGAGAGACCATTTTACAGCTTATTGTGGCATTGCCTTATAATGATGTCGCTCTAAAGCTAGCAAAATTGGCCTTAGATGTTCAAAGTGTTGATATTAATTATACTTCTCATGATTGCAATCACTTTCAGTCAGCCTTATCTTTAGCTTGTGCTATTGGCCTGGTAAAAACTATGGATATGGATATGGTTCGTTTGTTGCTTGAACGAGGAGCCGATCCAAATTGTATTATTGGTAATCTAGGAGTTGTTGAGTTAATTCCATTACTCAATCATTTAGCCTTAAAATTAAATAATGCTAGTGAAAAGAACATCAAAAATCTCAATGAGTTGATGCTTCTTTTAATTGAAAATGGCGCTGACCCAACAAAGCGAGGCTGCGATGGCCTGACTTTTTTTGACGTTGTTATTGACAATAATATCGAGTCAAAACTGATGCCAACCATCAAAAAACATTTTCACCACCAATGGAAAGAAAGTTCACCTGGGGAAATAGAAAAAGCAATTGCTCTCTTCAATGCCTCTCTGCCTTTTGCGCCCTGGACCATGGCTGCTGATTGTAGTCCTACCTGGGAAACTCTAGCATTACTCGTGACATTGAAAAAGGAACGAAGGGCAGCAAAGCAATCTGACCATGATTGCACCGTATTTTATGGCAAAGAACAACTCGAATCATTTCTTGAATTTGCAAAAATGCGTTTTGAAGCGACAAAACAACCGTTTCAAACCCAGTTTATAATGAGTCCGCGAGGTTCAATGAGTAACCATGTGGCTAATGGGCAGTTGAATTATGATGAGCACGGACAAGTAAACGTCTTTTGGGTAGATACATTGGGACATGATGATTCTAATACTCAATTGTATAATGCTGAAGTGGGGGCAATCATTCATAAACATGAACCTGAAGCCATACTGTACACCACAGATATACAAATGCAATTTACGAATACCGGGTGTGATATTTTCGCTTTATATATTTCCGAAAGACTCTCTGCTGCGGCACTAAAAAAAAGGGAATTGTTTAATGATTTAAAGAAAATACACGAATACCATAAAATAGAAAGGGAAGGATTCAGAGTTATCCCTTGGGGCAAATGCCCTGTTTATACTGGATTGCCAAAAATTATCCAATCTGCGTCCCGGCCAGAACAACGTATTAAAGAAGAATTAGTGGCAGATAAAAATACGTTCAATAAGAAAAATGAAAATTACCACCAAGAAATGCATCGTCGATTGATGGAGCGTCAGGGTAAACAAGTCAATTCCTATTATGAAGTGAACCGCCAAAAATTTGGAATCCATCTAAAAAAGGCCTATGAAGAAGAGTATGATACGCTGAATAAAAAAAGTCTGCTTGCCTTCACGGACTTAATCAATAGAGTGCCTATAGATGTTTTGATAAGGGAGTTAGACATTGAATGGGTACAGAACGGCGATGAATGGGAGATTGTTGTACCACAACAATATCATGGCCCCTATTTAACTGACCTTAAGGGCACCCTACCCGAATTATTAGAAAAGCTGGATAACGCCTATGAAGGTATTGCTGATGATAAATACGCAATGCAAGATCCTTATTTTCACTTTTACTATGCGGCAATTCGGGTGTGCAGAACGAAGCTGGGTAGCTTAGCGGAAGAAAACCAAAAGGAGAAAAACACTCAAGAAAAAGCAAGATTCTCTCTGGCCCTCCCCCTTCATGAGGCAGAGAAACAACAGTTACTCGTCAATCTGGAACAGTTAAGCGGCAAAAAAAATTGGAAATTGAATCAAAATAGCGGTTTAGTCGCTGTGCTTGAAGTCCCGACGCAGAGGGAGGCATGTATAATTACTGAAATACTACAAGCAACAAATGCGATGAATGTGGTTCAAAGCCAACGCCAGGATAATAAGTTACCAGTAATAAAATGTGACCAAATTAACTGTAAAAAGTTAAATGAATTGGCGTCGTCTCACCTTTCTTTACCTTTGGCAGCTGAATTGTGCAGCAAAGTCATCTGATTTTTATAGATTATTTAAGTGTAGGATAAATCTTGTTGCTCATAAACTCCCCTAAAAACCAGCAATGAATAAAGGACTTTAATGTCTTGGATAAAACCAAATATACGACAGACTAATGCTGAAGAGATGGTTTCGGATTAAGCTAGGCAAATTATCTATACGCCCCAGCATAAATCTCGGTTGTGTTGCCGTCATCTTTAATCAGAAAACAATGCTAATCAATTCATTTCATATAAGAACAAACTGCCCCCAAACCAACCCAATAGCTCTTAATGTTTTCTTAATGTTTACAATGTAACATTCTCGATCCGATTTTAATCTTATTGTTTTATGTTGTTATTTATTGTTCTTTTATCAACCTAAAAATCAGCGGATTGAATTGAAAGTTTTAAAATTTGATTGGAGTATTTATGCCGTATCTTCTTATTACAAATAAAATTTTGAATCTACTTTCAGAACATAGAAGAATTCCTGAAGATGAAAAAATCGATCATAGTGTCGCTGAGTTTTCAGATAAAGTAATCAAGAAAATTGATAGCATGGTCACCAAAGGAGAAAAAATACGAATTGTAGCCCCTGCGTTTCCAGAAAAAGCTCCTGTTCGTGGAAAGACTCTTAGTGATTCTCCTGATATGGCTGAGCTCCTATCTTTAGAACACTTAAATAATCTCTGTAAAAAAATAGAATCAGTTTATGGTCCTGGAGCTGAAGTTGTTATTTATACGGATGGATTTGCATTTGCAGATGTATTTCCCGATATTCACTCAAAAGAAAAGCGTGAAAACTATCTCACAAAATTACAGGGTATGATAGAAAAAAACGATTTAAAGAACATCAAAATTATCAACTTAGCGGGGCAAGTTGACTTAAACCAATATGCAGAAACTGAAGAACATTTCAGACAACGGCTAAAAACACCTCAAAATGATGAAGATAGAAATAGCATCAATTTATACAGAGGGCAAATTCAGTTTTTTACAACAGAACTAAAGATGGGTTACCCGGAAAAGTCAGGATCAAAAATTAAGAAAGAAGCTGAAATTATTGCTCGTGGCGTAGCTCGCATGAGTGCCGCACTTAGCGAATATCTCTCAATAATTGAACCTGACGCATTACGCATATCATGTCACCCTAAAACAGTAGCTTCTGATAAAATTGGCTTATGGCTACATGAAGATCACCCTGAAGGAGGTACTCCTTGGCATAATGCTGCGGTATTTGAACTTTCTGAATTGACTAATAAATGTATTGTATCGTTTATGAAAGCACAGGAAGCTAAAGAAAAAGGGTATCTTTTGCAGATGGATCAAGAAGGAAACCCTAGTCATTTTGAAGCCAAGAGCATCTATCGCCATGCATGTACATTGCAATCGTTCTTTAGAAGGGCTCATCAAAAGAAATTAGCTCTAGCGTTGGAAGAACAACAAGACCTTTCGCCCCCTCCCTCGCGATGAGTCATCACCTCCATAAGTTAGTCATTTCGTAGCCATCTGCTTGGAACAAGATAGGTTGATTCTTTAGGCCCAACGTTACACAGTTGGGTCACTACTTGATGGAGTATAAAAAGAACCGCTTAATCTCGATAAACATTCTAAGTTTTCAATATCCCAGGAGGAATCAACATTTTTTGTATTTCGCCAATATGCATTTCTTCTTCCTGAATCATTTTTCTTGCAAACTCTTCGACTAACACCGATTTTCTTTCTGCATGTTGTAATAATTGATAATACAAATGCAAACCTTGCTTTTCATGCTCAAGAGCCTCTTCTAAAATATTCCCAATGTTATGTTCATGGGTTTCTAATAATTTGCCAATTTTAAGTGAGGGATGGTGCGAAAAATGGGTAATAAGCTCACCGATTAAATGAGCATGGTTTAAGCTTTCTTGAGCCTGCTCACGCATCCATTTACAAATAGGGATACGATTATAGCCAAAGACCATAAGGGAGTAATGGGTATAACGTACAACACCCGCCATCTCCAGCTCTAATAATGAATTTAGAGTTTTTAAGGTAGCATCATCAATTGCTTCAGATTCAGGTCGTCCATATTCCATATTTTATGACCTCCTATTTTACTTATCTAAGAGTATAGAGTAATTCCAACAAAAATCTGAAAGGATAATCAATCTTCTATACACATAGCTAAATTCAAAAAATATAACTTCACTACAAGTTTTTGGCTCTAAATGATTCAACCTACCGGTTACTTGCTTTGATGAATCCCGATATATTGCATATAATTTATGCAAACTCGACTTTATTTAATCATCATGAAATCACTTAAGGAACTTTTTAAAAAGATAAGCGCCGGGAACCAAAATAAATCAACTTCTTCTGATGCAACAGTCATTAAGTCTCCCGATGAACAACCTGTCAGTAATGATAAGCCCCTGTTTGCGCCCACACAACCTACCCATGATTTTTTTTCACATCCCAAAATGAGTGATTTAGCGCAAGTAGGACAAACAAAATCTTTGGGTTATTTGCCATTAGAGCTTATCCGTGGTTCCGGATTTGAACTATTTCAGGTAACTCAGTTATTGAAAAAAAGGGGAGTAAAGTTTTTTGTTATTCCTAATCCTACTCCTGAAGAATTGTATGCCTTTAACCCTACTAAAAATCTATACGTACATATCGCAGATAAAAAGGAATACAAGGTAATTCCCAAAGGAGGCTTTTCAAGTATTCGTTCTGGAGCCCTTGTAGCGTACGATGAAGACGCCGTAAATGCCTTTTTAAAAGAAAATAATGACCTTATCAATGAAGAAAATAATAATGAACCAAACTCTGAAAACCATTGGCCGACTGAAGCAGCAGATTTTGTTAATATGCTGTTTAGGAAGAAAGCCGAATCAGCACAAATGAATTATTTAGTACATAAAATTTTTGAAGAAATGCCAAACCAATCAAACCAGGATCTGACTGCGAAATAGCCGGTTTGAATTCATTCATTCTCTTGGCCACAAGTTGGAAATCTTGGGGAAAGCCATGTTTGGTATATCTTGTATTTTGAGAGATCAAGCAGGCCCTGGATTGCTCAAATACAAGAAAGCATGTTATTGTTTTGCGCAAAACCCTAATCATAAAGTCATTCCTAATGTACAGTAAATATCCCCAATTTTTCCAGAGTGAGAAAGAAAAATCACCTTCTAGTATTCAGTTTTCTAATGTTATAAAAACATCACCAGCAACCTCTGATTTGTATCGAGGTGTTGATAATTACAGTCCGTCATTTTTGGTTTCCCCACTCTTTTTAGTAATTTTGCTGTAGATATTCATGCAACATATCGTAAAAATAATCTCAACCTCCCCGGTCGGATGGAGCGAGAAGCAGAACATGTGGCCTTAGCTGTGCCCTATTGCAGCATAAAAAAAATAACAATTAAAAATAAATAAGGTAGTGAATAATCCTTTTTATTTAGCTATTTCTAGCGATAATCAAGAAGTGATACACGCCTTCAATGCTATCTACTGTCAGCTTGTCTCACTTTTAAGAAATAAATACACACAGAAACTGGACGATAATAAAGAAAAATTGGCGCTTCAGGAATATGTTAGCATCTACCTTCAGTTTTATGATAAATACAGTGGGATCGATAATCCATTTAATAAACCCCTTCAGGAACTCGTTGCGCTCCATCCAGAATTTATGGAATATTTTTTCCAATTAAATCCTCAACACGCTAAATCCATCTTGATGAAAGATGAAGCGATTATGACATCTGATAATCTATTTAAAGAACACTATTATACTCAATCGCTCGATGATTCTTTATCACATCGAGCAAAAGTGGCCATAACGTGTCACGAGGATGATTGGGCACGACCATTTTATGAGTAATCCCTTGCACTATAAATCAGATAGGCTATTTGATTTTCAGCCAATCCAATAATAAGAACGATAGTTATTCTTAGCTGAAATCACATGTTAATAAAAAGTCCTCTATTGATTTATTATTTACTACTTCTATATTAGCGCTACCACTATTAGTAGCCGGAACATACTCTGAAGATCCTTGAACATTTTTTAAACTTATATGCCATGGATACCAATCATAGGTAAAACCTTGCCCTGTCCATGGAAAATAGATTGGCATACCTGAGTTTCTATTTGGGACCGTATTACAATAAGCAGAATAAAACTGGTTTGCCAAAAATGAGCTGACCGTTGTGCCATCATAAGGGGGTGGAGGATTATTGCAATTATGGGGAATCACTAGAGCCGAAGCGGAGCAGGAAGTTGTCTCAATATTGCCATCAGCAGGGCATGGCCGAAACATATTGCCATCCCTTTTACCAGGTATATGAGGATTATTTCTTAACTTAAAAAAAGTAAATGTTCTTACTGAATCCGGTGAATCAGGTGGTATACCAAAATACTGACTAAATCGAACTGCAGCATTTTCTCGTGACAAATTTTGGTATTGAATGGTTTTGCAAACTGATACTAAATTTTCTGCTGAACCAAGGAACAAGAAACCATAATTCCCATTGGAGTAATTTGGAGTCGGCGGATTTGTTGGGGCAGGATATGTGAATGTGGAATATACTACAGCATTGTACTCGTAACTGGGATTGGGAATTTGTGAGCTGGAATAGGGTGGAAATGCGTCTAAATTATAAAACTGTTTCAATAAGCCAAAATTCTTTTTGGCCCTAGGCATGACAGAGAGGTTATATATCGTCTGGTAGGCTAGATAATTGTTGTATCTTGGATCTGCTAACAAAACTGGATCCGAACTTGCCCCATTGTGAATCCGTTCACAATAAAAATTTGCGGAGTTTACAATGGTCACCAATGAGGCGCATTTTATGCTTAATTTACCACAAAAGGGATCATTGTTATCACGAACAGGACTATCGAGCACAAAGTTTCTAATTTTAAAATTAATCGCATTGAGCTCATTAGCACCATGTATATAAGGATTGGTGAGCGTATGCATTTGTTGAGGATAGGAATGAATAGAAGGTTTAGGTTGATAGCCGCAATTTGGATGCAATTGACTGTAATTCGCATAAACCTGATTTACCTTGGCTAAAAGTTTTTGTTCATCCGATAGATAAACGCCATTTTCTTCCTGTTCTGTCGATTCATTTAACGTATACCCAAAATCTTCTTCGGAGTAAGCAAAACCGCTAAGAAAAAGTCCGGTTGCGAATAAAACTAATAATTTCTTGTTCATCATCATCCTTAATAATTGGGACTTAAAAAATTAATTCCCATACATATCTCAGTCATTTGAGATAACTTGGAGCCACTAAATAGTAAATAAATTTAACTAAACAAACAAGAAAGTACTTGCTTGAGCCTCAGCGGATAAATCCGTGTTCGGTTCTTTTCAAAGCAGTTTGACTTCCAATTTAACCCCATTTGATTTTTATGAACATTTAACCTTAGGGAGTTCCCTATGGTTGGCAATTGCTATTGCATATTTTGATTAGAGCCATTATTTTTAGATAAGTTTGTCAAAAACTGAATTAATCTAATTATGAAAAGGATATTCAATGATTATAAGTAACATGGAGCGTGGTTCATTCGACGTACCAAAATTTCCAACATTAAGTCTGCTGAGCCTGCTCTGTGTTACTTCGGTTTCTATCGCAGGAACATCTGGCATTAAGGAATTATCCCCTACGAACTGGTCTGGTTTTTATATGGGGATAAACGGAGGTTATTCCTGGTCAAATGCCCATACAAAAGTGGTACCTCTTCCTGAGCCAACCCAACTCCAACCCGGGAATGGTACTATTCAACCAGCATCTATGTCGGTATCCATGTCAGGTGGAACCGTAGGAGGACAAGTAGGGTATAACTTGCAATTAAGTGCCTACCCACAAGTGTATCTTGGTTTAGAAACCGATATAAACTGGAACTCATTAAAAGGCTCATCCACAGAAAATGCAGTAGGAAATGCGGTGGAGCATTTAGAAGTATTTAATAATGCGCTATCAACCCAACATAAATCGACATGGTTTGGCACCTTACGTGGACGCCTCGGTTTTTCACCCACTGCCCAGATATTACTATATGGGACCGGGGGATTGGCCTACGGTTCTGTAAAAGAACAAGCGAATGTTAATTTTATTCCTGGTGGATATGGTGATGAACAATATCCTTTTTCTAAAACTTTAACACGAGCCGGGTGGACAGTTGGTGGAGGGGCTGAATGGGTTCTCAAGCAAAATTGGTCAATGAAATTAGAGTATTTATATTATGATCTTGGCTCAACATCCGAGATTGCAGATCCAATTATTCCCAATCCTCCATTCCAAATAAAATATACATGGACTAATCCAGCGCAAGTTATTCGCTTCGGTCTTAATTATCATTTTTGATGATCTTAAATGTTGCAAGCCAAAGAACAGTTTGAGCAGCCACGGTATGCAGGAACGTAGATTGAGTCAAAATAACCCAATCCACCTTGCTTGCTTATTCTAAAACAGATACTGCAGACCGAGTGCGACGGTATAGTTTTTATTGGATAAACCAGCGGCATCACGTTCATAGCCATTTTCGCCGGTGTCATTATCGATTATTTCAGTATCGGCGCGCCCATTCGAATAATGATTGTAGGATGCTTCAACAAAAACTTTCGCATTGGGTGTTAAAAAATAGCCGGAGTTTAGTGTTGCAGCATAATATCTAAAGTTATCTCCATATTCTTCGAACGTTATGTTGCGGGCATAATGCTCATCATGATCTTGTGCTGAAACCCAATTACTAAATTTTAAAAGGGCATTAAACTCAAAATTATGGATGAAATATTTTCCAGCTAAACCAATATAAGGGGCTCTAAATTTTTGTTGATAGCCAATTCCAACTTGAGTGCTAGGAAAACAACCGATATCGCTACCATTGTTGTATTGATAACAGCCGCCAGTCGCCCGCCAGCTAAAAGAATCCCATTGATAACCCGCAGCCAAACCGAGTTGATAATTCTGCTTTTGCATCAGCCAAGCTCTTAAACTCAAATCAAACTCATTGGCATAATTAAGATGTGTATTTTCATGGTGTGACCAATGAGTCCAAGATTCTTGATTTGGATTGAACCAATCATAATCATCCATGGCTGCCTTGCTTTTTGCAACAGTTGTCCAACCTCTTCCATTAATGCTAAGCCAGGCGAGGAATTCATAATTTAATTCCCCGTTTATTATTGCAGCATTTTTTATGCGCCAATCGAGCTGGCTTAGCTTAGTATTTGATTGGGGATAATAAACATATTCGTGAGCCTTTCCAGAAAGAATTCCTACGGAAGTACTTAGTGACAAGCCATTCAAACTGTAATCAGCAGCATAGGTATCGAGCGAATGCGTAAGAGATAAGGAAGTTAGAGCCAACATAACTATTTTATTTTTCATATTTTTTCCTAGTTAGGGCGGCAATCCGTGCAGCAAAAGTGAGCATCAAAAAATCAATCGAGATTATTGTGATTCATAATGACCTTGTCAAGAACACCATTGAGAAACATTGCTCATTAGTAATGGGAAACCGAATCACTTGATTATGAAATAAGACATCGGTATAGCCATCTAGTCGCTCAATAAGCCTGCTTGCATGAAGCAATAATGAACATATTTTTTTATTTGAAAATAATAAGTTACTGTGGGAGCATATCCTGCGAAGCAGGTCGAATCATATTATAAAGAGGGTTACATGCAAGAACGATTTTTTAAGGAAGCCAGCTCTGACTTTTCAATGTCACTCCCATCTCTTAGTTCGGAAGACTTACACTATTTACAGGCTTTATGTGATGAAGATGTTGATATAAATACTTTGCTTATTCAAAAAATGCCTAAAACAGATTTACATGTTCACGCTGAAGCTGGCTTTTTGATTGATATTGAATTAGCTAAAATTATAGCAGAGCGTAATAATATCCCTTTTCCATATGACTTGGTCGATGAAAAAAACCAGCAATGGAAATTTACTGGTTCGGATGATCTGGATCAATTTATCAAAGACTTTCGACGTATTTCGAATCTTTTAAAAACACCACAAGATATCGAAGATATCACTTATGCATTTTATAAATATTGTTATGAGCATCATGTCATTTTCGCTTTGCCAGGGATCTCCTGGGTTCAATGTAAAGAACATATCTCTTTTGTTGAATTTAACCTAGCCTATAATCGTGGCCTCATGCGAGGGCTCAAAGAATTTGGTGATGTGACCACATTAAGATTACGCTATTATCAAGAGCGACACATCGATCCAAAAGAATTTCAGAACATATGGGATAATATTCGACAATATCCCAATCCGATGGTAACAACCATAGGCCTTGCAGGCGCGGAAGATGGGTACCCCCTAGAGAATTTTTTAAATTTTTTTGATGAAGTCAATCAGTATAGACGGCGAGAGGGTAATCCTTGGTATTTTATCACCGCCCATATCGAGCCAGAGGCACAAGAACATACCCTGGAAATTGCAAAAAAATATCTTGACCGATTTGCCCATGGAAGAAATGTCGCCAATTATCCCGAACTCGAAAAAAAACTTAAATGTGACGGCATGACACTTGAACTATGTCCGTTAAGTGATGTTGCATTTTTTCCAAAATCGATACCCAATTTACAAGCCCATACTCAATTTCAAACTTTATTTAAAGATGAAATGATCTCTTTAAATTCTGATGATCCCGCATTTTGTGGCGCAATTGATGCGGTATATCAGGCAGTTTTTAAAGAACTCAACTGCAATATGGCACTTTTATTCCGATGCACTTATAACGGTTTATTTGCAGTAACACCTAATACATTAGAAGCAATGCATCTTTTCGCACCAGAAACTTATCAGGCCCATATGTTGCTCCTCAAACACAGTATGTTGAAGCTTAAATTTTTTGAACTATATGTTCATTTATTACAAGAGATTAGAGCAATAAATGATGAATATCGTGAACTTAAAAAACACATTTTGGGAATTAGCTTACACACACCAATAAGTGAATTAAATCGCATCTCATCACATCTTTTAAACATTGGAAAAGAGACAAACATCACATCATTAATAGATATAAAACAGGAAATTATTAGAACGGCTAAGGTATTAGAAACAGAAACGCTGCAAGCCATAGAGAAATTTGAACACAATTATCTCCTCTCTCAAGAGCAAAACATCAACTGTCTTGAACTATAATGCAAAACAGCCTCGTAATCTTGCAATGAATCCTGGTTACGGCTTCGCATTCCCCCAGGCTAATAGTTTGAATCAATGTAGCCTGGGTTCAGTCCAAAAAACGAACATAATATTGTTTAAAAAATCACCTCTTTTAATTATTTCTTAATTTTATTCCAATATAATAATGTTTTATTATTATTCTTTTTGATTCGTTTTTACCAAGAGTGGCCATGAAAAGACAATTTCCATCCAGTGAGCGTGAAAAGCACTATTATAAAGAAGTTGGCAAAAAAATTGTTTGCGTGGAAGATGAAGAAGAACAAAGAAAAATCGATAAATTTATGGAGCGGCATTCCATCACTCCTCCAAGTACATCCCGTGAATCAGGTTATTCGTCCTATATGTTTCATGGAAGCAACGTTGAAGTAAATACCGCCATGGTAAAAAAACAAAAGATAGATAAAGATCACTATCTCATTTCAAGAACCTCTAAGGCCCCTGCCCTGCCCGTTTCTTGTTTGGCTTCGACAGAACATGTAGTCGCCATGCAGGATCAAGTTGCGAACTTCAAATCAGAATCTGAACCAAAATCAAAACAGAATGTAATGTACCTCATCCAATTATCCTGTAGTGCTAAAAAAATGAATGTTCGAGATGAAAAAAAAGCGATTTTAAGTCTCATTCAAGAATATGATAATACTTTAAACAAGAATAATATCAGGATTACCTATAATAAGGGAAAAGCTGTTTTTACAATTAAGGTGAGTACACAAGTTGCAGATATTCAATTACTTGTTCGTGCCTTAACGAGCAAAAAGAAATATAAAATCGTCGATTGCTCTTTTGAAGATATCGGTTTAAATCAAGGAGTTTGTCTGGTCAAGAAGGATGCATCCAATCCTATTCATGCATTAGTTAATATTGCAGATTCTGAATCTGAAAAAGGATTCCTTGAACGAGATGCCGGCACAACATCAGGACGCCATACAACGGCTTATCAAGATTGCAATTGGACATTTAATTTCTTCACCAGTTTGGAAGATTTGCGCAAGAAAACGGAATATCCTGCCAGTGCCTTTGCTATAAAAATTATTAATGCAACCTAAGTACCGTTCTTAGTAATCATATTCGTTGACACCCGATCATGCCAAGCGGGATTGGGTCATTCCAACCCAAAATACTCGAAGAAATCGCAAGACGAGGGCATAAGGCAAATCTTGAAATACTTACTAGGAACTATGTGTTCAAACCATTACATATGAACCAGAGCAGCTTTGGAGAACGCCATGTGCAGCGAATAGTTTAAGTACCACTGCCGAAGATTATGCACGGGTTCGGACAAGCCTGGATGTGTGATGAACAATTGCAATATGCATTTGAACCTCAGATTCGCATGTCTCAGGACCGATGGGCAAAAGAGACCGTATCTGATGCAACAGCATTGAACTATTTGGCTGAATGTTTAGGATTTCAACTCGAAATTGATGAAGCGTATGGGGACTATTCCTGGTTTCCTCGGGTGAGCCGGGTAACGAAATGGATTAAAGATATAATGCCAACAGCACGTTTTATAAAATAAGCCCGGCTCATTCAAAGTAAAATAGAACTTGCTCCTATTATCTGTGCCAGGTCGTGCCAGTTCGAACTTTACCGCAATTACCGTTAACACAACCTTTATTTACGCTCGTATGATGGCAAGTCCCTCCATAACATGCTGTATAACTTTTATGATATCCCCACGCAGCAAAAGAGCTGGATACAAAACCACTCATAATGACGATCATTAAAATCTTTTGCATATTTTTTGCTAGCATTTGTCACTCCTAGAGTTACATTCCTAATTATGGTCATTAAAAGTACATCTCGCAGTTAGTATAGTTGAGTTTGGTGTATTTTGTTGATCGATGAATCTGTTACAGAAGTAGTATGTGATATCATTTTTGGAATTCCACTCACATTTTGAAATTTATGCGACATTTTTTTCAAGAAGTGCGCCAACTACCCGGCAAAGAACAACTTAATGTACATGCCTTGCTAATAACAAAGCTTTCCCTTTATGAAACAGAAGTACCGCAAGATAAGCTATTTATCCGCTCAATAATCCCGGAGCTAAAATGTTTATTTCATAATCATGAGCAATCTTTTAAAACCCTGGCCTTCACTTTAAAACACCATTTAAAGCAACACTCGAATATTTCAGAACCACTTAAATTTTTTATTAATCATGTAATTGAAATAACAAAAGATGCTAATTTTCAAAATTACTTTAAGAAAACAAAAATCAGTACTGAGGACATTGAATGCCGAATAGCTCGTATTTTTGAATCCAACATCGCAACAATAATGTTGCAAAATCCCAGCAAAGCAACATGGGATTGCATCGGTAAAGTAAGTAACAATATAATTCAATTTATAGAATCAAACTATAATGAACAAATCTTCGACGCTTTTCTTGAAAATCTAGGTCCAGATCCAATAGAACCACAGAACCCCAAACTTGCTTTGGCTTTCGGACGCTACTCAAAGACTCCAGATCTAAAAGAAATTATTGAAACGCTTAAAAAGCAACGAAATTTTCCCAGAATCATGTTAATTCATTTTATGTTTATGCGAGATGTTTATTGTCATTTTGAACTACCCTTAGAATCTCAAAATCACATCAAAAAATTTGGATATGAAGGAAGTTTGAGACAATTTATTTTAGAAAATAAAAAGGCAGATATTGGCTCTTTTTTCTGGAATTATTCCTCATACCCTTTATACCACGACAGGGGCAGAGGTGAATTTAAATTTTATATTTCCCAAAGATTAGGTATTTGTGTCGCCTCAGAAGATCGAAAAAAATTCCCATTATTTGAAACTACATGGAACCCTGACTGTATTTGCCAGGAAGCAGATCTTGAATCAAAGTATACGCAATCTCTTATTCATCGTGGCATTCCCTATGTTGCCGGTCCCTCTGGGATGACCTCATTGTTAAGTGCCAGTATGTTATTTATGGGACAATTTAAAAGCATGGAAGAGCATTACCATTATATCTTCGCAATTATGTCATTTATTGTAGGCGGAGGGTTACATAGTATTCATGAAACACTCGCTGTTATTCATGAGCGCTTAGGCTTACTACGCCTTTATCAAGCCGATGGACCGCATGCAGGAAACTATAACGATTTCTTTAAATTATTTCGACACGATAAAGTAATATCAAGAAATATTAATCGTGCGTGGGATGCTACAATTAGCTGGATGTTTGAAACATATCCTGAGCTTATACCCATTCAAGATTACCCAGAACCCAAAGAAGCAACCTTTTTAGAAAAATTAACCCCTTTATTTTTTTGTTGTTCCTAAATAAAGTACTGCGTCAAGAACAACAGGATTTCTTCTCTAATCTGCCATCTGACATGGATTAGATTATTTTTTTAATAATGCCCACAATAATAAAAGCATGGCCATTGTTTAATAAACAAACAATGTACTTGGGATTGTATTATACTTATAAAAAAGCGGTTGATTACACCAGGGAAATAAAATCAACACCAACGATTTTATAATGACTTTAAATAATAACGATTTGATTTAAAATTAATTTGGAGAATAATGTGTCAAAATGGGAAGCATTACTTACATCTTTATCCTTAAATCCTAAAAAGCCTAATCCGCGGGACATAAGCAAA
Source organism: Legionella qingyii (assembly GCF_003184185.1). The sequence continues at coordinate 218,801 of NZ_QHJG01000001.1, read as the reverse complement.
TTAGAGCTATGGTATTTACAGAATGTTAGTAAACAACCTCTTTATGAAAACTCTACTACAGCTGATAAAAAATTAACTCTTCTAAAGCAAGAAATTTCGCATTTTCTTGATACAGTCGCTGACATTTCAGTCGACAAGTGTTCTGAGAAATTTGATCATTTAGGAGGTATGAATGCAATACAATACGCCAGTAAGAAAGGATATGATCTTTACCTGAATACGATTTTAGAAAAAGATAGGAAGGCAGTTAATCTTGCTACAAGTGGCCAATTATCGCCCTTACATCTTGCTGCACTTTATGGCCATCATTTTGCAGCAACAGTTTTACTTGAGCACGGCGCGAAGTCTAACTCACTGACTCGACTGCAACAATCTCCAGCTCATTTAGCTCTGACCATGCCACCATCAACCTCAGCTAAAGATAGGCCTTCTCTCATGGAAAGAAAGTATGCCATTTTTTATGACCTCTTGGTTAATAACTCAAGAAATATCATTGCAACTGATGATAGTGATAATACACTAGCCCATGTGGCCGCAGAAAATGGATTTTCTACCGTCCTTGAAGACTTGCTTGACTATCCAAACCTCCTGAAGATGAAAAACTCATCTTCTCATACACCGCTCCATTCAGCAATTTTAAATAACCAAAGCGGATGTATAGAAGTTCTGATTAAAGAAGAAGCATTATTAGCTATACCTGATAAAAATGGCCGCTTGCCTATACATTACGCCGCGATGTATAGCCAAGACTCTATGCTCGAACATTTTGCGAGAGTTCCTTATCTCGATTATCAAGATCTTAATTTAAAGACCCCTTTAATGTTAGCAGCAGAACAAGGACATACTGAGAAGGTAAAGCGACTCATTGAAAAAGGTGCAAATCCAGCATTGCAGGATCAATATGGCAGAGATGTTCTTCATTATGCATTGATGTCGTTAAATACTGAGTTAGTTACGTGGCTCGTTTCTAATGTTGAAGGGATCAATGTAAATCAACAAGATAAATATGGGCGAACAGGACTAATGAACTTGTTACAAGAGACAGAGCCTGATGATCCAAACCTTCAGATAGTTGAGATATTAGCGCATGTCCTAATTGAGGCCGGTGCCAAATCAGAGCAAACAGATAAAATGGGTAAATCATTACAAGATTATCTTGATAGCAAATTTACTCGTTCTGCAATGAATACACTCGCCTAATTAATACTGAGTAGGTGCCCTATGATAAAGAAAGTCCAGTTGTTTAAAAAAGAATATGAGGATGAGACTTTTATAGATGATATTAATAGCGATATAGAAAAATTAAATCGTTTAATTGATATATATAACGTAGCTCCCCATGCCCAGAAGGCTGAAGCATTATTACAGGTGCGCCAACAATTACTCAAAATCGATGCGAATGTGGGAGGAGAGTTAGCTGTTGTAATAGTTTCTTCAAGCTTCCCTTATACTAAATTCTATCAAGAGATATTCAAAGAAATTCGGGATGAGCTGGCACTTTTAGGTTGTCCTGGTTTTAGTGCAAAGCAAATTAATCAATGGGACATAGAAAATTGTAAAAAGAACGAAAGAATCCCTTCCGCAGTATTATTTGAGAAGGAAAACCAGCCAGATTTTTTAGCGCAAGTTTTTGGTACAAAAACATCAACAACCATTGTAAAAACTACTCGTTTATTGAAAGAAATCGATCTGAGAGTTATTGATGAAAATACGGAGGAAAATTATTATCAACTTTCCATTTTAAAACAATCGATTCGCGAATTGATTGCCTCAGAAACCATTTCTACCGCAGATAGAACAACATTAAATGACCTCATTGCGAGGGTAAACAACCGGTTATCGAATATAGTAGAAAATAATCCTCGATTACGTTCTAAAGTTTACCCTCCCCAAGACGCAAATTTGGCACAAAACATCGACAATTTAAGTTATGAGACAGCACAAAAAATTGTAAAGATTCTCTCATTTCCCAAAAAATTTGATGCGGATACATTTCATCAAGAATTTGACGCCATACTTCCTGGATTAGAAAAATATCAAATAAAATTTTTAGGTGGTGGAAATGCCCAAAATTATTTACTTACTGATAATGAAACTGGCCTGCGGCAAGTTTTAAAAATTACCCCCAACAAAGGAAATTACAGAAAAACCTATGAGCGCCTTAAACAAACTGCAGTAAGGGACAGTCTTGCAGAAGTATATGCATCTCAGCAAGCGATCCAGAAGCGATCTGGTGATTATATATACAGTCTTGAACTTACTGAGTTTTGTGCAAAAGGCGATGTATTATCTCATGGCATGAAAGTACAAGCAAAAATTGCACTTATTGAAAAAGATATTGCAGGTACCGTTGAAGAATCTGACCAGATAGAACTACAAAAATTATGTGATGAGTTCACAGAATATGATGAAATTTCAGCTGATGAGAAACGACAAATTCTTACTCAGTTAAGAGAAACTCAGGTTTTAAATGCAGTCAATATTTATAGCCAAATGGCTGATATTTTTTTAAATTTTCAAGCAAACAATGGTTTTTTCCCGGATGCAAAGCCCACAAATTTTTTAGTGACTGAATTCGATCAAGTTCTTATCGCTGATACAAAATCGTTCTTAAATTCTGAAAATGGACTTGTGAATCCCCGCAAAATACAAAAAGAAGGCTTTTTGCAATATTCATCGGGATTTCGTTCCCCACAATTTGAACATGGGGATCAAACTGGAGAATTGTTTTCTGCAGAGAAAGAACATTCCTATCTCATGGGGCTAAGCTTGTATTGTTATATAACTGGCACGGATATTAATGAAGTTCCCGTAGAAGCAAAAGATCATCCTGATTTTCTGAACTTTGATGGGGATGTATTTCAATCACCCAAAGGTCAAAAAATTAAAGCGCTGATTCAAGGTTTAACTCATCATGATGCAGATCAACGGCTCAATATCCAGCAGGCAAAAGATGCATTACATGCTATTACACATGACATCAAAGTTGAAAAATCCCCCTTTAAATCAAAAACCGAAGCCTACTTTTATGCTTTGCACAACCTAATGGAACTTGCAAAAACCTCAAACGATGAAAAGCTCCAACAAGCAATTAAAGAGATGAAGATTCTAATTGAAAACCATGAACAGAATCCTGGGAAGGCTGTAACTATTTTAACTTCTCTCGCATCACAACTTGAAGATGAGGGACAACAAACCCTGCTTCGCGATATTGCTTCAGCCATTCAAAATAGCGCCTATCAACAAACACTCCAAGAAAAATATGACAATCCATTGGCAAGACGTTTTGAATCAGAAATGCAAATCGCCTTACTCAAGAGCCCGACAGATAAGATGATGGAGTCCGTTGGTCATGTATCTCAAGCCTTAATAAACGTTTTTAAGCAAATGGAACAGCTTAACTATAAGGATATACTGGAAGAGTTTGCAGAAAATTTAACAAGTGGGAAAGAGCAGACAGGTTTTGGCTCGCAGCCAGAATCAATTAAAATTGAGCAAGTGAGACAAATTTTACAAAGAAATGATCCTAATGAATTAAATCAAATCATGTTCATCCAATTTCTTTTTGCTCAAAAGTGGATGCGACAACTACCTGAATCGATTCTACCTCCGAATAAAAATGAACCTACAGGAAGAATGCTTGAATTAGTTAAAGAATATAATGATGGAGAATATAGAGATAATCCCCAGGCATTTTTTAATGAATTTGATAATGAGAAATTGAAATTTATTTCTGATAAACAAATGTATGGTTCCAAATTATTCACTGCGGATCCAACAAGAGGACGGCAAGGAAGTCTGCCAACGACATTTTCGAGTCAAATGGGGCTAATGCGGCTAGGGCAGAATCAGGAAGGTTTGGACGTCGATCGTTCCAGTTGGACACCTGACGTAAAATATCAAGAGGCAAATCTAGACTCTCCATTTACTCGAGACTTGATTGAGAATGATGCGGTCTATGCAGCAGGACCATCAGGTATGACCAGTTTATTTATGGGCATTATGGAAAACTATGGGAATTTTACAACCGTTGAAGCAAAGCAAAATTACTTATCCGCTGTGTCTGCCTATATGGTAAGCGGAGGACTTCATAGTTTGCATGAGGTCCTTGGACCTGCACAGTATGCACTGAATCTGATACCTGGTTATCAGGTATCACCGCCGAGTAAAGATGAAGTTGCCAGTCCACCTAATTTTCATCAGTTTTACCAACAACAAATGAGTTTGGATCCTCAATTTGAAGAACGATATCAGCGAGGATGGGAAAAAATGATGGAGGCTTATGCGAAACAAAAGGATCAATTTGTCCATGCACCTGTAGCGAGTCTGTCCGCGGTTGAACAAAAAGTATTGACAAGTAATCCTCCAGAAAATCCCTATGCAAGTCTATCAGAAGATAAAATGCGCACGATGTTGCAGAAAAATCCGGAACTCAATCCTGTTCCTGTTCAACAGGACTTGGTAAATAAGGAAAAAGAGAAATATAAAGGGAGTAAAGAGAGTTATATTAAACAGAATTTAATGAAAATAAGCGTTCATTATATGAAAGGTGATGAACAAAAATTGGAAGAGGCAATTAATTTCTTACTAAAAACTGTATGTAAAACAAGAACCAATATTCTCTATTCTTATTCTACATCAACCACCTCAGCTATAAATTTAGCTAATGAAATATGTAAAGATGAAGGGTTGAGAAAAGTTTTTGGCATCCATGGCGATAATCCAACAGATTGGAAAAAGGAACTAAACGCCAGGATGGAAGCAGCCTGCAATGACGAAAACATTGTTGTCCCCGACTTTTCAGAAAGCCCTAAAAATAAAAACTTATAAAGTATTGAACTTTCTAGATTAAACATTTTTTTAAAATTAAGGCTACATCAGGTATTTCGCTCCCCCAAAAAACTAAAATTCACTGGTGATTTCGGATTCAAGTTGCTCCTAACCTGTTTATATACTGCAATCTAACACTCATTGAGCATCATAATGCTTGATGATAATAGGCTCATGAAGATTAAAAAGTGAATTTTGAAATCTAAATTAAATTGAATTGTTAGGAAAACGCACAGCATTTTTTTACTTATTCTCTTGAGTAATTCAATAGCCCCAAATCAATTTTTTTCGAACCATATGTATATTAATTGATACAAAACAATGAGTTAATCTGTATAATAAATTCCATGCACTTGGTGGAATATTAAATGAATCGCTTCATTCTTAATCCGTACTTTAATCTGTTGGCTTATTTATTTTAAAATACACAATGAATTATAAAATCGCTGAAAAATACCTCACTGTAATTAAAAAATCACTTACTGGTTCTTTAGACACTTCTCAGCCAGACCACTGGCATTTTAATATTGCTTCCGCCAAAGCCTTTAAATCATTTATGACAAATGGCCAAGTTAGAACGCTCATTGGTCCTAAACGATTGGATAATATAGAGCAATCAATTAAACATATAACGAATAACCATGTTGTTGGTGATATTGTTGAAGCTGGCTGCTGGCGTGGCGGTGCTTTATTGTATTTAAAAGCCTGTCTGAATGTTTATGGTAATCCCGATTCAATACCCAGAAAGGTTTGGGGGGCTGATTTATTTCCCGAATCAAGCACGCTAGTGACTTCCTATTCCAAATTAATTCGCCTCAAAATTTTATTAAAAATCAGGAAGCTATTGCCTCAAAAGGCGCGACAGCGTTTAGCAAATTCTGTGATGGAAGCTTTTCCTTATGAAATGTACGACGAAGCAACTTTAAGTAAAATTTTTGCTCTCGCCAATTCATTAACCTACATTAAAAAAGAGTCCTTAATTTCAACCTCTCATCATGATCTTCTAGAAGCATTCAAACGATATGATCTAAATGATGACTCCATAAAATTAATGCCCGGCTGGTTTCAAGATACCTTGCCGCAAATGCAACAGCAAATCGAACATATTGCCCTTTTGCGGATTGACGCTGATTTTTATCAATCAACATTGGACGTACTTAATGCCTTATACCCAAAGCTATCGCAAAATGGTATTTGCATTATTGATGATTATGGTGGCTTTACTGAATGTCAAAGAGCTGTGGATGAGTATCGTAAACAGCATCAAATTACGGAGCCCATGGAATCAGTTGACGGTACGTGTTATTACTGGATCGTCAAGAATCGCATCCAACAATGAAGTTAACACCTGGCCTGGCCCAAGCTCAACAAAGTCCAAATAGCCTAAAGCCAAACAATATTCTATGCTTTGATGCCAAAATACAGGGCTCACTAACTGTTGGCTGAGTAGCTTGGGCATCGCTGTCAAACAATCAACATGGGCCCGTGCAGTTGCATTTAATAGGATAGGATATCGCGGTTGATGCAACTGAAATTGCTTGAGATAGGAATAAAAGGTTTCAGCCGCCGTATGCATCAAGGGTGAATGAAATGCTCCGCTAACCTTTAAAGGAATAAAACGCCCTTCAGTGAATAACTGCGAACTGGCAGCAATCGATTCCTTTGTCCCTGAAATTACTGTTTGCATTGGAGAATTATAATTAGCAATCACCAAGGGCAGCCGGTTTTCTTCGATAATCGCCTCAATTTTAGCCGCATTTATTCCCAAAATTGCTGCCATAGCCCCCTCTTTCGCTTCACTCATCAATTCTGCGCGTCGTTTAACGATGTTCAAGCCAGTAGCAAAATCAAAAACGCCAGCCGCATACAGTGCCGCATACTCACCTAAACTATGTCCCAATACCATATCCACCTTTAAATGAGCCTTTCTCTCAAGCCAATCCATAATTGAAACACAATAAATAAGCGGCTGAGTGTATTGCGTTTGGTTCATTTCCTCACCAAATACAGCGCGCTCAATGTCATAACCGAGGAGCTGATTCGCCTCAGCAACCAGATCAGGAAACAATTTAAATAACTCCTTTCCCATTCCTTTGTATTGTGAACCTTGGCCTGGAAATAATAATACACTCATAACTCACCTAAAATTTAATAAACCTTTTGTTTTTCTAGTTCGAAACTGAATAAAATCATTGCGCTCTTCAATATTTAGATAAATATTCATTTTTTTCACTTCAGCAAAACTTTGCCCCAGATCATGATGATAACGATGACCGGGGTATACCAGCACTTCATCAGGAATCATTTTTTTTAGATAATTAAGGGAATCAAACATCATCCCAGCATCCCCACCTTTGCTATGGCAAAACCCACAACCCTCGTTAAACAAAGTATCACCTGTAAATAAAGCATTATCTATTTGATAGCAAAGACCACCAAAAGTATGGCCTGGCGTTTGATGAATAATGATGCTGGGAAGATGTTCCAAAGTAAGAAGATTTTGAAAAGGATAAATCGCTTTGAGGTTATGACACTGGAATCCATAATACTCGATTTCAGAACTACTCATATAAACAGGACATTCATAATATTTGGCAAAATAATTCGCCAAATGCGAGTGATCCAGATGATGATGGGTCAGCAAAATAGCGATAACCCTTAAATCGTTTTGCGTTACAAAGTCCTGAAACCTTCTTTTTTCCCATGATGGATCGATAAAAATACAGATTTTACTCTCAGTATCGACAATAACAGGACAATAATTTATAAATTTGAATCGCTGGGTTTTAATGACTTCGATGTACATCATGAACTCGTATAAAATTAAAATCAGGGTGATACGCCATTTGATAATGGTACTTATCAAAACAAACAATCTGATTTTTTTTGACTTCTAAAACAATAGGTTTTGCCTTAACGAACTGAGACACTATCTCCTCCTCCGCTTGAAGGGTAAAAACTGGATTTTTAGCAAAATAAAGCACTGGAGACACAAGCAGCTCACCCGTGATTTTATGTGCATCAAACAAAGTAAAATAATACGTTAAGTGTGCTTCGTCTCTAAGTTTATGTAACACCATACGATTTCGCACACACCAAGCTTCCAGGTCCTTCGTCCCCCCGAATAGTGCAAGCTCATTAGCAGACAGTTTGAAATGAACATTTAAAATAAAATTATCCTGACACGGTTCGAGCAAAGCATGACTTTCCCATAACATAAAACGCGCATCCCTTTCTGCCTGAAGTGTGACATAAGAAGTTGCTGAATCGAAATAATCAACATGGTGCCCTAGAGCACCTTGCCCTGCTTGCAAATCACTAACAATGATTTGTTTATCCAAACACATTGTGGCCGCAAATGCTTCTAGTTCAAAATGAGTCTTATCCAACATCTTAATCATCATGAACCCCAATCGCTTTCTCCATGTTTTGGCTACGCATTTGAATATTCCAGACCCCACCTATTACCATTTGATATTCATTTTTTAACAAGGGTTTAATTTTAAAATGTGCTTTTTCCAATTCATGCCAAGGCAGAGCTGGGAAAAAATGATGTTCCACGTGATAGCCAAAATTTAAAAATAAATAATGTTGTAGCCATCGAGGAAACCAGGTGCTGCGCGTCGTTTGCGCATGTTCTTTTAATGTAGGTCGATGTTGTGTGGGTTCTAAACCTAAATGCTGCGGAGTAGACAAGGTTTCCCAGAGGATTCCATAAATTAAAATCGCAGGAGCTAGATTTTTAAACGTTAAAAAGCTTGGAAAACACCATTTTAAAAATACGTAAGCAAAAAACAAAAAAAGCACAGAAAACAAACATTGTCGAAACATAACGCGAGATAGTTTTTTTTGTTTTAGCAGTTTAAGAGGATAGGTCCAATAAACCAGATGTAAAAAAAACACATTTAATGGAATAAAGGTTCTCCAACCAACATGAAAAATCCAGGGTAGTTTCTTACTTATTTTTGCCTGTTTCAGTAATTCAAATACTGGATCTTTATCAATATGCCCAGTCCATTTATGGTGCTCTTCATGAATGATTTTCCATGGATAAAACGGCATGCAACAAAAAATACTCATGTAATGGCCAAGAGCCACATTCAGCCAGGATTTACTCGATAAGGTATTATGACCGCACTCATGAAGTAAAATAAAATTATGCAGAAATAAAATCGCCAAACAAATTTCACCAAGACAATAGAACAGCAGGCTGTTTTTTCCCAGAAAAATAACTGCAGCACAAAGCAACACGATATCAGCAATTAGAAAGCTAAGACTCTTGGTAAGTCGTCGCTTAAAATTCAATGATTTTCTCACCTCAGTGTATTCTTCATTACTTAACATAAAAGTTCTTCCTTCTTCTTTGCAATAGAATTAATGAGTTGCGATAAAGAAACATTTTCAAGCAATACCGTTGGTGAAATGTTGATCTTTAGCTCACATTTAATTTGTTCTGCCAAATGGATTGCTGCCAATGAATCAAAGCCATATTGAGCCAGAGATTGATTTAAATCCAAAGTAGTTGCCGCACAATGTACATGTCTTGCTAATAGTGTCAATAACTCATCTGAATTTGCAGTTTTTGCTGGCATCAACTCCCTGTCATTTTGTGAATCTACCGATTTTTGTAACAAGGTATGATGACCAGGCCGATTTTTTAATCGTGCAACAAAAATCGATTGCTCCACCTCTTTGGGCATCGCAAACACATCTACCGCAAAACCGAGCTCTTGTAGTAGTTTTTGCCACGTTTCTGCATTAAGTAACGCGCTTGCTGGAATGCGGTATTCATCTTTATTGGTATGCCATTGCTTAAATAAGCCAAAAGTAAATGCCAGAAATAAACTATTTGCAGTTGCTTCATTAATAATCAATACGCCATCATCACGGAGCAATGGAATAATATTCATCAGGCATTGACGCATATCATCTGCTGTATGCAATACATTGCTTGCAATAATGAGATCAAATTGTTTACTCATCACTGGCTTGTTAATATCTAAAATACAGGTATCCACCTCAGCATACTGAGTGGAGTATTCTTTAGCCCGGGCAACAAATTGAGGATTAATGTCACTAAACATGTAACGAACCTTATCGGAGCATTGGGTTAGTATTGCTTCGGTGGTAGCACCAGTCCCTCCTCCTAATTCAAGAATATCAACTCGATTAGGACGTGCGCTACTAATGTCCTTAACTAATGATGCAATGGTTTGATTGTAATAATGGGCCAAGAGATTTTTTTGATAAATAGCACGTACTAAATCATCTCGTCCAAAAGGAAACATCACCTGCTGGATGGTTTTTTGTCCGGTAACTACCTCAGTAAAATGCATTGCACAAACCCTAAGTAATTGTACAAAAGATTTGATTTGGGGGTACTTTCTCATTAATTGCACTTGATCGTGTAGTAATTCAGCATGGGACTTAATTTGATATGGATTCTGAGGAAGATGACTTCGTTCAAAATTTTTTAACATATTGATTAATGCTAAATAATAATTTTCATAATCTTTATGCACTCCTGCCGCTAAATTACTCTGACTCCAAACAACCCCTTGAGTCAGCAAGTAATGTTTCATTAAGTGAAAACAAAAATACTCTAAATCAGATAATCCTTGATTAAAAAGAAGCAAATCTTCGGTTTCTTGAGTTAGCGGATCGGTACAAATTGGCATCATTGTTTTTACTGATTGTGAAACATTAAAAAAACTCAGATTAGATTGAGGCGAACAGGCTGCCAATTGCAAGGAGTAATAACCTTGTTCCGCGGTAATTGGAGCAATACCCGAGGAGAGCATCAGTTGATTTGCGGCCTCATTTTCTTGTTGCCAAAACCCCCAATGAACCAGTTTTGTTTTCTCAGAATGCAAGGCTTGAATTAAGGCATCCGCATAATAACAGGTTGCAGAGTAAGCACCTCTGTTTTTATTTTGTGTATAAACCTGTACTGAAGAGGTAATGACAACATGCTTCACTTCACTACGATGGCATGCATTAATTAAATGATAAGTACCTAATACCTTAACATACATCTGTGACAAATAGTCTTCATAGCTTAATGAACTCACCGGAGATTCGGCATAACAAGCACCTAAATGGTAAAGACAATCGATTGCTCCATAGCGTTGAATCACCTCTGCAAGCAAAGACTCCACTTCATCAGCGACAGTGCAATCCACCGTTCGCCAATGGATTATTCCTTCAGTTCGTGATATCGAAGAACGACTGGCAATAATGAGTGCCCGGGGATTACGCTCAATAAACTTGGGCACTAAATATTTCCCTACTTGACCATCACCACCAATAAGCACGATGACTTCATCAGTAGGTACTGAATGATTTAAAGAACGATTTACTGCTTTAAGCTGCCGATGCCATACCCCATCATGCGCTAAAACCAAAGGATAAGCCTGACCTTGATTTGACACAGTAAGAGCATGAGCACTAATCGTATTGTCCACAAGATCAATGCATTCAATCAACCAATATGGATGCTCTTTTTTTAACGATTGGGCTAAACCATGCAGGCTTGCTGCATAGGGATTAATCGTCGATTGTTTTAATCCATAAGCATTATTACTGAATACATAAAGTGTTAATGATTTTTCGTGATAATCCAGTTCTTTCAGTTTTTTAATTAAATGTAAAAAACCAGCCATTCCGAAGCGCTGAGAGCTGATCAGGGAAGTCGAGTTTATCGGTTCATCCCACATCCCGGCAAAATAATAAATCAACTCACAAGAGTGTTCTTGCAGCCATTGAACACCGTGGTCTACTGAATCCTGCTCGTCAACAAAGATAAAGCAAATCATCCCTTTATATGAAGTTTGTTGCAGTGCGTATTTTACTGATTGTTCTTGTGCTCGCGTCAAAAAAATAGCCAGCTGCTGATAACGGTTCAACTCAAGAGACTCGACTGTTTTTTTCCGCCAGATTGGTTCATAACACTCAATCTCGTTACTTACAGGTTTTAATTTCGCATGCTCTGCAAACCAACAATAATGAGTTGCAAAAGGATAAACAGGCAATGCAAGCGGAATTGCTCCAATTTCCTTATAAACATGTTGCCAATCAATGAATTGCCCTTCTTGATATGCAAGAGCAAGTTGACTTAAATAATCCTTCAATTGATCGGGACTATGTCGCAACTCAAGGAGCGTATCAACACTTGAGAAATTTTTTTGCAACGAACTAGATGATTTAACCCCCTGTTTTAATTGCTCTCGCAAATCGTCAAGGTCTTCCACAATCAATAGCTTGCGGCACGCAAAATCAGCGCGTCCTACGTTTAAGGAGTAACTTAATTGGGTCATACAAAAGTGCTCACCTGCAGAACTTAAATAATCCAGCAGTTGCGCTGAAATTCTTACCAGTGCCTCATTTGTCTTGGCGGATAATTTAATCGGTACATAGGGCAAATTAGGTAATTGTTGCGTCGAAATCCCCTGGTGGGTCAAAATACAATGGCCATTACTGCCACCAAAACCAAAACTATTAATCGCGATCGTTGTCAACAAAGCAGGTTTGGCTTGTTTAGCAATATGAAATGGGCTTTCTGCAAGCCGAATGAATGGATTAACTTCCTGAAAATTCGCCTGCGGTGGAATAATTTGATGCTTTAACATCAACAATCCTTTAATTACCCCCGCAAGTCCTGCAACAGGCTCCGTATGGCCTATATTACTTTTTACCGAACCGATATAAAGCGGTTTTGTACGTTGTGCAAATAACTCATGCAAGACCGAGAACTCAATAGGATCTCCCAAACGAGTCGCAGTCGCATGCGCCTCAAAATAATCAATTTCCTCAACCGATATTTCATGCTGATACACTTGCGATAATAATTGTTTTTGCGCCACCGGATTTGGCGCGGTTAGTGATTGTGATTGGCCCCCATGATTGACATGAATCGCTTTGATAGTCGCCTCTATACGCAACTTTTGCGCTACAGCCAAAGCATCCCCGACCAAAAACAAACCGGCCAAGCCTTCACCTTTAACATACCCATCCGCTTGAGCATCAAAAGGACGACAACAATTCGTTGGCGAAAGAACATTTAACTGAGTCGTTAACTCGAGTGTTTTTACATCACAAAGCAAACTCACACCCAGGACCAATGCAGACTCACATTCACCGTGCTTAATTGCTTGAACAGCACGGTTCAAAGCGGTAACACTGCTCGAACACGCTGTATCAATGGTTTCACTGGGGCCATGAAAATCAAAGAAATGTGAAATGCGGTTTGCAGCAAAAGTTTTCGCACACCCCGTAATTTGATAAAGGCTGTTTATCTGATTGCGATCCAATAAACGAGCATAATCATCAAATTGAATGGCAACAAATACACCGATGTTTTTTCCTTTTAATGAGGATGGTGCAACTCCTGCATCTTCGAACACATGCCAGGAAAGCTCTAATAACTTGCGCTGCTGGGGATCCATATATTTTGCTTGTTCCAAACCCATCTCAAAGAAAGCAAAATCAAAATCCGCATAATGGTCAATGAAACCCATTTTAAGTGATTCATCATCCTGATTCTCAAAACGCATTTTTAAAGGCATTTGGGTGCAATCTTTTCTTGCCAATAAAGCCTGCCAATAATCTTCTGGAGTAGGACATTGAGGGAAAGAACAATAATAGCCACAAATAACCACATTGGATAAGGTCGAATCCAATCGCTTTAGAGGAAAATCAGGAGTATTTCTTTTATTTTCCAGCAAATATTCTTGTAGTTTCTTTACGGTATGGAATTCAAAAAACTGATTGGGAGCAATTTGCACCTGATAATGTGTCGTGATTGCTTCGGCTAATTCACTCAGTGTCAAGGAATTAAATCCCAATTGATAAAATGTATTCTCATCTTTAACCTGCTGCGCAGAAACCCCGATGATCGATTCGATTAATTCATATAAGGAATAACCTTCATTAAGGCTTATGCGTTCAGGTAATTTCTGAAGCGGAACATTGAAGCATTCTTGGGTTAAATACTTATGAAATTGCTGGGGATTGCCCTGAAATGGAATGTACTCCCCTGCAGGTAGAGTGAGTAGCTGGCGGCAAATAACCTTTAAGTCACCAGTCTTTAACGGCTCTAAACCCTGAGTGTTTTTACTCCACGTTAACCAATTTAATTGATCCGGGGATTGCGATGTTTCCGTCATCACAAAAGGCAAGTAGACACACACATGTTCTTGACAATACGCAGTAAATGCAATCAAAGATGCATTATAAACTGCATAGTCATCCTGCGTACTAAATCCAGCTAATGCAGATAAAGAAGAAATACTGATTAATTTTTGCGGATGATTTTGTTGAATAAATTGACTTAAGTGATAATGTAATTTTTTTCGTTGTGCCGCTTCATTTTTGCTTTGTCCAGGCATCACGCCCAAACAATTAATGATAACATCATAAGAAAAAGATGAATGATATGGATTCGAAAAATCATGTTGGATGTAATGAATTTCACCTCCTAAATCAGCAAGCATCTGTTGTCGTTGCGAATCAAGAGCACTGCGTCCAATAACATTAAATCGATAAATTCCAGCCGCAATTAAAGTGTGGCAAAATTGATATCCGATAGAGCCTAAACCACCCAATACGACAACGCGCAGTTCAGGATTGATTCGTCGCGGTTGAACCGCTGTTGTTACTAAATTTAAAGCAATCGTTTGACGCGTCGTATCATAAGCCACCAAGCGATGATCACGCTGTTGCGCTTCGTTACTTACTATGCTCACTACCTCAGAAGCAGGCAAACTGGATAAATGAGAAATCAAAATATTCTTCTGATAATGTTTTAATTGATTCGGCAACGACATCATCAACGCATGCGACTCCATCCAATGACTACGACTCTGATGGATTAATATAAATTGAACCTCAGGATTCACCGCAATACATTGGGTTAACAGGGCAATAAGCTGTTCTGATGGATGACTTGCTTCCCCAAAAACAATCACCGCTTTTTTTAATCGTGTTTCCGCGTTAGCTCGTTTGAAATACATCGGCTGAACTCCACTATCCAGCTGATATAGTTCTTCAAAATGTGCAATGGGCTCCAAAGTACAAGGAACGATGTCCATTCGATAACAAAGATGAGTCACTGTTTCTGAATGAGACAACCAATAATTTTGATTTTTATATTGGGTTTTGGGGCGCGGGTATAGTTTATGTGACCCATTTTGTAAAATTAAATGTGCATTACTACCACCCGCACCAAAACTACTCAGGCCAGCAAAATGAAGTGTTTGTTGTGGCAGATAATGTGTAATTATTTCAATTGGTACATCATCAATATTTAATCCCGGGTTTAGTGGCAATGCATTGATCGAAGGTGCTAATGCCTGAGCTTGAAATTGCGCAACCAATTTCACAATACCGGCCATTCCGGCAGCGGCTTCCAAATGCCCAAAATTACTTTTTATCGAACCCACATACAATGGTTTCTGTACCGAACGCGAACCAAACACCTGCTTTAATGCAGCTAGTTCAATAGGATCACCTAAAGACGTTCCTGTTCCATGTGCCTCAATGTAATCAATTTGCTCGGGCATAATCCTCGCTTTGGCTAAAGCGTGTTGCATCACTTTTGCTTGTGCAGAAGCATTAGGTACAGTAAATCCACTCCCCATTCCCCCATGATTTAAAGCCAAACCTTTAATCAGTGCATAGATTGAATCCCCATCAGCGAGTGCCTTTTTTGCATTCTTCAACAGAAGGACTACAACGCCCTCCCCCGGAACATAACCATCCGCTTGTTCCTGAAATGGGGCACTTTTGCCCGTAGGCGATAAGAATTTATTTTGTACCAACGATGCTAATTTATAAGGATGTGAACAAAGATTCACGCCCCCAACCAACATGGCATCGACCTCATCATTTGCTAAATAACGACAGGCTAAATCAATCGCAGTAAGTGAGGAGGAGCACATGGAATCCAGAGAGAAACTAGGACCTGTCAAATTCAACGCATAGGAAACACGATTTGCGATACTGGCTCCTGATGATTGGGGACATTTAACGTCAGCATCCTGTTGGTATTGCTCCACACCATAGTTTTGATAAAGATGAAACATGGATGCTGCAATCACACCAATATTTTTCTCTTGAAGCTGAGCATAACCCGCATCTTCCAAACAATGCCAGGCATTCGCTAAAAACAATCGCTCTTGTGGATCAATTAACGCCGCATCACGAGGCGAGATATTAAAAAATAAAGGATCAAAACTGGCAATATCGTCCAAATATCCACCCCAGGGATAGGGGGTATAATGCCAATTTCGCTGTACCGTTTTAATGGAACTTTTACCAGCGGCTAAATTACTCCAAAGTTCCTCCAAGTTGGCTGCATCAGGTAATTGAAATGAAATTCCGATAATTGCAATGTCTTGTTCATTGATATCAGGCACTTCAGGCTGGGTCTGAAACTTATCAAGCGGGCATTCTTGTGATTTTAATAAACGATGTTTGAGCAACGCGGGATTAGCAATCACAACATGGGGTACATTTGCCGCAAATGCACGCTCCAACAATGGAAAAGCATGGGACGCTTTTAAAGGAACAGTTCCATATTCCTCTTGCAATTTTTGCAATTGAAGCGCGTTGATTTCCATCCCGCCTTCGGACCAATAAGGCCAACTGATACTAATAAAGCGAGAAGGATGTTTTCCTGCAAGGCGTAATTGTTCTTGTTCGCAGGCATAAGCATTTAAAGCTGCATTGGCTGCAGCATAGATGCTTTGTCCAAGATTGCCTATCTCTGCAGATAAAGAAGAATAAAGGCAATAAAAATCAATTGACTTATGCTGTAACGCATGATGAATGACCCGCAAGCCATCTAATTTGGAACGCACCGTTTTTTCAATATCATCGGGGCTAATATTCATCAGCAACCGATCATGTTTTTCACCAGCTAAATAAAACAAACCATCAATAGGAAAATCATGTGTCGCGAAAAAATGATTTACTGCATCAACATCGCATACATCCAATTGATAGTAAGTGACATTCTCATCCGATACGATCTTTTTAGTTCGTCCAACGACATGGATCTTGGCTTGATATTGCGTGCTTAAATAACGCGTGAGCAAACGGCCTAATCCTCCATGGCCGCCAACAATCAAATAGCTGCCGCCTGTTTTAAAACTTGAACAAGGCAGCGCATGATTCAATTGGAGTTTGATGTAACTTGCGGCATAAAGCGTATCTTGATGGAGGTAAACACATCCCTCCATACTCGACAAATCCTTAGTATTCTCTTTGACGCATTCATCACTTACAAAAATCGAGAATTGATGTTGAGGATATTCTTTAGCAAGACATGAAAAAAAAGCAGAAACCGAATGAATTAAAATTGCTTGCTTAGGTGACAACCCCACAACCAATGAAGGCAACTTTCCTTGTATCCCAGATAAAAGCCGGGCAAATGTTTGTACCAAACGATTCAAAACAGTATGCAAATCCAGATCCGTTTGATGATAACGGCCATCATAAATAATCCAATCCTCTTTAGAATGTTCTTGATAAAACTCCAGTGCCTGGTCATCGTTTAAGCGGTCATTAATAACCAATATTCGCTTATCATTGAGGCTTCGATTTATTTTAGTTTTTGTTGGAACATAAAGTGCATAATCAGCATTTTCTAATTGCTTTGGTAATTGTTCAGTCGGACCAACACTGTCGCTTTCACGAGGCAAAGAATCATACGAATTAATATATTCAGTTAATTTTTCCAACGTATTTTGTTCAAACAATAAAGTCGGATAAAGTTCTAAATCAAATTGTTGTTCTAATACATCAACCAAAGCGATTAAGCTACTGGAATCAAAACCTAAATCAAAAAAAGAAACATGCGGCTCTAAAAATTCAGGGGCATCCTGTAAATGATTCCTAATCAATACTTCAATTTTTTTCTGGGTATCACCATGAACGGTTGGTAACACAGTCACAGACTGCGTCACTTCTTGCTGCCCAAATTGCTGGCGCTGAAATCGCTTATTTGTTAATCCTTCAAGAACGACTACTAAATCGCCTGCAGGTGTAAATAATTGAATTCGACATTTGATTAACGACTCATGAGGCGTTGGCATTATTTCGGCTTTTACTACCAATGTTGCAGTCGTTACACGCGCAAAAACGCTCACTTTATCAATTCCCAACGGTAAATATCCCATGTCGGGACCGGCATGAACTACTTCATCAAAATGCAATGCAGCTATGGCAAAAGTAGCGCCATCCAATAAAGCAGGATGTAAATAAAAAGACGATAAATAAGGTTGTGCTTTACTACCTAAAGTCAATTCCATGGCGATTTGTGGCGCATTGATGTATGTGCTTCCACTCACCTGCATAAATTCACCATGCTCAATAAATGAAGCACGCGCCAGGCTATATATGGTGCTCATTGAATGGATTTGTTCGTTTGCTTTTGGCAGGTGAATCAATATGGGTAATTTTGGTCTTTTGAATTCTGCGATTGATTTGAAATGGACAATATTCTGACCGTGTTCCTGATGGTAGATTTCTATGGTATGACGTTGGGAATCATAAGCAACAATCAAAACAATCGTTTCACCTGCTTGCACTTTGGCAGCATGAGGATAAGTCACTTGGGTGAGCTCAAAAAACTCGGACTGAAAACAGCGAGCAATGATATCCAAGTAAGCAATGCCTGGTAGTACACGGACCCCATCAATGCGGTGATCTGCAACCAGATAATTATCCGCATTTAATTTAATTTTAAATTCGTTCAACATCAAAAAATTCATCCATTATTTCGGAATACATTTCTTCCCGCGGCAAAACGGCAAGCTTTATTGATTGTGGCTCTGGCATCCCGCTTGAAAGAATGACATGAGCATTTGTTCCCCCAAAACCAAAAGCACTCACGCCAAAATAATGAGTACGAGTCCTATCTAAGAGTTTTGGTTCATCAAGCAAACACAAAGGAGAGTTGGCAAAATCATAACGGGGATTTGGTGTTATTTTTTCGGGCTGCGGCAACAAACAACGATGGTAACTGCATAAAGCCGACTTTATAAATCCAGCCATCCCTGCAGCGCTTAAAGTATGACCTATATTTGCTTTCACACCACCTACAACACATTTTTTATTGGATGAATGTCCTATAACATGAGTTAATGCCTGTAACTCCATGGGATCACCCAATTCTGTGCCAGTAGCATGCATTTCGACATAGTCCAAATGTTGTGCTGTCAAACCGGCATCGGCTAATGCTTTTTGAATCACTTTTTGCTGGGCTTTAGGATTCGGGGTCGTATACCCCATAGTATTTCCATCATTATTGACCGCTATGCCTTCAATAACACAATAGATCTTATTTCCATCTGCAATTGCTTGCTCCAAAGGTTTTAAAACTACGAAACCACCGCCTTCACTAAGGACAATGCCATTAGCACGAACATCAAAAGGGCGACACCTGAAATCAGGTGATAATGCTTTAGCAGCATCCATCAAGGCAAAAGGCCGGGTATTTGCTAACCCATCAATACCACCGACCAAGGCCAGTTCAATATCCCCTGCCCTCAGCGCAGAAACTGCATGATGCAAAGCAACCAAAGAGGAAGAGCAGGCCGTATCAACGACTTCTGCCGTGCCGCGTAAATCAAAAAAATGATTGATATGGGCCGCAATAAAATTCTGTCCCTGACCAATAATGGTAAAATGGTTAATCTCTTGCGGCCCACTAAAATCTGCACGAGCGCCTACGAATACCCCCGCATTCATCCCTTTAATTGTTTCCTTTGTAAAACCGGCATCAAAAATTGCCTGCTGACTTAATGCCAAAGCACGCGTAACCATTGGATTAATTTGCCGTTGATGCTTGTCAGAAAATCCAAAATCAAGCGCAGTTCCAAATGCATGTTCATGAATAAATCCGCCATGAAAAGCAGCATATTCAATTCGGTCAACACGCTCTTTAGGAATGGGAGTAATCGAAATTTTAGCGTGCAGCAAATTATCCCAAAATTGCTGCACATTATTGGCACCAGGGAACTGGCATCCAATACCAATAACTGCAATTTTTTTGGGATTGTTTGGTTGCTTAGATGCCATAACCGGTTTGCTCAATGTCTCTGGTATAAAGCCATTGATTTGCTGGACATGAGCCGCTAATCGAGCAAGCGTATTGTGTTCAAAAATTACTTCAGCAGCGAGCATCAAACCCATTACCGTTTCGATCCTCTTTAATAAAGCCATCAATAGAACCGAATCAACTCCATATTCGGCAAAACTCCTATCCAGCTTAATCTCATCTTCAGTGACACCGACCACATCCATAAGAATCCGCTTTAATGTCTCTAATACATTGCTTTGAATGGATACTCGCTGCTCTGGCAAAGGGGTATTTAGCGACAGTTCATTTTTACTTGGCATGATGACCGAAGAAGTCGTTACCCGGGCTAATAACGTTGTCAGTAAAGCCAGGGCTTCGTTGGTTTCATAACTTCCGAGTTGGCTTCGTTGATAACTGCTGCTTCGCTCCGCATTTTTACTAAACTCACTCCATGCAGGCCAAGCAATACTCAATACTGTTCCAGGGTGAACTTCGGCAAATGCGTTCAAATAATGATTACTCAAAGCATAATCAACAACACCCATCGCAAGCTCTGGCAGAACAGAAGATACCGAAGAAAAAAGAACCAATCGTTCGAATCCATAAGAATTTACTATGGACCATAACGCGTCAAGCCCTGCTTTTTTTGGATGAAACATTTGTGTGAACTCATTTTTGGTAAGTTCAGTGAGTGACTTGGTTTGCTTTGGCGTGACACCTGCACAATGGAAAATCCAACCAAAACGATCTGTTTCATTCATAACAATCTTTAAAAAGGAAGCAAATAATTCCTCTTGAGCTAAATCACCAATATAGTAATAAACCGCACAGCCTTGTTTTTTTAATTGATGTATCAATTGAACAGTTTTTCCTGCCTTACAGGGTGAGTGCAGATAATGCTCCCATAAAGTTTCTTGGGGTAATGGGGTAATACCAGTTAAAATTAATTGACGTGCGCCACTCGCAACCAGCCACTTTGCAACCTCCGCACCAATACCACTGGTACCGCCAGTAATTAAGTAGACCTTTTCCGATTCAATTGAAATTGAAACTGATTTTTTATATTCACGCTCTTGCAATAATTGAATTAATCGCTTTCCTTGCGCATAACGAATCTTATGATAATCAAGGTTTAACTGACTTAACTCGTGTTGAATGAGCTCATAAGTAAGTAACTGTTGCTCCACCTGTAATGTAGCCGTTTTTAAGCCTATGGTTTGTCCATTCATGCACCGTAGAAAATAAGCAATCACATCCAAATTAGGTGATGGCCTATCATAAATCTGAAGTATCGTTCCTTTTTTGGCGGCAAGAGCAACGTGTTGCAAAAAACTCAAATGGTCAATGAGGTCTAACTCATCATTGCAACAATCAAGCAGTACAAAATCATCATTCAATAACTCAATGATTTGTTTTGGCGTTATTGCGCTTCCCTCTTGGGCTAAGTAGCATCCGTTTTGTGATGTACAAATGATGTGCATTGCATTTTGAGATAGAAGCTTTTTTATCACTGCCTCATTGCTTTTAGTGCTTACCACCATCCATTTATGAGATTCAGGCGACACAAGAGGTTTATTATCAGGGGATATTTCCCGTTGCTGCCACACATACTCATAGAATCGGTCTGAAACCGTGCTTTTCTCAACATCATGAGCATAGCGTCTGTTTTGAAATGCCGTTCGCGGCAATGGGCTAACTTTAGGTTTAATGGTATGTTCAAA
This sequence comes from Legionella qingyii, assembly GCF_003184185.1. The sequence continues at coordinate 197,168 of NZ_QHJG01000001.1, read as the reverse complement.
ACTTTGTAAAATCACATGTGCATTACTACCACCTGCACCAAAGCTGGACACGCCAGCATAATAACAATGGTCTTGTGGATGAACAGACCAACTCGTTTGAGCTTGACATACAATTAATGATTCGGGCAGTTGAATATTAGGATTCAATGAACTCGCGTGCAGACTTGCATAAAGCTTTTTTTGTTGCATTTGTGCAATTACTTTGACAATACCCGCAAGCCCTGCCGCAGCCTCCATATGTCCATAATTTGATTTTAATGAACCAATAAAGCAGGGCGTATTACGTTCGGAAAATACTTTATTTAAACCTTTTATTTCAATCGGATCCCCTAATTGGGTCCCAGTACCATGGCACTCCACATAACTGATGTCTTCAGGCTTTAATCCTGCGTTTGCGATTGCTTTTTTAATTACTTCTGCTTGGGCATTTGCATTAGGAACCGTGTAACCTGAACTGGTACCATTATGAGCAATGCTACTACCCTTAATCACGGCATGGATACGGTCTCCATCACTAATTGCTGCATGTAAGGGTTTGATTAAAACGCTCACTACCCCTTCACTGGGAACATAGCCATCGGCTTGTTCCCCAAAACTGGCACAATGTCCCTGAAGCGATAGCATATTTCGATGTAAGAGTTCTTGATATTTATAATCATGACTAATGAGATTGACCCCTCCCACCAAAGCCATAGAGGCATCATTGGCATTAATGGCTTGCATTGCCAAATGTAATGCGGTTAATGAAGAAGAACACATACTGTCAAGCGTAAGACTCGGCCCGGTAAAATTAAGCACACTGGAAATTCGATTTGCAATACTCGCGGCAGTTGAATTCGCTAAAACCGTTTTTTGTTCTTTTAAGCTTTTTTCAAAACCCGTTAATTGATAAAAATTATTCATTGCACCAATGAACACAGCAACCGAATGAGATTGATCGCCAAGACGAATTCCTGCATCTTCGAAACAATGCCAGGCATTTTGCAACATAATCCGCTCTTGCGGACACATAATCAATGCATCGTTGGGTGCAATATTAAAAAATAAAGCATCAAAATCATTGGCATTTTCGAGCAATGCACCAAAACCATAACTCCGATCAGCAATTGCCTGAATGCAATTTTTCTCTTTCTCAAGGACCTCGATGAATGAAGAGAAATCCGAGGCTTGGGGGAAATTAACGGCCATCCCAATAATTGCCATATCCGTTGTCGAAGACATCGTGTGCAACAAACGCTCTGACTGTGTTTTTTCGACTCGTTGAGGGATAGGGTTGCTGAAATGTTCTATTAACTCAGCAAACGTAGTATGTTCAAATAAAAGCGTTTTAGGTTGACTGCCAAAATGAACCTCCAGATCAAAAATAATATCCATAGCCAATAAAGAATCTAATCCAAGCTTACTGAATTGACCAATTTTCTTTAGTTCATCAGGCGTCATATTCAACCGATGGGAAAAAATCGAATAGACTAACTCTTGCGTCGATTCTTTTTCCATATCGACTCCCGCACTATATACATCAGTAGATAGACCACTGGCTGCAGGCGCTAGATCTGCGGATGTATATTGCATCTGCTCATTTATGCCTACGTCCCGCAATTTATCTGCACCATCCAATGATGCCTCAAAAGTTCTGGATCCCGAGGACAAGCCGCACGACGTAGCATGGGGATACGATGTTACAAGATAATGCGCCGTTAATTCTTCAATCACGACACACAATGCCCCATCTTCATCAAAAATTTGAATATGGAAACTGAGAGGTCCTACTTTTTGCGTACACACTAAAGCATGATTTACCAGTTTCTTGAGAAGCACCACTTTTTTAGCACTCACCGGTAAAGAAAGCGGTTGTTGTTGATACAAGGTGAAATAGCCAACGGTTTGTAACGCCGCATCAAGGAGATAGGGATTAAATAAAAACTCGCTAAAATCCCCATTAAATCGAATAGGTGCAAAAACTCGCTCCTCAGAGGCAAAAAGTTGCGTAATGTTTTTTAGATCAGGACCATATTGAATTCCTGCTTGTTCAAAACAGCGATAAAATTCAGTACAGTCAATTGCGTTAGGAATACATTTAAATTCATGCAGATTAAAAGAAACTAATTCCCTTTCCCGCTCTGCAAATTCTGCTCTAAAAAACGAATCTCCATCATAAAGCAATTCAATGGAGTTATGAGTCTTACTCATATTAATCTTCAGCCATGGATTAAGCGCAGGCAACGCTTTAAGCCATCGCACATTCACACAATACAACGGTAATTCATTAAGGAAATACTGAGTTAAAGCAAGACTCGCAACTCCTGGTAAAATGGCCTGATGATTTACCTGATGCTGACTGAAATATGTCTGCTCAGCAGATAACATATATTCTTGGGCTTTCTGCCAATAACAATGAATTTTTTTAAATGGGTATACTGGAAACTTAGGCCGATTCTGAGTTGCAAATTGTTGAATGACCAGATGTGCATTGGTACCAGAAAACCCAAATGAACTTACAGCCGCAAGCGATTTATTTTTAGGCCATGGACTTAATTCTTTAACCGGATAAAAGGGGGTACTGGCAAAATCAATCTGCGGATTTTCACGTTCACAATGAAGTGTTGCTGGAATTTTTTGGAAATAACTGCATAAAACACTTTTGATAAAACCACACACTCCGGCCGCATGGACTGTATGACCAATATTGGACTTGATGCTTCCTAAACCACAGGATTTTTCAGACTTCGTTTCATGTGTTGCAAATAATCGCTGCAACGCATGTACTTCAATAGGATCCCCAAGTTCTGTACCTGTTCCATGGGTTTCAATATAAGCGAGATCATCAGTGGACAAACCATATGAAGAATAGATCTGTTGCATCAATTCTGTTTGAGCTAAACCATTTGGAGCGGTAATTCCATTTGATTGTCCGTCTTGATTCACACCACTGGCTTTGATTACTGCATAAATGGGATCCTTGTCTTTAAGCGCTTGTTTTAAAGGCTTCAAATAAACACAAGCTACTGCTTCACCAGGGATAAACCCATTCGCTTTATCACTAAATGTTTGACATGCATAATCTGGAGAAAGCATTTTGGCATGATGTGCTTGCTGGAGAAAATCATCACTGCTCATAATGAATACCCCGCCAGCAAGAGCACTCGTGCATTCGCCATTTATAATCGCCTGGCAGGCTTGATGTATGGCAACTAAAGAAGAAGAGCAAGCAGTATCTAACGTAATTGCTGGTCCGGTCAGATTAAAGGTATAAGAAACTCGTCCGGCAATGACTGCGGGAGCATTTCCCCAAAAACTTTGGGCTATCGGTTTCTGTTGACTGTGTGTCAAATAACTATTTTGGCTTGCCCCCACAAAAACTCCGCAGAATTTATCAGGAAGTTCCATTGGTGAATAACCCGCATCCATTAAAGCAGCAGCGGCCGTTTGCAAAAATAATCGCTGTTGCGGGTCCATCGCTTGGGCTTCAATTTTTGGTATGTGAAAATAGTCAGGATCAAAAGCAAAAACATCATCCAACCATCCAGCATGATTGGGTTCACGTAAATAGTGTTCTCCCCGCTTTTCCAAGGAGGTAATTGCATTAAATCCATCACATAAAGAATTCCATAATTCTTCTACTGTTTCAGCTTGCGGAAATTGACCCGCCATACCGATTACAGCAATATCCAAAGGCTCTTTAAGCGATTTATTTTTTGTTGTAGTGGATCGCGTCAGTTCAACTCCTTCCATAATGATTTGCCAATTTCCCTGTGCATCAAAAATCGTAGCCTCTTGATCTTTAGCAAATAAAAAAGCACTGGGTTGATTCGACACATGAAATAAAACGCGTTTTATTGTCTTGGGCAGTCCGGGTCGAGGGTTTTGCGCAAAATAAGGATCGTTAAGGTAAATCAAAGAATGCAGCATACTGCCTAAAACCGCAGGATAACTGGCCTTTGGACTTAATGCTGCAGAAAATGATTCATGAACATCATTATATTGTTCAATAACCCGATAACAATCGCCTAAGTAGTGTAATGAATCGTTCTGATAAAAATCATTCTTTACTAAATTATCAGCATTCTTCCATATTCTGGTCATTTTATTGGGCGACTCGAATTGATAAGTAGTCTGTAATACCAATTCTTTGGTTCCATCATCATGCAATTGCTCAATGAAGCAGTAATGATTTATTGGATCGATTTCCAGATACAAATTGATCGCGTGTTCTTTTTCAGCAATTAATAATTTTTTTAATTCAACCCCAGTTAATTGCACGATTTGTGCTGTAGCTAAAGGCCTCAAGGCTGAGTAAATCATCATGAGCAAATTATCGAGCGGGAACACATAATGACCATCAATCTGATGCGCTAGCCAGTACTGATTACTTTGAGGAGTGTAAGTATATTTACGCCGTTGCCTAATCATCAATTAACTCTCCCGCAAATAAATCTACAGGCGGCCTTTCCGTAACAATGGGCTCTTTCCTCTTTAGCTGAGAATGAACAAAAGCTACTAAACGCTGCAAAGTGGGATAATCAAAAATAACAGCTGTGCGTAATGACAAATTAAATGCTTTATTAATGTTGGTTATCAAACTAACGCCGGTAATCGAATCAAGACCTATTTCTGCCAAAGGACGATCCGATTCAAGAATGTGTCCCTTGGGTAAATGAAGTGCTGCGCAAATAAATTCAGCAATTTGCTGCGCGATCATCCCCTCTCCCCGCTCATGCAGAGATGATGCCCGCAGGGCGGATGAGAGGGAACCAGAGTACTTCCTATGACAACAAAATACCTTTTGTGCTTTTTCTTGATCACGCAAATGCTGTTCTGAGACAACAAAACCTGCTGCGGTTAACTTTTGCAGCCAGAGATCCTGGCTTAATAAAGGAGAAGCATTTAATCGCTCAACGCCACTCGCTTGCCACCAGCCGTCAAATAAACCAAAAATAAAGTTCAAATACGCTTGTTCCTGAACTGCCTCATTGAGTAAGAATATCCCTTGCAGCTTAAGAAGGCGTTGCAATTCTTTAAGGGTAAACTCTAAATCATCGGCCAAATGGATTACGTTCGAAGCAAGCACCACATCAAAAGATCCATCAGCCAACTCTTCCAAATGATTCAAATCTAAATGGTCGCAGTACAAATTAAAATGCGCTTGTTCTTGTAATTTTTTACCTTGATTCAAGAAAAATGAAGAGACATCCGTATAGTAATAATCTATCTGCTCATAGCCATTCAAGACATCGAGCAACGTTTCTGTTGTTGCCCCTACCCCAGCACCCAACTCCAGTATTTTTACTCGCTTATTGCTGCTCTTGAGATATTCGTCGATATATCGCGCGATGTATTGATTACACATTTTTGACTCAGGGCTTTGGGCATAAAGAGCGCACAATAATTTAAGCCCATCTTCTGAAAAAACAATTTCTGTTGGGGTCTTGATTCCCCCTAATATGAGCTCATAGTCCAAATAACACAAATACGCCAAACGATAATATGCTTCATAAGCAGTATGTTGTTGGCAACAGCGTTCAAGCAAATGATGCAATGATTCATTGGTAGATGAAATTTGAGGTAACTCGTTTAAATAAGTGGCCAGCTGAGTGTATTTGGGTACTACATTGTTCACCAAAGCATGCTTTTTCCGCAAATCAGATGCCAAGCAATAAACGAATTGGTTCACACCATCTAATCCTGCTTTAATGGGTAGAATAAATGGTGTCGGCGGACTTTGCGGCACACTCTTATTTTGAATCGCGAACTGGGTATATTGGCTATTTAAACCAAGTAGCATCGCCTCCAATGCTTGTTGTGTCGTTAAAGGAATAAATCCTAAATCGCGCGCTCGTTCAAGGTAAAAGGAATCCGTGACAGCCCCGACTTCTTGCCAAATACTCCAATTGATAATTTTAATTGGTAACGCGGTTTCCTGTTCCAGGCGCAAGCAATATGCATCCAAGGCATTGCTGGCTGCTGCATAATTGGCTTGTCCGGCAAGACAGGCACTGCTTTGCATGGAAGAAAAAATTACTGCAGCGTTTATTTGTATCTGTTGATGCAATTGATAAATAAAATAAGCACTAAATAATTTAGCATGAATCACATGACTAAATTGTTGCCAAGTCATTGAATCAACGGTGCTGTCTTGTAATTGCATGACCAAATTAAATACTGCATGAATGACAGGATGTTTCACGTGAAGGTATTTAATCAGCAAAGCACATTCTGCTTCACGTGTCACATCCGTTTGAATAAACTCAATCTGCTCACCATAAGTATGTAAAAATTGCCGTCCTTCTTCACTTAGAGGACTACGCCCTACAAGAATGACTTTAGCGTGATACGAGTCAATTAAAAACTGCGCCAAACGACGACCAATACCGCCCATCCCCCCAAGAATCAAATAAGTCCCATGGGTTATGAGAAAATCGTTTTCTTCACAATCAGGAGCTAACTCCAGAGAAGCGAACCAGTACTGTTTATTTCGATATTGAATTGTTTGATGTGGCCCTGGATAAACCATTTCCAGCATCGATCGCTCCAAAGGTGTATCAATAATAAAATGTTTCAAGTGCCAATGGGGCATTTCTTTAGCTAAGGAACCCAATAAACCACAAACCATTGCCACCTGAGGATGATTGGCTTTAGCAACATAAGAATACCATTCAATATTAATTTTCTTTGTAAATAAGCAGGAGCTTAATGTAGTTTTCAATAAATCAAATAAAGGTTTAAGCAGGCTAAGCGGATCTTGGTTAAAAAAATTAATCTCTAGATTAAAATCAGGGTACTGAGGATAAATAATAAAGCGATCGATATCCGCATGTGCCTCTAAAAATAACTGAAACTCATCGGGATTAAAGTAACTCAAGTCATAACTTAAAACTTTATTATTTTTTTCGAGTTGTGAGCTAATCAGTTTTAGTGTTTCGGTAAAACATCCCGCATGAATGATTACAATATTTTGGTTATATAATGGTTGATGCGTCATTTCCGCATGCAACTCTTTTTTCACATACACCCATTGGTTTTCTTGAGTTTTAAACCAGATTTTTTTACGGAGAAATGGATACGCCGGAGTCTCATGGACTGGCATCATTTCATTCGGGTGTGCTGCAGTACTAAATACAGCATCACCCGCCAGATACGCGTGTACCATGGATTGATAATCATCGCTAATCCGAGGCATTGCAGATGAGTCGATCCAACTTTGCATCTGCTGGATTAATTGTTGCTGATTATGCCATTGGAAAATCACCCGATAGCGTTGATGAACCCTTCTTTTTTGCAAGGTAAAACAGAAACTTTGTGGATCAAAATGAGATGTTTCGCACAACCAGTCAATGTAACTCTTCACCAAGATACGCAAGCTTGCTTCATTTGCAGCAGAAAGAGGAATCAATGGCACAAAAGATTCTGCAGGATGTTGTTGAATCATAGTACCTTGTTCTAAAACAACATGCGCATTAACTCCGCCAAAACCAAAAGAGCTTACAGCTGCACAACGAGGAACTAATGCGGCGTTAATTTGCTTTTGTTGCCATGCATGAGTTTTCTGACTGATTGAAAGTCCTGATTGCTGCAAGGCAAGGTAGGGATTGATTTCAGATATATTCGCTTGTCCTGGTATCATTTGATGCTGAAACATCAGCAAAATTTTTATCAATCCAGCCAATCCTGAGGCTGGCTCCAGATGACCGATATTGCCCTTAACTGAACCTACTTCAATCGATACATTTTTATCGGCAACAAAATTTTTCAAGCCTTCCAACTCAATAGGATCGCCTAAAGGAGTTCCTGTACCATGGGCTTCAATATAACTAATGCGCGCGATATCAATGGAGCTATAAACATGTTCATACAATTTCTGCTGTGCTTTTGAACTGGGTGATGTGAGCGTATTTGCTTTACCCGTATGATTTACTCCGCTGCCAAGAATCTTCGCATAAATCGTATTATTTTGTGCCCGTGCTTGCGCTTGTTTCTGGAGAATAATTACAATGATACCTTCCCCTCTAATGTATCCATCGGCATGTTTGTCAAATGGCTTGCAGATTTTCGTAGCGGACAACATTCCTGATTGAGTGAACGCATTAAAAAACTCATCATCAAGTAACAAATTAACCCCACATACAATTGCTTGTTCAATCTCCCCTTGATTGATGGCTTTCACAGCGCGATCCAAAGCATATAAACTGCTGGAACATGCGGTATCCACTGCTTCACTAGGCCCACTTAAATCAAAATAATGAGATATTCGATTCGCCAATAAACTGTGTACTGTTGCAACTGGTATATAGGGATTACTCACTTGGTATCGCGTTAATAACTTCGCATAATCAAAAGTTGACGCCCCCACATAGACACCCGTTGCCGAGCCTTTCAAGTTTAATGGATTGATTCCTCCCATTTCCAAAGCATGCCATACTTCCTGCAATAACAGTCGTTGCTGGGGATCCATCACTATGGCTTCAAACGGTGATAGATTAAAAAAAGCGGCATCGAATGCATCAACAGCATCAATAAACGCGCCAGGATGTTGTTGCATATAATGCAAGCGATTCGCAGGGGTTTGACTAAACACATGGTGTTGATTCACTAACAACTGCCAAAAATCATTTAAACTCTTACAACCTGGCAATAATGCGCTGTAACCAATAATGACCGGCAGATCCTCGTCAACCGAATGATGCTGGATTAATGGCTTTACCTCTTCAGATTGGACCATCGCCTCCGTAGAAGGCTTGGCTTGCTCATAATTACTAATGAATTCGGCAACGGTTTTATAACCAAAAAATGTGGCCGGTGTAATTGCCAAATCATATGTATCATTCAACTCATTGGCTAGCTCAGTAAATAAAATTGAGTTAAAACCAAGATCACCAAAAGAGGCTGTTAGCTCAAAATTCCCCTCAAGTTCCAATATTTTTTTAATCGTGTTGACCACAAAGAGTTTAAATTCCATACTCACTTCAGACCTGTATTTTTTCGTCGATTTCGAATCATTTAATCGCTGTAGAATGATTTCTTGCTGTCCTTGATGCGCAATAATTTGCGGCCAGGATAATGCGGGTAATGTTTCTAAAATACGGCACCCGGTGGAATTGCTAATCGCTTGCATTCCCCACTCTTTTTGCATACGTGCTAATACTGAATCACTAACCTGCATGCCTCCTTGCTCCCAAAAAGGCAAATTAATACTGTACGTAAATCCAAAACATTCTCCTTTGATACGCAACGATTCACGTAAGACGGCAAAACCATCTAAAAATCCATTAGCAGCTGCATAAATAGACTGTCCAATATTAGCGAGTATTGAAGAGTAGGAAGACAACAAAAGAAAATGATCCAGACGATACGCCCTCGTCGCTTTATCTAAATTCAAGGTACCTGTTACTTTTGCAGCTAATGCCGTTTCAATTGCCTCAGCTGATTGATTGATAATTAAACTATCTTGCTGCACACCCGCGGCCTGAATACAACCATTTAATACTCCGCCATGCTCTAAAACAAAGTGAGTCATACAGGCATGCAGTGCTTCATAATCACTGAGATCAACTTGTTTATAATTGATGTTGTTTTGTTGTAACCAGTGAATGTTTTCTTTAGATGGATGACGTCGCCCCAGAAGTAAAACGCGGGCTTGATATTGAGTCACCAGGTATTGGGCAATAATTTGGGGAATCGCACCAAGCCCCCCCGCAATAACATATACCCCATGTTGTTTGAATAAAAAACGAGCCTCATTCTTCTTCGGGATGACCGTATGATAATATTGAGTATGAAAAACACCTTCCCGGTTTACTTTAACCCACGTAGGCAATTGGCTGTGGGCAACCCGTGGTAAGAGTTGGGGACTCAACTCCCAAGGCAATAGAACAACACTGTAATGCAACTCAGGAAACTCACATTGTGCTGTACGTAAATAAGCATGGACGGCCTGCGCATAAACAGCAGTTTCTCCCGAATCATCAAAACATAAAATCAACTGTAATTTTTTTCTTGTTTGCAAAGCATGCTGTAGATTCTGTAACAAGTTCATGAATTGCTGTGTATTGTGTAATTGATTCACACGCAATATAGAACATGCCGAATCGGTGTTTGGGCTATCTGTGGCTTGCAACCATTCAAAAGTTCTTCCAGTTGCCTTATCACAATCAATGCGCTGCCAGGATGGCTTAAAATAATGAATTGGTTTTTGCGGAATAATTTGTTGTTTATGAATAGGAATCATGCAAAAACCAGTAATATGGCTTACCAAATGATACCGTTCATCAAAAATAGAAATGTCATAACGCGGAGAAAATGGGCGAACGGATTTGTCTTCCACAACAACATAAATTTTAGTGGTCCATTCTTGAAATAGATTGAGCGCCTCAATTTTCTGAGGGATATATACCTGCTCTTCTGGCAATCCCTCTTGTAACACTGAAACACATTGCAAAACACTATCAAATAAGCGCGGATCTAAAGTAGGTATTTCATGAGACTCTGCACGCGTTAATGTAGCAATCGCTTTATTTTTATCCTGATTAATTTTAATTGTTTGCACGCATTGAAATACTTCACCATGATACCAATTGTTTTGACGAAATTGGGCATACATTGCCACCGCCGACACATCGTGATTGCACTCAACAGCAAATGAAGCATATTCCTTGAATACAGTAATTTCATCTAAAGCATGATAAGTACTGCTTGAATGTAATAATTCACCTGCTAATTCACAAAGGGTATAAGTATCTTCCGATTTAAAACGAATCATGAATGAAAGAGCATCCCCCTCATAATCTGCATAAATGGGATTAAGCCATTTTATGTCACGGATGCTGATAAGCGACGCTTTCTCTCTATTACGTATGTAGGCTTGATAACAAAAGTAAATATGTGCCACCCCAGGCAATATTGGACGTTGATGCAATCGATGCTGTTCAAAATAATAGGCGTTTGCCTTCAGAACCAAGGGATATTCTTGAATTGCTGGAAAAGAACTACGAGGCACAATCCAATGTATGTGTTTTTTAAAAGAATGGTGTTTTGTACACAGTTCGGGAATAAGAGGATAATCTTGTAAAATGATGTGTGCATTTGAGCCACCCGCTCCAAAAGAACTAAGTGCACTGTAACGTGAACCCCTACTCTGTCCCCACGCAGTATCTTTTTCCGGGATAATAAACTGGGTCTTTTCAAAATGACAATGCTCATTCAGCGGCCAAGCATTCACTCCCGCAAAAACTTCCTCATGTTGATATTGCAATAATATTCGTACCAATCCCGCCAAACCAGCACATGCTTCACTATGACCAATATTACTTTTAACCGAACCCAGAAACGCCTTATTTTGATAGACTTCACTCAATGCTTTAATTTCTATGGGGTCACCTAACACTGTGCCGGTACCATGTGCCTCAATATAATTGATTTGCCAGGAATTAATTCCTGCTTTTTGCAAAGCAGAAAGGATAACCTGTTTTTGGGCTTCAGGATTTGGCACTGTATACCCGTGCATTTTGCCACCTGAATTGAGCGCACTTCCTTTGATGATCCCATAAATTTTATTACCTTCCGCAACAGCCACACCTAATTTTTTAATGCATAAAGCAACAACCCCTTCAGCATACACAAATCCATCAGCATTTTGCGAAAACGTAGCATTAATGTTTTGAGCCGACAGCATATGCAAATCTGAGAGTTCTACCATTTGGCGTGGATGCACAATTAAATTAACTCCACCCACTATAGCCATAGTTGATTCATCAGTTAACACACTTTGACAAGCCAAATGAAGCGCTGATAACGAAGACGAACAGGCAGTGTCGACCGCCATGCTTGGACCATGCAAATTAAAACTATATGAAATTCGGTTTGCTGCAGACCAATAAGCGCACGAAGAATTAGCGTGTTTTTGGGTCGTCCAATCTTCATTGAGCCAAGAATAATAAGCACCACTTATCCCGACAAATACCGAGATTTTATTGTCCAATGCAATGGGAAAAGCATTCGCATCCTCAAGCGCAAAATAGGCATTTTGCAGCAGCAAACGTTCTTGTGGATCGATAAAAGCAGCTTCGCGTGGAGAGAGTTTAAAAAAGGCTTCATCAAAACAATCGATATCATTTAAAAAACTACCGCTACCCGCATAAGATTTTCCTTGCTTTCCTTTTTGCGCATCAAAAAATGAGTCATGCGCCCATCGTGATTTGGGAATAGGTCCAAATGCTGTTTTACCCTGTTGCAGCATAGAAATAAAATCATCGGAACCTGTGTGTGGCAGCTGATAACTCAGCCCCACAATAGCAATATCTGTTTCCCGGTTATAATGGTTTAAATCTAAATGGACTTCATCAGGAGTTTCAGTACATTCATTGCCGGTAAATCGTTTCACCAGTGCTGCCACCGTATCTACTGCAAACAATTCAGCAATACCGAATTCAGGGTATTCAGGCTTTAATTTTTGATATAAATCACTCAAGCTTAATGAATCAAAACCAAGATCCGACAATCGATCTTCTAATTGAATCGTTTCGCTATCCAAATAGAGTGTTTGTGCCAATTGCTCGACTATCCATTGTTGATTTTTTGTGGAATGAAATGGCGCTTGTTGTTTTTCACCGCCATTTCCAACATCTCGCTCTTTGTCCACAGGCTCTATGGATACTTTAGATAAGGGCATCATCAATGCGGGCTGTCTTTTTATCTGATCTTGACGATTTATTTTAGCGTCAATAACAATTTGTTCTGCAGAAGAGAAATTTAAACAAGAACATTGATACTCAATATCGGTTAAATTCATCTTCTGCAATACGGCAATCCATTGTTCTGGGCTCAATAAAGGTGAGTTCATTTGGCGTAGATGTTGGTCGCTCGCGTTCCACCATCCATCAAATAAGCCAAAAATAGCAGTGGTATAATTAGTCTTTTCCACTAACTCATTCAATAATAAATGTCCGCTATCAACCAAGCATTCGCACAAGCTATTCAGTGAATTTAATATATCTCTCGTGGCATGAATGGCATTGGTTGCGATCACCACATCAAAAGCTTGATAAAATTCATGCTGAGAATCCATGTGTTCCATATCAAATATTCGAAATTCCATGGAATGTTCATACTCAGAAAAATAACGTCTTGCTTTATTCACTAATGCTGGAGAAATATCAGTGAAATAGTAAGTAAATGATTGATCGTGCAGCGCTCCTAAAATTGCTCGCGTTGAGGCACCACTTCCAGCCCCCACCTCAAGAATCTTTATTGTTTTTTGAGATGATAAACAGTAATTTCTTAGTTTACTGGCCAACATCTGATTGGCATGATCAGCAACCGTATGATGTTCGTAAAAGCCTTGTACTAACTCAGTATTACCATGAGGAAAAATAACCTGATGTGGTAATAGATTACCGGATAATAATTCAGGGTAATGTTCGCATACTGAGGTAAATAATTTAAGCCGAGATGAATAATTCCCCTCTTTTAATTCATCTTCATAACTGCTTTTTAGGGCTTCAAGATGTTTTACCTCTTGGGTAATAAAAATAAAATCTTCTTCTACGTGAACAAACTGCAGCTTTTGCCAAATATTAAATAACTCACGAACCAATAATTGAAAATGTTTTTGGAACGGTGCAAAAAACATCGCCACGTTAAGACCATGCATGGGGAAGGATTGATTGATCCGCAACAAAAGACTTAGTGCCACAAACTCTTCCAGAATTTTATTTTTATTAACCGTGGCAGTGGTTATAAACTCGTTTTGTTTCCTACGGCCAGTAATTAAAGCAAATGGAGTGTGGGTGTCAATTTGCAGCTCAAAAAGTTCCATCAACTCAGCAAATGATAAAGGAGCCAAATCATTGCTCGCCATATACTGCGAATAATCAGCAGATGCTGCCAATCCAATGCCGTCTATTACACCCAATGCGGTGACAAAACATGGAAGACTTTTTTGTTGTGCTAATAAATATTTTTTTAACGCAGCTTCAAAACTGTACATCGTAGCGCCTAAATTGGGGGAATAGGCCTGAATGGATGTAAAAACATACAGATTTTTAGCGAATTGTGATAATTCCTCAGCGACTAGCCAACTGTTGCGTTGGCTCACTTGCTTTAACGTAGTCGATAATGAATGCTCGCTTTGCTTAACCCACCACTCATCATGACGGGCAACAGCCAAATGAAAAATACCTGAAATTTTCTCTGCAGCAGCGATTTGTTTTAAATAGGTTAATAGAGCATTATGTTCATCAGGATCACAGCAATGATATATCATATTGCTTAGCTGTAGTTTTGCCTGTACGTGTTCAAGCAATTGATTATAGGGCTTGCGACCCACTACATGAACTTTTGCCGCATATTTTTCTTGGAGATAGGCTCCGAGTTTTAAACCAACCCCACCTGCACCGCCAACTAAAACATAGGTTCCATGATATTCAAAACCTTTATGTGCCACCTTGGAAAATTGCAAAGCGACTTGCTTGTATTGATAAAATCTTCCTTTAAAATCAACTATATTAATGTGCAGTGGGTTGATTTCTAAATTCACTGCTTTTACAAAGTGAGTGATTAACTGGACTTGTTGCGAGGAATAACTCTCATCCAATTCCAAGTAAATTATACGTTGTTTTTTAAGCTGATTACTGCATTTAACTGAGATTTGACGAATGATTTCCAATACCCACTGGATAGGATCTTGTTCTGGATAATTGATCGTAATCCGGAGATCATGCGCCAAAATATCATGTATGGAACACTCAGTCCAATGAATGGTTTTAAGATTAGAGAACTCTTGGGGGTTCATGCATTTCAACGTAGTTTGCAACGTATAAAATCGCCGCTCATTCTCTAAAGAATCCCTCTTTGATTTTTTAAAATAAGATTTGCGTTCAAAAGGCATTGCTCCTAAATAACGCGCAAAATCAATAGCAAAACCCTTAAGCCATAATTGCAAGACAAATTCATCACTTAAGGTCACAACATCCTTATCACTCACATGATCCAGATCGATACAAATGCTCTGTCCTGCTTTAAAATGAAAGATACATTGGTTGGTACTGCTGTTTTGTGAATCCTGAGTAAATACTAACAGCGGTTTATAATAAGCACTTAATAAAGTAAACACATTCACTTCAGAAACTGTGCTTATTCGCGCACTTAATCTGTTCTTAAAGAGCTCAAGATACGCAGAATCACGCTGGAGCAGTAGTTTAATCTCATCGGGTAGAAGCAGTTGTTGTTCAAGCAATGCAATAAGTTCAACAAAAGAAGGAGAATAACGGCGAAGCAATTCTTTTTTAACCGTACTTAATTGCCATTTATTAATAACACATACTCTTGCCCATAAAAGAATCACCATCAATTGATATTGGTATAACTTCTTATTCTTATCCTCATCCATCGATGTTATTTCTTCATCGCCGCGAAGAGCAAACCTATCCTTTATTTGCTGTAGGTCATTTTGTTCAAATAAAACGATTAACTCTGCAGGAAGCAGCGTTTGCAAAAATGCTTTAAACGTATATTGATGCTGGTAAAGAGCCACACTTTCAACAATGAGTTGATTCACTTGGGACGGTGCGATTACCAAACTATGGAGAAGCGTCGACAGATAATCATCTAAATCAGTTAGTGCCGAATATTGTTTGCCGTTTAATATTAAATGAGTTTGCATTTTTTGGTTGGCTTTAATTGCCAAAGAAATTGCACTGCCATAAGCTTCAATACAGCGTATTTCAGATAGAAAATCATGAATTAGATGAATCCAATATTCCGCTAACTGTGCCGAAAAATTAGGCTGCACATAAGGCCTTAATGATACTGAGCTCGTTGGTAAACAATCCCCGGGAAGAACTAAAAGGTCATTCTTCATGGATATCCAATCAATGTGTTTTGCATGCTCATTGAACCATCCTGCTTGGCGAAAAGGAACAAGGTGCTCCTGAGCATAAATTAAGTTTAATGCCACATGATACATCTGTTCCTGCAGAACATAATCTTCCGTGAGTGCTACTAAGGATTCCAAATCTTCTTTAGTTTTTGCGCTTAGCAATACAGGTAATTTAAAGGGTTCATTTGTTTGAATTGGCACACGCTCAGGGACTCTTTGCAAAATGGCATGTGAGTTCGTTCCACCAAATCCAAAAGAACTCACTGCAATTTGTGAGTGATTATAATCAATGGATTCTGTATTGATATTTAATGTTTCAGGCAATAAAACATTTACGGGATCTGAGAGTACATGGGGAGGAATTTGCCGACTCTTTAAAATCAGCAAACACTTGGCAACACCTAATAACCCGGCCCCAGCTTCCATATGTCCTAGATTCGCTTTAATGGAACCAATAAAACAACCAGGATAGTTATGACTTAACGCTTCTAGCTCAATCGGATCACCAAGGTTAGTTCCTGTGCCATGGGCTTCAATATATGCAACATCTAGATAGGCACATTGTTTTTGGGCCAAACGTATTAGTTTAGATTGGGCGGTAGCACTAGGAGCGGTCATTGTGCTGGTAGTTCCATTATGATTGCAACTAATTCCTACAACAGCAGCTAAAACAGGGAGATTTAATGAGTCAGCCTTTGCTTTTGAGGTAACAAGCAAAGTAACCATCCCCTCTAAAGGCAAATATCCATCCGCTTGCATAGAAAAAGTATGACACCCACCACTTCGCGAGAGCATACCCGCTTTTTTGAAACTCTGATGCCGCAAAGCGCTATCAATATAATTAACACCTATCACAAAAGCAAAATCATTTTGACCTTGTCTAATGCTGTCACAAGCGTCTTTTAAGGCAACCAATGAACTGGCGCAAGCGGCATTAATACTTTTACTTTCGCCAGTAAAGTTAAAACAGTATGAAACTCGATTGGCAACACTCGCTTCACAATTATTTAGGAAAAAACGGCTGTCACTATCGCATGCACTCATTGCATAAGAATGTAGGTTATCTACCGTCATTACTCCGGCATAAACACCTGTTGTTGCCTGCTGCAGCTCATAACGCGTCATACCTGCATTTTCCAGACACGTATGTACGCCATGCAATGCTAATTTTTGTTGTGGATCGAGATGAGCAAGGTCTTTGGCAGTCAGATTAAATAAGCCTGGTTCAAAAAAGCTCCAATCAGTAAACAAATTGGCATAGGTCGTTTCACCTTTACTACGCCACATTCTTGATGAGGTTATAGAATCCCTTGCTTTTTGGCCCGCAATTAAAAATTGCCACAAGGCTTCCTCAGTTTCTATCTGAGGGAGCCTTAAACTTAAACCGATGAGTACGGGGGTAATATCCTCAAGAGGTGAATTCTTTTGAGGTATCGGCAATAATTCCTGTTCCATTTGGTTCATCTAACCTTTCTGATGAATGTGCAAAAAAGGAGGGAATATAGTCCGTTTTAAACCCCTGCTGGTACGTTTTTAAATGAGTGATGAATTGTTTGTCCTTAAGCAAATTCATAGCTGCTTTTACAAACATTAGGGCGATGTAATAGCGCCCTTCATTCGTATTTTTATCAATTTTTAATTGAGCGGGATTAAATTGATTAAAGGGGGGTAAAGATTTTAATACATCTGGATCAAGTTTTAATTCATAACTTGTATTCAAGCCAAGTGAACAAATAGCATATCGCAAATAAACGTATGCTTTAGTTATTTGATAACTGGCTTCATCCAGTGCGGTAACTCGTCCTTTCGCATAAGCAATATGCAAAAATGTTTCTTCTATGGCATTCAAACGTAAAAAATTCGCGATAGTTGCCAAATCAAAAAGAGGCATCCCTATTCGTGCAAACTCCCAATCAATTAATGAAAATTGATTTCCTTCTGTTTGAAATAATATGTTCCAGGGATTCATGTCATAGTGACACAGACTGGTTTTTGGATTTAGATTAAGTAAGTGATCCAAGTCATTAAATAGAGTCAAAACCACAGAAAAATCATCAAATCTGGGATCTCTTTCAACACGATCTATAACCTTGGATTTTAATTGCAAAAATTTATCGCTTTCCTTACTTTCACACTTTGGAACTTTAATTCCATGCAATGCACTAACTACTGAACCCAGTGAGGCTAATCTATCCAGGGATTTATTCAATGGCCATCGCGGATCATTGGCAACAAATTCAAAAATAGCCACTTTTTGTTCCGCATTAAAATAAACCATTTTAGGACCTATACCGGTACGCGAAGCAGCTTGAGCCGCATATAATTCTACCCACCCCTGAGCACTGTCTTCTTCTAATATTTTTATTACATAGTTCTGATTGTAGGCTTCCACTATGAAGTTCTGACAAAAGGGAGATAAACCACCGTTTAGTGGTTTTAAAGATCCTGCTCTCCATGGTAGAAATGACTCTAATGTCGACGTTAGACGCGCTGCAATCGCTTTAGAATTACTCAATTCACCTACCGCACTTTCAGAAATCAATCCTTTAGGTTGTACTACCTGGCCATCTATAAATAATCGCCAACTACTGCATACTAATCGTAAAGCCAGTAGTTCATCCTTACGAAGAAATTTTAAAATTTCTCCCATAATAAAATAAGGAATTTGGAGCGCTCCCAAACTAAAATCCTTTGCAGGCTTATTTACACTCCCTAATAGTTTGGTATTGAGTTGCTGCTTAAATTGATAATCATTAACGGTTTGCATCGCTTGCTTTATCAGCATCACACTAATATAGAACTTACCCGCATCACTGCTCTTATCAATCGCTCCATCACTGGGTTGATATTCATTAAAGGCTGGAATTGAGCCAATATCGACGTGATTGACGCTCATGGGGTCGCTCATATTAGCTGCAAAACTAATTGCAAATCGCAATAAAGCGATTTGTTGCATGTATGCATAATGCATGTGTTCTTCAGGGGATGGTTGACGTCCCAAATAATGCGACAAAAGAGAGTTTGCTGCAGCTGGCTTTAAGCGTAAAGTAGCAACCACAATCGCTAAGTCCAGAAAGGGATCAAGCAGCCCTGCGCATTCCCAATCAATAAAAAAGAAATCGTCGGGGGTCGCTAACAGATTGTTAGGATTCATATCGTTATGACAATAATGAGTTTGTCTCACTAAACCCGTTAAATAATCAAGTTGCAGCAGAGCATATTGCTGCAAGAAAAAAACAGGCGAGGCTTTAATGTAATTATTTAACGTGACTCGACGTTCAGCGATTAGGGTTGATTTTTCAATTTCCGAGCGTCTCTGTAAATGTGGTCCAGAATGAATCACTGCAAATTTCTTCGCAATAAGTTTTAGTTGTTCATCATCCAGCCGCCCTGTAATCGATGGATTATTTTCTACATAACGCATGATGACAACACCCGCAGAAAAATCAAAATATTCTACTTCAGGCGCTACTTTTTTCTGGGCGAAAAAAATGGATGCAAATACTTCCCGAGTTCGCCCTTCCTTATGTCTTATATGCCGCAAAACAAACCGCTCGTCACCAACTTGCACTAGATAACTATTCGCCCACGGAGAAAATCCTCCAGTTAATCGTTTTATGGTAATGGGGGACTTAGGTATTACAGGTAAAATCGCTTGGATATGGGGAAGTAACTCAGAAACATCCGTGGAATCCTTTGCTTCAATGCATAATTCATAAACCTCATTGGAGAATAAGTGTCTCCAACTTTTGTTGACCACACTTAATCTTTTTTTCTCACCTGAAGATAAATTACTAACTATCTTTTGAACCACGCTTAAGGGTAAAGAACGATTAAAAAATTTCATGAACCAAATTAAAATTTATGTCAGTAGATGGGCATATTAATTAAATAAAAGGCATAAATCAAACGATAACGAATCAGAGTTCCTGATAGTAAAATCTTTTTTCAAATTCGCTAAGGAGAGTGAACTACGGGGAGACACGGAGCGGAAATTGGAAATTATGAATCAAAAACCGCTACAAAAACCTCAAACCCCTGGAGTTGACGTGGCTTGTTGCGCGTCTAGTGCTGACATCAGATTATCATTATAAGCTCCAACAAGACTTGATAGGCGTTGCATCTCTTCCTGTCCCATCTTTTGTGATATAGAACCATCTTGCAATTGACGTTCTACCAACTCGCGTTGTGCATTTAAATTTTGAATGACTCTGTTTAATTCTTGAGGTGTAACACTAGGATTTTTTGATTGCTTAAAAAACATAATAGGTCCTTATTTTAGCTTAATTGGTGCATTTTACCTTCAGTTTTTTTGCTGTTCAATCGATCTTTGCTCGAGGTGGAAGCATACTGGCATTTTTGCGACCCATCGTGTTAATCAATTACTCTTTAAAATCAATTACTGTTCAAATAGCGCATTATATGCTACAACCGGCGCTCACTAAATCACTTGAGATATATTTGAACATGGCAGAGTCCCAAATAAAATCAGCAGAACCTCATAACCATTTTAAATCACTCTATGAAAAGGCTGTACGACAGATTATCGAAAACAATACTGCTTTCGCGAATATACCCAATCAAATTAAGAATCAGTTTTTAAATTTTTATACCTTGCATTCTAATGAGCAACTTGAATTGATGGACGACTTATCAAAGATTGCAGGTTTACCCAATGAGATGCTCGAGATGATGAGTCAATTTCCTTATTTTGATACCATTCCCCTTGATATTATTAAAGAAATTGGCTCCTATCTCAAAAAAAAGGAACCCAAAGAAGATACGCATACCAGCGCATTTGTAGCAACCCACAAAAGACTGCATGCTTTATTCCAGCCAGATAGGTTGAAGGATTTATTACCTCAACTGTTGTTATATGTAGCGACTGGAAAACAAGATAAAGTAAAAAAGATACTCGATATGCATCCTGAATTGCTGTTGAAAACTGGTACAGTAACGGACTATTCGGGTAGAACATTCAAAGACATCAGCGCATACGAATATGCCTACTGGGCAAAGGACACCCACATGTGCCGGATGCTGGAACAATATATGGATCCAGAGACAAAAGCGGAAATGCTCAAACGCTGTGAGGCGATAGAGATGAATGGTTTGACATACATAAAAAATGGGGTCGAGCATAAGGGGTCAAAGCATTTTGATTTTACGCCACTCAAAAATGCATTAAAAAATTATCTTGATGGGTATGATGGTTGGTTCGAAACAAACAATTGGACAGCCATAGAGTCAGCCTGGATGAAAGTAGGTATCGCCCAGCGCGATATTCCAGTTCATGTGGCTAATGAATATTGCCGAAAAGACCGTGCATTTGCCCCGAAGCCAGAGTTTAATGAACGTACATTACCGCGGGAGTTAACATTCCACAATCATACAACAGGTAACAAGGAGTCTTGGTTTCCATTGGTTATTTCTGATTCTAGTGGTCTTGGAGTTACTTTTGCAATAACTCGCGATTCGGAGGATGCCAACGGAGCTGGGGCTCTGAATGCGTGGCCAGGGGATGTTTTATTGGATTGGGAAGCCATAGACCAGCTTGATAAAGTAAGAACCGACGATCTCGCGCAATTGCTCGAAAACCTGAGATCGGTTGAACCAGCTATTGATAATGGTTTCTCATTTCCATAATAGTAAAGTGAGGCACTCGACAGCGGGTGCCGCTGATTTAACAGTGAAATAAACCAACCGCTTACCACGTTAATTGAAAACAAGTACACTTTAAAGATCATTTAGAACCAACGTTAGTCTAAAATTTTCACAGAATGCTAGCAAAATCACTCAATGCAATTATCTATAAAGTGAGTAAACAATTATTACTTTGCTCCCCTCCTTAAAAAGGATAGAATGTGGCCTGTTTAAGTTTTCTGTACATGGATAATGACTTCTATACTTAAATCCGAAAATATTGCTCTTTCTCGTCATGGATTGAGCCAAAATATTAATATATTGCTCACTCTTTCAATTATTTTTGTTTCTTTAGCACTACGTATTTTAAGCGTTGGTTCACATGATGTTTTCGTTGAAGAAGCTTATTATTGGAATTATTCGCAACATCTGGATTTTGGCTATCTGGACCATCCTCCCATGGTCGCATTGTTAATTAAAATCTCTACCCTAATATTTGGTACCAATGAGTTCAGCATCCGGATTCCAGCGTTGCTGTGTTGGGGAGGGGCTGCATTTTTCATTTACAAATTAACAGAATTAATTCATCGAGGCTCCGGCCTGAATGCTGTATTCTTATTATCTCTTCTGCCGTTTTATTTTATACAATCGACTCTAACGACACCGGATCAACCCGTTCTGCTTTGTTGGGCCGCTGCACTCTATTATTTCTATCGCGTGTTTTTTTTCGATGAATCTAAATCCTGGTACAAAGCAGGTATGTGGCTGGGTCTGGGGATGCTATCCAAATACACCATTGTATTACTTGGCCCGGCTGTACTTCTTTATCTAATCATAGTGCCTTCAACACGATATTGGTTTACTCGCAAAGAACCCTATCTTTGTGTATTAATCGCCGCACTTCTGTTTACTCCAGTAATTTATTGGAATTTTATGCACGAATGGGCTTCATTTGCATTTCAAAGCGTGCGTCGGTTTAAATCAGTGAATCATTTTTCCTTCCATCATTTTATTGGATTGGTATTCTTATTTTTAATGCCCGCGGGGGTGATGGGTTTTTATCGTTTATGGGATAAAAAATCGACAACCATGACGAACATTGAACTCAAAACAATACGGTTTCTGCAAATATTTACGCTCTTTCCCTTGCTCTTTTTTGGAGTATATAGTCTTAATCATGCCATTAAGTTAGATTGGATAGGCCCAGG
The DNA here is from genome assembly GCF_003184185.1 of Legionella qingyii. The sequence goes on along the minus strand of NZ_QHJG01000001.1, from coordinate 174,449 downwards.
ACTTATATCGATTATTCCTTGGCTTGCAATACTCATTTCTAAAAGTAAAAAGTTTTACAAATTATGGCATATAGGCGCAGTTTTTTTATTACTTTGCTATGTTTGTGTCATCGTCATGATAACTTTTGGTCCCTCTCAAAAAGTATCACAATTATTCTTCCAAAAAATGATTTCATGGGAAAATCTTACCGAACAATTCCATGATTTAGCAAAAAATGTGAGCTATACAAGAAATACTGAACCAATTCTAGTTCCGTTAGATGCCTATAACATAGGAAGCGAGCTTGCATTTTATCAAGCAAAGCTTTTGGAACATGGAGTAATACAAAACATTTATCCCATTGTAGGTAGACATATTTTTGACCTGGATAGTCTGATGTATCGATATTGGTCAAACTCGATAACGTGGTCTGGCAAGACGTTAATTTTAATTGCTACGAACCCTAAAGATTTTAAATTAGCGACGATTAATACTAAAGCAGTCGTTTTAGAGCCTCCTAAGAAGCTATGGTCCTATAGTCAAGGAAGCGGAAAACCTATATCTCCTTATTATTATGAGCTGGTACAAATGAGGTAGTTGTTTGTTCCTAAAGGTAGCGAAGATCTCCGCGTTAGAGCACCAATCTGCTTCCAGAGGTCCATCGCTACGCTCAGTAGGACTCGTGGCGACCAATCCAGGCCACAACGTTGTCCGCTTCAATCTGACTTTGGTAACTCATCAAATCGTTGCAAATCCGCTACCTTATCCTCCCATGACGCACGACTTGCATAGAAAATATGAGCTGTTGGTTCTAAGAGCGAATCATCATCTAAAGAACCAGCGGGTAAAACCACGTACCCTCTCTCGTCTTGTCGAGGAAGTGGGCTGCCACACGTCTTACAAAATATGCGTTCCTTTCGCGTGTTGTGTAACTTGAAATAGCTGAGATTATTCTCTCCCTTTTCCCACGATAATTGAGCCTTATCAAAGAAAACATTCGCACCATGCATCGTACCAGTTTCTTTTCGACATCGACTACAATGACATAAATACATTACTGTTGGCTGTTGCCCCGTAATAATATATCGGCACGTACCACATAAGCATTCACCTGTATATCGATTCATTTAAAACCACCCCTTGTATTTTTGACTTGTATTATTTGGGAACTGTTAGCCGCTGCTTAGCGTTTCATCGTGTGCATTCAGATACATATTTGTGGAAGCCCAAAGAGGCTCATTTTATGAAAGCGCCAACATCTTAAATGGTCACTTATATGGGAATACGTGAGTTTTCACGCATCCCAAGTGTAAAAAACTAAGGTTTAAAATTAGAGGTATTCTCTTCAATTTCTCTTGCAGCATCATTGATGTCTTTTAAGAATTTAGCTTTACTTTGTACCACCATAATTTCCTCTGGGGTCACCGCGTACACTTCATAGTCTTTCGCTGCTAACTCTTCTTTTAATTTTGACAGTTTTTCAGGATTATTTTCTTTTGAAGTGATTACACCTATTCTATCACCATCTTTTTCCATTAATTTAACTCGATATGCAGGCGTACTGTATGCTCGATTAGATAAAGATGAGGATTGAAAAAAAGAAGAACTTCTAGCTGCAAATGGTCTAAACATGGATTTCATCATCATAAATAAATACTCTTTTTGAAATTAAAAACGGCTAAAAAATAATATTAAAAAGCGAAATCATCTTAATAAAATTAGTTCACTTTAGCAAATTTATTTCCAACACCACATTCAATAGGTGATGAATTTTAAGAGTATTCCATTATTTACGGTTAGGTTTGAAATTTTTGCCTGCTCTCTTCCTCTTCGACAACTTTACCTTCTTTTTCCTCTATTTTCTTTGCTTCCTCATCAGTAATCTCTTCTATTTTTACCGTGCTATCTTGTTCCATACCATATTCTTTTTCCTCTTCCTCAACTTCAATATGAGTATAATGCACTATTTCTCCATGCCCTCTCATTTCACGAAGAAATAGATGATATGCATCCATTTGTTCTGAAGTCATGTCCATTATTTCAACCAGCGATTCAATATAAATATCGATAGCTCTTTTCTGTATTTGAGCCGCCTCTTCCATTGTAATATAGGGTTGACCAGGAACAGGCTTCCCTGTTCGTTGTATTGCGCTGGCTATTAGGAAACTTTGAATCGCCTGTTGTGCCAGTGCTCTTACTTCTTCCGGGAGCGATTTATTTTGCAGATCAATAAAATAAGGATTAGCAGAAAATACCAATTTCAATCCTTGCCTATGCAATCTTCCTGGCATAGCGATTAATGGCACATCTTGCACGGTTACCTCATGCTCAAAAGCATATGTCTCCGGGCTGCCTGATCCGTCATACCCTGGTGGTGTTTCACTAGCTCCCTGAATATAAACATAATCATCAGGAATCGCTGTGGAATCAGCCAAAACAATACTTGTTTTTCCAGAGGCAAGTGAAAAGAAATGGTAGATAGTCCATTGATGGGAAAAAGACAATGCGGAGCCTTCAAAATGTTCACTACTCTGCTTATGATGACCAAGAAAAGCACGTTCTGTTTTTTGCTCATCTACGCGTCCATCGTCCAGAAATTTAACTAATTGAGATGAACCATTCAATCCGCAAGGTATTTTAGTTGATACCCCCAAAAAAAGTGGGAAGCCACGGTCAAACTCACTAAGAGCCATTGTTCTTGCCCAACATTTACCTGTTTCAAGTGTTCTTAATTTCCATAAAGCATTTTCTGCTGTTAACAAATTCCCACCATAAGAAATGGGTAAGTAAACGAGTTGCTTGCTGCTTGAAGTCTTCCACATATTAGAGTCAAGTTTAAAAAACCGTTCAATATTCGTAGTTGTTTGACGCGTTTTAAATATACTTCCCCCTTTTACCAGATTGGATTTTTTCCACATGTCTACTCCTCATAATTCGAAACTTATTAATACAAATTATAGCAAATTAATTCACTAAGCATTTTTTTATAACAATAAGGGCATCGCCCTATCCATTAACGTGGTTTGGTTTCAATAAAAAACAAACACTTTTATGAGTGCTAAGTACCCCAATTTTTAACTTGAATTCGAACGAATCAGGCATTTCGCTTAATAATTCATTAATCAACGTGATGTTATAATAGCCAACAAGTATAGGTTTTGCGGGGAAAGTTATGTTGTCAAAATTACTTTATGTCAGGCAAATACACCGACAAGCGAGTTCTGGTCTAAAAAATGCATTTAAGCCGAAAAAAACTGCAGCAGTTATCCTTGGTACCGGAGCTGGTACAGGAGTCGTACTATACACCCTAGATTCTAGAGATCAACAACGATTCCAAGAGGCAGAAAAACTCCATCGAGCAGACAAAGAACACTTAATGACAGATGTTGAGATGCAATTTGGCACAGTGCAAGAGTTATTAGCTTATGCCGAACAATTACCAACTGGACAGATTCCTCATCCAGCAAAAGAGGCTTATACACCGAGTCGATCGCAAGAGTTAGTTGTACAGGGATTTACAGGAGGTCTCTTGACTTTGTTCATGTATCCCCAAAAACACAAAAGATTGGTTGATGCGTGCGGTATTGCTTTAGAACATCACTTAGAATGTATCACGGACAAAGGTCGCAAATATTTCTCGGATATGGAGCTAACCGAAGCCGCTTTAAACTTGCCTAAAGAACAGCTCGAAGAACGAGCCAAGATGCAGGGAAAAACGGTGATAGAATATACCTCAATGTTACAAGAGCGGTATCAACATGCTCAAGAGGGAGTTGAAGCCTGTCAAGCGTTTTACATTGATATGACACACCGATTAAACATACATAGACATCTCGCCAAACGATATCCCGAAGCGAGAGCCGCTCTTGAAAAACTAGTAAGCATCGATCCAAAAGAGCTATCTAAAGTCACTCATTTACCTGAAAAGGAATGTCGTAAGATACTTGAGTCCGGCATCGGTTCTGCAATGTATGGCCTTGGTTTAATCACAGGTCAAACTGTAGCAGGCTTAAATGGACAAATAATAAAAGATCAACATTTGGATTCGATTGTAGATATTGCTGAGAAATTGGGGACACATTGTATGCGTCTTATCGACCTTGCTGAGTCTCTAAAAAAAGAGGGTCTGACAAGCGTTGAACGTGCCCAAATAATACACCAAATTAAAAAAGAATATAAAAATAATATTGATGCCATGCGAAGCGACGAACTAGACTTGGTAAAGCACTCATATTATGACGGAGAATATTCACAGGCTTTAGCTCATACCATAGCCTATGCTCAGGGACCAGCAAATCTCTTTGCCAATATGAATAGGGCTCGTATATTTGGTGGTGCAGTTCCGCTCTTCCCTGAAGATATTATTTCTTTACATCATCAATCACCTCACTGTATTCATAAAAATCACGGGGAAGGACTAGCGATTGCAACACACGAGATAAGAGCACTACCTGGTATGTTACAGCGTATAAAAATTACCAATACGCAAGGGGATCAACCCTGGTTAGTCGAGTCTGATAGAGGCTTTGATGGGAAAAAAGCGTTCATGAATGCTCTAGATCGATGTTATACACCATGCATTACAACGCCTCGTCCTGGTAGTAGTTCAGATGATGAATAGGAGGCCTTTTAATACAAAAAAGCCTAGCCGAACCACGTACACATTTAATTAGAAATGAGTAACGAAGATGAACGAAGATGAAATCAAGGAGCGAAGCGCATCTAAGCCAACGGAAATAATGACTTTAAGGCCACGCCAAGAGTTATGTGATCGCGTTATAGATTACACTATAAAAAACTATGGACGTAATCTCCGAGCCCCAATAGAGGAATTGGCTTCAGCACCCAATCGTTGGCTCAGCATTGCATATCCCATCAGCAAGGCTGATACCAACTCGCCTGAAGCCCGCGCTCGTATCATGGGTGGTTTGGCAATTATCTGTTATTTAAATGATTTGAAAGCAGAGCTAAATACTGAGGTTTGCTTCGATTTCAGGAAAATGCTTAAATCAATCGACGATTACTTTGAAGTGACCCAGTGTGTGCCTTATATAGAAGAGTTTCCTCATATCCTTAAGCATCAACCAGTGTTCCACGAACCAGGTATGAATCGTGACGTGGTTATGTCACTAATCTATCCTAAAGAAGAACTGGTTAAACGTGTTGCAGCGTTTACAGGGCTAACTATGGAAGAAAATGTATTAAAACACATAGCTCAACCAATACTGATGGATGGAAAAAATGACCGAGTTACCATTGCGCAAAAATGCATGTACGAGTATCAAAAACCAATCATCTATGAAATGATTGGTATAATGATTGCATTAACCCTGATGAATTCAGAGCAAAAATTCGAATTCCAATCCGCAGACACGTATGCAAAATGGACCGATCAACTCATCGCTATGGCCGCAGGAAGTCCTGCGGTGGATGTTGTGGTTAATGCATCAAACGGTGTATTTTGGTTGCCCGATCCCGCAGAATTTCGATAACAGCTCCTATCGTAAATACTATCCACAGCAAGTGATCTATCTAAATCCAAACCTCACACTCTCTGGCTTTTGTTCTTCCGTCTTCTCGCCAAGCGCTTCGCTAAGCTCACGCTGACATTTCTCGAATGTTTCAAAGTGATGCTGATTATACTTGGTTTTACTCTTAGGAATTGTATGATTTTCAAGGAACCAAAAACAGCGCTCCTTACGGTATTCATCAGATGAATTATTCCGCATTTTCATGATTTTTTCTTGTTCATCAGCTGGAACAGCAAGCTTTTCTAAATTTTCTTGCAGCTTTTTACTTTGCTTTGCGGCTATATCTTGTTCAAAAGTATTTTTTTTTGCTAGGCTAATTTTACCAAACATATCCATTTACCTCATAATTAATAAAGCTACGTTGCAAATTTTAAATTTCAATGGAAATTATTTTCCAATTTGGATGTTTTTTGTATAATACACTTTATTATTCACTTTGAAAAGATGACACTTTTCATTTGGCCTGCTTAATTTCTCAGAAGAAAAAAAGCAAATGAGTAACTACTTTGACCGATGCCCCATTTACAATACATCACAACGAAGCCGAACTCACTCAATCTACAGGACTTACGCCCCCAAGGTTAAGGCAAAAAATGTTTTTAATGAGGGAGTTTCGGTATACTAAATGACCCAATTAAAAACATTTTTTAACGAAAAGATTGGGGGTTTTCGTAAGTCCCGATCTAAAAAACTCGTGTCCGTCACTAATTCACCGATGACCATTTTGATATCACATGAGTTAAGATGAATAAGCTACTAATCCAAATTGTTGATCAAACGCTTTTTGAGACTCTGGTGAAAAATGACAAACTTCACTTAAAACCTCTTTGGGTAACCGCTTAAAAAAGCTTAACCGCTTTTCAAACGCGTCTTGATTATGTACCTTAACATCCTCAGATAAACCTATTTTATACGTTTTAGCAGGGGTTTGAGCTACTTTTTGTGGGGCACGCTGAGGGGTATCTTGTTTTAAAATAACGGAATCAGCTAATTCAGTTTCAGTTAATGCGATTGCGTAAGGTCCGACAAAAAACGAGTCGCCATGGATTACATTACTACCAATTTTCATCGTATATCCAAAAGGTATCTCGAAAGCAGCAAAATCAAACTCCCCACCAGCCTTCTCTACTCCGAGTATCAATGCACCACTGCACTTAGGGGACAAAGGTGTAAAAACATGAGGAAATGGATGTGTTTCTACAAATAAACCACCACCACCGTTTCTTTTCATTACATAGTCTTGTATGTAATCTGCATCCCATTGATATTCAACCAAGTACAGGTTTTCTAATGACTGATCATCAACAGCATCCAAAATAAATGATTGTTCCAATGGAATTAACTCGGCACCGTATTTAGCTAAAAACTCTCTGGGTACAGCACGAGCATTCATTTTGGGAATATCCACTACTTGAACATCGGATGGAATAGCTAATACACCCAAGCTGCCAAAAACATTCGCATCCCTACCACTTTGAGCGCATTCCTGATTTTTATTTTTCCATGTTGCTTTAATAGTCAATTCTTTGGGGGGAGCTATTTGAACCACACATCCTGTATCAGGTATATCATATTTACTAATTCCAGTTGCGTCCAGCATGTTTATTTCTGTACCTGCTTTGAGAATGGCATGCGCCTCTACTGCTTTCATTAATGGTTTGCTGCCGGGTTTATCTGGATTTCGTCGATCCACCATAGTAGCTTGCAAGCTATGTAAATACCTGTTCGCTACCTCAGTAGGTAATTTGCTTTTCATACACATAGTACAAGTACAAATATCAGCGTGCGACATAGAAGTAGTTACATCAGCTGCCGAAGTAGGTTTCTCAAAGAGTGCTCTCATAATTTTTAATTCTCGTGTTGTAGCTTAAAAGGTCAAAATTGCGCGCATTAAAATCAAACAAGTAGCACGTATTATTGCAAATCAGCCTTAACAAATTATTAAATCATGCCCAATAAGTCCAATTTTCACACAGCAATCCACATCAAAGATGAAGTGGTCATTGCACTATGGGCGCCTAAAGAAAACACACGGTGCACATAATCGATTTGTCACAAAATTATCAACCAAGATGCGCAATATAGGCATAGAATGCTCTTAAATAAAAAAACGGAGTAGATCTGCTCTTGATGGCCAATATTAATTATATAAACGCAATTTTTGCCAATCTTGAAAAAAACATTTGCATTTAAATCAATATTTAGATTAATCTGAAGGGGACTCATAAGGAAAAGGAGATCATCATGGGTAAAAAAGCTACAAGTACTCGTCTGGCAAATGGAAATAATAAAGCCCAAAAGCCCTACTCAAATCAGGACTCGCAGCTCTTTTTTAATCAAAATCCAATGCCCCCCTCACCAGAAATACAAGAAACGCAAAAAAACGAGAAAATACAGCACCCCATTCAAGAAATAAGCATACAGACTACGACTGATATTTTGTTGGCTGCTATTTTACAAGAATTAAAAACCCAGAATATGATTGAGCTAATGAAATTAAAAGCACAACAAGAACAAGAGCAAGAGGAGTTGCTAGCCGCTGAAAAAATGCAAGAGCATGATGACGCTCGGTTCGACGAAATTCGAACGTCAATGTATATTTGATTTAATAATTACATTCTCTCGAATCAATTAATGGATATTTAGTAAATCGGCCGCGAGATCCCCTATGATCACGCCAATAACACAGTGCAATGTGATTTGGCATATCTCTGGATCCCGCGGACATTAAATCCAATATAGTAAACCTCAGAGTTACAATCCTCAGACTCAACATCCAAGCTAATTGTATTCCTCATTTCTATGAAAAACGCTTCATCATCAATAAACCAGAAACGATCAAAATAGCAGCAATAACTCGCATGATATTTGCAGGCTCTCCCAAAATAATGAGTCCAACTAAAAACACACCAACTGCACCGATACCAGTCCAGATAGCATAAGAGGAAGCGTTTTCATAGAAATGGCTAGCAATACAAAACGTGCAATCATTGCCACAATGGTTACGAGGGAAGGATAAGGCTTGGAAAATCCATGGGACAATTTCATGCAAAAAGCCCATATCTCTTCAAGCACACCAGCAACAGTTCTTCTTATTTTGATTTTTTGCTAATCAAGCATTGAAAAAATGAGCAATTTAGAAAAAAATACAACCTTACTGATCATTGTCTAACATAGTGCGCACAATCTTTGCAAATAACTATGCCAGCATCTTTTCACATCATTATCCCCTCCAACATGGGTATAGAGAGTTCATCCAAATAAGGTCATAAAATGATAACTAATTCTACGCTAAAACTTGAAGCAGATAAGCAAACAATCAATTACGTCACAGCCTGGTCTATTGGTCAACCAACAAAATCAAGCGCCACAGTTACAGTAATTCAATATAAAGGTAAAATGTATTTAGTAACAAACGCTCATGCAGTAGCGAATGCAACCTATTTGAAAATTAAGTTCAATCAAGGTTCTACCGAATTACCTGTTGAACCGGTATGGGTTGATCCAATCATGGATGTTGCCATTCTAAAAGCCTCTTCTGAGGAGGCTGAAGCGTTAATGGCTAAAAAAGTGGAGCCATTAGAAATCAATCCCGAATTTCAACCGTCCTCAACTGAAGTCAATGCTTATGGCTACCCTGCAGGAGGAAAAGGTCTATCCTTCACCAAAGGACATATTTCAAGAACTGAAATATCAGTCATCGCCCATTCACGCCTACCCGGTATTACTGTGCAAACCAGCGCTCCAATCAATCCTGGTAATAGTGGCGGCCCTATTACCCGAGTGGTCGAGGGGAAGAAAGAAGAATGTATCGGTATAGTGAGCCAAGGCGCTTCTTCATTATCAAATGTAGGCTATTTTATTCCCGCTTGGATTGTTGTACAAACCATAGAAAACTATAACCGATTTGGTGCACTTAGAGCCAAAAAATTTATTGATTATGTTACGGTTCCCCATGTTAGTTTTGAGTGGCAAACCCTAAAGAATTCATTTCTTAGAGCCCAGTTAGGTATGATACAAGACTCCATAGAAAATGAACCCACAGGTATTCTTGTATCTGCGATACCCTCAAATTCCTGTGCCCAAAACCACTTACAAGAAGGAGATATAATTCTTGAAATAGATGGGCATAAAATTCAGGCAGACGGTAACGTACAAGTCAAAGAGCTTGAGCATCCTATCTCTTATCTCTATCTTTTGCAGCGTAAAAAATATCTCGATAACTTAGATCTGGTAATTCAAAGAAAAGACGAGACGGGCTTAAACACTTTGAATATAACATTTAGGTTAACAGAACAATTAGGTCGTAGCCTCGTTGGTCCCAGAAATAATAAATCAATCAAATACCACATCCAACCATCTGGAAAAAATGGAGGATATGTTTTCGTGGGTTGTACCCAATCTCTGATGGATACTTTTAAAGCAAATTACTCAACACCACAAAAGAGTATTGTCGATAATTCTAATGTTCCGAATATGTTCAATAATTTCTCATCTCTTTCTGTTGGTCCAGATCTCCGGGAAATTGTCGTTTTACAAAATATTTTAGCTTCAGAAGAGACGGATGGTTATGAAAATTTTGCGCTTAATCGAGGATATTTATGCGAGAGTGATCGTATTATTGAGGCAAATGGTAAACAAATCACTAACTTATGGGATTTAGTTTCCGCTTTATCGGAAAAGCCGACAAATCCTTCTTTTGTAAAATTTGCTAATGGAAAACAAATAATTATTGCTCCTGAAGAACATGGCACTCGAGAAGCCCTAAAATCTCGTTATCAAATTGCGTTTTTTACAAGCCCTGAAGTTTCCCCTATCTCTAAAGCACCATTTTTAGCTGAAATTGAGGCATCTGGAGAGAATATTAAATCAAAACTTAATCCTCCTAAGATGTAACAATTTTATCTCTTCTGCCTACGTGCCACGAATCGGTCGCGACACGTAGGTAATTTAATAGGCGGGAGTCCAGACTCTATTCATAATCCAGCTCATTATTGTGTTAAGCGGAACAACTTATCTCTTGAAGCAACATGTATGATTGAATCGTTATCCTCTTTTTTAACAAAACCAAGTTCATAGTCTGCAACAAGTTTCGCAATAGCCGCTTTAAATAAAACCTCTGTAACAGCAAATGCCGGACAATTGCGTTGTCCTACAGAAAAAGGGACAAATGGGAATTGACCAAGAGTATGGTTATTTTTGTTATCACATTCCATCCCTTCCTTTACGTGCTGTTCAGGTTGTAAAAATCGTTTAGGATCAAACTCGTCAGGATGAGTCCAATATTGTTCGCCTTTAGCTAAAGCATGTAAATCAAATATAATCATGCTATTAGGTGGGATGTTCATTGAATCGGATGAATACCCGTTTTGAGTATATCGAGGTACTGCTACAGGAGCATCAAACCGCACTGACTCCTTGTAAAAAGCATCCAATATTGGTAACGATTTAAGAGCCTTAATATCGAACTCCCCGAGCGTTAAATGAGCACCATCAATTTCATCGCGAAGCATCTCAAATTTGTCAGGATCGGATGCAATTTGCTCGAGACACAATACAATTGCGTCAGTTAAATTGTCTGCAGCTTTTAGGATCATGGGCAACGATTGAACTATGGGATTTTCAAAATATCGTCTAATCTCATGAACAGGCAGGAATTTTAAAGCCTCTGACAGTTCATTCTCTGACAGAGTTGGGTTTTCATCCTTAAATAAGCTCACGATAGAAGCAGCAATTAAATTAGCATTTCCGGGATGCTCTTCTGTATGAAGTACTGACACAACTTTTTCGAATTCTTGCTCTAAAATGCCTTTTGAAAAAGCCCGATATACATCTCTTTTTTTTCTTAAACTCGGCATAAAATTAAGCAATTCAGGAAAAGGAAATGCCCCCCAACGTTTTACATCATTTCGATAAGATTCCATCACATCATAAGTATTGTCTGGTAATTGCTCGATACCTAGCATATTTTCTACCATAACAGCTCGGACAATGCCGCAGATTGCAGGTCGGATTTTAATCGCTACATCATGCGTTACCGTTTTCTCTATTTCTGAGATCAGAGGATGGGCAAGTCGGGACGGCGTAAGAAAGCGAGACAGATTTTTTCTCGATGCCAACGCATCATGCCCAATATCTGAAATAATAAAAAAATCATTGCCAGAAAAAAATTTAAACGAGGCGTGCCCTTTCCGGCTTGCTTGTTCTTTATCAAATTCATTCATTAATACAACAAGCTGAGATTGAGACTTTGGGGTAATAACTGCATAGTTCCCTCCCAAATATCCCAAACTGACAACGCTACACCCATCCTCACTGCTTCGTGCTTCAGACGTTAAAGTTTGAATCATCTTTTTCGGATCACGAATGAAATCTCTGGTATGACCAATTCCAAATTGTTCTGCTTGGCGCAAAATACCTGCTACAACTTCATACGCTTGGTTTGAGTAATATCGAATACTTAAGGCCACTGAACTTTCAAATAACTCACCAAACATAAATAACTCCAAGAAAAACATCGGCCAAATTGATCCATCCTAATTCATTTGGAAAATATTGCAAACATTATTGCCGTTTTTAACTCAACTATTAAATTAACTTCTTTCGAAACTCAATTCTTATATTAATGCTCTGCATCAAAAGAAGTCGATACTTTTAGTTATATAAAATAGGCATATTAGAAGGGTTCTCAGATTTTGCTTCTTGCAGTTGCGTTTTATAATGATGCGTCATGGTTGATGTTGATAGTGATGATGACAAGAACATTGTGAGTTCTTGATGGATCATTATTTTTTTATCGTGTATGTTTTTTCGATCGATTATGGCTGTTTTTGCATTGTATACCCGTTTTGCATCATCCTTATTTTCCGGCAAGATTACCGGAAGCTTACTTACCGTGTCTAAATAACTTTTAAGTGCTTTTGGTGGCTGTCCATGGTTAATATATTCATCAGCAATTAGAGAATAGGCCCAAAAACCACCTAGATCAAAATGAAGCAGCTCCTTATTTGCCTCGAGTATTTTATCCACTTGTTCAAAATCGCCATGTCGTGCATAAGCAAGCATTCGCTCAGGAATAGATAATCGTTGGGCTATTTTGAATAAATCTTTTGAATCGATCATCACATCATGGATGACAGGTTCTAAACCGAGTCTCATCGCACATGCATTGACCGCCCTAATGTTCGCCGGTGAAAAATAAGCATGCGTAAAATTAACAAAAGAATTCAAATCAACTTCTTTTTCAGCATGTAGTGCATTAAATAACTCATTCGTATATTTTCCAGTGTCATGCTTGATTACACTCCCTATTTTAAATTGCCAATCATCATGTTCGTCTTTAAAGAAGAGTATGTTTTCAAACCCCATAGCATCCAAAATAATATTAGTCTTTTGATAAAAATCGCGATAATGATTTAGGAACTCAATCATGATACCCTGGAGTTTGGTATCACTCTCTAAACGTTTTAAAATCGCGCCAATACGTTCATCAACTTTCGCATAATCATTAAAATTAAAACTGAATTCAGAATGGTCGTTATGAATAAGCGTTTTATTTACTTTATCGTACAACCCTTTGTTGTGTTCGATTAAGTAGGGATCAAGTTCTGCGGGTTCTATTTTAAAATCAAATTTCACTTTAGATTTAAAGCTTTTTTCATATGGAACGATTGATAGGGCTGCATTTTGAGATTCTTTCCCAGGAAGAGAGACTTGTCGGGTAAAATGTTGTTCTCGAATACATCGTTGTTTATTATCTCGGTCAAAGCAATCATATAAAACAGCATATTTTTTCTCTAGCTCTTCAAGCTCCTTAGGGTTGGGATTCTGTTTCATTAACTTGATAACAAAAGGGGCATCTGGAAATCGATAAAGCACATGAGTTCCACCTTCAGCAAAACGCTCGGCTTTAGTTAAATCAATAGCACCAGATTCAGTCTTTGGTGCGGAGTCAAGCCAACTCTGCATCAAAGCAATTAGTTTAGATGAAGTATCATCAATTACCACTTCAATGGTGCCAGTACTTTCTCCAGTTACATCAAATTCAATCGACTCTTGCATCTTAATTTTTAATTTAATCTTGGTAAGTTCATATTATATTGGGGTGCAATACATAATTTGTGATTTTTGCGCTAATTTTACACATTATTTTCAGTTGCAGGACTTACGAAAAATCTCAAGGGCGAGGCAAAAAATGTTTTTAATGAGGGAGTTTAGATAGACTAAATGACCGAATTAAAAACATTTTTTAACAAAGAGATTGGGGTTTTTCGTAAGTCCTGAGTTGTTCTTTTCAAAAATCCAACCGTCCTAACCTCACTTGCAAACAAAAGAGAGCGGCAGGATGATCAAGAACCGGACAAACATCCGGCTCATGCATGCTGCTTAACTGTTTTTAGGATACAAGATGGAATCTTGATGTTTTGACTCATCCCATATTTCTTCTTCAGATAAGTTTGTCTGAATAAACTCGATTACTGCCCCATGCTCCTCAATGATTGCCACTCTAAAATCCTTTAAAGGAAAATATGGCTCTAGAAGAACATGTTTCCCCTTTATTGCTTCCTCAATACTCTCAACTTTATAGGCTATATGCGGTTGAGTCTGAACCAACTTAGGCAAAGGACAATTGGGACCAAATCGATGATATTGAATTCGTCCGGGTAACTCCCCTCCTGAGGTATACATATCCATAACGGGACTATAACGCTCACCCGAACGTGGCTCGGTTACTGGTATTCCAACATGATGATATTGATAGTTCATAATAGTCCTCAATGCTTGCTTTATTTATATTTTACTCATCAATTGCATGAATATTAATTAACATTATTTCCTTAATTATGAACTATTAGTTTATAATTAAGGATTAATTATAAAACAAATACTTTACTATGTTGAATATTTCCCAATTAAGATGCTTTATAAAAGTTGCAGAGTATCTAAGTTACAAACGCGCTGCAGCGGAACTGTGTATTACAGCAACCGCGGTGAGTAAGCAAATTAAAAACCTCGAGGATCAATTGGGTGAGAAACTCTTTATTCGAGATACTCGTAAAGTGCAACTCACGGTATTTGGTTTGGCTCTCCTGGAAAAATGTCAAAAACTACTCGCAGAAACGCAACTCATTGAACAATTTATTGAATCAAGGCAAAAGCTCCCTCAAGGTCAAATTACCATTTTGGTTTCAACCATTCTTGCCAGGGAGTTAATTCTAGACCGACTAGCTGATTTTATGGCTCAATATCCGTTGATTGAGTGCGAATTTTTATTTTCTGAACAAGATAATGATTTGGCACGCAAAGATATTGATGTGATGGTTGGCTTTCCTGAGATTCCACCTTTTACAGATCAGTTAAAATATAGGAAGATGAGTCCGGTCAGCAATATTCTTTGTGCAGCACCCTGTTTAATCGAACGATACGGGATGCCTGTTCATCCATCAGACCTCATGGCCTTCCCGTTTATTTCTCACAGCTTGAGAAAACCGGCTACAGAACTTCCACTCGCAGATGGAACTTATTTATCTTGCCCCAATCCCATACTCTTTATGGACGACTTTAATGCACTAAACCAGGCTTGTAAAAATGGAATAGGTCTCTTTTTAACTGGAGATAAACTCGTTGAGCAGGCCCTTAAAGAAAAAACGCTCATACACATTCTTCCTGAAATAAAATTCAAACGGTATGAGATTTTTACTTTTTATCAATCTTATGGATCTGAACTACCCAAGATTAGAGCCTTTCTTGATTTTTATATGCCAAATCCAACACCAAATACTATTGGACCATAAGCCTATCCCACTTGACTAAATAACATTTCTTAATGATTTTTCTAGACAGTTGGAAACATTTTGTATTCTAATGATTCACCAATTTAGGAAAGGAAAAAGGAATATGGCTTTTACAAGGATCTTCTTTCTAATTGTATTATTTTGCATTTATGGAATACAGGAAACTCAAGCGGAAGAAACGGATCAATTTACGCTCCCACCTGGTGAATTACAAGACATAGGCCCCGCTACAAGCTACAGACTTTATGAAGTGCTCGAAAAGGTCATCGCGCAAACCAATGCAGAAATTCAAATGCTCCTTCCAAGAGCTCAGAAGAGTCATCATTCAGCATCACAATTAGCCGCTCGTCGTAAAGATGCCTACATCGCTGATTTGGTATATAAAAATACCGGCCCGGGTTTTCCACGTTGGTTGCGTCGGTTACCCAAAGACTCCAACCCCGTGCTCTATAAAGAAATTTGGCCCTGGAAAACCGTTTATTGGCTCGTTTTTTCGCAGTCTCCCTTATTTGTCATTGGACTTGCACCAACGATTAATATGTATGGTTATTATTTTGGTACAGACAAACTCGGCCATTTCTTTATGATGGGGCATACCTATTACAAAATTTATAGCTATTTCCTCAATCATGGAAAATCAGCAGAACAAGCCCATGCCGCGATTGTCACATACGGTCAAATCCTTGAGCAGACCTATTTAGGTACATTAGTTAATGGCGTGTATTCTAATGCAGATTTATCTGCAAATTATGCAGGATGGAAGTTTTATATGAATCTTGCACATAGCGTGAAAATTGGAAAACAAACACAGCCTCCAATCCTCGTTTTGAATGGGGATAAATGGGAGTTTTCCAAACACGTCACTAAGTATAACTTACTGAAACCCTATATTTCAGATAATCTTAATGAAGCGTTCAATCCTTGTCGTTACTCTTTTATGCGAGATCAAATTCGTAGGCAGATAAAAAAACGTTGTGCTAATTGGATTAAACGCAAGGAAATCACCAAACAAATCGTCCAAGCAAAACTTGAAGACACCAGTCGCTGGCATGGAGAAGCTTACGGTCACTGGCTTCCTGCAAGCAATGCAGTCACTCTTGATACCTGCTTCGGAGGCAAGTAGGTCTTTCACCATATTATCAGCAAGCGTGGCCCATATTAAATGCCGCGCGTGCGTTGAGTTCGGTATGCTTATTAATTACGTCCCTTTTCAGAATTTACCCATCAATTAAATGAATCATTAAATCCATATAAACCTTTCCATGCAATTGTCTATAATTTAATCAATCAATGATGTGCATTGACAAGGAGATTTTAAAATGAAAATTTTGATTAATGGAAATACTATTAGTTTGACTCAATTAATGTTTCAGTACAATGTGCAAAATCAGGGTGGAATCTCAATGAATAGCGGTACGGAATTTGAGCGTACATTGAATCTGAAACTTTTGGCTCAATATCAGAATGAGTTGATATTTACTATGTTAGTACCCACAAATTAATCACTTAATCCACTGATATATCGAGAATAATTTTTACTTTTTAGCTGTTTTCTCTATCACTTGATGCTCCGTATGTAAAGTAATTTGTCTTAAATCCAGTCTAGAAATAATTTTCATCATAGTAGTATTGTTGATTTTTCTTTCTTTCCTCAACGTGCGTAACTCCATATGAGCCCCTTCCAGAGCCGCATACCTTAGCTGTCGCTCAAATGTTAAAGCTAACATGCTTTCAAGTTTTTCATGTTCAGTACCATGATTTGATGCGATAAATTGATTAAAAGTTGCCATTAATTTATTTCCAACATCAATGCACAGAGCCTTCTCTCGTTCATTGATTTCTTCACATAAACTCTTCATTTTTGTTTTGATTGCTTCAACTGCAGCTTTAGTTAATGCAAGAACGGCTTCATTTTCTTCATCTTGAGTGTGTTTATGAATCAAGTTTTTCAATCCAGGCGTAATTAAAGGCAAGAGCAAACTGCTCATTAAGAGAGAACAAAGAACAACGCCAATCACCAGGATAATTAATAGATTACGTGCGGGAAAAGGCGCTCCATTAATCATATGAGGTAAAGATAAGATTGCAGCCAAAGCAATTGCCCCACGTACGCCACCTAGTGAAAATGTGCTGATTATTTTTATGTTGGGAAAACGCCAAGAACTTCGGTTTCGTCTGGATATTAATGCTTCAAAAGGTAATGTTAAATAAATCCACAATGTGCGTAATAAAATTAGGGTCACCGTGATCAGAACAACAATTCGTACATATTCAGATAAACTGTAGCCTGTAGTCGCGAGAAATTTAATCGAATGAGGCAAATACAATCCTAAAAGAATAAAGATAATTCCATTTAAAGTAAGATCGAGCACCCCCCAAACAAAATGACCTTCGATACGCATTTTGGCCATTGTTCTATCTAAAAATCCAGCTTTGTCTACGGTAAAACCCGCAGCAACAGTTGCTAATACCCCTGAAAAACCTAATTTCTCAGCAACAAGATATACAGTAAAAGGCAAAAGCAACAACAATAGATTTTCAGTAGTTGTTTCATGAGCGCTATGTCTGGTTAACTTTCCTAAAAGCGAAATAAAAACATATGTCAGAATAAAGCCAACAGCAATCCCACCCAGGCTAATAAATAATAAACTCCATACCGCACCTTTGAGCGAAAATACGCCAGTAACCATCGCGACAACAGCCAATTTAAATGAAACCAAACCTGAGGCATCATTTAAAAGTGCTTCCCCTTGCAAAATATGCATAATTCGCTCAGGTATTCGAGTTCCAGCAGTCATGGATCTAAGAGATATAGCATCTGTTGGAGAAAGAGCTGCCGCTAATGCAAACGCGGCAGGTAAAGGGATGAGTGGAATTAGCCAATGAACTAAATATCCAATCCCAGCCACTGTAAAAAAAACCAAACCTATCGAGAGCATAATAATAGGTCTGGTGTAGAGCAAAAACTCACGTTTTGGGAAATGCCAACTGTCATTAAATAATAAAGGAGGAATAAACAACAACATAAAAAGTTCAGGATTAAATCCCACATCAAAGGTAGGAAATAAAACAGCCAGAAGTGTCCCTATAGAAATTTGGATCAATGGAGCGGGTAGAAAGGAAACAAAACGTGTAATCACCCCAGAGATGACCATTAAAAAAAGAAGAGTTAAACAAATTAATACACCTTCCATTGCAGTTATTTCCCCCTGAAATTAATCAAAATACCTACGTATTAAAAAAATTTAAAACAGCACCATGTGCTGCCATCGTATCATCAAAGCCGAGTTTCATTAATTGACGAGTGAATGCTTTTTCAAATAAAAGAAAGCTTAGTAAATCACCGGAATGACGTTTCGCCCCAAGAAAATTAAGTAAAATACGTAATAAAATAGGTATATTATTGTATTGAGATTGAGCCATCGCAGCCACATCCGTACTGGGCCGTAAATGCAAGGTTTGAATCGGCCGCCAATGTGCATACTCGTTCCCTATTGGTACCATGCGAGCCATATGATTCATGTGATTAACCATCTCAAGATCGCGTTCAAGATTATCTAAAAACAATCCATTGACCATGCCGCCCAAAACACGTGAAAAATCAATGTCACCCCGCTGTATTTTTTCGAGGTCACTTACATTGGGTAACGTACGCGTACCAATAATTAAAATTTTATCTACTTGACAACGAATAGCACCTCGTAGAGGAGCCGCTAATCCCACATGCCCATCACCATAATGAAGCCCATTTATTTTTGCCGGTGGAAAGAATAAAGGTAATGAGGTAGATGCCAGAAAATACTCCATTTTCAGGTTTACGCGTTGGCTACAATGAAGTGGATCGTTCCAATCTTCAAACTCTTCTGCATGATGTTGATAAAAAGAAATGGTTTTTTGTGCTTCATAGCAGTTGCTGATGACCTCCATCATTTCCAAGTGTTTATTCTTGATAACACCTTCCAAAGTTTCAAAATTAATGATGTTATTAATGAACTGACGCAAAGGCGACGTATCCAGAATATGTCCTAATAAGCGTTGCTTGGTAAGCATACTGCTCATATTCCGCATGGCCGATACGCTGAGCGCGTAATTGCTGGATTTAAAAATGTGCTGACAGGTAATATTGCTCCATAATTCATTTAACTTGTTTGTACCTGCAGAAAAATCGAGTGCATTTTCAGCGATTACTGCTGCATTAATACTGCCAACACTAACACCACTGATCATGCTGAATGGAATTTTTTTTGCTCCTAGAATTGTGCTGATCGCCTTGAGAGCCCCTGCCTGATAGGCTCCTCGGGCGCCACCACCGGCTAAGTAAAGTGCGATTTTGGTCATTTCTTACTGTTTTAGGAGAGAAACAAAAAATATAGCCCCATTGCACGTCGCTGGCAAGTCATAACCTGGGTAGCTAAACTAGATAGAGCTCTAATTGCAAAGATGTTTTGTAGATTTATCAATTCAAAAGAGTCAATTTATATCTCAATAACTTGACATATTTATCACCAAGCTGTATATTTGTACATTAATAGTACAACTAATTTTGTGAAATTTTAATGTCCCGTTCTACTGTACACCACGAGTTAAATGAAAAAGCAGGGTTACCACAAACCTTTGCTTGCTTTTTTTATTTTAGCTATTTTAGCCTGCAGCTGGGTGGTCGGTAGAATTAACTAACACTCCGACCCCCAGCATAGTCTGGGGGTTTTGGTACCCAAATTCCCAGACAAAAAAAAGCATGGGAGTTGGAGAGAACCCAAAGAGGAGTGTATATCATGCACCACCAATCGCAGTCCCTTCGCCCGCCCAAATGCTCCACAGTTCTTATTGATTGCAGGAGGGTATCATGAGTTATTCAGTCTTAAAAAAACTACCTCCTGTAGAATCAATCCTTCAAGAAATTCCTTTGTCTCTTTCTGCCCATCAGCAAATTACTTGCGATAGAAAAGAAGTAAAAGCTATTTTAGAAGGCCGTGATGATCGTCTTTTAATGATTGTTGGTCCTTGCTCGGCCTGGCCCAAACAGGCTGTTCTGGAATACGCCAACCGATTAGTGCAATTGAATGAGAAAGTAAAACACGAATTAAAATTAATCATGAGGGTATATATTCAAAAACCTCGTACGACTAAGGGATGGACCGGCCCCGTAAACCAACCTGATTTATTTTCTGAGCCGGATATTGCAGCAGGAATAAAATACACCCGGGACATGATGATTAAAGTCATCGAAATGGGACTTCCAATTGCCGATGAAGCACTATTTACTCATAACGCCAAAGGATTCCTTGAACTTCTCTCATGGGTAGCGATTGGTGCCCGCAGCTCCGAAGATCAAGAGCATCGAATTTTTGCTTCGTCTTTAGACTGTGCCGTAGGATTAAAGAATCCCACCCATGGTTCATTAGAGATTGGCGTCAATAGTATTATTGCCTCCCAACACTCTCACGTCGCAGTATTTGATGGTTATGAAGTGCAAACTCATGGCAATCATCATGCTCATATGGTTTTACGTGGCTCAAACTATGCCCCTAATTATTCCATTGCGCATCTTAACGAAGTAAAACGCTACATGGATATGCATCAAATCGTTAACCCTTCGGTCATCGTTGATGTTAGCCACGATAATTGTCTGATAGAAGGCAAAAAAAATCATCATTTACAACCTTCAATTGCTTTAAGCGTTTTAGAAAGCATTAAAAAATACCCTGATTTAAAACAATTGGTCAAAGGATTCATGGTTGAAAGTTTTATCAAAGAGGGGAATCAAAAAGTTGACTCTATAAATCCTGAGAACATTGATTTAGGCGGGTTATCGGTTACCGATCCTTGTTTAAGTTGGGAGCAAACTGAAAACTTTTTGTTGGAGTTAGCTGAGTTGCGGTCATTGGAGAAAGCAGAATTATGCAAGGAGGCACTTGCATGATTACTTTATTTGGTATTTCTGGTGATGCGGGCTCGTTTTCTGAAGAAGCGGCCCTGATTTATGCCAAGCAAAAAGGAATTGCCCCAGCCCTTGTTCACTTACTGGATATGGAAGGTGTTCTTGATGCTATTGAAAATGAAACCATTGATTTGGGCATATTACCTGTTGTTAATCTTTTAGGAGGCTTGGTAAAACCCTCATTTTTGGCAATGGGGAAGCATTTATTTACCCCCATTGATGAATTATGGCATGAGATCAATCAATGTTTGCTTGTAAGACCTGGTGTTCAATGCCACCAAATTACCCACATCGTGTCACACCCTCAAGGACTCGCTCAATGTCGCCATTTTCTGCAAAAACAATTTAAAGATATAGAACAAATCGAGTGGATTGATACCGCAAAAGCAGCAAAAGATTTGGCAGAAGGAATATTACCAGCCCATTCGGCAGTTATCGCACCGGCACGTTGTGCACAACTGTATGGTTTAGAAATAAAAGCGGACGATATTCAAGACAGTAAACCGAATCGAACAGCGTTTATCTTGGTAAAAAAGCATACTGATAACGCAACTCTTCTCAAGTAAGGAGAACATCATGTATACGCTCGAAGAATTGAGAAAAAAAATTGAACAGACAGATGCAAACCTCATTGAAATATTAGCAAAACGTCAAGAGTTGTCGAAACAAATTGGCATTTTAAAATCGAAAGAAGGAAAAAAAATAACTGACCATTCGCGTGAAAAACAATTGTTTGAGTATTATGAACATTTATCCAAACAGTACCACTTGCAAGAAGAATTTATTAATCGTGTATTCAAAATCATCATCTCAAATTCTAGAAAGGTACAAAAATAATGAATTATTCTAGAACAAAACATGTACCTGAGAATTCAGCAACTGTTGTAATTAATTCATTGGCTCAGCAAAAAATAAATGCTGGAATTAAAATTTATAACCTAAGTGTAGGTGAGCCCAAACTTCTACCCCATCCCTCAATTGTCACGTCCACCATACGTGCTCTAGAAGAAGGAAATACCCTCTACCCACCTGTATCCGGAATTCCAGAACTACGGCATCTTGCAAGTGAATGGATGAATAAATCATTTGGTTGTTCCTTCAAAAAAGAAAATTGTCTTGTGGTTAATGGTGGGAAACTAGGAATCTATTTGCTAATGCAATTATTGGTTGATGAGGACGATGAAGTCATTATTCCAGCCCCCTACTGGGTCTCTTATCCAGCCATAACTAAATTATTTGGAGGGGTACCCATCATCGTTGAAACCCACGAAACCGAAGGATGGAAATTGACACCGCAGTCACTCAAAAATGCATGCAGTTCTAAAAGCAGAATTTTGATTTTGAATAATGCGACGAACCCAACAGGTGCATTGTACACTGAGTCGGAGCTTGCTGAATTGTTGCAAATTGCTCGCGAGCAGAATCTATTAATTATTGCAGATGAAGTATATAGTGCCCTCACCTATGATAAGCATGCTTATATATCCTGTGGTTCCTTCCCCCAATTTCAGGATCGCGTCATTATTATTCAAAGTTGTTCAAAAAATTTTGCCATGACCGGTTGGCGAATCGGCTTTGTGTTTGCCCCCCAGTCTATTATCCAGCCATTAACTGCATTAGTAAGCCAAAGTACAAGTGGAGTAACCACCTTAAGTCAATGGGCAGCCATTGCTGCATTAAATGAAATAAATCAGGTAAGCACTTGGGTACAACAATGCATGCAAAAAAGAAGAGATATTCTCATTAAGGCTTTGCATCAGTCTTTGGGCTTAACAATAAAACCACCTGACTCATCACTTTATGTTTTTCTTTCCATAGAAAGTCTAGGTTTTAAAAAACTGAACTCCGAAGAGTTTTGTAAACTAGCTTTAGAAAAAGCAGATGTAGCCCTTGTACCAGGCGTTGCATTTGGCAAAGAAGGTTATGTGCGCTTGTCATTTGGGGGCAATGAGGAGGATTTAAAAGCAGGAATTCATGCTTTGGCGCAATGGGTACATTCATAAATTATCTTGAATATGTGAGTGCCATTCTTGCTCTAATCGCATAAGGACAGCGCCTAAAAGTATAAAGTATCGGATAATCCTCGAGATTTAAGCCATTCTTCGTTTTTAGGTATGTGATTTTCTCTGAAATTCAATAAGATAATAAACAATAAGTGCCACATGACAACTCAGAATAAAATCACCGCCTACTTTGCCACGAATTAGTTCACCAATCAAAAAGAATCAAAATTGATCGAATTGGCCTTGTTTTTGCACATTAACCGCATTGTATGTATAATTAAAAGCCAATTTGTAAAAAGGCAATATCATGAAGACGATAACTGTAACTAAAGATAGAGATGAAATGGTTCTGTTGGATATAGGAAATATCAGACTTCATGAAATATCAAATTATTACACAACCCTATCGCAATATAAAAAGCTTGATGAGGCTATCGAATTATTGTCAAATCTTGATGAAAAAGAATATTGGCGAGCCAACATATTATTGAAAAGCCTAAAGAAGAAACAGACAGATGAGAAAGAGCTGGAAATCAACTCTCTCATAGAGCAATGCAAGGATTTTTCACTCTTCTTTGAACCTAACTCGGATCAACTTCCAAGCATGAAAGGCCTGACCTGTTATCGAGTAGGAGCCGATGCAGGCGCCGGTTTTAAAGACGGCGATTTAGATGTCTTGGGTACGGAAGGTATTTTAGACTGTACTGCTGTTTTAGCTGTCATCAAGGATGAAAAGGGAGCTCATTGTTATTATATTGGCCACATTTTTGGCGCTCGAACAACTAAAGTAACCGTTCAGGAAGAATTAGATCGAATTCTTTCCGACATCCAAGAGCTTGTAAGTAGGGAGCTCTTATGGTCAGACTTAGCTGGGCAAGTTACTTTGGTAGGGACAGGAAGTAATACCGATGAACCCAGTTTATGCTACAAACAAACATTCAAATTATTAACTCAAGAAGGGGCTAAACCTACTCCATTATTTGGTAGCGGTGTCGCTTTTAACTTAACAGGGAAAGGCGATTTAATCATATTAGATCCTATAGGGCAATTACATCAGGGCATTCAATCCAGGCATCCCAAAGCGGGTCATGGTGTCTATTCTCCTGTTAATAATATAAATGAGCTAGAATCAAACCAAACAATCAATGAACAAATTGATAATGATTTCTCGGATACAACCCATCTCTCATCGGCAAACTGTAAATGTTAATTCATTATTAAGTGTAAAAACTATACGCAATAAAGGACTATTGCTTACTCAAGTTTATGATGCCACAACAGCAGGCATTGAAGTGATTTGCGGCAAACTCTATAATTCCTCTTCATCAAAATTACAGGATATAACATGACAATAGATGAAAACGCCCGACCTGCTGAAGCGTTAACCAATGAAGACTACTCCAAAGCGATGAATTTTATAGGACAAAACTTATTGACTTCTTTGGTTCAATCCGTGGAAAAACTACCACCTCATTTTCGCAGTAATAATGTAATCTCTCAGGCCCTATCTGCATTTATAGCAAATATTATCTATAAACAATCTCCGGGAAATCCTGAGTCATGCCAACAAATGCTTGATACCCTTACAAAGCTTGTGAAAACGCAATTAGAGAATCTACCCCAATTTGCAAAATAACTGTAGCCTGGGTGCAAGTCCGAAGGACTGTAACCCGGGTTCCACTACGTTTCATCCTAACTACAGATTTTCTGTTATCTACAAGCAATCTTAAAAGATCCTGAATCAAATTCCTCTTGCTATAATGATAATAGCGATGCATTTCAACTGGAGCTATCATGGACGCTAAAAATGATTTCAGAATGCTCAGAATTGCCTTGGTTATTTTTGGACTGGTTTTTATCTTCGCTATATACCCTTTAACCTTTTTCTGGCCATCTGGATGGGCTTGGCACCAATCCGGACAAAACGTCTATTTGCAAATGATATTAGGTGTTTATGCAACATTAGGGGTGTTCTTACTCCTAGCAGCAAAAAATCCGCTTCAACATTTAAGTTTAATCTGGTTTACCGTTTGGTCCAGTATTGTGCATGGTGGCATTATGGCCATCCAATCATTTTATTACCCGCAGCATTTTGCACATTTATATGGAGACGTCCCTGCGTTGTTTATTATCGCGATTGTCTTGGCTTTGTTAACGCCTCGTCGTAGTACTATAAATCAGAAAACATAGTGCTTTTGAGCCGTTATTTGATAGGGTATGACTTTTTGCTCTGCTGGAAAATAAACAAACAGTACCCTCTTAAAATTAGGAATTTTTGTTTTACAAATAGGACGTGACTATGATCATTTCATCTATCGCTGATTATCGGGAAGCCGCTCGACGCAAATTACCTCGGTTTCTCTTTGATTACATTGAAGGTGGTGCGTTTACGGAACAAACACTCAAAGCGAATATCGAAGATCTTGCTAAGGTAACATTGCGCCAACGTGTTTTAAGAAATGTAGGACACCCCAATTTTGAAACAGAACTCTTAGGACAAAAACTGGCAATGCCAGTCATCTTAAGCCCTGTAGGTCTTACAGGAATGTATGCTCGACGTGGCGAGGTACAAGTAGCCAAAGCAGCGGCCCAAAAAAGCATACCCTTTGCGCTGTCTACAGTTTCGCTATGTTCTTTAGAGGAAGTATCCAGCCAAAGCACCCAACCTATTTGGTTTCAGCTTTATATACTTAAAGATCGTGGTTTTATGCAAAATGTGCTTGAGCGAGCCCAAGCCTGTGGTGTAACCAACCTCATATTCACTGTAGATATGTCGACACCTAGCGCACGCTATCGAGACTTCCACTCAGGCATGTCTGGTCCATTTGCTCGCGAGCGTCGTTTCTTACAAGCCATGTTGAAACCTTCATGGGCTTATCACGTAGGCATTATGGGACGTCCGCATGATTTGGGAAATATATCAACCTATTTGCATAAAAGGATTGGTTTAGAAAATTATATCGCGTGGTTGAATAACAATTTTGATCCCTCACTTAGCTGGTCGGACTTGGAATGGATACGTAATTTTTGGAAAGGACCTGTGCTCATAAAAGGAATACTTGATCCAGAAGATGCAAAAGACGCCATAACATTCGGAGCAAATGGAATTATCGTCTCGAATCACGGAGGACGACAGCTAGATGGTGTATTATCTACAGTCAAAGCCCTTCCCATGATTGCAGATAAAGTAAGTTCTGACCTCACGATTCTCGTTGACTCAGGAATTCGCTCAGGACTTGATGTTGTGCGCATGCTCGCTCTGGGTGCTCAAGCTGTGCTCATAGGTAGACCCACTGTTTATGCTTTAGCGGCAAGAGGACAAGCAGGAGTCGAGCATATGCTCGATCTGATTCGCAACGAAATGAGTATTGCCATGACTTTGATGGGGGTCAGCTCCTCCGCTGACATTAATCAGTCCCATCTTTGTGCCTCGTATAAGAGATAACGAACACTGCTTTGACAATCAATTTTTTATTTATAAATGAGCTTTAAAAATAATTATTACCCACATTGACCAATTAAATATTAAATTTTATATTTAATAATCACACAATTAACATATTATCCGTCGCGCAAACCAATTTAAATGCTCTACACTAAATCAGGACTTACGAAAAACTCCAAGGTCGAGGCAAAAAATGTTTTTAATGAGGGCGTTTAGATAGACTAAATGATCGAATTAAAAACATTTTTTAACGAAGAGATGAGGGTTTTTCGTAAGTCCTATAAAGAAGAGAGGAAGGAACTCCTATGTGTCTTTATTACTTATGCAAAAGGGACACCCAAATTATGGAAAATAAGGCTATTAAAAACGAACCATCTGATAAGCAATTACAAATTGCAAAACCTAAAACAAGTGTTAATCCTACTGGAGAATATTCTTTTTTTAGGGTTCAGCACAAAAAAAATTATGCACCTCTTTATCCAAAAAAACTATCTATTTCTCATGTTGCTCAAGGTGCTCGTAGTGGTGATTGTTATCTTCTTTCAGTGATCAATGCCATCATTGCTTTACCCAATGGAGAACAATATATTCGTGAGGCAATGATTGATCAAAATAATAAAATCCATGTTCGTTTTTTTAAGGATGACGAGCCACAATGGCTTATTCTTGAAAAATCACTTCCTACTTCCTGGGGGATTTTGAGTTCAGGGCCGACTTGGGTACGTTTCCTGGAAAAGGCTTATGTTACTTTTATGGGAGGTAATTACAATAAAACCTTAACAAGCGGTGATAGTCGAACTGCTTTAAAAGCGTTTCTTGGTGGTTTTAATGATTCTATCGCAACTTCGAAACAAGCGGAGTGTTCTCTTGCAGAATTATATAAAAAAGTAATTTATGGCTGTAATGGTAAAGATATTTACTCTTTAATTTTTCTTTTACGCCCATATGATAAATTAGTCAGTATTCCCAATATGCACCAATATGTTTTTGGCAATCAACCTGAATTATTGGACGCATGGTGGAATTGGGTCAATTTGCATCAAAAACACTTTGTGCAATTACTCAAAAATCATCCCTTTTTAACGAAAGAGGCCTTCATTGCCTGTATGAAGGAGCGAATGGTTCAGAGCATTAATCCTCCCGTTAAAGCAATCGCAGCTG
This sequence comes from Legionella qingyii, assembly GCF_003184185.1. The sequence continues at coordinate 146,594 of NZ_QHJG01000001.1, read as the reverse complement.
TAGAACAATGGCTGCATCAATATGCAGTTTTACCAGAGGAAAACAAATACAGTTATGATGAGCAAACATTGTTTCTTTCATTAAAAAATGCTCATGAAGAACAAAAACCGATTGTCTGTAGTCCGAAAGAAGATCCACCCGCGGGGATTACCATGCAACATACCTATGCACTGATTGGCATTAAAGAAAGTAAAATATCTCATCGTAAATTTGTAATTCTTCGCAATCCGCATCATGAAAACCGCAATTGGTTTTCTCATTACTTCTTTTATGGGGGACGACATTCTATAGAACGGCATGAAAATGGAGTAGCAAAGCTCACTATCTCACCGGTGGAACAGTCCACTTTTACTATGGAACTCAGAGATTTTGCTCATGCATTTGCCTATATCGATTGTGGTCGCTCTTTACTGGCCAAGCAACTCCGCAAACAACGTGAAGATATGCCTGCTCCCTTATGAGTATATCCTCAAATAATTCGTGCTCTGATTACAGCCATTTCTTCTTTTTGAAAAGAAGATACAGAAATATTGCACAGATAAATATTAACCCTAGTGCTGCAAAATATCCGTATTGCCAATGTAATTCAGGAATCCAGTCAAAATTCATTCCGTAAATTCCAGTAATTAATGTTAACGGCAAAAAAATAGCGGCAAAGGCTGTGAGTACGGCCATTGTTTCACTCATTTTTTGCATCAGCTCATTATCGATTTGTCCTAATAAGCTATTGAGTAACTCACGAATTGAATCCACTTCATTGATGATAAGATGACTATGATTCGATAAATTATATAAGGAAGAACGGCACTTCTCTGAGATGACAAGGATATTGCGATTAGTAATTCGCATTAAAATTTCCCTTATTGCAATCATATAACGCTTGATTAGCAGCGTTTGATGCTTTACCTCTGCGACATTTTTATAAATATTCTCGTGAGCGGTTTGTAATAAAGAATCGAATTCTTCTGCTATTTCTTCATAATGAAAAAGAACCTTAGCATAATCATTAATAATTCCCTCAAGAAATAAAAATAAGATAAAACCAGGCGTTTTAGCGTAATGAACGGATTTTGAGCAATTATTAAAGAATTCAAATAAAACAGGTAGAGGCTCATGTGACGCAGTAAAACAATAATTTGAGGTAAGATGAATTACCAAGTTATCTAAACTGATTTCGTTATTATCATTTAACTCAAGTGAAGCCAAACATCTAATTTGCAATGTTAGTGCATTATCATTATCAATGAGATTAGATGAGTTTTTTTCCTCAGCGCATAATTGAATTACATCGGAGGGTAGTCTTAGTATTTCTACTAATTGATTAAAAGCATCCTCTTGATTTAAGTTACTATGAATCCAATAAAGTTTGTTTTTCTCTTGGGTATTAATTCTCAACTCATCAAGAGCAACTTGTTTGATGCTGTGTTGAGTTAAATCAAATTCGATTGCAACTGTATCAAAATCGCTCATTTTGCACATCCATTTTGTCTGGCGTGAAGACTCAATCATGTTTATGAACTAAGGATACTGCGCAGCATTGTCCATTCCATTTATACAAATTTAGCACAAATACAAATGATAGATTAATTAATGCACAAAAAGATCAATTGATTTAATATTATCTTAAGAATTAAACGATAAAATGCCGTCATTTTTAAAACATTCATACGAATACTGGGATATAAACGCCCACAACCAAATTCTGTATGAGCGGAGGACTGGTACAACTTAAGTGATCTTAAATCAATAGGCTGGATTTGTTGAATAGATTTTTAAGTGTATCTGCGGTGTTAAACAAAAACTCAACCTAATGGTTAAGTTTTTTCTCTATTTTGTTGCTCCCTCTCTTAAATCATCTCATCACATCGATATCCATCCCAAGTTGATACGATTCCTTAAGAATAATTTAACACTTGATTATTTTTCATTTTGAATTAATTAAATTTTTTAAGGTACAAAAATGTCAATACGCTATTTATCTTTTGATTTTGATGGATGTTTATTTAATAGGGATTACGCTGCATTACCACATGATAATTTTAGCAAACATCTGGGTGATGCGGTTCTTGTTAAAAACAGAACGTTCCTTAATAGGCTTAAAAAGGAAAATGCCAAATTTTCAGCAGCCTACGCATTCATTGGTTCTACCAGGCAAGATTATTTTACAGATCTAATGAATAGTGGTTTTATGTATAATTTTAGAGGTTCTTGTTGCCCGGCAATAAAAACTATTTGTAGCGACCTCGGTATAAACCTGGATCCATTAATGCTGGCGGATATAGAAGGAGACTTGGAAAGTGGTACTTCATTCAATCGCATCATGGATGAGATTAACAATAATACGTGGATGGACTCTGATAAGAATATCCATAAACACGTATCTTTGGACGTGGACAAAGTAGATGAATTTAAAAGAACCATTCTTTTTGCACAGATGCAAAAAGCGGCAACAGAGCATCCGAACGAAGAAATAATATTCGATTTTTTTGATGATCGACTTGATATATTGTTTACTTTAAAAGATTATTTTACCAAACATCCACATCTGATACCTAAGAATGTACGTTTACGTTTACATGCTTATGCAGGAGAGGATGTTAGCCTAAAAGCAGAAATTTCTGGAGTGGGAGCGCCCCTATCCAAATATAGATTCTGTCTCAAAATAATGCATGAAAATCTTCAAGCCTTAGACGATTTTGCAGAATCCCTTAAAGAATTTACGATACAAGATCAGTTTGTAGAAAAAGTAGTGTCTATTTTCCAGGAAGTTGCGAATCGTGGATTATTTATCGATCACGAAGATGTAAATAGATTCTTTACTGAAAAACCCAATGCCCCTTTTGCTGTCCATCAAAGTAAACTTGCGATTCCCGGTTTTTTCACCTTCACTGCAGCTCAGATGACAGACCAGGGTATTAATTGTATAAGATATGGTTTGGATAGAGAGGGTAAATTATTTGCAGTTGATGAGCAGAAACAAATTGAATTAAAGATTCTTCCTGAAGGATTAGTTGCTACTTTGACCATGCATTTTGGACTATTAAAACAATCTTCCGAAAATCAAGAAAAGGTACAAAAGCCTGTAATTCAAGATGCTCCCAAGGCTGAAAAAATTTCAACAGGGCAAGCTCTTTACCAGGAAATTACCAAAAGTCCTTATTTTGTAGCAGATGCATCGCAGGTTAAAACAGTTCTGGAAAATCATCATGATTATCCTTTTGTGATCCGAGAAAGTAGTGCCAAAGTACCTGGAATGCTCACGTTTACCCTCGTATCCAGTACCGATAAAGGGATTATTTCTTCACGCTATGGACTGAATTATCAAGGTGAGCTCTTTAGCCTCGATGATAAAAACGCTTATAAGATAGCAGTTCCAGATGATTTATTGGATGCTTTGAAAGCAGATAATTTTAAGGTGAAAGAACGTATAAAGAACACGAAAAACGTGGAGAAGATTACGTTTATTCCTGGTCAACAAACAGCGAATACAGAAAATAAAGCGGGGCTAGCAAATAGACTTTTTGTTGCAGAAAAAGGATTCTTTGCGAATTCACCTAAACCGCAACCCACTGAAACACCTAAATGTAGTTTGGATATGCAACCTTAAATAATACAAGACAAGCATGGGTCTAGCTTATGCTTGTCTTCTACCGTTCCTCAACACAATGCAGCTTAATCCTTGCCCTCCTGTGCGTTGAATCAATCTCATAAAGTAATGCATTTATACTTATTTTTTATCAAGATCCTCTTGAACCTTTTATAGAGATAAGTTAATTATCAAGATGGGCCCTAAATATCCAATGGCATTGATTGGTATACAAAAAGGATTTACTATGCAAACAAAAATACCTCCCTCAAAAAAAATTTCAAAAACAAATCCTAAAGACAGCAGAGCCTTACCACTTCAATTAATACAACATGCCGAACCCGATCGAACATACTACATAAGAAGCACAGCCACAGAAATAGGCAATTTTTTTTCGCTACGGGTCAAAGAGCTCTATAACACCCTAGCTTGGACTTTTTCTTTAGACTCTATGGATTGGAGTACTTTTAAAAAATACATGTGGCCGGCGATTTCTTCAGGGGCTGCATTACTTCTTGGCGATTATCTAACCCCATATCTGAGTGAATACCTCATGGGAAGCCCTGAATATGATTTTATTATCAAATTTCTTTATGGAGCTGCGGTATTAGGGTATTGCGCGTTAAACCGGATTACGGACAAGAAACTTGATTCCGGAGCAGCACTATCTGTTGCTGTAGCCAGTGAAATTACAGCGATTGTTTATATGTACAGCTCTGTTTTTAAAGGCACCACTTTTTTACTCAATGAGCAAATATCTGATGAATATTCATTGATTGCCGGACTGGGAGCCAGTGCATTAGTTGTTCCAAGTGGAGTCTCTTATCTTACTCAAAAAGTACAAGAGTTGCTGGTCCGCCACCAGTACACTCGCGGAGCACAGCGCTCAGACACTGCGGTGATTTCCAGTGGCCTAACTCCCTTATCCAATCTTTATTTTCAAATAAATCACTTTATCGCCAGCGAGTTGATGGTCAGTTCACGCGCTTTTCAATTAGGATTGATCTCTCATAATATTCGTTATGCCGACAGAATTGTCCAAAAATTTCGGAACCTACCCGCGTTATTGGCGGATTTGGCTCCGTCAACCATAAAAAAAATGCGCCTACAGCAAGAAAAGCTGGACCATGATTATGAATACAATCATAAATTACATCAGGTTTTAAGATTTACCGCGAATGGTCCAAAATTTGTTAGCATCCCCCGATATCAGCTTCGTACAGGCGATTTGGTGCATTGTGATGAGAGTATCAATTTAGATTGTGTGCCAATTTCTGGAGAGTTGATTGCCCTACAACGTAACTTGGAAGGTGATTTTACCAAAACGTTGGAACGAAAAAAATTTAGCGTCAATCTTAAAGCCCAAAATGGTGAAGATGTTTGGATAGAACATCATACCAAACCTGATTTTACTTCAAATTACCAAAAAGTGGACTTGTACGCAGTAAGGGATGGCAAACAAGCGGGAGTGCTGGTAGGTGATAAGCTAAACACATACGGCCAAAATAATATTTTTATTCAAATCAAACCTGAGAAAGAACTGTTATTAAATAGCAATTATGAGAAAAAAGCCTACATTAATGAAATTATCGCGAAACGCAAACAAAGAAACGTCTTATATTCCATTTTAGGCTCCATAATTATGGCGGCTTTCTTACAAAGGGACATTACCCAAATGCCTGCAGAAACGCTCAGGCTAATGTTCACACTTTTTCAAACAATGATTCCCTTTTCTGAAGCTTTTTTACGTGAAACAGTAAATAGTCGCTTGATGAAAAAACTGAATAGTAATTTAGGAGAGCAACCTTTTGAGACTATAGATGCACTTCGAATCGTGGATTTATGTAATGCCTTGGGCGGATATTATCGTGAGCAGTTTTCCAATGGTGTTGCCATTATTTCGGATAAAACTGGAACTCTAACTACGACACGTATGGACGTGCTCGGTTTATGGACCTCTGACATGCCACCTGAGGTACAGCATCTCCTCAAAGAAAATAAAGACAGTACGCTTCTACCTGAAACCGCACGATGGCTTAAATCATTTGAAGTATTTTGCTATGCCTTTACAAACAATAAAAAAGAATTAGAACCTGAAGAACATGCTATTTTAGAGTTGTTCAAAACCTTATTGGCGGATCAACACTGTTTGGAAGTAACTACCCTGGGGAATAATCATTTTAGAAAAGTGATTACTGCCACAGAACAGCAAAAAGAGATCGAGACATTTCATTTGGGTTTATATCGCACGTTTGGAGGGCGCTTTACACTCGTACATGATGGGGAGCATTCTGCTCTTGTCTTTTGTGGAGTGCCTAAAACCGATGCTTTTCAAAAAACACCTTTGTTGCAAGACTATACCAAGATGCAAAGTCGCACCGCGGTCTTATCCCGTGATTGGTGTATCGCACAAGCCAAACTGAATGAACACGAATTCGCCATTTTAAAGAAATTATTTGATAAAGATGATAAAAAGGAGATTGAACATTTTCTTTTAGAACATTCGGACTTACTTAAAAATTTGGAATATCACGGAACCTTTATTATTGATAACCCAGTAAAAAAAGGTGCCGAAAAATTTATTGCTCAATGTAGAGAAATATCGGTCCCTGTATTTGTAGCTACCGGTGATACAACGAAAGCGGCAGTAAATATTGCTAAAGTATTATGCCCGGAAAATGCAAAAAGCATTATCACCATTCGAGCAGCCCATATTGAAGAAGAGAACCTTAACCTTTTAAGCGAAGAACTTTGTACACCTGATTCCGCTGTTATATTTGCGGGTATTAATGAAGCGATATTAGCGCGCTTTCAAAAATTAATGGCCAGGGATAAAGCAAAACGCCCTGTAATTATTTTTGCAGAAATGAGCACTGAGGGCAAAGGTACTCTGGCTCGTTATCTCAAGGATCATAATTATTTTGTCGTCGCCAATGGGGATGGAACGAATGATGTAATGATGATGAAAAATTCGAATGTCGTCATTGCTCATCATTCAGATGATGGTACTTTTGCCCCTGGTGTGGATGCTTTATCGAACATCAGTGAAGAACAGCTAAGAAGATTATTTGGTTCTAAAAAAACCTTTTATGAACTTTTTGATATTCATCTTCCCCAGAGCTTATTTGTACAGCAATTTGCTCCTTTAGCAAATTCACAAGAAAAACCTACCATGGCCTTAGCGCTTAAAAGTGGAAAAATGACTTTTGATTTGGCTAAAGCAGTAGGAGCTAATGTCACAGAAATGCATCAGCAGCATTGGTATAGTGTTGCCTTTGATTTGTTGTGGTTATGGATTGCGTTTTACGAAATCAATCAAAGCGCCGACTTACCCATGGATAATCGGAATATCAATGCATCTACTTTGATTTCCAATACTATAGGAATTGCTTTAATTATTGCAGTTTTGGAATCCTTAACCAATTATGCGTTATTTAACGAGTCGACCAATTTGGCCAGTATGCTGATTATGTTGAGCTTGTTACCTCTGGTTCTCAAGAGCGTTTTTTCGGGTTTTAGAATGGTTCAGGAAAGCTTGTATCCAGAGCCTCAAATCGTCGAAGTTAAAGAAGAAGCCGGACCTCCTTCTCATCCATCTATCTTCAGTTATTTGGGTTCTTTTTTTTCGCGTAAACCCACAAAAGAATTGGAAAATATACCGAAGGTACCTGAGCTCAAGTAGAACACTCTTTTTTCGCAAGAATGATAAAAAGACGCTCATGCAAACGTAGTTTCATTCATCCCGACCAAGTGAGGGAACTCCAGTCAGGGGGATGACATTATAATAATGCTCCAACCCGGAGATCCTTCGTCGTAAATCTCTCAGGATGATGTGGGCGCTATTTTGCTCTTTAACTTGATGAGACAATCCACTGCATTAAACGCAGAAGGATACGCTGAATGACACGGGTTTGAACTGCGAATATGTTCACTTAATTCTTCAATAGTTGATCCAGTAATAATTCCATTACCCACTACAATATCGTTTAGAGCAAATTGAGTGAAACAGTATCGAATATGAGACATGATATGCTCAAAGTGATCGAGATTTAATTTAAGGATTAATCCCAGTGCAATATAACCATCAAAAGGTTTTTTTTGATGGTATGTATTAATCACAAACGGAATTTCATAAGCGCCTGCTTGTAATAACTCCACCTGATAATCGTAACCTGCTTTTTTAACAAGACTTACACAGAGATCCAGTTGTTCCGATGCGAGATCTTTATGGATACCAGAGGAAATAATTAGAATTTTAGGCATATGCAACTTTATTATTTTTTTTATTCTTCAAACGGATTAAATAATCGACCGCATTAATCGCTTCTTGAACTCGCTCTCCGTTTTCAACTCGTTCGCACAAAATATCCATACTCGGAGCTGAAATAACTCCATTGCCTAGGGTTAATCCATCTAAAGCAAATTGTATAAAACATTCTTTAACATGTTCCCAAATAAACTCATAATGATCGGTTCTACCTTTAAGCAACAAACTCAGTGGTAAGTATCCGTCAAAGGGATTAACGCGGTGGTAATGTTGTATCACATTCGGGATTTCATAAGTCCCTGCTTCAACAGTTTCAACCTGATAATTGTAGTCATATTGTTTTAATTTATTTAAACAAATTTCTAACTGTCTTTCAGCTAAATCTTTATAATAATTAGACCAGACTATCAAAATATTAGGTTTGTGCATCGCTTAATACGCTCCTCAAATTGAATAATAATTTTACACAAAAAAGGAGCCCACCACAATATTATTTATGCGTACGAATAGGTAACCCTTTAGACTAAACGATTAGTTGATAAAACCAAATAGCCCAAGCAATTGCAGTTGCAATTGGAATATAATAACAAAAGCTACACGGATCTATTTTTTAGTAAAAGTAGCGCTGAAATGAGCAGCAATACGCCACCAACGACAATCAAGCCAGCACTAGACAGAATAGATAATAAATTGGAACCAAAACCTGTCACCATCCAGGCAAATGCCATTACTGCCCCAGATATTCCCATTACCCATCCTTGCGATTGTGCATCTACAGCATTGGAAAATAAAGTTAATAAACAGGCAAAAGCCATGATATCAAAAGTTGCAATAACTACTGCCAAAGGCCATTGTAATAAAGCATTAGGGATAACATAAACCAGTAACTGCCCCAAACCAGTGAGAGCAAGAGTTGATAACGCAATGTGGTGTACTTTATATCGATTCACACATAAAGGCATACCAATCAGGATTCCAATGGCAAAACCCAAACCAATCATGCCTTGTACGGCACCTAACTGCCAATTGGTGTAATGATAAGCCATCTTCATATGCACAATGATGAATTGAAAATAAAGGCTAAATCCCATTTGCATCAATAAAAACACCAAGGCCAGAATACGAACCGATTGATGCTGAAATGCTTCAATAAAAATTTGTATCGGGCGAAAAATGGAAATCTTCTTATGTGACAAAACTAAAACAGTATCTTTATATCCGAGCTCTATCCAAATCCAGGCAATGAATGCAAGCAATGCGGCCGTAAGAAATGGAGTGGTAAACGTAAACCAGGGCAGTAATTGTTGATCGGACATCACACCACCAAGTAAGGGGCCAAGAACAGAACCAAAACTAAAGCTCATGGAAATTAAACTCATGTTTAAGGCCTTGGTTTCGGGAGTGCTCAAATCAGCAATAGAGGCTTGAGCTATGGGTTGGCTACCAGCCATTAAACCAGAAAGCGCTCGACCAATAAGCAATAAACTCAAACACGAAAAGGCAACTCCCATCCCCATTAACAGAAAACTAATGGCTATCCCCAGCATGCACAATAATAATACTTTTTTTCGCCCCCAAACATCAGATAAATCGCCCATAAATGAGGTGCCAAAAAACATGCATAAGGGATAAAGCATATAACTTAATCCCAAATAAAAATGCTTCACTGCGATACTGGCATCGGCAGTTAATACAGGACTATGATCTGCTGTAAATAGTGCCGTCATCACTGGATAAACGAGTCCAAAACCTAAAGCATCAATGACGACTGCGAAAAAACATGGGGCAGTTTTTCGAAACATATAGAAACCTTGGGATTAAGAATATAATTACTAATATAGTGATATTGCAAAGGGTTTGTCTAATAAAGAATTGGTGTGCTTGCGGGAGAGGAGCGTTGCCCGTTCTTCATAGATCGAGTGGTAATTTATTTTCTTCAATCAACTTTAATGCGGCATCGACAACTTTTTCATCATAAAGCACACCCCTGCCACGTTTAATTTCTGCCACTGCAGCCTGAATACCTAATGACGGCCTGTAGGGTCTGTGAGATGTCATCGCCTCCAAGACATCTGCTACAGAAATCACCAAGGTTTCAGGCAAAATCTCTTTTCCTTTTAGTCCTCGAGGATAACCACTGCCATCCAGACGTTCATGATGCTGTAAGATGACCTCTGCAATGGGTTCTTTAAGAGGAACATCTTTTAAAATATCATAGCCCGCTTGTGGATGTACCTTTATGAGTTCCATTTCAATCGCGCTAAGTCGAGTTGGCTTGGAAAGAATTTCTGCGGGTATTGAAATTTTCCCTATATCATGGACAAGCCCCATGAGCTCAAGGGATGAACAACGTTCAGGCGTCCATCCCAATTCCTCACCAATTGCCTTCGCAATTAACCCTACGCGATGCTCATGACCTGCTGTATAGGGGTCACGAAACTCGACCATATTAGAAACCGCGAGAAACGTTCCTTTTATCGCAGATTCTAACTGAGCTACATATTGCTCGATTTGCTCTCTTGCATGTTGAATCTGTGTCACATCATCCACTATGGCAAGAAACTCGAAATGCCCTTCCCAGGAAACAACCGTCGTATCAATTCTTAGAATTAAAGAGACTCCATCACTTTTTCTCTTTAAAGGAAGGTTATAGGCAATACTCGATTTGCCACAATCCAATTGCCGCCAATAACTAAGAACTAATTCTTGGGTAGGTTTGTCCTCTACTAAATCCAGAAGTCCCATGGATAACAGTTCCTCTGCTTTGCGGCCAACCAGCTCGCAAAATCGTGGATTTACATACAAAAATCGATTTTTGCTACGTATAAAAACGCCAACATGCGCTTGTTCAATGAACGCGCGAAAGTGTTCCTCGCTTTCTTTAAATCGCTTTTCGGCCTCCGTCGCTTTTTGTTCCGAATGAAATCGCGTCAGTGCGTTCTGTAATAACGTCGCTACTGAGTCTAAAAGCCTTGATTCCTCAGGTAAAAAAACAGGCTCTGACCTTGATGGTTGTGCACAATAAAATACGTTTATTTTTACTGCGGAGTGATTTTCAATTTGAAATTCTTTTTCCAATTGGTAAGGCAGTTTTTTCGCTTTGGGGTCTGACTTAAACTCGCCCCATTCGCTTTCAATGGTTGCAGCCATATGCTCCGGAAATTGAAAGGCATGCGGCAACACGTTGACTGTTTGTATAAACAATTCTTCAATATTTAAATCCCGAAGTGCGATTAAATTAGCAATCGTATAAAGACAACGAAGTTCTTTAATACGTTCACTCAAATCATAAGTCAATTTGTTTCGTTCTTTTTCAAGAGTCTTACGCACAGTAATATTTCTTACGATTTGTACCCAGGAATTAGGAAAAAAATCAGAGGCAATAGTTGATATACTGCATTCTACCCATTCATTTTTTTCAGTCTCAATTTCCACAATAAACTGGCGTCTTGAAGTAGACAATTGAGTGCACACAGGGCATTGTTCTTGTTCTATAGACTTATTATGAAAAAGCTCGTGGGAAGATAATCCCACTAATTCTTCAGGTTTTAAATGAGTAAATGCTCCAGCAGCCCTGTTCGCTTGACTGATTGTACCTTCAGATTGAACAATAAGAGTAGGATCAGGAATGTTATCGTAAGTCGTTGCAACACGTGCCAACATTGCAAAAGGATGGCGTAATGTTTGTACCACCAACGCAGTGTAGATAAACCAAAAGGAAAATATTTTTAATATATGGCCAAGTATTATTTCTATACCAAATAAATTTTTATAATGAGACAATACCAAATCAGAACCTATCATCGAGATAATGCTCAAGCTCATATAAAACAACATCTCTTTCGACATCATTGCCTTCTCATACCAAAGCAATATGAGGGTCGTGCATAAGATGAGGATAACACCCAGTTCGCAATAGAGTTTAAACCAGGTAACCCCATAATTTTGAATATATGTCGTGGGAAAATAACCCGTAAAAATAGCAGTAAAAATAACTAACGTTATGAAAAATAAAATAGCATTAATTACCCAAATCCTCATGGTATGTCTAAAGAAATAAATAGCAAAAAGAAAAGATAAGGCTTGATAAATTCGTGCAGAAACCCAAAGCTGGGTACTCAGATTCCCTCCGCCATGCGGCAATATGTTCATTTCTTCATAAGCTAAAAGATGAGCTATATCGATACTTGCGCACCACCCTACTGCTAAAGAAATAAAAACCACATACTGATTTTTGGTGAATTGAGTCGTTGTCACCGCTACCGTCATTGTCGTTAAGGCGATAAACACTGAAATTAACTCTGCCAAGGTATGGAAAACGAGAAAATTCGTTTCATATTCAATTAAAATACAAATTAAGGACAGGATTACAGGGGGCAAAAAAACGCGCCAAGTAGGTAAGCGTTCTGCAATATAAGTAGCATAGGATCCCCTATCGATATGCATCCATATTCTCCCAATCAATAGAAATCCTGGTGCGCCTCCATATAACCCTCAATGGAATTGACCAGTATAAAAAATCTTACTCTTAATTATAGCTCCAATTAAACAATTTAGATTGAAGCACATTGGACTACCTCTTAGTACATCATTTAGAAATACATGAGCCATGATTTTTATTTATTCATCACAAAGAACAACAAAAACACCAACTGTACTTTTATTTAATATTACATTAATTATTTATTGCTAAAATTGATTTAATTTTAACCAAAAACATATTAATGAGGTTTTTATGAACGAGAAGCAAGATCAATCCACAATTAAAACAGCAAAGAAAAAAAATGTTTCCTGGAATGATGGACAAATTGAAGGAAAAATAGACGAGCATTTCCTCGAAATTAATACGAGTGCGTCTCCAACCAAACAAGTATTAGAAAAAGAAATCTCAGAATTGATGCAAAGTGGGTATTCAGAGATTGAAGCCTCATCTATGGTAGGAAAAGCGCAAACACCTAGTGGTAAAGTGATTATAACCGATCCAATTTTTTATGATTCAAAAGATAAAATAGCGGAACGCAAGTTTTCAGCAGCACAAACAAAATCCGTAAGCGCTAAAACTTCTGATATCCCACAAGAAAATGCTCGAAAAACTGAATCTATTGAGAGTGAAGCAGCAAACCGATATAGCTTTTTCACGCAAACCGTAATTGGAGTTGGTGTGGCTTTAGCATTTGCTGCAACAATAGGAATCACTAACAAGTAATTAGGAAAGCCCCTTTTTAGGTTTTTTATATGCCTGGGTGGTTTACCCAGGCTATCCGCTCAGGTGTTAAAATAAGCATTTTTTAAATCTGTCCTGCCCCTGATGCTCTCTTAAACTAGTGCTCATTAAATTCAGTTATCCAAAATTTTTGCGATGCGTTTATGTTTTTAGGAACCGGGGTTACTACTATTGTCTGAACCATTGGAGGATTAAATGGTCCATCCGCGGTTGCCCATTGGTAGGTTATTTTAAATTTCCACGCATTTTTACTTTGTACTACTTTTTTAATTTCATAAGAAGTAATCCATGGGCTGGAAACACCAGAAACCCAATAAGGCCAACGATCTTTAAATTTTTCTTTTAACTGGTCCGAAAACAGCATGAATTGGACTGCACCATTCCGTTCTTTATTAGCTTTTGCAAACAAAGTTGCGACCTCATCGAGCTTTTGCGGAGCCAGCGCCTTCTCTAACATGGAAATTCGCGCGGCATCTGATTCAACTTGGGAAACATGTTCGGTCATACTGCTTGCTGTAACAGAAAACATAATCATTAAACCGCTTATGAGGTACATTTTGAATGTGTTCATAATTTTCTCTTCATTAGGAGACTTTGATCTATTATTTTATATGTCAATTTGCGATTGATGTCTAATACTCCAAACTAGGTACTGGAGGTGTGCGTTTTAAAAAGCGCAATCAAAAGCCAGTCGGAGTGATTTTTAATAAATTGATTTTAAATTAATTGCCGCATTCTCGACATTTTTTGCCGCTCTGGTAATTTGTCGCGATAATTTTAGAATTTCCACGCCTTGTTCTGTCAGCACAGCTTTATGCCCTTCAAGCTGAAAAGCTTCAATCTTACCCCTCCCCCACAATGGGAGAGGGTTAGGGTGAGGGTAAAAACCATATTTGACCACCCATAAAATCATTATGTACACTTAGTATGTAGAACAAATTATGGATTCTGATTATGTCTAAGCCATTTATATCACAAATTCATCCCCCTACTTCATTTGCTGAACCCGCATTCTGGTTTATCTTTCATGGCGAAGACATCCTGTTACAGAACAATTACATACCCAAATTTTTTAACATTAACGCGCTTAATCTCGCTATTGAGCGTCAAATTTATTTAGGTACCTATGGAAGTACCCCATGTTTTGCTGTACAGCTTCATAAGGAAGCTGATATCTTACCGCAAGATACAACTTTTCAACATATTCGTAAGGCTCATGAACTTCTAGGTGATGAGGATCTCTTTTTACTTGTTTCCAAAGCAAAGCAACTCTTACATTGGGATAGAAGTACCCAGTTTTGTGGGTATTGCGGCCATCAAACCCAATACAGTACCAAAGAGCGTGCTAAAGTATGTTCCGTATGTAACTCATTAATTTTTCCTCAAATTGCACCTGTTATGCTGGCATTAATTTGGCGTGATGATGAACTCTTGCTTGCACGCTCACCTCATTTCATGCCTGGGATTTACAGCATCTTGGCAGGTTTTGTAGAACCTGGAGAAACGCTTGAACAGACAGTTATGCGCGAAGTAAAAGAAGAAGTAGGCTTAACGATAAAAAATCTGGGCTATTTTTCTTCCCAACCCTGGCCATTTCAAAGTAATTTAATGCTAGGCTTCATTGCCGAATATGACAGTGGCGAAATTCACATCGATGAAACCGAAATTGAAGATGCCCAATGGTTCTCTATAAAAAAACTCCCACAACTCCCCAACCCCATCAGCCTTTCACGCCAGATGATTGATAAATTTTTGGCTATGCAATCCCGCTGATGTCTACAAAACCCACCGAATGATATATGATTGCACAACTCATCAATTAGAAATACGAACTGTGCATTAAATTCAATGAAAACCCATATTGAAATCCTCGATGATCTCGACTTGTTATATGAAAAAAATCAATTACCAACGATTGAATCTTCAGTTGAGCCAAATGGCGGGGTCTTGAACCTTGATAAAGCCCTGGCGGATAATCCAGAATGCTGGGATACCATCGCCATAAATTCCGCGCAACTCGAAAAAAAGACAATCATTCTCAAATGCAGTTTGAACGAAACATCCGAAAATCTCTATCTGAAACAACGGATTATAAAAAAGCTCCTTGATGATAATTTTTCTGTATATGCTCCTACTAAAGACGGTTTAAAAAAAATAGAAGATGTAGAGGAAGTTGATTATATCCATCTCCAATATCGTGAGTTGAATCCATCCGAAGAAGCGGCTGCGTTAAAAAAATTAAATCTCATCGGTGATAGAGTTACTTTTTTGGATGCTCCAAAATTTGATGCACTCTGCACCAAAGTTTTAAGTTCCCCTGATGCATTTTTTAATTTTATCAATTCATTAACATTGTATTTACCTGATCTTTTCAGTGATCTAAATGACACTGAAGTAATTCAACGAGATTTAGTCGGTGCACTCGAATGGTCATTTGATACTCAACCTAATATGGATAGAGATTGGCGGCGAAAATACATCCATTTTGAAAAAGAACTCGAATGTGAGTCTCAAAAAAAACCAATTCCTCAATTTTTACAATCCACTTTATCACCTCATCATCCCACCACCGAACCGGACAAACTTTATTTCTCCTATTTATTAAAAAATCGTCCTGAGATACTAAAAAAACCAACACATATTTCGTTAACAAACAGTACCGTATCTCTATCTTCTTTTCTCAATAAACGCGATGGCTTACACTCGCTGGCTATGGAAAATTGCGAATTGGAGTCATTGTACGAAAATGAGGAACATGAAGAGCCACTCCTAACTACTTCATTAAGATTTTTATTGGCAGAACAGATTAATTTTTCTCCTGAGCGGCTCTCTACATTATTAAACAATTCGCCAAACTTAATATCGCTTTGCCTCATTAATGGAATACTTACAAAGAATTCATCTCTTTCCCTGCACTCTAAAAAAATAGCCAATTTAAAAACGCTTTCCTTAAACAGTGTAAGAACATCAATTCGTCACATAAATGCATTAATTAATGCAACAACCAACTTAACGGAATTGGCGCTAACCAACTTGTTCCTATCCTGGGAAGAGCCTCTGCAAATTAACGCTTCTCTTATTCACTTAAAAGAACTTTCCATCAGCTCCAGTTTCATTTTGGATGATATATACACTCTTGTTAACTCCGCCCCCAATCTGGAAACGTTATTTATTTCTGCATTTGATTGGACAGAGTATGGCGAGCCGCTCATCCAACCTGATAATAAACTCAAATCTTTAAAAAAAGTTATTCTCGGCCAAGGTCAAATAGCTCCCGAGCAGCTCTATAGCCTATTAATCGCGGCACCCAATTTAACTCATCTTGAACTATCATCCTGCTATCTTGATTTTGAATCGATTAATTTTGCATCAAACTCATTGCCAAATTTAAAAAATTTCATTGCCCCAGGAACCAACCTTTCCTCCGCACAACTGCTAAACCTTTTTGCTGCTGCACCAAATTTGAATGAAATTAAAATTGATAATCCCGATGATCTTCTTGCTTTACTGAATCATCTTAAACCTGGTTCGCTTTCATCTTTAAATCACATCACTTTTTGTTTAAATGCTTTGAGTTTTCCACAATTAAATCAATTAATTACAATCGCCCCTAATTTAAAATCAATCTCGTTTCCCTCACCATGGAACAAAAATGATTTAGTTGCGACCCAATGGTTTCAACACAGTTATCCAGACATTGAAATCAACTTATTAGAAATCGCCGCGGAACAAACACACAAATATGAATATACTGATGGTTCTTTATCTCTTGATGGAAATATAGGCGAAACAGATCACATTCCCAACTTGCCTGCGCGCACGATGTTCAAAGCAAAAGAAGGCCCCAACCCTCCCGTTTCGAGTTATCATCTTAATACATTTTATTGGTTTCCTTTCAGTAAAAACTTTAAACCCTACATCCCATTAGAAGAAAATCTGGAATCAGTTCCTGCATCCTTAAAATGCACTACCCAAGAATTAGAAGAACAATTTAACCAGCCAGAAACGGCTAAAAAACTCGCTTATGGTCAAATTACTTTTGAAAAACCTTTAGTGGATCAATGGATTCAGTTACCTGCATTAAGCAATTGCGATAAATTGATCAACTATGCAGCAGAAAACCCTGATTTTGAATTAAAAAGGTGTAACACTTCCGGTTATCATTTCATCAAGTTTAAAAAAAAACTTGAATCCTGCCTTGTTAATTACGTCATTGAACCAGGAAATAACGTTGATTTCACCCTTAAAAACAATGCCCCCAAAGAACATTTAGAATGGATCTCCAAATTATCTTTTGATGTCACAGGAGGGTTAATTAACTGTCCGGAGTATCAAAAACTGCTAATACTTGATGCGACACAACGCATTCAAGCTCTGGCCAAATATTGCCGCTTTGAAGAAGAATCCGCTTCATCAGACATAAAAGGGAATGCAATTGACGTATTGAACTCCTTAATCAAACAACGTGCAGGAGTGTGCAGGCATCGAGCCCAGCTCTTTTCCGCTTTGGCAAACGCATTGCAAATTGAAGCCCGTCTTGTCAGTAACGATGTCCATCAATTCGTGATGGTTCAACACCAGGATATGCATTTTACCTTGGATTTAGGCGGTGGTGTTGCTCATGTGATGGATCTCCCAATACCGCCACTGGCCCAAAAAAAGGACGAAAAAACGACTGAAGAAAAGAAAACTAAAAAAATAACTAGCCCTTTAAAACCAGATAACCGCTTTCAGACTTGGAATAGCGTACCGATTCAAGCCCAAAATGCAGATGAACTTGCAAAAAAACTTACCTCCAAGGATTGGTGTGCAAAGCAATGGCTTATTTTTAAGGACAACCAGGAAATCGAAGCGCTTCATAAGGCATCTTCAGCCTTTAAAAACACATTGTTTTCCCGTGACTTGGACTCTCTGGTTCTCCGTAATTTGCGCGTGGAACACAACAATGACCAACAGGTAGATAGCCCCATAAGTCAATTTTTAAAGAATGCTACGTTAAATCCCAGCGAATCATATACCTGGTTTATTAACTGGTCTGCCCCTAAGGCCCGTCATGTTAGCTTAAACAGCATTATCGACAATGACGACCCTAATCTTTGTGGTCTTTTTATCCCACCTAATGTGCGTGTAGTTGTAGCAATGGATGAGGGCTCTGCGTTTAAGATGGGTGATGATTTTTATTCACGTTTTGATGCCATCAGCCAAGCGCCTGAAGTACCTCCCATAGCATTACCAAACATTAAACTGAATCAACCAGTGGGTGATGATGACATCCTTTTACCTTCATCTTTAAATTGGGAATCTATTTTTCTAGGAAGACATACATTTGATGAGGGAACTTTAGATATTCTTCCCGGCGCACTCTTGAAAGCCGCCAAGAATAAAACCACCAAATTAATTGTGCATAATCCACCATTTGAAGATCCTAAATTTCGTTTCTTAATCACTGAATTGATGGCAAAAAACCGTTTTTTCTTTAATGGAGAGTGGCATGAATTAGCCAAGGACTTTCACTTGGAATTTGCTCAACCTGACTTGAGTACTTATCCCGACGTCATCACTCCTTTGGCCGCTGCGGGGAAAAAAAGAATTGTGAACCAAACAACTCTCCCCCTATTTTCCAATCAATACAAAATTACCGAGAATCATACACTTAAACCACTCCCTGGATTTTTTGCTTTAGACCAATCACTCGAACTACTGGTAACCGATAACTTAACGGAAATTCAATGGTACAGCCTCTTGAAGGAAGCAAAAAAAGCGCAATGTACGCTAACAATCAAGACAACGCCCAAAGTATTTGTTCCAGAGCCATTGAAAAAATCGGTCATTCCTATCGAAGCATTAGAACAGAGCAATCGCCTCATTATTTCTAATGACTTAGATGATGCTGAAGAACATTATAAACCAACAGATGCCATCACGATTAATATTGATCCCAAAACCAATTTTAACAGTTTGTTTTTCCACGTCTCTTTAAAAGACAAATTGTTTAAAGGTGAAGAAACTGAATTACTTAAAGCCATTAAAAAAGGCAACCCAGTAATTCTCAAAGGACAGTTTTCGACAACTTTTGCTCAACAATTACAAACTCTTTTTATTGATCCACCTACCCTTTGGGTCAATGGAGAGGCGGTTTTTGCTCAAAACATCACTTTAATTAGTGATAATGCCACTCCTTTTAAAGCCGTCGATAAGACCTTTCACCTCTATAAACCTGAAGAAGACTTCGCACGATTAAATTCCGAACTGGCGGAACAATTAAAAAGAACCTATCAACGGCTCAAACTAACACCATGCCATAGTCATTTCATTGATTTACCCAACAACACAACACGCCATTCGCAATGGCTTGCGGATTTAATCAGAAACTTGGAATTGAGCATAGGAATCCTTCCTGAGATTGGAGAACCAACCACACCTGAAATGGTGATGAACTATCTGGGTTGTCATTCATTTGTGTTCCTAACCAGTAAAACCGGAACTGGGAAAAGCTATTTTGTCCAAAAAATCTTGACTCAGTATGGAAAGGAACATCAAAAACCCATCACCATTTATCATGAATTGGCCGGAGTAAAAAACTGGCTTGAACATAAAGGTGAGAGTCAACCAATATTATTTATTGATGAAGCCAATTTAAGTCAGGAGCATTATGCTTTGTTTGAGGCGTTTGCGCGTGGCGATAAAGAGTTTTGGTTTGAAGGCACATGTTATCCATTAAAAAATCATAAAATCATCTTTGCTGGAAATCCTACTCATTATGAAGGGCGTTTTGAGCCTAATTTATTTAGACGATTCCCCAACTATTTGCCTTTCGAAGGACAACCTCTTGAAAAAATATTAACCCCGCTACTTGAGCCAAATGTTGACGCAAATGATTTATTAAAGCTCATTGAAGCCTATTATGCCAAAGCACAAGATGCCGGACTCAATATCACGCCTCGTAATGCTCAAATGATGTGTTTGCGCTATTTTATTTTAAAAGAGAATTTACAAACCAAATCCATGACGCATGATTTCTTGATGCGTTATGCTATTTTAAGTGAAATCAAAACATTAAATCTCGATAAAAAGCTGAGCCAACACATTCGCGATGACATACAACAAGGAAAAACCTGGCGCGAACAAAAGAAACAACTCAAAGAAGCATTACAACAACTCCATCCCAAAACTATCGATAATAAATTCATCTGGACTGATTCGCGGAAAAAAGTTGCTTTGAGTATTGAAATGCTGCTGCTTATTCGAGAAAGGAAAATGAGCGGTGAATGGGATCAGGAGCTGGGTATTAACGGGATTATTCTTGAAGCAGGGCCTGGCCTGGGCAAAAGCCGTCTAGTCCATACACTACTCAAAGCAAAAGGAATTGACTACCTTACCATTTCACCAACCAATCCTAAAGAAGTACAAGCAAAACTCCTAGATGCATTTCATAAAGGCCAGGTTGTTTGTATTGAAGAGTTTAATACTCAAATTCATGAGCAACTACTTAATGCTCTGCTTTCAGGCTATGATCTTGAAGGAAATCCGCCTAAAAAACCAGGTTTTTGCCTCATTGGCACTCAAAATCCAACGAAATTTCACGGAAGACTGCCCTTATCTAAAGCGCTCGATAATCGACTCATGCTCACCGAATTAAGTCATTATAACTTTGATGAGTTTATCAAAATTCTGACAGAAAAATTTAAATTACTTGTAGATAAGGCACAAAACATCACTATGGAATATTTTGCAGCCCGTACCTATGCACAAAGCCAACGCTTATTCCCTCCTCCAAACCCACGCAATGTTATGAATGTAGCTGAAGAAGAACAGCACAGACCAGGAGTATCAATGCAGAATCCATAGAACTTCTTTTAATCAAGGGCTACACTTGAGCTATATAGATAAAAACGGAATAATCAAAAATGGACAAATCAAAGTTTTTAAGCAAAGTTCTTGGGATTTATTTGATCCTTGTTAGTTTCGCGATGTTTCTCAATTTGGAGCAGTTTACAATCTACGTCCAAGACTTGCTTAAAAATGCGCCCTTAATGCTCGTACTAGGTTTTTGGACTCTTATTCTTGGGGTACTTATGGTTGTAAGCCATAACATTTGGCAGTGTAACTGGCGACTTTTAATAACCATTATTTGCTGGGTCGTATTGCTAAAAGGGGCAAGCATGATTTTTTATCCTCACTATATTGATTATGCAACTTTTCTCTTTATGCAGAATAAAAATATCGCCTATAGCGCTGCCGGATTTGAGCTGATTTTGGGAATAATCCTTAGTTATCTTGGTTTTAAACGGGTATAACAGCCGATTAATGTATGTTCGCCATTCCTATGGTTTTTGAAGGTTTGTTGGGATAGGCGAGCAGCAGGATATGCCGCTGAACTAATACAACAAGATACTCTGCGCTCAATGAATATTAGTTCTTGTACTGATTTTTAGATAAGTTACATGGCTTGAGCTCATTTTCTAGCACACAAAAATCATTTGCTCTGACTTGATACAACGCGTTCATGGCATTTAAATCATGGGAAGCCGCCGCCAATCCCTTCCCGTCGAATCCAATGCATACCAGTCGCCCGTCGTGCATCATCGCCTTATATATCGCAAAATCAACACCCAACTTAGAACCCTCGCAAAACCAAGACTCTTGCTCGCCATCATTCAACCAATTATAAAATTTTGTTGCCGACGTGGGTTGTTTTACAAAATCAGGTACGGGGAAAAAGGGTGTTTCACTACAGTATTCATAAACTACATGAATCGGCAATAATTGTTGGGCGCTACCAACACCCATTCGCCATTGATTATCCTCACCGCTACTAACATACTCTTGAAGTTGGTTAATGATAGTGCCTTCAAAATCAAAATGCTTTTCTGGCGATTGTGTGATGACTCCATGACGTTCATAGGTCACACCGATTTCTTTTATTCTTTGATATTGTGTCCTTAATACCGCCTTGATTTGTTCACCTTCTGCTGTTTTAGGTAAACAATCAAGCATCTTCGTCCACATATGCTTGTCTAAAGCCCACAAACAATACTCAAAACCACTAATGTTGGTAAACGTTCGGCCTGATAAATCAGTTACTTGCCCCCTGATATACATTAAAGCTGGATTCTTTTGAAGCATCTTTGCTACCGCCGCATGATTTCCACGAACAACATGATGAAGAAATTCTCGAGCCTTGTATAATAGATTTAAGTGCTGATTCGTTTTAAACAAGGTCTCATTCGCTTTTGAGACTTTAGAAAGGTTTATTAAATCTTGGGTTGGTAGAAACTTAGTTACTTCACCCTGTATACCATTGGGTAACTGATTAAAATATTCAAATTGATCGTGCACGGCTTTTCCTGGAGATAATTAGGCATTTGGATTTTATTTGCGCATATAGTTTTTGTAAACACCACCAATGATTTATTTTAACGCAACTTAATTGTAAATCTTGTCATTTCAACCATTTGATCGCTCATCGGATTGGTCTTTAATGAAGCAATTATCAACTGCTCCTAGTCAATTCATAGCTTATTAGGTTAAAGTAATATGTCCGATTATTTTTTCAATTAAGGGAATAGTAATGAAAATTTTAGCAAAATCACTTTTTTGTACTGTCTTTTTGGCCAATATTGCTTTTGCTGATGATCAAATAGCACAATTTAATACGCAAATCCAAAATCAGTTAAAGCAATTACAAGCACAGCAACAGCAACAGACACAACAACTTAACACGCAACTCCAGGCACAAATTCAAAAAGTACAAAATGATTTACAGCAACAAATACAAACACTAAATAGCCAACTGCAAAATCAGATAAAAACAGTACAAAGTCAATTGCAGACCCAAATACAAACTGTGAACACACAAGTGCAACAATTAGCAGGGAAGCAAGTTCAACCTGTAACAGTACCTGCTCCCCAAAAATAGTCAAAATCCATTCCCGCAAACGCGGGAATCCTTCTTAGTGACGTCTGTTTGTCCTCTTTTTTTATTATCTCATAAATCACTTGATTTCTTTTTAGGCAAAAATCCATTAAGAGTATATAATTAAAATTGAACTGGCTTCGAGTAATAAGTTAATTCATTAGCTAGTCCAGAGAGGGGAATGAGTGAGGGAACATGGCAAGACGTAAACTAGATTACAAAGAGGTGGCCGAGGCTGCGGAACGAGTTAAAAGGCAAGGCCGAGAACCATCGCTTATTAATGTATGCGAAGAATTAGGAATAATTACACCCACTTCTAACCTATCCATCCTTCTTGAACGATGGTATCACACCCAACCCGAATTTCAGCGTTCTGTTAAAGCGCCGCTTTCAGAAAATATTAATGTAAAAACTCATGATATTCTTGAAAAGAATGTAGAGCTGGAAAAATCTTTATCCCTATTGCGTGCCACACTTGAATCAACTGCTGACGGCATTATGATGGTAAACGGCAAAGGACAAGTGGTTGATTGGAATCAAAAATTCGTAGAGATGTGGCGTATACCTTCCCATATGTTGGAATCAGGTACTGAAAGTATTGGTTTTGAATATATTTTGCAACAACTAAGTAACCCCGAAGCAGTGATTGCTGATGTAAAATATCTTTATGAAAATCCAGAGTGGCAAGGAGAACTACCTGTTTTGCATTTTAAAGATGGTCGAATTTTTGAGCGATTTACCCAACCGCAACGAATAGGCGCTGAGATCGTTGGCAGAGTATACAGTTTCAGGGATATAACCCAAAAATTGCTCGAAGAAGATGAACTTCGTATTCGAGAACGAGCCATTGAGGCGAGTACACATGGCGTTGCGATTCTTGATATTTCTAAACCCGACTTGCCAATTATTTATGTTAATAAAGCATTTGAACGCATTACAGGCTATAGCGAAAGACAAATATTAGGACAGAATCTATCCTTTTTACATGGTAGTAAAGTGGAGCATGTGAATCATAAACGGATTACTTTAGCGATTAAGGAATTACGTGAAGAAACAGTAGAGTTAGAAAGTTATCGACGCAGTGGTGAAGTTTTTTGGTGTGAAGTGAGTGTAGCGCCAGTCAGAGATTCATTTGATAACGTTAAGCATTATGTCTGCATCCTTAACGATGTCACCCAACGCCGTGAGATGGAACAACAATTAATTCAACAAGCAACTCATGATTCGCTCACCGAGTTACCCAATAGAGTTTTATTAATCGACCGTGTGGATCAAGCAATTTTACTGGCCAAGAAAAAAGGCTCCATGTTGGGTTTCTTATTCCTCGATCTGGATCACTTCAAAATGACAAACGATACTTTGGGCCATAGCATTGGCGACAGACTGTTGCAAGCCGTATCCAACCGCTTGCTGATTGCTACTGACGATTTTGATACCGTTTGCCGCTTAGGTGGGGACGAGTTTGTGGTTTTGTTACAGGACGTTGCTACTGAGCTGCAAGCACAACAAAAAGCAGAAGAAATACTTACCTCTATAGCTAAACCGATTCAGATTGATCAACATAATTTAAAAATCACTGGCAGTATAGGCATTAGTTATTACCCTAAGGATGGCGATGATTATGAATCGTTAATGAAATGTGCTGATTTATCGATGTATCATGCTAAAGATAGCGGTCGTAATACGTATCGTACCTATGATAAAGAAATGAATATGCGCATCATTAATCGTATGCAACTGGACAATGCATTGCGTGACTCACTTAAGCGCCATGAGTTTCATCTGGTGTATCAACCCTTTGTTAATTTGGCTACGAATAAAATTATTGGCTTTGAGGCATTATTACGTTGGCATAGCCATATTTTAGGAGATGTTCCTCCTAATGAATTTATAGGCATGGCCGAGGAAAATGGCTTAATTCTTGATATTGGCATGTGGGTTTTGCGAGAAGCATGCAGTCAACTTGTACGTTGGCATCGTCAAGGTTATAACCAATTAACTGTAGCAGTAAATATTTCCGGCCGACAATTCCGTCTGGCTCATTTATCGGAGGTCATTGAAAACATTCTTCTTGAAACGGGTTTACCTGCCAAATTTCTGGAATTGGAACTCACAGAAAGCCTGCTTATTGATAACGTAAAACATGCTGTGGAAACCATGTATGCGTTGAAAGACATGGGGACAAAACTAGCTATAGATGATTTTGGTACTGGCTATTCGAGTTTAGCTTATCTCAAGCAGTTTCCTGTAGATAAATTAAAAATCGATCGCTCATTTATCAGTGAGTTAGTCAATCGAGAAAATGATGCAGCAATCACAAGAGCAATCATTAATTTAGGCCATAGCTTAAATTTACAGGTATTAGCCGAAGGAGTTGAAACTGATTTACAACGTGAATTTATCATGCAACATGGTTGTGACTATGCTCAGGGCTATTATTTTGCAATGCCTCAAAAAGCAGAAGACTTAAAAGATTTTATTCGCCAACACATTTAAATTTTTATAACGCCATTAGCAATTCTTTACTGTACTGGGAATGACTTATGGGATTATAAATTTTCCTACTATTTTTTCTGATATCTCTCAAATCGGTACGATTCTTGCTGGTAAAAATTACGCTGTAATTTTGAGTATTTTTTATGGTGAATTGATTATTAATGGATAAGCAGTCGTAGTAATTGTCGTCGGAAGTGAATATCAGTACGGGCGAGGATACTTTATGCCCACCGGATTAAAACAATATGTTCACTTAAGACTGCAATCGTCCCAAGGAGACTGGAATGAAAGAAGTAACCATTATTGGTTCGGGTTTGGCGGGAACCTTGCTTGCCCTCTATTTGGCCAAAAGAGGCTATAAACTTGAATTATTTGATGCACGCCCCGATGTACGACTCATGCATGCAGATGATGGGCGTTCAATTAACCTGGCTTTATCATGCCGTGGCATTACTGGCATGGAAGGGGTAGGGATCATGCCACTGGTGAAAAAACTCATGGTTCCCATGCGGGCTCGTGCGATTCATGAGATTCAAGGACAAATTAAATTTCAATCGTTTGGCCGACATCATGATGAATACATTAATGCAATTCTAAGAAATGAACTCAATAAATTATTGCTTTCTGAGGTAGAGAAATTTCCCAAGATAAAACTCAACTTCAATACGAAACTCATTGACGTGGATGTTGAGAATAAAATGGCTATGTTTGAATTACCTAATGGCGCCTTTTTAAAACAAAACTATGAACTGCTTATTGGTGCTGATGGTGCTGGTTCCTGTGTTCGTGAGCACCTGCAGGCGAAGCATTTGGTACATGCATCGCGTACTTTCTTACCTTATGGATATAAAGAGCTATCTATTGGAGTGCCTGGCCAAAATCACCTTAATCACGAACATTTACACCTCTGGCCTAGGGAAGCCTTTTTATTATTAGGCAATCCTAATCTTGATCAATCGATTACAGGGTCCCTATTCTTACCGCATGAAGGAAAAAACAGCTTTGCTGAATTGGATAATGAATTGAAAATTAATGCTTTTTTCAAAGAATCATTCCCAGATGCTTATGTCGATATGCCTCATGTAGTTGAAGAATTTACGCAACATCCTACAGGTAATATGAGTACTATTAAATGTGACCCATGGTATTACCAAGATCAATGCCTCCTAATAGGAGATGCGGCTCACGGTGTTGTTCCTTTTTTTGGCCAGGGAATGAATAGTGCGTTTGAAGACTGTCGTATTTTGAATAAGCTTCTGGATCAATATCATGATGATTGGCAGGAAGTAATGCCCGCATTTTATCGTTCAAGGAAAATAAATACTGATGCGGTCGCACAAATGTCTATGGATAACTTTCATGAAATTCAAATTGACATCAGAGACAAAAGATTTAACTTAAAAAAACAATTGGAACATGAATTAATGCATCGCTATCCAGAACATTATGTTTCAAAACATGTTTTGGTGATGTTTACGAATACCCCTTATGCACAAGCGCAAGCGCATGGGGAATTACAAGCGGAATTTTTAAATGAACTATGCGATAAAGTGGAGCGAATTGAAGAGATTGATTGGGATAAAGTAGAGAAAAAGTTAAAACAATATGACAAAAAATTGGCATAATTGATTTGAATTTTAAAATATGTAAAAAATTCAAGGGACTGCTTTGCCAAAATTTTGACATATAGATTGTTATTTATTCATATAAATGACAGAAGCAAGTTGCCTTTTATTTAAAAAGGGCATAAATGACCTTTTTTCATAGTTTTTTGAGGGAAAATAGAAAAAAAGTTGGTATGCGAAATGCATTGTTAGAAGTGTCCAACAAATTTTCTCATGGAGATGGCTATGAAAATCATACAAGATTATATTGATTCCAAACAACAAGAATTCATGAATCATCCTTTTTTTGAAATACTAGAACAATTAAAAAGTTTAAAAGAATTAGGCTATTTTGTTCCTGAATTAACCTTTTGGGCTATGACGTTCCAGGATATTTTAAGAATAAACGAAGAACGAGTAACCGACCCTTATTTACGAAAAGTCGCTCGTCACCACAGACTCGAAGATGCAGGTCATGAAAAATGGTTTCTACATGATAAAAAGTACATGGGTGCAGTCAATATCGATTCAGCAAATGATACCAATGATGTAAGTTGGCTCTACAGTAAAGAAACTCAATTAACTCGCGATGCGGCTTATGCAATTTTAGCTGAAGTATATAAAGCGAATGATGAAATTCTCAATATTGTTCTGCTCTTAACGATTGAATCCTCAGGACATGTATTTTTTGAAAAGGTTTCAAAACAAGTGAAAAAAACCGGGGAAGATAAAAATCTCAAATATTTCTCCACATCACACTTGGAGGTAGAAATGGCTCATGCCTTGTTTGAAGAAGAAATGGAACGCTCTTTGTTTTCAAGACAAGTACCCATTCACATTCGCCGCGAAGCCTTAAAAATGGTAGACCGATGCTACGATGCATTCAACAAGATGTTCGATGGCTTGATTATTGCTTGTAATCGAAGACTCGAACTGGCAAAACAAAGGAATCATCAAGATGCTGCAAACAAAGAACCAGTGGAACTCATTTCACATAAAGCAGTGTAAAAAAAAGTTTGGACAAGCGATGCTCAGCGATGGGCATTCGCTTGTTTGTTTTCGCGAAGATTTCGGCAAACTGATTCACTCTGATCCAATTGCCGCCTTTGAACCTCAAACAATCGCAGAACTACAATCATTTATACAGTATGCTCATGAAAATCAATTACCCATCACGCTCCGTGGCAATGGAATGAGCCAGAGTGGGCAATCGCTCGCTGTCTCTGGTGGCATGCTCCTTAATATGAAGCATTTCAATCATGCTTCAGAAGCTGATTCAAGCTCCATCTGGGTTGAAGCAAATACGTCTTGGGCCTCATTATTGGATAATTCGTTAAAACAATCTATGACCCCTTATGTAGTCCCTCATAATTGTAATTTAACAGTTGGAGGTGTTCTTTCTGCTGGCGGCATGGGTGCTGCATCATTCAAATACGGTAGCGTGACGGCCCATGTCAAAGCACTAGAAATAGTGCAAGCGAATGGCGAATTGATACAAGCAGAACAACAATCCTCTTTAACGCAAGCCTGTTTAGGAGGACAAGGACGCTTTGGCCTGATAACCAAAGCCTGTATTGCATTAAGACCTTGTTTAAAAAATGTTAGAACGTTCTTCTTGATTTATTTAGAAAAGGACGAATGGCTTAATGATTTGCTTTTGTGTCAAACAAAAGCAGATTATGTAGAATCATTTTGCACCCCGGCAATACAAGGTGCGAAATTATCGACAAAAGGGCGAGCACCTTTTGCCCAATGGTTTTATTCCCTTCATGTAGCACTAGAATATGACAATTTACCCCCTGATTTCCATGATTTAGGATTAAAACCCTGGCGCTTGTTACATAGCCAAGATGAATCCATTCATTCTTATTTACATCGTCATGATTCACGTTTCAATGCAATGCAAATAACCGGGCAATGGGAATTACAACATCCATGGTATGAATGTTTCATACCCGGTTCACAATTAAATAATCTAGAAGAGTTATTGGCTACTTTGCCTTTACACTTTGCTACGGTGGTACATCTTGCCCGGATTGCGCCCCTTGCTCCGGCTGGATTTTTGCAGCTACCTAAAGATGAAGATGTTTTTGCCTTCATGATTCTGAATCCAGGATTACCTAACTCATTGATTCCGAGTTGTTTAGAAACCATCAAACACTTGGACTCACTCTTTTTGCCCCAAGGTGGCAAGCGCTATCTTTCTGGATATTTGGGGGACTCTCCAGATAAAGAATTTTGGCAAAATCATTTTGAAGAACGATATGCAGATTGGATTAAATTAAAAGAACTTTATGATCCACACCATATTTTTTGCTCTGTTTTGCATCATTATTAGTTTAACCTGGGTGCAGCACAGCAGTCCCCCGGAAGACTGTGATTTTTTAAATCAGGGTTTTGCTGCACTGCACCCAAGCCACTCGTTTAACTCACCTATGCGAAGCCTTAGGCTTAAATTCCATTAAAGTGAATAAACTATTTGTTGGATAACTGTTTTTAAAGATAAATCCCGCGGGTTCAATGGATTGTTGCCATTCGGACAAGGTACGTTGTCTGCCGCCTAATAATACCATCATCACAATATCCATCGTTTTATTAGGATGAGGCTCATTGTCATCAGGCATTACTTGCTCTGCAATAAATAAAGTCGCATTTTGAGGCATTTGTTGCGCGCAGTTTTTCAATATTTTATGCATCATTTCATCGTTAAAATCATGCAAAACTCCTTTGAAAATATAGGCATCTGCTGGAGGGATGGTCGCAAAAAAGTCACCCTCCTGGAGGGTCACTTGGTTGGAAAATGTATTAGGATCCAATTGGCAAATCACTGCGGGCGTATCAAAAAGAATAGCCTTTAACATGGGATATTGATTGGTGATTGCTTTTACAAGCCCCCCTCGCCCGCCGCCCATATCAACAAAGCTGGAAAAAGTAGCGAAATTGTATGCATTGCTAATTGCCACATCATCATAAGTTGATAATTTAGCCATTCCTCTATCAAAATTTTGCTGTTTCTCTGCATTTTTACCAAGAAAGCTAAAAAAATCGTCGCCATGTTGTAGCTCAAATGCAGATGTTCCTGTCTTAAGGCTAGCATCCAACTGAGAGAATGCTTGCCACCAAGCATCATCCACCATACATAATACATCACGCATGGAATGAGGATCATCGTCACACAGCGGTTTGGATAATTCGGTCAATGAATAAACGCCTTTGTCGTAATTAAATAAATCATAACTACTTAGAAACTTTAATACCCTATCAAGCAATTCGGGTTTACTTTCTGTTACTTGGGCTAATTCATCGATCCTTTTAGGTCCAGAAGCTAGATGATTTGCTACGCCCAATTTGGCTACGGCATGTAGTGCTCGTGAAACAACATACCAGCGCGATATAATAGCTAATTGAATATGTGGTTTATCCATGTGAGATTGCATATAAAATTCCTTTTAATACGGTCCATTTATTATTTGTTAATTAGATCAAAAAGTTAAGTATTATTATTTATTTAATTTTATCCAAAAAGAAATGAGCGCATTGAAATCGAACTATTCTCAATCGCTTCATAAATGAAAACCGGTTCGTCTTCATCATGTACAGCACCTAAAATATAAAACAATGGATAGTAGTGGTCAGGAGTAGGAACACTCAGCTTTCCTGCAATCGTATCACGATAGTGAGTAATTAATGCTGCAAAATCTCTGGCCATTAATTTTTCTTTGAGCCATTCATCAAACTCAACAGCCCAATCATAAGGCGTTGATTTACGCTCCCAACTGATTTTGGAAAGATTATGTACTAAATTACCACTGCTGACGATAAGAATGTTTTGCTCTCGTAATGATTGTAATTGCTGTCCAATTTGATAATGGAACTCTTCAGGTTGTTCTATATCAAGGCTGAGCTGAACAATGGGAATATTCGCCTGAGGATATATATGTCGCACCACCGACCAAGTGCCGTGATCCAATCCCCATTGTTCATCATCCAGTTTGATTGACGTCCGAGTTACGATGGTTTTAATGAGTTCTGCCGTTTCGGGAGAACCAGGGGCTGGATATGCTATATTAAACAGCTTTTTGGGGAAGCAATAAAAATCATGGATCGTTCTGGGATTTAGCATATGTGTGACCCAGGTGCCTTTAGTTAACCAGTGTGCTGAAATACATACAATTGCCGTTGGTTGAGGAATTTTGTTACCTAATGCTTGCAAGCTCAATGTAAATTTATTAGTCTGAATTGCATGCATGGGACAGCCATGGCCAATAAAAATTAATGGCATGCGCTTTTTGTGGTCCAAATTATCCTTTATGTCCATAATGAAGCACCATAAAATCAGCACTCACTTAGTATCATATTAGTTCAAAAAATGCGGGATGTTTAATTATCCGGCATTTATTAAACAATTATCCCTTTTGCAAAATATAATGTTATGGTTGTATCTCGTATATTAAAAAAAGCTTTTAATCATAACCAATGACGAATAATCAATGACCAATTGAGCTATTTTTAATATACTTTGCACAAATTAACTTACATGGTAATTAATTATGTGGTACTTAAGAGTAATGCGTGAACTATTGAAAACACTCCCGGAAAGGGATCAAACAGATGGAAAAGATTTTTTAATAGAACTTTTTCGATCTGTTAAAAAATTATGGGGGCTCCCTGAAATAGAATTCTTTCTAGGTCTTATTGAGAAGTCTTTTTTAAAATTTGAAAATCAGGAACCTGGTTCAGTCTCTTTAACCGAGTTCTCAAGGCATATTTTGGGGCTTACTCTACTTTATATTAAATCCAGTGACGAGTTAGCTATATGGAATAGCGATTTTATTCCAAAAATGAACAAAATGGAGCGATTTTTAGCCATTAAAAAAAGAACATCGATGATTAAATTTCTTAATCAACTTGAAATGAATGCATTTGCGAGTTTAGAGCACAAGCTTAATATCAATTTCACTCATTTAAGGTCCATTATAAGTAAATGCACCGCCTTGGAGCAAAGCGAAAATGGCAGCTCCACCATCGCTCAATTTTTTGCTTATGCTTATGCTAACGAGTTGGATCGAGAAAATTGTTGTGATGCGTTTAAACTGATCATCCAAGATGCCATGACACACATTGAAAGTCAGAACAATGAGACTTTACAGCAGATTTTTCCCAGTAAATCTCAATTAAGGCTATTTAAATCAATTGCAGCTTATAGTACTGCCTCAGAAAGCAAATCCGAATACATGAAAAAGCGATAGTTATAAATTCCGGGATATCCAAGTCCCGGACAATTCACCCGCCCAAAGTATGAAGTCGTCTAAGCCAACTCACTCCGCTAACATCGCTGCATGGCTCAGACTTGCGATCCTGACTCCAAAAGCAACCAGTAAGCCCCCCATAATTTTGACAATGTAATATTGCAACCGATTTAGATTCGTTTTTACATACTGATGGGTAAGCATGTAAGCGAGACAGGAAAACCAAATCATGTGAATTAAAGCAATTTCAACTCCATAACCTAACTCACTCATAATCGAATGACCGGGCTTTACCACCAAAGTAAAAAATGCCAGTAAGAACATAATTGCTTTGGGATTTAAAAGATTGCACAACAAACCTTGATTAAAAGCGTACAAACCTGTGATGGAATGAGATGAATGGCTGGCATCCAATTTCATCATTTCGCGCTTCGCTAATAAGCTTTTGATGCCAATATAGATTAGGTAAGCAGCCCCCAGGTATTTTATAATGCTGAATGCAAGTAATGATTGCGAAATCACAAGAGCCAATCCTAAAATGCAGTAGCTTGCATGAATTAAAAGACTCACTGAAACGCCAAGAGCGGTATAGATTCCTTCTCTTCGAGAATAAAGTAAGGAATTTTTAGTAACTAAAGCAAAATCAGGTCCAGGAGAAATCGCGGCTAACATAATCAATATACTTATAGATAAAAACTCTTGCACAATGTTCCTCCCTAAAATCATAAAAAATAATTATAACACAATCTTGGGTTGTCTCGGATGTCCTGATTCGCATCAAATTAGTTTATGGTTATTAACAGGACTTACGAAAAAACCCAAGGTCGAGGCAAAAAATGCTTTTAATGAGAGAGTTTAGATATACAAAATGACTGAATTAAAAACATTTTTTAACGAGGAGTTTGGGGTTTTTCGTAAGTCCTGATTAAATCTTGTTATCCCGATAATAGGTAGTGAAATTCTTCTCTGCACTTAAAGGTTGCTGTGCATAAGCTTCTTGAGTTAAAGAACATTGATAGTCAAAAACAGCCCCTATGTTCTTCGCTGTGAAGCTTGATGCATCATTTCCCCCATGGCCATCATAAATCCCTACCAAAAAAGGCAGTAAAGGAGAAAGGGTTTGGATTGCAATTAAAATATTATCTCGAGATCCCCGTTCGAGCGCTTTATTCGCAAGCATTTTTGCTAGTTGGTGTTCTTCTAGCTTGTTTGCCAATGGTACTTCGTATAAGCAATTAAAAAGCCACTGCTCATGTTCTTTTTGGGTTTGGAGTGCTAAAGGCTCTGTAAAGCCATCACAGGTTGTAATGATGAGAGTCGTTCCTACACGATCTGGAGAAATACCTATAGCGTCACCAATTTCATCGAGGCGATGGATATCGATATGTGCATCAGCGCAAACTACCTCCGCATTATAATCAAAATCACCTATCGCGCGAGATACTGCCAACTCACCATTGATGCGATCGAAAAAGACTACGCCCCCTGCTTTTTGAATACGCTCTAACTCAACTGCAGGGTGATGAATAATACTATTTAAACGTACAACACCAGCTAACTTAGCCTGGATATCGTAAATAACCGCAAAAGAGATGGAGTCTGCTAAAGTTGCAGTGATTAGGTTCCCATGACCATCATATACGGTCGTCGACGCCGTGGTGCCTCCATGCATCACATTACGCCCTAAAATATTAATTATGTGATAACTGGTCCATAAACGATGACCAATCTCTTGAGGGGTAAGTAAATTAAAATGATTTAGAGAATACCAACAGGCAAAAGCCGCATCTTCTTGGCTCGGACGTGCGCCCATGGTCTCATATAAACCAAATCCATGTTCTTTTACACGTTCACAAACATCAATCCCATCATCAGGAAGTGATGTGATGTATTGAATGCTTTGCATGCTTTTTCCTATCAACACCTCCTGTAAAAATATAGCACATAGATTTTCGAGTCATTAATGGGCAAATTGTTTATATATGGTGTCATTCCCGCGCAGGCAGAAATCTATCCATCAAATTAATTCCTTACTTTATTTGTGAGATGGATTTCCCGCCTGCGCGGGAATGACATCAATATAGAGCAAAATGAATTATTAATACTGACATTGATTAATAAAAATTCTTGTGTTTAAAAAGGGGACGACACATCAAGGCCCGAGCCCTTCGCCTATATTGCATCCTCAGTTAATTGCGTTAAATAACCGCATTGAATTAAATAATTAAGGTATTTATTGAATACTGTTTCATTTATTTTTTCACAGTAAATGTCATGGTGAGCCAATTGAGTTTTTGTATAAGTACAATCGATTTTCGCCTTATTGTTGTGAAGATATAAATCAAACAATGAACTGTCTTTATGTGCCACTTTTTCCGTAAAGAAGGGGCGTAATGGAGAAAATGAGTGATTTAATTGATTTTGCTCTTTAATCATTTGTTCCCATTCAGGGTATGTGACATCTTTTACCTTAAAACCCTTGGCTCTAACATATCCAAATAATTGCTCTATACTAACTTCCTGTGGGTTTATTAAATGATAGGTATCAGACTGATGCGGTTTTTCCATAGCCAAACGAGTAATTGCTTTTGCGACGTAATCCACAGGAACAAAATTGAACCCCACGTCCAATTTAGGTCGAGCCCCTAATTCGATGCATCCCTTGAGGATACGACACACCACGTCATCCTGGTTCCAATAACCGGTTTGACTTTCCCCAGTTATAAGGCTCGGCCTGTAAATCACGGTTGGAATATCATAAGTTCGAGCATGAAGTACCAGTTGCTCTGCCAACCACTTCGTTTGATTATAGCCACCATAAATTCCTTCTTGAGGAGCAAGCTCGGTACGCTCGCTGATCACCCTGTCATCCCTCAAATCAGCAGACATAAAATAGCCTACGGTGGAAATATAATGCAGCGCTTTCAGCTTCCTGTACCCTGCCAGGTCGATAAGTTGTTTCGTACCGAAGACATTGCTTGCTGCCAGCTTTTGATATGGATAAATAAAATTAAGTACCGCGGCTCCATGAAAAATAAGATCAACCGTATCAGCCAAATAGTACCAATCATGCTTGGAAAGACCCAAGTTATTTTTTTCTAAATTGCCTAAAACGATTTTAATTCGATCATGATACACCGGACTCCATACACCATAGTGCTCCATATTTTTAATCACTCGGCTTATTCCTGCCGCATGTGAACTGGCCTGAACAAGACAGGTAAGCTGCCAGCTCGTATTGGATAACAGCTCACGTAGCACATAAGCTCCCAAGAAACCTGTGGCTCCGGTTAATAATACATGATGAGGAGTTGCCTTGGGCAAAGAGGTAATATGGGGCGTCATGTTTTTATACAGATTAAACTCAGCAACCAAATCAATAGGAGTATGAGAGAGCAGCTTTTGCTCCTTTGTTTTACCTGTGAATAAATCCATTATTTCGCCCAGGCTTGGATCTTTGAGCAGAAATTCAATGGATAGATCTTGTTCAGCGGTTGTTGAAAGGGCATAGTGCAACTCGCCCAGTTTGAGTGAATTGACTCCCAATTCGCTTAACTTTTTTTCTTTATCTAAAACCGTAATATCTTCATTAAAAATGGGGTAGAGCATCTGAGCAATGTCCGCCGTTTCAGCATGCAGTGTTGTTTCAGGCTCCCCTGCTAGATTTTTTGCAATCGTATCGATAAAGATAATATCTAAGTCACCTTGCAGATATTTTTTCTTACATAACAAACGTTGTGTTTTTCCGCTGGTTGTTTTGGGAACTGATTTACGCGCAACAAGAACCACAACGTCTGCATCAATTCCATGGACCTGCAACAGATTGCTTCGTATGGTTTTGATTAGTTCTTCTGAATCGAGCGTCTCAACGCCCTTTTTAATTTCTTGAACGATAACCAATAATTCATGCTCCTGTTCTTCTATGGAAAAAATGGCACAACCATGCTCCTGTAGATGGGGATGGCATGCATGAATGGTATCTTCCAAATCATGAGGGTAATAATTACGGCCACGAATAATAATCAGATCATTCAGACGCCCCGTTACATAAAGTGATCCTTTATCCAGATAACCCAGATCCCCTGTGCGTAAAAAAGAATGCTTTTTACCTGCGAGACGGGCATTAAAAGTGTGTTTTGTTTCCTCAGCTAATTGCCAATATCCCTGAGCAACACTTTTACCTGCTACCCATATTTCCCCAACCACTCGTTCTGGACATTCCTGCAACGTTTCAGGATTGACAATTGCAAGATAACAAGCGTCAATGGGCTGTCCACAGTTAATCAAACTGCGGGCATCAGGATGGGATTTATCACAATAAAGTACGTTCCCCTGCTCGAGGGCACTCTTATTGACCCATTGGTAACCTATTCCTTGTTGGCGATTCCCTCCTGTGACCATCAATGTCGATTCAGCGAGCCCATAGCAGGGATAAAAAACCTCTGGGGAAAAGCCACAAGGTTTAAAACGTTGGATAAAACGTTCAATAGTTGCCCTGCGAATAGGTTCTGCTCCACTCATTGCACATTGCAAGCTACTTAAATCCAAGTGTTCTTTTTCTTTCTCAGTGACTTTACTCGTACATAAATCATAAGCAAAATTGGGAGCGACCGTAGCCGTAGCTCGATAATGTGCGATCGTTTCCAACCAAATTGCCGGGCGTTGTAAAAAGGTCAATGGCGACATCAGTTTGACAGGAATCGTGCTAAAAACAGGTTGTAATATCCCGCCAATGAGGCCCATATCATGATAATGAGGTAACCAGGACACACTGACATCTTCTTCTGTTAGACGATTCGCTTTTTCGATTACTAATAAATTATGCAGTAAATTACCATGACTAACCATCACTCCTTTGGGTTTTCCAGTGGAGCCGGAAGTATATTGTAAAAATGCAATATGATGTTCACTCAGAGAGGGAGCACGCCAGCGGTCCGGAGCATTAACCCAATCTTCGGTAGTTATGAATTGCATCACTGCATAATCATCATATTTTGCATTCAGTTTTTTGATTTGCACCATGAGCTCTGTTGTTGTCAAAACAACATGTGCCCCTGAGTTTTTAATAATACGATGGGATTTCTCAGCCCAATCTTTTGTGGTGGGTGGATAAGAAGGTACGGCAATAGTTCCTGCATACAAACAACCAAAAAAAGCAGAAATAAACTCAAGACCAGGAGGGTAAATAACTAAGACTCGCTCACCAGGATGGGTTACTTCCTGCAAAACACTTGCTATTTTCTTTGCCTGTTCTGCTAACTCAAGATAAGTCAGGTTCTTATTTTCCTTTATTTTTCTGTGTATGAACGTATAAAGTGGAAAATTCGGATTTTTTTCTACTTTTTTTTCCAGTAAGTCGACCAAGCTTGTGTAAAAATTGTCCCCCATACCAAACCCCTAAACCCAAAATAATTATCGCTGAACTTTAAAGAGAACTGCATGAATACTCTTCAGCGTAATTTATTATGGAAGATCTATTTGAAAAGTACAGTAATCTCAGACAAACTAAAAAATAAAAACAAAGTATTGTAGGACTAATCGAATGCCCAAATTCATAGTTAAAGCAATTCTGAAATTCAAAGAAGCCAGCCGTTATTCTTTTTATGGATTAAAAGCGGCCTTTCAAGACGAATTTGCATTTCGCCTTGAGCTATTAGTGGGCATGATTGCTTTACCCGTTGCCATTTTTTTAGGAAAAACGTACCTTGAGCGAGCTTTATTAATTAGTACCTTGCTCCTAGTTATCGTAGCTGAATTATTGAACTCAGCTGTAGAAACCACATTGAATCGAATTGCTCGCTCCTGGAATCCTTTAACGAAAAAAGCCAAAGATTTGGGCTCCGCTGCAGTGTTCGTCACTATTATTAATGCACTCGTAGTGTGGATTATGATTATTATCTCTCGCATCCAAACATAGAGCCAAAAATTGATTTGAGAAGTAATACAGGACTTACGAAAAACCCCAAAGTCGAGGCAAAAAATGTTTTTAATGAGGGAGTTTAGATAGATTTCACCTAGGATTGGCTCGTAATTAATGTGTAAAAGTTGCTGTATTTTGAATAAATTGAGTGATTTCTTCTAATTGAGCTTTTGCAAAATATTCATCTTGCTCTTTTTCCGGGTCGAGCTGTGCCAGTTTTTGATACAGTTTCTCGATGTTCTCATGTCGACCTTTCCCTAAAATTTTGGAATGGCTGAAGAAGTAAAAAAATCCTGCTGTCATCTTTGATTGGCCTATTTGATGTAATTGTTCCAATTGTTCTAAAGGTGATAAAGACGAACTTAAAATACTCGCAATTTTTCTCATCCCTGTGCTGTTCGTATTTACAAATTTTTCCGTTAAACATTTATTTTTCACTATTTCCTGGACGCATTCATTAAAACTGTCCATCGCGTTCTTAAATTTCAGATTTTCTTGTTGCAATAGGCGGATTACATTTTCTATATTAGGGTAAGGATTATCTTCATCATCAAAATCTACCCTACGATTTTCCTTTATCAATATCTTTGACAAATCGTAATGAGACTTAGGCATGGCTAATTTTGAAATTTCACTGTAAATTACCATTCTTTTTTGGAGCATTCCCCGATTAAATGCATCACTTAGTAAATTATCTTCATATAATTGATTATCCCTGAATGGAGATAGGGAATGCTTTGATTTCAATAAATTCATGCGTTGATGGTAGGCCTCAAATTCTTCAAAATGTTGCGACATGCTCGCCCAATGATCATTAAAATTTTTATATGCATCCATTCTTGAAGGCAGCGTAATAAGAAATTTATTGACGTGTTCAATTGTCGGACGATCTTCGGGATTTCTACTTTGGAGATGACTCAGTAACATCTTAATGTCATCTAAAAGATAGGGATCAATTGCGGATACATCATAACCTGTAAATAAACCATCAAAGCAATAAGAAGCTGTAGCTAAATCTCTGAGATTTGTCGCTAATTCCTTATATTTTAAAATATCTTTTGCCCCAAAAATTTCACCCAAAATTGCTGCTAAGGCATACATATCCGATTGATAAGTGCTGCCCTCACCCAGAATAACCTCCGGAGCCATATAAGCCAGTGTTCCTGAACATTTTAGATTATTCTTTGAATCAATGTCTTCAGCCAAACCAAAATCAATAAAAATAATAAGAAATTGCCCATTATCGAGCTTTTTATAACAAATGTTTGCTGGCTTAAGATCGCGATGTACCACATTTTTTTGCTGTAACAAAAGCTTCTCGCTTGCAACGCGAGCAGCAACTTCCAAGCGGAACTGAAACGAATAATTGTAGCTTGGAGTAAAAGGCAATAGCTTATCAAGACTGGTGCCACAATCCTCAAGGATCGTAATAACTTTATCTTCTGCCCCAACAACACCAACAACATTTACCCCATGCTTTTTTTGCCTTGTTGCTTCTTTTATAGTCCGCGACAAGAGTTCGGGATAGGACGTTTTTTCAGTTGGCTGTTGTATTTTGATTACATCATTTACAGGGATTAGTTGGGCTTGATAACCCATTTTTGTTGAAGCATGAGTTACAACTATTTTATATTTTGATTCATTTACTGAGCCAAAACCACCTTTGCCCTTGTGCGTATTATCAATAATATGCCATTGATTTTTACCCGATCGGACTAGATTATGACTAAAGGTAAATTGTGAATCGCTCGAAAAAAGACTTAATTTTGATGATTTTCCTGAAATTGAACGATTAAACAGTGAGGGTAGAAAAGCTACACTCTTGTTTTGTTTAAATAAAAATTTTGCAACTTTGCCATCCAGGAAAATAGGACCTTTTTTATTTTTCCACACTACTTCAAAATCAGTATACACTATATTTTGTCCATAACACTTGCAGCAAAAGACAGGATGTTCATAATATCAGCTTCTTCTTATAAGAAGAAAAAAAATTTAAATCCACTTACGAGAATTGTTGATTCGGGTTAATATAGGCGCTTATTACAGCATTTGTGTACCAAATAAACCGAAAAATGTCCAGACCAGTACCTCATAAAAAATGCGTATCCTGCGTTGTTCCAGTCTACAATGAAGAAGCAGGAATTGCAGAATTCATTGCAGCATTGACGGATACCCTACAAAAACTTGGCTATGCTTATGAAATACTTATTGTGGATGATGGCAGCCACGACAATACGCCGTTGGTTATTCAACAATTAAGAGCTCAATTTGTGCTTCGTTGCATTCGCTTTAGTCGAAATTTTGGTAAAGAGAATGCCATCAGCGCGGGCCTTGATCATGCCCAAGGTGATGCCGTTATCCTACTCGATGCCGACTTCCAACACCCACTTGAGCTTTTAAGCCAATTTCTTTCCAAATGGGAAGAAGGCTATGACATGGTTTATGCCGTGCGAAAAAATCGTTCCGATGAGTCCTGGTTGAAAAGAACGTGTGCTAAGGCATTCTATCAATTTACCTCACGAATAAATCGGATTAATATTCCTGCAAATGCTGGAGATTTTAGACTCCTGGATCGAAAAATTGTCAAAGCACTCCAGAAATTACCAGAACGAAATCGCTTCATGAAGGGCTTATACAGTTGGGTCGGATTTAAACAAATTGCTATTCCTTTTGAAGTTCAACCTCGTAAAACAGGTACGTCACAATGGGACTTTTATTCGCTTTTGGATTTGGCAATCACTGGAATTACATCATTTACTGCGTTTCCATTACGGATGATTGCAATTGGTGGAATTGGCGTTGCAACCATGGCAATACTTTATGGCCTTTGGATTGTTATCAGTACCCTGATTTTTGGCATAGAAACGCCTGGTTGGGCAACCATAGTCACCACAATTACTTTCTTTGGCGGTTTGCAACTCTTTGCCTTGGGTGTTGTAGGTGAATACATCGGTCGAGTCTTTGATGAAGTCAAACACCGGCCCCATTACGTTATTGATGAGGAATCCAGTTTTGATGACAACCAAACTGAAATTAAGACATAGACTCATTTTTTTTATAGGTATTGGTAGTTCTGCTGCGTTGATACATCTCTTTACTGTATTCAATTTAGTGAAGTTTATGCATGCACAGGCACTAGTAGCCAATGTGTTTGCCTTTTTAATCGCCTTTAATGTCAGCTTTTTAGGCCATAAGTATTTAACTTTTTCTCAATTGCATGATGAGAAAACCTTGAGTTTGCCCCATTTCTTTATAGTAGCCGCTTCAGCGGGACTCATTAATGAAATCCTTTATTTCTTACTTTTACGTTACACTACCTTAAATTACCTATTTGCTTTATTTCTCGTTTTAGGTTGTGTTTCCGTTTATAGCTTCATCATCTCAAGATTTTGGGCCTGCCGTCAGATTCAACGAAATAAGTCATAGAGCAAACCAATTATATTTCCACTTCACTTTGTTCCAGGATAATTTCCTCTTCGCCTCGAATGCATTGAACTGTTCTCTTTTTTACATCAAAAACGTATTGTAATCTGCAATATTCTCTAGGATTAGAAAGTAGATTTGGATTAAAAACAACAAGATTAATTCCTTGTTGATGGCGAGCGGATGGAACAATCAATAATGGATGTCCTTCATCAGCCACCCGTCTGCCCGTTTGTTGGCATTGATTGTAATTATCCGGATCAACAAGCCAGGGGAACTCGTCTTTTTTTCCAGTCAAATCGAGCCCCAATCCTTGACAATAAACTTTGGCAACTCGTCTGTCGATGATGACGGTATCTTGCTTTTGGAAAATTTCCCAGGAATCCTTTATTTCTTGAATAAAATGATAATTTGTTTCATAAATCGTCGTTTTCAATGTTTCTGAGCCATACCAGCACGCAATTGCACCATCGCTGTAACGCGAGCTCGTTATCTTTTCAAAGGGATAATCAATAAAATCATTCTTACTGTAATCAAATGCGCGTTGTATTAACGATTGATGGGTTAATTCAGGATGGGTATAACTTTCTAAGGTATTGGCTGCGTCCCAATTTACTGGATCATCACTGAGATCATCAAATAAATCCTGGGATACTTTGATGCCCCTTATATTTCTAAAAACATCTTGTGAATATTCCCTAACTGTATCAAATAAAGACACGTTTACTGACCTCGCATAAAATCCGTGAGCCGCCTTATTTGAGCAATTCCAAGGTAACCTTGCTCCAGCATAAGGTCTAAAGGGCGAAGATTATGGAGCTTTTGATTTCTCCCTTTTATCCATTGATAGACTATCTCTCGATTGTATGGATAAAGAATTCTCAGGTTTTTGTGAATCCCCAAGAGATTACCTACCCGCTCGATTGTATCTCTGCCAGATATATGAGCTGTCCCTTTTTTAAATTTGGCTAGTTGCGCGGGACTGATGCCCCCTAAAAGCTCGCACTCTTCTTCATTTTTCAATTGCCAATGCCTAAAAAGTGCAACCACGTTCTGGGTGTTGCGTTTGAGAACCTCTTCACTTAAATCTTGAGACGTAAAAGGTGCCAAATGTAAATGATTCATGTCAAAACCCTCTATTTATAGATAATTATAGTATATAAATGGATTTTTACAATAAATTATGACATGAGATATTGGAATTTTGGGTTCATACAAAAAAACTCAAGAAATTAAACCTCATTTTAAATCGATAGTGAGTTTTCAGTGATCGGTTTTTTCGGGGGAAAGAGAATCGGGATACATGCCATTTACAACTTCAACAGGCTCTCGAATGATAAGGCGATTTCCAACCATTTCCTTCACTTTGGGTAATATGGCATCCACCTTTTCTATTGTATCAATGAATTGCACTACCAAAGGAAGCTTACTTCCTATATCAACCAATGATGCAGAGACAACAGGATTTTTAAGCGTAAACCCAGCAACAGCGCGTAACACCGTTCCACTTGCTAGTTCAGCCTTATCAAGCAT
Source organism: Legionella qingyii (assembly GCF_003184185.1). Next base: position 103,376 of record NZ_QHJG01000001.1, on the reverse strand, counting down.
ACTCAATAGCTCAAGATGCAAAGGACGATGTTGCCATTTATCTGCTTCGTTAATATAGATAGAAACTTTTACATGATTCATTTTAGATTGCCCGAGCGAGCACGATACCCGCAACAACAGCTAATAATGAAAAAAGATTATTGCAAATAAAATTTAGCGCAGCAAGTGCGTAATCACTTTGTTCTGCCAGTACATAGGTTTCATAACTGAAACTTGAAAATGTCGTATAAGCGCCACAAAACCCAACAGCAACAAACGAGCGCCATCTTGGATCAACTTCCACTCGCTCTAAAGTCCAGGCAAGAAAAAAGCCTAATATGAAGCTTCCAGTAAGATTAACAATGAATGTTCCAAAAGGAATATCTGCTGATAAATACTTAACGGAAAAACGACCCACAAGATAGCGTAAATTCGCACCGATGATCGCCCCGCAAGAGATCCAAAAAACATCATTCAAGGGTTTCTTCCTTCCTATTCCAACCGCTCATAATTGACTAAAAAGATAATACCGAAAAAGAATAAGCGAGTAAATTCAACCTGAAATTGTTTTAGGAATATACTAGCGGCTCATGGTGCTCTAACTGAATACGAAACTCATCGCAATCCTTTAAAAATTCATCACTTGAAAAATAATTAAATTCTTTGATACGCGCCTGAGCGATAGGATCTGTACTGGGTGAATTTTCTCCCGGGTGACACATTATTAAAGTATTCTCTCTCGCGATGCTCATCCATTGCCTAAATAATTCTCTATAGTTTGTATTAGGTGCAAAATCATAAATTCCAGAGAAGTATCGATGATGAGGGATGCCTAATTTGATGAGCTGTTTTAGTAAAGCCTTGCCCCCGGTAAGATGAAGTACTTTTGCTTTAAATCGGTATTGAGGCAAATTAATGGCAGGCCAAGTGGAACGAATAAATGTCCCATAATTTTTCAATCTTTGTGCGTAAAGATCCAAAATAACGTTCCGTATTATGGGAAATTGATGAACATGCTGGTGGCCATCAATAAAATCCGGTGCTTGTTGCATGACCTTGGTAAATTGCTCCAGTTGCGCCAAAAATTCTTTTGCAATAAAGGACAACTTCATTGAGCGCATATGCGTTTTGATCAACAACTCAGGTAAAGTAAAGCACGCTTTTTCAGGAAGAGATGTTAAATAACCGTCTGTTAGATTGAAATGTAGACCAATTTTGATAGGCTTGATTTTTTTTAAGGTAAGGAGTTCTTCGGCATAAGGAATAAAACCAGGCGTATTCACCATGCAGCTTACAGCGGACAAACGTCCCATGCGCACTAATTTTAGAATTCCGTCTGAAACTCCAGAATCCAGGCCAAAATCATCCGCACACAAAGTTATGGTTTTCGAATAAATCACAATTGAGGGCCAATATTTATAACAAAGGCATATGATATATCATTTTCTCTACGAAGGTGTAGTTTGGGTGTAGCGAAGATGAGGGAAATACGATGTATTAAAGCAAGAAGAAACCCGGGTTGCGGCTACGCCCGCCCAGGCTTAATTTTTATGCGGCTTCCGACTGTACTTTTACTGCAAAGAAACGCGCACCTAAGATATTGATGCACAAACCACCGATCACCAATAAGCCTGCGGCCAGTTTCCATAGCTGGAACGGTTCCCCCAATACTAAAACTGAACTAAGGATAGCGACTATAGGGACCAATAAAGTAAATGGTGCAATCACTCCCACTGGATAACGAGCAATGAGCCAGTTCCAAACGCCATAACCAATCCAAGTTGAAGCAAACACAATGTAAAATAATGACAAAGCACCGCGCCAACTTAAATGTTCATAGGTATAAACAAAACTTGCAGGTCCCTCAATCATTAAAGAAAAAAGAAACATAGGCATACATGCAACAAAACTTCCCCAGGCAATAATTGCCATCATATTGTTGCTATTACCTTTAATTTTCTTAGTGATCAGGTTCCCAAATCCCCACGTTGCCGCAGCGGCAAGAATAAAGAGAAAACCAGCCAAAGAGATATCATTATCAAAATGCATGGCAACCAAGCCAATTCCAAGTGAAGCAACCAGTGCACCAATAATCTGCCCTATATTCGGCTGTTCGCCTAGGAAAATTCCAGCGAAAAACATACTGAAAAATACTTGTGTTTGCATCAGTAAAGAGGCCATTCCCGCAGGCATACCAATGTTCATACCGATAAAAAGAAAGGCGAATTGCAAAGCAAACATAACAAAGCCATAGAGGGCTATCACTCTGAATGAACCTTGAGGAATTTTGATAAAAAATATAGCCGGAACACTCGCCAATAAAAAGCGTAAGGAGCAGAGCAACAGCGGTGAAATTTCTTCCAGTCCAAAAGAAACAAAAAGAAAATTTACCCCCCAAATTACAACCACTAAAAGAGCTAATAAAAGATGTGTAACAGGCATCATCAAGTGCTCCGACAAAAACCTTATTTTAGCCTAAACAGTGTAATAAAGCCATTTGTTTAGTTTATTTTTTAATCACTTAAGTGTTCAAATAAAGTAAACTTTGATTGCTAATAAGATTACTAAACATGACGCTCACCACAAAAATTTAATTTCTATTTTTAATCCATCACGTTAAACTGGAATTTTTTTCTAACCGAGTTGAAAAAGCCTGTGCGGTGCCATATAACGGCCTAATACCTTAGATTTCGCTGTTCACCCAGGCACGTTTCAACGTACTCTACTTTTTATGGTTTAAATGATGAAAGAAATTATTCTTGCTACCAGCAATCCCGGTAAAATTAAAGAATTGCGTGATTTATTAGCGCCTATTGAGTGCATTCCACAAACCGATTTGGGAATTTCAGATGCAATAGAAAGCGGTTTAAGCTTTATTGAAAATGCACTCATCAAAGCGCGTCATGCCAGCTTCCACGCAGGAAAACCTGCTTTAGCTGACGATTCAGGGCTAGTAGTTCCGGCATTAAATGGCGAACCAGGGATTTATTCTGCGCGTTATGCGGGTAACAATACAACCGATGCAGAGAACATTCGTTTGTTATTGGAAAAAATAGCTCATGTTCCTTCACAACAGCGGGAAGCCTGGTTTTATTGTGCCATCGCATTGGTCCAACATGCAAAAGATCCTACTCCGATCATCGCAACAGGCATATGCAAGGGAGTGATTCATGACCGCCCCCTTGGAGAGGGTGGATTTGGATATGATCCAGTATTTTATATTCCTGATTTTCAATGCACGGTAGCACAATTACCTGCTAAAATTAAAAATAATATCAGTCACCGCGCACAAGCTTTAAAGCAATTGCGTGATCTACTTAAGAATTGATGATGGATACGGATGCACTCTTTGCGCAAGCATATAAATTCCAGTACGAAGGTCAACTGCCCCAAGCCATTAGCCTTTATGAGCAAATATTGTCCCAGGAACCCAAACACCTGAATACCTTGCATTTTTTAGGACTCACTTATGCTCAATTAGGCGACATGGATAATGCGATTCTCTATCTGCTACAAGCACTCTCATTAAGTCCTAATAATGCCAGTCTGCTTAATAACCTAGCGAATGCATACAAAAAATTACATCAACTTGATAAGGCAATTGAATATTATCAACAAGCCATAGAACTGCAACCCAATTATGCCCAAGCTCATAACAACCTGGGAACAGTCTACGCCTTAAAAAATAATTATGCGCAAGCATTATTACATTATACCCGAGCAGTTCATGCTGAACCTGATTTTAGTGCAGCACATTTTAATTTAGGCTTACTATTGCTGCAAAATAATCAATTGGATGCGGCTAAGACTCAATTTAATAATGTCATATCCTTAAATCCTTTTCATACTGAAGCACTTTTCTATCTCGGTGTGTTGCATCTTGAAAAAAATGCGCTTGTCGAAGCAGAACAAGCATTTCAAAATGTTTTGGAGCAAGAAAGTAGGCAAATAGAGGCGCTTTCCAACTTGGGCGTAATTGCTTTAAAAAGACATCAAAACCAATTGGCCATCGATTATTTCAGCAAAGCATTAGCATTGGACAATGAGAGTATTGAAGCACGTAATAATTTAGCAGCAACATTCATGCACCATGATCGTTTTGAGAATGCGCTCATGCATTATGATGTATTGCTGCAAAAAGAACCTGATAACATTGAATATTTATACAATTCCGGCGTAGCGCAAATGGCTCTAGGCCATTTGAATGAAGCCATTATTCTTTTTGACCATATACTCGAGTTAGAACACGATCATAACTCGTCACTCAATAATCTGGCCGCAATTTACATTAAGTTAGAACAAAGAGATAAAGCAAAAGGATATCTAGAACGCGCTCTGGCGATTAATCCCCAGGACATAATAAGTGCTCATATGTTTCATGCCCTCACTGGAGGCGAACAAGCAAAAACCACTCCGGAATACGCACATAATTTATTTAATAACTATGCGCTTTATTATGATCAACATATGAAAGGCGCACTAAACTACTCCATTCCCAAACACGTGGCACGTGTAATCCACCAACTCGAATTACCAGCAAACGCCCACACTTTGGATTTAGGTTGCGGAACGGGTTTAACCGGGATCGTTCTTCGTGAACTCAGTAAACATTTAACCGGTGTTGATATTGCAGAAAAAATGCTGGTTCAGGCCAAAGAAAAAGAAATTTATGATAATTTGGTGAAAGCTGAAATCAATCAATTTCTTGAGCAAAATAAAGCGTTTTATGATCTCATTGTCGCAGCCGATGTTTTGCCATATTTCGGTGAACTTGACGCACTCTTTCATTCCATTTATCACCATTTAAAACCTAAAGGCTATTTTATTTTTACTACTGAAATCAGTCTAACAGATCCCTGGTCGCTTGAAACAAGTGCGCGTTTCAGCCATCATCCTGACTATATCAAAAAATTAGTGGAACAAAATCAGTTTCGACTTGTAATGCAAGAAAAAATTCCAGCCCGCATTCAAGATGAAAGTATTTTAGAGGTTATGCTCTATGTTCTAACAATTTGAATAATTTAAAGCAAGAAAATAAAATAGTAATATACTATATATATAGGAGTTTTAGGAATGACTCTGTCGCTTCTAGCGATAGAGCAAGGAGCTTATATGTCAAAGCCCATTAAAGGACTTAAATTTATCGAAGCACCGCAACTGACTTCCAGCGAGCAGCGCGAGATCGATCGTAAAATTGAGTTTGAAACAGCCAAGTCCTTTCACAGCATGGTCAAGCTTGGTGCATTTGCCAATATTTTTGGTGCGTTACTTTACGTGCTTGCAGTTTATGGTTCTACCCGGCCTGCATTAATCATTTCCTGGTATAGCATTATGGTGCTTGCAAACTTGCTCAATGTCTTATGGGCCTTTCGTTTTGAGTACAACCATATAACCCGCAAAGAAATTCTTAAATGTCGAAAAGGGTTTCTCTTTCTTGTAATTTTAATCTGTCTGATATGGAGCAGTATTGGTATTTTGTTTATGAGTGATGGCATGGATCAGCGGATGACCACCATTATCTTTTTGTCTGCTGTTTTGATTTGCTTTTCCTTCTCAACTGCAATTGATTTAACAATGGGGGTCATCAGTATTGTTTGTTTACTCACCCCAACAATTTTATATCACCTGTATTTAGTCAGTGCTTTATTTCATTCTGAAGCCAGTCGCATTAGCATGTCGGTTACAGGCTCGTTTCTCGTGCTTGGGATATTTATGCTCATTGCTTGCATTGTTGGGAATAGAATCATTTTAAAAGTATTTCGTTTGGGTTATGAAAACGCATTACTTAGTCATAAACTGGAAAATATGAATACCTTGTTAGAACAACGAGTTAAAGAACGCACAGAGGAATTAGAAAAATCACTGAAATTGGTAACCTATCAGGCAACACATGATTTATTAACTGATTTACCTAATGAGCGTTTTCTTTATGATCACATTCAAAATGTCTCTGAAAGAGCCGTTAAAGAACATCAAAAATTTGCTATTGCCTGTTTTTCATTAAACAATATGATGAAAATTAATGATAGTATCGGTCATCAAGCATCCGCTACGATTATTCATCGTATTGCCCAACGTTTTGCACAACTTGCAGAGAAAAATAAAAAATATTTCATTTCGCTATTACGTAAAGATGTATTTGTTATTTTAATAGATCCAATCATTGATGCACTGGAAGTGGAAGACAGTACTCAGGATTTATTCGCTGTACTAGAAAATCCTGTATATGTTGCCCAACAAGAATTAAATTTAACAGCAAGCATAGGCATCAGTATATTTCCGACTGATGGTCGAGATGTAGATACACTGATTACACACGCAGAGGCAGCACGAACACTAGCCACCGAGCGCGGGGGAAATAGTGTACGCATTTACAATACAGTAATTACTGCGGATGCCTCCAGACAATTGAATATTGAAAATCAACTCTATCGTGCGATTGAAAACAATGAACTCATCCTACATTACCAACCCTTTATTGATTTAAGAACAGGAACAGTTTGTGGTGCCGAGGCTTTAGTACGTTGGAAAAATCCTGTGTTAGGAATGCTTTCTCCAATGGAGTTTATTCCTTTAGCAGAAGCCAACGGCATGATTCTTCCAATTGGTGAATGGGTATTAAACACTGCTTGTCATCAATTAAAACAATGGCACAACAGCGGCTCTAAATTAGTTATTTCAGTTAATTTGTCAGCAAAACAGCTAATACAACAAGATCTTGTTGACCGCATTGAGAAAATTTTAAATCAACTAAAACTATCACCCAAGTACCTTGAGCTGGAATTAACAGAGTCCAATGCATTTCAAAACGAAGCCATTCCAATTATTAATAAATTTACCGAAATGGGTATCTCTCTAGCGATTGATGACTTCGGTACCGGTTATTCAGAGTTTGGTAACCTTAAGTTATTTAAAGTCAACAAAATAAAAATTGATAAAACCTTTATTCAAGATATTGAAGTCAGCATTGATAGCAGAAATATTGTAATAAACACTATTGCCCTGGCCCATCGAATGAATATTGATTGTCTAGCAGAAGGTGTAGAAACACTGGAGCAAATTAAATTTTTAAAAGAAAACGGATGTTATATCATGCAAGGCTATTACTTTAGCAAACCCCTGGATATCAAAGATTTTTCTGAGTTCTTAAAAACTCACTCCACAAATACCTATGAAGCATTGACTAACTGGTAAAACAAATACATTAGTAGCCCAAATGTAGCGAACCATAAACTGAGATCTGTAAATCCCGGGTAATGCTTTGCTCACCTAGAATACAATAATATCTCTCAAGATGGAGATGACATTATTTGCGAGTATTGATAGCATGATGCAACCAAACCGGGATTTAGCAAATGGAAGTTGCTCATGCAGAACATTGTTAATGTATTACAAAACAGAGCCCAAAAATATCCTCATCAAGAAGCAATTCTTTACTTGGAAGATGGTGAACATAAAACAGCCGGACTTACCTTAGCTGAGTTGGATTACCATGCAAAAATCATTGCCGCACAATTACAAACCCGGCAAATGACTGGCAATCGCGTCATTCTTCTTTATCCGACTGGAATTGAATTTGTAACCAGTTTAATCGGATGTTGGTATGCTGGCATCATTGCCATACCAATCCCTTGCCCTAAAATAGATGAATTTGCGAAGCATGAGGCATTCCTGAATACTATTGCTGAGGATGCTGAAATTACCGCAGTCCTAAGCTTGTCTCAGTATCATTCAAGTATTGAAACAATCCTAAAGAGAAAGGTACCTGTACTGGCTACTGATGCAATCAAAACTCAGTCTGCAGAAGATTATCAATCAATCCCGATTAGTGATGACACCGTAGCCTACCTACAATATACCTCGGGGTCGACTTCGACTCCCAAAGCCGCAATCATCACGCATGGAAATTTAAAGCATAGTTTGCAAGAAACCATTAAAGCTTGGCATTACACCAAAAAGAGTATCACCTTGACCTGGGCTCCCCATACTCATGTATATGGACTGGTATGTGGGATATTAGTTCCCTTATATCACGGAACACAAGCCATTATTGTGCCTCCGGCCGCATTCATTAACAAACCTGTTACCTGGTTATCCGCTATTTCAACATATCGAGTAACTCATAGTGGTTGCCCAAACTTTGGTTATGATATTTGCGTGCGTGACATCAAAGAAATGGAACTTGCACAACTCAATTTAAAACACTGGAAAGTAGCAGTTAATGGGGGGGATATTGTTCAATATCAAACGCTTATTGATTTCGCCACCAAGTTTCGTTCTTGCGGATTTTCGTTAAATAAGTTTTGTTCCGCATATGGCATGTCTGAATTGTCTGGTGCAATTGCAGTAACCTCTTTTGGTTGTGAGCCTCATTCCTTACCACCTCAAACCGATGCAAATCCTCTTCAACGACGATTAGTCAGCAGCGGTAAATTATTGGCAGGATTGCTAGCAATTGCTGTTGATCCTGAAACAAAGCAACCCGTTGCTACTGGCGAAACTGGTGAAATTTGGTTATCCGGCAAATCACTGGCTCATGGATACTGGCGACGTCCTGATGAAACTCAAGCCGTGTTCCATGCAACCATTCCAGGCAGTGATCTCCACTATTTTAAAACGGGAGACCTTGGATTTATCCTAAATGATGAAATTTATTTAACCGGTAGATTAAAAGAAGTCATCGTGGTTTATGGAAAGAAATATTATCCTCTTGATTTGGAAATCACGGTTGCCCACGCACTCTCTCAGTTCAAGATAAAACTTCCGCAAGTAGCATTTTCTACAGAAATAGCAAACAAAGAAAAAATTATTATTGTGCAGGAACTGGCAGAAGAAACACCTCCATCATTATGGCCTGAAATCAAGAATGCAATTCGTCATGCAATCACTAAGCATCATGGTGTTGATATTCATGAAGTGGTTTTAAGCCCCAAAGGGGCCATCCCTAAAACGGGCAGTGGCAAATTACAACGAAAAAAAGCGCAATCACTATTTAATGAGCAAAGCCTGGCGGTATTGGCTCAGGATTTATCCGAGAACACCACCACAAACTACAATGCAAACCATGGTAAGCAAAATGAATTCAGTACGTTAGTAGCCAATGTACTCAACATAGATGAGAAAGAAATCGACTTAGATGCTCCTCTGAGTCGCTATTCCTTCGATTCGATTAATATTATTCATCTCACTACAGTGCTCAATGAAACGTATCATCTTACCTTATCCCCGGCTGCTTTATATGAATATGCCACTTTAGCAAAATTTTATACCGACTTATTAGCTGAACAAAGCGTTGAAACAGTGCATCATGAAGAAAAGCCACTTCGCGATGAATCAAATGATATTGCCATTATCGGAATGAGTGGTGTATTTCCGCAAGCCTCCGATGTAGATGCCTTTTGGAATAATTTATCGCAGGGGAAAGATTGCATTAGTGAAGTCCCCTTATCTCGCTGGAACTGGCGTGATTTGACTGTGAGATGGGGGGGGTTTATTGATCATATCGATCAATTTGATGCAACGTTTTTTAATATCTCGCCTCGCGAAGCTGAGTTAATTGATCCACAACAACGATTATTTCTCCAAACCATTTGGAAAACAATTGAAGATGCTGGATATAGCCCTTCAACCTTGGCCACATTGAAAACGGGTTTGTTTGTAGGGGTATTTAATCATGATTACGCCGAATTGCTGCAGAAAAATGAGGTCATGGACGCCTATCTTACAACAGGTACCATGAACAGCATGATTGCCAATCGTATTTCCTACATTTTAAACTTGCGTGGACCGAGTGAGGCAATTGATACAGCGTGCTCCAGTTCCCTCGTCGCGGTTCACCAGGCAGTCCAAGCGCTTTTACACGGTGATTGCGATCTTGCCCTTGCTGGCGGAGTGAATGCTTTGCTCACCCCCACCTCATTTATTGCCGCCAATCAAGCGGGGATGTTAAGTGAGGATGGGCGTTGTAAAACTTTTGATAAAAATGCCAATGGCTATGTCCGTGGTGAAGGCGCGGGTGCCATTTTATTGAAAAAACTAACTCAGGCCTTAGATGATGGCGACCATATTTATGGGGTGATTAAGGGAAGTGCAGTGAATCACGGTGGACATGTCAATACGCTCACCGCCCCCAATCCCAATGCACAAGCAGAAGTGATCATCGCAGCATGTCAACGCGCGCAAATAACAGTTGACACCATTCAATACATCGAAACCCATGGAACGGGAACTCCATTAGGTGATCCTATTGAAATAAATGGCTTAAAAAAAGCATTCCAATACCTGGCCTTGGAACAACAGCTTGAGTCCTTACCCAAACAATATTGTGGATTAGGAGCAGTGAAAACACATATTGGTCATTTGGAATCAGCAGCAGGAATTGCGGGAATCATTAAAATTTTATTAGCGATGCGTCATGAACTTTTACCAGCTAACCTACATTTAAATGAATTAAATCCTTATATTGAGATTGAGGACAGTCCATTTTATCTCCTGAATCAGCCAACCAAATGGCCGAAAACAGCAAATACTCCAAGAAGGGCTGGAGTGAGTTCATTTGGCTTTGGCGGCGCCAATGCTCATATTATCCTTGAAGAAAGTCCAGAGCGCCCCCAAACCTTATCTTTTAATCATTCTTCCTATCTAATTAGCTTATCTGCAATGACAACATCCGCATTGCAGCAACGAGCTGCTGAGTTGCTCAAATGGTTGGAGCAACAACGAAATGGACCTTCTTTAGCGGCACTCAGCTACACTCTGAATGCAGGCAGGCAGCATTTTTCCAAGCGTTTTTGTGTGATTGTGAAGACTGTTGAAGAATTAAAGGAGTATTTGAAGTCTATTTCATCCAGCGAAGATATTGAGCAATACGTGCTTGCAACCGAGCTATCCAATACAAATCATGAACATGCTTCCGATTTGAATCGGATACGCAATAGATACCTGCAAGGCCAATCGATTGATTGGAGCACAATCTATGGTGATTATAGGGAGAAAATATCGCTTCCTACTTATCCATTCGCCAAAGAAACGCATTGGGTAGAACTCAAAAGTAAATCGCATCAGGGTATGCATCCATTAATCGATGAAAATATATCTACATTCTCCACTTCTGTTTTTAGTAAGCAATTTTCAGGAAATGAATTTTATTTGCAAGAACATCGGTTAAATGATGAAGCAGTTTTGCCTGGGGCTGTGTGTTTGGAAATGGTTCGCGTTGCTGTAAGCCTAGCTTCAAATAATCAGCACGTTATCACACTAAGTAAGATAACATGGCAAAAACCGATCAAAACCCTGGATTTATCCTATCCCCTACATGTCCGTTTAGTTCCTGAAGCCGATTGTGTCTCATTTGCATTAACGGATAAAGATGGGACTATTTCCTACATGAGTGGCGATATCTATTGTGCGGATAGTACTCCCGATGCCCCTCACCTAGCGCTTAACCTTCAGGAATTAAAAACTGCATTGCCCCAAACTCAAGACCCCGATGCAATTTATACCTATTTTAAAAATATAGGGATAACCTACGGTCCGGCTTTTCAGGTCATTCAAACCCTAAACTTTGATGAGAATAACCTTTTGGCAGAACTTACCCTGCCTGCAACCCTCCCCATTAACAATAACGAATTCATATTGCATCCCTGTATGTTCGATGGGATTTTACAGACCACTCAGGTACTGCTTAAAAATCGTGAACTGCTTTACCTACCCTTTTCTATAACACAAATCGATGTTTATAAGGCTTTAACCAATACGTGTTATGTACGTGCCAACTTGATTTCTGCGGCAGATAACCAGCATATGCCCGTATTTAATATTCAAGTTACCGATACAGAAGGAACCCTCTTATTGGTCATTACGGGATTTACCTTGTGCGCAGTGCATGAGGCTGTTAAACCCGAAGCGACGGTAGCTTATTATTCTCCCAAATGGGATATTCAACCTCTGCACTCATCAACAAAACATCCAGACTCCATCCTGATTTTAGGAAGTGACCCGCAATTCATACAATCAATTAAGGACCACGTTCCAGTTCAGACTGTCTCATCCCTGCTTGTACAAGATTCTTATCCCGCAGATGTGATACTCGACTCACCTAGCGAATGCGTTATTATTGCTCTGGAAGACTTCAATGATGAACCCTATTCAGCTACAAAAATTGACTCCACTCAAAAAAATTTGGAGCGAACTTACTATCTGCTTCAAACGCTAACAGGCCAAATCTGTAAATTAAAGCCCAAGCATCCAGTGCAATTAGTTTGTATTAGTAAAAACCATTCGCTTTATTCACGTGCTTTAGTCGGCTTTGCAAAAAGCCTACACCAAGAACAATCCAATATCTCATGCCGTTTTATTGAATTACAGGATCTTGGCCTACTTGCGCAGGAACTGACTCAAAATGAGATTGAAGTTCGCTACGATGCACAAAACCATCGATACGTTCGCCATTATGAATCGCATCCTACCCCAATGGTAATGCCACAGACGCTTAAGAAATCTGGGGTTTATTTAATTACTGGAGGTATGGGAGAACTCGGTTATTTGTTTGCCACTTATTTGGCAGAGCATTATCAAGCCAAAATTGTTTTAACCGGCCGTTCACCCCTTTCGGAGCAGCATCAAAAACGGATTGCAGCACTGGAACAGAAGAATGCCTCGGTAGCTTACATAGCCGCGGACGTGTCATCTTACGAAGAAGTCCAGAACCTTATTCGAAGTACCAAAGAGCGTTTTGGTGCAATTAATGGCATTATTCATGCGGCAGGCCTTACCCGTGATGGATTTATTGTTAATAAAACAATCCCTGAAATCGCCAAGGTGTTAGCACCTAAAATTTATGGCACTTGTAATTTGCATGCAGCAACGCTTAACGAACCTTTAGAGTTCTTTGTGCTTTTTTCCTCTGTCGCTGCCGTGTTCGGTAATGCAGGGCAAAGCGATTATGCTTATGCCAATTGTTTTCTAGATGAGTTTGCCTGCGAGCGCGAACGACAAAGAGCTCTTGGTCATTGTTTCGGACATACTGTTTCGATTAACTGGCCACTTTGGGAGGAAGGAGGATTACGCATTGCTCCTGAATACCAACAGGTCCTTGAAGAAAACCTGGGTATTATCAGTTTATCGACACAACAGGGATTCACCGCATTCTTGCAGGCATTACAGTATCATTCTCCGAATTGTATTGTGCTCCCGGGGTATCAACAAAAACTCACGAGTGCATTACAAAATAACTCGATACTAAACCAATCAATAGCGACTCAGCGCCCAGTCCTTAACCCGGATTTTCGCAAACAGACTGAGCGCTTTTTAAGAAAAATACTTGCTGAAACCTTGAAGTGTCCGCCAGAACACATTGACCCCAAATCACCTTTCGAAAATTATGGCATTGATTCCTTGATGATCATTCAACTGAATCAGCGCTTAGCCAATGAATTTAGTGCATTACCCAAAACATTATTTTTTGAATACCGAAATGTGGCCGATTTAGCCGAATACTTCATGGAACATCATGCCAATGAATTAATGCCACACTTAACTGATGTTGAAGTCACTCTGATAAATTCAATTCTTCCATTGGCCATCTCGCCCAGTGTTACAAGAAATACACCGAAGTCGCAAGATATCGCCATTATTGGTATGAACGGACGTTATCCAGAAGCTAAAGATTTAACCACATTTTGGCATAATCTATACGCAGGAAAGGACTGTATCCGAGAAATTCCCAAGGAGCGATGGGCGTTGGCGGACTATTTTGATGGAGATCAAAACAATCCCGGAAAAACATACAGTAAATGGGGTGGTTTTTTAACCGATGTCGATCAATTCGACCCCCTGTTTTTTAATATTTCGCCACGCGAAGCTGCAATGATGGATCCCCAGGAGCGATTATTTTTAGAAACAGCCTGGAAAACCATAGAAGATGCCGGATATGCCCATGAAACATTAGCCGGAAAAAAAGTAGGCGTCTATGTAGGCGTGATGTATGGGCAATATCAGTTATTTGGTAATGAACCGGCTCATCCGAATCCATTTGTGCCAACAAACTCCATATTTGCTTCAATCGCCAATCGAGTTTCCTATTTTTTTGATTTTCATGGCCCGAGTATTGCGCTGGATACGATGTGCTCTTCCTCCCTTACTGCAATTCATTTAGCCTGCCAGAGCATTCACGAAGGCGAATGTGAGATGGCGCTCGCTGGTGGCGTGAATCTTTCTTTGCATCCCAATAAATATCTGTTGCTAAGTCATGGAAAATTTTTGGCAAGTGACGGGCATTGCCGAAGTTTTGGAGAGGGTGGCGATGGCTATGTACCCGGTGAAGCCGTCGGTGCAATACTATTAAAACCCTTGGATAGAGCATTAGCCGATGGAGATCTTATTTATGCGGTGATTAAAGGCAGTCATCTTAATCATGGTGGAAAAACAAACGGTTACACCGTACCTAACCCCAACGCACAGGCCAAATTGCTTGCTGAAACATACCAAAAAGCCCATATTAATCCAGCACATGTGAGTTATATAGAAGCGCATGGCACCGGAACCTCACTTGGCGACCCGATTGAAATGGCCGGATTAAATAAAGTATTTAGTCAAAAACACATGCCATACCATTGCGCCATTGGTTCAGTAAAATCTAACATCGGTCATTGTGAGTCTGCGGCAGGAATTGCTGCAGTAACCAAAGTGGTGTTGCAATTACAATACCAGACCTTGGTGCCTTCTTTGTTCTCGGAAACTTTGAACACCAACATAGATTGGTCGACGACACCGTTTCGTGTGCAGCAAACCGTTAGCAAATGGCAACAACCATCACCCAATGTGCCACGAATTGCCGGGATCAGCTCTTTTGGTGCTGGAGGTGCTAATGCGCATCTAATTTTATCTGAAGCACCGGAGGTACTGCCTTCACCGACAAACAACAAATCGCATTATTTGCTCACAGTATCTGCCAAAACCGAATTGGCTTTAAATCAACGTCTCGATGATTTATTAAGCTGGTTCGAACAAAATCCATTAGCCCAACTCGAACAAGTGAGTTACACCTTAAATGCAGGCAGAAGTCATTTTGACTGCCGTTGCGCTATGGTGGTAAGCACGCTTGATGAAGCAGTCCAATTAATCCAACAATTTAAAGCACAGCAACATACCGCGCCATTGTTTGTGCAAATACACGCTGGAAAAAATGCTGAAAATGCACTAATTAACTCCACCATCGTACCTATATTAATACAGCAATTGTCGCATCCGTCTCAATATAAAGAGACTTTGCTCGCGCTGGCAAAATTCTATGTTGAAGGTCAAAATCTAGATTGGCATCAAGTTCATGCAGGTGAATCCAGGAAAAAAATCTCCTTACCTACTTATCCTTTTGCTAAGGAACATTATTGGTATTCTGATGAAGAACAACTGACCTCTGCCGAGAATAGACAAGCCAATTTGGCATTAACCCAAAATGCACTCGTTGATAAACTGAATGCTTATCTTATTCGGCAAGTCGTTCAGATATTGAAAATACCGCCACACCGGATTGCACTGGAAAAAAATCTTGGTGAATATGGGATGGATTCCGTACATTTTATTCAATTGGCTAAAAAGATCACAGAACACTACCAAATCGAATTCACCCCTGCCGTGTTCTTTACACACAGCAGTGTGCGCTTAATTGGTGAATACCTGATTAACCAATTTCCGCAAGCCGTGGCTCAGGCACACCACGAAGTAGCACACCTGCAAATGAATGCCCCTACAGTAAAACCAAAGTGTATTGCAACGAGCGAAACTGAAGCAATTGCCATTATTGGTATGCAAGGGATTTTCCCACAATCAGATAATCCAGCTGCATTTTGGCAGCATTTGGTTGAAGGCCATGATTTAGTCACCGAGATCCCAGAAGAACGCTGGAACTGGCGTGATTATTATGGAAATGAAGCACATCAAAGTAACTCCAAATGGGGTGCTTTTATCAACAATTTTGATCAATTCGATGCGGGATTCTTTAATATTTCGGCCCGAGAAGCGAATCTTATGGATCCCCAACAACGACTCTTTTTGGAAACGGTATGGAAAACCATTGAAGATGCAGGTTACGATCCTTTTGCATTATCCTCGCAAAATGTTGGGGTTTTTGCTGGCGTTGAGTTCAGTGAATATCAGACTTTAATTGCCAAACAGCAAAATGAACATCATGGATTTATTGCAACAGGAAACTCGCACAGCATGATTGCCAATCGTGTTTCCTACTTTTTCAATTTCCAAGGACCAAGTGAAGCCATCGATAGCGCCTGTTCAAGCTCTTTAGTTGCAATTCATCGCGCAGTACAAGCAATTCGCCAAGGCGAATGCGATTTGGCTATCGCGGGCGGCGTTAGTCTCATCTTGAGCCCAGACACCCTAGTAGTTACGAGTCAATTGGGCGCCTTATCTGCAGATGGTCGTTGCAAAACTTTTGATAAAAGCGCAAATGGCTACGTTAAAGGTGAAGGAGTCGCCAGCCTTTTGCTAAAACCTTTAAAACAAGCACAAGAAGATGGCGATCACATCTATGGGATCATTAAAGCCTCAGCAGTAAATCATGGCGGTAAAGCGCAATCGTTGACAGCACCCAACGCAAAAGCCCAGAGTGAATTGTTGATTCGCGCTTACACACAGGCCAATATCGATCCCAATACTGTAACCTACATTGAAACTCATGGAACAGGAACCGCTTTAGGTGATCCTGTTGAGATTGAAGGATTAAAACTCGCATTTTCGTCCTTGCTTGCATCGAAAGCAAAGCAAAATTCGATTGCTTTAGGCTCTGTCAAAACAAATATCGGTCATTTAGAACCTGCATCAGGAATTGCAGGAATTATTAAGCTGCTTTTGGCCATGACTCATGAGACGCTACCCGGTATTTTACATTTTCAGGAGTTAAACCCTTATATCAATTTAACTGACACCCCCTTCACCATTGTCAAAGAAACTCGGGCTTGGCAACGCATCAAAAATGAGTTCGGCGCAGACATCCCGCTGCGCGCGGGAATCAGCTCTTTTGGATTTGGTGGAACGAACGCTCATGTCGTATTGGAGGAGGGTCGCCCCCACCAAAGACTAATGGAGAACCATCAGGCGAAACCCTATTATTTAATCACACTTTCAGCCAAACAGCAGGAAAGTTTGCACCAAAAAATAGTCGACCTGCAGCAATGGCTTCATAAGAATAAGGATACGATTTCCTTACCCTCACTGAGTTTTACCCTAAATGTGGGCCGAGCTCATTTTATGTACCGCTGTGCGTTGGTAGTCAATTCTGTTGATGCCTTGTGTCATGCATTAAACGGGTTAAGCAACCATGAAACTCCTGAATATTGCATGATGAACGAGGGCCAAACCTGGACGATTCAGGGGCCAGTATTTGATGAAGTTTATCAAGCTGCGATCAAAAAATTGCACCAGCCAGAGAACTCCGATCAATATCGTCATAACTTATTTATTCTGGCTGATTTATATACGAAACATTATGTCATTGACTGGCAACAGCTGTATGTCGAGGAACGAATTCAGCGTATGGGTACGTTACCTGCCTATCCATTCATAAAACAACGCTACTGGTATGATCTGGAAACAAACTCCATAGCAACACCCCAACCCGTGGTTCCTATAGTTAATAAGGGAATAATGGATTTCTCTAGCCAGACTTTAGCTTACTTACAACAGATATTCGCAGAAAAATTACGTACCTCTCCTGAACTTATCCAAGCGGATGAGACCTATGAAGTTTATGGTGTTGATTCTTTGATCGGTTTGGAAATTACGAACCGGTTGGAAAAAGACTTCGGTACCTTACCCAAAACATTACTCTACGAACGTAACCGATTAAATGATTTAGCTAAATATTTTATAAAAAATCATAAGGAACAATTGTCTGCGCTTGTGTCTGAGAGTGATGTTACGCCGATGGTAGCCCCCCTTGATATGGAAACGGTTAAACCCATAACCTCTACCTTCAAACATGCTAATCATTCATCTAAGGACATTGCCATTATTGGTTTAAGCGGCACATTTCCAATGGCCAACTCCATGGATGAGTTTTGGCAAAACTTAAGTTCCGGACGGGATTGTGTGGGTCAGGTTCCTGTTGAGCGCTGGAATTATAAAGACTATCCAGTACAGATTGGAGGTGAAGAACACTATTTCCCACATGGAGGTTTTATTCCGGATATCGATAAATTTGATCCCCTGTTTTTTAATATCTCGCCACGTGATGCAGGACTGATGGATCCACAAGAGCGTTTGTTTATGCAGTCAGTATGGTCCACGCTGGAGGATGCAGGTTATACACGAGACAAATTAAAGCGAAAAGCCAAAAATTCAGTCGGCGTTTTTGCTGGGGTGACTTATAATTTTTACCCATTGTTTATCGCAGAAGAATGGCAAAAAGGAAATCGAGTGCCATTGGATATCCAATCATTCTCAGTAGCAAACCGAATTTCTTACTTTCTTGATGTAAATGGTCCAAGCTTTGTTGTCGATACAGCGTGTTCTTCCTCGCTGGCGGCAATTCATCTGGCGTGTGAAAGCCTCTTGCGTGGTGATTGTGCCATGGCAATCGCTGGCGGGGTGAATTTGTCGTTACACCCGAGTAAGTATCACTTTTTGGGCAGTTTTAATTTTATGTCCGAGCAAGGCCGATGTACAAGTTTTTCGGATGGAGGTACGGGTTATGTACCCTCAGAAGGCGTCGGCACTGTCTTGTTGAAACCTTTAGCTGATGCAATTGCTGATAATGATATGATTTACGGGATTATTAAAGGCAGCAGCATGAACCATGGGGGAAAAACCAGCGGTTATACTGTTCCCAATCCTAACGCCCAAGCAGCGGTGATTTTGCAAGCTTTAAAAAATGCCGATATTGATGCGCGAACCATCTCTTACATTGAAGCACATGGCACAGGTACAGCCTTAGGAGATCCTATAGAGATTCGTGGTTTGCAAGATGCCTTTGAACACTATACGGAAGACAAACAATTTTGTGCCGTTGGTTCAGTCAAATCCAATATTGGACATTTGGAATCCGCAGCAGGCGTATCACAATTGGCAAAAGTACTCTTACAAATGCGCCACAAAAAATTAGCGCCTACATTACATACCACGCAATTGAACCCGTTTATTGATTTTCAAAACTCTCCTTTTTATGTTCAACAAGAATACACTGATTGGCAGCCTGGTGATAATGTACCTCGTCGCGCCGGGGTAAGCTCTTTTGGTGCAGGTGGTGCAAACGTACATATGATTGTTGAAGAATACATACCACCCGTAAAACAGCAGAGCACGGTGAATGTTCCATATATCTTTTTATTATCTGCATTAAACGAAGAACGTTTGTCAGCACAAATACAGCAAATGCATGGTTATATACTGCAAAACAGCCATGTAAAACATAAAGAATGGCTTAGAGATGCATGCTTCACGTTACAAACAGGACGTGAACATATGGCAGCACGCTTCGCGGTAATTGTATCAAATACAGATGAATTACTTGTGGCACTTGCAAACTATCCTCAACACAAGGGCACAAAAACCTGGATAAATCATCATTCTCAAAGTAACCTACAACCGATTGCTGAATTAATTCGTGATGCACGCTATGAAGAATTGGTTCAACATTGGGTCAATGGAGCAAAAGTGGATTGGGAACAATTATACCAACAACAATTGCCGCATATTGTCTCTTTACCTACGTATCCATTTGCTAAACGACGCTGCTGGATACCTACAAAAGAAGTAGAAATAGTACCTATGGCGCAACCTATAGTGGTGGAACCCGCGATTCAAGCGGTTGTTGCTAACACTGAAATGATTGATAGCCAGGATTGGCTTTACACTACCCAGTGGGAGAAAAAACCTCAAGCAACCCAGCCTGGATTAATCAATAGCGAAGGAAAATGGCTTATTTTCTGTGAGCCAGAATCCGTACCTTCATTAAAAAAAGAACTTGGCGAGAATAGAGGTATTTATTGTTTTATTCGCGATCAATACGCCATGATTGAAAACGATGTATTCACCATCAATGCGTCACAAAAAACTGATTATAAACTGCTCTTTGCCACAATTCACGCCCAATATAGAGACAATTTAAAAGGCGTTATCTATTTATGTCCTGCACTTAAAGAAAACCATAGCGATCCTAGTTTGGCATTATTATATTTGTTGCAAGCCCTAGTGCAGCATTCGTGGTCACATCAATTAACCTTCTGTCTTGCATCCCAATCAGCGCAACAGGTTAATTCTTCCGATACCATCAATATCTGGCAACATCATCTCTGGTCCATGACCCGTATTTTTGCCGCCGAACAAGCAAAATACCAAGCTTTACTACTTGATTTGGATGCAAATGAAGGTATAGAACATAATACCAAAATCCTGGTCAAGGAATTGGGGCATTACCAAGCCCAAGAAAATCATATTGCTTATCGTGCCGCTGAACGCTACACCATTCGCTTCATTCCTCATGGGACAACACCCAATCATGAGATGCCTTCCTCCTGGAAAACTCCTGTAGCTGCGTTAATTACTGGAGGGCTGGGTGCCTTAGGTTATGAAGTAGCAGAATTTATTGTCGCCCAAGGAACACGTTTTGTTTTGCTTACCGGAACGACAGAACTCTCATCAAAAACATTAGAGAAAAATA
Source organism: Legionella qingyii (assembly GCF_003184185.1). The sequence continues at coordinate 82,726 of NZ_QHJG01000001.1, read as the reverse complement.
CCTGGCTCAAACAGTTAGAAGCTAAAGGGGCGCAAGTTAGGTATGCTGCGGTAGACGTTGCGAATCAAGAACAAATGCGCCAGGCCATTATGGAAGCCGAAAAAGCATGGCAACAATCCATTGATGGCGTTTTTCATTTAGCGGGCGTCACTACCGATAATGTCACCATTGCCGAAATGGATGAAGCATTATGGCGTGATGTGTTACGCGTAAAAATACAGGGTTCGCTGGTATTGCATGAACTCTTTTTGCAAGCGCCATTATCTTGTTTCGTGCTGTTTTCATCCATTGCAGCGGTTCCCCATTTTGGTATGGCAGGACTCAGTGCTTATGCTGCAGCTAATGAGTTTATGAATGGCCTTGCTTTATATCGTCGTAGTTTGCACTTACCCGCATCAAGTATTAACTGGGTCGCCTGGTCAGAAAAAGGAATGAGCCACAGACATAATCATGATGCATTTTTAGATGCCGTTGGCATGGCTTCTTTAAGTATTAAAGAGGGTCTTGCATTGTTTCATGTTCTTCTTAGATTAAATCCTGCTGAAATTACAGTATGTAAGATTCAATGGAAGAAATTTTTACAGGTAAATGCTACCGCCAAACAGCTTGATTTCTTTACACATTTGGTTGCTGAATATGCTGCAAATACGCAAGCAACGGTTGTTTCCTCATTAAATCAGGAAGAAATTACAGCATTAGTCTTGAACCTCTTTGCTTCAGTATTAGGATTGGACGTTACTGAAATTGACAGAGAAGCCCCCTTCCAACAATATGGAATGGATTCCATTACTGGCATTGATTATACCGAGCAACTGGGTAAGCATTTCCCTGACATAGTCGCCCCTATGGACTTATATCGCTACCCTACACTGAAACAACTTACCGAGTACATCATGCAACGCGTGCAAATTAACATTGAGCCGGCCCCTGCACCTCTTTGTAGTGCCGAGAAAACTCTTGATCTGGATCAATTAAATGAGGCACAACTGAATGAATTGCTTGAATTGGAATTAAAAGAATTAGAGCTGGCTTATGAATGATACAACTACTTTAAAAAAATCATTATTAATGATCCAAAAGCTCAAGAAGCTTTTGCAGGAACAGAACGACAAGATATTTGATCCAGTGGCAATTATTGGAGTGAGTTGTCGTTTACCCGAAGCCAATAACCCTCAAGAGTTTTGGGAGTTATTATGCCAAGGCAAGAACGTCATTTCGCCAATACCTGACGAACGTTGGAAGCTTTTGCAAGGTACTCGAGAAGTAACTCAGCGTGATACCAATTTGCCTTATTGGGGAGGCTATCTGCGGCAAATTGAAGCGTTTGATGCCTATTTTTTTGGTGTTAGCCCTCGTGAAGCAATGCGAATGGATCCACAACAACGTATCTTATTGGAAGTCGCCTACGAATCCCTTGAAGATGCAGGTTTAACCGTTGACGCTTTAGCAGGCTCCAATATGGGCGTTTTCTCCAGCTTATATGCAAGTCAGTTTGGCCACTTGCAAAAACTCGATTCAGATATGGATGCTTTGTTTATTCCTACAGGAAGCGCCATCAGCATGGCAGCCAATCGTTTATCCTATTTGTTCGATCTACGCGGACCGAGCCTTGTATTAGATACGGCCTGTTCGTCTTCGCTCATCGCCATTCAATTAGCCTGTTTAAACCTACAAGCCAAATTGTGTGATACTGCGCTTGTCAGTGCAGTAAATATCAATTTATTACCTTCCGTTCATTCTGTTTTGGCTAAAGCGACTATGCTTTCTCCTACCGGACAATGCCATACTTTTGATGCCAAAGCAGATGGTTATGTACAAGGTGAAGGAGCCGGCTCCATTATTTTGAAGCCGCTTGCCAATGCATTACAGGATAAAGATAAGATCTATGCAGTAATCACTGGGAGTGCGATGAATCAAGATGGTAAAACAAATGGTTTAACTGCTCCTAATGGCTTACAACAAGAACAATTATTGCGATCTGCTTATCGAATGGCTAAAACCGATCCGGCGCATGTTTCCTATGTTGAATGCCATGGAACGGGTACATTTCTAGGTGACCCTATTGAAATTCAAGCGTTAGGCGAAGTACTTGGCAAAAATCGTGATGCTGAAAAACCTTGTTGGATTAGTTCTGTGAAAACCAATGTAGGACATTTGGAGCCTGCCGCAGGTATCGTGAGTGTAATTAAAGTCGCTTTGGCTCTAAAAAATGGTTTAATTCCACCCCATCTTAACTTTGTTAATCCAAACCCACATATCCCATTTGAGCGTTATTCTTTGTGCATTCCAAGTAAAGCAGAAAAATTACCCAGATACAGTGATGTCTGCATTGCTGGAGTGAGTGGTTTTGGTTTCGGTGGAGCCAATGCTCATCTTGTATTACGTGAACCCTCTATAAATGAGCAACCCACTTTTACCAACAACATTCCTAAAGATAAAGAATTATTTACGCTTTCGGCAAAAGAGCCCGCTGCATTAGCTGATTTGATTGGTCTTTGGTGTGATTATTTAAAAAATCATCCAGAAACGAATTTGGCACAGGTTTGTTATAACCTCCACATCAGGCGTTCTCATTTTGCGCAACGTTTGGCAATAATTACAGATTCAGTTGCGGATCTGTATCAAAAATTGGCGGCACTACGAGCCAATTTTGATGCCCCAAATGAGTCTGTTTTTATTAACAACGAGCAAAAAAAATCCACTCATCCAACTAAAATAGCGGAATTCGCAGCAATGGACTTGGCGACCTTGGCAAAAAACTATGTAAACCAAGTGCCAATTGATTGGAAAAAATATGAAGAAGAACGCACTTATCCCCCTCTGGATATGCCGTTTTATCCATGGCAACGTAAAATATATTGGCCAACCCTGGATCAAGGTTTTAATGATAAAGCTGCTATAACCTACCCTATGCGAGGAAAAACCCTCCCCTCACCTTTAGCAGCACGACAATTTGAATTTGTCTTTGATACAAAAGTAATGCCTGAAATACAAGATACCTTTTATGTGTTGCATGCGGGTTATTACCTGGAAATGTTAGCGTATGCAGCAAAACAATTACAACAAACCGTTTCGTTTAGGGTGCAAAACCTTAATTATTTATCACCCATATTGGTCCTGGATGGAAAAACTGTTTTAGTACATCTCATCATTGAAACAGGTGAAGAAAGCGACACCTTAGCGTTCCGCTTTTACAGCAATGATGGCAAAAAACACTGGGTAGAACATGCGACCGGTATTTTAGTCCTGAATACCACTCCTTACGCCAACCAACTTAAAACCAAGACAGAACTCATGCAACGACGTTCTGTCTCAGGAACTATGGAAACGTTTTATAACCGAATAACAAGCATGGGCATGCCTGCTGGTGATACGATTCGCTGGGCCCATCAATATTGGGCCAATAGTGAGGAATTGTTTTGTGAGTTACGCGAACCCAAAATCTCAGAGCGCGGAAAACAATTTGTAACCCAAATGCATCCAGGAATCATTGACGCCTGCATTCAGACACTCTTTTTATTACTGCCTAAACAATTCAACAAACCCTATATTGCATCACATATGGGAGCTCTTGAATTTTATGGCTCACTAGAAGACCAGAAATATATATACACTAAATTAAAGGAGCTGCATCCAGAAGGAAAACACATCATTGCTGATTGGTACTTGCTGGATAAAAACTATGAAGTAATCGCCATTTGCCATGACCTGTACATGAGCATACTCAATGATACGATGCAAATTAATCAAATCATGGACATTCAATCTCAATTCCAACTCGATTTATCACTGCCCTATGAAGCGTGTAAAGACAAATTAATCCATCATTTAATGGAGCAATTTGCCATGATCTTTTCCATGCCACAAAATGACATAAGCCCTTTTCAGTCCTTACATGAACTAGGAATGGATTCGCTGATGGCACTAGCAGTAATCCGAATCATAGAAACAACCGTTGGTGTCACTTATTCTTTACCCTTGATGATGCAAGGTCCATCAATCAATGAGATTGCTGAATATGTATTAGCAAGCCAATGGATAGGTTCCAAACAAGAACCCCCTGAACCTAAAACCCAGTTTGATACGCTTTGGATCACCAATCGAAAAATACAAACAAATGCCCAAGTACGCTTGTTTTGTTTTCCATACGGTGGCGGTGGTGCTTCAATTTATCGCGAATGGCAACAGGAATTCCCTGATTTTATAGAGGTGTGTCCGATACAGTTGCCAGGTAGAGAAAATCGGATGGAGGAGCAACCTCTTGATAACCTCGATACCTTGGTTTCATTATTAGCCCATCAGCTAAAACCTCAATTCAATTTACCTTTTGCGTTTTTTGGCCATAGTTTTGGTTCACTTATTGGATTTGAACTGAGTCGATATTTACGTCGCCATCATCTGCCGCAGCCAGCACATCTATTTGCATCGGCCTATCCAGATCCACGTATACCCTCCAAAAGTTTGGATAATCTGCTTGCAAAACTACAACAAATGAATATCAATTTATTTGATTTAAATTCGGAACGAATCAGTGAGTTAGACGATGATCAATTAACCGCCTTATCTACCGTATTTAAAGCAAATGGTATCGTTGATTACAGCGATGAGCGAATGAACAAGAGCATTATTAAAGTGTTACTGCCCATTTTTATAGGCGATATGAACATCGTTAGAAACTATAATTATCGTGATGAATCGCCCTTAACGTTCGGCACTACGGTATTCTTGGGCAAACAAGATACCTGGGTCGCTCCTACAGACCATTACGGATGGGCTGAGCATTCATTAGAGCATTGCGAGTTCCATGAATTTGATAGTGGGCATCTTTTTATAAGAGAAAAAGAAATAAGAACAAAAGTAATTAAAAAAATTACAAAACAGCTCATGTGTTTTAATGAGGCAGAATGTGAGGTTTAATTACAATCTAAATACAGCATAGATTGAAATCAGTGTAATCAGCATGTTTGTATTTGTAAGATTACGAATACAAACATACTACGATATCTCAAAATAAGACGAAAAATTTGACTAGACTCTGTTGACAATTGCTTAAATAGCCTACGTTCTGCGCGGAATCCAGCAACGGCTGCATTAAAAATGCGGTACATTTTAGTCTGTCCCTGCATAGATCTAGCGCATAAAGCGCGAGAAGTAGTCAGAATCAAGTGAAATGTCAACAGACTCTATATAGTAAACCCTGAATTTTCTCCATGATTAATCTCTGATGACCGTTCACGAATACTTCTACAAAGTTCACCTATATCTTGAGTTGGTCCTTGAATTGACAAATGATTTAGGATTTGAGGATTTGTAACAATTGCATCGTGAATCTTGTGTCTTCCAGCCTCACCACCAAAAGAGTTTTCGGTCAAATCCATATAAACTTCAGATTGAATTTTATTCGCACGAATAAAATTAGATAGTTTTTGAGCTCCATCTTGTTTAATCGCATTGTATACCAAATGAAGCTTTATTTTTAAGTCATCAGGCATATGTTCTAATGCATCTAAAATGATGGCAAAGCCTTCATCTTTTAACCCTTGCTCACTTAAGTCTAACTCCAGTTGATTAGGGCTCTTTATTGTCTTTAGGGCCTCGAATAATATATTAACTTCGTTCGTCGTGAGGTGTTTAACCCCGAATTGCAGTGATAATTCTTCTGGGCATTTATTAGACTTTAATGTATTGGCCAAACTGCAGATAACGCCTGTTCCATGTTTACTAAATTCATACATGATACTTAAACTATCCTTTTTTGTACCACATTCCATACCCTCTATTAGAGCTGCAGAACCAAGCTTAGTTGTTGGATTAAATAATAAATTTAACGATAATTTATGAATACTACTTGGTAATTTAAGCATCGCTGCTAATTCAATGAACCCTTTATCTGAAATGTCATTATTGGCTAAGTTTAGCGACACTTTTGATGGGCAATGATCTGACTGCAAAGCATGAGCAAGCATTATGGCTCCCTCATTTCCTAGTCTATTACCTGCAAGTCCCAATTTAACCTCAGAAGCGCGGCCCCCTTGAGCAACAGTATCAGCCAAGATCCCTAATGATTTTATACTAAGCGAAGTTTTGGCTAATATGAGCGTTATAGAGTCAGGACACTTATCCGATTGTAAAAAAGTAGCGAGCTCAGAAATATCTTCATCACTTAGGGGATGATTAGTGAAGTCTAAGCAAAGACTATTCATTGAATTTTCCATGAGGGTTTTACAGATCGCCCCCATTTTATTTGTTACCGGATGAGTTGGAGAAAACTCAAATCGTAGATCCCGTTTATTTTTATACTCGTTAACTAAAAGATCAAAACCTTCAATGTCATGTACTTTAATTATTCCTTGGGGCATCAGTGACATTCCTTAAATTTAAAATCATGAGAAGATAATTTAATCAATAATTAATAGTGCATTATAGCATCATAATGAATCATATTAAGTCACGATTGATACTGAGTTTTCTTTGCATATCAGTCATTAAGGTTAAATAATGTGCTAACTTTAAAATATGAAATCTGTTAGCTCAGCATGAAATCATACAATCAAGTAGATGAGTATTTAGCTGAATAAATTCAATAGGGTATTTGAATGGCTACAAATAAATTTCATTATATCTGGATGGGTCGTTTGCCGACTGGTAAGCATGAGGATTCATTTAAAAATGGCCCTAATGCATTAGCCCAGCAATTGAAAGAATATGTAATGAATACAAAGAAAAATAGAGATGCAGATGATCCTAACCCTCAAGATCAAGAGATAATAATGTGGGTACCCGAAGACCTAATTGGAGGAATCAAGGAAGCAGAGTATCTCGATCCAGACATTACACTAAAGCCCATTGAAGATCTTTATAAAAATGCCAAACATTTAACTGAAGAAGAACGAGAAAACTTAAAAAAGACTGTTGATTTATTAGGAGAGAATAATGCATATTCCGCTCAAAAAGATATTCTGGAAGCCGCAATACTCGAAGAATATGGCGGATACTATTTAGATACCACCTCAACCGTCAGATCAATTGAATACTTGATCAATAATCAACCTCAAGATATATGGTTTCCAAGGGTTACAGAAGAAGATCAAAAATATTATGACGAAGATACCTTTATCTTACCTGATGTATGGGCTATGTATAATCCGACACCAGGCGAAGGCACTTGTAAGGCGATGCTTAATGGCTATGTAGAACGATGTCAGTTCTATTTTCCAGAACACCTTGAACGTATTCAACTTGATGTGGAGGCATTTAAAGCTAGATCGGGGTATGAATATCAATCTTATGGAGCAGGAAGTCAAATCATGTCTTCCAATTCGAGAGATGACTTAATCGGGCACCTTGTTATTTTTTCATTATATGATGGCCTAAACCAAACAAGGGGCCCCTTAACTAACGCCCTATTGTGCAAACTAAGCTCATTTGCTGAAGATGCACCAGGAGGTAAACACATTGAAGAATTTGGTATTGAAAAATTCCATAGGGGAACATGGCGACAACAAGCAATTGCAGATAATATTGTTGAGCGAATAGAAGAACGTGAAACTCAAGTCGCACTAGAGGAACAAATCTAAAAAATCGCATCACCACCTAATCTTTCACGTATTTACAGTACAATGGACTGATTTTGAAAATAAATTATCTAAAATAAAAGATAGAGAAACACTCGAACATTTTGTAACTGATTTCAAAAAAAGTAGTTCTTATGCGATCCTATCAAAAGGACAAGATTTAGTAACCAGGATGTTTTCATTAGATACAGATTCTGTAAGCAAAGTTGAAGATATGATCCAAGCCCAAAAATCAGAGCAAGAGGGCCAAAAACTATCTATGTAACCAAGTGAAGGCTATGTTTGCTATCACAACGTCCAATACTGCCTACTCATTTGTCACAGGAATTGGCGCTCCGTCTCGTTACGTGCCCTCAGACCAAGAAAATGAAGACTATGCAAAACTCCAGGTAATTTGTCCACCAATTGCTGTTGTTTGAGTGTGGGTATTCCCTTTAAGAGCAGTCAACGGAGTAACCAGATTCACCGACATTGGGTTAAAGAAAGAATGCCCAATTCCCACATCATAGCCTAAATTCGCATCTTGTTGATAATGAGCGCCTATGGCCAGAATGGTTGCGCTACCCACAGGATCAGCAATACCCCGATCGCGATCATTGGAAGGAGTGCTCATAAACTGTATACCGCCGCGGAATAATATTTTTTCAGTTGCCTTATATGTAGCGCCAACTGCGTAATCAAAACAATTGTGATAATTAAAAGGAATCGTTACCGGAAGCGTTACTCCCATTGGAGTTTGCGTATTTTCCATTCTTATTTGATTAAATGTACTCCAGTTGGTGTAAAAAACTGTAGCCATTCCAGTCCAACGTTTTGTGAAATCATGTTGCAAACTCAATTCAGCTCGGGCTGGTAAGGCCGCCTTTGTTTCTTGTTGATTGGTTCTGAAGATTGCTACTGAAGGCCCTATTGCAGGCGCAGTAACTGTACTATGACCCGTCGTCGTAAGTGAAATTCGAGAGTAGTAACTTAAACCAATCCGTGTTTCTGGTGAAAAATCAAATAATGCACCACCATGCCATCCATATCCCCAGCCACTTAAGTGGTTCTCGAGCCTTGAATCAAAAGGGAAAGAAACAGGCGGTCCATACATATTATTCAGAGTAAAGGCCAAATGCAGCGCATCAAATCCCGCACCCAAAGAAAAACGGTCTGTTACTTTTAACCCTAAGCTTGGACCTACATCAATTCCCACAACCTGGGCACGTGTTGTAGCATAGCGTGCTATAGAAGATCGCGTAGAACCATAATTCGTACCCAGCCCAAAGGGAGTAGTTACATTAAAACCAAACGCAACGCGCTGAGTTAGAGGCGCCGAATAATAAAATGAGGGTAGAAAAGCCCTAATTTGGCTCCGTGCCACTCCTGATTCAACAACAGGGAATGGGAATGGAAATGTTGGCGTCGTTGCAGTTCCCGTGAATCGAGTAGTACCTATGATACCTAATGCATTCCCTACTATTTGTTGATGCGCCAGTTTAACCAGACCCGCCGGATTGGTATAAGCCGTACTTGCATCACTGGCGGCAGTAGCCCAATCGGCATAAGCCACACCTAAGCCCGCAGTATTAACAAAAGGCAGGTTAAAATCGGATGTTGCTAAAACTGGAGAAACAAGAAAGAACGAAGAAAGCGCTAGGTATAAATGAGACCGACGCACGTTTTACTCCTTTATATTTTACTATCCTTTAATAAATTGATAATCATTTCAATCTCTTCTGTCATGGGTCTGCAGTGTTCTATTTTTGGAGAGTACTGACGAACCGTGTGGTAAATAGATTGAGCTCTTTTACCCGCTTTTTCAATGCCCCTTAATTCAAGTGCCTGTGTTGCAGCGAGCAACAAAATCGCGGTGAGACGTTCCAAATTAGCGACTGATTCTTGAAAATCAAGAGCCGCATGTGTTCCTAAACTATTCACATCCTGATTATCACCCTCTGTTGGTAGAGTAAATGACTGATGTGCCTGGGCTAATTTACGATTTTGTACTGCCAGTGCCGCTGACAGCAGTTGCATCGAGCGAAAACCATTGTGCATTCCAGGATTAGGAACTAAGTTCACCGGTAAATTATGATTTTTACGAGGATGAACTAAGTTTGCAAGTAATGCATGCATCCAGGTAGAGGCCTGGGCAATATTCATTTTCAAAATATCGCATGCATCCGTGATGTAATAACCCATAAAATTTGCGCTATGATGAATAGTATTCGCAACAACATCAATGACAGGATTATCATTAACGGAATTCATTTCATTTTCTATCCAGCGAATCGCACGTTCCAAGTTCTCTTGAAATGGACCAAATCCTTGAGGAACAGAGCGAATTGAATAATAATCTTGCACTGGTTTATAGGTATAATCAGTTGTCCGTAATTCATCTAAATCCGTCAATAATTGACTACCTTCCCAGAAATCAATAAAAAATTGATTGATGGTGGTCTCACCCTTTTGCTTTTTCAGTTGATGCACCATCGGATGATAAGCACTGCTTATTACGAGCAATGACTCTAAGGTCATCGCAATTGCGGTCAGCATTTGCTTGAATAAACGGTGCAAATCATAAACTGCCAGACTGGCTATTGCCGTCATAAATGATGTGCCATTAATAAGGGCGAGCCCATCACGCATCACAGGTTTATAAGCTTTAAGGCCAGCTAATTGAATCGCCTCGGGTGCCCGCATTATTTTATTCTGATAAGTTACCGCGACCGGCTCGCCAATAAGTGCGGCTGCAATCATGGAAAGAGGAATAAGATCACCACTGGCGCCAATAGAACCATAGCAACGAACAACGGGGGTAATACCAGCATTCAGAAAATCTAAAAGTGAATTAATCAATTCGGGGTGAATACCTGAATAACCTTGCGCCAGACAATGGGCGCGCAGCATCATAGTCACTCGAACGATATGAGGCGCAACAATTGTGCCCAAGCCGCAAGAAAGAGAGCGAATGATGTTTTCTTGTCGCTCATTAATCGACTCATAATAATCCAGAGTCTCAGTATCTTTTAAAGCAGCATCGATATAGCGAACCTGATCACCAAAATTGGTATTGACACCATAAATGGGAACTCTCGAATCAACATGAACTTTCAAAAACTGATATGAAGCCTCGATTACTTCCATAGCCTTTGGTGGTAAAGCAACCGGAGATGAATATTGTGCTAATACTTGTGAAGAAGCGATGGTTAAATGACAACCATGGCCAATCGTTATAATGGGCTTGTCTGCTCCGCTCATGCTTATAGTATGAGATATTTTGGAAGGATCAAGTGACTTTAAATGTTCCAAGCGTAAACTCCATTTATCATAGTAAAAAAATTCATCATGAATTGAACATAGTGTGTTCTTTTCTAGAATACTTTGCAATAGAAAAATAATACTTTACTTTTTGAGCTATAACTTAAGAAACCCGGGTAAAGGCTGTACCTTCACCCAGGTTACAACCGTATACTAGAATGGCAACTCCAATTTGTTATCTAATAAATGCATTTGTTTTTTAAATAACTGCTGAATTTGTTCCAGGTTCTGTTCATCTTCTGCTTCAAAACGAGCAACGAGACAAGGAGTTGTATTTGATGCACGCAACAGCCCCCAGCCCTTATCTAACTCCACACGCAAACCATCAATTGCAATGACACGTGCCTGAGGAGGGAATTCTGCCATTTCATTAAACCGCTTCATAAACTGAAATTTCTCATCATCCGCTATGGCAATTTTTAACTCAGGGGTATTAACACTATTAGGAATGACTTCAAATTGTTCACTTACCGTCATCTCCGAAGCGCCAATGATTTCAAGTAAACGGCAAGCACTATATAGTGCATCATCAAATCCATACCAGCGATCTTTGAAAAACAAGTGGCCGCTCATTTCACCAGCCAAAGCAGCTCCTTCTTTTTTCATTATGTGCTTCACAATAGAGTGGCCAGTAGGACACATTTTAGGTACACCGCCCGCCTCTTTGATCACAGCCTCTAAATGACTAGAGCATTTCACATCAAAAACTATAGTTGCTCCGGGAAGGCGTGTTAATAATTCACGAGCATAAAGCATCATTAAACGATCCGGCCAAATCATTTCCCCTTTATTCGTGACTAAACCTACTCGATCGGCATCCCCATCAAAAGCCAAACCCAAATCAGCCTTATGTGAAGCTACCGCAGCTTTCAAATCAACTAAATTAGCCTCGATGGTTGGGTCAGGATGATGATTAGGAAAGTTACCATCTACATCACAATAAAGCTCAACCACGTCACAACCTAATTCACGAAGCACTTGCGGTATAATTGGACCCGCGATACCGTTCCCACAATCAACTACGACTTTTAATGGGCGCTTGATTTTGATATCACTTATAATCCGTTGCTTGTACATAGGTAATATATCGAACGCCACGTCTTTACCTTGGCCAACAATGCGTTTCCCTTCCATCACCATTCGATATAAGATATCAATATCTTCATGCATCAAGGTCTTGCCCAACAACACCATTTTGATGCCATTGTAATTTGCCGGATTGTGACTTCCTGTGACCATTAAACCACAATCGACATCTTGAGTATGAACTGCAAAATACATCACCGGGGTAGGAACTGCACCTAGGTCAAGTACTTCAATTCCGCTATCTAGTAATCCTTGTTTTAATGCCGAAGCCATGGCAAAACTAGTAAGACGACCATCCCGTGCCAAGAAAATTTGCTGACGTTGCAAATCACGCAAATAACAGGCTAGGGCCAGTCCAATGCTATAAAAAGCATTTTCATCCAATTCCTGTCCAATTATGCCTCTAATATCATAAGCACGGAACACAGAACGAGAAACTTGTTTTTGCTGATAGTTCATTTAATGTCTCCCCGAACTGCCAAATCCACCTTCGCCTCTTGATGTTTCAGTAAATTCATCAACGAGTTCAAAAGCAGCCTGCACAACTGGAATAAAAACTAATTGCGCGATACGCTCTCCAGGATTCACAGTAAAATGCTCAACCCCTCTATTCCAGCAAGAAATCTTGAGCTCACCTTGATAATCAGAGTCAATTAATCCAACCAAATTACCCAAAACGATACCATTTTTATGTCCCAAACCTGAACGGGGTAAAATTACTGCTGCTAATTTGGGATCAGCAATATAAATTGATAGACCTGTCGGTAATAACACGGTCTCTTGGGGAGCAATTTGAATTGGTTCGTTAATACAAACACGCAAATCTAGGCCGGCTGAACCATCGGTCGCATAAGTAGGTAGTGGAATCGTGTCACCGATTCGAGCATCAAGAATTTTTAACTGAATCGCTTGCGTCATAATTTTTCCTGTTAACATTAATGCGCATCATTTTGCAGAGTTGCAGCAATGATTGCAATAATTTGTCCTGCCAACCGTGTTTTATGGGTTAAGGCCAGTTCGATTTGCTTGTTTTTTGTAATTAAAGTTACTTGATTGACCTCGCTGTCAAATCCAAGTCCTTTTCCCACTGCATTAGCCACAATCATATCCAATTTTTTATGCTGTAATTTTTCGGTGGCATAATGTAAAACATCCGTAGTTTCAGCAGCAAATCCAACTACATAAGCACCCTTAGCAGAATCAACAACATGGCTTAAAATATCGGGATTTTTTATCAATTTAAGCGTCATTTCATCATGATTTTTTTTCTTTATTTTCTCAGATTCAGGTGACTCAACCCGATAATCTGCAACAGCAGCTGTTCCTATAAATATACCACCTGCTGGCATTTCCTGCATGACAGCACTCAGCATTTCTTGTGCAGATTCAACCCGAATCCGCTTAATCATCGCCGAGGCCTGTAAAGAGCTCGGTCCACTAATCAAAGTAACTTGGGCTCCTGCCATTGCAGCCGCTTCTGCCAGGGCATAACCCATTTTTCCGGAACTGTAATTACTGATATATCGCACTGGATCTATAGACTCACGGGTAGGTCCTGCAGTCACAAGCACTTTTTTACCTCTTAATAACTGATGTACATCATGCAGGCGTAAAGCACTAATGATTTGTTCCACTTCACTTACTCGTCCAAAACCTTGCTCACCACAAGCCTGGGAACCTTCTTCAGGACCAACAAAAATAACTCCTCGTTCCTGTAAAAGCGTACAATTGGCTTGCGTCGCAGGATGAGCCCACATACTACGATTCATCGCTGGACAAACAATCACGGGAACTTCTGCGACGAGATATAAAGTGGAGAGTAAATCATCAGCAATACCTTGAGCTATTTTGGCAAGACAATTAGCAGATGCAGGTGCAATTACCAAATAATCAGCCCAGCGCGCCAATTCAATATGCCCCATAGCACGCTCTGCCTGGGCATCAAATAAATTCGTACGTACATCATTTCCTGATAATGCTTGCATCAATAAAGGACTAACAAATTCCTGGGCCGATTGCGTCATCACCACTTTAACCTCGGCTCCGGCTCGAGTTAATTCTCTAATCAGATAAGCTGATTTATATGCGGCAATCCCGCCACAAACTCCAAGAAGTACTTTTTTCCCAATAAAATCTTGCATGGTTGAATGTTTTTGATAAGAATAGCGTCGATCAAAGCATAAACTTCGCAATAAAGGAATAGAAAAATGACAGTTGTCCAATCGACACGGCAGTTAGACCTGCGTGAAAAACTACTTACTCATGGAGCACAAAGCCTTTCAGATCCAGAGTTACTCGCAATTTTTATCAGTTCCGGCAGTAGTAAAAAATCCTGTGTCCAATTAGCATTTGATCTCCTCAAACATTTGGGCGATTTACGTGCCATTCTTAATGCCGATAAACAAAGTTTCAAGCAAATACATGGTTTGGGGGATGTGCGTTATGCCCAATTACAAGCAGTCAAAGAAATGTGCCGGCGCAGTGATTACATTCAATTGCAAAAAGAAACTCAAATCACCAACAGCAAACAAACCTATGCGTATTTGAAAAAGCGTATGCGTGATTACAAAAATGAAACCTTTGCGGCTCTATTTCTTGATAATCAACATCGCATCATTGCTTATGAGGAGCTTTTTTCTGGCACAATCAATACTGCAACAATTCATCCCAGACCCATCATCGAACGAGTCCTACAACTTAATGCCGCAGCACTCATTCTTGCCCACAACCACCCATCAGGGATATCTGATGCAAGCCATCAGGATATTGTCGTAACCGAGCGCATCCGAGAAGCGTTGGAATTGGTTGATGCCCGTTTACTTGATCATCTAATCATTGGTGACAACGAAGTCTATTCCATCCTTGCTGAAAGCAAATCGATATGCTGCAACGAATCACCTCTCCCGTAAAACGGGAGACATCGACACAACACATCGGATGAAGGCATCAAATAAGTCAACAGAGAAATAAGCTAGAGCGCTTAGAAACAACAATCTCCTTCAGCGGAAGGTTTATGGTATTTAATCTCTATAATCCAAAGCAATATCAAGTTAACAATTGTATGCAGATTGAGCTTCTATCATCTTCTGTCGCTCAGAAAATTCATGCAATTGATCTTTAGAAATTGTAATTTTATAGTGTTCATCAGTTGAATAATTCGTCTCGAGAATAAAAGTAAACTTTTTATTTTCGTTGATTGGCTTATCTTCTTCGCAAGGGGTTATTTTTTCAACAAAGTGATATGATTCATCCAAAGTTTTGCCGAAATGATGTTTATGACCAAACCCCACTTCCTCACCGAGGGTTTGTATGGGTAATCCAGCCAAGTATTTTACTGCCAGCTCAAGATCACTTTCTGTTAGTTCCGACTGACATATTCCAGAAAATTTTTCTTTAAACGAACTACTTTTAACTTGTGTGCCTTCCTCCATCGTGGAGGGAAAATGTTGTCTTTGTAGGGATTGGAGTTTGGTGAATAACCCTATATTTCGTGAGGAACTATGAGTAATATTTCTTTTTATAAAACTACCGCTGCGCTCACTTTTTATTAAGTCACAATCTTTTTCTTTAATTACAATATTGCGAATATTGTGAATGTGGGTTATTGGTTTACCAACATGGGCATTCATTGTATCGAGTATTTTACCCAAAGTCAGTGGTTCACTCGGTTGGCACTTTGCATAATGACGGGCTATTTCTGTAGCGATATGAAATGCTTTATCTTTATCGCTTTTTAGACCTCTTTGATTGGCCGCGAGTGCCTCAATAAATGCCATATTATATTTATCGATTTCTTCTTGTTTCGGTTTATCAAACAATACATTAAGCCGATGATCGAGGGCATTATAAAGATTTGCTTCATCCTGGAATTTAGTAAGAACTGTATCCACAATAGGTCGGCAAGTCCGTAATAACCCCCCGGCATAGGCCCAGTTGTTTACTGAATTGTTATTGAGCCATGTATTTCCATGGATACGCGACAAGATGCTGTTTTTTGCATAATATGTCTTTCCAATTTGATTTATTATATCAATCTGACAGTGCCACTCTTCAGGAATAGGATAAGAACCAAGTGAAAATGCTTCCGTAAGGGATTGATCTCCTGCAACTCCGCAAACATCAGATAAACGCATCAAATCAAGTGTTGTATCATGTGTAAATCGGTTCCTGTGAAACACTCTAAACTCTCTACTGGGACTTGATTCATTCAAAACAATTTCTTTATGCGGTTCTTTTGAATTTTCAGAATAAAATACAATCTTACTATACCCTAGTTGCTTTAACTGATCTTGAAAATCTTGCTCTTCAAGTGTGGAGAATACCTGCGTTACTTTATTCTCATTATCCGAAGCACTTACAAAATAATTTGCATGTTTCCCTGCCTCATTACTTGCTGCAAATACCGTAGCCGCTCGCTTGTAAGAAAAAGCGAAATTATAGTAAGAAAAAGAAAAACTGTTTTTTTTAATAAATGAAGAGGTATCATTGCCCTCATTACCCAACACTTGCTTTTTTAAAAGAGGATCAAGTCCGTTAAGTATTTTGCCGCGAGCTTCCAATTTTGCAGCTGAGTTCAGACGCGAAAATTCTTTTAAATCCGATTCTATTAAAATTCCCGGATAGTCCTCACCTACACCTACATTGCCACTTAAACAAATTATTGGTGGCTCATAAATTTTCTTTTCATATAGCCCATATTCACCTATAAAAATTTTGGGGCAAGTACTTTTTTTATGATAATGATTCAAAGAGTTATTAAAAATAGCGGTTTCTACTGCAAGTTGAGCACTGTCACATAGCTTGCGGAGCAGAGAGAAATCCGTGTGATCTGGGTTAATCATTTTGATTTTAGGATGCGTCACTTGATCTAAAAAATCAGGCTCAATCTCGATTATTTTATTTATTGAATCTTTTTTTGCCAAAACATAGATTGGAGCCTCTGGATATTTTTCCGATAGAAATTTAGCTATTTTCATTCCTAGAGAAACATCACCATAACCTTTCTGATCAATCATATGTAAGACAATTGGACCTTTAAAATCAGATTTGCCTTTAAAATCAGGTTTAAATACATCTTCAGCCCGTATCATAATTTATAGATCATAAAAAAAGCCATATGATTAATATTAGACCATTCATGCATTTATTGTAGGATTGAACAAAATAGTTGCTGATCTTTTAAAATCGAAATTTGATAATATTGAAAGGAGAATATGAAGAACTAAGCTCTGGTAAAATCAAAAGAAATAATTTTAGCAATTTCAGGTTGTTTTAAAGCCAAAGCCAACAGGCGGTCAACACCTAAAGCCACTCCGCTGCAAGACGGCAAGCCATGCTCTAAAGCATGCAAAAGATATTGATCTGCTTCCACTGAAGGAAAACCTTTTTCACTTCTTAGTTTTTGATCTTGAATAAAACGATTTGCTTGAGCAGCCGCATCGGTTAACTCATGGAAGCCATTTGCTAGTTCAACTCCTTGGTAATACACTTCAAAACGCTCTGCTACCCCATGGTTAATTTTTGCTAAAGCTGCTTGCGATATTGGAAAATTATATACAGCAACTGGGGCGGTTTCCTTACTCAGAAAAGGTTCTACAACATGGCTCATAAGAAGAAATAGATATTGATCTCGGTCTTCTTCTTGAGGAGATAACACATTATCTAAATCATAACGAGTCAATATTTTCCTAAATTGTGTAATTGGCGCAGAAAAGGGATCAACATCACATGCTTCAAGAAAAGCCTGTTGATACGTTTTTTTGATTATGGGCTTAGATTGCATCACCATTTGCAGGAAATCATCCATCTCATCCATCAAAGCATGGTGATCAATATCCAATCGATACCACTCTAGCAAAGTAAACTCTGGATTATGCCATCGCCCTAGTTCATCGTCGCGAAAAACCCGCGCTATTTGAAAAATAGAACCGCTGCCTGCTGCAAGCAATCGCTTCATATGGTATTCAGGGGAGGTTTGTAAACAATAGGATTCACCACGAAAAGTGGCTTTGATATTACTTAGATAAACATCCGTTGTACCATATCGCGCCATAATTGGAGTTTCTACTTCCAAATAACCACGTTCAGTAAAAAAAGAGCGTATTTTTGCTAATAATTTTGCACGTTGACGCAAGAGATCGATCGATGCAGAAGGCTGCCACATTAATAAAAAATTCCCAATTCAAGTCGCGCTGCTTCAGTCATTCTGTCTTGAGACCAAGGCGGCTCCCAGACTAACTCTACAGAACAATCGCGAACGCCTTCAACTTTATTAACCGCTTGTTCTACTGTTCCTGGGAACGTTTGAGCAACAGGACAACCTGGAGTAGTTAAAGTCATATGTATGACAACGTGGGCATCATCATCAATCAAGATATCGTAAATTAAGCCCAAATCATAAATATTTACTGGAATTTCAGGATCATAAATCTCCCTTAGCGCATTAATAATGGCTTCTTTCAGTAATTCTGAATCCTGTTTTTTCTTAAAACCAAACATAAAGTACCTACTTATATTTTGGATAATATATTATTTCTTCGGGATGGTTTCCATGTCGCTAGCTTGAGTCAAAATGTCCTGATTTTAGAGCACCGAAGCACAGAAAATCAGGTCAGTTTGGCCACGATAGTAAAAATGGCAACCGTCCCTATTCTGTTTTCACCACATTACTGTCTTTATTCAATGCTGCTTCTAAAGTATGCCAAGCCAAAGTAGCACATTTTACCCGTGCCGGATAAGCTTTCACTCCTGCAAGTACGGTCAATTTATCCATATAATGTAACTGACCTTCCTCATTTTGAGTCAACATATGATGAAAGCGATGAAACAGCTCATGAGCTTCCTCGATTGTTTTCCCCTTTATTGAATCAGTCATTAAGGAGGCGGATGCTTGCGATATTGCACAACCACATCCTAAAAAACTCAATTCAGTGATCAAATGCCCTTCTATTTTTGCATAAACAGTTAATTTATCGCCGCATAAAGGGTTAAAACCATTCGCGTGCACCGTCGCATCCTTCATTTCATAATGATGACGTGGATTGCGATTATGATCGATAATGATTTCCTGATAAAGTTCTCGCAGTTCAGCACTCATGCAAATACCTCTTTAACTCGATGCAATGCCCGTATGCATGCATCAATTTCCTCTTTGGTATTATAAAAAGACAAAGAAATTCGTGAAGAAGCGGCAACATTATAAAAGTCCATCAACGGCATCGCGCAATGATGGCCGCTACGTATGGCAATTCCTTCACTATCCAAAATAGTGCCAATATCATGAGCGTGGATTGTTCCATGTACCAATGTGACAACGGGTACTTTTTGTTTGGCTGTGCCAATAATACTAAATCCACTTACAGACTGGAGTCCGGCAGTTGCATATTCTAGTAATTCCTGTTCATAAGCGATGATTGCTTCCATATCCAAAGACTCTAGATAATCTATGGCTGCTCCCAAGCCAATTGCACCAGCAATATTAGGAGTTCCCGCTTCAAATTTATAGGGTAGTGCCGCGTATTCTGTTGCCTCGAAGGTAACGTAATTAATCATCTCGCCCCCTCCCTGATAAGGAGACATGGCGTTCAAGAGTTCTTCTTTACCCCAGAGAACACCTATACCTGTAGGGCCATATAATTTATGCCCAGAAAAAGCATAAAAATCACATCCTAAATCTTGCACATCTACAGGCAAATGTGGAATTGCCTGGGCGCCATCCAATAACACTTCAGCACCATGATCATGGGCCATCTTAATCATTTCTTTGACCGGATTTATGGTACCTAATGCATTGGAAACATGAGTAATAGCCACAAACTTGGTGTTTTTACTTAATTTCTTGGCAAACTCATCTAATAAAATCTCACCATCCAATGAAATAGGTGCAACTTGCAGTTTGGCTCCGGTTTTTTTGCATACCATCTGCCAGGGAACAATATTGGAATGATGCTCCATATGGGTAATTAATATTTCTTCGCCTGGTAAAATACGCGGTGCAACCAAACTTTGCGCAACTAAATTAATTCCTTCAGTTGTGCCGCGAACAAAAATACACTCACTTGGGGAATAGGCGTTGATAAAGCGCTTTACTTTAGAACGGGCCGCTTCAAAATGTTCGGTTGCCCTGACACTTAAAGTATGTACACCCCGATGGATATTCGAGTTATCCTGCTCGTAAAAATGAGAAATAGCCTCAATCACTGCTTTAGGCTTTTGTGCCGTTGCCGCATTATCAAAATAAATTAAATCAAAATCATTTACTTTCTGATGGAGTGTAGGGAAATCTCTACGAATTGCATGAATATCCAAAGCGTCCATTAGCTTACCCCAGCTGTTGTGTTAATAAATGCCCCATATAATCCGCCAATTGACGATGGGGAATAAGTCGCAGATTATCACTGGCAAAAGCATGAATTAAGTAGTGCGATGCTTCCAGTCGGTCAATTCCACGAGTTGCCAAATAAAATAATGCGTCCTCATCTAATTGTCCAACGGTTGCGCCATGGGAACATAATACATCATCAGCAAAAATTTCCAATTGTGGTTTGGTATCCACTTCTGCATTTGCTGAGAGTAATAAGTTTTTATTTTGTTGCTTGGCATCTGTATGCTGTGCATCTTTGGCAACAAATACCTTGCCATTAAATACCGCACGCGAACGTCCGGTGAGGATCCCCTTATAATCTTGTTCGCTAGTGCAGTTGGGAACCAGATGTTGCACTGTTGTATGATGATCCACATGCTGGCCTTCACCAGGAGCATAAATTCCATTCATCAAAGAATGGGATTTCTCTTCTTGCAGATACAAACTGATATCAGAACGCACCCATTGTCCGCCAAGACTTAAGGAATGGTTGGCAAACTCACTACCGACCAATTGTCTTACTGAAAGATGGCCTAAATGAAAAGCCGATTTACTCTCTCTTTGAATCGTATAATGCGTTAATTTAGCGTCAGCACCAACTACGATTTCAGTTACAGTATTTGTCAGATAACAACAATCAGCCCAACCTTGGTAATCTTCAATGATTGTAGCCTGAGCCTTTGCTTCAGCAATAATCAGATGTCGCAAATAAACCGCCTGATTCGTTTGGGTCTGTATATGTGTTAAAGCAATTGGTTCTTCAATCACAACACCTGCTGGAATGTAAATCAATAGGCCACATTGAATCATGGCCGTATTCAAATAATGAAAACCATGCTCTTGCTTTAAAATAGTTCCCAGATAAGGTTGCAGCAATTCAGGATGTTTTGATAATGCAACAGATAAAGGAAGAACTAACACTCCTTTAGGTAGGGTACTGGTAAGCTGTTCTATGCCGAAAATAAGTCCATTTCGGATTGATATAGGTTGATTTACGGGTAAATCAGAATTTATTTTTCCATCATGTGCTGTAATTGCAGACTCTTGGGGGCCATCTCCAGAACACATAAACGACTGGTTTAATAAAGCATCAACGCTGGTGTATTTCCAGTCTTCATCATGTCGTGTTGGAAAGCCATGTCGATTCAAATCCCTTAATGCTTTAGTTTGCAATTGGGCAAGCCAAGGCAAAGTAGATAAGCTGGCTTTTGCTCGTTGTTGGTAAAAATCCAAAATCTCGCTCATATCGTTACACCGTTTCCTCAAGCCAGCTGTACCCTTTTTTCTCTAATTCAAGTGCTAATGATTTATCACCAGACATAATGATACGACCATTTACCAGCACATGGATAAAATCTGGCTCGATATAATCAAGCAAGCGCTGATAATGCGTTACTAAAATAATAGAACGCTCAGGTGACCGCATGGCATTAACCCCATGAGAAATAATACGCAGTGCATCAATATCCAAGCCTGAATCTGTTTCGTCGAGAATAGACAGCTTAGGCTCCAGAGCCGCCATTTGTAAAATTTCATTCCGCTTTTTTTCACCACCAGAAAATCCTTCATTGATGCCGCGATACAAGAAGCTTTCATCCATTTCCAGCAACTGGCATTTCTCTCGGATGAATGATAGAAACTCAATCGCATCAAGTGTATTTTTCCCCTGACCTTTACGTACCGCATTAACAGAGGCCTTGAGGAAATTAACGTTGGTTACCCCAGGTATTTCTACTGGGTATTGAAAAGACAAAAAAATACCAGCACGCGCTCTTTCCTCAGGAGACAAAGGAGTCAAATCCTGTCCCAGATAATTCATTTCTCCACGAGTCACTTGGTAAGAAGGATGGCCAGCTAATACTTTTGACAGAGTACTTTTACCTGAACCATTAGGTCCCATAATGGCATGAACTTCACCCGCATTTACTTGGAGATCAATGCCTTTTAAAATGGATTGACCATTTACATCAACGTTTAAGTCTTTGATTTTTAACATATTAACCCACTGCCCCTTCTAAACTTAGACCTAGCAATTTAGTCGCTTCCACCGCAAATTCCATAGGCAATTCTTTTAATACCTGCTTACAAAAACCATTTACAATCATCGAAACAGCATCCTCTGTATCGATTCCACGTTGTTGGCAATAAAACAGTTGCTCTTCACTAATCTTTGAAGTGGTTGCTTCATGTTCTATCTGTGCCGTAGGGTTTTTGACTTCAATATAAGGAAAAGTATGCGCAGAGCATTCAGACCCCATAAGCATGGAATCACACTGAGTATAATTACGTGCATTAGTCGCTGTTGGTGCAATACGAACTAAACCACGATACGCATTATGTGCACGACCCGCACTGATTCCTTTGGAAATAATGGTTGAACGCGTGTTTTTGCCAATATGGATCATTTTAGTGCCCGTATCGGCTTGTTGATAATTATTAGTTAAGGCAACTGAATAAAACTCACCAACGGAGTCATCACCTTGTAAAATCACGCTGGGATATTTCCAGGTAATTGCTGAGCCGGTTTCAATTTGCGTCCAGGAAATTTTAGAGCGCTTGCCGCGACATGCGCCACGTTTGGTCACAAAGTTATAAATGCCGCCTTTTCCTTCCTTATCCCCTGGATACCAGTTTTGGACTGTGGAATATTTAATTTGTGCTCCATCCAAAGCAACTAACTCTACCACCGCTGCATGCAATTGATTCTCATCACGCATAGGCGCTGTACAACCTTCAAGATAAGAAACGTAACTGTCCACATCGGCGATAATTAAAGTACGCTCGAATTGTCCTGTAGAGGCCGCATTAATGCGGAAATAAGTAGATAACTCCATCGGACAACGTACCCCTTTGGGGACATAAACAAAAGAACCATCACTAAAAACAGCCGAATTCAAAGCGGCATAAAAATTATCGCGATAAGGCACTACTGAACCCAAATATTGCATGAGCAATTCTGGATATTTGTGTACTGCTTCAGAGATGGGACAAAAAATAACACCTTTTTCAGCTAATTTTTCTTTGAACGTAGTTGCCACAGAAACGCTATCAAAGACAGCATCTACAGCTACACCAGCTAACATCTCTTGTTCCCTCAAAGGAATACCTAATTTCTCATAGGTTCTCAGTAGTTCAGGATCAACCTCATCCAGACTTTTAGGAGCATCTTTTTTCTGTTTAGGTGCTGAATAATAAGAAATAGCCTGGTAATCCACGGGCGGGTAATGCACACTGGACCATTTAGGATGTGACATGGTTAACCAATGCCTGTAGGCCTTTAAACGCCATTCAAGCAAAAATTCCGGCTCGCCTTTAATTGCTGATAAACGTCGAATGACGTCTTCATCCAAGCCTGGCTCAAAAGTATCTACTTCAATGTCGGTGGTAAACCCATGTTGGTATTCTCTATCGAGCAGAGAATTAATTTGCTCACTGCTTTTAGCCACGATTAACTCCACTTGCCAATTGTCGAACTCGTTCCACATCGTGTGCTTGCAAAATAGGTTTTGCCAAACTAGCCAAACTCACGCTATCCAGGGCTGTTTCAATTGCTTGACTAATTAATCGCCAATTACCCTGAATCGTACACACACCTTGTAACGAACAATCATTAGGTTGCAAACTGCATTCTGTGAAACCACGATGTTCTTCAAATGCAAAAATTATTTGCGACACAGAAATCTCAGTTGCAGGTCGTCGCAATCGATATCCTCCAGTCACTCCGCGTACTGAGGCTAACAAACCTGCACTGGTTAAACGTTTTAAAATCTTACTTACCGTAGGTACAGTCAGATGAGTATGTAATGCGATATCACGAGCATTACACAATTCTTGCGCGTGCCTTGCGAGATAAACCATCACTACTGTTCCATAATCGGCCAACTTGCTGATGCGAAGCATAACACCTCAAAATCGAATAATCTAGTACTGAATAAGTCTTAATTAGAGACGAAAATTCGGTTTAATTAACTTTTTACCTATATATTATAAATATAGTACCAAAATAGTTCTATATTTGGCAAACAAGAATAGTACCCTATTGTTAAGGAACCACGCAATATGCTCTGCAAATATATTCAAAAATAAGCTTGGGTGATGAACAAGATAAGAGTAATGATATTAGAAGAAATCTTTTGAGAAAAGAGCCCATTGTGCAAATATCGCCTATCCTGTATTATCGGCGGTCCTATTTTTTTGATTGACAAAGAGTTAGGACTTATAAATTACCCTTTTACCTCATATTACAATAAAAAATGGATATAAGATGCTTAGTAAATTTCATAAATATGTAGAATCTTCGAATACTTATTCCTCAGAAGAATCATTGGATGAGTTAGAACAGCTTTTGATTGAAGATCAAAAAAAAGCCCTAACCAACGTGAAATTAATTCAACAAAATGTTCTGACTATAGGTTTTTCAATGGACAAAAAATAACCCCGTTGCAATTTGCTATGATGAGAACCGCATTTAACAATACTCCTCGATTAAAAAAAATTATTGAACTATATATTAAATATTCAGATCTTACTGTTGAAGGAGACTATGGCACTGCTTTGCATTACGCCTGCATCTATACACAATGTGGTAAAGATGTGATTAACACCCTTGTCGGTAAAAATCCGGAATTAATTACAAAAGAATGTATTACGAATTGTGGCGGAAGCTATCCTATTATTGATCTGGCATGTCATGATCGAGATGGAGAATGTTTGCAGGCACTGATTAATGCCGGTGCTGATGTTAATATAAAAGCAACAAAATCTGGATGGACCGCTTTACATCAAGCCGCTTATGTTAATAATGAAACGGCTGTATCAATTTTGTTGACTCATGGTGCTAATAAATACGCACACGATAAGGGAGGATATTTACCAACGCGTGAGGCATGTTATTGGCAAACCGATAAAGAACAATTGCGCCGCCATGCTGAAATTATAGCATTGATTCGCGACTTTAAGCAGGATGAATCGCCTGCAATCAAAACTAATTCGGGTCTCAATCCATAAAACCTACAATTCAAAATTTTGATACAAAGAGGGCCTCGCTCCAACAGGATGGTTGTTGACTTTATTTACCGCTTGTCAGGGAAGGCAAGGCGCTGCCAAGAATGCCGAAAATCCCTTATCATACGATCCACACCATCAACCAGGCCTAACGATGGAATGTGCCCTATGGCAATAGATACAATTGAAAAGAATCCAAGTACTATACTCATATCCTGAAATTAATTCTTTGCAACTGAATAATTGTAATCAGGCTGTTATTAAAGCTTAAAATGCAGAGCAAAATACTTAAATACAAGGAACGAAGGTACAAGAAATGAATAACGAGTTATTGATTGCATATAAAAATTCTCAACGCGAAATCTGGGGGTTATTTGCACCATTAGATATGATGACTACTGTTACAGCACCAACATTAGTAAAGTTTTCACAGTTGCAAGCAGGGGATTCTGTTTTGGATGTTGGTTGTGGTACTGGTGTAGTTGCTATAACTGCTGCTCGGATGGGTGCAATTGTTTCAGGCCTTGATTTAAGTCCGCAATTACTGGAGTACGCTGATAGAAATAAAACTTTGGCTAAAGTTGATGTTGATTTTAAACAAGGTGATGTAGAAGCACTACCCTATGCAGATGAATCCTTTGATGTTGTTTTGAGTCAGTTTGGGCACATGTTTGCCCCGAATGCACAATTAGCAATTGATGAAATGTTGAGAGTACTCAAGCCGGGCGGGATTATTGCTTTTTCAACTTGGCCTCCAGAACATTTTGTCGGAAGGTTATTTGCATTAGTTAGTAAATATAATCCACCACCTGTAGCAATAGATTCACCTTCGAACTGGGGCTCTCCTGATGTGGTGAAAAATCGTTTGGGCAACCAAGTCAAAGAAGTAATTTTTGATTATGATGCGATGTATTTTCCAACTCTAAGCTTAGCTCACTACAGACGAACCGTGGAGAAAACACTGGGGCCCGTTGTAACGTTTGTTGAACAATCCAAAAATGATTCTGAAGCACTTAGGAATTTTCGCGCCGAAGTTGATAAGTTGGCCGAACAATATTTTATGGACAACAAAATACATCAATGCTTTTTGATGACACGAGCAATAAAGCTATGAAGGATTATGTAATGAGCGACCATGCCATCATGGTTAAGGGTATTTTTCCAAAATGGATCTAAATCTTCGCGCCTTCGTTTGAATGAAAAATCCTTAACTTAATGGCGGTGCCGCCTGGACTCCAGCTGCATTATACCAAAATAGTCAAATCATAAAGCTTGACTCACTTGAACTATGCTCGTTATATAACGTATTATCTCTTTTTAATTTAGAGTGTTTGCAATACGATTTCATGCTTGAATCAAGACCTATTAGGAGCAAGACCATGACAGTTGCGCATTATCCAGCCTCACTGGTCAACAACCACCTCATTGATTCGGGAACAATGCTTGTCCCGAAAGGTTACTATCGCTCTAAATTATTCACTGCTCCTTTTTCTACAAATGCTTTAGTTGCAGCAGCAGGTCCTCTTTTATCACTATTAGAGCGACTCTGTCTTAGCCCCTCGCTGCCTCCTATTGAGAATATCAGAGATAATATTGAGCATGAGTTACTTGCTTTTCAGAGTAAAATGGATGCTTCTAAATATCCGGCAGACTTTTCAGCCATAGCTTATTATTTAATGGCCGCAACTATAGATGAAATGATTGGTAAAAATTACATGCGAGTATACCAAATTTCTGCTGAATTTAAGGCATTCACGCCACTCACTAATGATAATGCTCAACCACAACACCGTTTTTTTGAAATCCTTAATTACATTAAGGAACGACCAACTCAATATCTTGATCTTATTGAGTTAGTTTATTTTTTCCTAATTATTGGTTTTGAGGGTCATTACCATCTCAAGGCGGATGGACGGCAGGTATTAGATAATTATATTGAAGATCTCTATCAAATAATTCAGCAAAATCGCTTCCATCAACCCCGCCGGTTATTTAATGAAAACCCTATACCTAAAATTGTTAAAAAGAATTATAAAGCGGTCATCATTACCTTGGTTACTGCGGTTACTATGGTAACACTTGCTTTTTTGACCAGCCAATATTTATTGGAAAATAAGGCGAAAACCGTTTTATTTGGACACACCCAACTTGCTCTTTTGGATAGCTAATGGACAATTCTTTACGCGCATTATGTGATGCTATAAAAAAAATACTTTCACAACTAAAGCCACAAAGTAATGAGCTATCTTTTATAGTGATTACCGGCAGAAATGCTCAAGGAAAATCGGCCATATTAAAACAAAGCAATATGGAAGAAATACCTGTTTTTAGCGAACAACATGCCAAAATTTATTTTAATCAAAAAGGGATCATCATTGAGCTTGGTGAAAATTGGCTTACTCATAGCAAAACCTTATTGCTTACAACGTTAAAACAATTGAATCGATGTAACTCCTATCTAAAAATTACCGGCCTTGTTTTATGCATTGATGTAAACGACCTGCTGATAGCCGATCCAGCACAGTTTGCAGAACAGAAAAAAGCACATTTACAATTATTGGAACGATTTGGAACAAACCTGGGTTATCCCGTCAATATTGCACTGATGTTTACTAAAATGGATACCCTCGCTGGTTTTACCGAATTTTACCAATCAGAACATACAACTGATTTATCAAAGCCTTTAGGGTTTTCGCTCGATTGCAGGAATGAATTAAAGAAAAAAATAGAAGCCTATTCATTACAATTCAACCAGCTGACGGAACAAATCGGCCAACAAGTAATTCATAAAATGCACCCTGCCCGCTCTACAATGCGACGCAGTTTAATTCGGGAATTTCCATTGCAGGTAGCTAGCCTTCGCGCCCCTATTCAAGCATTAATTCAAGGAATTTCTCCTAAACTCTTTAATTTACATTCGATTTATTTTAGTAGTGCGGAGCAAGGTGGGGTGAGTATTGATCGCTTAAACAAGAGAATTCAGCATGAATATGCCTTGGTAGTACAAGATACTTTTCCTCAGGCGACAAATTTCAGAGCCTATTTTGTTGAAGGTGCATTAAGGACCATTCAGGAGCATTGCAGCCAAATTCCACAAGCTAGAAAGTTTTCACAAAAGCCCATTATTGCAGTAACCGCAAGTATCGCCGTAATCAGCCTGCTGATTTTAAGCTATAACTATTACAAAACAGCTCATTTACTCGATGAAACAAGTAAAGAATTACTGGCTTACGATGTGCTCAATAGTCAAAAAAATAAAGAAAAGCAGGCTCTTTATCATTTATCCAATGCGGCAAAAACGATAAGCCACATTCCCAGTAATTCCTTATCGCTACCTACGGTACATCAATTAAAATATAATTTGCACCATAATGCTGAAAGCCGTCTACAAGGTGAATTTTTACCCTCATTAACCAGCGAGCTGGAAGATGTAATCAATAATCCAGGAAATACCCCTATCGTTCGTTATAACGCATTGAAAGTTTACCTGATGTTAAGCCAGCCAGAACATTTCTCAGCAATGCAAGTTCATGATTGGTTCGCGAGTCAATGGAAAAACCAACCTGAACATGCTTTAAAGAAACAACTGGCACTATTAAGGCTTCTGTTAAGTAAACCACCCAAAAATATAACTGTAAAACAGCAAGTAATTAGTGATGCCAGAAATTATTTAAATGCATTACCCACTAGTTACCTTTATTATTCGATTGCAAAAGAATTTTTCCCTGACACGAAACAAAAAATCGCAATTGATGGCTTTATATTGGCAACCAATGAGTTGCCAAGTTACTTTACCAGGGCAGGTTTTAACGAAGTTATGCAAAAGATTCCGAGCATCAGCTACAACCTACAAAAGGAAAAGTGGGTACTCGCACGCAATGACTTAAATCAATTACAGGAAATGATAACTCAGGCTTATTGTTTTGATTACGTAACCTGGTGGCAAACGTTCATGCGCAAATCACAACCCCTGCATTACCAAGACTATCAAACAGGGCGGCAAGTAGTTAAAAATCTGGAACAATCTCATGCGATAGGGAAGATAACAGCTCTAATCCAACAAGAAACCAAAGCTGACTTGAGTAATAGCTCATCACCTTTTAATCATGCGATTGCCAATCAATTTACTGATTTGAATTTAATGAGCCACTCCAGTACTAAAGAAATCAGCCAAAAAATCGTTGATTTGGAACGCTTTATTTCAACGTTGTCCATGATAAATGATGGCGGAAGAACTGCGTTTAATATTACAAAAACTCGCTTTTCCAGTGAAAGTGCTTCTGACCCCGTAAGCCTGCTTTATAATCAAGCACGACAATTACCTGAACCTTTAAGTACATGGACCAAACAATTAGCAAGTGATGCATGGGGTATTCTGATTAGAGACAGCCGTCAGTATATCAACCAACAATGGCAGCAGACTGTTTACAGAGAATTCCAAACCACTATTGCCAGACGCTATCCTTTTGACGCCTCACAACAAGAAGAAATTTCGATAAGTGACTTTAATCATTTCTTTTCTACTCGTGGCGCATTAAACTCATTTACCGAAAGCTATGTTAAACCGTTCTTGGATATTTCCAGCGCAGAATGGAAACCTAAAGCAGTAAATGACTCAGTATTACCTATTGCCTCAGAAACCTTAGATGCGCTGATACGTGCGAACATTATTACCAATATGTTTTTCCCTGATCATGGTGAAGAAAGCAAAATTGATTTTAGTCTACAAAAAATTAGCCTAGATCCTGTGGTTGCGAACCTAGAACTTGAGATTGGCAGAACCAAATTAACCGATAATCAAAGCACTGACTCAGTTATGCGTTTTACCTGGCCACAATCCTATGCCAAACTTGCCCTTGATTCAATTGAGGGGAATCATTATGAGTTAGCAGAGCAAGGAACTTGGGCCTTATTTAAACTACTCGAAAAAGTGAATGTCCTGATTGATGAACAAGACAGTTCTAGCTTACAAATTCTTTTTGAAATTAACAGCAATTCGGGACGTTACCTCTTGAAGACAAACAATCAAGTGAATCCCTTCACACCAGGAATTTTGAATGGATTTACATTAAAGGAATCTATAGTCTAGCTCCTGATTTCCTTAGCAAATCATTCGTCGGAACCATTCAGGGGTATGCTTGAATCTGAGGGAGCGATTTGATTTGAGCGCAGGTTGTGCGCAAAATGATGCTGAGAAAACGTAGCATACATCAGTATGTGGGGCTTCCGAAGTGCTATTTTCGCGAAAGATGTGCCAAATACAGCCGTTCAGTGAATAGAAGTGAACGCTTACCATTCGTCAGCGAAGAAATTTATTAAGAGCCACCTTTCAATGCTCGTGCTTCATAAATCAATGCCTTAGTATCCTCATCTTCGGGGTCTTTATCCCATTTAGGATAAATCCTCATATACTCTTCTAAAAGATCCAGCCCTATATTGCCACAGACATAGTTTTTGGTAGCATTTAAAACCGAAATTTTGTCTGAATATTGTTGTATTCTCGGATACATTTCTTTTTGTCGCTTGCAGTATGCAATTCCCGCTTCAATACGCCCCACCAGATCCTGTAATTGAACCGATATTCTTTCGGACTCATCAGTATGGTGCAGAGATTTTGAAAAAAAACGACTAACAGTGTCTCCCAAATCTCCTTTTTGATATGCAGACATAACGAACTCCTTATGTTCTTAACACATACAATAATGGTCATATTAAATTTTATTGATTTAATCCATTATATGTTACGCTACTGAATTTTTTAAAAATCCTTCCGACTTTTTAATTATAGTTCAATGTTTAACCACAAAGAGGCAGTTTCATTCGAATTGATATATACTCATTGTCTCTATTTTAAAAAGAAAGGTCTGATACTATGCGTACGCTTGTTTCCTATTTACTTATTGCATTACTAAGCTTTGGGCTTTTGGTCAACGAAGCCTCAGCGAAACGTTTTGGTGCTGGCAGAAGTTTTGGCATACAACGTTCACAAAGTGCTCTGTATTCACCAAATAAAGTGCAAAAATCCAGTGTTTTTGGGCAAAACACAAAAAATACAAGCCGATGGGGAGGATTACTCAGTGGGTTATTAATTGGCGGCTTGCTTACCAGTTTATTTATGGGGCATGGCTTTGCTAATGGGATCTTGTCATGGTTGATTATGGGGGCAATTCTCTTCTTTGTTATTGGCTTTTTCCGTAAAAGAATGCAACCTGGATTTCAAGCAAATCAAGGACAAACTCGTTCTTTTAATCAAAGTCCTTTTAATAATTTTACCCAATCATTCAGTAACAGTTCAGGAAATAGCGATGCGAGTAATGCGTCTGAATATCCTGCAGGTTTTGTGCCTGAAACATTTTTACGTGAAGCCAAAGTGACATTTAACCGCTTACAAGCTGCTTATGATCAAAAAAACCTTCAGGATTTGAGTGAGTTCACAGCACCAGAAGTATTTGCTGAAATCAAGATGCAATTAGATGAGCGGGGAAATGCCGCGAATAAAACAGATGTAATCACTTTAAATGCTGAGCTCCTTGATGTTTCAAGACAGTCTAATTCGCTCATCGCCAGCGTCCGCTTTACCGGTTCAATTAAAGAAGATAATGAGCCCGTTAGTCAACTTGATGAAATTTGGCATTTCCGTCAATTCTCTAATAGTTCTCAATGGGTTGTCGGCGGTATTCAGCAGGAAGTATTCCAACCTTAATTCTAATGTAGATAACCTGGGTATCTCGTTCTTGAAACCCAGGTTATGCTTCATCATCAATCAAAATTAAATGCCCATCTCTATTCCGACGGCACGTAGGCGGTAAGGTGAATTGTCAACAGTCTCTAGTTCAAAACAAAGCTTTCATCAAAAATCAGAACTTGATTTCGCCCATTTTCTTTAGCTTTATATAATGCGCTCTGCCTGTCTCACAAAACACATAGAATAAATCCCTGCTCTCATGGCAAAAGTGCCACCTGCCAACCACTCAAAAACCTGAGCTACGCTGTGCCCAGGTTACATGAGGGAAAGTTCTAATTTTTTATGAGTCTTTAGACGTATTGCACATCAATAATTTCGTAATCCACCATACCACCGGGTGTATTTACTGTTACTGAATCGTCCAATTCCTTGCCAATTAAAGCTCGGCCGATCGGGGAACTATAGGAGATTTTATTTTGTTTAATATCAGCCTCATCTTCACCTACAATTTTGTAGGTGACTGTGGCATCTGTTGCAATATGGCACACAGTAACTGTAGCGCCAAAAACCACCTTGCCATTATTGGGCAATTTGCTGATATCAATAATTTGTGCGTGAGATAATTTTGCTTCCAACTCCTGAATACGCCCCTCATTAAAACTTTGCTGTTCTCGAGCAGCATGATATTCGGCATTTTCTTTCAAATCACCGTGAGCTCGTGCTGTAGCAATCGCTTCAACAATACGGGGTCTATCCACAAATTTTAAACGATTTAATTCTTCCTTCAGTGCTTCTGCACCTTGTACTGTCATAGGATGTTTACTCATATCTACCTCAAAAAAAAATTCCCTGGTAATTCTACCTTTTCTCCAATACAACAAGAAAAAGAGCTTTTCAGATTAAGTTAAAGAAACCATTGTAACGATCGTAGCCTGGGTGAGGACGTAAGTCGTACCCCGGTTCAATCTGTCATAGGAAAACCCGGGTTGTGCTCCGCTTCACCCAGGCTACAATTTTTATTAATGTAAATCCTGCAATCGAGTTACAGTGTCTCTATCTTCATATTTCATAGCCAAGCAAGCCGCCTCAGCTCCTGATAGAGTAGTAGTATAGCTAACCTTGTGTTGCAATGCATTGCGCCTGATTGCAAAAGAATCGGCGATTGCTTGCTTACCTTCAGTTGTATTTACAATAAAATCGATTTCATTATTTTTTATAAAATCTAAAACGTGAGGCCGGCCTTCGTTCACCTTAAATACTCGACGACAATCCACTCCTGCTGCTTGCAAAGCCAATGCGGTACCGCGCGTTGCAATAATTTCAAAGCCTAGCTCAATCAACCGCTTAGCAATTTCACCTACTCGTGTTTTATCTGCGTCGCGAACGGAGACAAAAGCGCGACGGCGCTTAGCTATGTTACAACTGGCTCCCAATTGGGCTTTAGCATAAGCTTGTCCGAAACGTCTGGCGATCCCCATCACTTCGCCAGTAGATTTCATTTCAGGTCCAAGAATGGAATCTACTCCAGAAAATTTGATAAAAGGAAAAACTGGCAGTTTAATTGAATAAAATGAGGGCATGTGGTGATTTTGGCTCAAACCTTGTTCCTTTAAACTAATGCCCAATTTGCACAGAGCAGCAATTTTAGCCAAAGGCAATCCTGTCGCTTTGGAAACAAAAGGAACCGTTCTTGATGCTCTTGGATTAACTTCCAAAACATAAATGTCATCAGCTTGAATAGCAAATTGTGCATTAATCAAACCCACAACACCCAAATTCAATGCCATTTGCCGCATTTGCTCCATTAGGTCCTGTTGAACCACAACGCTTAAGCTAAAGGGAGGTAAAGTACAAGCAGAATCTCCTGAATGAATACCAGCCTGTTCTATGTGCTCCATTACCGCACCAATCAATACTTCTTTCCCATCACATACTGCATCAATATCTACTTCAATTGCATCATTCAAAAATTTATCCAATAAAACAGGTGAATCATTGGATACAGCAACCGCATGCGATAGATAGTGGCGTAAATCATCTTCTTGGTACACAACTTCCATAGCTCGGCCGCCGAGAACATAGGAAGGTCTAACCACCAATGGGTAACCGATTTTATTTGCTAAAGCAATGGCTTCTGTCTCACTACGCACAGTACCATTATCCGGTTGATGTAATTTCAATTCAGTGACCAATTTTTGAAAGCGATCCCTATCTTCCGCTCTATCAATTGCATCAGGCGAGGTCCCAATAATTTTAACACCGTTAGCTTCCAATGCGCGCGCTAATTTTAATGGGGTTTGTCCACCGTAGTGAACAATAACTCCATCCGGATTTTCTACATCAACAATACCTAAAACATCTTCTAGGGTTACCGGTTCAAAATACAACCGATCGGACGTATCAAAATCCGTAGATACTGTTTCAGGGTTACAATTGACCATGATGGTCTGGCAACCTGCCTCCCTAAGGGCCATAGCTGCGTGAACACAGCAATAATCAAACTCTATTCCCTGACCAATACGGTTAGGCCCTCCACCAAGGATCATAATCTTTTTCTTGTCCGTATCCGGACGCGCCTCACAACGGGTTTCATAACAAGAATACATATATGCCGTATCACTAGGGAATTCGCCAGCACACGAATCAATGCGCTTGTACACAGGAATAATTCCTAGTTCTTTACGTCGTGCACGTACCTGCTCTTCAGTACACGTCCATATTTTAGCCAAATAAGCATCGGCAAAACCACGGCGCTTCAACAAACGTAAAGTTACTGTATCGATATCTGATAATGCTTTGCCTTCCATAGAGCGCTCCAGAGCGACGAGTTCCTCGACCTGAGCTAAAAACCAGGGATCAACACGGCTTTCTTGATGAATTTCTTCAAGAGACATATTGTTTCTAAATGCATCAGCGATATACCAAAGTCTATCTGGGGTTGGCTCTCGCAAATGCCCTCTTAAACGTGCTAAATCACCTTTTGGAAATAAAGAATGCAGACCACAGCGCCCTATTTCTAAACCACGAATTGCCTTTTGCAACGATTCCTGAAAATTGGAGCCAATAGCCATAACTTCACCCACTGACTTCATCTGCGTAGTCAATGTATCCGAAGTTTGTGGAAATTTATCGAAATTAAAGCGAGGAACTTTAGTCACTACATAATCAATACTTGGTTCAAATGATGCAGGGGTCTTTCCACCGGTAATTTCATTTTTTAATTCATCAAGAGTATAGCCTACGGCCAGTTTAGCGGCGACTTTCGCAATGGGGAAACCCGTTGCTTTGGAGGCTAAAGCAGAACTTCGAGAAACCCTCGGGTTCATTTCAACCACCAGCATTCTTCCATCTTCAGGATTAACCGCGAATTGTACGTTCGATCCTCCCGTATCAACTCCTACCGCTCTTAATACTTTAATAGCCGCATCACGCATGCGCTGATATTCTTTATCGGTGAGCGTTTGTGCAGGAGCTACAGTAATCGAATCACCTGTATGAACCCCCATAGGATCAAAATTTTCAATGGTGCAGACAATAATGCAATTATCATTTTTGTCACGTACGACTTCCATTTCAAACTCTTTCCAGCCAAGCACCGATTCATCAATCAGTAACTCATGAGTAGGCGACAACTCCAACCCACGCGTACAAATTTCTTCAAATTCCTCACGGTTATAGGCAATACCGCCCCCGCTGCCCCCCATGGTAAATGATGGACGAATAATAGCTGGATAGCCTAACTGCGCCTGTACCTGAATTGCTTCTTCCATACTATGGGCAATCGCTGAGCGGGGCATATCCAAACCAATTTTAATCATCAATTGGCGGAATTTTTCTCTATCTTCAGCACGATCAATCGCTTCTCGTGTTGCGCCAATCATTTCGACATTATATTTTGCCAAGATTCCTTCGCGGACCAAGTCCAAAGCACAGTTCAAAGCGGTTTGGCCTCCCATAGTTGGCAAAAGGGCATCTGGGCGTTCAATTTCAATGATACGTGCAACCTCTTTCCAGGATACCGGCTCAACATAGGTGGCGTCTGCAAGTTCTGGATCGGTCATGATGGTTGCAGGATTGGAATTTACCAGGATCACCCGATATCCTTCCTCCCTTAGGGCGCGTACCGCTTGGGTACCTGAGTAATCAAATTCACAAGCTTGTCCTATCACGATAGGACCTGCTCCAAGGATAAGAATGGATTTAATATCGGTTCGTTTTGGCATATTGGCAACAAAAAAGAATAAAATTGACGTATTTTACCTACTTTTGCTTAAAGTTTATACCCTTGATGCAAAATTAACTGTATCGATTAGCTAAAATAATTTGTAATCCGGCCTCAGTTAACGATAAATATTTATAATTAGGATCTGCTGTTGTTCGTTCCAGCCATTCATTAGCAATACAGATGTCAGTTAATTTTTGTACGGATTCCAATGATACCGATTGTTTTAATTTTTGAGTAAGCATAGCGGCTGCATCTTCTTCCATACTTAAAAACACTTGATCGCGAGTTATGCCTCGATTTTTCATTTCATCATAAAATAAATTTAAAATATCAAGTTCATTCATGATGAGTGCCCTTAAAAATAATCGCTTTGAATACTTACAGTATAAGCTTAAATTAATACCTCGGTTATGATTCAAAAGAAAAAGACTTGGATGTTTGAATAGTTGGTACTACTCAACTGAGTTGGGTTTTAGGCGATTCTACATTATTCACTTCAGAATTCTGATTGACTAATTCATCATCGAGTTTTGTAGGAGAGGAATGATTCATTCCCGAACCAAAAAACGATTGCGGAGAAGAACCCAAGCCTAATTTTATTTTTTGCGAATTCGATAATACAGCAAGCAAAGCATCCGCCAAAATAGACATTTGGGCCGCCGCCTCATCTAGCTCTTGGGAAGAGCAGTCCTCTATTGTAAGAACATACCAGATATACCTTGTTGTCATTCCATTATACTGGTCTGGATTTTTCAACAAGTCTTTGTTTAGAGGATGGCGAGGATTTTCTTTTAACCAATGTAATAAACTCTCCTTATCTGTTACGTAACTGTTAGCAGGCACATTATACCATTTGCCATCCGTTTCATTCTTATATTGTTTCACCAACAAAATGGGTGTTTCCACATCATTATAGGCGATTAACTCATCCTTAATTTGTGTCTTGTCATCGTTAACTAAAGCAGTTCGTACCTCCTCCAGCTTTTTCGATAAAAGGTTATATTGTATAGACAACTTTTTTAAAGAGTCCAATCGTTGTTTTGCTTCATGGGGTAAAGGGGCTTTGACATCAGCTAATTCGTTTATGAGTGCATCGATTTTTTGTAATTGGGTGTGATCCCATAATAAAGGCGGTTTCTTAGTGTCTTTATGTTCCAAATCAGGAACTTCTAAATCTTCGTGCACCACGACAACGTCTTGTAATTCCCCTCTAATGCGTTGAAATCCATCAAAATCAACATCATCAATTAACTCGTCTGGGTTAATCCCTGCAACAAAAGCTCTAGCACGTGAAGATAAATCTGCATCAAAGAGGGTTTGCGAATTATATGCACTCCAAAAGCCATCCATTTCATAAAGCAAACCATTTTTAAAACCCAGCCAGAACGATTCGAGCATATTAATTACAGTATTGTAAATTAAATAAGTCGCTGTAATTGCAAGAGCGATTGCAGTGATTGCCAATGTCATAGGCACAACAATCATCATCGTCAACAAAAAATTCGTTATGGGTGACATGCCGTTATTTTTAAATGCGAAAGCCAAATATATAGGCAAGCCTATTGCAGCTGCAACGCCCAAAATCAATGCGATTGTTGCATACAACATGTTGTATGCAAGTATACGTAATGGCAATATGGTAATACCCAATAAAATCGCTAAAATATGTTTTAGAATGTACATAAAATGTATTAATAATTAATAAGTTGAATGATTGTATAAAAAAATCACATTGCGCGCAATGAGAAATCTTTGAATCCCAACTAGACGCATGTTAACCTTGCACATGTTTAGGTTTAACTCAAGTCGATCCGAAATGGAAGCAGTTGATGTCATTATTGTAGGTGCAGGCGCCGCAGGTTTAATGTGCGCCATTGAAGCAGGCAAACGCCATCGTAAAGTTCTGGTGTTAGATCATGCGAATAAAGCAGGAAAAAAGATTTTAATGTCAGGAGGTGGCCGTTGTAATTTTACTAATTATTATATTGAGCCTGAAAAGTACAAATCCCATAATCCCCATTTTTTTAAATCTGCTTTAACTCGCTATACTCAATGGGACTTTCTCGAACTTGTGAAGAAACATAAGATCCCGTTCCATGAAAAATCCTTAGGACAATTATTTTGTGATAATAAGTCAAAAGATATCGTTGATATGCTGCTCAAGGAATGTGCTGCTGCAGAAGCGACTATTCAACTCAATACCAACATAGAGCACATTCAAAAATCACAAGGCTTTAAAATACAAACTTCAAAAGGGATATTTCGTTGTAAGTCTTTAGTCATTGCCAGTGGTGGTTTATCCATACCTACAATGGGAGCAAGCCCATTCGCCTATAAAGTTGCAGAACAGTTTGGGATTAAAATATGGCCAACTCGTGCCGGACTAGTGCCTCTTACTTTGGATGTATTGGAGAAAGAACGAGTCGCTCTACTTTCAGGGATTGGTATTGATAGCTTAGTAAAAAATGCACGCATCGAATTCCGTGAAAATACATTATTCACGCATCGCGGTTTGAGTGGCCCTGCAATTTTACAATTATCGTCCTATTGGCATGCAGGAGAAAGTATTTGTATTAATTTATTGCCGGAAATCAATGTATTGGAGTACTTAAAAAATATACGTCTCGAAAAACCACAAAAACAATTAAACTCAATTTTGTCCCTACATTTACCGAAACGAGTCATCGAACTCTTTATTTCACCAGAACTTGCCGAAAAAAAACTTGCCGAGTTATCAAATCGTGATTTGGAATCTATAGCAAAACAACTCAACTCCTGGATAGTAAAACCTAATGGCACCGAAGGGTATCGCACTGCCGAAGTAACCATTGGCGGTGTGGATTGCCATGCCATTTCTTCAAAAACAATGGAAGCTCAAGATGTCCCCGGACTATATTTCATAGGGGAAGCCTTAGATGTTACCGGTTGGTTAGGAGGGTATAATTTTCAATGGGCTTGGTCATCGGGATGGGCAGCCGGGCAAGTGGTATAATTCCTCTACGTGTTATTACAGCATGTGCAATGTTTTGCCAAAACTAAAGTAATAAGCAAAACATCGAACAAGTCATCAAATGCCTTGATGAAGCGTTATCTAACTCTTCTCATCAAATATAGGCCTAAAAGGGCAAAAATAAAAGTAGGACCCAAAGCAGCTAATTCAGGTGGCAATTGAAAAACTGTACTGAGTGGGCCAAAAAAGCGACTTAAAATATGAAAGCTAAATCCGACTGCAGCACCTACTAATAATTTTGATCCCATCGTGCTCGAACGCAAAGGCCCAAAAATAAATGGGATGGAGAGAATCATCATCACCATCGTCGTAAGTGGTTGAATAATTCGTTGTAAAAAAGCGAATTGATAATTATGCACATTTTGATGATTACGCTTTTGTTCTCGTATGTAGCGATTCAATTCTTTCAAGGTCATTTCATCCGGATCGCTACTGCTGATCATCAAGATTTTGGGTTTTACAGGCACCTCCCAAGGAAGAGAAGCAATAGTCCGAGCTGTGATTTTATCTGCGCTAAAATCCGTTTGCTGTACATTATAGGCAACCCAACCGGTTGGAGTATATTTGGCTTCACGAATAAAACGAGACATTTTTAAATGATGATGCACATCAAAATGAAATTGATAAATGTTGTTTAGGACATTATTAGATCGTATCACACCCACAGAAATAAAATCATTACCATAACGCATCCAAAAACCACCTTTTGTGGTTCTTAATGTTTGTCCACCGCTGATTGCAGCCGATTTATAATCATTCCCATAATGAGATAAGTAGGGGACTAAGGTTTCGCCCAGTGCCGTAACGATTACAATGAGTACTAAAGATGCTTTTAAAACTGCCCAGGTTATTTGTCCTATAGACATTCCTGAGGCCCGCATTACTACTAATTCACTATTATTGGCCAAAATTCCAAGGCCAATCAAAGAGCCCAGAAGGCTTGCCATAGGGAAAAATAAATAGACTTGATATGGCATTTGTAACAAAATAAAAAACGTTGCTTGAGCGATACCGTAATCAACTCGACCTAGATCACTTATTTCGCCGACAAATAAAATAAAAATCTCTAGACCTACTAGCATGAGCGTGACTAAAGCAATAGAGCCGAGAACAGTTTTCGCTATGTAGCGGTCTAATATTTTCATACTCATGCCAGCTTCGCCCTATCACGCCAGATTAGTAATAGTCCAAAGATAACAATGATAAGATGAACCCACCATAAACCCATCCATTGTGGTGTTTTTCCAGAAATCATTGCATCACGCCCAATAAACAAAAAGTTAGCATATAAAATATAAATAATGATTGCGGGTAATAACTTGGCATACTTCCCAGAACGAGGATTAATACGGCACAAGGGAACAGCAATCAAAGTCAAAGTAAAAACCATGATGGGTACGGATATACGCCATTGTAACTCAGCTGCCTTAGCAGCACTTTTATTATTGTAGGGTAATAAGCTTGCAGTACTCATTGTACGAAGATCTTCAGATGCCTGGATTACAGGATGTGGTAATCGTGTTTTATATTGGCCAAATTCCGCAACTTGATAATCAGCATGGCCTGGCACCCCCTGATATTCTTTACCCTTTTGCAGAATAATATAATCCTCACCTGTTTTTGCATCGGTTTCAGCAAAGGCTTGATCCGCCCATAATATATCCCAACGCATTTGCTTATTGACAACACTTCGTTTTGCCAGAAATACCTGTTCAGCCTTGGCATGATCACGACTCATAGATTGAACATAAAACACTTCCTGACCACCATTAATGGCATGAAAACGTCCAGGCATGATTGTTTGAACCAAGGTTTGTATCCCCGTAGTACGTAATAGCTTAGCACGTTCGATATATATTAAAGGGCTGACCCAAATCATTACTATAGTCACAATAATCGCCACTACTGTTGCCATGATAAAACTATGTTTTAATAATTGATTTGGCCCATACCCACAAGCACGTAATACGGTCATCTCACTTTCAGCATATAAACGCCCAAAAGCAAGCAACAGGGCAATATAAAAACCTAATGGAATCAGTAAACTTAGTAAAGTGGGCAATTCCAGCATCATTAACTTCATAATAATGACGCCCGGAATATTTCCGGAAGCTGCCCGATTGAGATATTGAATGAATTGATTGCTCAGAAAAATTAATACCAATATGGAAGTTAGCGAAATCAAAGTGACAAACACTTCTTTAGCTAAATAACGAAAAATGATCACTCAATCAATGCCCCCATTTTAGTAATCTTATTCATAGAATCATTCTCATCTTAAGCATTGTATCCTCTTGTGGAGAACTAAAAAAGCCTTTTCTATCTCACACAGAAACAATCAATTATAATAAGGAAGGAGAACAACATGAAGGCGACCTCGATTTTTAGGGCTTCGATCAGTATATGGAGGATATGACAGGGGAAATCTAAAAACAGCACAAACTCGATTGTTTGCACTGTTTTTTAAAATAGATACTAATTAATGTTTAACTTCAGTTGCTTTTTTAGCTTCTTGAACGAATCCAAACATTGCTTTCTCAACAATTTGAAAAGATTTTTGCATGTAATCTAAAGCCTTGTGACCATTTTCAACAGCTAGATTAATTTGCTTTTCTAATAGTTCTTCAGGTTTTTTAATGCTCGCAATCTCTTCAGGTTTGAGATAATGCATACCTTGTAATGTTTTTACATTCAATTCAGCCATGGCTTGAAAAGGCTCTTGAAGTTTTTTCGCCATTTCAGTCCATCTTTCGAAATTTTGTTGAGTCATGATACGCTCCTCTATGTTGCATTGCACAATTTAATATTAGTACATAGATAATAAATATGTCAATGAGTTAGCGAAAAAAATTTTGCGATGCAGCATAAGTAGAAAACACGTTGAACTCACTTATTTTCATTGATAAAAGCAACTTACCTTTAGAAAATATCGGGTTTAACTTTTAAATAAGCTTTGCCATTGTTGCATCATTTTTTGCATTTGCTGATTCCATGTTTCAGTTGCCTGGCGGTAAGGGTTATTTTGCAAAGGTTTCTCCATAGCTTGAAACATTTGTTCCATCATCTGTTTCAAAGACGCATGCATTGGATGATTTGCCAAAGCGATGATTTGTCGCAAAATATCTGAAGATAAAAATTGAGTTGAACCAGCCTCCATCTCGACAATAATTTGTAGCAAAATTGAGTTGGTTATGTCATTTCCGGTTAAGGAATCTTCTACTTTAAATTGCTTTCCATCTACAACATAACGCTGTAACTCTTCAAGGGTTATATACTGACTGGTTTCAGTATCATAAAGCCGACGATTTTTGTATTTTTTTATTAATCGAGTCATTGTTTTTCTCTTGATATTTAGGTGATTTTGAATTGTTAAAAATCTCACCCTATTCCTCATTACCTTATCAGTTAAAAAACTGCCTTAAGATCCTGGGAACACGCCGTAGGACGAAGACAACAGATTGATTCCTTAACTGAATGGCGATGAATCGACACCCTCTCCTGTCAGCAGGAGAGGGTCTTTAATAAGGAAGATACTATCATTTTAATACATGTGGAGGCCACCATTGACGCTTAAATTAGCTCCGGTAATATATCGACTCTTCTCACTAATTAAAAATTCTACAGCCCAAGCGATTTCTTGAGTTTGTGCCAAACGTTTAGCAGGAATTTGCGCAATAATCCCGTCCAGGATATCTGGTCTAATCCCTTTCATTAACCGAGTATCTACATAACCTGGAGAAAGACTGTTCACGGTGATGTTTTTACTCATTAGTTCTTGTGCCAAACTTTTAGTGAAACCATAAACACCCGCTTTCGATGCAGCATAATTTGCTTGCGAAAATTGTCCTTTTTGGGCATTCACCGAAGAAACATTGACGATTCGTCCTGATTCATGGTCTTTCATGTTTTCAACTACATGACGAGTTACATTAAACATCCCATCAAGATTAACAGTTAACACTTCATCCCATTGTTGTTTGGTCATTTTTGTAAATACTGCATCGCGAGTGATGCCTGCATTATTAATTAGCGCATCGATATTACCGTACTCTTCAATAATGGAAGAAATAACAGTTCCACATTGATCATAATCGGTAACATCCATATGTCGAAAATAGATATTCTTATATCCCTCATCTAATCGCTCTTGTTCCCATGCTTTTCCTTCTTCGTCAGAAATTAGATCAAGAGCAAAAATATGTTTATAAGAAGAGTTTAATTCCTTCGCGATTGCGGTGCCGATATCGCCAGTACCACCAGTGATCAATACAATATTATTATGTTGCATAGGATTCTCTATGAGTTAGGATGTTGTGAGAATTAATGAAAAACTGACTATCAAGCCCAAGGTTAACCCTGGGCCTAACTGTTACATATACTGTCCGCCATTAATATCCAAGTTCGCACCGGTAATAAATCCACTATCCGGAGAGGCTAAAAAAGCAACTGCATCAGCAACTTCTTTTGGATACCCCAAACGACCAACAGGTATACTTGAGATGATTGACTTGAGGACTTCTTCTTTCAATGAAGATAGCATTGGCGTTTCGATATAGCCAGGAGAAACCGTATTCACAGTGATGCCTTTATTTGCTACTTCCAGGGCGAGACTTTTAGTGAATCCATATAATGCAGACTTGGTTGAAGCATAATTACATTGGCCAAATTGACCTTTTCGTCCGTTAATTGAAGAAATGCTAATAACACGACCATAACCCTTATCGAGCATTAAGGGGATGACATTACGGGTCATATTAAATACGCTGGTTAAATTGGCGTCAATCACGCATTGCCATTGTTCTGGAGTCATTTTTCGTAAACTGCAATCTTGAGTAACTCCGGCATTATTAACCAGAACATCAACACGACCATAGCGCTCCATGACTAAGGCCATTATTTTTTCACAATCTGCAAATTGTGCGATATCACCATAAACGATATCAATATCATATCCGAGCTTTTTTTGTTCTTCTTGCCATTGCTTCGCTTCTTCATGTTTTCCATGTTTGAAATAACACGCGACAACTTGA
This sequence comes from Legionella qingyii, assembly GCF_003184185.1. The sequence continues at coordinate 38,450 of NZ_QHJG01000001.1, read as the reverse complement.
AATTCGGCAGCTAAACGTTGACAAATGGCGGTGCCTATACCACCAGTACCACCAGTAACTATTGCTACACCTTTCATCATAACCAACTCCCTGTAATTGCGACAATAAAATACTACTATAGACAATAATAACTAAAAAACAAATAAAACCATCGAATTCACTCTGTCCTATCATCTTCATGATACGACAGAGTGAGAAATTATAGAAAAATTATCTATCTATATACAGGAACATACCCTTTAATCTGCTGGGCAAATTGTCTCAATACGTCTAGACCTGATTCTTCTGCTTGTCGGCACCATTGCTGTAATGCGTCGATTAGCTCTTTTTGGGAAGAGGCAGTCTTTAACCAAATACTTTGTAATGACTGCTTATAGGCATACACTATACGCAACTGTTCGCGAGCTTCTAGCAAATTAGATAAACGAACTTTTGCTTTATTACTCAAGAGACAATTTTCACGTCGCAATAAACTTCCAGCACGCGCAAAAAGTTTCCTTTCTTCCTTGCTTTCAATAACGCTATGCTTTTCTTGTTTCAGTATGGGACGAATCACACTTTTGTAATAATTAGACATCACTTGAAAGCGATTCGCAATCACTGCTCTAACAGTATCCAAATCTACTTGCAACTTGCCTTGTTCCATAGCCAGTTTAGGTGGTAATTTTTTTACCTTAGCAAGGCCTAAAAAAGAAAGAATGCGAATGTACATCCAACCAATATCAAACTCCCACCATTTAACTGAAAATTTGGCTGAAGAAGCAAAAGTATGATGATTGTTATGCAACTCTTCTCCACCTATCCAAAAACCCCAGGGGAAAATATTTCTTGCAGCATCGGGGCATTCAAAATTTCTATATCCCCAATAGTGACCAATTCCATTAATGACCCCAGCAGCATGAAAGGGGATCCACATCATTTGAATTGCCCAAATAGTAATTCCAGGAACACCAAACAAGAATAAATCTATGAACAACATCAAAATAATTCCCTTGGCAGAATGGGGGGAATAAATTTTTCGCTCAAGCCAGTCTGTAGGGGTCCCGTGGGAATACTTGGCAACCATTTCTCTATCTTTACGAGCTGCTTTATAAAGTTCAGCCCCTTCCCAAAATACTTTTTTGATGCCAAAAACGACAGGGCTATGAGGATCTCCCTCGGCATCTGATGATGCATGATGTTTACGATGAATAGCAACCCAATCTGCAGTAACCATTCCAGTCGTCAACCACAACCAAAAGCGGAAAAAATGACTGACAATAGGATGCAACGTCATCGCTCGATGCGTTTGATTGCGATGAAGATATAGCGTTACTGCTGCGATAGTAATCTGCGTCATAATCAATGTTGCAATCACATATCCCCAAAAAGACAGGTTTAAATAACCAAAAACCATAATAGCTCCACTTCAAATGCAAAAATGCAAAAATGCAAATTAAGAAAAAACTCATCCTTTAGTTAGGTACCCATATTGTAAGGATTCCAGAAAATCCTTATATCATCTTAAGGATAACACAATTTTACTCTTTACGTTGCAACATTTAATTATGTAGCCGATAATTAATAGATAATTACATAGGAATTATGTTATGAACGATAAATTTTCCCTGGGAAAAATCTTTGAGAATTTAGTGCCTTTCTTAATAGCAGGAGTTGCTATTGCACTGTTCTTTGGACTGCTATTTATGTTTTCCTACGTTTTAATTTGGGGTCTTATCATAGGAGGTATTCTCTGGATTATCACAACAATAAAACAATATCTATTCCCAAGCAGCCCGGATAAAACAGAAGTAACTACGAAAAGTCAGGGCAGAATCATTGAACATGACGATAAAAAATAATGCCCGAATTACCTGAGGTTGAAACAACAAAAGAAGGAATTAAATCCCATCTGGAAGGACAAACAATCACAGGGATTACTGTGCGTAATCCTAAACTCCGCATCCCTGTTCCGGAGAATTTGGATCAATTATGTGCTGGCAAAAAAATAGTCACCGTTTCCCGTAGAGCAAAATACATTTTGATTCATCTCTCAAAAGGATATCTTTTAATTCATCTGGGAATGTCAGGACATTTACGTATTGTCCCAGCTAAGAGTGAACCAGAAAAACATGATCACATCCTATTGATGTTGACAAATGGCCTTATGCTTCGCTTCTGTGACCCCAGGCGTTTTGGTTTATTTCTTTATATCGATGAAAACCCCTATCAACATCAACTGCTTGCTCATTTAGGCCCAGAGCCGCTTTCTGATGAATTTAATAGTCATTACTTACTTCAAAGAGCGAAAAATAAAAATAAACCCATCAAATCATTGATTATGGATAATGAAATTGTAGTCGGTGTTGGAAATATCTATGCTACAGAAAGCCTTTTTTTAGCAAATATCCATCCAACCACCCCAGCTAAAATGCTCTCTGAATCAATGTGCCATGCGCTTGCAACACAAATTAAAGAAGTACTCAAACAGGCCATACTATGCGGCGGAACTACTCTCCGAGACTTCTATGCTTTTGACGGAAAACCGGGTTATTTCAGTATGTCACTCAAAGTATATGGCCGGAAAAATCAACCTTGTTTGCTTTGCCAACACCCTATAGAATCACTCATAATCGCTGGGCGTAATTCTTTTTTTTGCCCTAAATGTCAAAATTAATTTGCATCAAATAATGCAGCGATAAAGGCAAAATCCCGATCGTGTAAGAGTACGCTATAGTCTGTTCATTCTATAACTCAATTGCCCAATACTTGATTTTAAATTACCATACAATTGCTTAATTTTATTGAGGTTTTTTATGTTGTGTTTAAAATTAGCAAGACACATCGCTCGACAATACCAGAAAAAAGGAACAATTCACCTTCCCGATTTCGTTATTTATGATTTTGATGAAGAGGAATACCAAACCTTTTGGCGAGAAATCACATCATATCCGCGGCAACGATTGTATACAGATGGAATCGATGTGTTTCAAGTTAGTTGGTTTCGTACTATTTTTGAATCATTTAAAGGTTGGTTAGGCTTTGAAAATCATTGCCACCCTAATCGCATTGAAATGACTTTAGCTAAAGTCGCCTATACTGGCTATATCAAAGGCTTTAAATCTAAAGAGTTAAATAAAAGCACCGATGGATTCCCCATATCTAGTCGCTTTATAAAATTAACTAACTTATCAAGAACAAATGAAACCTCTGGAGAACTACAGCGATTATTAATGGGTTATTTCATCACTCATTCACACGCCTTTCCAGAGTTCAATGCATCCATTCGTGAAAGTTACCCTTTTGGTCAGACTCTGATACAAGAACATTTGGCTTATTTAATTCCCTCAATTGATCCTCAAGATAAGCAAACGATTAAAAATGCGATAAACCAAATCCGTTGTTATAGACAATCCGTCAGCAAAACATATTGTTTTCACTCCAGTCCCTTTGCTGAGGCCTATGCGCAATTTTTGGTTGAGCAACAGCAATACCATGAAGCATTACAATGGTTTCCGGAAGTCAAAAGTAAGTTTAAAGAATCGTTTATTGATTATTATTTAACTCAGAAAAAATTGGATCCCCAAGCATTAAAAGTTGCGATAGAACTCATTGCTGCATTATTTTTATCGGCCAATATGAACGATCAAGAAAAAGCTGTTGATTACATTAAAGTTAATTTTGACGACGAGGAGCAAGCTGTCTATTTAACACCCTATTCCAAATTACGAGCCCAAGTAGCAAAAGCTTATTTAGAGGATGCTAAAAGGGAGCACAACAAATGGGCGATAACCAAATTACTCACTGGCAATCAAACCATTAAGTATTTAGCTCAAGCAGTCAGACTCCAACCCCAAATAATGGAGGAAGACGACTCCACTCAAGACATCATACTGAAAGAAGAATGGACTCTGTATCAATTTGACCGTGCCATGGAAAGCAACCGCTTTCATGACGCTGATGCTTTATATACAGATAATCCTGGCTTCAAATTTAATAAATATGGGCTTGAACGTTTACGAGAATATTATTTTACTCAATTTAATGCAAATGAATCACGAATAAAGCGACTGTTATTGAGTCAAAATCCGGAAGCAGCAGTGCAAATAGCCGAAGAGCAAGTAACCCGGGCTAAAAAAATAGTGGGTATCGAGCCTCACGATTCTCTTGTCATGGAAGCAACTGTAAATTATGCATCTACACTATTAGCAGTTGATGAATTAATACACTCTGCGAAGGATTCCGATCGCACTCAATTGAATAAAGCACAACTTTATCTTAGTAAGTACTTATTCCTCAATAGCAATAGTGCGCTAACACAAGTTTATAATAAATTGTTACTACGAAAAATTGATTGTTTGATTGCACGACTTGCTGTCCCCATTGATTACAACGATCATTTAAATACCCGAATTGATTTTATTAAAGAACACATCGGCGAAATAGAAGAGTTGAAAAAGGAGCTTCGGGCTTTTATTGCCTTTAATGAATCCAAAACAAACGAAATGCGTCAAACGCTTGCGAAAATGTATTATTTATTGGCTGATGCCCTGGTTTATTTTGAGGAGAAAAAACAAGAGTCTATGCCCTACTTCAAAAAAGCGAAGGAACTAATGCCTGAGAATATTTATTACAATCTGCGTTATCTAGAAATCATTCAAGATGAACGAAGATATGAGGCAAGAGAAAAACTAAGTGAAATTGGTCATTTACATCAACTTCAATACAACAATTACATGCTCGAACGTTGGGGGGAAGACAAAATCATGTCCTCCGGTTTTGATATTCATATGGTTCCCCCGAACGACTCCCTTTTCAATTCCATTGGTAGGGCAATAGGTTTTTCTAAAATTGCATTATACCCCAGATAGTTGTGACAAAGATTGCATTCTTACCTAAAAAACTATCTGGGCAATCGAATCAACTTGCGCTATATTACCGCTAATTTACTTAACCCTGGCGCTAATGAAAATAAATCAACTCCGAACGGCATTGATTCTCTGCAAGATCATATTTTATACAGGAGTAACCAGCTTACGCTGTCTCTTTAAATATTTTTCTAGAACCATAAACCGTCCGTGGACGGATAAAGCATTACATCATTGGATTGATCAATTGCTGAATGCGGTGCAAGTTGAGTATAAAGTGATAAACCCTTTTAATACTCAACCCCTAGCAGGAAATGCCACGATTATTATGTGCAATCATTCCAGTGCGTACGATATTCCTCTTGCATTTAAAGCATTCCCAAATAACTCCATTCGCATGCTCTCAAAAAAGGAACTCTCAAGGATCCCTTTAATGGGGCAAGCAATGAAAGCGGCAGAATTTCCTTTTATTGACCGAAAAAATAGATATCAAGCCGTTAAAGACCTGGCATTTGCCAAGAAATTAATGGAAAGTGGGATTGTCATGTGGATTGCTCCCGAAGGTACTCGTTCCAAAGATGGAAAACTCGGCTCATTTAAAAAGGGAGGCTTTATCACTGCGATTCAGTCGAAGGCAACCATTATTCCTATAGGTATACGTGGTGCTAATAATATTTTACCGGCTCGCACTTTTAATTTTCATCTCAAACAAAAAGCCGAAATACACATAGGCAAGCCGATTGATGCATCACAATTTACTCTTGAAAACAAAGATGAGCTCATTCATCAAACTTTTGAGGTAATCAAAGAGCTGGTTGGAGAAAATCCTCCTCACTAATATAGTTGTAAATACTGTCTTTAAAAGCAAGTTAAATGTTCATTATAAACTTGCTTTTAAAGACAGTATCTACATTACGAAACAACTAGAACCTAACACCATATCCACTTGGTGTATTGACTATGGAAGCTGCCAATCCTATAGCTCTCGGATCAGATGCCGCAGTTAAAATATTGGTTTGTTTATCCCAGGTAATTGCTTGCATATCACCATAATTTTGTCCTAACTGCATTAGATTATACCCCATGGCTTTTAATGCTTCTTGTATTGATGGGGGCAAAGCATCAGGCTCAATCTGTATCACATCAGGTAAATACTGATGATGAAAACGCATAGCCGATACCATACTAATTGCCCCATACGCGTCATGAAACACCAATGATGCAATTAACACCATAGTAGGAATACGACTACCACCAGGGGTTCCCAAAATTGCTACGCGCCCTGGTAATTCAAGAAAAGTAGGCGTCATGCTGGATAATGGCCTTTTACCAGGAGCGATCGCATTTTGATCTGCGCCAACAATGCCAAAAATATTCTCTTGGCCAACTTTACTCGAAAAATCATCCATTTCATCATTCAGCAACACACCTGTTCCTTCAGCCACAACACTGGAACCAAAAATAAAATTTATGGATAGGGTTGCAGAAACACGATTCCCCTCGGCATCAATAATTGAGAAATGAGTTGTGTTCGTAATGCGATTCTTTTTCTCTTGATTATTTTTCGTTTGCCCTTGCAAAATAGAACTGGCAATTGCTTTATGTGGAGGAATTAATGTACTTAACTGTTTGCCATTTTCTGCAGAAAGTAACTTTTCAACAGGAATAGTCACAAAATCAGGATCGCCTAAAAACCGTTCACGCTGCCAATATGCCAGTCGCATGGACTCTACCAGGTAATGTACCCATTGAACTGTTGAGAATGATGATAGGGAATAGTGAGATAAAATATTCAGCATAGTCAATAAGGCGATGCCCCCTGCTGAAGGTGGAGGAGCAGTAATAATTAGCATATTATGATATGCCCCAATCAAGGGTTCTCTGACTTTGATGCGATATTTAGCCAAATCCTCGAGTGTCCAAATACCTCCTGCAGCATTCACACCTTTAACCAAACGTTCAGCAACCTCTCCGGAATAAAATCCTTGCTCTCCTTTTTCCGCAATGAGCTTTAAGGTGTTCGCCAAATCAGTTTGAATTAAACGCTCTCCAATGAGGTATGGGCGCCCATTGTTCAAGAAAATTTTAGCAGTAGCTGGATATTTTTTGATTTGTTCCAATCGATCTGCATTCTTTAAAAATGAACTTAATTGTTTATCAACCAAAAATCCTTCTTGTGCTATCTTAATGGCAGGAGCCAATGTTTTTGCCAAGGGTAATCGCCCGTAATTTTTGGCAATATATACCAATGCTGCAGGCTCTCCTGGAATTGCTGCAGCTAAACCTCCATTTAAGGATAATCCTGGTATCACGCTCCCATCTGGTGCCAAATACATGTCTTTTTTCGCAGCCAACGGTGCAGTCTCCCGCCCATCGATAAAAATGTTCTTATGTTGATTTTCTTGATGTAGAAGCCAAAATCCACCGCCACCTAGCCCGGAGTGATATGGTTCAACTACTGCTAATACTGCTGATACGGCAACGGCTGCATCAAAAGCGTTTCCACCACTTGCTAAAATTTCAAGTCCTGCATTAGTTGCCAATGGATTTGCGCTGGCTATAGCATAACCCGGCGGAAGAATGTCATTTGATTTGGCAAAACTAGTTATGGTGGGATAAAACAATAAATTAACACTGATTGTAATTAGAAAAAGTACTTTAAATAATGCTCGATGTTCCATGCTCATCCTGTCTCTTTTGGAGTTCCCGTACGACACAAGAAGGAACAAACTGAGAAATATCTCCATTTAAATTCGCAATTTCACGCACAAGAGTAGAAGAAATATACATAAAATTTTCTGATGGGGTTAAAAATAGTGTTTCAATTTGCTTGGATAATTTTCGATTCATTCCCGCCAATTGAAATTCATATTCAAAATCAGACACTGCGCGCAAACCACGTAAAATAATTCCCGCATTCTGTTCTAATACAAAATCGATTAACAGATTATCAAATCCGAGTACACGAACCCCTGATAAATCAGCAACTGACTCTTCTACAAGTTGAATCCTTGTTTCTAACGGCAAAAAGGGACGTTTCGCCTTATTGCTTGCCACAGCGACAATCGTGTCAGGAAAAATTTTAGCCGCACGACGGATAATATCAACATGCCCATTGGTAACCGGATCAAACGTTCCGGGATAAATTGCTTTTAATTTCATATTAATTAACCTGATTGCATATGCGAACAGTCTAGCGTATTGTTAGTTGAAAAACTACAAAAATGGACTTGAGGTGATAAATGAAAAGTATGAAACATTTTATAATAATTCCCTTTTTCTTGCTAACCGCCTGTGCCCCTCCCCGACCTGCTGCAGAATTGCCTGAAAACAAGGTTATGCCAGTAGAACAACGTAAAGCAAAAACAGAAACTGTTTCTTCCTGGGAAATTCGTGGTGCAATGGCTGCAAAAAATAAAAATAAAGGTTGGTCGGCTACTATGAATTGGAAACAAAGCGGCCCAGGTGCTTATCAAATTCGACTAATGGGTCCTTTAGGTGGTGGAACAGTCCTTATCGACAAAAAAGGTGATATAGTTACATTCCAGGATGGGCCTAAAAAAGTCACGTCACACAATGCTGATGAACTATTAGTAGAACAAACTGGAATCAGACTCCCGGTAAATAATCTTTATTATTGGGTGAGAGGACTTCCTGCTCCAGGCCCTGTTCAAGCAGAACATCGCGATGATTACAATCACCTGGTACAGTTAAAGCAAAATGGCTATACAATCAATTTCACCAAATATACTTCGGTAAAAGGGATTGATCTGCCAAGTATGATCCGTCTTGAAGGAAATGGAGTAATGGTCAAAGTAGTGATTCAAAACTGGACTGTTTAAATACAGCGTTTGAGCTTGAATTTGGACGAAGCGAAGTTTAGGAGTTTCTTGCTAAATTTCGTTTCTGCTTTACTTGCTCAACTACATATGACATTCTTGCCTCAATGTCAACTCCTACTTCTCGTTAAAAATACAAAAAATTATTGCATTCAAAGTTGACATGTTCCGAAAACCACTGCAAAATACGCATCACATTTGCAGGGATGAGCGCAATTTTATAACGGATGATTGTAAGAATCTGCAAATTTTAGGGGTGTCGCCAAGCGGTAAGGCACAGGGTTTTGATCCCTGCATACCTAGGTTCGAATCCTAGCACCCCTGCCACATTCTTGTTGATTCAAGTAAACAGACAGCAGAAGATAACCTGGAAGGATGCGTCTTGTAATGCTCAAATAATAATAATATCTTTTTGGCTGTCTTCTGCTATGTGTTTAAGTTAAATGATTAACCTAGATCTAAAGGCTTTTTACACATGTCCACAATGATGATTTTTGCCGGAAATGCAAATCCGGAATTAGCTCAACAAATTTCTTCTCATTTACAAATACCTATTGGCAAAGCGACTGTTGGTACGTTTAGCGATGGGGAAACGATGATCGAGATTCTTGAAAATGTCCGAGGAAGAGATGTTTTTATAATCCAATCAACTTGTGCTCCAGCAAATAATAATCTGATGGAACTCCTGACAATGGCTGATGCGCTAAGAAGGTCCTCTGCATCTCGTATCACGGCCGTAGTTCCTTATTTTGGTTATGCACGTCAGGATCGTCGAGTTCGCTCTGCACGTGTGCCAATTACAGCCAAAGTTGTTGCTGATATGATGGCATCAGTAGGTATTTGTAGAGTGCTTACTGTAGATCTACATGCAGATCAGATCCAGGGGTTTTTCTATATGCCGGTCGACAACGTTTATGCAACTCCGATACTTCTCGATGATATTAAAGAGCAAAATCTGAAAAATATGATGGTTGTCTCTCCTGATGTCGGGGGTGTTGTTAGAGCACGTGCTGTCGCAAAACGTCTTGACCATGCAGAGTTATGCATCATCGATAAACGCCGTAGTGGTCCTAATAAATCCGAGGTAATGCACATTATTGGTGAGCCAAAGAATAAAAACTGCATTATCGTTGATGACATTGTTGATACCGCAGGAACTCTTTGCTCTGCAGCACACGAACTTAAGAAAAGTGGCGCTCACAGTGTTAGGGCTTATATTACTCACCCTGTTTTATCTGGCCCTGCAATCAATAACATTAAAAACTCGGGACTAGATGAAATTGTAGTAACAGATACTATTCCTTTGTCTGATGAAGCACGTAAATGTGAGAAAATTCGCGTTGTAAGTTTATCTGATATGTTGGCTCAGGCTATTAAACGAGTTAATATAGAAGAGTCTGTAAGTTCCATGTTCGCAGAATAAATTTAAAATCTGGATGAAAGCCACAACAACCGGGAAATCTTTGATAGAAGCCCGGGGCTCTCCACTTCGGTTCATCCAGGCTACACTAATCATAAGTGTCCACTATCTTTTAGTTTATCCCCCACACCCTTACAACTATTTATATTACAGACTGGATTCTCTAGCCAAAAACTGAACCTAAAAAAAAGGAGCTAAAAGCTCCCTTTTTTTACTATAAATTTTATTAGTCGCGAGTACCAACATATTTATCATCGAAATATCGACGTAATTTGGTTCTTAAAGTTCCACGACTAATCCCCAGCATAATTGCTGCTCGAGACTGATTGTATTTACAATGTTCCATTACTGCACGAAATAATGGTGTTTCAATCTCTTCAAGTACAAATTGGTATAAGTCAACAGGATCAGTTCCCTTAAGCTCTGAAAAATATTTTTGCACTGAAAGAGTTACGCTTTCGGCCAGTGAAGCGGTGTTATCCACTACTTCATTACTGATTGTTGTCATTATTATTAGCTCCTCCTTTTAAAAACAGTATATTACCGAAACAAGCCCATTGAGACAAGGGTAGAACAGAAAAAACTGTATTAAAAATCAATATATAATGTTGAATATCAGTTCAAAAAGTTCTTATAGGGAGTAGGCTGCTTTTTACGATCTACTCCTTACAAAATTACTCCAGTTGCATCCTAGAATTTCATCATTGAAGGGTCATAAGGTTTTCCATTAATTGTGAATTTACCTTGGTCTAAACTCACTTCTATTACATAATCCGTACCTTGGACTGTAATTAGCCCATTTTGTTGTAATGCGCTTAGTTGTTTATTTGTTTGCATTTCTGCCAATTGCTCAGGCGTTAAAGCAGGTTGATTTGTTTGGTCTGCAGCTTGGCTTGCTTGGAGCTGCTGAGTTAAGGTTTGTTGCAAGTCAGGTTTATTGGAAATTTGTTGTATCACTGATTGCTTCATAACCGCTTTTACAGCTTCTGCCGGAACTTGTAACTTCGCCTTTCCTTGAATTTTTTGCATCATTTCAAATGGATTAGCATTTTCACCTTTAGGCAATGTTACATAAAGATTCCCTTCAACCTGTCCTTGAGGAATCTTGAGGCTAAGTTTAGAAATCTCAAACTCTGCACCCTTGTTAAATAATTTGGGTAGTTCAGGGAGAAGAGCAAGCATTGCTTGTTGCCGTTGGGTGTCATTCCCATTTTGCATGGCTGTTGTTTGTTGGTTAATTTTAGCCAGTACATCCGCGTCAAGATTTCTTAAAGCAACATCCAACTCCCCTGGACCATAATTTTGTCCATTCGCTAATACTGATTTTAAAGCAAGGTTAAAATGAGTATTGAAAAGATGTTGTTCAATATCGCTATCTGACTTAATTATAAGGTCATTCAACGAAAACAGTTTTTGATCTTTTACAAAAACATCAAAAGAAGGTAGGGAGAAATTTGCATCGCCCAGATACAATCCGGCAGGTGTTTCATGCAAATCATAATCACTGGATACCTTGTTTAAAGTAATTCGAGTACCCTCTTTAGTAGCTTTTAAACCATCCAGAACGATTTTACCAGCAACTTTACCCATCCCAGAAGACATTGTGGTTTTTGAATTCATTCCTAACCATTCAAGGTCGCCAGAACCATCTTTTGCAATTAATTTAAAATTAGGAACGCTGAATTCCACAGTACTTTCATTAAGGTAATTAACAAAAATACTTAAATCTAACTGTGGTTTTACGGAGTTTGCAGTAAATTGAGCTTCAAATTGTTGATTGTATTCTGCAGGGAATGGAAAAACTGCCTCACCATAACCCAATCCAAAACGTAATTGTTTGTTTGCATAAATAAAAGGGCCATGATGGATTGTTAGTGGCATCTCCATGTTATAGTCTTGAGCAGGAAGAGTTTTAGTCTGTCCATTTTCATCTTGTACTACACGCTCGGGAATATGCAGGCGCCACTTAATTTGAGCTTCAGAGTTAAATAATCCTTTATTGTATTGTTGGATTTCAGCATAAAGCCCATTAGACTGGTCAATTACTTCTATATTCTTTCTGATTGTTCGTTCAGTAAGAACGCCCATACCATAATATCCGCCTAGAATTAGAACGGCCAGGATAATTACTAATCCTGTAAATTTTTTCATTCTCGTCTCCATGTTATTAATTCGCATACAAAACTGCAGCTGAAAGTATAACAGCAAATAACATCAGAGTGCGATAAGCATATAAAAAAACAGTTGTAACTATTTTCTTATCAATCAACACAATTTCAAGCACTTAGGCGTGCTTTTGGGGTTTACAGTATGTTTCTTTAACAGTAAATGCCAACACAAGTGCGATAATGGAACAAAGTGGTAGCAACTTCAAACCTGCTTGGAAATCAGGAAGTAATAACGTTTCGACATTATAAGCACGAGCACCAGATACCATGTCAACCAATCGTCCGACTAAGGGCTGCAATAACGCCCCTACAAAAATCGATACCATGTTAGTAAACGCAATAGAAGTTCCTATCACATTTCTATCATGGATTTCAGTTGAAACGGCATAAGCAATAGCAACACCGGTATTGGTTAGACCAAAAAGGAAGAACAATAAATAAGCTGAGTTTTGACTTAAAGTAGGACTAAATACATACAAGGATGTGAAAACGACACCAAATAATGCAGAAATAATCATTAAAGGTTTACGACGTCCCATCTTGTCTGAAAGCCAACCGGATAAAGGACCACTAATACCCCAACCGATAAAAATTAATCCAGTAGCAAAAGCGGCCGCATGAGCACCTAACCCCCTGCCGAATTGCAGATATGCAGGACCAATTGCCTCGCCAATAACAGCAGTTGGTCCAAATAAAAATCCAGCATATAACGCATTAAGCCAGGTTTGTCTGCATGATAATATGACTTTTAAACTCTGAAGAATACTGAGCTGATTTGCAGAGCGGATCTCACTACGATGCTCACCAGGTTTATCTTGTACGAATTGGTACAATAGGGCTGCAAGTGCAATGAACAGAAATGCAATAATCAACATACTGTGGCGCCATCCCACATTAGTGACTAAAAATGAAACTGGAGCTTCTCCAGCAGCAGCACCTAGCATTCCTAAAGCCTGTGTTAAACCTGCAAGCAAACCCAGCATTGTAGGGGGAAACCAAGATGTAGCCAATCGAAGTGAGCAAACGAAAGCAAAAGCCGCGCTAAAACCTATAAGCATCCTACCTATTGAGCCCATAAATAGGCTATCCGCAAGACCAAAAACACAACAGCCAAAAGCCGTAACTAACGACATCACTGTGAGTAGCCAACGTATACTTAAGCGGTCTACTGTGAGTCCGACAGGGATTTGCATAAGGATATAAGGGATATAAAATGAGGCAGTCAAAATACCAAAACCTGCTTCGTTTATTCCAAAATCAATTTGTAAGTATCGATGCATTACTCCAGGAGCAACACGAGCCATATAATCAGAAAAATAGAATGCAGCAGCCAACCCCCATACTAACCAAGCAAATCCCATATAATTTTTACTGGTATAAACTTCTACTCTTGACTCATGTATTTTGTTCATAAACTCTCTACGCTAATAAGATCCTAGTCGGCTTTGTAGGGTTACAACACACACATCAAAAAATAACCCCAAGATAAAGATTGCCAGCATTTCATTTAACAACTCACTTTTATATCGTTAGCAGTATAAAAATGAAAAAAACTAACAATATTTATCCAAAAAATGAGCAATAAATCTGTCAAACAAAACCTACATTATACTGCTGTTGTCATTTATTTCAACACATAGTTTGGTTTCATTTTCATAGGTACAGAAAATGGTTATAATTGTCGTACTTGATATATATGGCATAACATATACCTAGTATCGCTATATGTATACTATTTTCGGCTGTTTTTACACCAAAATGCCGGGGTATCGTCCAAAATTACAACTAAGGCAAAAAATGAACGCTCTTAACCTTGCAATTAAAGAAGCTCTTGAAGCAGCTGGTAATTCCAAAGAAGCGAATAAAGCTTATCTTGAATTTATTAAAGCCAACTTCATTATCCCTGTAGAACAAAGTTCTAATGATGACCAACCTGTGGTGTTATTTTTACAAGAGGGAGAGCATATCTTCCTTCCAGTATTTACTGAAATGAGCTATCTTGATGCTTGGGCTAGTGATATTGTGAAGGACATAAAACTCCTTAAATTATCTGGTGTCGACTTACTTAAGGGGCTTGGTGATAATGTGACTATATGCCTCAACATAGGTAGTGAAATTTATAAAGAATTTAATCCGTCCGAAACCGCGCGAATGCGGTCTATGATACTCAAGCTGTTCAAAGATTAGAATATATCAAATGAGGTTGACGCATATTACGACATGTCGTTCGTAATCACGTCATCCTGAGGAGTTTACGACGAAGGATCTCCTGATTTTAACATGATAACTTTGTTATAATGTTCATATCTCTGCTGGAGCTCCCTCACTAAGGGATTACGTATCCCAATGGACGCAAACTAGTACGACAAAGTAATAAAATTACAACCACTTTATAACTTTTACGTATAAAATCTATGCTACCAACTCAAACAATTGGTATCCAACAATTGCAGAAGCTGCTATAGCACCGCTAATTTCGATTACCAGGGACAAAAAGCCATGCTTATGACCATACTCTTGATCATTTGCAGCGACCCCTTCACCCGTGGTCAATTCCTCTTTTTCTAAAGCATTCAATTCAAATAAAGGTTCTTCGCCCTCAATTGCATCCCACCATCCTTCTAACCAGTGTTCTGCTTGTTGGGTTCCTTCACGAAATGGATTATCTTGTTCCGCTACTTCTGCCAGTGCACATTCATATCCAAATGCATAACTGTCTTCATAGCTTGGATGTTCAATGTTAAAACGTAATTTAATATGTGGTAGTAAGGCTGTTATGTCGTTCATGATTATACCCTCTATTTATTCGTACAGTATTTACCTTTAATACTGTTAATAATTTCTACACTTAAAACAATTTTACGACTTTCTATAAACGCTTATTTACCAAATAAAAACATTTACTAAATCTTGACAAATTTTTCTTTAACCTGAAAAAAAATAACAACAACATCAATGAGAGTTTTTATAATTCTATATTATATAAAGCAATTATCAGGCCAAGTTTTTTTCTGTATCTTTAAGAAACAGAAAAAATAGAGTAAGAACAAAAAGAGGGATGAAATGTACATTTATGGCAGAACTTAATTTCTTGCCGGCAAATTTTGCCGCCAATACATGTTATTACTATGGTGCTAGGCGATGAAACGTCCATTGCCCATTTTTTAGATAATAGTGAATTCTATCGTGCAAACGGTTATCCCGTCCTTGCCAAAACTCAATTTCATTAGGAATAACCATGTAGCCGCCCCAAAATGTAGGACGTAACACGGGTTCTTGTCCATGTTTTTGAATTAAATCATTCAGGGCTTTTTCCAATGCTTCTCTTCCTTCAATTTCATGGCTTTGCGGAGAAACAATAGCACTGAATTGGCTTTTGATCGGTCTTGTAGAAAAATATAGATCTGATTGTTCTTTATCAATCGATGTTATTTGACCTCGAATACGCACTTGTCTTGCCATTTCTGGCCAGTAAAAATTAAGTGCTACATATGGATTGTTTTGAATTTGCTTTGATTTTTTACTTTGATAATTCGTAAAAAAAACAAAATTCCCCCCTTCCAAACCTTTTAACAGAACAACTCGAGAATCTGGGAAACCTTGATCATCTACGGTGGAGAGAACCATAGCAGTAGGATCATTCTTTTCATTTTTTAAAACATCTTCAAACCAAAGCTTAAATTGAACAATTGGATCTTCGGGAAGTGATTGTTCACTTAAATTGAGATCACCATATTCTCGTCTTATATCTGCAATGCTTCGAAAATTTGTCATGAAGTACCATAAGAAAATTGGGTACATAACCCAGAGTTAATATTCAATTGTTCTGGGTTATGGCGTTGCTCACTTATATTGACCATGAACATGTTGTTCTCGCAGAGGCATAAACCCATTTCTAACAAGACATGTGCCTGTGCAAGAATAGATTTACGCCTTCGCGGGATTGACAAAAATCATCAAGGCACAAAATCATGAAATCAATAGTAGCCTTGTTTAACCCAGAATTACACCCTGATAGATTACCAGCCTGTAACTTCGGCAACTGCATCACCTAAATCAGCAGGCGAACGTACTGTTCTCACCCCGGCAGCTTCTAAAGCTGCATATTTTTCAGCTGCAGTCCCTTTGCCACCAGAAATAATTGCACCAGCATGCCCCATACGTTTTCCGGCAGGTGCGGTAACGCCCGCAATATAGGAAACCACAGGTTTGCTAACATGTGATTTAATGTATTCGGCTGCCTCTTCTTCTGCAGAACCTCCGATTTCACCCACCATGATAATCGCTTCTGTTTGAGGATCTTGTTCAAATAGAGCTAAAGCATCAATAAAACTGGTTCCAGGAATTGGATCACCACCTATGCCAATACACGTACTTTGACCAAACCCTTTATCTGTGGTTTGTTTTACTGCTTCATAAGTTAAAGTTCCAGAACGCGAAACAATACCTACTTTACCAGGTAGGTGAATTGAACCTGGCATAATCCCAATTTTGCATTCGCCTGGGGTAATGATTCCAGGACAATTGGGTCCGATCAAACGGGCTTGAGTATTATTCTCTAAATAGACCTTTACCTGTAGCATATCCAATACGGGCACACCCTCTGTGATACAAACAATTAATTGAATGCCTGCATCTGCAGCTTCTAAAATAGAATCTTTGCAAAATGGTGCGGGGACGTAAATCACGCTCGCATCCGCTTTGGTTTCTTCAACGGCTTCACGCATGGTATTAAATACCGGCAAGCCTAAATGTTTCTGTCCACCTTTACCGGGTGTCACGCCACCAACCATACGTGTGCCATAAGCAATCGCTTGTTCTGAATGATAAGTTCCTTGCTTTCCAGTAAACCCCTGACACAATACCTTAGTATTTTTATTAACCAATACACTCATTGTTAACCTCGAAATTTAGTAATTAAGCAACAGCTGCCACAATCTTTTTCGCAGCATCAGTTAAACTGGTTGCAGCAATCACATTCAAATCACTTTTATTTAAAATATCAGCACCTAGTTGTGCATTATTACCTTCAAGACGTACCACCACAGGAATTTTTACATCTACTTCTTTCACTGCAGCAAGAATACCATCAGCAATGAGGTCACAACGAACGATACCACCAAAAATATTTACCAAAATACCTTTGACGTTGTCATCGGAGACAATAATTTTCAGTGCCTCACTGACTCGTTCCTTAGTCGCGCCACCACCAACATCAAGAAAGTTAGCCGGTTCACCACCATGAAGCTTAATCACGTCCATGGTCGCCATTGCCAATCCAGCACCGTTTACCATACAGCCAATAGTGCCATCTAGAGGAATATAATTTAACTCCCAGTCGCTGGCACGATTTTCGCGCTCATCTTCTTGAGTTGTATCACGCATGCTTTTTAATTTGGGTTGACGGTATAATGCGTTGCCATCGATATTAATTTTTCCATCCAAACAAATTAATTGTTCTTGTTTTGTTACAACTAGTGGATTGATTTCTAATAAGCTCAGATCACAATCAACAAACATTTTGCCTAAGCCCATCATCAAATGAGTAAATTGCTTAATTTGATCCTCTTTGAGGCCTAATTTAAATCCTACGTCACGGCATTGAAATGGCATCACACCAACTAAAGGATCTACAATTACTTTAAAAATTTTTTCGGGCGTTTCTTCAGCCACTTTTTCGATTTCTACACCACCCTCTGTAGAAGCCATAAATACGATACGGCGTGTAGCGCGATCAACAACCGCTCCTAGATATAATTCTCTACCAATATCACATGTTTCCTCAATTAAAACAGCATTAACTGGTTGTCCATGAGCATCGGTTTGATATGTAACTAAACGTGTACCTAATAATGATTTGACTGCTGCAGCTAACTCATCTTTATTCGATACCAATTTCACACCACCAGCTTTTCCTCTACCGCCAGCGTGTACTTGGGCTTTAACAACCCAACGCGCAGTAGATAGCTGTGACGCAACTTGCATTGCATCTTCAACACTGTAAGCGACTTCACCGTTTGGTACTGGTAAGTTGTAGCTAGCAAATAATTGTTTGGCCTGGTATTCATGTAAATTCATTGCAATTACCTTTCTAAAAAAGCAAAATTCGTCAATACTCATAAGTGTTAATTTATGCATCATATCCCGGGTGAAGAAAGACCAAACTCAGGATGTACAATTGATAAATTTAAAAACCCCTGGGCTCCAGCTGCGCCTTCACCCAGTTACATTTATGTGCCAAAGCGAATTTCGCTGTTACATTTCATTAAACATTAAGCAAAAGACGAGCAGGATCTTCCAATAACTCTTTCACACTTACCAAAAACTGTACTGAATCTTTACCATCAATCAATCGATGATCATAAGATAAAGCCACATACATCATAGGACGAATCACGATTTGTCCTTTTTCCACTACAGGTCTATCTTCAATTTTGTGCATTCCCAAAATTCCAGTTTGGGGTGGATTAATGATCGGAGTAGCTAATAAAGAACCGAATACCCCACCATTCGTGATAGTAAAGGTACCTCCCTGCATGTCTTCCATGGCTAACTTACCTTCTCTAGCCTTTTTTGCAGCATCATTAATTGCCAATTCAATTTCAGCCATACTCATCTGATCTGCATCACGAATCACAGGTACGACCAATCCTCTCTCAGTAGAGACGGCGATACCAATATCATAAAAGCCATGATAAACCACATCCTGACCATCTATAGAGGCATTCACTGCAGGAAAACGCTTTAATGACTCGACAACAGCTTTGGTGAAAAAGGACATAAACCCAAGTTTGACTCCGTGTTTTTTTTCAAAACTGTCTTTATATTGAGTACGCATGTCCATCACTGCTTTCAAGTTGACTTCATTAAAAGTCGTCAACATCGCTGCATTATGCTGAGCTTCCAATAAACGTTCCGCGATTTTAGCTCTCAAGCGTGTCATTGGAACCCGACGCTCTTCACGTAAGCCCATAGGTGCTTTTTGTGTTTGCTCTTTTCCACTTTCTTTAGATTGGGATGTTTTTTCTCTACTCGATTCTATATAAGCGAGAACATCTTCTTTAGTAATACGACCATCTTTGCCACTGCCTTGTATTTGCCCAGGCTGGAGGTCATGTTCTGCCATCATCCGTCGAACTACAGGACTGGTTGACTTATCTTCTTTAGCACTTACTTCATCACGTTCAGATTGTTCACTAGCCTTAGATGCTTCTGCTTTTTCTTCTTTAGCTTCAGATCCAGCACCCTCTTTGATTTTGGCAAGTAATTGACCTGAACGAACTGTGTCACCCTCTTGAAACATTATTTCAGCCAGTATTCCATCAGCAGGAGCAGGAACTTCCAGTACGACTTTGTCTGTTTCCAGATCGAGTAAATTCTCATCACGGGTAACTTTATCACCTACTTTTTTATGCCACGCTGCTACAGTTGCATCTGCAACCGACTCAGGCAAAACAGGTACTTTGACTTCAATAGACATGGTTATACCTTCTTATTTTATTAAATTCGTTAACAAATTGTAGTCTGGAAAAAGGCAAAGCCATACTCCAGACTACGAGAAACTCACAATTAGTCCAATAAAGCTTGCTCTACTAAAGCTTGTTGTTCTTTTGCATGCAGAGCAGGGCTTCCTACAGCAGGTGCCGCAGCAAATTCCCTTCCGGCATAATGCAAGGTTTGTTCAGGACGCAAACAATCTATTATATTATGCTGAGAAGAAAACCATACCCCTTGATTTTGTGGCTCTTCCTGACACCAAATAACCTTCTTGGCCTGAGGATATTTATTTAGCTCAGTCATAAGTGCCTTTTTAGGGAATGGATATAATTGCTCAATTCGCACTAAAGCTATATGGTTTAATTCTTTATCACGACGCATTTGCAACAAATCATAATAAACCTTTCCACAGCACAGCACTACTTTTGTAACTTTTTGTGCATCAATTGCATCAATTTCCGGAATAATAGTATGGAATTTACCTTTGAATAAATCTTCCAATGGAGAAACTGCTAATTTATGACGTAGAAGACTCTTGGGTGTCATAACAATCAACGGTTTACGGAAATTCCGGATAACCTGTCTTCTTAATAAATGGAAGATCTGAGCAGGTGTAGTTGGCGTACAAACTTGCATATTGTGCTGAGCACAAAGCTGCATATAACGCTCCAAACGAGCTGATGAATGCTCTGGGCCCTGTCCCTCATATCCATGAGGTAATAACATGACTAAACCACATAAACGACCCCATTTTTGCTCACCAGAACTAATAAATTGATCGATTACCACTTGCGCGCCATTGGCGAAATCACCAAACTGAGCTTCCCAAAGTACCAGGAAATTTGGAGCAGAGGCGGAAAATCCATATTCGAAAGCCAGTACTGCTTCTTCAGAAAGTACTGAATCGATTACCGAAAAAGGTCGGTCCAGCTCATTGGTGATTTGCTCCAAAGGAGTGAACGCCTCTCCAGTTTCAACATCATGCAATACAGCATGGCGATGAGCAAAAGTTCCTCTTCCAGAATCCTGGCCAGACAAACGCACACCATAACCTTCTTGAACTAAACTGGCATATGCCATAATTTCTGCATATCCCCAGTTCATCGGTAACTCACCGGCAGTCATCTTATCACGTTCATTTAATAAGCGTTGAACCACTGGATGCAATGCAAAACCTTTTGGCAATGTGCTTAATATTTTAGCTAATTTTTGTAAGTTCTCTTTTTTGATTGTGGTATCTACTTTATCTGTCCATTTTGCATTCAGATAAGGGGTCCAATCAACTGCATACTTACCTTCATAATCACCATGAACCAAATCTACAACCGCTTTACCCTGATCCAGGGCATCACGATATGCATCTACTAATTTTTCAGCATCTTTACTGGTCAGAAAACCTTCTTGTACCAATTGTTCAGCATAAATTTCGCGCAAGGGGCGCATGGATTTAATTTTTCGATACATTGCAGGTTGGGTTACCGCCGGCTCATCTGCCTCATTATGGCCATGTCGTCGATAACATACGAGATCCACTACTACATCTCGTTTAAATTTCATTCTGAAATCAAATGCCAGTCTGGTCGCAAACACCACTGCTTCAGGATCATCGCCATTCACATGAATAACAGGAGCCTGAACCATTTTGGCAACATCAGTACAATATAAAGTAGAACGAGCATCGAGAGGATTGCTGGTAGTAAAGCCTATTTGGTTATTAATTACAATGTGAACGGTACCACCAGTACAATAGCCACGGGCCTGAGAAAAATTAAAAGTTTCCATTACGACACCTTGGCCGGCAAATGCAGCATCGCCATGAATAACGACAGGAACAACTTTATCTTTTTTGTCCAGATCACTACGTCGACCTAAACGAGAACGCACAGATCCCTCTACTACTGGTCCAATAATTTCTAAGTGTGAAGGGTTAAAAGCTAAAGCCAGGTGTACTACTGAGCCCGAATTTGTTTTTATATCTGAAGAAAAACCTAAATGATATTTCACATCACCAGTACGTTCATATTTTATTTTTCCTTCAAATTCTTGGAACAGTTGATTAGGTTCTTTACCTAGTACATTCACGAGTACATTTAAGCGGCCTCGATGTGCCATACCAATAACTAATTCTTTAACATTATCTTTGCCAGCACACTCAATAATTTCTTTCATCATGGGAATTAGTGAATCGCCCCCTTCAAGAGAGAATCGCTTTTGACCCACGTAACGTGTACCTAAATAACGCTCCAAACCGTCCGCAGCAATTAAATCTTTTAAAATTTGCATTTTTTTTGCTGCATCTAACTTAAGTCGGCCACGTACAGATTCCATTCGTTCTTGCAGCCATTCTATTTCTTCAGTATTAGAAATATGCATATATTCAATACCAATACTGCTGCAATATGTTTCGCGCAGTGCTTGATATATTTCATCCAGAGTCATTTCTGGACCATTAAATCTAGTGCCTGCAAAAAACTTACGGTTTCTATCTACATCGGATAAGTGGTGATACTCCAATTCCAATGCAGGCACTGGAGTACGCTCTGTCATTTCCAGAGGATCAAGTTTGGCCGCATGATGGCCCAATGAGCGATATGCGTTAATTAAATCGGCAATCCGAAACTGCTGACTATCTGAAGCTTGAACGACAGGTATTGCTTTTTTATCTGCATTCTGCAAAAAATAATCACGAATTTCTCTATGCGAGAATTCTTTTTCGGCGCTATTAACCTTAGGCAAAGCACTGAATACTGCTCGCCAATCGGATGAAACCGAACTCGGGTCAGCAAGATAATCTTCATAAAGACTATCAACATAAGCCATACTTCCGCCAGATAAATAGGAAGAAGCCCATTTTTTTTGCAGATCGGAACTGCTCATTTTCTTTTCTCCAAAGGGGTATTAATCACTACCACCAGTAAATTGGCTATTCCACTCATCCCCGTGGATAAAACAGCTATCCCCGCAAGTGCGGGGATCATCCTTATACTGATTTCGAGCTCATTTAAGATCATTCCCATTGTATGGGAACTATATTTTTCTATACATGGCTTTTACCAGTACCTTAAAAATAAGAAAAGTACTATTAGGTCTCTTTTGTCAACATTTGTTGGCGAATCTCGGAAATCGCTTTCGTTGGATTGAGTCCTTTAGGGCAGACATTAGTACAATTCATAATACTGCGGCAACGAAATACACTGAATGGATCTTGCAATTTATCCAAACGATCTGCTGTGGCTGTATCACGACTGTCTGCTAAAAATCGTCTTGCCTGTAATAATCCAGCAGGACCAACAAATTTGTCCGGATTCCACCAGAATGAAGGACATGAACTGCTACAACATGCGCATAAAATACATTCATATAATCCATCAAGTTGAGCGCGTTCCTCTGGTGATTGCAACCGTTCTTGAGCTGGAGGAACCTCATTATTTTGCAAATAAGGCTCTATACGCTCATATTGTTGATAAAACTGCGTCATATCAACTGCTAAATCACGAATTACAGGAAATCCAGGCAAAGGACGGACAACTATTTTATCGGTATTCAACTGAGACACATGGGTAATACAAGCCAAGCCATTTGTCCCATTAATATTCATACCGTCCGAGCCACAAACTCCTTCGCGACAAGAACGTCGGTACGTGATGGAGGGGTCCTGTTCTGCTTTCAAACGTTCGAGTAACGTGAGTAACATCGGATCGCTTTTAACTGGGATCTCCAATTCATAATCTTTCATATAAGGCTTAGCATCCACCTCAGGATTATAGCGATATATTGATAGGGTCAATTTTCTACTATCTGCTGCCATGTAATCTATCCTCTTTAGTAAACGCGTTCTTTTGGCGCAAAAGGCTCGACATGCTTAGGTGATGCATTAACTGGACGAAAATCAATCTTCTCACCTTCCTCAAAATATAGCGTATGTTTAATCCAGTTCGCATCATCGCGTTTTGGATAATCTTCACGACTATGAGCACCGCGACTTTCTGTACGAACAATTGCAGACTGCGCTGTAGCATATGCAGTTGCCATCAAATTATCCAACTCTAATGCACTAACTCGCTCTGTATTAAATATCTTACTTTTGTCTTCTAATTTAGCATGCGCCAAGCGCTCACGCAGAGCCTGAAGACGTTTTAAGCCAGAAGCCATTACTTCACCGGTACGGAAGACACCGAAGTCTTCTTGCATTACACGTTGCATTTCATCATGAATTACTGCTGGGCTTTCACCGTCTGTTGAATTATTCCATCGGTTATATCGTTGCAATGATGGAGCAATATCATCATCACTAATATAAGTCATTTCAGGCAATTGATTTGACTGCCATAGCTCTTCAACATGCAATCCTGCTGCGCGGCCAAAAACAACTAAGTCCAGTAATGAGTTACCACCTAAACGGTTCGCACCATGTACAGAAACACAAGCACACTCACCTACTGCATATAAACCATCTACAGTATGTTCAATACCGTTGGTTTTGGTAAGTACTTGGCCATACATATTTGTAGGTATACCGCCCATGCTGTAGTGGCAAGTAGGAACTACGGGAATTGGCTCAACAATTGGATCAACTCCTGCGAATTTCATAGACAACTCACGAATTCCCGGCAAGCGTGATTTAATAAGATCGGCACCCAGGTGATCCAATTTTAATTTAACGTGATCAACTCCTTTAGGATCAAAACCTTTACCGGCACGGATCTCAAGTGCCATCGATCGAGCAACTACATCTCGGGAAGCTAAATCCTTAACTCGCGGCGCGTAACGCTCCATAAAACGTTCGCCGTCCTTATTAATCAGATAACCGCCCTCACCTCGACAACCTTCAGTCACCAAAACACCAGCTCCAGCAATTCCAGTAGGATGAAACTGCCACATTTCCATATCTTGTAATGGGATACCGGCTCTTAATGCCATACCAAAACCATCACCAGTATTAATAAAGGCATTGGTTGTAGATTGGTAAATACGGCCTGCGCCACCGGTAGCCAAAATACATACTCTTGATTGGAAAAATACTACCTCTCCTGTTTCGATACACATCGCAGTAACACCGGATATATGTCCATGCGAATCTTTAACGAGATCAAGCGCATACCATTCACTAAATACATGTGTTTTAGCTTTTAAATTTTGTTGGTAGAGGGTATGTAATAACGCATGCCCGGTTCTATCCGCTGCAGCACAGGTTCGCGCGGCTTGATCGCCACCAAAATTTTTGGATTGACCGCCAAACTGACGCTGATAAATTTTACCATTATCCATGCGTGAAAAAGGCAACCCCATATGCTCGAGTTCATATACAGCTTCAGGGCCCGTTTTACAGAGGTATTCAATTGAATCCTGATCACCAATATAGTCAGCACCTTTCACGGTATCATACATATGCCAACGCCAATCATCCTCATGCGCATTTCCCAGTGCACAAGTAATACCTCCTTGAGCAGATACTGTATGTGACCGAGTTGGAAATACCTTAGATAAAAGTGCGACTTTTAAACCTGAATTTGCCATCTGCAGTGCAGCTCGCATTCCAGCCCCACCAGCTCCAATGATTACTGCATCAAATGTGTTACGTGCAATTGCCATGCTACTGCCCCCAAAGGATCATTAAGCCCCAGATAAATTGACTAAGGAGCCATAAAACTACTAACATTTGTACTGATAAACGCAGAGCAGTACACTTCATATAATCGGTAGTCACAGTCCAAATACCTACCCATGCATGCAATGAAAGCGCAAACAATGCGATAAGAGACGCAATTCGAACTAATACATTGGAAAAAAGAGCGTGCCATTGCGCAAACCCCAGCTCAGGGTGCAATAACAAAAAACCAATTATAAAAAAAGCATATGCAGCAAAATAAACTGCTGTAACTCTTTGAATCAACCAATCCTTTAACCCATTACCTGTTAAGCTGGTGACATTATTTACCATATCCAGATTCCTAGAAAAATTGACAAAATAATGGCAAGAAAAATGACTAAAACAGCGGAACGCCTACCAGCATCAAGATGCTCACCAAACCCCATATCCATCAAAAGATGCCTAATCCCTGCAAGCAAATGGTAAATCATCGAGGCACCAAATGCCCACATGACCATTTTATAAGCAGGATGAGACAGCAAATTTTTCACCTGCGCAAATGTTTCTTCTGATTGCATTGACTGGCCAAAAATGTACAACATAATGGGTAACAGTAAAAATAAAACTACCCCTGAAATCCTATGTAAGATGGACGCTATAGCCATAGGGGGATATTTTAAACTGCCCAAATCCAGATTAACGGGTCTTTTTTTGTTCACTGTGAATTTCTTCCTTAATTAGAAATGTTAATTAAATCGCACAAATGCGAAGTATAGCACTCTGTTTTTATCGTGCAAGATAAGCTCCTGCCTAATCCGAGCAAATTTTAATTTGTTTCCATCTAATTCAAATAAATTTTCTTTAATTACCTCATTCATTAAAAAATCTTCAATTCAAAATAAATTTTGTAAATACTGTTAGATAATACTTCGACAACTGACTCAAGCAAAATTAATATTTTTACAAATTGTCATTCTATGATGCAAATAATCAGATCTTTTTTCATTTAGATCTTTTATTGTGCTTATATTTGATGTGCCAAATGAAAGACCAATCTATTGTATTGCTAAGGAAATTTTTGTAAAGATGTTGCAAGCCTTTACACAGGGGAAGTATATAAAAGTGAAGCAATAAAACTCAACTAAAAATAATTGAACAGCCAATCAAAAGTGCATTAAAGACAATCCGTCAGAACATACTTATCTTTTTGGACCTGAACCGGATGTTTTATACGGTTGTCGAAATATTTCACGCGGCGATTCAGAAGGATATCCATACTTATCTGCATTTTGTTTGACAATTTGTAAGTAACGCTCACCCCATGCGCCCGGATCAAAGTTAGTTACTACGACGTTGTAAGGTAAATTGATAATCGACTCAAAGGCTTTTCTTTGGGGAAGCAAATGCCCACCGAAAGCTACTTGCACCTCTGTTTCTTTATCAATGCCTTCTTCTTTCAAACGCTCAACCAGAATATATATCATTTTTTCTATGGTCATGTAGAGCTTATACATTGACATTCCGGCAGAGAACAGCTCTTCGCCTTTAGACGTAGATAATTTTGATCCTGAATCAAGAATAGAATATACAAATTCAAACTCATTTGTTCCGAAGATTAGTTCGGGTTTAATTATTACAGGAGGAGAAACAAGATCAATCGATGGAGATACAATATAAAGTTGAAAATCTGCCCAATGCCACCAGATTTGATAAACACGCTCAACCAAAGTTACAGGATCATTTAAATCTTCTTCCATTTGTAACTTGCGCAAGTCGATGCTGTTATCGATACTATCAATTAACTCTGAGTTTTCGTCAACAGTAGGAATATCTGGTTCATCAGCCATTTGCTTACCATACGTAAATCAAACCTATATGAGTATATTAGCCCAAATTTAGTGAATGAGCACGAAAGTTAAAACAGCTTAAGTAAAAAACCCGTAAAAAAATACAATTTGCGCAGCAGCAAGCTATAAAAGATATTGGTAATATTCAGGGGCGCTAGAGTGACACTTAAAGCATGTACTTTGACAATTTGCCTTTTCCTGGCATTTACGTATTACGCCCTTCCCGATCCATAAATCTAGCATGGGTTGTAATGCAGGAAGATCCACACGAAATTCCCTAGTCAATTGTTGGGTACTGACGACACCTTCACGGCAAATGTAATCACGTATTTGCAACAGCATCATTCCTCCTTGTGCTGCGTTTGGTGTATTGGCGCACGCCTATAACAAAAAATAGGATCAATAAGAATAAAAGAATCTCGACCATACTTTGCTCTGAACTTTGAATCCATTTAGCTACTTGATAAAATACAACTGCAGTAACATATGCAATCACAAAAGACCAAATTACAGAAATCCACATATATTTCTTATTTGCTTCTTGTCGAATGACCGCCATAGTAGATACACAAGGAATATAAAGAAGTACAAACAGCAGATAAGCATATGCCCCTATTTTACCATCAAACCGCTCTGCCATAATTCCATATACTGACTGAGATACAGGATTATCTGCTGCGCTAGCCAATATAGGATTTATCAATGCAGAACCCAATTGAGCTAAATTTTGTGGAATTGACCAGAAAGCCGCCTTAATACCTGCCCAAAAATCAAAATGTGCGGCAGCAATTTCAGTCACATGACCTACTTGCGCATAAAGTGAATTTAACGTACCCACTACCACTTCTTTGGCCAGCATTCCAGTTAGTAACCCTACAGTTGCTGGCCAATTGTCCTGGTGGATGCCCATTGGGGTAAATAGAGGAGTAATCGATTGACCCATTAAAGAGAGCAATGATTGAGTACTGGCTTCACCCGAATTAATTCCACCATCTAAAGTAATGGCGTTTAAACCACCCAAAATAACACAAATAGGTACAATTAATTTACCTGCACGCACAATAAAAAAACGCAAGCGCATAAAAGTCTCTTTAAATAAACGCTTGAGCGCAGGCTTATGATAAGCGGGAAGCTCCAAAATTAAGGGAGAGGCATGCCCTTTTAACGTCGTTTTGCGCAAGAGAAATCCTGTTAATACAGCCATCAAAATCCCTACAAGATACAAAGAAAACACGATGTTTTGTCCACCTGATGGGAAAAATGCGGCAACGAATACTGCATAAATGGCCAGACGTGCGCTACATGACATAAAAGGGCTCATCATTACGGTCAATAATCGATCGCGTTCTGAATCTAAGGTACGAGCAGCCATAATCGCTGGAACATTACATCCAAAACCAACAATCATCGGCACAAATGACTTACCAGGCAACCCCATCTTCCGCATCGCCTTATCTACAACAAAAGCCGCTCTTGCCATATATCCTGAGGATTCCAACAAGGATAAGAAGAAGAACATGGCCGCAATGACTGGGATGAACGTTAACGTGGTATTAATCCCTTTTCCAACACCATTTGCCAATAAAGCGATTATCCAATTAGGCGCATGAATTTGTTGCAATAACCATGATGTCCCTTGTACGAATATTGTATCGGTACTGATATCAAAAAAATCCTGAAAAGCGCCACCTACATTAATCGCAAATAAAAACATCAAATACATCATGGCAAAAAATATGGGGAGGGCAAAAAAACGATGCAACATAATCTTATCGAGTTTTGCAGTAAAATGTTCACTGGCATCACTGCGCTTTTTCTGTACAGACGTAACTATTTCATGTATTTTCTGATATCGTGCATCAGCCAATAATACATCAAGATTAGGATCTACTTCGTTCAATAAAGTTAAATCCTGAGTAATTGCCTTATCGAATAGTAATTTATCCCCCTCCGCAAGCCTGCGGGCATAATAATAAGCAAGCGATTGACTATAACCTTCGTAAATCAAGGTGTTTTCCAAGGTCATTAATGTCTGTTGTATCGCTTGGGATAGAGGAAGCGTCAAGGGAGAAACTGCTTGAGGCAGCCGAGTCAACTCCTCCATCAATTGAGCCATGCCTATTTTTTTATGTGCCTGGATCGGGATAACAGGACAACCTAATTGTTGTGACAACGCGTTTGGATCTATGGATATACCTCTTTGCTGTGCAATATCCATCATATTCAACGCGAGCAGTACAGGTTTTCCTAATTCCAAAATTTGGGTGGTCAAATATAAATGCCGCTCGAGATGACATGCATCGATCACATTAATAATGCAATCTGCTTCAATGGTTACAACAGACTGAGCAGCAATTCCCTCATCTTGGCTGATGCCATCCGCATGAGCTACTAAAGAATAAATTCCGGGTAAGTCAGTCACTTCAATTCGTTGCTGTCCTACAAAAAAAGACCCTGTTTTCTTTTCTACTGTCACGCCAGGCCAGTTTCCAATGCGCTGATTATCACCAGTTAATGCATTAAATAAGGTAGTCTTACCACAATTAGGGTTACCGACCAATAATACATGAGTCATATACGCTCCAGAATTAATTGGCTCGCCTCTTCCTTGCGCAATGTTAAGGCCGTTCCTCTGACTTCAATTTGTATAGGACATCCTAAAGGAGCCATTCGGACAACTAAAAACTCAGTCCCGCAAGTCACTCCCAAAGACAAAAGTCTGCGTCTGTATTGCATTTCTGTTGCACCAAAACTGGTTAACCGTACTCTATCACCTTGTACTAACTCTGTAATTTTTATCATGTCCTAACAGCAACTCGTGAAATATCTTAAATAATAGTAGCATAAATGTAATCGAGAATCATTCTCAATTTAGGAAAAAATTATACATTTATTCAAATCCACAGATCAACTCATAGCCTAGGTATAGCAACGCGGAACCAATTTTGGGTCACTTTTAACTACCTATGCGATTAAGAATTATCTGAAATCAACTCCTTAAGTGTTCTTTTGGGATGGCGTGCCAAATAATCTACCGATTGCATTTCCAGCAACCGGCTTAATGTACGCTTGAACGTTTCTTGCATTTCGCCTTCAACATACAACTCCTCAACTGCAACCTCTGCGGAAATAATAATATTTATTCCTCGATCATACATCACATCAATAAAGTGAATGAACATAATTGTTTGCAAGGTATGATTGGCTGTTAATGCAGGTATATTACTTAAAAAAATAGTGTCAAATTTATCTGCAATCTCTAAATAATCCAATTGGCTACGAGGCAAATTACATAAAATATCAAAAGCAAACCAAATCGATTGTTCTGCAAGCTTAAGGTAAGGGATCTCGCGATTCTGTATTGTAATAGTACCATTTTCTTTAAATTCACGCGCCAAAAACGTGAATTGTTGCTCCATAACCGAGGTGGTTTGCTCATTTAAAGGAAATAAATAAGCGTCTAACAATGGCGCTCTCCCAACCCGATAATCTCTTTGCTCATTTAAATGCAGTACCTCGCAGTGTTCCTTAATTGCTGCAATAGCTGGTAAAAATCGTTTCCGATGAACTCCGTTACGATATAAATCATCTGGAGGTATATTCGAAGAAATTACCAAAATAACGCCATAAGCAATTAAAGATTGCAACAACTCCGCTAAAATCATGGCATAAGCCACATCATGGACCATAAACTCATCAAAACAAAGTACCCGTGTCGTTTTGGCTAATTTCTTAGCGATTTGGCGAAGAGGATTTTTCTGACCTTGTAATCGTCTTAACTGCGCATCAATTTGTTGCATGAAATGATGAAAATGAAAGCGAGCCTTCTTTTTCTCTTCGAGACAGTCATAAAATAAATCAATTAAGTATGTTTTTCCTACCCCAACAGGGCCATAAAGGTATATCCCCTTAATTCGAGGTTTAATTAATGGATAAAACCAGGATGAATTCGATTTTTTTACGTTATTAGCAAGAGACTCCAGGTGCGTCAATATGTCTCGTTGCAAAGGATCATCGTCGATGTCACCGCGATGAATTGCGGCTTCATATTGCATAATCAAATTCATTATAAAATAACCTGAGATCGAATGTATTCCGTGAGCTTTGCTTTCAGTTCAATTAATTTACCATGAAAAAAATGGCCTGTGTTCGCAAACTGAATCACCGGTATATCAGCTTGGGCGGCAAAATCAAAAACTAAAGCAGAAGGAACTACTTCATCTTCATCGCCTTGTACAATAAGCCAAGGAGATGGGATAGGATTAAATTCTTGATAATTATAATGATGCACTGCCGGGGCTACCGAAATTAATAATTTGGAATCCGATTGGGCCGAGGCGCGATAAGTCACATAAGAACCAAAAGAAAAGCCCGCAAAAATTAGTTTTTTCTCGGGCTGCACCTTTTGCCATTCACGAACCAACACCAGCATATCCTCGCTTTCACCTATCCCTGCATCATAAGATCCTTCCGATTGGCCTACCCCACGAAAATTAAAACGCAATGAAGGAATACCTAATTCTCTAAAAACACGTGCTAAGGTAGTCACTACTTTATTACTCATAGTGCCCCCTTGTAGGGAATGAGGATGCCCTAAAAAGGCGATGAAGTCAGAATGATTCTGCTCTGGAACAGTTAAAACTGCCTCCAGTTTCCCAGTCGCTCCTTGCAAAAACAAAGCATGCTCACCCGGGAGAGTTAATTTTTCAGTGATTTGCATAAAAAGCCCATTATAAAGTACATATTTCACACAAATTGTTGCGTTTTCCACATAAAATAGCCGCTGTGCGAAACATTAATGATAACTCAGAATTATAGATGAACAAAATGGATAAAGTGCAAAATGCAGCAACGTCAATATTGAAACAGCTACGCTGCACCCGGAGATAAATGCATTTACATCCACTTCTCATCTATCCGAATTTGCAATATGATAACCAATGTGAGCCGGCTGAATAGCTACTCATAATGCGCTGACCTATCGGCAGCGACTTCATATTTCAATTTTTTTGGGAGGACTTGATCCATGCGACAGGTACCTATAGTGCGTTTCGCTTTCCATCATACTGCTTACTCTTTGTTATTAAGGGGTAGCGCAGCATGAAAATTCATGATTTCAAACGTAAAAAAGAAGAACAACAAAAAATTTCCATGATAACTTGCTACGATTATCCATCTGCCTGCATTGTAGCTGAATCAAATATTGATTGCGTCCTGGTCGGAGATTCTGTAGCCATGGCCGTACACGGCCATGAAACAACCGTTACGGCTACCATGGAGATGATGATACTTCATACCCAAGCTGTAGCACGCGGCCTAAAACAGCAATTTTTAATCAGTGACCTTCCCTTTTTATGCCATAAAAGTTCACTCAATCAAACTGTAGATAATGTAAAACACTTATTACAAGCAGGTGCGCAAGCAGTGAAAATTGAAGGGGCAGATGCAGATACGTGTCACACCATTTCCTATCTCGTAAATGCAGGCGTCCCAGTTGTTGGACATATCGGTTTAACCCCTCAATCCATTCATCAATTAGGTGGCTATAAGATACAGGGAAAAAACAAAGAGCAGGCAGAACAACTACTCCAGCAAGCTCATCAGTTAGAGGCGGCTGGATGTTTTGCTCTAGTCATCGAATGTGTTCCCCAACAACTAGCGCTCACAATAACCGAGTCGTTAAGTATACCTACTATTGGTATTGGAGCGGGTTCTCATACTGATGGACAGGTTCTTGTTTGGCATGACATGCTGGGTTTACAAACAGAATTTAATCCCAAGTTTGTCAAAAGATACCTTCAAGGCAAAGAACTTCTATTAGATGCATTAAATGCCTATGCACAGCAGGTTCAACAGGTCAATTTTCCAACGGCGGAACATTCATTTTAATTAGAAAGTGAACCTAAATAATTATTGATGATTTTTTTATCAAAAATTATTCTGGTTCACAAATTGTAACTGTTAGCACTATTGTAGCTGGGTGAAAGTACTCCAACCCGGGTTATGCTTCACTTCATCCCAGCCCACAATTTAAATGGTTACTATATTTAAGGAGTAACTCATGAAAATTTTTCACGATCTGAACGAATGGATAAGCTTTCGTAAAACTTTATCTACCCAATTAACTCTGGGCTTTGCGCCAACCATGGGTAATTTGCATGCGGGGCATGCCTCTCTGTTTTTAGCCAGTAAAAAAGAGAAT
The DNA here is from genome assembly GCF_003184185.1 of Legionella qingyii. The sequence goes on along the minus strand of NZ_QHJG01000001.1, from coordinate 5,040 downwards.
CACTATACTATTTCCAGTCTATTTGTAAATCCAACACAATTTAATCAAACCGAGGACTTTAAACTTTATCCTCGAACATTAGAAGCGGATCTTAAAATTATGGAAGATTCCGGTGTCGATTTTTGCATTCTTCCGGATGAACAATCCATGTATGTGGATGAATACAATTATCAGGTACATGAGCATCAACTTTGCCAACTCATGGAAGGAACCCATAGGCCCGGGCACTTTAACGGTGTATTAACTGTAGTGATGAAATTATTGAACTTAGCTAAGCCTCAAAGAGCATACTTCGGTGAAAAAGACTATCAACAATACTTATTGATTCAAGGGATGGTTAATGCTTTTTTTATGGATATTGAAATTAAAGCATGTCCAACGATCCGTGAACCAAGTGGATTAGCTTACAGCTCACGTAATAACCGCCTCAATCAAGAGCAAAAGGCCTTGGCTGAAGAGTTTGCCAGATTATTCCAGCAAAAAGAGCTGACATGTGAGCAAATCATCAAACAATTAACTCAAAAAGGGATTGCTGTAGAGTATGTTGAAGAACATCAAGGTCGTCGTTTTGCGGCAGTACGAATTGATAACATCCGCTTAATTGACAATTATTTGTTGGGGTAAGTTCTATTATAGTAGCCGGATTGAAGCGAAGAGCGGAACCTGAGTTCTGCCTCGCTTCTCCCTGGCTACATTACTACAATAACTCTGGAAGAGCTTCTTCTGGACTTTCTTCTGGAGCAAGTTGAGGGGCAACTTGTTGATGTGACAATCCAAGTGCTGTCGATTGTGCAGGAATACCAGCCCAATGAGTATTTTCAGGTAACCGTTCCCCCTTCATTAGTAAAGAAAGACTACCCAAAGAAGAGTTTTCTTCCATCAACGTGTTGTAGAGAACAATTGATCCAACACCTACATTACAACCAGAACCAATAGTGACATTTGAGACTTTGAATATTCTATCCTCATAGAGATGAGTTTGAATTATAGTCTCGGCATTGATACATACATCATCACCAATTGTAATTAAATCAAATTCTGAAAACTCGGCACTGTCTGTGAAAACCCTCTTCCCTGCTTTAGTTCCTAAACAACGATGCACCCAAAGCGCAAAAGGAGTCCCTAAAACTTTATTAGTCCAATGCGGGTTCGTATAATAGTTATACGAATATTCGATCACATCATTTTTCCAAATAAAGGGATCCCAAATAGGCTTGGTTAAAGGTTTTAATTTACCTAACATTATCCATTTGAGGGCGACCAACACGCCAACAAGACAAACTGTAATGAACATCTCTACTGGTGGAAGAATCAGTGCGGTAACAAGCCAGGAGTACTCACTTAACATATAATCCAAGACATAAAGCATATTGAATAATGCAATTAATGAAAAAGTCGATGGTAAAATAATTCGTATAAATTCAATGAGTAAGCGCATGAAATAGAGCTTTTTGGAGGGATAAAATGTATCCTTATCAGAAAATCCAACAAATAACTCTCGCTTTGGTAAAAAAACAGCAGGTGAACCTAGCCAGGCAGAATAAGGCTCTGCTGCTCTGCCATCTGATGGAGTCACTGATAGACATCCTAATAGAGCGCCTTCACCAATCGATTTACCAGCAGATAATAAACTGACATTCCCTACAAAGCCTCTACGTCCGATGGTCACCGGAGCAAAAGAAATAAAACCATTATAAACACTAGGCCAGGCTAGAGCGACAGAACTGGCGGTAAAACCACCTTCTTCAATGGTGACTAGGTCAGGAATAATATGCGGAGTTTCCCCCATTTCTACTCCCTTCCCTAATTTTGCCCCCAGCAATCGTAAAAAAGCAGGCATATATAAAGTGTCTGCCATAATCGAGATTTCATCCCCATCCAATAATTTCACCAGAATCCAATGACGGAAATAATAAAAACTCTTCAAGGGATAATCACCGGGTTTTACCTTATCCAAAATAATCTTTTTACAGAGCACAATAGCGGAATAATATAATCCTAAAAACAGGATAGCCCCTAAAGGTATGGCAAAAAACATGGTGGTCAGATAGTGACTCTGATCATAGTAATAGCTAATTAAAGAGATTGAGGGAATTAAGCATAAATAATAAACCACCATGACAAAAACGACGCCTAAGTAATGCAAAATACCAAAAAGGGTATTTTCCAGCATGGTAGATTCGTCAACCGCAACTTTTTTCCGAGTAACATGATCCGCAGGAATAGTACCTGGAACCGCTGGAGAGCCTGAAAAATAGACTCCTTGAGGAATTAAGCCCTGATCAGGTAGCATGGACATTTCATCCAAGACGCCATGATCTTCAATCTGTGTATTTAACCCAACAACGGCACGTGAACCTATATAACAATTATTGCCGATATTGATAGGGCCTATTTTTAACCAACCGTCCTCAATGATATAACCGTTAAGTCTACTGTCCGCACCAATAGAAGTATTATCTCCGATGGTCAACAAATCATGTGCAGAAATTTGCATGGAACCCAAATAACAGTTCTTACCTATTTTAGCTCCTAGTAAGCGATAATAGATACCAGCTAATGGCGAACCAACTAAAAATTTAGCTAAAAACAAATTCTTCTGCAGCCTTTGCACTAACCACCAACGATAATAGAACCATCCCCAAAGTGGATATTCACCAGGCTTTACCCGTCCCAATAATATCCATTTCAAACCAATCGTGATAAATAACGAAATGATTGGCATCGATAAAAACAAAGCTAGAAATGCAAGCTGTGACTCTCTGGAAATAATCGAATACTCAGAGCTAACCCAGCTGTAGCACAAAATAACAGCCAATAGCTGTAAAGTACCTACCGCGTATTGCAATAAGCATCCAAAAAATTGACCAACCCCACACAAATAGTATTTCCATTGTGGTACTTTGTACTTGTTCTTAACCGTTTGTTGCCCATCAATTTGTGGATTGCTATGAGGGGCACTAAACTTCTGTTCTAATTGCTTAATTGTTGGATTTTTATATAAATCAAGTATTGAAATATTTTTTAAGGCAGGTATTTTGCGTAAATTAGAAATTACTTTTGCGGCATGCAGTGAATGTCCACCTAAATCATAGAAAAAGTCTGCTCCAGCAGAAATATTCTTACAATCAAATACATTTTCCCAGACTAGAGCAATTTCCTTAGCTAACTCAGATTCTGGTGCTATATAAACATTTTCTGACTTTTGCACAGGTCTAGGAAGCTCTTTGCGATTCACTTTACCGCTGGCTAAAACTGGAAACGTTTCTAAAATCTCAATTAGGGATGGCAGCATGTAATCAGGTAAGCGTGACCTTAAAAAGATTTTAAATTCATTTACATCAAATGCATTTTTTGGATCAAGAATCAAATAAGCAACGAGCGTAGGTTGCTCCAGGGTTTGCAATGAAACCACGGCTTGTTTAATTCCAGCATATTGCATGATAATCGTTTCAATTTCGTTTAATTCAATACGAAACCCACGCAATTTGATTTGATCATCTATTCTCCCTGCAAAAAGGAGATCACCACTAGGAGCTCTTGAAACTAAATCCCCTGTTCGATATAAGCGTTGATTATTATTTACCGGATTTAAAACAAACTTTTTTGCTGTATCCTCTGGTCGATTGACGTAACCACGAGCTAGGGCAACTCCAGCAATACACAGCTCGCCCTCCTCTCCTACAGCTACTTCTCGTAATTGTTCATCAACGATGAGGACTTCATAACCTGGCAAGGGTTTACCAATGGTCACTTCCTGTTCAGGATGACATTCTGCATAAGTTGCAATAATCGTTGCTTCAGTAGGGCCATAAGTATTAATAATTCGCAGCCCCTCTCTGCTCCAACGCTTAACCAAACTAGATGGGCAAGATTCTCCACCCAGGATTAAAAGGCGTAGATCCGGTAATTGGCCTTCTAAAGTAGACAATAAAGTAGGTACTGTTGAAAAAACACTAACTCGGTGTTGTTGTAAAAAGGAGATTAGACCTAGACCAGAGCGCACTTCTTTTGCTGTACACGCAACCAGGGCGGCGCCATTGGCAAAAGCCATCCAAAACTCTTCTAAAGAGGCGTCAAATGCCAAAGAAAAGCCTTGATATACCTTATCATTACTTTTTATATCATAAAGTTTGCTCGCAACTTGCACATAATGGCAAATACTGCGCTGGGTAATTTCTACTCCTTTAGGCTTTCCAGTAGAGCCTGACGTGTAAATGATGTAACACACGTCATCAGCAGTTAAATCTTCTTGAAGAATTAATCGCTGTGAGGGGCATCTGGAAATTTCCTCGGCCAATTGATCAACTGCATAAAAAGCTGGCCATGCCAGATTCTTTTGGGTCAATTGCATAGACGAAGTTAAAACCGCATCAAAAGGCAGATCAGAGAAAATATAATTAATCCGTTCGTCGGGATAATCTACTTCAATAGGTACATAAGCTGCACCTGTTTTTAACGTCGCCAATATAGCAATATAGCATTCTATAGATCGCTCTAATAGAATGCCTACAATGCTACCCTTGGAAATTTTGTTCTCATGAAGATAATGAGCTAATTGATTCGCACGATTTTCTAACTCTTGATAGGAAATAAACGCATTATCGCAAATCAAAGCAATATTGTCTGAATAATTATCAACTGATTGCTCAAAAAAGTGATGAAGTTTCATAGTTATGGCCGGATGAAAAACTCAAATTGGGTTTAGCCTCTACCGATCGAGTATTTTTTCCACAATTTGGTTTGTTTTGTTGCTTATTCTTAAAAGAAGCGAGTAAGAACTTACATTCATCCAATATATTATATTTAACGTCAATAGTAAAAGACTTATGGAAAAATCACAGAAACAGAAGCAAGATTTTTTTCGGGATTATAATTCTTTATTGTCTAATAATCGAGGTCAACGGAAATTGTTTTTAAAATTTAGTTCGCTACCCACAAGGGTCTGTTGACATTTCATTTAATTCCGCCCACTTCACGCGCTTTATGCCTGAGAGATGGTCACAATAAGTGACCATTATTTTTAAAAAAAGAATAATT